>JAUCBT010000009.1:0-541146 GCA_034676685.1 Xanthobacter sp. | reverse complement strand
CCCATTTTCCTTCTTAAGCAAGGCCCTTGCCTGCCCAACCCAATCCTCACGCTCCACACGACCGGGAAAGGCCAGAAAACGCCCTACCCAAGCAATCTGCTCAGGCGTCCAGGCTGCAATCTGCCGGATGTGGAAAATCCCCAATTCGTGCAGCTTGCGTTCATTACCCGGACCAACTCCTTTCAGGCGCGTCAGATCATCCGCCCGTCCGCCTTCAGGCGCCCCCAGAACTGGGGGGCACTGGCTCAAATCGTTCTCCGAGGCTGCCCTCGGCTGCGACTGAGCACCCTGCCCCTCATCCGCTGGCACATATTTCGAGTACTCCTGAGGCGGATCATCCTTCTGCACCTTGTCTTTTCTGGCCGGCGCATCCGCCAATGGCGCTCGCACACCCTCCGCCGGAGTTCGCTCACTCGTCGTTGCAGCGAAAGCAAGAGATGAAGACTCATCATTATCCCGAAGAAGCGCCAGCCTTCTAGCGCGAGCGCGGCGAAGCATCAGGCCTGCAATAACCCCGACAACGAACATGATGAACAGAAGCAACAGAGTTTCGAGAGCAAATGCAGTCATAGATCCTCCCCCGTCCCGTCACGTGGCAGAAAATAGCCGGTTGCCAAACCGATACAGAGGGCGACAAGCAAATAGGGCCATAAGGCAAGAGCGAGATACATCATTGCGCCGGCCCCTCCTGCACCACCAGTTCGATACGCCGGTTTCTGGCACGGCCAACCTCAGTCTCATTGGATCCAACGGGACGAGATGCGCCATACCCGACCGCAGACAAGCGGGCGGGCATGACCCCGACCTCTTCAAGCGCGTTTACCACGGCCTGGGCCCGCGCCTGTGACAGTCGCTGATTGATACGATCATCGCCAACCGTATCCGTGTGCCCCTCCACAACCACAGTCGCAACCGGACAACGCTCCAGCACATAAGCCAACCGATCCAGTAGCGAGCGACTACCATGGGTGATCTGGGCGCTATTGCTGTTGAATAGAATGGTGCCACGCCCCATCAGGTCCGTAATCAGCGCCTGACACTCCTGCGCACCCGTATGAGGACCCGGTTGAGCCAACCCGATCTCCACATCCACCTTGAAGGGCGGCTGTATGGCTGTGCGCATTTCACTCGCAATCTGCTCTGCAGCCTGCGGGCTCAGGGCTATTCCGGAAAGGTGAAGCTGCGTATCAGCAAGGCTCAATTCGCCTTTTTCCAGACGGGCTAAATGCGAGAGAGCACTGGTGAGGACGGCAAGAAACCCATCTGGTGCTCCCGAACCGATTGCGGAAACATCAGTCACCTTCTCTTTCAGAAAGTCACGCGATAGCGCATTCAGGAGAACATCATGTGCCTTAAGATCCGGGTAGAAACCGGAGACGGTGAGGCCATCCAGATCGCGCCGCACCGCAAAAACATAAGGAGAAATGTGGGGCGGCAGTACCGAGGACTTCACGGTGACCCCGGTGGGAGGATTATCCACGGCCTTTGTGATCTGCGTGAAGCCCGTCGAATCCAGAGCCTCACCCGTGAGTGTGATACGAGTCCCCTCACCCTGCACCTGTCCATGGCTCAGGCGTGCAAGCTGAACCACCGCATAATTGGCTGCCGCCGCCCATGCTTCAGGGGCCGGTCCACCACTCGCCAACCGCATCTCATCACGCACAGGAACGCCGGGAAAAGCGCTGCGCACGGCATCATTCAGCAGGCGACGGGTCTCTTCAGATGGCGCATAACCAATGAGACGCACCACATCGGCATTGCGTTCCAGCAGCCATGTGAAAGGGGAAGCACGGGGAGGCTCAACCGCAAAACGGGTCACCTGAAATCCCTCTGGTGCGGCACGACGCGCCTGCGAAAGCGCATCATAGGTATCGAATGTCGGTGCCTGCCCTTCAACTGAAAGCGCACTATCAGACAGCGAAACCTGTAATTGCGGAGATATAGCCAAAAGCCCGGCCGCATAACGAACAGCCTTCAACCACAGATCTGTACTGGGTGCGCCATCGGCAATATGCGTGTCATCATGGACCTCCAGTCCCGGAAGCAGTTCCTCCAAGGCTGAGTGCACGTCCTTGCCCGCCGTGTCTGACGGTACATATCCGCTCAAACGCAGCGTTTTCCCCTCACGGCTTGCTGACCACAGAAATGGGGAAGCGACAGGAGGACGCACCGCAAAACGAGCGAGCGTCATGCCATATGGCAGAGTGCCTCTCATTGCCATGCCAAGCTCATCATAGATTGCAAGGTCACTGGCTCGACCTTCAATCGCTACGGCACCATCCGAAAGTGTGATCCGCCCTGCAGGCAACTGTTCCAACTGCTTGAGACCAAACAGCACCAATGCAGCAAAATCACCGGGCGGGGCCCCCCGTGCCCGCACCAGCTTTTCCGCGCCGGCAACAACGTAGCCTGCCGTTTCAATAGCGGAAAGAATACGCGTGCGCGCATCCGCCGAGGGAACATAGCCCGAAAGCGCAATGACCTTGCCATCCTTCACTGCACTGAAAGTGAAGGGCCGGCGCTCCGGCAAGAGAGTGGTGGCATCGTGGACCACCCGGACACCAAACATATCTCCAAGGGAGTTACGCACTTTTGCCCGCGCCATCTCTGCAAGGGATTCTCCCTCGAGCACGGCATCGCGCCCAATGAATCGCGCGGAAGCCCATGTCTCCCCAGTTCGCTCAAGCACATCCTGAGCGCGCAATGTCAAATCATCTTCAATGGAACCGCGCGCAGTCACCAAAGTGCCAAAGGCGAGAGCACACCAAACCAGAAAGCCAGCCAGCAGCACCCAGAGCCGCCATCCCTTCCAGCCGGAATCGCGTTGAGCATCACCAGCACCGTCAGCAATTCCTGCCGTACGATTGCCCGGCGCGGGACGTCCTTCCACACCGCTGCCAGACGCATCAAGAGCCATAAGCAGACATCTCCCTAACGTCCATTTCACGTCACGCAAAAGTTCAGCACGATCCGGATGCGTTACATATCAATGTAACGATATATTATTCTGGAGAGCTTTTCCCAATTCAAACAGGCTCATGACATGGTCCTGCTCCAAGGACCTCGCACACAGATATACCGCATCTGATGAGAAGCAGCATACCCCCATGTGACAAGTCCAGCCAATCTAACAGACTGGAAAAACAAAAGTTTTAGGGAAACATCGCACTGTTAAGGGCGATGGCATGCCAAGGGCTTCTGAAACCGGCACTTTAACGGTCATAAATCAAAAGGCCCCGGCAGTTTCCTGCCGAGGCCTCTTGAATGTCTGAAGACAGTTCGATCAGAAATTGCGCTGGATGCGGACGCCGCCAGACCACAGATCGGTGGAACCACCGTAACCAATCGGGTTCGGGTTCAGAGCCTGAAGCGGGCTGCCGTCGTTGAAGTCGTGCTTGCCTTCAACCTTCGAGTACAGCACTTCAGCGCCGATATCGAGGTTCTTGACCGGCGACCAGATGGTGTTGAAGCCAACCTGGTACATGTTGAAGTCAAGGAAGCCATTGTTGTTGGCGAAAGCCGAGTCAGGGGCATCCACGTCAACATAGCCGACCAGAACGGCCGAACGCAGACCTGGGGTCCAGAAGTGACGGAACTGACCCGTGACAGACCAAGCCTTGGTCTTGTCGAAGTCGCCAGTGAGGCCGTTATAAACAACGTCCGACATCTGGTAGAACGCGCCGCTCGATGTGCTACCGAAGTTCGTGACCTTCACGCGACCGAACTGGGTAGCGTTGGTGGTGCGGTCAGAACCGTTCAGGCCGACATAGTTGAGAGCGCCGTCACCATAAGCAGCGGTCACGAAGAAGCCGTCGCCCTTGGCAAGTGCGTCAAGGTTGAACTCAAGGGTACCGCCGATAGCGAAGCCCCAAGTATCAGAGGTGTTCTGGAAGAGAGACGCACCGTCAGCAACCAGCGACTGGTGAGCCGCACCAACGATCTGCGCGGAACCCCAAGACTGCTCAAGGCGAAGGTTGGCAACAACGTCAGGAGCCTGCGAACCGGCGCGAGCGTTGGGGCCATATGCATTCGCATTGGTCACGTCAACAAAACGCTGGTCTTCGACAGCGATCGTTGCAGAGAAGCCATTCCCGAACTGAGCAGTGTAAGCGAGCTGGCTCAGCTTACGCTTGGTCATGGTGTAAGGGGTGGTCAGCATGTAGTTCAGGTTCGGGTCAAAGAACGACGTGGTGTAACCAGCCGTGAAACCAGCGAACTGAATGAAGGCGCGGTCCAGCTCAACGCCGGTGCTGCCGTTAGCGCCGCCCCAGCTGTCCAGGTTCGCGCCGAAGCCAGCGTACGAACGCAGGGTGCCGTATTCAGTCTGCGTGCGTGCATCAAGGGTGATGAGGCCACGCGTACGAGTGCGGTAGCTGTCGTTCAGATCGCTGGTGCGATTGCCAACAGCACCAAAAGCCTGGTTGCTGATGAAAGGATTGAAAGTGCCGGTGGCGTTGACGTACGCGTCAAGGCGGACATAACCACCGATCTTGAGGCAGGTGTCGGTGCCGGGGATGTAATAGAAGCCCGCGCCGTATGCGGAGCAAACCTTCACATACTCGACGGCCTTCGCCTTAACAGGCAGATCGGCAGCATGGGCCCCAGCAACCGCGACGAGACCCGCAGCACTACCCAGGAGAAGGCTCTTCACCATCTTCATAATTGACCTCCAAGTTGGTTACGAGGGAGCGAGCGCCGCTTTGCTGGGTTTTATTACCCTTGTCAGCTCTTGCCCCGATTTTTCCCAATTCTGTCACCGGCAGCGCCATCATTGGTGCGCCAGATCTTTAATTAGGCGACCGGGGCAGCCCCCCTCGTCGCACCGCCAAGATACCGCCCATCGCTTTCTGATCAATCTGAAACAGGCCCAACAAAGCCGCATGGATGATGGTTTCAATCTCACTGTTGCAAGAATAGCACGATCCTGCATACCCTACCCTAGTACGCTTGGGGCTAAACTCGAACTGTGACAGGAGCGCCACAGTATTGCCGTGAATCTTTCATTTTAAAGGAGAAACCAAGGTTCATCCGCGCCATGAGCGGGGTTGTCACGATGCCCAAACTCACACCACATGATTGCAGAACGTGCAGATCCCGCTGAAAGGAGCTCACACGGGCTTTTAGCTCTTTCCGAGCACATTCGAGCTTGTCTGATCCCAAATCAGGTGGCGAACCGGCGCGAATCCTCAGGCAAATCACTTCACAGCCCCACCACAGACGCTCTCTTGCCCTGATTATGCAGCAACACCTTTCCACGATATGGCTGTGGAAGCCGTAAAAACGGGTAGACTTGCCACTTCGCGCCATGCAAGCGCGCCATAAACCGCTTATATGAATTCTCGGATTCCCCGCATGTGGGATTCCCGCCTTTAGAGTGAGAAGGCCCCTCGCGATGAGTTTTACCGGAGACATTGGCGACCCGACCCGACTGGATGTCGCCAACCGTCTGTTCTTCCGCCTCTATCAGTGCTCGAATCTTTTGCACAAGAACGGCATGCGTCACATGTCCGGATTTGGTGCAACAACACAGCAATGGGCGGTTCTGGGTGCTCTGGCGCGACCGCTGGTGCATGAGAAGGGCATGTCCGTCAAAGAACTGATGGAATTCCTGCTGCTCAGCCGCCAAAACCTCACGGCCGTGCTCGATCGCCTGGAAGCGCGGGCATGGATCGAGCGGGTGCGTGATCCCGACGACGGACGCAGCAGGCTCATCCGCATGTCTCCTGCCGGGGAATATGCCTGGAGCGAGATGCAGGAGCCTATCGAAGAGTTTTTCTCCGCGGCGCTGACCGGCCTTACCGATGCCGAACAACTGCAACTCTTCCATTTGCTGGATCGGCTGCGGACAGGGCTGAACACGGCCTGAGATATCGTCTCCAAAAACGATCCGGTTATCCCCCTGCACTCCTGCACTGCACACCGTCAAATGATGCGCTTGCTCCCTATCCGCTTTCCGTCCCTTGACATAAAGCCCGCTGCAAGGCCTCATCGGGGCATGATCCGCACTGCCACCATTCACCGTCGCCCCTGCCCCATCGCAGGCATGTGACCCCGCGCCCGGCCCCGCGCTTCCGGGTGCTGGGGGTGAATGTTCCGCCGTTTTAATCACGGCACGCGACCAGCGCGTTTCAGTTCTTTCCCATTTCCCGTTATCCCGCCGCGCCGCCCGCAAGGCCGTGCGGTCGGCGCGCATTGCGGGCAAGATCACGTGATGAGGTCCCATGAGAAAAGCCACGAAAACCGGCCGTCTCCCCACTATCGTCCTGAGCGAAGAGGATCATGAGCGCCTGACCGGACTGGCAACAGCAGCGCTCGCCCGTACTCCCGATGTGGCGGAAGAGCTGCTGACAGAGTTGGAGCGCGCAAAAATCGTGCCCCCGAAGCGTCTTCCGGCCACAGCCGTGCGCATGGGCTCAACCGTGACCTACAAGGCAAACAGCACTGAACGGACAGTGACGCTGGTGTATCCCGGAGATGCGGATATCGCCGCAGGGCGGATTTCCATCATGACCCCCATCGGGGCGGCTTTGATTGGCTTGTCCGAGGGCCAGTCCATCAATTGGACGGCACGTGACGGACGCACCAATGAGCTGGAAATCGTATCCGTTCAGAATGCGGTAGCTGCGGCCAGCTGACCCGCCTTGAGACATGACAGACCGGCCCATATTTCCAGGGCCGGTCTCATTATGGCCTGCTTCAGCGTGCTGTGCCGACAGATTCCGGCTTGGAGCCCGTGCTGAGCAGTTTGTCAGCAGCAGCCGGAGCTGACGTCACGGCCGCTTTTTCTTCAGCAAGATCAACCACCACCGTTGCCGTCATGCCGCTCACCAGCGGCAGGTCATCTGGTACAGCATCAAGATCGATGCGAACAGGGATGCGCTGGGCAAGACGGATCCACTGGTAGTTCGGCTTTACGGCCAGAAGACCGGCCGGCCCTCTGGGGTTATCAACATCAGCAATACCTCTGGCGACAGATGCGACCGTGCCTTTCAGAGGTTGTCCCCCAGCCATCAGGTAGACATTCGCCCTCGCGCCAAGCGGGATGTTGAACAGCTTGGTTTCCTCGAAGAACGCCTCGACCCGCAATGAGGTGGAATCAACGATGGCAACAGATTGCGTGCCGGCAACAGCATAATCACCCGGATTCAGGTCAATATTGGTCACCCACCCATCCGTGCGGGCGCGGGCCGTGGTCCATTGAAGCTGAAGGTTCGCATGCTCCAGTTGTGACTGGGCGCTATGGAAGTCGGCTTCGGCCGCCGCGGCGGCAAGGCGGGCGTCTTCCTGGGCCTGCGCCGTAGCTGCGAGTTGGGTCAGTTGGTTCAGACGATCCGAGATCGACTGCTTCATCTCCCATGTGGCCTTGGTGCTGGCCATGCGCGCTTCGGCCGTCTTCACCGCGATGCGGTACGGCTCATCCTGAATCGTGAACAGGATATCGTCCGTTTTTACGAACTGGTTCTCTTTCACCTGCACCGAAACGATCTGTCCGGAAACCTGCGGTGCCTGCTTGATGATGTTGGCGACGACCCGTCCGTCCCGTGTCCAGGGCGAATAGAAATAATACTGCCACAGCAGCCAGGCAGACCAGGCCGCCCCGGCCACAAGGACCAGCGTGGCAAAAACCCGGACCACAGACATTGCCCGCATCTCAACATCCATTCACTGTAGTGAGACATAGATAAAGGACAGGCTGAAGATCAGAATGACAAGACACAGCCGCACCAGTGATTTATGCCAGAACCATTTGTAAACATTGAGCCGGGATAAAATGGCGTCAACGACCACATAGATGACGAGACTGGCGATAAAATAGAAGAATATTGCGGGGAAATAGACACCGGCTATTGAAATTTCGCGAAGCATGGTGTGATGCTCAACCTTCCCCGGCAAGGCCTTCGGCTCTGTCCAGCACGATAAAATATCCCCGCAGTTACAGCCGATGCAACCATAGAATACCAGTTCTCAAGAGCCACATACCACTCGGTGGCAGGCGGAACAACTCTGGAGGCCCTATTCTCTCCTCAGCCTGTTTTCAGATGCCCATCCGTCATCAGATCGGTCTGCGCCACAGCCTGCAATGAGATGCCTGACAGAATACCCACGGACTGCTGGAAAATCTGAAATGATGCAGCAGCCTGGCATGCTCGCCCATCGCCTCCGGGCTCGATGCATGCTCTGGCTTCTTCTCCACCTTGCACCGCAAGGCTCACAAGCTCTTCCAACCCCTTATGCCAGTGCCAGATTTGCAATCGCCTAGCCTTGTCCTGCATGACACGGACGCTCTGGGCCCATGCATCCTCATGCTGAACACCATCATGCAAACGAGCCAGCGCGATCGTGGCAAGGCCCGTGACGAACGCAGCTTCGGTTTCCCGGTAGGGATCCGGCTTCAGTTTGTGAAACTCGGGCGCGATCTCGCTGGCAAGGAATGTCAGACGCGTCTCGGCTTCATTCGCGGCATCCACACTGTCACTGGTCGCCCGGCGCAAGGTACGGGCAGAAGCGCGGATCAAACGCAAACGCAAGAGCCAGGGTGAGGTGGGCACGACAATCTGGCTGACAGCAGCACAGATGAAGAAGCTCAGCATCGTCGCCAGAATGCCGTTGATCGCAGCATCGAAATTATAGGTCGTGGCATTCTCTGGCTGGAGCACCACCATCAGGACCAGAGTAATCAGGATTGCCATCGGACCGTAGGGTCCACCAAGGCCACCCACCATAAAAGCTGCCAGCAGATAGGGCGCAAGGGCAAGGGCAAGCGCCGGGAAGCCTTCCAGCATCGGTAGCACCTGAAAGGAGAGGGCAAGCGCCGGCACGGTACAGATAACCACAACCCAAGCCATCATCCTGTAAGCACCAATCGCGTGGAGTTTGCTGGACAGACGCAAGGTATAGACGCTCGCAATAATCAGCGCCGAGACACCGGTCTCCCACCCTGTCGCCAGCCAGAATGCAGCGATGATGGCGAAACTCATCATGGCCTGTAGCGCAGAGATGCTGGCCAGCAAGCCATCCGCGTCTGCCATGTGAAAGCGCCCGCGCACAGGTATGGGCGTGATGGACGGGTTATACAGTGCGCGATATCCAATCAGCATCTGGCAGCATTGCTGAACAAAGCGCAGCCACAGCACCGTCGTGTCACTCCCGCTGGAATGCCGGGGCGTATTGCGCACTTCATGCTCCAGCCGACGCGCCGCTTCCTCCCATTGCGTTTGCGCTTCAGCCGCGGCGGCCTCACTGCTCAGGGCATTTTGTAGACCACTTGCCAGTTCATCCAGTTCAGGGCGGCGGCGGTCGGGCGAGGCAAGGGCGCTGGAGAGAAACAGGGCGCGCATGATCGCGATGTTCATGCTGCGAATGGCGATCACACGCCGCCGCGCACCCGGCCCTCCAAGTGAGAGGCTTCGACCATAGCCGTGAAGAGTCGTGAAAAGGGTTGCCAGTTGCACGCGCGCTTCTGCGCCATCGGCTCCAGCACTCAGGCATCGTGCCAGTTTCGCACCGGCGGTGCGAACTTTTACCGGAAAATCAACATGGCTGAACCGCGGAAAGAAAAGTACGGAAGCTATCCAGGTCACGGCAATGCCGATGCCAACCTGCGAAGCCCTGCCCGTGGCTGTCTCAAAGGCTGATGCGGGATCCAATCCTGCGGGCAACCCCACAATTGTGGCGGTGTAGCCTGCGAGTGCAAAAGCATACGCCTCTGAATCCCTGAACCACGCACTAAACCAGACACAGATGCCCAGCCAGAGACACAGCGCGCCAAGAAACATCACGCCATGATCGCCAAATATCTCTACCAGCAAGAGAGAATAGGCCGCCCCCAAAAGGGTGCCCACCACACGGGCGATGCTCTTGGCCGTCACCTGATCGGCATTGGGATTTGCCAGAACCGCAACGGTGATAACCGACCAATAAGGCTGAGGAAGGTTTGACCAGAACGAGATCGCCAGCGCCAACAGGGCCGCCACGGTCATCTTCAGCCCATACAGCACCAATGCCCAGTCTATCCGGAACCACCGTGCTTGCTGCATTGCCATGCTTGTTTCCCCACCAAGGCGGATATGTATGGCCCGGCATATCTCCCCCGCATAGCCATAAACATACACCTGAATACCGGCACACCTTCATGGCAAAGGCGCGGTTCAGTCAGCCATATCCAGTAGAGCAAGCATGCGCACGGCAGCATCCATCTCCACCTCGCGTGCGAGACGACGCTCGGTGGCGAGTTCATCCTCGCCCCACTGGTCCCGATTCCAGTCTTCGTCCACATGGGCGGCACGCCAGGCGGTCTGCCCATCCATATGTCCCTGTGCCACCGCAAGCGCCAGCAGCGCCGAGCCTGTCAGCGATGTGATGGAATGCACTGCGGCGAGCTTCATGACGGACGATGGCACCAGCGTGCGCACCTTCTCCAGCGACTCATCCGGTTGCACGACGTGACGGATACCCTCCGCCAGATAGAACCGCGCACCATGCTGATCCCGCAGCCAGTCCAGCACTCCATCCCAGTGCTGCGCCTGCCGCTCCACCAGAGACTGCGGCCCCTCGGAACGATAGAAGAGCATGTCGGTGCCAACATAGCGCACCACATCCTCACGCACCGCCTCGGTCTCAACCGAGACCCGATCCAGCGCCACATTCACAAGACGGGTCAAAGGCATGGAGAAGGGATCAATCACATCCTTCTGCGCCGCCCATTCCACCGCCATGGCTTCAGCCAGTTCCCGGGAAGGAGAGAGAAGGAGGCTGCGGGCAGGCGTGCGCACCGGCCGGCCATCCAGCAGAATGGTGAAACCGCTTGCGCCATCGGCCCCCTGCCCTTCGCCGACACTCACATCCGTGTAGAACCGCTTGGGCAGTGAGGGACGCTGGGCAGCACGGACCCGCTCAACCGGATCTTCCGAGAAAGCGCCCCGCTCCATATCTGTCAGAAAATCCCGCATACCCGTCTCCTCAAACCCATCTTATCAAGACCTTGCGCAAGCCATCCGGTTCGGGACTTCAGATACCTGGAAGCTCATTCCAGTTCATGGCGTGAGCGCAGTATCCTGATACAGCTTGCTCAAATCGGTTCCATCAGACGCACCAGCGCTTCTGGCACCTCATCGAAACGGTCAATCATGATCTGGGCACCCGCACTGCGTAGATCTTCTACTGGATGATACCCCCAAGATACCCCCAGCGCCCACGCACCCGCAGCGCGCGCCATGGCCATGTCGAATGAGGTGTCCCCCACGACAATGGTCGTCTCCGGCTGTCCGCCGATCTCCGCCATGGCCTGCACAACCATGGCCGGGTGTGGCTTTGATGGGGCGTCATCCGCAGTCTGGATGGTATCGAACCAACCCACCATGTCATGGGCAGCCAGAACCCGGTCCACCCCACGGCGGGCCTTGCCCGTCACCATGCCGAGCACGACATCTTCACGTGCCTTCAGTGCCTCCAGAACATTTCGCGCACCGGGGAACATCGGTTCGGGCGGGTTGGTGTCCCGCAGTTTGATAAACGAGGTGCGGTAAGCCTCGGCCATCGCCATCACCGGATACCCTTCCTCGCCTTCGGAAAGATCAGCAAAAGCTTCCGGCAGGGAGAGCCCGACCACGGAGAGCAGCCTCTCGCGTTTGGGTGGGGTGCGGCCATTCAGGGCATAGGCCCCCAGCATCGCGGATACGATGTGATGCTGGCTGTCCACCAGAGTGCCGTCACAGTCAAACAGCACCAGAAGCGGCGCATTGGAAGTCATGGAAATCACCGCTTGCTGAGGGTCTGTGTGGCGATGTCATACACGAGCGTGACCTCGCCGGGGTCAATGAACAGGATACGCGTGAAGCCGCGCCGCTCACACTGCCGGGGAAAAGGGCCAGCGACGATCAACTCCGCCGTGGTGGTGGCAGCGTAAGCGAAGGTCATGACCAGCGTGGTGTCATCTTCACCCGAGGTCGATACCGTCAACTGAAGGCCATTGCTGGTGAGGCTCGCCTCACTCTCCTTGGCAAAGGCGCGGCGCTCCTCTGCCGTTGCCGCAATAACCGGCCCGGAGGATGGGTTCACAGGAGCGGCAGGCGATGCAGCCGGTGCAGCAGTTTCGGCCTCTGCCGGCACCTCTGTCGGTTGATCGCGCGCACCATTAGCCGGCCATGAAGGAGGAGGTGGCATAGCAGAGGCTGAAGATGGTGCGACAGGGGCAGATGGTGCAACCGGCTGAGGTGCCGGGGCCTCAACAGCCTGTTGCGGCGGCGTCGCCTGTGGTGGTGCGGGAACCGCAAGCAACCACCACACTCCAGCACCGGCCACAAGCGCGAGCGCCGTGCCCGCCGCCCCAACCAGCAGGCGCGCGCCCCTCTGCGTATGGAGACGATGGCCGCAGACCGGGCATTGCGCCTCTTCTGGAAACACCTGCGAACCGCAGGAGGGACAAGCCTCTTGTCCTTTTTCCATGCCTCTTGCCTCCGAATACCCAATCAGATGGATGCCCCCATCCGCAATCCCACTCTCTCACAGATATATGCAAGCAATGACTAACCGCCAAAATCGAGTGGAGGCGGAGGTTCATCAAGCCCGGGAGTCAGACCGTCAAACTGCTCCTGAATCTGCTGGTCATCCAGTTCGGTATGGCCGGATTTATAGTGCGTCACCAGTTGCGGGAAGATCATGATGACCGCAACCATGACAAGCTGGATGCACACGAAGGGCACCGCCCCCCAATAAATCTGCCCTGTTGTCACCGGCTGCATGGTGCGCCCGGTCACACGGTCCACATAGGGGGTCTTGGCAGCAACCGAGCGCAGGAAGAACAGCGCAAAGCCGAAGGGCGGATGCATGAACGAAGTCTGCATGTTCATCGCCAGCATCACGCCGAACCAGATGAGGTCGATCCCCATCTTGTCCGCCGCCGGGCCAAGCAGCGGGATAATGATGAAGGCCAGCTCAAAATAATCGAGGAAGAAGGCGAGGAAAAACACCAGCAGGTTCACGGCGACAAGGAAGCCCACCTCACCGCCTGGCAGGGAGACCAGCAACTCTTCAACCCACAGATGCCCATCCACCCCATAGAAGGTGAGCGAGAACACGCGCGCACCGAGAAGAATGAACAGCACAAAAGCCGAAAGACGAGCAGTGGAATAGGTGGCCTGTTGCAGCAGGTCGAACTTCAGCCGTCCTCGCGCCAGCGCGAGTATCACCGCCCCCAGCGCACCCATGGCTCCGCCTTCGGTGGGTGTTGCAACACCGATGAAGATCGTGCCCAGCACAAGGAAGACCAGCGCCAGCGGCGGCACCATCACGAAAATCACCTGCTCGGCGATGCGCGAGAGCAGGCGAAGACGAAACAGCCGGTTTATCGTAGCCAAACCAAAGGCCAGTCCCACCGCAACCACCATCGTCAGTACGATGTAGTCAAGGCTGAACTTCAGGTTAACATTATTCAGCAGCCATATGGCTATGGCGATAGTGCCTGCGATGATGACGAACAGCGAGGGCGTGATAAGGCGTGCCATGCCGGTCATCACGACATAGAACAGGGCAAAGAATGCAAGCCCCCAGAGCGCCATGTTGAGTGTCGTGGGCAGCCAGCCCGCGGTCAGGCTTGGCAATGCTCCATTCGCAAGAAAGAATGCAAGCCCAGCGGCACTGACTATACCGAGAACATGCGGCATCGCAGGAGTCTTTTCCGGCTCACGCAGGGTCTGCGCCTCGGGCGGCAGGCCGGGGGTCGCGGCAGGGAAGAACACTGAGACGATAAAGATGTAGAGGGCGTACGTTCCGGTCAGCAGCAGTGCCGGCAGCAGCGCACCGGCATACATATCACCCACAGAACGATTAAGCTGATCCGCCATCACGATCAGCACCAGCGAGGGCGGGATGATCTGCGCCAGCGTGCCGGAGGCTGCGATAACGCCAGATGCCACCCGTCGGTCATATCCATAGCGCAGCATGATGGGCAGGGAGATGAGCCCCATGGAAATGACGGAGGCCGCGACAACACCTGTGGTTGCTGCCAGCAGCGCGCCCACAAAGATCACCGCATAGGCCAGCCCGCCACGCACCGAGCCAAACAGCTGGCCTATGGTGTCCAGCAGATCTTCCGCCATGCCGGAGCGTTCAAGAATGAGGCCCATGAAGGTGAAGAAAGGAACCGCCAGCAGCACCTCATTGTTCATGGTGCCATAGACGCGCTCCGGCATCGCCTGAAAGAAGTCTGGCCGGAACAGGCCAAGCCAGATGCCTATCGCCCCAAAGATCAGGCCATTGGCTGCCAATGAGAATGCGACCGGGTAACCCAGCAGCAGAAACGCCACCAGCGCCACGAACATGATGGGCGCCATGTTGTGGGCGAACCACCCCGCAAACCCCGGTTCGGCGGCCAGCGCCATATCGGGCAGGAAGGCCACCAGCACCACAACACATGCGAGCAGTTGCGCCAAACGCGCGACAGAAACCTTGCGCATTTTGCCCCTCAGCGCCCGTTAGAGGTGGGTTCGTCACCACCCTGCTGCACGCCCATCAGCCGTTCCGCCTCGGCCGCCAGCGCCTTCGGGCCACCATCAGCCTCACCCGCCTTGTCCTCGAGGTGCCCGGTCATGATGGCCACGCGTTTGATGATTTCAGATATGCCCTGCAACGTCAGCAGGAAAAAGCCCAGAGGGACCAGCATCTTGGCTGGCCATTGCGGCAGACCGCCCACATTGAGCGATTGCTCATTGATGTTCCAAGAGTTGAGAAAGAAGGGGACCGAAGTCCACAGCAACAGCAGCGAAAAGGGCAGCAGGAAGAAAGCGTGCCCGAAAATGTCGATGCCATCACGCGTGCGCTTGCGCAGGTGACTGCTGAGAATGTCGATCCGGATATGCTCATTCTCCCGCAGCGTCCAGGAGGCGCAGAGCAGGAAGACCGCCGCGAACAGCACCCATTGCAGTTCCAGCCAGCTGTTGGAGCTGACATCAAACAGCTTGCGCACGACGGCATTCACCGATGACACCACAATGGCGACAAGGATGAGCCATGCGGCCAGCTTTCCAATACGCACATTGAGCGCATCGATGCCGCGCGCCAGCGCAAGCAGAGACTTCATGGGCCATGTTCCCTGGACTGAGGCATGGAAGATACCCAATGGCTCAGGAGCAGCCCCCGCGAACCATTGTGGACCCGGCTTTTACAGCCGCCTCTTAAAACTTGCCACACCATAAGCAAAGACGGCTTCGCCGCAAGCATGCGCATGGCACAACTGCCCTGCGAAGGACGCACAATGCGCCCTCACCACAGCCAGCTATTTCGAGGGGCGCGCCTGCAACCATGGCACTGGCCCTGCCGGCAACAGGTTCGGCTCAAAAAGGCCCTTCTCCACATTCCAGCGCAAGGCAATGCCCCGGCCTGAAGGCAGCCCCTGCGGCAGGCACCAAAGGGAAACCTGCGTATCCTGAAGCGGCAGGAAGGCCGCAACGGGTTGGGTTGCCTCTATGGCTTCATCATCAACAACGCCATCGGACTTGCCGCATATGGCGGAAGAAAGCACCGGCGCAACATCACCCGTCACCGCATTCCAGCGCCCGGAAGCACGCGAAAAGAAGCGCAAGCGGCCGCTCACTGGCACATCATCACTCAACCGGCGTTCGCTTAGTCCAAGAAGAGGGGCACCTTCAGCATCCAGCCACAATGCCACTTCCAGCACATCACGGATGTGAGGGCCGGGTTTCTCGTCATGCCCCTCCCCGGTCGCAAGGCGGGTGATGCGCAGATAATCGAGGCGCGGCTCATACTCCGCTTCAATCGGGGCTGCGGGATCAGCCGGAAACCGGATGCGGACAGCATTCTTTCCCCGCTCATCCGGCGTGATCTCATAGGCAGGCACAGAGTTGGGCTGTGCGATCTGGAGCTCGCGATACAGGTCGAGAATTGTCTCATCCTGTGCCACGGCAGGCACCGGAAGCAGCAACAGAGCCGTCACCAATGCCACCATGACGCCCTTCGTCGCCACGAATGCGAAAAACCATGAACACCCGCGACGCCGGTTGGCATTCATCAACACGACCTCTTCCGGCTCACCCCTCAGGGGCTTCCAGAATGGGATCATACTGGCTGGCATCGAAACCCAGCACGGCGAAGGACTGCGCCATGTGATGGGGGAGCGGTGCCGAGACATCAATTACCCCCTGCCCGCGTGGGTGAGGAATAACGATGCGACGCGCCAGCAAATGCAGCTTCTTCTGAAGGCCGCCCGGCATTTCCCAGTTCTCGATATTGAAATATTTCGGGTCGCTCAGGATCGGATGGCCGATATGGGCCAGATGGGCGCGCAACTGATGGGTGCGCCCCGTGACCGGCTTCAGTGACAGCCAACTGACCTTCTGCGCGGCCTGGTCCACAACCGCATAATAGGTCACAGCATGGCTGGCATCGTCCTCGCCGTGGCGGGCAACGCGCATCCGCTCTTCTTCCTCGTCGCGGGCAAGATAGGTGGAAATGCGCCCCTGACGCGGCTTGGGAACACCCGGCACCAGCGCCCAATACACCTTGCGCGCCTCGCGCGAGCGGAAGCTCTTGGCCATGACCGAGGCCGCCAGACGGGTCTTGGCGATCAGCAGGCAACCGCAGGTATCCTTGTCGATGCGGTGGACGAGGCGGGGTTTCTGCCCATCCTTACCCGTCATCGTCTCCAGCAGCCCGTCCACATGGCGGGTAATACCGGAGCCACCCTGCACCGCCAGGCCGAAGGGCTTGTTCAGCACCATCACGTCGCGATCCTCGAACAGGATGAGCGAGCGCAGATAATCAAGATCAGAATCGAACCGGCTCGCCGCACGTGGGCGACCGGCTGCGGGAGCCTTGCCCGGAACTGCGCCGCCCGTATACGCCGAGGATGCGCCAGTGCGCGACTGCCCGGAGGGGTCACGCCCCTCCTGCGCGCCCTGTTCGGCATCAGCCGCGCCTTCTTCTTCCGTACCCAGCGGCGGTACGCGCACGCTCTGCCCGGGCTCGACCCGTGAAGAGGTTTTGACCCGGCCGCCATCCACACGCACCTGCCCGGTGCGCACCAGCTTCTGCAAATGGCCGAAAGACAAATCCGGATAATGCAATTTGAACCAACGATCGAGGCGCATGCCGGCCTCGTCCCCGTCCACTGTCTTCAACTCGACCGCCATGAGCGGATGTCCTCGTGCCACAAATTGGAAATTGGCCCGAGCAATAGAGCATGCGGGCAGCCACGTCACGCGGGCGTTAAGAATTTGGCGAAAGCTGGCGGTTCAGCTCAGGGCGCGCAGCAGATTGAAACCCGCGAAGACGGCCAGCAGGCTGATCCCAACAGAACACGCAACATAGAGCAGTGCCGCCCCGACCTCTCCCCGCTCTACCAGCAACAAGGCATCCAGCGAGAAGGCGGAGAAGGTCGTGTATCCGCCCAGAACACCTGTTGCCAGAAACAGGCGATGAACCGGGTTTGCCGCCGCCCCGGTTCGGAAAGTGAGGTAGCCGATCACGAGGCCCATCAGCAGGCAGCCGCTGATGTTCACGAGAAGCGTGGCGAACGGAAAGGCCGAACCCAGCAGCCGGGGAATGCCCACATTCATCAGATGCCGCAGCACGCCGCCAATGCCGGCCCCGATAAACACAATGACAAGGTTCATGCCCCGGCTCTCATGGCTACGCTCGTCCCACGGCAAGGTGACGATGAAAAATGCATCGCCGTTCGCGCCCTGTCACGCGCTTTCAATGGACCTCGGCATCAGCGCGTCTCAGGCTGTCCTGCGGGTGGGCTCGCCACCGCCTCAAGCGCCGCGCGCAAGCCGGGATCATCCCGCAGCACCCGCGCGCCATCACGCGACAGATGATTGCCATCGCGGAACAGGAAGGTTTCCCCCTGCCCGGCACGGCAGGTCTGGGCATCGCAGAATATGTCTCCCAGGAACAGCGCAGAAACATCCGGCCGGTCCTTCACCACCTGCGCAATAAGGGCATTGGAGAGCACATTCGGTTCCATCGCCTTTTCACGCGGAACGGCGAGGCACGTTTCCGAGCCGCCACCGAAATATTCCCCATAGGCCACACATTGCACCGGGGGCGAGGGAAACTCCGGCACCTGCCCCATCACCAACACATCCGCCCCGCTATCCCGCAAGGCCTTGATGGTGCGCATCATGGCGACAGGAAAGACCACACGGCTTCCCTCAGCACTCGGCGTTTCGGCACCGGGCAGATCGTTCAGGGTCAGCGCCAGATTGCGCCGGGCGAAGCTGGTCCATAATGACCAACGGCCGACAACCACCACAAGGCGCGGCTTCTGCTTCTGCACCTCTTCCAGCACGGCGGCGTTGAAGGCCGTGCACTGGTGGCCCTGATCCTCATTGCGCACGGGGCGCACATCCACCAGTGGCGGGCATCCGCCAATCATCAGAAGGCGGGTGGTCAGCCCCAGCTTTGCAGCAGCCTCGCCAATGCCCGCGAAGGCCGCGCCAGCGTGGGAGTCGCCCCAAACCAGCACCTCATAATGGCCGGTGCCACGGCCCGGCCCCATGGTGCAGCTGACGCCAGCCGTCTTGAAGCTTTTGGGCGGATCGATATCCGCCAGATTACAATCTTCCGGCTGCTTCACCTGCGCCAGCAGGGCATTCGCCTTTTCTCCCAACGGAGAGAGCGGCCACACCTGCCCCTTGACCGAGACCAAGGCCTGCGCCGCGCCAAAAACCAGCACAACACACGCAACCGCACTCGCAAAGCGCACAGTCCGGCGGCCCCAAAAGGCCTGCGGTTTGCGCAGCGGCATTTCCACATATTTCCAGGACAGCCACGAGAGCAGCAGCGCCAGAACAATGAGCAGGCCGGATTCCAGATCCGTCAGGTCCCGTCCCTTATAGACGAACGCCAGCGCCAGAACGGGCCAGTGCCAGAGATAAAGCGAATAGGAAAAGCGCCCGACCTGCACAAATCCCTTCAGGCTGAGAAGACGCGCCACCAGCGTGCCGGAAGCACTGGCACCCGCATAAATCACCAGCGCCGAGCCAAGCACCGGCGGCACCGCAGCAAGGCCGGGAAAAGGCGTGCTGTTGGAATAGAGGAACACCGGCACAATCAGCGCTACAAGGCCCAGAAGGCCCAACCCTTCCGCCAGCTTGCGCCCCACCTTTGGCAGGGGCGCGATGGCCAGCAGCACGCCGGCCAGAAACTCCCACACACGCGATGTGAGCAGATAGAAGGACCGGCGCGGGTCATCCGCCAGTTCCATTTGAGCATGGATGAAAGAGGCAATGGCGATCAGCACCAGCAGCCCCACCACCACCCGCCGCGCCGAGAGGCGCGAGAGCACCAGCAGTAGCAATGGAAAGACGATGTAAAACTGCTCCTCGATCGCCAGCGACCACAGATGCAGCAAGGGCAACTCTTCCGCCGCAGGGCCGAAATAGGAGTCCAGATGCATGAAATGGATGTTGGCGTAGAACAGCACCGCCGGCTTGAGCGAGCGGGCATATTCCTCCATCTGCGCTGGCAGCAGAATGAAGGCGCTGGCAATGGTGGTGACCACCAGAACCAGAAACAGCACCGGCAGAATGCGGCGGATGCGCCGGTCATAGAAATCGGCCAGCGAGAAGCGGCCCGCCATCATGTCTGGATAAATGATGGAGGTGATGAGATAGCCGGAGATGACGAAGAAAACATCGACACCGACGAATCCGCCGGAAAATGCGCTGAAGCCACCGTGAAACAACACAACGCTGCCAACAGCGATCGCCCGCAGGCCATCAATATCAGGCCGGTAGGCCAGACTCATTCTCGCTCCTCCGGAGTGGCTCCGCGCAAGCGTCGTCCTGCTCCGTCAATCCAGTCACGGTCGCGCCCCGGCAAGGGACACCGCCATTTTGCGCACAGCAATAACGATCAAGCCGGGCGACGGCAACGCGTTCATTCCCGGTCATGCCGCGCGCCTAAGGTGCTCTGGCTCAGAATGCCTTGTAAGTGATGATGGTGTGCGTATCCCGGATTCCGGGAACGACCTGCACCTTCTGGTTCACGAACTGCCCGATGTCCGTGCCAGGCTCCACATAAAATTTCACCAGCAGGTCATAATCCCCGGCGGTGGAATAGATTTCGGATGCGATCTCCGCATCAGCGAGCATATCCGCCACCTCATAGGCTTTACCGAGGTGGCATTTGATCTGGACGAAAAAAGGGATCACAGCAGTCTCCAAACGGATCAGCGCGCGCAAGGTGAACAAATGCGCGGGCAGACGCAAGGCATGATGTGCAGGCATGGCGGCGCACCCCATGGCCTTCATGTGCACCTCATGCGATAGAGGCTGGAGACACAAGAATTTTCCGCCGGCAAACAGCCGCATCCTTGAAGGAGTGCTCCGTTGTCCAGCAGCGCGCCCCCCATTGCCCTCACCATTGCCGGCTCTGATTCCAGCGGCGGGGCCGGTATTCAGGCGGATCTCAAAACCTTTTCCGCGCTGGGCGTGTTCGGAGCCAGTGTCATCACAGCGCTCACAGCGCAAAATACGCTGGGCGTGACCGGCATTCATGATGTGCCGGACGATTTCATCACCGCGCAGATGGATGCGGTTTTTTCGGATCTGGATGTGAAAGCCGTCAAAATCGGCATGCTCTCCCGCCCCGGTGCCATCCGGGCCGTTGCAGCCGGCCTTGAGCGCCCCGGAACAGGACCTGTGGTGCTGGACCCAGTGATGGTGGCCGCTTCCGGCGCACGCCTGTTGACGGAAGATGCCGTTGCCACGCTGAAGGAATGCCTGCTGCCGCGTGCAGACCTCATCACGCCAAATCTTCCTGAAGCTGCTGCCATGCTGGATCTGGAACCTGCCATCACAGAAACCCAGATGCAGGCGCAGGGCGAGGCCTTGATGAAGCTGGGCGCGCGCGCCGTGCTGATGAAGGGCGGCCACGCCGAAGGTCGCGAAAGCGTGGACCTGCTTGTCACCGCACAGGGCATCACCCGCCTGCCCGCCCCGCGCCACATCACGCGCAACACCCATGGCACAGGCTGCACTCTCTCTTCCGCCATCGCAGCTGGGCTTGCGCAAGGCATGGGACTGGAAGACGCGGTGGCCCGTGCCAAGGATTATATCAGCCACGCCATTGCGGCTGCGGATATGCTGGATGTGGGCAAGGGCCATGGACCAGTGCACCATTTCCACGCACTCTGGACCCACCTCTCCGGGAAGCAGATCTAAAACCCGAGGCGGGCAAAAGGGTGGGTCAGTAACATCTGATCCTTGCCTCAACCTCAGGCTGGTATGATCACAAGTTGAACCAATGTGGACAACACAGCCCACTCTCACTTCCCCCCGATCTGGAATCGGGCGGATGCCATGAGGCTGGCAACACACCCCTTCGTCCGCTACATCGAACATCTGTTCGTTGAAAGGATCGGGTCATGGCTGCAAGGGATCGCGGGGCAAATACGCTGGAAACCGGCGCGCAGGTCCTCACCGGACAGCTTGGCAAGACCATCCAGCGCCTGCGCAAGGCTTATAATCTCTCCCTCGCCGATCTTGCGGAGCAATCCGGCGTCGCCAAGTCCATCATCAGTCAAATCGAACGCAACGAAACCAACCCGACGCTTGCGACCATCTGGCGTCTGTCTCAGGCCCTCGACATGTCCGTGGAGCGGGTGCTGGCCTCTGAAACCGACAGCCCGTTTGTGGAGAAACTGACCCGCTCAGACACGCCCATCCTGCTTTCGGAAGACGGGAAGGTGCGTCTCTCCATCATCGGCTGGATCAAGACCGTGGAGTGGCTGCAATATTATGATCTGCATGCCGAACCCGGCGGGGAACTGGACTCCGAAGGGCACCAGCGCGGAGCGGTCGAGTGCCTGAGTGTTCTTTCCGGTACACTGGAGATTTGTGTGGGCGATCAGGTGGAGACAGTGAAGGAAGGCGAGACCCTGCGCTATCGCTGCGATCGTCGCCATATCATCCGCAATATCGGCCCAACGCCTGCACATGCCTTCATGGTCTGCCTGCTGAAGGCCGCAGTTCTGGAATAGGAAGCGCGGCTAGCGGGTCTGGACATCCACCATCCGGCCGCCACTGAGTTTGCGGTGGCATACCAGAAGGCCTAGGACGTACCCGGCTTGCAGATCTTGAATGACAGACCCGCCGTTTTCGGGTCCCGCCCAGAGAAATTCTTTATCGCTAACCGCTCAATCGGATACGCTGAGAACGCTCTGACTCATTCGGCGCGGACCATCCCGGCAGGGTGGCAGAAGAGAGAGCCCACAGAGCAAGCACCAGAGCGCCCCCCATTTTGAGCACAAGCTTGTTCACGCCATCCTCAGCTACCCGACCTTTTACAACAGGCCGAGCGCGGAGAGTTCCCGCCGCATCTCTTCAGGCATATCAGCAATAGAATCGCCCGCATGGGCCAAATCTGCCGGAGCGTCTTCTGCTTTCAGATACCGCCAGCCCTGAAACGGGCGCGATGGCCGGGGCATCAGGCGTATCAGTTCAGGGTCCAGCACCAGCCCGCAGCGCCGGATACCTTCATTATCCACAAAGGGACGAATATCCAGCAGCTTCTGACGCACCGAAATCTCGCCGCGGATCACCCAATAGAGTGAACCGCTACTCAGCAACTCTTCGGCGCGATTGGGCACCATGCGTGTGGTATGCACCAGTTCGAAGTTCTGGCCCGCTTTTACGGCTAGCGTGCGGCGCTCCGCGATCCAGCTTTCCATGTCTTCAATGGTGGAAACGCCCACACACAGTTTGAGAAGGTTCAGTGCCATCTGCACTTGATAGCGCCGCCGTGTCCGTGGGGAAAGGGGCAGGTTCGCCGCATCCGCAGCCAGAACAGGCTCTTGATACTCTGGCGGCGCACCACATCGTGCGCCGCGCATCTTTTGATCACGCTTTCAAGACCGCATAAGCGGCAGATATATGAAGAGTGTTGGAAGTCGATCCGAAGATCAGCCCCGGATCACGCAAGGAAGCTGAGCCAAGCATGCACATGATGCTGTAGCATTTAGGGGTGCCGAGCTTGCACGCGTTTCACGGGCCGGGATGAACAGCAGCCAGCGTGTCTCTGCCACAACCAGCTGCCGAGGGCCATTTGCCCAGCTGTGCCGCGGCTTTTACCGTGGCACGTTCATAACCTACTTCACATTCATCGCGGAAGGATCAAACCCACCGAAGAGATAAACAACAGCGACACCCAGAAGGAAGACGGTGAGCGCAGTGCGCGCAACACCCCAGCAGGAGCGACTTTGTACCATGTTCATGATGTGATTCAGCTGCTCATTTGATAAAGCGCCCCGCACGCCTGAAAGGTGAACGGAACTGCTCCCTTTTAAGATTTCATCAACCTTATGGCAAGAGGGACCCAAAGACGCCTCAACAGCTCCTTATTGCTGCCTGATTTCAAGGTAAACGCCGAACCATCTCCACAACTCATTGATATGATGCGGCATTAGCGACGCACCGAAAAGAAGCGCCTCCTCGCCTAAGGTCGGCATTGTGAAAGGGGCCCACCTTACCCTACCAAAGGTGCATGACTGAATCCGTACATGCTCCTGATTCCAAATCTGCTTCCGACTCTGCCGCTGTGTCCGGCATTGCTGAAGACATTGAAGCCGCGATTTTGCGCCTTGCCGCCACCTGTCCACCGGGCCGCACTCTCGCGCCCATGGATGTCGCGCAGGCTGTTGCACCCGGTGAAAACTGGCAGCATATCTTGCCGGAAGTCCGCCGGTCTGCCGTGCGGATGGCACAGGAAGGGCGACTGCTGATCTATCGCAAGGGCAAACCGATAGATCCCGCCGGACTGCGCGGAGTCTATCGCCTCGGTCTGCCGCGCAACGACTGAAGGTGAGCACGGGCATCTCCGGGAACAGCGGAAATGCTTCAGATAGAGCGCTGCCCCAATGACCCGCAGAACTGCGACAGCCATTGGGGCATTTCATATGGCGCAGGATCAAAGACTCTAGCAAAGCCACTCCCCGGCCGAGTGCGCCCCGGAACCGGCAAGCTCAAACGCCCTGTTCCACACCCGCTCTCAGTTCTGCGGGCCTGGGAACAGGCTGCTGCTTTTGCCTGTGAGATAATAGGCCGCCAGCCCCACCCACTCCTTCACGCTCACATCCGTGAAATCCAACCCTGTAGCCGCGCGGGAGAAGGTTTCATTGAGCCGTTCAGTGCTCACGGTGCGAAAATCAACCGGGAACGGGATGATGGGGAAATCCACGGCGCGGAAACACCCCACCGCACGAGGCATATGGAAGGCGCTGGTGACCAGAAGCCAGTTCTCGCCTGGCTTGGGCTGGATCATCTGCTTGGCGAACAATGCATTCTCGGCTGTATTGCGGGAAAGCTCTTCCATCTCTACTCGGGCCGGGTCTATGCCCAGCGCGTGCAGGCTCTGGCTCATCATGTGCGCCTCCCGCCCCTTGCCTTCCGGCATCAAGGCACCGCTGCCGCCTATGAAAGCCAACCGCGCATTGGGGTAGCGCCGGGACAGCTCGGCGAACATGATGACCCGCTCTCCTGCCTCGGAGAAGGCTGGCTGATCGCGCGCAAGGCCGATATCCGGCAACTCCGCCCCGCCCAGAACGAGAATCCCGGTGATGGGCCGGCCATCATCCTGAAACTGCGGGAAACGCTCTTCCAATGGAGAGAGGATATAGTTCGCCAGTGGTGAAAAGCCGAAAACCAGCAAGCCACCCACACCCAGCACCATCAGCGCCCGCCCGGTTCTGCGCCAGCCCGTGAGCAGCAGCACCAGAGCCAGGGTCACCAACAGCATCAGTGCATTAGAGGGGGCTGCGATGAACCACAGCAGCTTGGAGGCGGTGAAGAAGGAATCCATGCAGGCGCGTCTCCCGTGCGTGAAACTGCGTCGAAGCCCACCAGCAGCCGGAGGCATGGAAACGAACGGCGGCGAATCCAGATGGGATGCCAAGCAATATAGCCCTGCATCTCTTCAAGGATACGACGCGAATGGACACAGGCGGAAAGAGTTGCCGTTACGATAGCTCACCACCGCGAGAGACTGGGCCCTATCCTTGCCAGGGAGCGATATCTCCTCGCGCCCAGCCCTCTTTCGTCTCTGCCATATAGTCCGCATAGTGACCAGAAGCGATGGCTGCACGCGCTCCAGACATAAGCTGCTGATAATAATGGGTGTTCGCCCATGTCAGCAGCATTGAGCCCAGCATCTCGTTACAACGGATGAGATGATGCAGATAGGCGCGGGAATAATCGCGCAAGGCCGGGCACTCACTGGTTTCATCCAGTGGGCGCGGGTCATCGGCATGGCGGGCATTCTTCAGATTGATGCGCCCAAACCGCGTGAAGGCCAGCGCATGACGGCCGGCACGGGTGGGCATCACGCAATCGAACATATCAACACCGCGCGCCACCGACTCCAGCAGATCATCCGGAGTGCCTACACCCATGAGATAGCGCGGCTTGGTAGTGGGTAGATGCGGCTCCACCGTCTCGATCATCGCCAGCATTACCTCCTGCGGTTCGCCCACCGCAAGACCGCCGATGGAGTAGCCGGGGAAGTCCATATCCGCGAGGGCGCGCGCCGATTCCACACGCAGATGTGGCGATTCTCCGCCCTGTACGATTCCGAAAATCGCCCTCCCCTTCGGCTGAAGCTCGAACGCCTTCTTCGAGCGTTCTGCCCAGCGCAAAGAGAGGCGCATGGCCCGTTCGGCCTCGTCATCGGTGCAGGGCAGCTTCACGCACTCATCCAGCTGCATCTGGATATCAGCCCCCAGCAGGCCCTGAATTTCCACAGAGCGCTCGGGCGTCATCATGTAGGCCGCACCATCCACATGAGAGCGGAAGGAGACGCCCTCCTCACTCATCTTGCGTAGAGCAGAGAGAGACATCACCTGAAAACCGCCGGAATCGGTGAGAATCGGTCCATCCCATCCCATGAAGCGGTGCAGGCCACCCAGTTTCGCAATGCGCTCCGGGCCGGGGCGCAGCATCAGGTGGTAAGTGTTACCCAACACCACATCCGCGCCTGTGCCCTTCACCTGATCAAAATACAGCCCCTTCACCGTAGCGGCCGTGCCCACAGGCATGAAAGCCGGCGTGCGGATGCGCCCGCGCGGGGTGGAGACATGGCCGGTGCGGGCCGCTCCATCCGTTGCAGTGAGGGTGAAGGAGAAGGTCTCGGGGTGCGGTGCTGTCGTGTCAGTCGTCGTCATGGGGCTGTTTCTGGCAGAAGCAGGCAGGCATCGCCATAGGAATAGAAGCGATAACCCTCCTGGATGGCATGGGCATAAGCGCGCTTCTGCGTCTCATGGCCAATGAGGCCCGCCACCAGCATCACCAATGTTGAGCGCGGCAGGTGGAAATTGGTCATCATCGCATCCACAACGCGGAAGCGGTATCCGGGGGTGATGAAGATATCTGTCTCGCCGATGAAGGGGCGCAGCACGCCGTCCTCTCCCGCCGCGCTCTCGATAAGCCGGGTAGAAGTGGAGCCGACAGTGAACACCCGTCCGCCCAGCGCTTTCACCTCATTCAGCGCAGAGGCGGCCGTGGCAGAGACTTCGCCCCACTCGGCATGCATCGCATGGCCTGCCGTATCCTCCGCCTTCACTGGCAGGAAGGTGCCGGGACCGACATGCAGGGTCACGCGCACCACCCGCACGCCCTGCTCCTCCAGCGCCGCCATCAGCGCCGGGGTAAAATGCAGGCTGGCGGTAGGGGCTGCGACAGAGCCGTCCACTGTGGCAAACAGCGTCTGGTAATCATCGCGGTCGCGCGCATCCTCGGCGCGGCGGGCGGCGATATAGGGCGGAATGGGCATGTGGCCGACACTGGCAATGGCCGTATCCAGATCTGCACCGGAAAGCGTGAAAGTCAGATCGACCTCCGCCTCGCGTTTGGCTTCCACGGTTGCTTCCAGCACCGCGCCATCGGTTCCCGCAAAGCGGATGACATCACCCGGACGCAGGCGCTTGGCGGGTTTGGCGAAGGCGGTCCAGCTTCGTCCATCCCGACGCTTCACCAGCGTTGCCTCAATGCGCACATCGCTGCCGCCCTCCCGGCTACGGATACCATTCAGGGCGGCAGGAATGACGCGGGTGTCATTCACAACGAGCGCATCACCGGGACGCAGATAGCGCGGAAGGTCTGCCACATGGGCATCTTCCAGCTCTGGCACGCAACCGGGGCGGACCACCAGCAGGCGCGCGCTCTCGCGGGGTTCCGCCGGGCGGAGCGCAATCCGCTCGGGCGGGAGTTCGAAATCGAAGGCGTCAACACGCATGACAAAAGACCGGAAAAGGGAACAAACAGCGGAACGGGCGCGGGATAGCCCGCCCGGAGTGCTCAGAATATGGCGAGTGCACCCTTCCACAACGCCCATGCCATGAAACCCAGCGCGACTAGCGCAAGCACGCTGGCCACATAGCCGATCATGATGATGAGCCCATCACGCTCCACCAGCCCCAGGCCGAGAATGCAGACGGCGATACCGGGCGGGATATTACCCAAGAACGGAATCGGCAGAAAAGCCAGCACCAGCCCCAGCACCACCACAGTCACCCCCATGATGTGGCGACCGACCGGCCCCGAGACATGGGGATAACGCGGCGTGGACCAGCCCTCAAACCGGCGGATATAGGGGCGCGAACGGTTTACGATTCGCTCCAGCATGGCGCGGGAGAAGGTGCGCTTCGCGATAATGTCCGGCAACCAGAGGTCATGCCGCCCAAGCGCCATCTGCATGCCGATGAGCGCAAGGATGATGCCACAGATGACAGGAATACCCGGCGGCATGGGAATGCAGTTGGGAATACCGAACAGCAGGAAGAGAATGCCAAAGGCACGATTGCGCAGTGCATTCACGAGGTCGCCGATGGCGACCTTTTCCCCGTCCTGTGCGGCAAGAACAGCAGTCAGTAATTCAGATGTACGGGGCGTGCGATGGTCCAAAACGGCCTCGTGGGCGAACGGAAACCTTACTTAAGGTCGCTCCTCTTAGCATCGCGAAAGCGGCAACGGCAGGGCCAATTTCAAGAAGCCCTCTATTCTTGATGACTATGCGCACGCATCTTTACGGTCGCCAAGGGTACTCCTGACCAAAAAACAGACGAACATGCGCCCCGCTCCGCCGCAGAATGGAGCCTATGGGGCGCATGTCCCGAATGAACCCGCAGGATGAGCAAAGCCCATCAGTGCAAGACGAAGAGCCCGTCCACAGGCCGAATTTCGGCGGGTCGGATCAGGCTGCAATGAGCAACACGCACGGAATGCACAGGGCCTTCGATCTCCTTCTTCCAGAACACCAGAAAACGGTTCAACTCAGGAAACTCGGGACACAGATCGTAGTTCTGCCAGAGATAGCTCTGTAAAAGAGACGGGTGATCCGGCAGGTGGTAGAGAATCTCCACCGTGGCGAGGCCATAGCCCTCCAGTTGCCGAATGAAGTCACGCGAGGCCGCGTGTGGCGGCTGGTCCTGCGATGCCATCAGTCACCTCCACCTCTGATTGCCTTAATATAATACCTCTCATATCGGGCAAAACGACCCGCATCACACCAATCCTGCGCCTTCTGATCCGCCTCGCTCCTGTTGGCTACCTCCATGGAGGTTGATCCGGGCACAGGGATATATCGGCATATTCAGTTGAACAGGCCAAGCCTAAAAATTGGTTTCTTTCTGCCAAAACAATAGATTAGCAGCAGGCGACCGAGACTGCTGACAAAGGCAGAGTAACTGAACCGCCACCTGCCCCGAACCTTTGCCCAGGATGTGCTCCATCTCGGCGAACAAGACGGATGGCATGACCGCTCAGTTATCCAGTCTTTTCAATGCATCATGCAGACCAACTGGCACTCCCTGCTTCAGAGTGCCAGAATCTTGCGCCATGCCCCTTGCAGGTGAGGCGGGCGGTGCCTAGATCGGTCAGGAACCGGGCTCATGGCTCGGTGCATCATTTATGAGCACAACAACTCTAGAGGTTTCCCTATGGGTTTTCGTCCCCTGCATGACCGCGTGGTTGTGAAGCGCCTTGAAGCCGAGCAGAAGTCTGCTGGCGGCATCATCATTCCCGATACCGCGAAGGAAAAGCCGCAGCAGGGCGAAGTTGTTTCCGTCGGCGCTGGTGCCCGCAATGAAAAGGGCGAACTGGTAGCTCTGGACGTGAAGGCTGGCGACAAGGTGCTGTTCGGCAAGTGGTCCGGCACCGAGGTCAAGATTGACGGCCAGGACCTGCTCATCATGAAGGAAAGCGACATCCTCGGCGTGATCTGAGGCTGTCTGCAATACCGCAATTCCCGACAGGCCGGACCTGATGGTCCCGGCCTGCCCCGCCGCCCCGAGGGCATATCATGGCGGGGATATGCGAACCCTACATTCAAGGAGCAAGGCACATGGCTGCCAAGGAAGTAAAATTCTCGGTTGAAGCGCGCGACAAGATTTTGCGCGGCGTCGACATCCTCGCCAATGCCGTCAAGGTCACGCTCGGCCCCAAGGGTCGCAATGTCGTGATTGAGAAGTCTTTCGGCGCCCCGCGCATCACCAAGGATGGTGTTTCGGTGGCGAAGGAAATCGAACTGGCAGACCGCTTCGAGAATCTCGGCGCACAGATGGTGCGTGAAGTGGCTTCCAAGACCAATGACAAGGCAGGCGACGGCACCACCACCGCCACCGTGCTGGCACAGGCCATCGTCAAGGAAGGCGCAAAGGCTGTTGCTGCCGGCCTGAACCCGATGGACCTGAAGCGCGGCATCGATCTGGCCGTTGCCGCTGTGGTGAAGGATCTGGCTGCCAAGTCCAAGGCCATCACCTCCAATGATGAGATCGCCCAGGTTGGCACTATCTCCGCCAATGGCGACACTGAAGTGGGCCAGTTCCTTGCCGAAGCCATGAAGAAGGTCGGCAATGACGGCGTGATCACGGTTGAGGAAGCCAAGAGCTTCGAGACCGAGCTGGATGTCGTGGAAGGCATGCAGTTTGATCGCGGCTACCTTTCCCCCTATTTCGTCACCAATGCCGAGAAGATGCGGGTCGACTTTGAAGACCCCTACATTCTCATCAATGAGAAGAAGCTCTCCAACCTTCAGGAGCTTCTCCCGCTGCTTGAGGCCGTGGTGCAGTCCGGCAAGCCGCTGGTCATCATCGCCGAGGACGTGGAAGGCGAGGCTCTGGCCACGCTGGTGGTCAACAAGCTGCGTGGCGGCCTGAAGATTGCTGCTGTGAAGGCTCCGGGCTTCGGCGATCGCCGCAAGGCCATGCTTCAGGACATCGCTATCCTCACCGGTGGTCAGGTCATCTCTGATGACATCGGCATCAAGCTGGAGAGCGTGACGCTGGACCAGCTCGGTCGCGCCAAGAAGGTGGTGATCGAGAAGGAAAACACCACCATCGTGGAAGGCGCCGGCGACAAGGCCGATATCGAAGGCCGCGTGGCCCAGATCCGGGCGCAGATCGAAGGCACCACCTCTGATTACGACCGCGAGAAGCTGCAGGAGCGTCTGGCCAAGCTGGCAGGCGGCGTCGCCGTCATCCGCATCGGCGGCATCACTGAAGTGGAAGTGAAGGAAAAGAAGGACCGCGTGGACGATGCGCTGAACGCCACACGCGCTGCGGTGGAAGAAGGCATCGTGCCCGGTGGCGGAACTGCTCTTCTGCGTGCGGTTCAGGTGCTAGATGGCCTTGCTGTCGCCAATTCGGACCAGAAGACCGGTATCGACATCATTCGTCGCGCCCTTCAGGCTCCTGCGCGCCAGATCGCATACAATGCCGGCGATGATGGCTCGCTGGTGGTGGGCAAGGTGCTGGAGAATGCTGATTACAGCTTCGGCTACAATGCCCAGACCGGCGAATTCGTGGACATGATCAAGGCCGGCGTTCTTGACCCCACCAAGGTCGTGCGCACCGCCCTTCAGGATGCGGCCTCCATCGCAGGCCTGCTCATCACCACCGAAGCGCTGGTGGCCGAGCTGCCAAAGAAGGATGCTGCCCCGGCTATGCCGGGTGGTGGCGGCATGGGCTTCTGAGCCTGAAGCACCTCTCAATGTCACGGACAAGAGATGAAAAAGACAAGTGGGCGAAAGCCGGCTTGTTCCTCTCGCGAGCGTGATGCGCGAAACGACGGCCGGGCCCAGTGCCCGGCCGTTTGCATATCGGCCCCGGACTATCCCCACCCAGCATTCAGGCTGAGACCCAAGCCCTGGAGCATGCTCCCCAAATTTTTGGTGCTGACAGCACAGCGCTTTGTCGCCCCCATCTGACGCCGTTCAATAGCCCCCGGCGGAAACTGCGCAGATGGAATGAGATCGGTAGCAAGAATTTCAGCCCTGCATCTGTGCCTGAGCATGGGGTCGGCGCATTGCCCACATTCTGATGAGCAGGTGCAAGGCAAGTCACCTCATCATCTTCCACACCCCGCCAACCACTCACCTTGATGCGAAAAGACGAGAAAAAGACGCTCCCTCTCGCATTTCGGCGCGGCAGGCTTATGCTCCCCACACATATTCTTTTCACGCGCTCCCGCACGGAACGACCAGACATTGCCCAAGCCCCCTACCAAGCGCCCCGCCAAGGCGACCTCTTCCCGCCCCGCCAAGACCCGCGCCGGCCGCAAGCGCAATGCGGCTGAACAGGCGAATGCTGCGGCCTTCGTCTTCGCCCCGCGCGCGACAGGCGAAATGCCGTCCAAAAAAGAGGTTTTGTCCTTTATCGCCACCAATGGCGGCGATCTGAGCAAGCGGGACATCGCGCGCGCTTTCGGCCTTTCCGCCCCGCAGAAGGTGGAACTGAAAGAGATGCTGCGTGATCTGGCAGATGACGGCACGGTGGATCGCCGCCGCCGCAAGCTGCATGTGCCGGGTGCTCTGCCCGGCGTGGTTCTGGCAGACATCACCGCCCGTGATTCGGATGGAGAGCTTGTCGCCACTCCGGTGGAGTGGGATAGCGAGGCACATGGTGAGCCCCCGCGTATCATCGTGCGCGTGCCCCGCATCACCGGCCGCCAGCCGCGCACGCCTGCGCCTGGTCTGTCAGATCGCGTGCTGCTGCGGATCGTGGAAGGCAGCCCGGAGCTCGACAATATCTATGCGGGCCGCATCATCAAGGTTCTGGAAAAGGCGGGCAAGCCGACACTTGGCATTTTCCGCGCGCACCCGGAGGGTGGCGGACGCATCATCCCCATCGACAAGAAATCCGCTGGCCGCGAACTGATGGTGCCCCCTGGTGCTGAGGAAGGCGCGGATGACGGCGATCTGGTGAGCGTGGAACTGCTGCGCCAGCGCGTGCTCGGCCTGCCCATGGCCCGGGTGAAGGAGAAGCTGGGTTCACTGAAGCACGAGAAGGCTGTCAGTCTCATCGCGCTTCACGCCCATTCCATCCCCCACATTTTCCCGCAGACGGTGGTGAAGGAAGCCGAAGCCACCCATCATGCTACGCTGAAAGGCCGGGAAGACTGGCGCCAACTCGCCCTCATCACCATCGACCCACCCGACGCGAAGGACCATGACGACGCGGTGCATGCGGAGGTCGACAGAGACCCGAACAACCGGGATGGCTTCGTCGTCACGGTCGCCATCGCCGATGTCGCCGCCTATGTGCGCCCCGGCACGGCGCTGGATCGTGAGGCGCTGCTGCGCGGCAACTCGGTCTATTTCCCGGACCGCGTCGTGCCCATGCTGCCGGAGCGGATTTCCAACGATCTGTGCTCCCTCAGGCCGCAAGAAGACCGGCCGGCGCTGGCCGTGCGCATGGTTATTGGCGCGGATGGACGCAAGCGTTGCCACAGCTTCCACCGCATCATGATGCGCTCTGGCGCGCGCCTCGCCTATGCGCAGGCTCAGGATGCGATTGAGGGCCGCACGGATGACACCACCGCCCCGCTGCTGGAAGATGTACTGAAGCCGCTTTATGCCGCCTATGCTGCTGTGAAGCGCGCGCGGGACAAACGCGAGCCGCTGGAACTGAACCTGCCGGAACGCAAGATCGTGCTGAAGCCGGATGGTACGGTGGACCGCGTGGTGGTACCCCTGCGTCTTGATGCCCACCGCCTCATCGAGGAGTTCATGATCCTCGCCAATGTGGCGGCGGCGGAGACGCTGGAAGAGAAGCGCACCCCCCTCATCTACCGCGTCCATGATGCGCCCTCGATGGAGAAGCTCTCCACCCTGCGGGAATTCCTGAAAACCATTGATATCGCCATTCCCAAGATTGATGCGGTGCGACCCACGCACTTCAACCGCATCCTGCATCAGGTGGCGGAGACGGATGTTGCGCCGCTGGTGAACCAGGTGGTGCTGCGCAGCCAGTGCCAGGCGGAATATGTCTCCGAGAATTATGGGCATTTCGGCCTGAACCTGCGCCGCTATGCGCATTTCACCTCGCCCATCCGCCGTTATGCCGACCTCATCGTGCATCGTGCGCTCATCCGTGGTCTCGGCCTTGGCAATGATGGGCTACCGGAAGACGCAACCCCGCAGACTCTGGGAGAGGTTGCCGCCGCCATTTCCGTCACCGAGCGGCGCGCCATGGCGGCCGAGCGCGAGACTGTGGATCGGCTCATCGCCCACCATCTGGTGGATCAGGTGGGGGCGACCTTCAATGGGCGCATTTCCGGTGCGACCCGCGCCGGCCTGTTCATCTCGCTGGATGACACTGGCGCTGATGGTTTTATTCCCGCCGCAACTATTGGCGCGGACTATTACCATTATGATGAAGCCCGGCAGGCTCTGGTCGGCTCCCGCTCCGGTGAGATGCACCGCATCGGCGACCGGGTGGAAGTCAAGCTGATCGAGGCCGCACCAGTGGCAGGCGCACTGCGCTTTGAGCTTCTTTCCAAAGGTACGAAGGTGAAAGGCCCACGGCGCTCCAGCCGCACCGGACCAGGGCGTACGCCCCCACCCGCACGCGGCAAACCGGGCCGTAAAAGATGAGGAAACGCAGAAAGGATGCCGATGCGTCCTTTCATCATCCACTTCGCGCATGAGCGGCAAAGGAACACATAATCCGCCATGAAGACCAGTTCTGCACCGGGCCAGCAGCAAGCTGGTGTGTCGGCCATAGAAAACTATCTGAGAGTTCTGGCCGCCGATGATATTGGCCAGAACTCTCCCTATGTCCGCCCCAGAGATGCCTCAGCCCTGATCGTTGTCGATTACAAGGGCCGCAAGCCGCGCGTGCTCATGGGCCGTCGCCACCCGGACATGATCTTCATGCCCAATTGCTATGTGTTCCCGGGCGGGCGGCTGGAGCGGTTTGACCGGAGCATGCCGGTCTATGGTGTGCTGGATGCAGACAGCGAACGCAGGCTGAATGCAGATGTGCAACGCCCGGCCACCAGCCGCTCTCGCGGGCTGGCCGCTGCTGCCGTGCGCGAGCTGTATGAGGAAACCGGACTACTCATGGGCAGCACGGATCTGGGAGCTCCCGATTCTCCGTGTGCAGACTGGGAAGCCTTCCAAAACCATGGCATTTTCCCGGACCTGGGGGCGCTCACCTTTGTAGCTCGTGCTATCACCCCACCCCGCCACCCCCGCCGCTACGACACCCGCTTCTTTGCGGCAGATGCGCGCGGAGTATGCGGGGAAGTGCCGGGAATGGTGGGACCTGACAAGGAGTTCGTGGATCTGCGCTGGTTGACCTTCGAGGAAACAAGGTCCATGGAACTCGCCAACGTGACCCGTGTTGTTCTGGAGGAGTTGGCCGCACGCATTGAAGGCGGCTTCCATGCACGACTTCCAGTGCCGTCCTATGCCATGCGCCATGGTCGTCTTGTACGGACCTTGCTGGCGTAGAGCATTTCCTTGTTTCGCTGAATCAGAGAAATGCTTCAGCTCTTTGAGTGGTCGCCTTTTTCTTCACGCGAACCGATACCCACTTCGCTCGCAAACGCTCTAAAAGAAACCGAACGCATGCACGCCCCAGTCCGGCCGCCATCAGCCATGAGCCAGGCGGCTTCAATTGCCATCGCCATTTCCGCTATCACCGTTGTGGGAATAGGCCTCAGCCTCTCCATTCCGCTGCTGTCGCTGGAACTGGAATCCCGGGGCATATCCAGCACGCTCATCGGCCTGAATACGGCGGTGGCTGGGGTGGCAACCATCGTTCTGGCCCCCTTTGTGCCGCAGATGGTGAGACGCGTGGGTGCGCGCACGCTGCTGATTGCCGGCACCATCATCACCGCCATTTGCCTGCTGTCGTTCAAGGCCGTGCCCAACTTCATCCTGTGGTTTCCGCTGCGCTTCATCTTTGGCGGTGCGCTGTGCGTGCTGTTCGTGGTCAGTGAATTCTGGATCAATGCCGTAGCGCCGCCGCACAGGCGCGGCCTCATTATGGGCATTTATGCCACGGCGCTCTCTATCGGAGCCGCAATGGGCCCGGCCATGCTCAGCATTCTGGGCTCAACTGGATGGGCTCCTTATGTAGCGGGCGCAGTGGTGCTGCTGGCCGGTGCACTCCCCATTCTGTTCGCACGCGGCATGGCCCCCACCATCGCCGAGAGCAGCCATCATGGTGTTTTCACCTTCCTGCGTCGCTCGCCCACCGCGCTGCTTGCAGCCCTGGTGTTTGGCGCGATGGAAACCTCTGTGCTCAGCTTTCTACCGGTCTATGGCATGCGGCTGGGTCTGCCAGAGACGAATGCCTCCCTGCTGCTGACCGTGGCCGTGCTGGGCAATGTTGCATTCCAGATTCCCCTTGGCCTTGTCAGTGACAAGGTAGACCGCCGCCTGCTGCTGTGCGGCTGCGCGATGCTTGGCGCCATTGGCTGTCTCTCACTCACTCTGGTGGATGTGAATACCTACAGCTTCCTGATTATGGTGTTTCTGGCCACCGGCGTTGTCGGCTCGCTCTATACGGTGGGTCTGGCACATCTGGGCGCGCGCTTCCATGGGGCGGACCTTGCCTCAGCCAATGCCGCTTTCGTGATGATGTATTCCGTGGGTCTCATCATTGGACCGCCGCTCACCGGCGCGGGCATGGATGCCTATAACCCTTATGGATTTGCCTTCGTCATCGGCGGCGGTCTTGCAGCCTATGCGCTCCTGGTGGCCGTGCGCCTCGTGATGCGGCGCAGCGACACGCCAGCGGAACAGACAAACTGATTCCGGCTTTCGCAGTCCCACACAATGGATGACCTGCTGCCTCTGCTGGGTCTCTTCAGTGCCGCATTCGTTGCGGCGACCCTTCTGCCGGCGCAATCTGAAGCGGTTCTGGTGGCCCTGCTTGCCACCGGCAAATATGCACCTTTGACATTGGTGCTCGTCGCAACAATCGGGAATGTGGGCGGCTCTGTCATCAACTGGCTTCTCGGCCGCGGGGTAGAGCGCTTCCGTCACCGGCGCTGGTTTCCTGTCAGTGCACGCGCTCTCGAACGTTCGACAGGCTGGTATCAGAGATGGGGCCGCTGGAGCCTCCTCCTCAGCTGGATGCCGATTATCGGTGATCCATTGACCGTCGCAGCCGGTTTTCTGCGGGAGCCGTTCTGGAGCTTCCTGCTGCTTGTGACCATCGCCAAGGCGGGGCGCTATTTCATTCTTGCTGCGATCACGCAGGGCTTCCTCTGAAGCCGGATATCAGCTTGCCGCGTGGCCCGAAATGCGCGGCCTCTCCCCTGCAAACATGCGAATCGCTCTCTTTTTCATGCCTGAGGGGAACATTTCTCCCCAACAGACGTTCTCTTGTATGTGTGGACCGGAGGGAAACCGCCCCTCCTGGAGCGCACAAATCAGTGTCACAGGAGAAATATCATGGACAAAGATCGCATCGAAGGTGCCGCAAAGCAGGTCAAGGGCGCGATCAAGGAGACTGTCGGCAAGGTCACGGGCGATGCCAAGACCGAAGCTGAAGGCAAGGCCGAGAAGGTCGAAGGCAAGATCCAGAATGCAATCGGCAGCGCGAAAGACACCGCGCGAGATGCTCTGAAGAACTGAGGTCCGGGTGCCTGAAAGGCAGTGAAGACCTCAAATGACAGGACACGCCGGGTGATGGCGCAGAACACGCGCAAACATCACCCGGCATAAAATGGGCGCGAGTCCCTCTTTCCTCCATGGGAATGTGAGACAGCCCGCAAAACAGCATGTGGATTTCTTCCGCTCCCCTTGCGCGGGCTGGCATCCTGTTTTAAGTACAGATTTCTGGTGAGGCCACGTGGCGGAGTGGTGACGTAGCGGACTGCAAATCCGCGTACCCCGGTTCAATTCCGGGCGTGGCCTCCAGACCATTGTAGCAACAGTCTTTTTCAGATTTTTACAGACCGTTGTTTTCCAGCCAATACAGTTTCTGGCACCGCTGCTTTAAAGCAACGGCGCGATTTAACATGGCTGATGCCCCGTGCCTTTTTGCCGCCGGACATTGACTTGCTGCCTTCGTTGGCGTTTCAACAACGCCACCAAAGCGGCATGCGCTTCCGCGCACCGCCGCCGGAGACCGGTATGAACGATCAGGCTCAGAAAAAAATCAGCGAACAGGAGACCGTGCGCCTTCTGCGGCGTCTTCTGCTTTCGGATGGCAAACGGCACTGGAAGGGTTACGCTGTCGCCTTCGCCTTCATGGGTGCGATGGGCGCATGCACCGCCGGCCTCGCCTATCTGATGAATGATGCGGTAAACGCCATTTTTGAGGCCCCCACTCCGGCAGCGGTTTGGAGCGTAGCACTCACGGTGATGGCCATCTCCATCATCAAGGGCGTTTCCGCCTATGGGCAGAACATCACCATGGCGCGCGTGGGCAACCGCATTGTTGCCGATAACCAGAAGCGCGCACTCGACAGGCTGCTGCTTCAGGATGTCGCCTATTTTGCGCAACGCCACACGGCCGAAATTTCCATGCGTTTCAGCGCCGGTGCCAATGGCGCGCGCGGAGCGCTGGATCTGGTCATCACCTCCATTGGCCGCGACCTCCTCTCGCTGCTGATGCTGGCGACCGTCGCGATTGTGCAGGATCCGTTCCTCGCCATCATCGCCCTTGTGGTGATGCCGGCCGCTGTTATCGGCACCCGCAAGCTCATCAAGCGCGCCAAGCAGATCTTCGCCACGGGCTTTACAGCCGGCGTGAAGCTCTCCTCCATCGTGCTTGAAGTGTTTCAGGGCATCCGGACGGTGAAGGCCTATACGCTTGAGCCGCAGATGCGTGAGCGCAGCGCTGCCTTCATTGATGAGGTGGAACTGAACACCAACCGGCTGGTCCGCACGCAGGCCAAATCCAGTCCCCTGATGGAAAGCCTCGGTGGCCTCGCCATTGGCGGTGTCATTCTCTATGCGGGCTATAATGTGCTGGAGATGGATCGCTCCCCCGGCCAGTTCTTCTCGGTGCTTGCAGCTCTGCTGCTGGCTTATGAGCCCGCCAAGCGCCTGTCACGCTTCCATGTGGAGCTTGTGACCCACCTTATGGGCACGCGGATGCTGTTCGAACTCCTGGACGCCAAGGCCCCGGAAATGGAAGAACCCGGCACGCCAGCTCTGCCCCGCCCACGCGGGCGGGTGGAACTGCGGGATGTGGTGTTCGGCTATCGCGACAAGGAGCAGGTGCTCAAGGGGCTCAACCTGATCGCCGAGCCCGGCCAGACAACAGCACTGGTTGGCCAGTCTGGTGGTGGCAAGAGCACTATCATCAATCTCATCGAGCGTTTTTATGAACCGAAGGGCGGTGCGGTACTGTTTGATGACATTGATACCCGGACCGTTACCCGCACATCGGTTCGCGAGCATGTCGCGCTGGTAAGCCAGGATGTCTATCTCTTCTCCGGCACCATTCGTGAGAATATCGGCTTTGGCCGTCAGGATGCGACCGAGGAAGAAATTGTCGCCGCAGCCCGCGCAGCCCATGCCCATGACTTCATCATGAGCTTCGGTGATGGCTATGGCACCCGCGTGGGTGAGCATGGCGCCCAGCTTTCGGGCGGACAGCGCCAGCGAATCGCAATTGCACGTGCCTTCCTCAAGAATGCTCCAATTCTACTACTTGATGAGGCTACTGCCGCACTCGACAGCGAATCCGAAGCCGAAGTGCAGAAGGCCCTGCAACTCCTGCAAGCCTCACGCACCACCATTGTCATCGCACACCGGCTGCAAACCGTTGTGCGGGCAGACAAGATTTGTGTGGTGGAGCATGGTCGCGTGGTGGAAAGCGGTCGCCATCAGGAACTGCTGGACCTCAAGGGCCGCTATTACGGCTTCTATCATGTGCAGTTCGCCCATGAACGGGAAGCCGCGGCCTGAGCGCTTAGGAAAGACGCTCCGGCAGGCTCAACATGCCTGCCGGAGATATGGGACTGTGAATATCCCCGGGAAAATTCGGGAGGCGACTTCACAAGCTGAAATCACCTTGTTATATGAGCGACATCGGTCGTGAAGACCTGTTCCCTGATAGCTCAGTTGGTAGAGCGTTCGACTGTTAATCGAATGGTCGCAGGTTCGAGTCCTGCTCAGGGAGCCACTTCTTTTGCGAATATCAATTCGCTCTCCATATTAAAGCTTGCCCTCCATAACAATCGGTACGCGCTGCGCGGCTGCTTCCTGATGCGCTCTGGTCCTTTTGCATATTGAGATCAGCGGGTATTTGAATGCCGACCTGGAAATGGCGCGGCAGGTCAGATGTGAAAATATCGTCCCCAAATGTAAATTCCGGCTTCACAACAAGAACTCCGCTTGCTATATGACCAGCCTCGGTCGTGAAGACCTGTTCCCTGATAGCTCAGTTGGTAGAGCGTTCGACTGTTAATCGAATGGTCGCAGGTTCGAGTCCTGCTCAGGGAGCCACTTTTTCAATTGATTCATCTGCTCTTTGTGCAAGCATGCACGATGCCAGATCAAACTGGCCGAGAGCAGTATGGTCGGGCTCCGGCGGAGAAACCCAGTCTTGCCGTTGAAAGCAGAAGACCTACGCTTCTCTATTGCGCCTATGATGGACTGGACGGACAGGTCCTGTCGCGCATTCCATCGCATTTTTTCGCGTCATGCCCGCCTCTATACGGAAATGGTGACGGCACAAGCCGTGATCCATGGCGACAGACAGCGCCTCATCGGGTTCAATGCACCGGAGCATCCGGTCGCAGTGCAGCTTGGCGGTAGCGACCCTGCCCTACTGGCGCAGGCAGCGCGTATTTGTGCTGACTTCGGCTATGATGAGATCAATCTGAATGTCGGCTGCCCATCCGACCGGGTACAGGGCGGAAACTTCGGCGCGTGCCTTATGCTCCAGCCAGATCTGGTGGCAGATTGCGTGACAGCCATGAAAGCGGCGGTTGAGATTCCCGTCACCGTCAAATGCCGCATTGGTGTGGATGAGCAAGACCCTGAGGAAGCACTGGATGCTCTCGCAGATGCTGTTGTGGCCGCAGGAACGGATGCACTCATTGTCCACGCCCGTAAGGCTTGGCTGAAGGGCCTCTCCCCCCGCGAAAATCGTGACATTCCCCCGCTGGATTATGACCGCGTGCGTCGGCTGAAGACCCGCATGCCGCACATCCCCATTGCGCTCAATGGTGGCTTGAAAAGCATTGATGAGGGATTAGCCGCCAGCCAGGGGCTGGACGGTATCATGCTTGGCCGCATCGCCTACCATGAGCCGGAGTTGCTGCACGAGGTGGACCCGCGCCTCTATGATACCCCTGCCCCGCATGCAGATACATTCGCGGCGCTGGAGGCATTTGAACCCTACATCGCCGCCCATCTTGAGGCAGGCGGGCGACTCTCCGAGATCACCCGCCATATGCTGGGTTTGTTTGGCGGACAGCGGGGTTCACGGCTCTTTCGCCGTCATCTGGCAACCGAAGCGGTGAAGCCGGGTGCAGGCCTTGGGGTGCTTCATACCGCTGTCAATGAAGTCCGCAGCCGCATGCGTGAGGAAGAGGCAGCCTGAGGGCTGCATATCAAGCAGCGCTCCCTTCCCTCTCATTATTTACCCGCGCCTCCTCGCCTACATAGAAGTAAGGGCCGGCTGAATAAGAGCAGCATGTTTGGCCCTGCGCTTATCCATCGGTCTTCTCATTGACCGCGAGCATGGCGCATGTCCCCTGGTAGAAAAACCTGCCCTAGCGTGGCGGCAGGCGTGAAGCCGGATACGCCAGAAAAATCATCCCAAGTCCGGCCAGAATGAAGATCCATTCCGGGCCAATCCACGGCTCCAGCGAAGACAGCACAACCGCACCGATGGCCTGCCCCACAAAGAATGCCGTGGCAAACAAGGCCAGAGCCGAGCCTCTGGCCTCGGGCGCAAGTTCGGTTGCGAGAATCTGCAAGGTGTTGTGGACCATATAAAAAGTGAACCCGGCGGCGCCAAACAGCAGACCTGCCCCCAGCAGGGTGGGCGCAATCGCTGCCGCCGCCAGCAACAGCCCGACCAGTACGGCGCCGACACCGGCCATACGCCCCAGCCCCAGCGTGCGGACAAGAAACTGCACGGCGAAGGCATAGAATGCACCGCCCACTGCGAAAGCCGCCAACACAACGCCAGCCTCCACAGCATCGCCGATGGAATGGGCAACCATCAGCGGCGCAACCATTGGAAACACGCCGAAGATCAAGCCACCTTCAATGGCCACTACGGCATAAACCTTGATGGACAGGGGGTTACGCATAACTATGGCATAGCGCGCAGCCGCCGCACGCACCGAGAGCCCCTCGCTGCTGCGCCCCTCCTGAATACCGAAGAATGCAGCAAGGGTCGCAAGAGCCGTAACGCCTGCACCCGTCCAGAAAACCTCACGCCAGCCCACCCATTCCGCAATGAAACCGGAAGCGGTGGATCCCACAAGTTGCCCGCACACCAGCGCAAGAAGCAGCCGGCTGAGCGCCAGCGGACGTTCGGCGAAGGACACCCGGTCTCCCACAGCCGCCAGAGCGACAGGGATGATGCCACCTGCAAAAGCACCAGAAAAGATGCGCGCGGCCATCAGAGTGGAATGATCCATCGCCAGCGCTGATGCGACCAGCCCAACACACAGCAGCAAAAGGTTCAGCCGGATAAGCCGAACCTTGCCCACCGCATCACCCAGCGGGCCGAAGACAAGCTGCATGGCGGCATATGGCAGCGTGAAGGCCGTGGCCAACAGCGCCACATCCTGCACGGTCACGCGCAAATCCGCCGCCAGGATGTTCAACATCGGGTCGACGGCGCGCATGGAAAAGGAACTCGCGAATGCGGCGAGGCCAAAGACAAGAAGAAAGGGCATTGTTCACGCGGGGCAGAGCAAACTCCCTCCTTCCTGAGCCCTGCATGGCTATCGGTCAAGTTGCCGCAAGGAGAGCACAGCCTTCTTTCTTTTTCAGGTTGCGGGGTTTTTTGCCGGGAAATACCGCATAAGCATTGACATGAGGCGCATTTCACCTATTTTCCTGCTGTCGTCCGAGCTATGTCGAATCCAAGTGCGCCGACTGACGACCACTCGTTTGCGCCCGTACGGCACGGGACGTTCGATCAACGGCGCGCAGCCGCATCCAAAAGATGCAATGTCCCTTTCCGAACTCGGTCTTTTTTCTGAACTTGGCCTTAGCGAGAAAGTCGCAAAGGCAGTCGCTGTTGCTGGTTATAGCCAGCCAACGCCCATTCAGGCCCAGGCTATTCCGCATGTACTGGAGCGCCGGGATGTTCTCGGTATTGCCCAGACGGGCACGGGCAAGACAGCGGCCTTCACTCTTCCCATGTTGACGCTGCTTGAGAAGGGCCGCGCGCGGGCCCGTATGCCCCGCACCCTTATCCTTGAGCCAACCCGCGAACTCGCGGCGCAGGTGGAAGAGAATTTTGCCCGTTATGGCAAAAACCACAAGCTGAACGTGGCGCTGCTGATCGGCGGTGTTTCGTTTGGCGACCAGGACTCCAAGCTCATGCGTGGCGTTGATGTTCTCATCGCCACACCGGGCCGCCTGCTGGACCATGTGGAACGTGGCCGGCTGCTGCTTTCCGGCATCGAAGTGCTCGTCATCGACGAAGCCGATCGCATGCTCGACATGGGCTTTATTCCGGACATTGAGCGCATCTGCAAACTGGTTCCGTTCACACGCCAGACCCTGTTCTTCTCGGCAACCATGCCGTCGGAGATCCAGCGTCTGTCCGAACAGTTCCTCTCGAACCCGGTGCGGATCGAGGTTGCGCGTCCTGCGTCAACAGCGGCCACGGTGACCCAGCTTCTGGTGGCCTCTCGTTCTGAGGATTATGAGAAGCGCGATCTGTTGCGTGATCTTATCCGCCAGTGCGAAGGGCTTCAGAACGGTATCATTTTCTGCAATCGCAAGCGCGATGTGGCCGTGGTGCACCGTTCGCTCCAGAAGCACGGCTTCAATGCCGAAGCCTTGCACGGCGATATGGACCAGCATGCGCGCATCAAGGCGCTTGATGGTTTTCGTGCCGGCAATACCACGCTTCTGGTGGCCTCTGATGTCGCGGCACGTGGCCTTGATATCCCTGAGGTGAGTCACGTCTTTAATTATGACGTGCCCCACCATGCGGAAGACTATGTGCATCGCATCGGCCGCACCGGTCGGGCGGGACGCTCGGGTACTGCCTATACCATTGTCACGCATTCCGATGCCAAGTCGCTCTCGGCTATTGAGAAGCTTATTGGCAACGCCGTGACATGGCAGGGCGAGCCTCTCGGTGATGCCCCGCCGCCCAGCCAGAAGCGCGAAAGCCGTGGTGACAGCACGAAGCTGCGCGGCAAACGCCGGGTGGAGAAGGAGCCGCGCGAAGGCCGCGAGAGCGGAACAGAGCGTAATCGCGCATCAGCAGATAAGCCGGAGCGGCAAGAGCGTTCAGAACGTCCAGCTCGTGTTGAGCGCCCCGAGCGGGGAGAACGCCAAGAACGCGTTGAGCGACCGGAGCGCACCGAGCGGCCTGAGCGGAGCGCCCCACCCCGTCGTCCCGTCCGCGAAGAAAATGGCGAGACACGTGCCCCTCGTCGGGAGCGCAGCGCGGTGAATGAACCCGCAGATATGTCTCATCTTCCCGCCTTCCTGTTGCGACCTGTCCGCATCAAGACCAGCTAAACAAGAAAGGCCTCCGGCAGAAACCGGGGGCCTTTTTCTTTATCAACTATCTTACGTGTCGCAGAAGTTTGGGCAGATTGGCGTACGGGGCGGAGCATTCAGGTTGAATGGCTCTTCACCAGATACGCAGTGATGGCACTCATATGCATCACACACGGGCCATGAACCCGGATATCCATCTCACCAATTTATGGGAGTGGTAGCTCTGCATAGTGCATCATATCAGCGCCCAATGCGTTACACATATATAAGTATACAAGCATAAATTTATACTTATATATGTGTATTTTTGTAAGCACAAAGCCATTACAAATCAATATCTTATAAAAGTTCAACCGAGCTTGAAACGGCGCCGAGACAGCTTTTCCTCATTGCATCGGATCAGGATTGCCTCAGCCAGACCATTTCAAGCAGCTCTACCTTTGTTCCACACATGAGAAGAGCGCCATTCGCACGGCATGCGGATGACCAACAGCCCTGTCCCGCTCTACCACCCACCGACAATGAGAGAACCTCAGTTCTCCTGCGGTCCTGTATCCCGATGACCGGATGCACTCGCTCCTCCGCTCAGAGCTGCCTTCATCTGCTGGCGGATTTCAGCGGCCGCACTGTTCACCTGCCTGCGCGTGGCGCGTCTCTCTTGCCCTTCCTCCAAGGCGGCGACCACCCCATGAAGGGTCGCAAGATCCTGCCTGGTCAGGCCGAGCCGATGAAAAATATTGCGGATGTTGCGTGTGGTTGAGGGCTGTTTTTCTGTTGAGCGGAAGAAACCTGAACTCTCCAGCGCCCCTTCCAGATGATCAAAAAATGCGAACAAATCCTGCTTATTCGCCAGCGGAGATTTGTCAGAAGGCGCAAAAGGCAGCGCGCCATCAGCACCAAGCTTGCACCACTCATAACCCGCCACGGCAACACATGTAGCCAGGTTCAAAGAGGCAAAGGCCGGGTTCACCGGAAGAGTCAAAATCGCATCGCAAAGCGAGACCTCCTCCGTGTAAAGCCCCGTGCGCTCGCGACCGAACACCAGCGCCACCTCTTCACCGCCAGCCATGAGTCGGTGTGTCTCGGCAGCCGCATCATCGGCCCCCATCACCGGCTTGGCCATGCCACGCTCGCGCGCGGTCGCGGCAAATGCGAACTTCACATCGGCCAGTGCAGTACGCAAATCTGGAAAGACTTCCACGCCTCCCAAAATCCTATCCGCTCCGGCGCTGAAAATACGCGCGTTCTCATTGGGCCACCCCTCGCGCGGGTTCACCAACCGCAACCGCGCCAGCCCGAAATTGCCCATGGCCCGTGCAGCCGAACCAATATTCTGACCAAGCTGAGGCTCAACAAGAATAACCACCGGCCCACCGGCGACCCATGGCTTCGTGCTGTCCGTTCCGGAACCTGTCATCTCACCGTCCTGTTTTACCGCTTCTCTCGCATGTCAGCCGCCGCAGGTCGAGCCTTGCGCATAGGCGAAAGGTGGAAGGTCGTGCATTGCTGCTTGGGAATTGCACCAAGGCAATGCTATAGCGGCCTCGCTCAGGAAAATTGAGGCGGCTCCCCTCGGTGGGGTGGGTCAGGCTTCAGTTTCCGAATTGTCTTCCACTGCGCTCAGCAAGCACCTGAAAGGTCAGTCCACATGTCGAAGATCAAGGTGGCTAACCCCGTCGTCGAACTCGACGGCGACGAGATGACCCGGATCATCTGGCAGTATATCAAGGACAAGCTGATCCACCCCTATCTCGACATCGATCTGGAATATTATGATCTGTCGGTCGAGAACCGGGATGCCACCAATGACAAGGTGACCGTCGACGCGGCTGAAGCCATCAAGAAGCATGGCGTGGGCGTGAAGTGCGCCACCATCACTCCCGATGAAGCCCGCGTTGAAGAGTTCAAGCTCAAGGACATGTGGAAGTCGCCGAACGGCACCATCCGCAACATCCTCGGTGGCGTGATCTTCCGCGAGCCCATCATCTGCAAGAACGTGCCGCGCCTCGTGCCGGGCTGGACCCAGCCGATCGTGGTTGGCCGTCACGCTTTCGGTGACCAGTACCGCGCGACCGATTTCAAGGTACCCGGCAAGGGCACCCTGACTGTCTCCTTCGTGGGTGAAGACGGTACGAAGATCGAGAAGGAAGTCTACAAGTTCCCGGGCGCTGGCGTGGCGATGTCCATGTACAACCTTGATGAGTCGATCCGCGATTTCGCCCGCGCCTCGCTCAACTACGGCCTGCTGCGGAACTATCCGGTCTATCTCTCCACGAAGAACACCATCCTGAAGGCCTATGACGGGCGCTTCAAGGATATCTTCCAGGAAATCTACGAAGCCGAGTTCCAGGCCGAGTTCGAAAAGCGCGGCCTCACCTATGAGCACCGCCTGATCGACGACATGGTCGCTTCCGCGCTCAAGTGGTCCGGCGGCTATGTTTGGGCCTGCAAGAACTATGACGGTGACGTGCAGTCCGACATCGTGGCTCAGGGCTTCGGCTCGCTCGGCCTGATGACCTCCGTGCTGATGACGCCCGATGGCAAGACCGTGGAAGCGGAAGCCGCACATGGCACCGTGACCCGTCACTATCGCGAGCATCAGAAGGGCAAGGAGACCTCCACCAACTCCATCGCCTCCATCTTCGCCTGGACCCGTGGCCTTGCCCACCGCGCCAAGCTGGATGGCAATGCTGAGCTGGCCCAGTTCTCAGCGACGCTTGAGAAGGTCTGCGTGGATACGGTCGAGTCCGGTTTCATGACCAAGGACCTCGCCCTGCTGGTCGGTGCCGATCAGAAGTGGCTCTCCACCACCGGCTTCCTCGACAAGGTTTCCGAGAACCTCGAAAAGGCAATGGCGGCGTGATGCCGCTTTGGCCCGGTTCAAACCGGGCCAAAAGCTTTTAAGGAAAAGCCGCCGATGGCAACATCGGCGGCTTTTTTATGCGTGTCTCAGGCCTGCTCACCGCCATCATGCCCCAAAGGGGGCTTGGGAATGGCAGCCTTGGCATCAGAACTCCCTCTCGAGTGACTTACACCCAGGGGATGGGCCGAAGCACTGGAAGGCGGACGCATCGCCGCCGCGGCGAATCTCTCTTTCAGTTCTGGATGGCGCGAAAGCAGAACCCTCACGGCATCTGCATTTATCGTCAGCAGCCGCACCCGCGTCATGGCCCGCACCGCATCCGGCGGATTCATTGTGGCCTCCAACCCCGGCACAACCCCGAACACATCGCCCGGCCCCAAACAGACCGGCCCGTCTGGTGTTTCGGCATCCAGCAGGCCTTCAAGCACCACGAATGTGCGGTGAGAGGTTTCCCCCGGCAACACCACGGCACGGCCTCGGTCAAAATTGCGAGAATCCAGCAGCGGCAGCAGGTCTGACAATGCCTGCGCATTGAGATCGTTGAACAAGGGCAGGCGCGAGATCATCGAAAAGGTCACGACGAAATCGTGTTTGGAAATAAGAGTTGAGAATGAGGAAGAGATGATGGCGATGGGGAGAGCCAGCATCAACACCCCGATCACCATGGTCGCAGCACCAATCATCCGCCCCAGCTCTGTCTGCGGAATAACATCGCCATAGCCCACCGTGGTGAGCGTCGTGATGGACCACCACATGGTCTGCGGAATGGAACCGAACTTGTCCGGCTGAAAGTTCCGCTCCGCCAGATAGGCAGCTGTCGAGGTCAGCAGAACGCTGGCACACAGGATGAGAAAACAGGCCAGCAGCGCATACCGCTCATGCCGGATGGCAAGATGGAGCGCATTGAAGCCCGAGGAGTAACGCGCCAGCTTGAAAAAACGCAGCAGGCGCAGCACCAGCAGGGTTTGCAGGCTCACATCCATAAAGTGCGCAAGGATGACAGGCAGAATCGCGATCAGATCCACGATCGCCGCGGGCGTGATCACATAATGCAGCCGCGCATCCCATGCCGGAATCCTGCGCCGCAAGGGATGCTCAGGCGCAACCCAGACACGGGCGACATACTCCACCAGAAAGACAAGCAGCGCGAAATGCTCGATGGCCTGGAGCATGAAGCTGTCTTGCCAGGGCAATGAGGGCACCGTTGCCAGCACCGCCGATGCCACACTCAACACAATGATGCTGACGAGGAAATAATAGACCCAGTCCGCGATCCGATCCCCGGTGGTATCCCGCTCCAGGACATCGAACATGCGGCGTCGGATTTGGTTGTATGTCATGGGCCCTCGCGCCTCCTCACCCGTGGCTGATGTCCCACAGGGCGGGGGCCGGGCGCAAGCAGGCTTGTGAATATGAGCGATGGGAAGAGCTTCACAGCGCGGTACACAACCAGCCTGATTAAGGCCAGATGCAGAGCATGCACGATCGTGCGATCAGATGCGCGCACAACATGAAAATAGCCGGGCATTTATGTGGAACAATGCCCACTCATGCCCGGCTATTTTCATAACCTCTCAAACAGGTGTCTTCCCACCTGCAACAGGATCACGCGCCCAGCGCAGCCTGGATCGCCTCCAGAGCGGCCTCTGCCTTGTCCCCATCCGGACCACCGGCCTGCGCCATATCCGGACGACCACCGCCGCCCTTGCCGCCCAGAACTTCCGAACCAACACGAACAAGGTTCACGGCACTGAAGCGGTCCGTCAGGTCGGCGGTAACGCCAACCACGAGCGCGCCCTTGCCGTCTGCCGCCGTATTCGCCACGGCCACGACACCGGAGCCGATCTTGGTCTTGCCTTCATCCGCGATCGACTTCAGGTCCTTCGCATCTGCACCGGCAATGGCGATGGCGAGATACTTCACGCCATTCACCTCAACCACCTTCGGCCCCTGCGCATCCGCGCCACCACCGCCAGCCATGGCCAGCTTCTTGCGGACATCCGAAAGCTCACGCTCCAGCTTGCGGCGCTCTTCCACCAGTGCCGCAAGACGCTCCTCAACTTCGGAAACCGGGGCCTTCAGCGTGCTGGCAGCCCCCTGAAGAGCAGCGTTGCTGGCATTCAGATGATGGCGCGCGGCATCAGCAGTCAGCGCCTCCAGGCGGCGCACGCCGGAAGCCACGGCACTCTCGCCGACAACCGAGACAAGACCGATATCGCCCGTGCGCCGCACATGGGTGCCGCCGCATAGTTCCACCGAATAGGGCGCGCCATTGCCATCATCGAAGCCCATGGAGACGACGCGAACCTCATCCCCATACTTCTCACCGAACAGCGCCCGTGCGCCAGATTCGATGGCATCATCCACCGCCATCACGCGGGTTTCCACCGGCTCATTCCGCAGCACGAAGCGGTTGGCGAGATCTTCCACCGCAGCAACTTCAGCGGCGGTCAGAGGCTTGGGGTGGGAGAAGTCGAAGCGCAGGCGATCAGGGGCCACCAGAGAGCCCTTCTGGGCCACATGGTCACCGAGTACCCGGCGCAGCGCCTCGTGCAGCAGATGGGTGGCGGAATGGTTGGCGCGCACGGCCTTGCGGCGCTCATGCTCCACTTCCAGAACCAGAGCGCCGCCGACCTTCAGCGCACCCTCTTCCACCAGCACATCGTGAATGAACAGATCGCCCAGCTTCTTCAGCGTGTTGGTGACACGCGCCGCAACGCCGCCCTCACCCGTGAAAAGGCCGGTATCACCCACCTGCCCGCCGGATTCGGCATAGAAGGGGGTCTGGTTCAAAACCACGAGGCCCTTTTCACCGGCATTAAGGCTGTCCACCTCCGCGCCATCGCGCAGCAGGGCCACCACAACGCCTTCAGCCCTCTCGGCATCATAGCCCAGGAACTCGGTCGCGCCGATCTTGTCGCGGATGCCGAACCAAATGGTATCGGTGGCCGCATCACCCGAGCCGGACCAATTGGCGCGAGCCTCGGCCTTCTGGCGGGCCATGGCCGTATTGAACGTCGGCACATCCACGCTGATATTGCGGGCGCGCAGGGCATCCTGCGTCAGATCCAGTGGGAAGCCATAGGTGTCATAGAGCTTGAAGGCGACTTCGCCCGAGAACTGCGCCCCGGAGACGAGACCCACGCTTTCGTCCTCCAGAATGGAGAGACCACGCTCCAGTGTGCGGCGGAAACGGGTTTCCTCCAGCAGCAGGGTTTCTTCAGAGAGAGACTGCGCACGCAACAGTTCCGGATAGGCCCGGCCCATCTCACGCACCAGCACCGGCACCAGACGGTGCATCAGCGGGTCTTTCGCACCCAGAATCTGCGCATGGCGCATAGCCCGGCGCATGATGCGACGCAGGACATAGCCGCGCCCTTCATTGGATGGCAGGACACCATCGGCCGTGAGGAACACGGACGAGCGCAGATGATCGGCAATAACGCGATGGCTCGCCTTGTGCGCACCGTTCGGGCTCACACCCGTCAGCTCCGCAACCTCGGCGATGATGGCCCGCATCATGTCGGTTTCGTAATTGTCATGCGTGCCCTGCATCAGGGCGGAGATTCGCTCCAGCCCCATGCCGGTGTCGATGGACGGACGCGGCAGCGCCACGCGCTCGCCACCCGGCAGCTGCTCGAACTGCATGAACACGAGATTCCAGATCTCGATGAACCGGTCGCCATCCTCATCCGGGGAGCCGGGAGGGCCGCCGGGGATATGATCGCCATGATCGAAGAAAATCTCGGAGCACGGACCGCATGGCCCCACATCACCCATGGACCAGAAATTGTCCGAGGTCGCGATGCGGATGATCTTCTCATCCGGCAGGCCGGCAATCTTCTTCCAAAGGCCGAATGCCTCATCGTCTTCGCTATAGACGGTGACGAGCAGGCGATCCTTCGGCAGCTCGAATTCCTTCGTCACAAGGTTCCATGCCAGTTCAATGGCGCGGTCCTTGAAATAGTCGCCGAAGGAGAAATTCCCCAGCATTTCGAAGAAGGTATGGTGGCGGGCAGTGTAGCCCACATTGTCGAGATCGTTATGCTTGCCGCCGGCGCGCACGCACTTCTGGGAAGAGACGGCGCGCTGATAGGGGCGCTTCTCCATTCCCGTGAAGACGTTCTTGAACGGCACCATCCCCGCATTGGTGAACATCAAGGTGGGGTCGTTATGCGGCACAAGCGGCGCGGAAGGTACGGCCTCATGACCGTTCTTCACGAAGTAATCGATGAAAGTCGACCGGATCTCGTTCACGCCGCTCATATGCCGGCCACCACTACGCTTGCAGGCCGGAAGCTGATGCGCTTGCCGGCGAATTTCACCATTGGCGTCCGGGTTCGAAAACACGCCCCCGGCAGCCGCCCGCCCCGGTGCCACATCAGCATGGAGGGCGTGTGACACACCCCCTCCCACAATATGCGCACTAGGCTCGGGTTCGTTTAGCGATGGCGGGTTCTCTTGTCCAGAAAAGCAGGAGGCAACCGTTCCTGCGGGCTCATGCCTACCCCATGATGGACACCACCACCCAATAAGACCCATCCCAGCGTAGATTCCAATCAACTGCCCCCAGACGCGCGAGGAACAGGGCCCCCCATATCATCAATCTGGCGCGCCGTGGGGGCGGCACCTCCCGCCAATGGCAACAACATGCCATGCCGACATGCTGCAATGTGATGTGGGCGGAACATGACAAAGGGCATGCCGAGATCGTTTCCAGCCCAAAGAGCGGCAAGGGTGCTTCTCTCACCATCCGGTATCATCTGCCCCGCTGATGCGCGCACCCCAGCGTTGCGCCGACCCTCAGCTTGCCAGATACTCCGCACCATCTGTCCGGGCCGGCCCGGCTTTTTACATGGCCAGCCCCCCCCAAAAAAGCACCCCGAAAGGCGCATCCCATGAAGATCACCTGGTTCGGCCACGCTGCATTCCGCCTTGATTTCGCAGACAAGGGGGTGCTGATCGACCCCTTCTATACCGGCAATCCCAGCTTCACTGCGGGGGTGGAGAATGCCACACGCGGCGCCACGCACATTTTGCTCACCCACGGCCATGGTGACCATGTGGGTGACACGCCCACCATCGTCGCCAAGGCGAAAGAAAACGGTATCGACATTCCGGTCGTGACGAATCCGGAAGTCTGCGCATGGCTTGGCGGACAGGGCGCGGGTGATACGACCGTAATGATGAACACCGGCGGCACGGTGGATATGGGCGGCTTCACCGTCACCATGGTGCGCGCGGATCATTCCTCTGGCGGGCCGGGCACGCCTTCCGAATATCTGGGCAACCCCACCGGCCTCATCATCAAGGCTCCGGGCGAGCCCACCGTGTGGCATATGGGCGATACGGATATCTTCTCCGATATGGCACTGCTGTGTGAAATCCACGCGCCGAAGATCGTTTTCATCCCCATCGGTGACCGCTTCACCATGGGCGCAAAGGTGGCGGCGCTGGCCGTGAAGCGCTTTCTGCCGGGCGTTGAGGTGGTGGTGCCCTGCCATTATGGCACCTTCCCCCTGCTGGCGGCCGATGCCTCGGAGTTCGTGAAGGAACTGGAAGGCTATCCGGTGAAGGTGGAAGTGCCGGCCTCCGGTGATTCGTTCGAGGCGTGAAAGATGAAGGGCTGCTGCACACATGCGGCAGCCCTCATACGGCTTGGTGACGGCAGATGCAGGCCCACCCGTTGCAGCGGGCGGGTTGAGGTCTATAAGGCCTGCCATGTCCAGCTTGCCCTCCTCCGCCTTCCCGATTCCCGATTCCATGTCTGCCCTTGAACCCGGCGCGAGCCCGGAACAGGTGCTGCGCCATGTCTTCGGCTATGAGAGCTTTCGCGGACGGCAGAAAGATATTGTGGAGCATGTGGTGGCCGGCGGCGATGCGCTGGTACTGATGCCCACGGGCGGTGGGAAATCCCTTTGCTATCAGGTGCCTTCCCTCGTGCGTCCCGGCACGGGCATTATCGTCTCCCCCCTGATCGCGCTGATGCACGATCAGGTGCAGGCCCTGAACCAGCTTGGGGTACGGGCCGCCATGCTCAACTCCTCCCTCACTCTGGCCGAGGCCCGGCAGGTGGAGAGGGATCTGGCGCGGGGGGATCTCGACCTCCTCTATGTCGCGCCGGAACGACTACTGACAGATTCCTTCCTGCACCTGCTGGATGGCGCACGCATCGCCCTGTTCGCGATTGATGAAGCGCACTGCGTTTCGCAATGGGGGCATGATTTCCGCCCGGAATATCGCCAACTCACCTTGCTGCATGAACGCTTTCCCGGTGTCCCGCGCATTGCCCTGACTGCAACGGCGGATGGCCCTACCCGGCGCGAGATTGTGGAGCGGCTGGCGCTGGAAGAGGGCGAGGTGTTCCTCTCCTCATTCGACCGGCCCAATATCCGCTATCGCATCGCACCGAAAGACAATGCCCGCGCCCAGCTTCGCGCCTTTCTGGATGAGCATGAGGACGAGGCCGGAATCGTCTATTGCATGAGCCGCGCCAGGGTGGAAAGCACGGCGGAAATGCTCTCCACGGAAGGCCGCACGGCCCTGCCCTATCACGCAGGGCTTGATACGCAGACCCGCGCCCGCCATCAGGACCGCTTCCTGAAGGAAGAAGGTATCGTGATGGTCGCCACCGTCGCCTTCGGCATGGGCATCGACAAGCCGGATGTGCGCTTTGTGGCCCATCTCGACCTGCCCAAGAGTATCGAGGCCTATTATCAGGAAACCGGGCGCGCCGGGCGCGATGGCCTGCCATCGGAAACCCTGCTGCTCTATGGCACAGAGGATGTGGCCAAGCTCATCCAGTTTGTCGAAAACTCGGAAGCACCCGATGCCCGCAAGCGGGTGGAGCGGCAGAAGCTGGATGCCCTTCTTGGTCTATGTGAAACCGCCCGCTGCCGGCGGCAGGTGCTGCTTTCCTATTTCGAGGAAGATCTGGGTGAGCCTTGCGGCAACTGTGACACCTGCATCACCCCGCCTCGCACCTTTGATGGCAGCCAGGCGGCCCAGAAACTGCTTTCCTGCATCTATCGCACCGGTCAGGTCTTCGGCGCAGGTCATGTCATTGATGTTCTGCTTGGGCAAGACACGGACAAGGTGCGCAAGTTCGGCCATGAGGGCCTCTCGACCTTCGGCATCGGCAAGGACTTCTCGCGCGATGAATGGCGCGCCGTGGTGCGTCAACTCGTGGCGGCCGGTTTTCTGAGCGTGGATGTGGAGGGGCATGGCGGCCTCGCCCTCACCGAGCGCAGCCTGCCGGTTTTGCGCGGAGCCGAGAAGGTGGAACTGAAGGCAGAAAAGCGCACCCGCCCGGCCCGCGTCACCGGCGGCGGACGCACCCAACGCCCCGGCCTGAGCGACCCCGAGGATGATGCGCTGTTCCGCCGTCTCAAGGCCCTGCGGCTGGAGATTGCTCGCGAACAGGGCGTGCCGCCTTATGTGATCTTCCATGACGCAACACTCATGGATGTCGCCCGCGTCCGCCCCCGCTCGCTGGCCGCATTCGGCGACATCTCCGGGGTGGGTGAAGCCAAGCTGGAGCGTTATGGGCCGCAGTTTCTGGATGTGGTGCGGGCTGGCTAAAAGCTGCCCATACAGGATTACGCGTCTACCTGTATAGGATCGCGCCTTCTTGCCGTGCGGCCGCTTCCGATCCAGACACAGGCCAGCACGATGATGACGCCCACCTGTTGCGGTACGGTCAGCGCCTCCCCCAGGATCAGCCAGCCCAGCAGTACCGCGGTCAGGGGGCTCAGAAACCCAAAATTGGTTACAGCAGCAGGCCCCAGCCGTTCGATACCCCGAAACCAGAAGAAATAGGTCAGCGCCGCCCCGATCAGGCCCAGCCATGCAAAACCGGCCACATTGGTGAGGCTAAGCGCCGGCAGGGGCAACTCATAGAAGGCTGACACGGGCAGAAGCAGCAGCCCGCCCGCCGTCAGCTGCCATGCAGCGAATGTCAGCGCGGAAACCGGCGGCTGCCATTTGCGGGTCAGCACCACGCCACAGGCCATGGAAACCGCCCCCACAAGCGCGGCGCTCACCCCCACCAGATCTAGCTCTGCGGCCGGCCCCAGAACCAGCAAGGCAACGCCGCCAATGCCTGCGACGGCAGCCACCATGTGGCGGACGGTCAGTGGTGTTTCCAACACCATTTTTGCCAGAAGAAGAACGACAAGCGGCTGGATAGCCCCCAGCGTGGCTGCCACGCCACCGGGCAGCCGATACGCCGCAATGAACAGCGCGCTCCAGAAAATCGCGAAATTCAGCGCCCCAAGAATGAACAGCTTTCCCAGCCAGATTACCGGCGGCAGCCGACGCGTCAGCACAATCAGCAGGATGCCCGCAGGCAGCGCGCGCAGCATCGCGGCTGTCAGCGGATAACCGGAAGGCAGCATCTGTGTGGTCACAATATAGGTGCTACCCCAAATCGCCGGTGCGGCGGCGGCAAGCATGGCATCAAACGAACGGGACATGGGGTACTCCAATTATCTTGACGTCGAGATAGTTGGATATTTCCTTGACGTCAAGATAGTTCCAATGCACCACTCCGCTATGGATCATGTCGACCGTATCCTCGCACAGTGGAACAAAGAGCGCCCAGACCTCGATGTCGGCCCGATGGGGCTGATCGGACGGCTCAAGCGCCTGCACGACCAACTCGCCGAGGGCCTCAACCACATCTATTCTGCGCACGGCCTCAACGCCGCCAGTTTCGATGTGCTGGCGACCTTGCGTCGCTCCGGTGCGCCCTATGCGCTGAGTCCCTCCGCCCTCAGCGCCTCAACTCTGGTGACATCCGGCACCATGACCAACCGGCTGGACCGGCTGGAAAGCGCCGGCCTCATCGCACGCCAGCGCAACCCGCAGGATGGGCGCGGCTTTGTGGTGGCGCTGACGCCCAAGGGCTTCACGCTGATTGAGCAGGTGGTTTCGGAGCATGTCGCCAATCAGCATGCGCTGATGGAGGGCATTCCCCCGCATGTGCGTGAGGAGTTGAATGCCCACCTGCGACTCTGGCTAAGCCTGCTGGATGCTCGCTCGCCCAGCGCAGAAAGCGAAAGATGAGGTACGCCGGCCCACAATACCGGTATATTCTGTGGCAGAAGCAGGCACATATGAAGGAAAAGGCGCAGAACCCTTTCACCGGCGCGTGCCCCTTGCTATAGCGACCATAACTATTGGGAGCGCAATATGTCTGTCGATCAGGCGACCGTCCGCCGGGTGGCTCATCTCGCGCGCATCGCGGTGCGCGAGGAGGAACTCGATCACCTCCAGAACGAGCTCAACTCCATTCTCCACTTTGTGGAGCAACTGGCCGATCTCGACGTTTCAGACGTTGAACCCCTCACCAGCGTTGTACCGACCGAGCTGCCAATGCGCGAAGATGTGGTCAATGATGGCCACTGCGCAGCCAAGGTTCTCGCCAATGCCCCGGATGCCGAAGGCGGCTTCTTCACCGTTCCGAAGGTGGTGGAATGACCCAGCTCACCCAGCTTAATCTCACCGAAGCGCGCGAAGGTCTCGCCAACGGCGAGTTCACCTCTGTCGAGCTGACCAAGGCCTATCTCAAGGCCATGGAAGACGCCCGCGCCCTGAACGCTTATGTGCTGGAAACGCCAGAACAGGCGCTGGCGATGGCCAAGGCCAGCGATGAGCGCCGCGCCAATGGCGAGGCCGGTGCGCTGGAAGGTATTCCGCTTGGTGTGAAGGACATGTTCTGCACCGAGGGTGTGCGCACCACGGCCTGCTCGAAAATTCTCGAGAACTTCGTGCCGCAGTATGAATCTACCGTCACCGCCAATCTGTGGCGAGATGGCGCGGTGATGCTGGGCAAGCTGAACAATGATGAGTTCGCCATGGGCTCGTCAAACGAAACTTCGGCCTTTGGCCCTACGGTTTCGCCCTGGAAGCGCGATGGCAATGATGCCCCGCTGGTGCCCGGCGGTTCTTCCGGCGGCTCGGCGGCGGCGGTGGCAGCCTTCCTGTGCGCGGGCGCAACCGGCACCGATACAGGCGGCTCCATCCGCCAGCCTGCAGCCTTCACCGGCATTGTCGGCATCAAGCCCACCTATGGGCGCTGCTCGCGCTGGGGCGTGGTGGCTTATGCCTCATCGCTCGATCAGGCCGGCCCCTTCGCCCGCACAGTGAATGATGCCGCCCTGCTGCTGCGCTCCATGGCCGGTCATGATGCGAAGGACACCACCAGCGTGAACCGGCCGGTGCCGGATTATCAGCAGGCAGTGGGGGCCTCCATCAAGGGCAAGAAGATCGGCATTCCGCGCGAATATCGCATGGATGGCATGTCTGACGAGATCGACACGCTGTGGCGTGAGGGTGCGAAGTGGCTGGAAGAAGCGGGCGCGGAGATTGTCAACATCTCCCTGCCTCACACCAAATATGCACTGCCAGCCTATTATATCGTGGCTCCGGCCGAAGCCTCCTCCAACCTCGCCCGCTATGATGGCGTGCGCTATGGCGTGCGTGTCCCCGGCTCCGACATCGCGCAGATGTATGAAAACACCCGCGCTGCTGGCTTCGGCCCGGAAGTGCGCCGGCGCATCATGATCGGCACCTATGTGCTCTCCGCGGGCTATTATGATGCCTATTATCTGAAGGCCCAGAAGGTGCGCAGCCTCATCAAGCGCGACTTCGACAATGCCTTCGCTCTGGGTGTGGATGCCGTTCTCACCCCCGCCACCCCCTCACCTGCTTTCGGCATCGGTGAGAAGGTAAAGGCGGACCCGGTTGAGATGTATCTGAATGACATCTTCACCGTGACCGTGAACATGGCAGGGCTGCCCGGCATTTCCGTGCCCGCGGGCCTTTCGGCCGATGGCCTGCCGCTGGGCCTTCAACTCATTGGCCGCCCGTTCGAGGAAGAAAGCCTGTTCTCCCTCGCCGAGGTGGTGGAAGAAGCCGCCGGCCGCTTCCCTGTCGAGAACCTGTGGTGGCGATAATGAGCGAAACGTCCGTCTCCGTTCCCCCGGCGCTCCAGCAGGCGCGCCGGGAAATTGACGATATCGACCAGCGCCTCATTAGCCTGCTGGTCGAGCGGTTCGCGGTGGCGGAACGAGTGGTTGGCATCAAGCGTGAGGCGGGCATTCCCGCCTTGCTGCCGGACCGGGTGGAAGAGGTTGTTGCCAATGTGGAAACCCTCGCTCTCAAGCATGGCTTACCTGAAGGGCTCGCAGCAGGCTTGTGGCGCCAGCTCATTTCAGCCACCATCGCCTATGAAGAAGAACATCTGTGATTTGCAGATGAGAAACGTGATGGCAAACCATGTATTGCGCTGAATGTAGCCGCTGCGGTAGCCGCACCCTTCTTGAAGATGAAGCTGTAGCGCAGAAGCAGGCTGCACCTGTTTCACCCCCGGAACAGCAGTTAGCCCCCTCACAGTTGCGGTGCAGCATGTGCGGCAGCAAGCAAGTCAAACTGACATATTTCGACTCTCGTTATGAAGCCCTTGCCTATACGCTGCGCCAGAAATAAGAGCCTTTAGGAAACACTGATACACTTCAGAAAATCCTACGAGCGATCATGCGATCAAAGTACTCATGTATCGAAAAATTCCGAGACATGATGCTTCGCGCACTCATATCGGAATGACTGACACAGATGGCGGAAGACTAAAAAGAACATATTGCGAACATAGAACATATCATGTACATCATGGCTTGCATCATTTTCCCTTGCGCCAACACCGGAGCGCAGCGATGACTCAGGCCACACTCCGACTCGTCGAAGGTTCTTCAATGGATAAAACCAAGGCTCTGGATGCCGCGCTTTCCCAGATCGAACGTCATTTTGGCAAGGGTTCGATCATGCGGCTTGGCAAAGGCAAGGCGCTGGAGATCGAAAGCATTCCCTCCGGCTCTCTCGGACTAGACATCGCGCTCGGCATCGGTGGCCTACCCAAGGGGCGTATTGTCGAAATTTATGGCCCGGAATCCTCAGGCAAAACTACGCTGGCGCTCCATGTCGTTGCTGAATCCCAGAAGCGGGGCGGCACCTGTGCATTCATTGATGCAGAGCATGCGCTGGATCCGATCTATGCCCGCAAGCTCGGCGTCAATTTGGATGACCTTCTCATCTCTCAACCCGATGCAGGCGAACAGGCGCTGGAAATTGCAGACACGCTGGTACGCTCTGGTGCGGTAGATGTGCTGGTGGTGGATTCGGTCGCGGCGTTGACACCGCGCGCCGAACTTGAAGGCGAGATGGGCGATAATCAGCCTGGCATGCAGGCGCGCCTCATGAGTCAGGCGCTGCGCAAGCTCACTGCCTCAATTTCCAAGTCTAAAACCATGGTGATTTTCATCAACCAGATCCGCATGAAGATCGGTGTGGTGTATGGGTCACCTGAAGTGACGACCGGTGGTAATGCACTGAAGTTTTATGCTTCCGTGCGTCTCGATATTCGCCGCATTGGCGCGATCAAGGATCGCGACGAAGTCACTGGCAACCAGACCCGCGTCAAAGTCGTCAAGAACAAGCTTGCCCCACCTTTCAAGCAAGTTGAATTCGACATCATGTATGGCGAGGGAATTTCCAAGCTGGGAGAACTGATTGACCTCGGCGTGAAGGCCAGCATTGTGGATAAATCTGGCGCTTGGTTTTCCTATGATAGCCAGCGCCTTGGGCAAGGACGCGAGAACGCCAAGAGCTTCCTGCGGCAGAACCCGGAAACAGCTGAACGTATCGAGGCTGCCATTCGCCAGAATGCCGGACTTATCGCAGCCAAGATTCTGGAAGGTGAGCCAGAAGCTGATGCCGATGGCGTGGAGCCTGATGACGCCGAGTGAGAGCACTCCGATACCTACAGCATCGAGACTATGAGTACCGGGCTAGGAATAGCTCTATTTCAGACGGCAAAGAGCGAACCATTTCAAACATGGAAGAAGGCAGAACCTGAACATTCTGGTGGATGTATTCACATTGGAGTATCCATCGACCAGACGCTTTCAAGCGCCCTGATCTGGAACGTCGTTCACTGAGAATAGAACTCAAATGAAAAAGCCCGCTGGCAGAGCCAGCGGGCTTTTTCATTTAGAGGAAACCCACTCAGGGCATACGTCGCAGGGTCGATAGAACCTCAAGGCTGGCATAACCATCGGCGGGTTTGATGCCGTTATGTTGCTGGAAGGCTTGAACAGCCCGCATGGTGGCGGGTCCCACGCGGCCATCTGTACCGGAGGTATCAAAGCCAGCGTATGTCAGGCGTGTCTGCAACTCCTGCAACTCAACAATGCTCATCGCCCGCTCTCCTCCGGGCCATGGGGTCACGAAAGGCCCACCGCCCATCACCCGATCACCCAGATGCACCACGGCGAGAGCATAATTATTGGAGGGGTTGTAGCGTCGCACAGCATAGAAATTATGCATCAGCAACAGTGTGGGCCCCCCCTCCCCGCCAGGCTGCCAGAGGCGAGCCTCATCGCTTAGCCCACGGAAGGACTGCCCATCAGCGGTCGTCAGCCCCAGTTGCGACCAGGAGTCCAGACTGCGACGCGTTTTGCCATCAGCCAGCTTCATGTCAAAACCCGCAGGCACGCGCACCTCATATCCCCAGGGCTCACCACGACGATATTTCCCGCGCTTCACCAGATAGTTGGCTGTCCCGGCCAGAGCATCATCCGGGCGTCCATAAGGGAAGGTCCGGCCATCTCCATCGAAATCCATGCCCATATTGAGCCAGACTTCCGGCATCCACTGGGTATGCCCCATCGCGCCGGCCCAGGAACCCGTCATCTGTTCCGGACGGGCCCAGCCGCGATCCACGATCACGAGAGCATTAAGAAGCTCCGTCTCCCAGTATTTCCGCCGTCGCTTATCCCCCCATGCAAGAGCCGCGAGTGAAGGAAAAATGGGCTTCATATGATCCGGGCTTTTCAGCACATCACCAAAAGCGCTTTCCATGCCCCAATAACCCAGCATCACGCTGCGATCGACACCGATGCGGTTCTCGATACGGTTAAACAGGCCAGCATATTGCTGCGCCCGCTCCTGTCCCTGTGAGATACGCCAGTCTGATACGCGCCGGTTGAGATACTGCCACGGCTTTTCGGTAAACTCCGGCTGCGCCTTGTCATGCGCATAAACGCTGGTATCGGGCTTAAGCCCCTGGAACACAGCATCATAAGTCGCATCCGAAACCCCACGGTCACGGGCACGCGCCCTAAAATCACGGACCCACTGAGGGAAGGGCTTTTCAGCCTGTTGCGCCAGAGCGCGCGTGGACCAGGAAAGGGTTCCCGTACTGGCAAATGCAGCGCCGAGCAGCCCAAGGGAAACCGTGCGACGATCAAGAGTGAGGGGCATGGCGTTTCTCCCTGAACATTGAGTATTGAGCATTCTTGAGTGAAGCGGCAGCCGCCGCACAATCCGAATGCGCGCTTTAACTGGCCTCGGCCAAAGACCAGGACATAATTTCCGGTGTATCAACCGGACGGGCAATAAGTGCGGCCACCCGTTGAGCATCAAGTGGATGGCGGGTCGAAATCAGACGTACGGCGGCTTCATCCATGCCATGCACAAGCGCAGCAGGGGCAGGCCCAAGAAGATGTGTGACTCGACGCGCAATCGCTGGGGCCGGGTCCACCCAGGCAACAGGCCATGGCGCGAGTTCACGCAAGCGTTCCAGAAGCAAGGGGTAATGGGTACAGGCCAAAACTACAGTATCTGTCCTCCGCCCCTCGGCATCCAGGAAGCAAGGCTCGATCTCGGCGCGGATATCCTCATCCGCTACCGGGGCCCCGGCAATAAAAGCCTCGACAAGGCTGGCAAGGCGGGTGCTGGGCACCAGATTTACATCACATGCGCCCGCGAATTCACGAATAAGGGCTGCCGTATAATCTCTCCGCACTGTGGCTGGCGTGGCCAGAATGCTGATGCGGCCTGTCCGGGATTCTGCGCAAGCAGGCTTCACGGCTGGAACGGTGCCCACAAAAGGGAGTTCGGGGTGGCGTGCCCGCAGCCCCGGCAGGGCCATGGTGGAGGCCGTATTGCAGGCGATCACCACCAGAGAAGGTGCAACCTGTGCGATCAGCGCGTCCAGCACCGCATCAACACGCGCCACCAGCACGGCATCACTCAGTGCGCCATAGGGAAAGCCCGCATCATCCGCCGCATAGACGAAATGCGCATCTGGCCGGGCCTTGGCGATCTCCCGAAACACGGAAAGACCACCAACCCCGGAATCGAACACCAGTATGGTGGGAACCGGATGGGACGCGGGCAACACGGGCTCAGCTCTCTTGGCAATGACAAGCGACGACATGGCTTATCCTCGACGGCGCTGGCGATATTGTGGCCAAGCGACGTAAAGGAATGGTGAACCAATGGTGCACATGGCATCTGCCAACATCACACCTTGCCTTGTGCCCCTCTCACTCAGCCGTAAGGCCCGCGTGAAAAGCCATTCCTCTGGCAACTACCCCTGAAATTCGGGGATGTGCAGCACCAGCCCATCCAGTTCTCCGGTCACCCGAATCTGGCAGGAAAGGCGAGATGTAGGACGCACATCGGTGGCGAAATCCAGCATCCCTTCTTCCATCTCGAAAGGTTCGCCAACCTGCTCAACCCATGCCTTGTCGACATAGACATGGCACGTGGCGCAAGCGCATGCACCGCCGCATTCGGCAATAATGCCGGGCACGCCATTGCGCACCGCAGCCTCCATCGCGGTCGCGCCATCCGGCGCGTCGACCTCATGCGGGGTTCCATTGAATTCGATAAAAGTGATGGCGACCATGGACCTAACGCAACATGGAATTGGATGAAATCTAGCCTTACCCGTTGTCTCTCCATGATACCAGCCCTGCAATGCCTGCCTCAGCCAGGCGGACGTTAACGATATCTTCATTCTCCGCACACGCTTGGTTCAATCCGAGCGCACACGCCTTTAAGATAACGAATGATAAACCATTCCCATCGGGCTGCGGGCTCACTGGAATGGCGGGCGTAACGGGTATCGGTTTCAGCGCAGGCGTTTCCTGGGCTGGCCCGAAGGCAGAGGCGACGGCAAGATGAACAATCCACTGAAGGTCGAAGACCCCACGGAAGCCGCTTTCGCGGCGATCCAGGAAGCTCTGACACTGGAGCTGGAGAACGCCCAGTCGGAAGCCGGCACGGAGCGCCCGGATCACCGGCAGAATCTGCCGGATGAGACCTATGAGGTCGCCCCGCCCATGCCGGCGGCCCCGCTGCTTCAGGAGCGCCCAGTGCAGTCCACTGGCGCACGCCCCATCGGGCGACGCGCCGTCCGCGAGGATAGCATCGAGGAGCGCCCTGCCCGCCCGCGCTTTGATGCCACCGAACGCCGCGCCGCCAATGATGATCGTCAGTCCATCGGCCAGCTTGTGAACCAGCTCAAGCGCCCGCCCAATTTCGCGCCCTACTGGTGGGCCGCCGGGGCTGCGCTGGTGTGGGTCATTATCGGCATCGGTCTGGCCTTTGCTTATCATCGCGGGCTCGTGGCCAGTTCGGATGGCGTTGAATCCCTGCTCACCTCTCCCGCTTTGCTCGGCGTCTTCGCCAGCATCCTCATCCCGCCCATGGGCTTCTTCGGCATGGCGGCGGTGATGCGCCGCTCGCAGGACCTCGAACTCATCGCCCGTTCGATGACAGATGTGGCCCTGCGTCTGGCACAGCCGGAAACCATCGCGACGGAGTCAGTTGTCTCCGTTGGGCAGGCTGTGCGCCGTGAGGTCGCCGCCATGACCGATGGCGTGGATCGCGCCATGACCCGCGCCAGCGAACTGGAAGCCATGGTGCGCACCGAGGTGTCCATCCTCGAACGCGCCTATGAAGAGAACGAAATCCGCATCCGCTCACTGGTGGATGACCTTCAGGCCGAGCGCCACTCCATCCAGCTTGAAACCGAACGCCTGCGTGAGGGCCTTGCTGGTGCGGAGACCATTCTCTCCGAGGAAGTGCGCCTCGTCTCAGCGCGCATCAATGACACCATGCTGGAAGCCAGCGAGCAGGTGACGGAAATCCTCGGCCAGAAGGGCGAGCACATCACCACGGCTCTGGCCCGTGTGGGTGACTCGATGATCGACAGCCTCACCACCAAGGGTGGGGAACTGATCGACCGCCTGCAAATGACCGGCGCAGAAATCCGCGAGGATCTCTCCAATTCCGGTGACCTGCTGGTGAAGACCCTGAAGTCCCGCACCGATGATCTGGCTGCCAATCTCCTCTCCACCACCTCTGATGTCGCGATGCTGATCGACGGCTGGGGGCTGGATGTGAATGGTAATCTGGAGCACCTCAAGGGCCGTATCGGCGAGGCGCTGGATGAGCATGCGCGTCAGCTGACAGGCACCATCAGCGATCATATCGGTGCGGCGGGTGAAACCCTGCGCTCGACCAGCGACACGATTGTCGCGGACTTCTCCGAACGTGGAGATGAGTTGGTCCGCCGGCTTGAGGATGGCAGCCACAAGGCCGCCGAGACCCTTTCCACCCGTGGGCTCGCCCTTGCCGAGCAGATTCAGACCGCTGGCGACCGTATCTATGACGCAGTGGTGGTCCGCGGCGAGAGCCTGCCCCAGCGCCTGACCGAAACCGGCGAGCGCATCACGAACTCTCTCGACCGTTCCGGTGTGGAAATCACATCCGCACTCGCAGACAAGGGCAATGACATTGCCGTGTCCCTGACCACCGCCAGCGCCGAGATGACAGAGCGTCTCTCCGTGGTGGGAGCCGAGGTTACCAAGGCTATTGGTGCGCGCGGCGGCAAGGTAACAGACTCCTTCCGCGAAACGGCGGATCTGCTTGCCGCCTCCATCGGCAACAAGGGCGATGCCATCAAGGACGTGCTCACCTCGAAGCTCACGGCCATCGAGGAAACCATCACCGTTCACGGCAAGGATCTGGCAGACCGCCTGCACCAGGAAGGCACGCATCTGGCACGCACCATGCAGGACGGCGTGAAGGCCTTCGACGCCACGGTGAAGGTGCATGCGCCGGAACTGGTGGATCAGATCAATCTGCGCGTGAACTCGGTGAATGAGAACCTGCGCATGTCCGTGGAAACGCTGGACCAGCGCCTCGCCTCCACCACTTCCTCCGTGGCCAGCGCCATGGACCAGCGCCTTGCGCGCATTGAACAGACGCTGGACCAGCGCACCCAGAGCTTCACCGAGACATTCGCCTCGCGCACTCTGGCCTTCGCCCGCTCCATTGCTGATGGCACGCGCGGCACCAATGAGGCGCTGGAGCGCTCTGTCGAGACCATCGACTCCCTGTTCGAGATCCGCACCAAGGCGCTGGGCGAGGCAATGGCGGAGCATGCCGAAGCGGCCAATCGCACGCTGGGCAACCGGGTGCAGGATGTCGCCTCCATGCTGGATACGCGCGTCGCCCGGATAGAGGAGCAGGTGTTCGGCCGCCTCATCGGGATGGCCGATACGTTCGAAACCCGCTCCACTGCCATGGCGGATACGCTCGTGAACCGGGTGGAAGGCGTCACCGGCACGCTGAAGAGCAATGCGGCGGAGGTTGAGCGCTCTCTCACCACCCTGTCTCAGAATGTTTCAACTTCGCTCAGCACCCATGCAGAGAAGGTGTCGGAGTCGCTCGGCGACCGGCTGAACGAGATCGCTCATCTGATCGACGACAAGAATGGCGCTTTCCTCATCGCGCTGGAGCGCACCAGCCAGCGTGCGGTGAGCGAGATCACATCCACCAACACCACCCTGAAGGGCGATGTGCAGTCCATCATCGAGCGGCTGGGTGATGCGAACTCCACCTTCCAGGCGGCCATGAATGCGGCCGTGGGCAATCTGGGCGACTTCTCGGGTACCTTCTCCCGCCAGGTGGAAGGCTTCAACCAGACCGTGGGCCAGATCGGCGCAACGGTGGAGACATCTTCACAGCGGTTCGGTACGCAGATCGACGAACTGAAGTCGCTCTCCAACGGGGCTCTGGCCGATGTGGGCGGGCTGGCAGACCGTCTCGAACAACAAGGCCGCCTGCTGGGTGATGCCGCTCTGGCTCTGGGTGCGACCCATGACCGGGTGGAAGCCACGCTGGCCACCCGCCGGGCCACCATGGAAGAAATGTCTTCGGCGCTTGTCAGCCGCGTGTCGGATCTGGAAAACCGTCTCCAGAACTTCCACGGCATGATGGATGCCAGTTTCAAGAGCACCCAGGATCGGTTGCGTCAGATTGCGGGGGCCGTGAACGAGGCGAACACCGGTTCGGTCAAGGTCATAGATGGCCAGTTCGAACGTGTGCGCCATGCCGCGGATGCCGAACGCGAACGCACCACGGCTGCCCTGCGCCAGACCTATGAGGTTGCCTTCAAGGACATGCAGCGCCTGTTCGGGGATACCGGGAACCGGTTTGCCGATGCAGCAACGGAGCTGAAGAAGACAGCACAGGATGTGCAGCGTTCTATCGAACTCGCCCGCGATGAGATGAAGCGCGGTATTCTGGAACTTCCGGCGGAGACCGAGGCCAGCGCCGCCACCATGCGCCGCGCTGTGGCCGAGCAGATCAAGGCTTTGGCCGAGCTGAACCAGATCGTCGCCCGGCAGGGACAGACGCTTGATGTGGTGGAGGCGGGTGCACGCTCTGCCGCTCAGGCCCTCGCCCGCAGTCAGGCCGCCCCGGCTCGCGAGAGCCGCCAGAGGGAAGCTCTGACGATCGACACCCCCCGTAAGGCGGAAGTGAAGACCGAGGCCCTCGCCGCCGTACGCACCGAGTTGAAGGACGAGCCAGCCCCAGTGGCGGACGCTTCCGAGGCCAATCTTGATGTGCTCGCCAGCAATGTCGCGCACATGGTGGACCAGCAGGTTCTGGCGGATGCGTGGGACCGGTATCTGCGCGGGATTGGCGGGGCCTTCTCCACGCGGCTTTACAGCCCACAGGGTCGCAAGGCATTTGAAACCCTGCGTCGGCGTTATCGTGAGGAAGCGCCCTTCCGTACCGCGGTAGACCAGTCCCTCAGCGAATTCGACCGGATGCTCGACAAGGTGAGCGCGAACGACAAGAACTTCGTCGCCACCAAGGGGCACCTGACCTCGGACAAGGGCAAGGCCTACACCATGCTGGCCCATGCCGTTGGCCGGTTCGACTGACCTTCAGGGCCGGTGAGACCTCCACCGGCCCTTTTTTCTATCCCTTCTCAGCGGCGCATGCGCCTGGCACATCAGTGCCATGAGGGGGTCACAGGCATCGGCTTTCATCTCGACGCCGGACACTCCGGTGCAGTTCATCTCAGGCCAGCGGGGAGCTTCCACCTCATGAAGACCTATATCTGCGCCGCCTATGCCGGCGGACAGGGCAAGACCACTCTGGCTCAGATGGTGTTTTCCGCACTGCGGAAGCGCGAGCTGAATTACAAGCTGGTCGCCGCTGATTTCACGGATGGCACCGGCCATTCCAAGATCGGCAAGTTCTTCCCAACCCGAGTGCTGGAACTGGGCATCGGTTCTTCACTTGTCTCCAGCAAGACCGAAAATGACGCCAATGCGCCCCTGCGCTACTGGGACCGTTTCGGTGGCCTGCTGCTCACGGGCGGGGCCGTGCTGGACCTTGGGGCGAATGTGTTGCCGCAGCTAGTGCAATGGGCCCATCACCGCCGCGTTGCGCATATCATGCAGCAGCGCAGCTCACCCGAGATCGACCTGCTTGTGGTGACGAAACCAGAAACCCATTCCATCGAGAATGTCGCCACGCTTATTGAGGACGTGGTGGTGGGTGGCGCTCTGCCCGTCAGCAATATCGTGGTGGTGAAGAACGAGGTTGGCGGCAGCTTCGAGACCTTCGATCTGGGCCGCATCCGCAAGGCAGCAGAGGGACGCAACCTCTCCTTCATCTCCATTCCGCGCTGCTCTTCTGAGCTTTGGCCGCATCTGGAACGCACGTTCACACCAGTTGAAGAAGCGCTTGCTGCCACTGAGAATGATCTGGCGGAAAAGTTCGGCATCGAGATCTGGTCGGCTTATGCAGGCCTGATGGACCTACGCACATGGAGCGAAGAGGTCTATGCGGAACTGGGCAAGGCCGGGATCTGATACCCTCAGCTGACACGGCCAGCGCCTGAACCTGCTGGTTCTTTGGAACCAAACCGCATGATGTCTGTGACATATCTGGACCACCGGTTTTCAAGACCGGTGCCTGAAGGCTTCTTACGGGCAGAAAACAAAAAGGCCGGCAGATTTTCTGCCGGCCTTTTGCATGTCATCGACTCTGAGTGGGGCGTGTGAGCACCGCAGAAAAGTGCGTGCACAAAGGGGCGACAGGCCCTGCCCGTTCTTTTGTAGGAAACCATGGAAATGGGGCTCGCCCAGAACTGCTAAAGGGCTTTCTCAAGCTGACGCAGGCAATCTGTTTTCAGCCGGAGCAATTGACGCTCCGCGCACGCACGAAAGCCCGAGCGCATTTTATCTACACTGACGCGCATAAAGCAAAAGCGGTTGCGTCATAAACGCAACCGCCTCAACTCCTGATCGGCATCAAAAAGGCTTAGAAATAGCGCGCAGCCCAGCGCACCATCGCCTTCAGCACGTCATCGGAAGCCTGATCCAGCGCCTGCGTCACAGCTGGGCCGGAAGAGTTGGCCGCCGGCACGCTGGCCTGAAACACCTTCGCGGCGAGAATGGCACCGCTGCGATTGTTCACAACCTTGGCGGAAATCTCCACCACACCGGCAGGACCATCCGCTGTGGTGCGCATGCCAAAGGTGCGGATATCGCTCACAAGCTGATAATCCCCGGCAACACCATCACCAGGGCGGGCGACACGGCGCAAATTGCTGCCATTCTCAAACGCCTGAATGATCCGCGCCTGCAATAGCGCCGGAAGCTGGTCTGCCCACTGGGCATCACCCAGATAAGCGACCTGCCCACCACCGGGCTCAACCATGATCTTCTCGGTGTTCAGCACTGCCAGCGCGGAAGGCGTGGCGACAATGAGTTGCCCACTGCCCCGCCCACCAGCAGAGAAGCCCGAAGGCGCGCTGAGATTATAGGTGGGCGTCGGCGTGCTGCCACAGGCAGCCAGCATGAGCGCAACCGCCAGCCCCACCACGAACTGCACGCCCCGACGCGCATACGCACCGCCCTGAATCGCCCTGTCTGTCCGGTACGAATGGCTCATGACCTGCTCATCGCCTGTATGTGGGAACGGATGAACCACCGCCCGTAATGAATTGTTGCGGGTTGCGCTGAATGGAACGCAGCACGCGGTCGATCTCACCCAGAGTCCGCTGTCCGTCCGTTGCCAGCGCCTGATACTGGCGCATGGTGGGGCCTGCAATACGGCTGACCTCATTGGTCAATTCCGCAGTCCGTTGGTCGAGATTATTGGCCAGTATGCGGACGGAACTGGCCGCTTCCGTCGCCTGAACGAGCAAGCCATTTTTGTCTTCCATGGCGCCCTTGAGGGTCAGAACAACGCCATCGACATTGCTGGCAACCTCATTCAAGCGCGCCACCAACTCATCCGAACGGCGCAAAACATTTGAGACATCCTCTGAACGCGCAGCAACCGCGGACGAAAACGTCTCGATATTATTCACAATTTTGCGGACTTCTTCCGGCTGGATAGCATCAAGTACCTGCTCGATCCGCCGTGCCACGCTCTGCGCGGAATCGACCAGACCGGCAAAGCCCAGCGTGCCTGCCGCCGGAATACGCGGATATCCGTCCGGGCCGATCTCCAGCGGAGGGGCATCCGGCTTTCCGCCTGAAATCATGACCGCAACTATGCCCGTGATGCCCTGCATCTGTAGGCCTGCACTTGCATCTGCAAGAATAGGCACATTGCTATTGATGCCCACCAGCACCTTCACCTGCCCCGGCTGGCCCTGCACGAGGCCGAGCTTCGTGACCTGACCGACGGGAATGCCGTTGAACAGTACGGAGTTGCCTTCGCGCAATCCCGCGACCGAGTCACTGAAGATGATCTCGTAGACCTTGCGGCCGCTGGTGTCTTCCGGCCCCGCGAACCAATACACAAAGCCAAACGCCGCCGCGATAACAGCGAGCGTGAAGGCTCCGATAATGGTGTAATTGGCTCGTGTCTCCATCCCACTCTCTCGATCGTCCGCCACTGCCCTTTGGCCTGACGTGTTGCCCAGCGCCCTGACCTTGAGCCGTTAGCCCGAACCACGCCCGGCCTGCACGGCCCGCGCTCTCGAACCGTGGAAATACGCCCGCAGCCACGGATGCTGCGCAGCCATCATGTCCTCGATCGTCCCCTGCGCGATCACCTTGCCATCTCCCAGTGCTGCGATTCGATCGCAAACGGAATGAAGGCTGTCGAGATCGTGGGTTACCATGAAAACCGTGAGGCCCAAAGTCTGCTGCAGCGTGCGGATCAGTTCATCAAACTCCCCTGCGCCAATCGGGTCCAAACCCGAGGTTGGCTCATCCAGAAAGAGGATTTCCGGGTCCAGAGCCAGAGAGCGGGCAAGGGCAGCACGCTTGATCATGCCGCCCGAAAGTTCGGAGGGAAGCTTTTCCGCTACATCCGGCTTCAGGCCCACCATTTCGATCTTTGCGAAGGCGATATCATCCATCAACCGTTGTGAAAGGCCCAGATGCTCGCGCAACGGAAACTGGATGTTCTGCTTCACTGTGAGCGAGGAGAACAGCGCCCCCTGCTGGAACAGCACGCCCCAGCGGCGCTCAAGCGCAGAGCGCTGGAGTTCGTTCAGATCATCAAGGTTCTGACCGAACACTTCCACCACACCGGACCGCTTCGGCAGCAACCCCAGAATGGTGCGCGTGAGCACGGACTTGCCGCCACCGGACGCGCCGACAAAGCCAAGGATTTCGCCGCGGAAAATGTCGAGATCCAAATGGTTGAGGATCACCTTGTCACCGAAGCCGACAACAATATCCCGCACCCGGATGACGACTTCCCGGTCCTGCCGGGTGGGGGCTTTGGCTGGAGTGAGGCTCTGCGCGTCCATCAGGCCTCACATATTGATGGCTGCGAAGAAGATGGCGAAAAGGCCATCCATCACAATCACGAGGAAGATGGCTTTCACCACAGAGGCTGTGGTGCGTGCGCCAAGCGACTCCGCGCTGCCACCCACCCGCATACCCTCAAGACAAGCCACCAGACCAATGGTGGCCGCCATGAAGGGGGCCTTGTACATGCCCACCTCGAACTGGTTGAGATCAATGGCCATTTTGAGCCGGGACATGAAAACATCCGGCGCGATGTCGCCATAGATCCAGCAGACAAGCCCGCCCCCAAGCAGCGCCGCCATGGAGCCGATGAAGGTGAGCAGGGGCAAGGCGATAATGAGCGCGATGATGCGTGGCACCACCAGCACCTCGATAGGATCGAACCCCATCACGCGCAGGGCGTCCATCTCCTCACGCATGCGCATGGAGCCCAGTTCAGCCGTATAGGCACTGCCGGAACGCCCCGCGAGCATGATGGAGACGATGAGCACGCCCAGTTCGCGCAGCACCAGCACGCCCACCATATCCACCACATAAATATCAGCGCCAAAGCTTCTGAAGTGGAAGATGCCCTGCTGGGCAATGATGCAGCCGATGAGGAAGGTCATCAGCAGAATGATCGGCACCGCCCGCAGGCCGACCCGATCAAGCTGCGCCACCATGGATGTGAAGCGAAAGGTGTGCGGACGCATCAGCACCCGCAGCAATGCAGCCACCACCGCACCCACGAAATTCAGAAGGGCAAGCGCATCCCGCCCCGCTGCCACGACCTGACGGCCGACAAGCTCGAGCCCCTTTTCGCGATGGCGCTCCGGTGGTCGCGGCTTGCCGATGCCGCGCTCCACTTCATGCAGCAGCACCTCATAACGCTCGGCAAGGCCGGTGACATGCGGCGTTATGCCGGCACTGCTCCAGCTGCGCACCAGACGGTCCAGCAACAGGGCACCGAACGTGTCCATGCGCGTGACGCCGGACAGGTCAATATTGACGCCAGCCGGCTGCGGGTTCTGCGCTGCGGCCTCGTCTACCTCGGCTTCCAGAGCAACAGCATGTTCGGACGTCCAGAGGCCATGACCGGCCACGGCCAGACTGTTTCCCTGCGACTGCACCGAAATCAACGCGCTCTGCGGCAATGCGACGTCTCCCGAGAACCCCCTGCCTGAAGAACCTTCGCCCCAGATTCCTCGTCTGAACCAGACGGCAGGATGGGCCCGTTTACGAATCCGTTAATACCGAGCCATATGGATGGGGATTACCATATCTGAAGACGGCTTGTGACGTTGCGCCCCTCTCTCCCGTGGTTTTTTGAACACAGGGGCATTTGAGGCACACTCTTATTTGAGGCACCCCCTTGGCGCTACAGGCTCTTTCCCGACAGGTCACATCCCATGCCCACGCTTCAAGTCCAGGTGACGCGCTTTCCCATCGCCGGCACATTCACAATCGCTCGCGGTTCCAAGACTGAAGCCGTGGTTGTGGAGGTGCAATTGCGCGATGGCCCATTCATCGGGCGGGGTGAATGCGTGCCCTATGCCCGTTATGGCGAAACGGTGGATGATGTGGTCGCCACCATCGAAGCTCTCACCGGAGATATAGCCAATGGGCTGGACAGGGCAGGCCTGCAACAACACCTGCCGGCCGGGGCTGCACGCAATGCGCTGGATTGCGCATTCTGGGACCTTGAGGCCAAACAGTCTGGCGTTTCGGTAGCAGAACGGGCGGGGTGCGGGCCGCTGACACCACTCACGACAGCTTATACGCTGAGCCTTGATACGCCACAGGCCATGGCGGCCGCTGCCGCTCGTGCATCTGGCCGGGGATTACTGAAGCTCAAGCTGGGAGCAGATGGAGACAGGGAACGGCTATCCGCCATCCGTGCCGCGGCCCCTTCCGCCCGCCTCATCGTGGATGCGAATGAGGGATGGAATGAGGCGAGCTTGCCTGAACTGCTGGATGCCTGCGCAAAGGCGGGGGTGGAACTGGTGGAACAGCCCCTGCCTGCCGGGCAGGACGATATGCTGGCTCATATCTCCCATCCGGTTCCCATTTGTGCGGATGAAAGTGTTCATACCCGAGAGGGGCTGGCGGCACTGCGCAACCGATATGATGCCGTCAACATCAAGCTGGACAAGACCGGAGGCCTGACAGAGGCACTGGCCATGGCGCAGCAGGCAGAGCTGTTGGGGTTCAAGCTTATGGTGGGGTGCATGCTGGCCAGTTCCCTCGCCATGGCTCCCGCCCTGCTGGTGGCGCAGCGCGCGCAGGTGGTGGATCTGGATGGACCACTGCTGCTGTCTCAGGACCATACGCCAGGACTGCATTATGAGGGCGACAAGGTCTTCCCGCCTGCCCCTGAGCTGTGGGGCTGATCAACCTGAAAGGGGACGCGGGTTTGGCCAGAAGCCTGATATGAAAAGACAAATATCAATGCGCCTGGCGCTAACACCTACACCCGTATTATAGTATACCACTATACGATAGTTCATTTTTACACATATAGGTGAATACCATTGCGACGCTCCATCTGAAGATACGCATGCCTGAGCATGTGTGGCGCGGCGTCGACCCCAAATCCATAGGATCCCGTGAAAGACTAGGGGCGCACATATCAACCCTCACGGCTGCCCAAGTTCCCCGCGCCTGAAGGCTGCAAGATGCGTGCAACCAGAGCCACACATGCCCCTGCCCCGCCAATGCCGGCCGAAATGAGAAAAGCGTGCGAGCCCATCATGACCCAGAGCAAACCGGCGATGATGCTCCCTCCCGCCATCATCAGGCTCACTGTCCATGAAGCGAGTGACTGGGCAGATGCGGAGCGATGCTCCGGCACACCACGCGCCACCAGTTCCACCATGCCCAGATAGGTCGCTCCAAAGGTGAACGCATGGAGCAACTGAAGTGGCAGCAGCAGCGCAAGTGGCGGGTCAAACGCCATGGCTCCAAACCGGACCACCGCTGCTAGACCTCCCAGAATAATGAGCCCCAGCGCCCCAAAACGGACGATCAGCCGGGTGCCGAAACGAAACAGAGCAATTTCTGCCGCAACCCCCACTGCCCAGAGCAGGCCAATGATGGTGAGTGAATATCCATCGGCCTGCCATTGCATGGAACCGAATGCATAAAGCTGGGCATGGCTGGCCTGCACCAGCGCCACGCCCAATACGCCCAGCACTAACCACCCATGTTCACGCACACTGCCGGCCTTGCGGGGCGGCGAGCGCGCAGGGCGCTCCAGTTCCGGCAGAGTATTCACGAAGAACAGATAGGCCAGATGGCCGGTCAGCATCATGAACACGACAGCGCCAGCCCCCAGCGCCGTGATGATGAGCCCTCCCACAAGGTTCGCGACCAGAAATGAGCCGGAGCCCCATTGTCGCGCGCGGCCATAATCCACCCGCCCCGCCCGCGCCTGTCGCGCTGTATAGGAATCCAGAAGCGAGAAGCTGGGGTTCCAACTCAGGGCCGTCAGCCCCAATGCGATGGAAATAAGCAAGGGTGAGACGCTGAAGGCCAGAGCTATGGTGCTGAACACTGTGGCAATGCCCAGCAATGCCAGAACAGCTCGGGGGCGGCCAACCCTGTCAGACACAAAGCCGAGTATTGGGGTAGCGAACAGGCGCGCCACCAGTGGCACCGCAATGGCAATGCCGATTTCCTCCGGCCCCAGACCGCGATATTGCAACCAGAGTGGCAGAAAGGGCATCTGGATGCCCAATGGCAGATAGAAGGCCGCGAAGGTCGCTCCCAAAGCCAGAGGCAGCTTCCAGCGTGGGCTGGAAGCTGGAGAGGAGACCTCTACGTCGGCTTCTGGCAGCTCAGAATCCCCACCAGAACAGGCGCTGGCCGCATTGCCCACAGGCCCACCAGTTTCCTGCTGACCTTCCCTTACGGACATGAACATGACTTCCGCTGGCGCAGAGCCTCAACATCAGAACTGCGGCGGCACACCGTGAACCGCTCGACCTTCCAGATGAGTCCGCGATAGAGGCACGGCATAGCGTATTTTACGGCTCCCCGTCGCGCCTCTTGCGAGATCCGCGTGATGTGGTTCGAAACGCCCATGTGGAGTGGCTTTGGCCGGTAGTTATATGAGGTGCCGCCACCAGAGGCCGTTTGGCGGTATATTGGCCCCCGGATCATGAGCCAACTCTATACCCCGCCTGCACCATGCGCCGACGGTATCTATCGCAGGACCACGTGGAAACCCAGGCTCAGCACCGATGTTGTCTCGCCGGAGACGACCGAAGAACACATCCCGAAATGAACTGATCGATTTCCGTAAGTACGCCCATGCGATGAGGACGTTTGGGACGTGACCATACTTGTCTCACTCAATCCAAGACATTGAAATCCATGCCCGACTTATGAGGCGGGTTTTGAGACACACAAGGCATATGCGCCCACCCCATCCTTTTCAGATGGGATGGGCGGTAATCGCTACGATTATGATCTATAGCGGCATAATCACCTGTGAAATCATATTAATCTCTGGCTCATACGCTCAGAGAAAATGCAGCCGCTTGATGGGCCGATCATGCCCTATCCACGCCCCCACAACCCTATTGCGCGCAACCTACCCCTGTTGCGCACGACGCAGGCGTCGGGTGAGCCAATAGCGGCGGGCGATGGGACCGATATTGTGCGCCTCCAGCACGTTTTCCAGAAACTGCCGGGCGCTCTCCCGCCACGTGTAACGCAGCGCAAAGCGGCGCGCGGCTTCGGGAGAAAGCTCAAGTGCTTGCAGGCATGCAGCACGTAGATCTTCATCCAGAACGCCCACCGGCTCGGTTGCATCGGCCAGCACATCCATCGGGCCTGTCACCGGATAGGCCGCAACCGGCAGGCCACTGGCCATCGCCTCCAGCAACACAATGCCGAACGTATCCGTGCGGCTGGGGAAGCAGAAGACATTGCAAGCCGCATAGACGCGCGCCAGGGCCTCACCTTCCAGCGCCCCCAGAAAACGAACATCGGGATAGCGGACCCGCAGTTCTTCCAGCACAGGCCCGTTGCCAACAACCACTTTGGTGCCGGGCAGGTCCAGCTTGAGGAAGGCCTCGATGTTTTTTTCAACCGCCACGCGCCCCACGAACAGAAAACGCGGACCGGGCAAGTTGCGGATGTCCTCAATCGGCTCATCCGGCCGAGGCCGGAACAGCTCCGCATCCACCCCGCGTGACCAGCGCATGAGGCGGCGGAAGCCGCGCGCCTCGAGATCACGCTCCAGCGTGGCCGTGGAAACCATGACCCCGCCGGCCGCATTATGGAAGGAACGTAGCCACGAATAGCTCACCCGCTCCGGCACCGGTGCGCGGGCGGAAAGATATTCGGGGAATTTGGTGTGATAGGAGGTGGTGAACGTACGCCGCTGGGCGATACAGGCACGCCGCACCAGCATGCCGATCGGCCCTTCTGTCGCGATATGGACGAAATCCGGGTCAGCTTCCTCAATCCGTCGGCGGATCATGCCGGGCGTGACAAGAGCCAGACGAATTTCATCATAGGTGGGCAGGCCCACCGTGCGGTAGCCCTCGGGCGTGAGAAAGACAATCTCAGCGCCGAGATGCGGAGCTTCCTGCGCCAGATATTCCAGCGACCGAACCACGCCATTGATTTGGGGATGCCACGCATCCGTGGCGACAAGCACACGCATCACGCGGCCGCCCGGGCCCCCTCCTTCACCGACGGCGAATTCGTGTCCGCCGCAGTTTTTATCTGGCGTGTCCAGCACAAAATCTCCATTCGCCCGTCTTCATGCTCGGCGATGGCTGTACAGCTTTCCACCCAATCGCCGCAATTGACGTAGCGTATACCGAAATGGTCATGAAGTGCAGCATGATGGATATGTCCACAGACGACACCATCCACCTCGCGCCGCCGGGCTTCATCGGCCACTGCCTCTTCGAACTTGCCAATGAAATTGACAGCGTTCTTCACCTTCAGCTTCGCCCACTGGCTGAGAGACCAATAGGTGAGACCAAGGCGGCGGCGGATCAGGTTCACATAAGTGTTGAGGCCGAGAGCGGTGGTGTAGGCCCAGTCGCCCATAAAGGCGAGCCATTTGGCGTGGCGCACCACCACATCGAACACATCTCCATGAATAACCAGATAGCGCTTACCATCGGCGGCTTCATGGATAGCGGTTTCCACCACCTCGATATCGCCGAAATGCGTGCCGTAATAGTCACGCAGAAATTCATCATGGTTGCCGGGCAGATAGACAATGCGCGCACCCTTGCGGCCCTTGCGCAGCAGCTTCTGCACCACATCATTATGCTGCTGCGGCCAGTACCAGGACGACTTCAGACGCCAGCCATCAATGATATCACCGACAAGATAGATGACGTCGGCATCATTATACTTCAGGAAATCGAGCAGAAGCTCCGCCTGACACCCGCGGGTGCCAAGATGGACATCCGAAATAAAGAGCGCCCGATAGTGACGGGCCTCAGGCCCAGTATCCGGACGCGTCTCCACACTGATGGGCAGATTGGTCTTGCCGGTCGTATCCATGGCGGACCCCGCTTTCTCCCGCGCCGGAGCCGGGAAGGTCAAGAACCAGAAGGGACATAAGCAAACATCATTGCCTGCTCTGGACCCAAACCTAGACCTGTGACCGGACCGAACGCTCTTCAGAAGCACGCGGGTCACTTAGCCGGAGTCGCCTGTCTGTTTTATGACGCACTGCGACAAGGCCCAGAACGCCCGGATGGACTGGCAAAAATGCGACATCGAGGCAACAGAACCAGCTGACTACCCCCTTATTGCAGGGTTGTATGAGCCAGCCATGCCTTCACCGCGAGAAAGGCGTCGCGCTTGTTACCCGTACGATGCCGCGCTTCCTCGAACATGGCAAGCTGCATGTCCGCACTGGTTCCCTGTTCGGCAATTGTGCGGATTTGTGTCAACTCCTTCAGGCTACCAAGCGCATCCGCATCCTCGGCCACCAGATTGAGCAGTCCTTCCACCGCATCCCGCACCGCAATGGCACGACGCTGGGCCAGATCCACGAAAGAGCCATGTACGCCATAGCGCTGGGCCCTCCACTTGTTTTCATCCGCAATCGCCCGGTCCACCGTGCCGACCCCGGCATTGTGATGCGGGTTGCGAACGAGGAAACGCACCAGCGCACGATAAAGCGCGGCAATGGCCAGCGTATCTTCCAGCCGGGTGCAGCTGTCAGGTGCACGCAATTCCAGCGTCGGCGATGTCCGCGAAGGGCGTACCACCCACCACACAGAGCTTGAATCCGACATCATGCGTGCAGAAACCAGCGCATTCACATAGCGCTCATAAGCCGGGTTATCCTCGAACATCTCCGGCAGGCCAGTACGGGGCAGTTCATCACTCGCCGCGAGGCGATACCCCATCAGACCTGTCTGCTTCGAGGCCCAGAATGGTGAAGAGGTGGAAAGCGCTATGAAATGCGGGATATAGGGCACGATGCGCCGCATCACGTCCACCCGCATGTCCGGGTCCGGCAATTCCACATGCACATGAAGCCCACAGACCATGCTGCGTTCTGCCAGCATCTGCAGGTCAGTCACCATCGCGTCATAGCGGCTGGTCTTTGCATCACGGCCACTGTCCCAGACTGCGGTTGGATGGGTGCCCGCCGCAAGAATTCCAAGGCCGTGCTGCTCCCCCACCATCCCGGCAACCTGCCGCAGATGACGCAGACCATCTGCGGCGTCTTGCATGGATGAGGTTGGCGCAGTGGATACCCCAACCTGCCACGGCAACAAGGCGTCTGCGAGTTGGCCCTGCCCCGTTCCTCCTTCCACCCGCTCCGCCAACTCCTGACGGAAACCGGCAGTCAGACGCTTCTGGATTGCCCGTGAGGCAGAGTCGATGACGAAGAACTCCTCTTCGATTCCGAATTGGTAGTGCTGCGCCATGCCGCTTCCCCATAGAATAATTTCAAAAAATACCCACGGCAAATCACCATGCCCCGTCGGCGCACAACAGACACACGTGAAACCCGACCAAAATACGGTTCAACGAAAAAATTATATAAATATACGCCGCATCAAACTCTTGCTGCATTGCGATATGCGCGCTGCATATAGAAAAAATACAAACAAATATTTAGGTGATTATAGAATAATCATATGGAATGATGAGGTATAAACAAATGAGTTACTAATTCACCTCACGCAGCCGGCAGCCTCCACCAAGGCCAGCGCTGCGACCGCGGCAGTATCCGCACGTAGAATGCGCGGCCCAAGAGACAGAATGACTGAACGATGGGAAAGCTGCGTGCGTTCATCCGGGGAGAAACCGCCCTCTGGGCCGATCAGCACACTCACAGGTCGGCCAATTTCAGCGCGAAGCGCTGCGATGGGATCGGCCTCAGGCGCACCCTCATCACAGAAAACCAGGGCTCTTTCCGGTGAAAACTCTTCCAGCCACTGGGAAAGCGGGCGCGGTGCATTCACGATCGGCAGGGTCAGGATGCCACACTGCTCGGCGGCCTCCACCGCATTCGCCGTCATCCGTTCCAGATTGATGCGCGACACCTGCGTATAGCGCGTGAGGACGGGGGTGAGCACACCCGCTCCCATCTCCACCGCCTTCTGCACCATATAGTCCAGCCGGGTATGCTTGATGGGCGCAAAGGCATATTCGCGGGTCAGGGCTGGCGGCTGGGTGCGCGTCTGCCCAGACACGGCGAAACGCGCCTCACGCTTGCCCCCGGCCAACCGCTCCGCCTGCCACTCCCCGTCGCGGCCGTTGAACAGAAGAATGCGCCCCTGTACCGGCAGGCGAATGACATTCAACACATAATGGGCCTGCTCAGGCGCCAGCACGATTTCGGCCCCTTCGGACAGACCATTGGAGACATGCAGGCGCTGGGCGCGGAAATCGAAATCGGCAGTCATGGCGGAATCCTTATCCTGTCTCCAGAGCATTACAAATTGGGACACCATGTGCGGACCGCCATGGCAAGGGCTCCCCCAGACTTCAACTGGAGTCCACACATGAAAAAGCCCGGCGCGCCACACAGGCGCACCGGGCTTCGAACAAAATCTGACTGCGCTTCAGCGCAATGTCACTTCTTGTTTCCCTCTGCATCGAACTGGGCAAGATAGGCGATCAAATCCGCACGCTCAGCATCGTTCTTGACACCTGCGAAGGCCATCTTGCCCTTAGGAGCCAACACCTTGGGATTGGTGAGATAGTTATTCAAATTCGCATCATCCCAGACCTTGCCTGCGGCAGCCCCGTCCTGAAGATCCTGGGAGTATTTGAATCCGTCAAAATGCGCCCACTTCGCCCCGATAATCCCGTTCAGCGGAGGGCCGACACGGGGCTTTGCAGTGGGGCCAACCATATGGCACGCCATGCATTTCTTGAAAACCTTCTCACCCTTGGCAGCATCCGGTTCAGCGAAGGCTGCGGTGGAAGCTCCGGCCAGAGTAACAGCGGCCAGTGCGGCAGTGATGAGCGAAGCCAGACGCATGATGAACTCCCCTCCAATGCACCCGTAAAATCAGGTACATGGCGCAAAAACACGCACAGATGCAGAATCTATGCTCATGCCGATGGCTCACAACCCGGCGCATGCCAATAACCAGCAGACGCGCATGAAGCTACGAGCGCTCTCCGGCACCTAGTTTTTTATTATCACATTTCTAGAAACAACGTCGATGCGACCATGAGCCCTGAACAGACGAGCATTTCGGGTCAATCTGCCGCGATCAGAGTTGCAATGAGGTGAGAAAGCACGGCCAGTTTTATTGATGGCTGATGGATGTCTTCCGGACCAAACAGCAATACCAATTTCGGTTGAAATGCCCGGAAACAAAAGCGTATCGCGCTTTCATGCTCATTTAAAAACAGGACGACTCTGTAAATAAAATCTCGCACCAGAGAAAAGTCGGGCAGACATCAGGGCATATCTTTCTTGCCCACACAGATGACGGGGTAAAGGACTGAAATCAAAAACAGAATACACGTCAAAACTCAAACATGACGGGCATTCTCGATGTGCCCCCTCACCGAGAATGCTTCTGGTTGTTTTGACACCACAGGCACCATGCGCACAGCGATGCTACCTGGACTGAAATCTCAACGCGTGCTGGCAGTCGCGCGCGCAACCTCATATTCCCGCATCAATACATCCACCAGTTCTGCGGCGGGCAAAGAACGGGCAAGCGGAGCGCCCTGCCCTGCCCATTGCGCACCAAATGTGGTGTTTCCAGCGGCCTTGGCGGCGGCATTCAGCGCCTTGCCAGCGTCATACGCCATGGGGTAGCCCGCCGGTCTCTGCCCGCTCTGGATCAGGGACAGACCAAGCGCCGTGAACCCATTGGCGATACAACGGGCAGGACGGCCAGATATGGCATCAGTCAGCACAGTCTGCGCTGCTCCCGCCCCCAGAAGAGCGGACCGGTGAGCCGGATCCGCCGCACTTTCCGGACAAGCGATAAAGGCTGTACCGAGTTGCACGGCAACTGCCCCAAGATCAAGGCAGGCCGCGATCGCTCCACCCGTCATGATGCCACCCGCCGCGATTACCGGCAAAGACTGCTCCTGCACCAGAAGCTGCACCAGAGTGAATGTGGACAGGCGTTCATCACCGGCTTCGGGGTCAAACATACCGCGATGCCCGCCAGCCTCAATGCCCTGCGCAACCAGCGCATCAACACCGGCCGCAACGGCAGCATGCGCTTCTTCCAGATTCGTGACACAGGCGAACAGTAGCGCTCCATCCTGCTTCAGCCGCCCAATGCGCGCAGCAGAGGGCAGCCCGAAATGAAAACTGACAAGCGCAGGACGCTCCTCAGCCAGCATATCCGCCATGTCATCATCATTGACAAAGCTGCGATAAATCTCGTGCAAATGCTCAGGAGGCTGCGCGCCAAATTGCCCGAACGTGGGTGCCAGAGCCGCGACCCAACCCGCCTCCCGGGCCGCATCCGCGACCCCGGGGGCATGGCAGAACAGATTGACATTGAATGGCTTATCCGTTGCAGCGCAGGTTGTACGAATAGCTTTTCTGCCGCCCTCGGCATCCACGGCTCCAAGAGCGATGGAACCAAGAGCACCCGCCGCGCAAACAGCCGCCGCCAGTGCGGGTGTGGATGTGCCCGCCATCGGGGCCTGAATAATTGGCACCCGCATTTGCAACCGTTCGAGCAGGCTGGACATGACATCCCCTTTTCTTCCGGCGGCATCCGAAGCTGGCAGCCCGCCTTTACCAGCCAATATAAGCTGACCGCACTCTGCACTGAACCCAGAACTGCACTATAAATGGCCAGCCCGCCGACAATCCATCAGCTTCCAATAAAAAAGCGGGACAGCACATGCCGCCCCGCTCGCTATCACTGGTCTTAGAGCATCTCAGATGCCTTTTGAGCAGAGCCCATCAAGAGGCTTACACCTCTTCGAGGCCATCCTCGCCCTCATCCGAAGCGACATCCCCACCAGCATCCTCACTGATATGCTCGACAGAAACGACGCGTTCGCCTTCGGCCGTATCAAAGACGATGACACCTTGGCTGGCACGCCCGACAATACGAATACCATCGACCGGGCAACGAATAAGCTGCCCACCATCCGTGACGAGCATGATCTGGTCATGCTCTTCAACAGGGAACGAAGCCACCAGCGGACCATTGCGGTCATTCACCGCCATGGCCACGATGCCCTTGCCGCCGCGGCCGGTCACCCGATACTCATAGGATGAGCTGCGCTTGCCGTAGCCATTTTCTGAGACAGTAAGGATGAACTGCTCAGCCTCACTCATCTTGACATAAAGGTCCTGCCCAAGCTGGCCATTACCAGTTGCGCCTTCCTCGGCATCCACCTCAACCGCATCGGCAACCTCACCCTGAAGTGCACGCCGCATTTTGATATAGGCCAGACGTTCTTCGGCAGAAGCCTCCACATGACGGATGATCGCCATGGAAATCAGGCGGTCCCCATCCTCAAGGCGAATGCCGCGTACGCCGACGCTGTCTCGTCCCTTGAATATCCGCACATCGTCAACAGGGAAGCGGATGCAGGCACCCTTGGCCGTGGTCAGCATTACATCGTCATCGGCATTACACAGCCCGACCTCGGCAATGGCTTCGCCTTCGCCCAGCTTCATTGCGATCTTGCCGTTGCGGTTTACCTGCGCAAAATCAGAGAGTGAATTGCGTCGCACGGTGCCTGACGTGGTGGCGAACATGATCTGCGCGCGCTCGTCGTCTTCCCCCTTCTCAGGCAGGAGTACGACAGAGGTAATCCGCTCATCTGGAGCCAGAGGCAGAATATTCACCAGCGCCTTGCCACGGGCCTGCGGCGCAGCCAGAGGCAGACGCCACACCTTCAGTTTATAAACCTGGCCCTTGGAAGAGAAAAACAGCACAGGCGCATGGGTCGAGGCCACAAACAAGCGGGTGACGAAATCCTCATCCCGCGTCTGCATGGCAGAGCGACCCTTGCCGCCACGCCGCTGCGCCCGATATGTGGATAGCGGCACACGTTTGATATAGCCGGCATGGGAAACGGTAACCACCATCTCCTCGCGCTGGATAAGATCCTCATCCTCAAGATCGCCGAAGCCTTCGACAATCTCCGTGCGGCGCGGGGTTCCAAACTCCGCCTTAATGGAGAGCAACTCTTCACGAACGATGGCCCGCATGCGCGGCCGACTGGACAGAATGTCGAGATAGTCAGCGATCTCGACAGCCAGTCTCTCCAGTTCATCGGCGATTTCATCTCGCCCAAGAGCTGTAAGTCTCTGAAGACGCAGGTCCAGAATGGCGCGCGCCTGCTCCAGAGAGAGGCGATATGTGCCATCCGCATTCAGCATGTGACGCGGATCCGCGATCAACTGAATCAATGGTGCCATATCGTACGCTGGCCAATCCCGGCCCATCAGGGACTCGCGAGCCGTGGCCGGATCTGGTGCAGTACGGATAAGGCGGATCACCTCGTCGATATTCGCAACGGCAATGGCCAGACCAACCAACACATGCGCCCGGTCCCGCGCCTTGCGCAGGAGATATTTAGTACGCCGACTGATGACTTCCTCTCGGAAGGCAATGAAGGCTGTCAGCACATCGTGCAGGTTCATCAAGCCCGGCTTGCCGCCGGACAGCGCAACCATGTTCACGCCAAACGAGGTCTGAAGCAGGGTCTGCCGATAGAGGTTGTTCAGAACAACGTCGCCCTGTGCGTCACGCTTGATCTCGATCACAACCCGCATACCATCGCGGTCGCTCTCGTCGCGGATCTCCGATATGCCCTCAATGCGCTTATCACGCACCAATTCGGCGATCTTTTCGATCATCGTCGCCTTGTTCACCTGATAGGGAATTTCGGTGATGATCAGCGCTTCACGATCCTTGCGGATATTCTCGATGGTCGCGCGGGCGCGCATGAGAATAGAGCCGCGCCCGGTCAGATAAGCCTGCCGAATACCCGTCCGCCCAAGGATCAGCGCACCTGTGGGGAAGTCTGGCCCAGGCAGAAAATCAAGCAGCGCTTCGGGCTCAAGAGTGGGATCGTCCAGCAGCGCCACAGTGACATCAACCACCTCGCCCAGATTATGGGGCGGGATATTGGTTGCCATGCCGACAGCGATACCACCAGCACCATTCACCAGAAGATTTGGCACACGGGCCGGCAGGACGCACGGCTCTCTCTCGGAATTATCGTAGTTATCCTGAAAATCGACGGTCTCTTTATCGAGATCGTCGAGCAGGGCATTCGTGATCTTCTGGAGACGCACCTCGGTGTAACGCATGGCGGCGGCCTGATCGCCATCAACCGAGCCAAAATTACCCTGGCCATCCACCAGCGGCACACGCATGGCGAACACCTGAGCCATACGAACCAATGCGTCATAAACCGACTGATCACCGTGCGGGTGATACTTACCGATAACGTCGCCAACCACGCGGGCGGACTTGCGATAGGACTTGTTCCACTCATACCCATTCTCATGCATTGAGAACAGGATACGGCGATGCACAGGCTTCAATCCGTCGCGCACATCAGGCAGAGCCCGCGCAACGATGACGCTCATCGCATAATCGAGGTAGGAGCGGGAAAGCTCCTCCGTGATGGAAACAGGCCGGATGTCATAAGACGGCTCGCCGCCCGAAATCGGCGTCTCGGAGTCAGCCAAAAGTCAACACTCGCATAATATTCGAAGGACAGACCTTACTAGCCGATTCACACTTCGAATACCAGAGAAACCCGACCCGCCGATCTAAATAAATTTTCTATAAAACAATAACTTAGACAATCCAGATCCAAAGGGCCGCGCATCAGAAAGACGGCGCATCCGGATTTCGCCGATACGCAAAAAGATCACGACCTCGGCGAACCCGTTATAAAACTGACCCAATCTCAAACGCTGTTAAAGCTATTTGGGCCGGAATTTCGAAAAGCTCCGGCCCGCACAACTTGATCAGAAAGGAATTTCGTCGTCGAGATCACTCACGGGACGGCCACCGCCGGAACTGGAGCCTTCGCCGCCGCGCCGGCCACCGCCGCCATAACCACCACCAGACGAGCCTCCGCCCATCGGGCTAGACGAACCGAAGTCCGAACCGCCGCCGTAATCATCGCCGCCTTCGCTACCACCACTACGACCATCCAGCAGGGTCAATTCACCGCGATAAGGACGCAGCACAATTTCAGTCGTGTACTGCTCACGACCATCTCGCTCGAACTTCCGGGTTTCGACCTGGCCTTCGATGTAGACTTTGGACCCCTTCTTCAGGAACTTCTCAGCGACCCCGACAAGATTTTCATTAAAAATCACAACGCGGTGCCACTCGGTTCGCTCCCGTCGCTCACCGGAAGCCTTATCCCGCCAGTTTTCCGAGGTTGCGATCGACAGGTTGCAGACCCGCCCACCATTCTGGAAGCTCTTCACTTCCGGATCCCGGCCAAGATTGCCGATCAGGATCACCTTGTTGACACTGCCGGCCATTGGCGGGCCTCCATTTGTTTCGAGCACCTAAAAGATGCCGCACCCTACCAAGCCAGCCGCGTGGCGCGACCCGCAAAGCAGGTTATCCACCACAAAGCCCGCATAAAGAGAATGTGACAGAGCGCACCAAACCCGCGCGTTCCACGTCTGTTCTATAGACGCCAGTGCAGTGCGACAATCCCGATATCACGCATCAGGTGAGATATTTTTGACTCGCCACGCGCAAAAGTTCCACTTATGTTCCCTTTCGCATTACGCATCGCACACTAGATACAGGCCATAACCATCAGAACTCCTGTCAGGCAACACAGAACCTGCTGCGGGTGCATTCTGGTCGGCTCCATTAAATACAGCCTTCTTGTCCACCTTCAGACATTGACCGGTTTGCGCCCAACTCGCGCGCCCTGTCTGCACGATTGAGAGTTCCATGTCGGATCGCGATTCTGTCCTGCGGCTCACATCCGCCACCATGCCCACAGCCCGGCGAGACTCGCGAACTCTCTCGGTGCGCGGCGCACGGGAACACAATCTGAAGAATGTGGATTTAGATATTCCGCGTGACAGCCTGGTGGTTTTCACCGGGCTTTCCGGTTCCGGCAAGAGCTCTCTGGCATTTGACACCATCTATGCCGAAGGCCAGCGACGTTATGTGGAAAGCCTTTCAGCATATGCGCGTCAGTTTCTGGAGATGATGCAGAAGCCGGATGTGGACCAGATTGATGGGCTTTCTCCGGCTATTTCCATCGAGCAAAAGACCACATCCAAGAACCCTCGTTCTACGGTCGGCACTGTCACCGAAATTCACGATTATATGCGCCTGCTGTGGGCGCGCGTGGGTGTGCCCTATTCTCCCGCCACAGGCCTGCCTATCGAAAGCCAGACCGTATCGCAGATGGTCGATCGCGTGCTCGCTCTGCCCGAAGGTACGCGACTTTATCTGCTTGCGCCTGTGGTGCGCGGACGCAAAGGCGAGTACCGCAAGGAGCTTGCGGAATGGATGAAAAAGGGTTTCCAGCGCGTCAAGATTGATGGAGCATTCCATGAGATTGCTGAAGCTCCCGCGTTGGATAAAAAGTTCAAGCATGACATCGATGTTGTGGTTGACCGCATCGTGGTGCGTGGAGACATCGCCCAACGTCTTGCGGACAGTTTTGAGACGGCACTTGGATTGGCTGACGGCATTGCTGTCGCCGAGTTCGCGGAGGAAAAAGACGAGAATGGTGCGCCCAAGCGTATTGTTTTCTCGGAGAAATTCGCCTGCCCTGTGTCTGGCTTCACCATTGCCGAAATTGAACCGCGACTGTTCTCGTTCAACAATCCATTTGGTGCCTGCCCGGCTTGTGACGGACTGGGCGTAGAGCAAACCATAGACCCTGAACTGGTGGTGCCTGACAGGATGCGCACCCTGCGGCAGGGTGCCATTGCTCCATGGGCCAAATCCACCTCACCTTATTATGGGCAGACGCTTGAGGCCCTCTCAAAACACTATGGCTTTGAGCTTTCAAAGCCGTGGTGTGACCTGCCGGAAAAGGCGCGCGATGTGCTGCTTCATGGCTCTGGCACTGAGAAAATTGTCTTTGCCTATAATGATGGCCTGCGCTCCTATGAGACAGAAAAGCCCTTTGAAGGGGTGGTGCGCAATCTGGACCGGCGCTGGAAGGAAACGGAAAGTGACTGGGCACGGGAGGAAATCTCGAAATATTTTTCCACTGTGCCGTGCGCAGCCTGCAACGGGTATCGACTGAAACCCGAGGCCTTGGCAGTCAAGATAAACGGGCATCATATCGGGCAGACCAGCGCACTTTCTGTGAAAGCAGCAGCGCGCTGGTTCGAGGAACTGCCGGAACATCTCACCGATAAGCAAAATGAGATTGCCACTCGCATTCTGAAGGAAATTCGCGAGAGGCTGACCTTCCTGCTGGATGTGGGGCTGGAATATCTCACTCTCGCCCGTGCGTCCGGCACACTTTCCGGTGGTGAGAGCCAGCGTATTCGCCTTGCTTCGCAAATCGGATCCGGCCTCACAGGTGTGCTCTATGTTCTGGACGAACCCTCCATCGGCCTTCATCAGCGCGACAACAGCCGCTTGCTGGAAACGCTGAAGCACCTGCGTGACCTCGGCAACACCGTGATCGTGGTGGAGCATGACGAGGACGCCATTCTTGCCGCAGACTATGTGGTCGATGTCGGCCCCGGGGCTGGCATCCATGGCGGGCGCATCGTCTCCCAAGGCAAGCCTCAGGATATTCTCGCCGATCCTCAGTCGCTGACCGGACGATATCTCACCGGGGAGCTTTCGGTGGGTGTACCGGCACGGCGCAAGCCCAACCCGAAACGCTTGCTGCGCCTTGAAGGGGCCCGGGGCAATAATCTGAAAAATGTCACGGCGGAGATACCTCTGGGCCTGTTCACTGCGGTCACGGGCGTTTCGGGCGGCGGGAAATCCACGCTGCTTATTGATACGCTGTATAAGGCTGTTGCGCGTCGCCTGAATGGTGCAAGCGAAGCACCTGCGCCCTATGATCGGCTGGATGGGCTGGAGAATCTGGACAAGGTCATTGATATCGACCAGTCCCCAATCGGTCGTACACCGCGCTCAAATCCCGCCACCTATACGGGGGCATTTACCCCAATTCGTGACTGGTTTTCCGGCCTGCCCGAGGCCAAAGCGCGAGGCTATGGACCTGGGCGTTTTTCCTTCAATGTGAAGGGTGGGCGTTGTGAAGCCTGCCAGGGCGATGGCGTCATCAAAATCGAAATGCACTTCCTCCCGGACGTGTATGTCACCTGTGATGTGTGCAAGGGCAAGCGCTACAATCGAGAAACTCTCGAGGTGATGTTCAAGAACAAGTCGATTGCCGATATTCTGGATATGACGGTGGAAGAAGGCGCGGCCTTTTTCAAGGCAGTGCCGAGCGTGCGCGACAAACTGGAGACCCTGCGTCGCGTGGGGCTGGACTATGTGAAGGTGGGCCAGCAGGCCAATACACTCTCTGGAGGCGAGGCTCAGCGGGTTAAGCTTTCGAAGGAATTGTCTCGCCGCGCCACTGGGCGCACGCTCTATATTCTTGACGAACCAACAACCGGCCTGCACTTCCACGATGTCAAAAAACTGCTGGAGGTGCTGCACGAACTGGTCGAGCAAGGCAATACGGTCGTGGTGATCGAGCATAATCTCGATGTCATCAAGACGGCAGATTGGGTCATCGATCTTGGCCCTGAGGGCGGAGATGGTGGTGGCGAAATTGTAGCTACGGGCACACCGGAAGAGGTCGCCGCCAATCCGCGCTCCCACACCGGGCACTTTCTGGCGGAGCTTCTTGCCCGCCGTCCCACGAAATCTGCAAAGAACCCTGAACCAACAGCATCGACTCCCGCAGAAGAGGCACAGCCGGAAGAGATTATTGCACCAGAGAAGACGCAGCGTGCCCGTGGGCGAACGCGCCGCAAAACGTCTGCGGAATAATCATGGATTGCTTTGCGAGGCCCTTCTGAGCGGGGCCAGCCTCCCCCTTTGAGGGGAATACCTATCGCGGCCTTGAAGCAGGATGCCTTCCTGCGATAGATGGAGGCGAAGTGATATCCACTGTCCGGTGATTGTTGCAGAAATAAAACCGGCCAAGCGGATGTCACACGCGTTTTTCTGAATCTTCATATCAGGGCGGAAGAGCCGGTGGCGCAACACCGCTGGACTGCGATAGCGTCATCAGGAGTGTGTGTATGACCCCCGTTCACGTCATCGGCGCCGGTCTCGCCGGTTCCGAAGCCACCTGGCAACTCATACGCCAGGGCGTGCCGGTGATTTTGCATGAAATGCGCCCCGTTCGCGGTACAGAAGCCCACCATGGCCAAGGCTTCGCCGAACTGGTGTGCTCCAACTCCTTCCGCTCTGATGATGCAGAGACGAATGCTGTCGGCGTTCTGCATGCAGAAATGCGCCGGGCCGACTCGCTCATTATGCGCATGGCAGATGCGCACCGCGTACCCGCCGGAAGCGCCCTGGCTGTTGATCGTGACAATTTTTCTCAAGCTGTAACCGCCGAACTGGAAGCACACCCGTTGGTGGAAATTCGACGCGAAGAAATCTCCACTCTGCCACCGGACGAGTGGGACAAGGTGATTATCGCGACAGGCCCGCTCACGGCTCCGGCTCTGGCACAGGCTGTGCTGGATATCACCGGTGAAAGCGCCCTCGCCTTTTTCGATGCCATTGCACCCATTGTGCATTTTGACAGCATCGACATGGACAAGGCATGGTTCCAATCCCGCTACGACAAGAGCGGGCCGGACAGCAATGGCGCGGATTACATCAACTGCCCGATGAATCAGGAGCAGTACAACGCCTTCATTGATGCGCTGCTGACGAGCGACACGGTTCCCCTGCGCGACTTCGAGGCGAAGACCCCATATTTCGATGGCTGCCTGCCCATAGAAGTGATGGCAGAACGCGGGCGCGAAACGCTGCGCTTTGGCCCTATGAAACCTGTGGGCCTCACCAATCCGCGCGATCCGACTGTCAAATCCTACGCAATCATACAACTGCGACAGGATAATAAGCTGGGCACACTTTATAATATGGTTGGCTTCCAGACCAAGCTGCGCCATGCGGAACAGGTGCGCATTTTCCGCACGATTCCGGGCCTTGAGAATGCGGAGTTTGCACGCCTCGGCGGACTACATCGCAATACCTATCTCAACTCGCCCAACCTTCTGGATGAAACCCTGCGCCTGAAGGCAGATACACGCCTGCGCTTTGCAGGACAGATTACCGGCTGCGAGGGATATGTGGAAAGTGCGGCCGTGGGCCTACTTGCCGGGCGTTTTGCGGCGGCTGAACGGATAGGCACCATGCAACCGCCTCCTCCCGCCACAACGGCATTGGGCGCTTTGCTAGGGCATATTACGGGCGGACACATTGAAACACTGGAAGCAGGCCCTCGCTCCTTTCAGCCCATGAATGTCAATTTTGGCTTGTTCCCTCCCTTGGCGGAAGCGCCCCGCGCTGAAGGTGGGAAGCGCCTGCGCGGCAGCGAAAAGGCTCTCGCACGCAAAAAAGCTCTGTCTGCGCGCGCCCTCGCAGATATCGGACCGTGGGTTGACAGCAAGCCCAGCCCAACCCAGAGCCAGCCCCCTTCAGATTGAAAAGCAGCGACGGTTCAGTCTGAATGATGACACCGTCTCGCATCCTGAATTTCAAGGGCGATACATTGATACTGTACAGGCCATGTGCCTAGCAGGATTAGATCGCGCTTCCCGGAGACGCCCATGGCCCGCTCTGTCCAGAATGTTCCGCCTCTTGAGTATAGTGCCGATATAGAGCGCTTCACCGTGGATACGGTGTTGAAGCGTGACGTATTCTCCGTGGTGGAGCGCGGCATATGGACAGATACGCGGGGTCAGGAATGGCCTGCTGTACGACGTCGTTGGAATGAAGTTTCCCCATGGCTGACCCTTCTCGCGCGGCGTCTTGCTGCGTTTGAGGTCCACGCCCTGGAGCACGTCACCTCCACCGGAGTCACGACACCTCTTCTGGCCGTAGGGCATCTTTTTCTCGTGCGAGGCTGGATTGAGGGAGTACCGTTGCAAATCGCCCGGCCGGCCGGAGACAGCCATTTTTTCCATTCGGCGCGCAAGGCTCTGCACATACTCCACCGCAAGGGCTATGTGCATAATGACTTGGCCAAGCAACAAAACTGGTTGCGTGGAGCCGATGGCGAAGCATGGCTGATGGATTTCCAGCTTGCTCTGCCTATCAGTCGCCGTTGGAAGCTGGGCCGCGTGCTGGCTTATGAAGACCTGCGTCATCTGCTGAAGCATAAGCGCACCTATTGCCCCGATGAACTGACGCCACGCGAACATGCAATGCTGGCAAAGAAAAGCGCTATTACACGCGTATGGATGGCTACAGGTAAGCGCGTATACAGATTTGTAACCCGTCGCCTTTTGTCCTATTCGGATACAGAAGGGCGAGGCCCTCGCGTTACTCAAGTCGGGCCAAGCATTACCGCAGCACTCCGATCACACCCGGCTGTGGTCGATGCGCATATGGCAGACTTCCAGACACTGGGTGGCAAGGTGGGGCTTTATGCGTTTGTTGAGCCCCAGCCCGGCATACAGATTTCAGAAGAGGATCTGCGTACGCACATTGCCTCGTCTCTTCCGGACAAGCCTCATCTAAATCATTTGCAGATTGTGCCGGTATTGCCGCGCGCAGCGGATGGGTCAGTGCGAGATGATCTCCTGTTGCTCATTGCCCGCAACCAGATCGAGATGCTTCAGGATTTGGCAGGCTCTGAAGCCATGCAATTGCAAGTGGCAGATATTGCGCGCGGGCGACAGAATTTGACGGATCGCATCACACGCACCACGGCGTCCTGAGTTCAATATAGCCATAGAATGAGGGCGCTATGTGCCCTCTATGTTTTGAACCTGAACCCTATATGAGTATACATATATAGGGTTATACGAGCGGGAAAAATGAAAATTTATTATGTATGCACGTATACGAATAATAATATCACCTAAAAACCCGAAGCGGCCTCGTTCACAAACCGAACGAGCCCCGATACTACACACAAAATTGTATACACATATACAAAAATAACCCTAAGAAATTAAACGCGTCGACCTATATGGTGCTCATCTCGCATACAGCTATCTGACTATACGCTCATCCATAAGCCGCGCTGAAATCGCAGCCTTGCCCTTCTTCACGAAAAGCAAATCAATCGCCTCTTCGAGAAGAGCCTGAACTGTTGTGTCTTCCTCAGCCGCAAGCATGCGCAACTGCCGCGCCACTTCAGGCGGAAAGTGTCCACCAATCAAGCGCGTCCCCGTACGCCCTGGCCGACGCACTTTCTCCGGCACGGGAGGAACAACAACTTCTTCAACTGCGGGAGGCTCAACGGCACGTCCACGCCGCGGAGGAACAGTTGTGGGCTTGGCTTCTTCAGCGTGAGACTGTTGCATCGCCCGATTCAAAACAGCCTGTAGTGCATTAGTCATGTCTCTCTCCAACCTTCAAACTGCGCTCCATATGTATACCTATATAGTCATATAGCTCTATAATTTCCTGAGCGGCCTTTCCTTCAGGATCAAGCTCCTGAGCTGCACGTCCGGTTTGCTGCGCACGTGAATAGGCAATGCGACTACCGATACGGACCGGGCATAGTTCTGCCTCCAGGTCGCGGATCGCGCGCTCGGTGTCTTCGACCTCGCGTCCCTGATGCGGGCAAAAGGTGAGCGCAATCGCGTAAGGACGCTCGTAGCGCTTCACCAACTCCAACGTACGCATCATTGCCATGACATCCAGAACGGCAGGTCGCGTTGGGACAAGCACAAAATCAGCGCGCTGGGTCGCTTCATATGCGATGTCCTTCGAGAAGGGGGGCGTGTCGATCACAGCAAGATCGCAACCTGCGCTTTCAGCCGCAGAAAGGACATGACCAAGACGAGAAGCGGGAACGGCCGTGATCGCCAGAGGATCTTCAAACAAAGTCTCCTGCCGCGTATCTTTCCAGAAGCTCGCACTGGCTTGAGGATCAAGATCCACGATGACCACACTCCTCCCTCGGCGAACCGCCTCTACAGCAAGGGCTGTCGCCAGTGTTGTTTTCCCAACCCCCCCTTTTTGGGAAACGACAGCTAATGTTTTCATACTTAGACCTCAAAATTCAAGGTATACGCGTATCCACTCACACACAAAAACATCTATACAAATATAGGCAAGTGGCCGAATTCAAAACGGACTGGAGCTGAAGATGAGCGCCGCACAGATTCGCTCAGGTGATTATAAGTGAGAACGGACTGCTACGTATACGATTTATTAACCATACCATGGAGATGCCACACATGTATTCGCGTATACTTCTATACAAATAATCCGCACTTCAAATGAATGCCGATCAAACACGCACCAAGCCACCACCAGCTTTAATACGACGGACAGCTGACCAAAGCGCAACCTGGCGCCAGAAAGCCGAAAGGCCGGCTATATCCCGAAAAGGATCAGCCACCTTGGCGAGGGCCTTCAAGTCCCCCGGAACCAGAATTAACGGCAACAAGGGCGCGGCAAGGTCGAGACGTCTTTGCTCTGGAAGCGCAAGAAAGGCGGCATTAGCTCGAATAAGATGCCCCAATGCCTCCTCACGCATGTCCCCCAGCGTATCCAGAAGACCGGAACTCACCTGACCGGAAACAGCGTCAGTACGCCCAACTCCGCGACGCTCCAGCATGTCGAGAGGCAAATAACACTGGCCGCGTCTCGCATGAACGGGAAAACTGCGCATAAGGCCGGTCATGGCAAGCGCAACACCGCCATGCCCTGCAATATCCCCAGCAGTCATAGCGATATCAGGGGTCAGAACCAGCAGAGACATCTGCAAAAGTGCGCCGGCAGTTTCGCCCGCATACCCCTCAAGATCAGTTCGGCTCGGCATTGCATCATCGTAAAGATCGAAAATGCGGGCATCCACGAGATTGGCGAGCGCCAGAGATGGAAGAGAGAAACGCGCCATCGTATCCAGAAGGGCGAGCGCCACCGGATGCCCTTCCACCGCACCGCGCCCCTGCCCCTCAATGACCTCGCGCCACCAGGCCAGCCGCACTTCTCCGGGCAGCGCATCACGCACCACCTCTCGAATCCGTGCCACATCTATGTTGAATGCATAAAGCGCCAGAAGATGCCTGCGCGCGCTTTCTGGCACAAACAGAGCGGCGAGAAAGCGATCACGATCCTGTCTTCGCACAAGATCTGCGCAATGGGCGTATGCTGCATCCAAAGCAGAGGAAGAAGAGGAAACTAAAGGCATGGCCTGCCGTGCTGAATGGAGCTCAATAATGCGCTCTCATATAGGTAACGAGACAGGCTCAGGAAAGAGCCGGCGTCACGACACAGCCCCTATATGGCGATTAATGCAGCGCCAACGGGACGATCTTCCGCCAGCAACACATTATATGTCGCAGCAGCAGCAGGGGTCGGCATGACCTCAAACCGCAGTCCACATTCACGAAGAATCTGCTTCAAAGGCTCTTTCAGATGCATTGGCTCTTGGCCGGTGCCGATGAAGAGCAATTCAAACTGGGCCGCCTCTGACACGATCTGCTCCAAAGCTCTGGCATCTACCTCTGACATCGATGTTACAGCCCAAGGCCGAACACCAGATGGCAAGGCAAGAATGGAACCAGAGTGAGACATCCCGGCAAAATGAAAGAAACGGCTACGATATCCGTCAATAGGCACTTGGCGAGGCAAAAAGGGGTTATCTGGCTTTTCCATAACACTCCCCTTCGGGCTCCGAAGAAACCGGAGCCCTCGCCTATACTCACGCCTTTTGGCCACCCTTGCCAACAGGCCCTGCCCCAGTTGCATTTTTCTTGCCTGACTTGGCAACAGCTTCGACCATTTCCTCTGCCTCGATAAAGCGAGCGGCCTCATCAACATTCAAAATGTCTTCAGGCTTTTCATCGGGCTTGGCTTCAGCAGCAACAGAGGAACTGCGCAAGCCAAGATGGATAAGGATCGGGGCGGCGACAAAAATGGTTGAATACGTTCCCATCACTACGCCAACCGTCATGGCCAATGAGAACCCCCGCAACACCTCTCCACCGAACAGGTAAAGAGCAATAGTTGCAAAGAAGGTGGTGAGGGAAACGATGATTGTACGCGAGAATGTCGCATTCAAAGACGCATCCAGCAGCTCTTGAATCGGCATCTTCTTGTATCGGCGCAGCATTTCGCGAATACGATCATAAACAACGACCGTATCATTGAGCGAATAGCCCATGATGGTGAGCAGAGCAGCGATAGCGGTGAGGTCAAAATCTATCCCCAGCAGGGAATAAATCATCAGCGTGATGAAGACATCATGCATCGTCGTCACAAGAGCGCCGACGGCAAACTGCCATTCAAAACGGAACCATAGATAGGCCAGAATAGCCAAGGCACCGAGCACCATAGCCACAATCGACTGGCGTACCAGCTCATTGGAAACGCTGGGCCCCACGGTTTCGACACGACGAATTGAATAATCCGTCCCCAACTCGCCGCGCACAAGCTGCACGATGGACTGGAGGGACTCCTCACTCGTCTCGGCTTGTCCGATGCGGATCAGGACATCTCGCGGAGAGCCGAACTGCTGGATCTGGACTTCACCAACATCAAGGTCCGTCAGATGCTCGCGCAACGCCGCAATATCTGCGGTTTCCTGAGTGGACTGAACCTCGATCAGGGTACCGCCACGAAAATCAATGCCGAGGTTAAACCCGACAGTGACGAACATGATGACCGTTAACAACGACAAGACAGCAGACAACGGGAAGCTGATGAACCTCAGCTTCATGAAGCGGATGTTGGTCTGCGCCGGAATGTAATCAATCAATGGCATTATCGGCAGACCTTCAGATCGGCAGTTCAGTCGGACGACGCCACTTCACCCACCACGCAATCATTAGGCGCGTGAACGTGTAGGCTGTAAACACCGTCGTGATGATGCCAAGAATAAAGGTAACGGCAAAACCGCGAACCGGGCCGGAACCTCCCATGAGGAATAGAATAACTGCCGTGACCAATGAGGTGATATTGGCATCCAGCACTGTTCCAAGAGCATTAACAAAGCCCCTGTCTATAGCTGAAATAGCCGATCTCCCCTCACGCGCCTCATCACGAATACGTTCAAAGATCACGACGTTGGAGTCCACCGCCATGCCAATGGTCAAAATGACACCCGCGATGCCGGGCAAGGTCAATGTGGCGCCCAGTATGGACTGCAACGAGAACATCAGCGTGATGTGGACCATGAGCGCGATCAGCGCGATGAAGCCAAAGAAGCCATAAACCGCAACCATGAAAACTGCGACCAGACCGGAAGCGACATAGGCCGCAAGCTTCCCTGCTTCAATCGAATCCGCACCTAAGCTTGGCCCAACCGTACGCTCTTCCACCACGACCAGCGGCGCAGGCAATGCACCTGCCCGAAGCAGGATGGCGAGATCATTCGCTTCCTGAACCGTGAAGCTCCCGGAAATCTGACCCGACCCGCCGAGAATAGGCTCACGGATCACAGGGGCCGAAATAACCTCATTATCCAGAACAATCGCAAAGGGCCGCCCCACAGCTTCCTGTGTTGTCGTGGCAAACCGGCGAGCGCCATTGGAATTAAAGCGGAAAGTCACCAGCGGCTCAGACGAAGTCTGGTCATAGCCCGGCTGGGCATCCACCAGATCCTCACCTGAAACACGAACCTGCTTTTCAACAAGATAAGGACGACCATCCTGCCCCATCAGCAACTCGGAGTCCGGCGGCGCGCGCCCTTCCATAGCTTGCTGCGGAGAAATAGACTGATCCAGCATCCGGAAGGAGAGCTTGGCTGTTTGGCCCAATAGGGCTTTCAGTCGCTGCGGGTCCTGCAAACCAGGGACCTGCACCAGAATGCGGCTGCTGCCCTGTCTCTGGATATTTGGCTCAACCGTTCCCAACTGATCAATACGGCGACGAACAATCTCAATCGATTGCTGCACGGCGGAACGCACACGCGCCTCAAGCCCGGCAGCAGTGAGTTGAACAGAGATAGCCCCTTCCGAAGCGGAAGAAACTGTCAGGTCCATTTCACCAGTGCCTGACCCTAGCAGGGTGTTTGTAACCGGCGTGGCAAGCTTGCGCAGTTCGGTCAAAGCCTTGGAGGTTTCGGCCGGATCGCGCAGACGCAGACTCACAGTCGTATCTCGCACCACCAGATTCTGATAGCCGATGCGATTGTCACGCAGTACCCTGCGCACATCATCACGCAACTGTTCCGCCCGCTCATGACGCAGCGCGGCCTCATCAACCTCAAGCAGAATATGAGACCCACCCTGGAGATCGAGACCCAGGGTCACATGATTGGCCGTGTACCACTGCGGCAGATGCTGCAGGACACTCTGCGGCAGCACATTAGGCAGCGCCAACAGGATGCCTGCAGCAACGATCAGAAGAATCGTCGTGGTCTTTAAGCGTGAAAAGTGCAGCATGTCGCAGGCTATTCCGTCAGATCAGGAGGCTGCAGAAGCCTCATCCTTGGCGGGCTCGCCTTTGGTGCGGATTGTAGCGATCTGCGCGCGGAGCTGACGCACACGCACATTTTCCGCCACCTGAATTTCCACTTCAGCATCATCCAGCACGCGGGTGACCTTGCCAACAAGACCACCCATGGTGACAACCACGTCACCGCGACGCAGAGCACTCACCAGTTCCTGGTGCGCCTTGGCGCGCTTCTGCTGCGGGCGCAGAATCAGAAAATACATGACAACGAAGATCAGCAGGAACGGAGCCAGCTGAATGAGCATGTCGGCCCCGCCGGCGGCACCCTGAGCGCCCTGGGCGAAAGCAGGCGTGATGAACATGTGCACCCTCGTTCGTCTATTGGAAAGATTCGCCTGTCAGGCTTCAACGTGGCGACACAGGCCACCAGGAAGATGCGGGACTATACTGACAGGCCCGTCGAATGCAACGCTTCTTCACAAACAAGACGTTACGTTAGGGAATATTCCCCAAGGCAAAACACCCGAGGCATGGAATACGCCCCTCGGAAAATTAGCGCCCTGTCGGCAAGGGCAACACACCAGCCCCCGATTCAACCGTGCTGGAGACAGAGTTTCCAAGCTGGCCGAGATGGTTGCCATAGCTGGAGCGCGTATTTGAATCGAGGACAGCGACAGGTGCAGCGATAACAAGACCGGCAGCTGTCCCCACTGTGGAAGCGGCATCCGTGGTCAACTGCACGATGTGCTCGCCGAAGCCCACACGCGAATCCGTCATGGCCTGCCCCTGCGCCAGTCGCACGCCGATGGACTGAACAACCATGGGGCTGGTGGCAAATTTCCCATGATTCAGCGGATCGCTCGTATCAAGTCGCGTAAGATCTACCACGGTGATGTTGTTCCGCTCGAATTCAGAACGGTAAGGCTCCTGAGTCGGGTCAACCTGCCCAATGCGCGGCACTCCGCCCCACACTCGCTTGGAAACCTTCAGCGCTTTGTCATCCTGTGACACGAACATCGTGAAATTCGGGCGCTTTTCGCCGATCTCACTAAAGACGCTGCGGAACACATCCACATCCACATCCGGCGCGGCGAGCATCACATTCTTGATTTTGGGTGAAATGCGACCATTGCGGATCGCCATCTGCCGCAACGCTTCCAGCGCAACCACATTCCCCATGGAGTGAGCCAGAACCGAAACTTCACTCACGCCCGGGTCATTCGCCATGAAGGTCAGCAGCCGCTCAAGCGCATCTCGCGAATAAGATGTGCTTTCCCGATCATAGCCATAGGCCAGTAGGCTGCCACGGGATGGCCACGTGAACAGCACGGGGGTCACAGACGCACGTGAATCGTGAACAATCTGCGCGAAGCGGAAGACAGCATCGTCAAAGCGCTGATTATAACCGTGAACAAACACAAGGGCATGGCGCCCGGGGGTCTTCTTGATCTGCTTGTTGAACCAGGTGATGGCCTGAGGCTGGGTCATATCTTCCAGCCGTGTGGTCACGAAATCCGTCGCAGGATTTCCGGGCACGGACTTGGGCCACTGCACTTCACCAGGCTGGCGGGCAGAATCGGGCGGGATGGAAACATCCAGCTCAAGGAAGCTCACCTTGCCTCCCCGCTCACCACTGAACACATCCGGCCCATCCACCCGCTGACGCACAGTGGCAACCATCATGTTCACGCGAGATGTGCCTTCCACATTGTCCGGCACTGGAATGAGCACCCCATCCGGCCGCCCAGCGCATGCCGCAAGCACGCCAGCCAAGGTCAAGCCAAGAACGATGTGACGCAGACCGTGCCATGCCGAACGCTGCAAAATAAACCCCGCTCAGAAATCTTGATAACCAGACTGAATAACCAGATGCCTGCGGGAGAGGCAATCCGCCCTTCGCTCAACTTTCAGGATTTCACTAGAGTGTGGCCGCCACGCCATGCACCAGCGGAACAAAGCGCACGGGCATCAAATCCCTGCGTTCATGGCCGGATTGCTGCTTCACGAAGCGGACGAGCCTCTGCTCCGCATCAGGCTCTCCAAGCGGCATGACCAGCACCCCCCCAAATTTCAGCTGGTCAATCAGGTGCTGCGGTATTTCAGGCGCTGAAGCCGTCACCATGATGCGATCAAAAGGCGCGCGTGCCGGCTGCCCCAAAAAACCATCCCCAACCTCAGCGACGAGATTGCGAAAGCCCAGCACCTCGTACCGCACCTGCGCCTGAGATATGAGTTGCCGATACCGATCCATCGTCACAACACGCGATGAAAGGTGCGCCAAAACCGCAGCCTGATACCCGGAACCCGTTCCCACTTCCAGAACAGTGTGTTCCGCTGTGATGTTGAGAGCTTCAGTCATCTTCGCAACAAGTCCGGGCTGCGACATTGTCTGCCCGCACGAAATCGGCAAAGTGATGTTATCATAAGCATTTATACGGAACTGCGAATCCACGAACAGAGGCCGAGGCACCATCTCCATGGCACGCAACACCGCAACATCGCGCACACCACCCTGACGCAGCCCAAGAATGAAGGCCATGCGCTCAGATCGCTCGTTTTCGCCGGGAACCTCGCTCATTTATACGATCCAATACCTATCATTAACTATTGAAATTATAAGAATTTATGCCAATCTTCAACTTAAACTCAAACTTTAAGTTAAGATGACAAGAGGCACGGAGCCCCCTGCCCTATGCGTCCAGATATCCTCTCCCCCTTGTTTGCACCGCTCACCACTCTTCCCGGAATCGGGCCGAAGCTGGAGAAGCCTTTTGCGCGACTATTGGGACGAGACACGCCACGGGTGGTGGACCTGCTATTTCACATGCCATCCGGCTTTGTGGATAGGCGAGCACGTCCGCTTATCGCTCAGGCACTCCCGGATACAGATGTGACGCTGGAAGTCAGGGTGGATGGGCACAGCGCCCCACCGCCGGGCAGCCGCGCACCCCACCGCACATATGTCTCCGATGCCAGCGGCGAGATGGTTATCGTACATTTCAGAATGGACGATGCACGCCTCGCCCACATGCTGCCGGTGGGTGAAACGCGCTGGCTCTGCGGAAAGATTTCTCTTTTCGACGGCATCCGGCAAATGACCCATCCGGACCGGGTTCTGGATGCTGCGGGTCTGGCCCGACTGCCGGCTGTCGAGCAGACCTACCCATTGGTCGCAGGGCTCGCTGCCGGGCATCTGCGAAGGGCCATGACAGCCGCATTGGATAAAGTGCCGGACCTGTCGGAATGGCTCCCTGTCAGCATCACCAGCGGCCTTCTGCCGCCCTTCCGCGATGCCCTGCTGCGCTTGCATCTGCCCCAGAATCCCATGGATGCCGTGGCCACAGGCGCGCCCTGGCGGCGATTGGCGCTTGATGAACTGTTCGCGCACCAACTCACGTTAGCCTTCATGCGGGCGCGGGAAGAGCGCGCGGGAGGCCGCCCCAGCATCGGCACCAACGCACTTTCACAACGCATTCAGGATGCCCTGCCATTCACCCTCACCGGTGCGCAGATACAGGCGCTGGAGGCCATTCGTGGCGACCTCGCTTCAGAAACCCGCATGCTGCGCCTCCTCCAGGGTGATGTCGGCTCAGGCAAAACGGTTGTGGCTCTACTGGCTGCAGCGACCGTCGTAGAAGCCGGGCGACAGGCCGCCTTCATGGCACCAACCGAAATTCTGGCGCGCCAGCATGCCGAAACTATCGCGCCCCTTGCCGCCTCTGCGGGCCTTGAAGTGGCGTTACTGACCGGACGTGAGAAAGGAAAAGCGCGCGCGGCCGTTCTGGAGCGGCTGGCAGATGGGCGCATCCATCTGCTTGTGGGCACTCACGCCCTTATTCAGGATGACGTCGCATTCCACGATCTCGCCTTGGCTGTGGTGGATGAGCAGCACCGCTTTGGCGTGGAGCAGCGCCTTGCGCTGGCACGCAAGGGGCGCGCGGTGGATATGCTGGTCATGACGGCCACCCCTATCCCCCGCACATTGGTTCTGACCCTATTTGGGGACATGGATTCCAGTGAGTTACGTGAAAAACCTCCAGGACGACAGGAGATCGATACCCGAGCATTACCACTGGACCGCCTGGATGATGTGGTGGCCGGAATTCATCGTGCCCTGAATGCGGGGGCGCAAGCCTATTGGATCTGCCCGCTGGTAGAAGAAAGCGAGACCTCCGACCTCACCGCAGCCACAGAACGATTTGAAAGCCTTCAGGCCCATTTCGGTAGCCGGGTGGATGTGGTTCACGGGCGCATGTCAGGCGCGGCCAAAGATGCCGCCATGGCACGCTTTGCTGCGGGAGAAACGCGCATATTGGTGGCCACAACGGTGGTGGAGGTGGGCGTCAACGTGCCCAATGCCACGCTGATGGTCATCGAACATGCGGAGCGTTTTGGCCTCGCCCAACTCCATCAGTTGCGCGGACGCGTCGGGCGTGGAGATAAACTCTCAACCTGCCTGCTGCTCTATCGTGGGCCGCTGAGCGAAACCGCGAAGTCCCGCCTCTCCATCCTTCGCGAAAGTCAGGACGGCTTCCGGCTGGCCGAGGAAGACCTGCGGCTCAGAGGTGAAGGGGATGTGCTGGGCACGCGGCAAAGTGGTATGCCCGGCTTCCGGTTGGCGCGATCGGAGTTTCATGGGGTTGAGGTGGAAGAAGCACGCAATGCCGCCGCCCTCGCCATCCGCCGCGACCCGGATCTGACAGGGACCGACGCCCAACCCATGCGCACCCTGCTCTATCTGCATGAACGCGATGGTGCGGTGCGCTTGCTCTCTGCCGGCTGAACCGCCATCCTGCCTGCATGCCCACTTCCAAGCCCCCCTCTGAAGCTCCAAAGTCTGCCGACGAGCCTGGCAGCACGAAAAGCGACGGCGCGCTCTCATCATCTGGCGCACAGGGTAAGAACGGCAGCACAGCCAGGCACGGGGGCAGGCCTCGCGCTGCTGAACTGACGCGCCGCCTGGGTGGCCGCCTCTACCGGCAGTTTCTGTTCAGTGCCGGCGTTATCTTTGTGGTGGTGGGGGCCATTGGAATGGTGGTGCCGATGATGCCGGGAACGGTCTTCCTCATCCTTGCGGCATGGTGCTTCACCCGCTCATCCCCCCGCTTCGAACATTGGCTGCTGACCAATCGCTATCTTGGCCCCAGTGTTGTGCAGTGGCGAGAAACCGGCTCCATTCCAATCTTCGCCAAGGCCTTCGCTGTTGCGAGTTTTGTGGGATCCCTGACCCTGTCGTGGCTGCTGGGTGCGCCAGATTTTGTGCTGGCGGGACTGGCCGTACTGTTCGTTGGCCTCAGCATTTTTATCGTTAGTCGCCCGAATGCATAGCTCAATTAACTTTAAAAATTAACCATAATTCATTGATTTATAATGATAATTATTTACTCTTAAAGTTTAGATTTAACATTAAGAACATAACGTAAGGCGGCGGCCTTCACCCTGTTCCGCCCTTCATGCTTGGCGTCATAGAGCGCCGCATCTGCCTTCGCCATGCCCTTCTGCAATTCATAAGGCGAGCGGATTTCAGCCACGCCAATACTGACCGTGATCGAGGGTACCCCCTCCTCCCGGCTGGTCATGACAGCACGTCTTACGGCTTCAGCATGAAGGCAGGCGGTTTCCAGTTCCGTGCGCTCCAGCAGCACCACGAATTCCTCTCCCCCCATACGTGCAACCAGGCTGGTGTGCGGCACACTGCGCAATAACAGTGCCCCGAACGCGCGGATCGTCGCATCTCCCACCGCATGGCCATAACGGTCGTTCACCTGCTTGAAGTGGTCGAGATCCAGCAGCATCACACACAGTGGCCATGCTTCTTTGCGCATGCGCTCCACCATCCGCTCCGCCTGCACATCAAACCCCCGGCGATTGGCCGTTCCGGAAAGCGAGTCTGTTTCCGCTACGATCCGGTTTTCGCGGATCACCTCCTGCAAAGACTTGATGAGCAAAGCGAGCCCGGTCGCCATCAACAGCGCCCCGGAACTGACCTGCGAAATCAATGCATATGTGCTGTTGATATAATCCGAGGCTTGGCTACCCGTGCCGATCTGGGACGCAACAAAAGCCTTCACTGGAAAATGCGCAGCCAGAAGGATCAGAAGGGCTGCCAGAATATAGTCACTCACATGGCGTGGACTATATCGCAGCACCCACCAGGCGCAGGATCCAACCGAAAGGATAAAGGGGGTTTGGTAAGCCAGTTCTCGCGGAAAAGTGGCTCGTGGCAGAATGGAATGCACCGGCATCAGCACAATGGCCACCACGGCAATAGCGCAAAAAAGCGCCCATGGAGGTCTCTGGCGGTAGAAAACCGCTATTGCCGGCAACAACAGCAGCAAGCCTCCAGCGAAGCTGAAATAGACCATCAGTCCGAAAAAAGTGGTCCAGCCGCTATAACCAAGCCCAAGCTGGGCAACGGGGGTAAGAATGCCAACCCCATAAGCAGCAGCAAACCAAGCGGGCGCACGAAAACCCGGGTTCATCAGGGCTATCGCCACATAGCTGGCCGCGAACAAACCCGCGACCATCATGTTCATAACAAGAGAGAACCCAGCCGCGTGCATCCAACGTTGCCCTATCATCCCTTGCGGGCATGCCAGCTCAGTTCTCAGCTACCACCCTTTCGGGCTACACCCTACTCGACGGTTACAGATTTTGCGAGATTTCTGGGCTGGTCGACATCCGTGCCCATGATAACGGCAGTGTGGTAGGCGATGAGCTGGACCGGGATCGCATAAACCATGGGGCAGATGCTGGCGGGCATTTCGGGCAGGATGAGCTTTTGTGCCGCATCCACATGAGCGGCCTGCGCACCCCGCTGGTCGGTGACCAGAATGATGCGCCCGCCACGCGCCGCCACTTCTTCCATGTTCGAGACGGTTTTTTCGAAGATCCGGTCAAACGGCGCGATGACAACCACCGGCATGGTTTCATCGATCAATGCGATCGGCCCGTGCTTGAGCTCGCCGGCCGCATAGCCCTCGGCATGGATATAGGAAATTTCCTTCAGCTTCAGCGCCCCCTCCAGCGCCAGCGGATAGGCGGTGCCTCGGCCCAGATAGAGCACATCTCTGGCGTGAGCGAGTGTGCGCGAAAGAACCTCGATTTCCGGCGCGAGCTTGAGTGCGTCGGTCATCAGACGCGGGGTTTCCATCAGCTCGCGCACAAGACGCTGCTCATCATCCGGGGTCAGCGCACCATTGGCCCGCCCCAATGCCACCGCGAGACAGGCCAGCGTTGCCAACTGGCAGGTGAAGGCCTTGGTCGACGCGACCCCGATCTCCGGGCCAGCCAAGGTGGAGAGCACCGCATCGGCTTCGCGCGCGATGGTGGAGGTGGGGACATTCACGACCGCCACGACCTTCTGCCCGCACTCCCTGGCATAGCGCAGTGAGGCCAGCGTATCCGCCGTCTCGCCCGACTGTGAGATGACGATAGTCACCCCATCCGGATGCAACGGCGTTTCCCGATAGCGGAACTCGGAGGCGATATCGATGCTCACCGGAATACGCGCGAACTGCTCGAACCAGTATTCGGCAACGGCCCCAGCATAGAGCGCAGTGCCACATGCCGTGATCGAGATGTGCTTCACACTCTTCACATCGAATGGCAGATCCGGCAGGCGTACCGTTTCGCTCGCCAGATCAAGATAATAGCCGAGCGTGTGCCCGATCACTTCCGGCTGCTCGTAGATTTCCTTGGCCATGAAGTGGCGGTGATTGCCCCGATCCACCAGCAGCGCACCCGCTGGCACGATCTGCATCGCACGCGAAACAGGCATCGCCGTCCTCATCATAGATCTGGACACCGGCGCGGGTCAGCACCGCCCAGTCGCCCTCATTGAGATAGGTGATGCGGTTGGTGAACGGACCGAGCGCGATCGCATCCGAGCCGAGGAACATTTCGCGGTCCCCGTGGCCAATCGCCAGCGGCGAGCCCCGGCGGGCGGCGACCAGCAGATTGTCTTCTCCCTCGAACAGGAAGGCCAGCGCGAAGGCTCCGCGCAGGCGCGGCAGCACTGCAGACACGGCCTCCGCCGGCGCACGGCCTGCCAGTAGCTCACGGTCCACCAGCTGAGCCACCACCTCGGTATCGGTGTCGGAAAGGAACTTCACGCCGAGATCGACCAAATCCTGCTTCAGCTCTCGGAAATTCTCGATGATGCCGTTATGCACCACGGCCACGCGCTTTGTGCCATGGGGGTGGGCATTGCGCTCCAGCGGTTTGCCATGGGTGGCCCAACGGGTGTGGCCAATGCCGGAATGGCCTTCAAGCGGGTGCTTGGCCAGCTTCACTTCCAGATTGCGCAGCTTGCCCTCGGCCCGGCACACTTCCAGGCGGCCCTTCTCCAGCGTGGCGATACCTGCGGAATCATAGCCACGATATTCAAGGCGATGCAGGGCATCGATGACATTTGAAGCCACCGGCCCCTTTCCAAGAATACCGACGATTCCACACATGGGCCACGCTCCACTTCTCTCAACGGTTTCGGTCGGCACCCGCGCCTTGAGAAAACCACCTCAAAGGCCCGCGCGGACATCGTGCCCGGGCGCCCCCATCTCCACGCAGATGAATCAGGCTGCGCGACGTTCCACACTGTTTAACCTACCCAACGGGGTAAGACAGAATCACTTACCCTTTCGGTTTCTGTCAGAAACAAAAAGGAGAACCAGCTCTGAATTGGTCCGGCATCATGATTTTTCCGGCTTTTCTCCGCTCTTCAGTTCCCGGAACTTGCGCGCCCAGCCATCTTTTACAACCTGCCGGGTGCGCGCCACCGCCAATGCATCGGCGGGCACATTGGTTGTCACCACCGCGCCGGTCGCCACAAAAGCCCCTTCACCGATGACAACCGGAGCCACCAGCGCGCTGTTCACCCCGATGAAGGCATCGGCACCGATCTCGGTGCGATATTTGCCGAAGCCATCATAATTACAGGTGATGGTGCCCGCACCCAGATTGGCCCGCGCGCCCACATGGGCATCGCCAACATAAGACAGGTGGCTCACCTTGGCCCCGGCCTCAATGTGGGAAGCCTTGGTTTCCACGAAATTGCCGATCTTCACGCCCTCATCAATGCGCGACCCGGGGCGCAGGCGGGCATAGGGGCCGATATTCACATGCGCCCCCACCTGCGCGCCTTCCAGATGCGAGAAGGCATGGATGACGGTGTCATCACCCACCCGCACGCCGGGGCCGAACACGACGTGAGGCTCCACCACCACATCGCGGCCCAGCACCGTATCGGCGCTGAAGAAGACCGTTTCGGGGGCGATCAGCGTCGCTCCGCCAGCCATGGCGGCATGACGCAGGCGCTGCTGCAATATGGCCTCGGCCTCGGCCAGCTGGATGCGGCTGTTGACGCCGGCAACCTCCTGTGGATCGACCTCGGTGGCGACCACCTTGAGCCCCTCGGCGCGGGCGATTTCCACCGCGTCGGTCAGATAAAATTCGCCCTTGGCGTTGGCATTGTCGATCCGCTCCAGCAGGCGCAAGGCATGCGCACCGGAAAGAGCCATCAGGCCGGCATTGCAGAAGCCGACAGCCTTTTCCTCGGCACTCGCCTCTTTCTCCTCACGGATGGCGAGGAGGTCGTCTCCATCGGTCAGCAAACGGCCATATCCGGTGGGATCCTGCGGTCGAAAGCCCAAAGCCACCACCGCGGCGCCCTCGGCCAATGGAGCCCGCAGGCGCGCCAGTGTTTCGGGGCGGATCAATGGCGTGTCGGCATACAGCACCAGCACATCGTCCACACCCTCTTCCAGCGCGGCACGAGCAGCCAGTACAGCATGAGCCGTACCCAGCCGGTCCTGCTGCACAAACACCTGCACATCCGGAATAACCCGATGGGCTTCGGCGGCCACATCCTCCCGCCCGGGACCAATGACGACAGCGGTGTGGCTGGCGCCCGCCTGCCGGGTGGTGGCGAGCACATGATGCAGCATGCTCCAGCCCGCAACCCGATGCAGAACCTTCGGCAGGCGAGACGCCATCCGCGTCCCCTCGCCCGCACCAAGAACAACAACCAACAGCCGCCGACCAGACATCAAAGGCCCTCCACACTCAAAAGCGCATGCCAAAATTCAGAATAAACCGCCATCAGAATGCCGTGCAGGCAGATCACAGTTCCCCACATACATCTGATTATCTCTGGACGCGAACGATGCCGCGTCCTAATCAGCCCTGCCCCAACACCGGGGGCTGCCCCGAGCGAGAGGCCGCATGAGCCAGACACCCCAGACCGCCCAGCCGGGCCGCACCCTGTTCCGCCCCGGCCCGCGCAGCCTCAACTGGCTTATTCCGCTCGCCATGGGGGCGACAGGCTGGGCACTTTATATGCGCTACATGATGGTGGAACCGGCTCTGGTGCGCCTTGCCTGTGATGCCGGCCTTGCCAATGCAGGCTGCTACACCCGCTCTGCCGTTCTGGTCCTCATGAATTTCTATGTGTTCGGGGCTATCGCGCTGGCGGCGGCAGTGGTGCAACTGATTGCGCCTTCGCTCACCGCCCTTGCCGTAGGGCTGGTTTTTTCCGCCTTCGCGCTGGTCTTCCACAATGAAATTGCCGGCGCGCTGGCGGCGATGATGCTCATCCTGTCATTCGCGCGGCCCGGACCCGCCACAGCGTAAAGGCCATCACAAGGCACAGCACACCGAACCACAGGGCCTGCCAGTTCGCCAGGGTCTCATTCAGGGGAATGTAGAAACCGGCGATCAGCAGGCCCCACATGCTCACCTGCTCTGCAAGCCCTGTCCCCTCACGCGGCGCCTTGTGCACGAGAGCCGCGGCCAGAAGCGCCGCCACCACAGCCGTGAGGGAATATACCGGGAAGTCCTTGTAGCGTGGGCTGAACACCAGTTCGAATGCAGAGACACCCACGGCCACCACACCTAGCGCCAGCATCAGCCCGCCCACCGCCAAAGCCGGGGGCACACTGGCTCGCAAATTCCCCGAAAGTGCAACGGCAAAGGGCGCGACACCCTGCCCGCGCCCGATGATGGCCGGCACCACCACCACACTCGCTGCCGCCAGCGCAAAGAATGCGCCGTTGCGGGCCCAGCCAGCCACACCCAGACTTTCCACCGGTAGCGCCGAGAGCGCCGCGCCCAGCGTCGCGCCACCCATCAGAGCGATGAAGGCGACAGCCAGCCGCTCGCCAGTCTGCACCCCGCCATCACGCCTGCGCGCCGCCAGTGCCGCAGCCCCAAAGGCTGCCACCACCACGCCAAGACCGAGCGCAATATGCATGCGCCACCCCGGGAAATCCTCCACCGGCTGGCCCCATACGAATTTCGGCTCACGATCAGACGCATCAATGATGCCCCAGTGGCCGCCCACCGTACCCTCGCTGCGCCGCTTCCACGGCTGGTCGAAGGCCTCGATGAGATTGACCCGGTAACCGCGCTGTTCGGCAAGGGTCAGCACATCCTGCATCACCCGCGCCTGATTGGACGGAGAAGGCAGCGCCCCCTCGCGCATGCGGCCAGCGGAGGGCCAGCCGGTTTCACCGATCAGGATTTCCTTACCCGGAAACTCCTCCGTCATCTTCTGGCGGATCGAATCAATATGCGGCCCGGCCTCGGCTGCGGAAACGGGCAGATCCTCCCAATAGGGCAGGATATGGATGGTGACGAAATCGACCTCGCCGGTCAGCGCCTTGTTGCGCTCCCAGAATTCCCACACATCCGCATAGGTCACGGGCACATCGCCCACGCGAGATTTCACATCGCGAATGGTGCCTGCAAGGTCTGTGGCAGACATTTCCCCGCGCAGCAGCACCTCATTGCCCACGATAACGGCCTTCACCACATCTGGATTCTCACGCGCAAGCTTGGTGGCGATCTCCACTTCCTCGCGGTTGCGGTCTGCCTCCGGGCCGAGCCAAATGCCTTGCAGCACGTCAAGCCCATGCTTGCGGGCGATCTGGGGCACCTTGTCCAGCCCCATCTCGATGGAATAGGTGCGCACGCAGGATGTGATTTTCGCGAGTTGGGCGAAATCCTCGTCGATCTGCGCTTCGGAGATCACCAGCCCCTTCACGAAGGGCGATTGCCCCTCACGGAACGGCGCATAAGACACGCAGGGCAGCTTCTGTTCCGGCCCGTGGCTTGTGGCCGGCATCTGCACCGGCTGGCCCAGCCATGCCCACAAGCCTGAAACGAGCGCTGCAACGACAAGAGCAAGAAGAAGCGGCAGGCGCGCGGCAGACAGCATGAAAACTCCTCAACTTTCGCATGGCGCGAAAGTCTGCGATTCCTGGGGGCAGGAAATTATTTCAGGATCGCTATCCCTGATTCAGGGCACGATCTATGTGTCTCGTTCCTATACAGTCAAGAATGGGGTTTCCCGATGTCCGCCCCCGCCTCACTGTCGATCGGCTTTCTTCTTTTCCCCAAACTCACTCAGCTCGATCTCACCGGCCCCTTCGAGGTGCTGGCCCGCGCGCCAGGCACCCAACTGCATTTGATCTGGAAGACGCAGGCCCCTGTGATCTCGGACACAGGCCTTGCAATCCTGCCCTCCACAACATTCTCGGCCTGCCCGCATCTGGATATGATCTGCGTTCCCGGTGGACCGGGACAGATTGAGCTGATGGAAGATGCGGAAACCCTTGCCTTTCTGAACCGCGTCGCGGCAACGGCGCAATGGGTCACGTCAGTCTGCACCGGCTCTCTCGTTCTGGGCGCGGCAGGTCTGCTGCAAGGCTACAGGGCCACATCGCATTGGTCTGCTCTCGACCAACTCTCACTTCTGGGCGCAGAACCCGTGCAGGAGCGCGTGGTGCAGGACCGCAACCGCATCACGGGCGCGGGCGTGACCTCCGGCATCGACTTTGCCCTGCATATGGTGGCGGAGCTGTATGGACGCGAGACTGCTGAAGCGATCCAGTTCCAGCTGGAATATGATCCGGCTCCGCCCTTTGCGGCAGGATCCGTCTCGCAGGTCGATGCGGAGTTCCTGGCAGCGGCTCAGGCGCGCGCGGCAGCTTTCACGCGCAAGAGGCGCGAAGTGACCGAACGTTCAGCAATCCGCCTCGCCGCGAGAAACTCCTGATTAAACCTCTGTGTGCAATTGTTATAGAATTGCAGGATGGCATGCATTGAGCGGAATTCCTGTTCCACACGCGGCAGGCTGACAGTGCCTGAAAAAGGTGCTGTGAGGCCTTGCGAGTGGAAAGAGGAACCCGATAAGCGTGTGTGCCGTCATGCTGACAAAATCGCCGCCATCTCCTAACCTTCCCTTGCGGTCTGTTCCGCTCCTTTTTCTGAAGAACATGGATCTCATGCAACGCTTCCGAATTTCGCACCTGGCCGGCGCCACCCTGATTGCGTGCTTTGCCGTCGCATTCGGTGCCGGTGTGTCCACGCCAGCCGCGGCGCAGAGCCAGGCGAGCGCGCCCAGCGCCCCGCCCGCCCAGCAACCGGCACAGGAAGAGCAGAGCCCGGAGCAGAAGGCTCTTCAGGAAGTCCAGCGCCGCACCATCGAGGAATATGACGAGGCCGCCAAGCTGCCCGGCACGGCCGGCCTGCCGGAATGCGTGTGGAGCGGACGGCGCATCGCAGCCCTGCTGTGGCGTGATGACCTCGACACCGCCCGTCGACACCTTGATCTGTATGAGCGCTTTGGCTGCCCTACCGAGCACCTCAAGCTCACTTTCCGCTGCCTCGTGCGGCAGGGCAATATAGACCCCAAGGCGCAGGAGCGTTTGGGTGCGCGGGTGCATCAGTGCTGGGTGAACCCGGACTACATCCCTGCCCCGGCTCCGGCTGCTGCACCGCCCGCGCCGGAAGAAGACAAGAAGTAGGCAAAGACCTTCTGAGGGTCGCAGGCACGCCGAAACCCCGCCATAGTCGAGGGGTATCAGCATGCATCAACATTGGCCTCCGTCGCCACAAAGCGGCGGAGCCAGAAACTGTTTCGGGAGGCAGCATCTCAGCCCTGCCTTTCACAAGGTCTTGCAGCTTAGTGCCCCGTGGCGGGGCCTGGGGCTGTTTCCCCGTGGGGTGGCATAGCCATGCGTAAGGGTCTTGCTGTTGCGGCAGCAGTCATCATTGTTGCGACGTCCCTGAGCGCCGTGCTCTGGTATCTGATGAGGCCGGAAGTCCATGCCCCGGATATTACCGGGCAGGTGCAAAGCCTCTCCTTCGCCCCCTACGGGCGCTATATGGACCCGGAAAAAGGCACGCAAACCAATACCGATCAGATTCGCTCTGATGTGAAGGTTGTTGCGCCCTATACCCGCGCTATCCGCACCTATGCCTCCACTGGGGGTATCGAGCAGGTCGCTCCGCTCGCTGCGGAAGAGGGCCTGAAGGTTTCCATCGGCGCCTGGATCGACAAGCGCGAGGAGCGCAATGCCCGCGAGCTCAAAAGCGTCGTGGATATTGCCAGCGCCAATCCGAATGTTACCAGCATTGTTGTGGGCAATGAAACCGTTCTGCGCGCAGAAAAGACCGGCGCGGAAATGGCTGTACTGATCCGCGATGTAAAGCGGCAGGTAAAAGTTCCCGTCACGACTGGTGAGATCTGGAACACATGGCTCGATGAGCCAGAACTTGCATCCTCGGTTGACTATATTCTTGCGCATATCCTGCCCTATTGGGAAGGTGTGCCGGCCGATCAGGTTGTGGACTACACCATCAATGCCTATGACCGCCTGCGCGCGGCCTATCCCGGCAAGCGCATCGTCATTGGTGAGTTCGGATGGCCCTCCGGCGGGTTCAACCGCGACGCTTCGGTGCCCGGACAAGTGCAGCAGGCTAAGATCCTGCGCGATTTCGTGGCCCGCGCAGATGCGCTCGGCATCGAATACAACATCATCGAGGCCTTTGATTCGCCCTGGAAGAACTTCGAGGGGTCCGTCGGCCAGTATTGGGGCATGTTTGATGCCGACCGGAACCTGAAGTTCCCGCTCACAGGCCCGATTGTTGAGCGCACATACACCCAAGCCGCCACGATCGCGCTGATTCTGGGCGTGGTTTTCACCCTGCCGCTGCTCTGGCTGAAGGGCCTCACTTTCGTTCAGGGGCTGGCGCTGGCTGGCTCCGCCAATGCCGTCGCCTCATGGCTCGCACTGGTGGTGGACTACTGGGTCAACCACTATGTCTCGGGTGGTGACTATGTGACCCTGCTGCTCTGCATCGTGATGCTGGTGCCGCTGGTCTTCGTCATTCTCTATCGTATCGAAGAACTGGCAGCCCTGGCTTTCGGACGCGGCCCCATCCGGCTGCTGGACAAGCACAAGCTGCCCGAAGCCTCGCGCTTCCCCAAGGTCTCCATCCATGTGCCCGCCTATCGCGAGCCACCGGAGATGCTGAAGCAGACGATTGATGCCCTCGCCCGGCTGGAATGGCCGAATCTCGAATGCATCATCATCATCAACAACACGCCAGACCCGGAGATGGTGGAGCCCATTCGCGCCCATTGCGCGGAGCTTGGCAGCCGTTTCAAGTTCATCAATGCGGAGAAGGTCTCAGGCTTCAAGGCCGGCGCCCTGCGCATCGCGCTTGAACAGACCGACCCGGACGCCGAAATCATCGGCATCATTGATGCTGACTATGTGGTGAGTCCGGACTGGTTGAAGAATCTGGTGCCGGTCTTTGAAGAACCCTCCGTCGGCCTCGTGCAGGCCCCGCAGGATCACCGTGACGGACATCTGAGCCCGCTGCATGAAGCCATGAATGCTGAATATGCCGGCTTCTTCGATATCGGCATGGTCCAGCGCAATGAGGATGACGCCGTCGTGGTGCATGGCACCATGTGCCTCATCCGCCGTGCAGCCATGGAGCAGGCTGGAAACTGGTCTTCCGACACCATCTGCGAAGATACCGATCTTGGCCTCACCATCGCCGAGCATGGCTGGAAAACCCATTACACCGCCCGCCGTTATGGCTGGGGCCTGCTGCCAGACAGCTTCGAGGCCTTCAAGAAGCAGCGCCACCGCTGGGCTTATGGTGGCACGCAGATCATCAAGAAGCACTGGCGGCGGTTCCTGCCGGGCAAGTCTCAGCTGACGGCCGCGCAGCGGCGGCACTTCGTGCTGGGCTGGATGTCCTGGCTGGGGGCAGAATCGGTGGGTGCGGCCGTGGCTGTCGCTTCACTTATCTTTGTGCCCTTCGTGCTGATTCTCGGCATTTCAGTGCCGGCCTATGTGCTGACCTTGCCGATTGTGGCGACCTTTCTGGTCTATGCGCTGCATTTCATCAGCCTCTATCGGCTACGGGTACGCACCACGCCCCTGCGGATGCTGGGCGCGGCTATCGTGGCCAGCGCGGTGCAGTTCACCGTGGCCAAGGCGGTTCTGGATGGCTTCCGCTACAAGGATCTCGCCTTTGCACGCACCGCTAAGGGCAATACCTGGCTGGCTGGTGCGGCCCGCACATTTCCAGCGCTGCCGGAAGCCATCATCGGCGCATGCCTGCTGCTGTCCGGGGTGATTCTCATGGCCACCAACTGGCATGACACAAGGGAGATCAACCTCTACGCCATCGCACTGATGGTGCAGAGCCTGCCCTATGTGGCGGCGGCGATGATCGGTCTGTTCGAGCCCTCGCGCTTCAATGACTACGCCTTCTGGAACCGTATTCACGCGAAGATTGCCCCCTATCTGCCACGCTGGCTCTCCTCTTCCCGTCGGCCTGGCGCATCCTCGGCGCTCTCAGACTGAGGCCGCCACCTGGCCATGGGCTGGAGCACCTGAATCAGGGCGGGCGGGGACATTCCCCGCCCGTTTTGCTATCAGGGAGCGGATGAAGAGTTCCTCTCTCCCCTTCGGCCTGATTCTCGCTGGCGGCTATGGTCGGCGAATGGGCGCAAGCTTGGAAACGGGCGCGCCGAATGGCGGCATATCGCCATCCTCCCCTCTCAAACCCCTCGTCTTGCTTGGGGATAACCCCCTGATCGGCCATGTCATTGAACGGCTGCGACCGCAGGTCGCGCAGCTTGCCATAAATGCCAATGAGCCCACCGCTCCGTTCGCTGCATTTGGGCTGCCCATCATTGCGGACAACCTGCCGGACCGCCCCGGTCCACTGGCCGGCGTTCTGGCAGGGCTGGATTGGCTGGCCGTGAACGCGCCCGAGGTGCCTCTTCTCACCGTTCCGGCGGATACGCCCTTTTTGCCTCACGATCTGGTTGAGCGGCTCATGGTGCGTCAAAAGCAGAGTGGGCGCATAAGCTGTGCAGCCTCAGGCGGACAGAATCACCATGTCATTGCCCTCTGGCCAGCCCATGTACGGGCACCGTTACGTGTTGCCCTGGAGGCAGGTAACCGAAAAGTTGGGGCTATCCTTGACACGCTTCAGGTCGTATCGGAGAGCTGGGATGGGGCTGCCGGCGACCCTTTCTTTAATGTAAACACCGCCGAAGATCTCGCCGTCGCGAGACAGCGCCTTCTTGCTGAATAATGAAGCAAGGCCATGCTTGCGGCAAAATAGGGGAGCGGTTAGGACTGCACCATGGCGCGACGCGGCTGCGTCGTTACGCCGACAGTCCGCCCAAATGATGAGGGATCCATGGACGCCACCAATGACACCGGGGCCAAAGCCGCCAAGCTTAGCCTGGGCGAAAAGAGCTGGGACCTTCCGATCCATGGGGGTACCATTGGCCCCGATGTAGTCGACATCTCGAAGCTCTACGGCCAGACCGGGATGTTCACATACGACCCCGGCTTCACCTCCACGGCCTCCTGCGAAAGCAAGATCACTTATATTGACGGCGATGAGGGCGTTCTGCTCTATCGCGGTTATCCCATCGAGCAGCTTGCCGATAATGGCGACTTCCTGGAGACCTGCTATCTCCTGCTCTATGGTGAACTTCCCACCGCTGCCCAGAAGGCGGAATTCGATCGCTCCGTGACCTACCACACCATGGTCCACGAGCAGATGAACCGCTTCTTCCACGGCTTCCGCCGTGATGCCCACCCCATGGCCATCCTTGTGGCCTCGGTTGGCGCGCTTTCCGCATTTTACCATGACTCGACCGACATTTCGGACCCCAAGCAGCGTCTGATTGCGTCGATCCGCATGATCGCGAAGATCCCGACCCTGGCCGCCATGGCCTACAAGTATTCGGTCGGCCAGCCCTTCGTGTATCCGCGCAATGACCTGGACTATACGTCCAACTTCCTCAGCATGTGCTTTGCCGTGCCGTGCGAAGAATACAAGGTCAACCCCATTCTCTCCCGCGCCATGGACCGGATCTTCATCCTCCATGCCGATCATGAGCAGAATGCATCCACCTCCACCGTGCGTCTGGCCGGTTCTTCGGGTGCCAACCCGTTCGCCTGTATCGCAGCCGGCATTGCCTGCCTTTGGGGGCCCGCCCATGGCGGCGCCAATGAAGCCGCGCTCAAGATGCTGTCTGAAATCGGCTCTGTGGACCGGATTCCCGAGTTCATCCGCCGCGCGAAGGACAAGAACGATCCCTTCCGCCTCATGGGCTTCGGCCACCGGGTCTACAAGAACTACGACCCGCGCGCCAAGATCATGCAGCAGACCTGCCATGAAGTGCTGAACGAGCTGGGCATCAAGGATGATCCGCTGCTCGACGTGGCCGTGGAACTGGAGCGGATCGCCCTTCACGATGAATATTTCATCGAGAAGAAGCTCTATCCGAACATCGATTTCTATTCCGGCATCACGCTGAAGGCGATGGGCTTCCCCACCGACATGTTCACCGTGCTGTTCGCTCTGGCCCGCACCGTGGGCTGGATTGGCCAGTGGAAGGAAATGATCGAAGATCCGGGCCAGCGCATCGGTCGCCCGCGTCAGCTCTACACCGGCGCTCCGCGTCGCGATTATGTGGACATGGCCAAGCGCTCCTGAAACCGCGCTGTTGGGTGAAGGCTTTCGCCATTCACCCCTTCACTGAAACAGAAAAGGGCGCGGGCTTTAAAGCCCGCGCCCTTTTTCATGCCCGCTCCCCGGCAGGCAAGTTGCAGTCCCGCCAATGCCGCACCTACACTGCAAAGCAGCATATTTTGGAACTGAACATATCCGTCCGTGGCAGGGAGATGATCCTCATGGGGCGCGCAGTTGAATCTCGCACTGTTCCCGGCCTTATCGTCTCCCGACAAGGCGATGCCGCCATCTTGACCCTTGATAAGCCGCAGACCCTGAACGCGCTTGATCTGGCCATGCTGCGCGACATAACGGCCCTGCTGAAAGAGTGGGCAGATGATTCATCCGTGAGAACGGTGATTGTCCGCTCCTCCAGCCCTAGGGCCTTTTGTGCCGGCGGAGATATCCGTGCCCTACGTATGGCCAGCCTTGAACAAAGATTCGAGGATATTGAAACCTTCTTCACGGCTGAATACGGGCTGAGCGCCCTGATCGGCGCCTATCCCAAACCCTATGTGTCCCTGATTGACGGCTACTGCATGGGGGGTGGCATGGGTATCTCCATGCATGGGAGCCACCGTGTGGTAGCGCAAGGGGCCATGCTTGCCATGCCGGAAACGCGGATCGGCTTTTACCCGGATGTTGGAATGAGCTTCATTCTGCCGCGATTGCCAGCAGGAATTGGCCTTTATCTCGCTCTGACCAGCGCGCAACTCGATGTCGCCGATGCGCTGGAGGTTGGGCTCGCCACCAGTTTTGTCCCGTGCCCCAGCCATGTTGCACTGATAGATGCGCTGGCAGATGGCGAACCGGCAGCCGAAGCTATTCAACACTTTTCCACGCCCCTGCCCGGCCCATCCGTGCTCGCCACCCGGAAACCGGAAATTATGCACCACTTTGCCAACGCATCTTCTGTGTGGGAGGTCGTTCGGTCTCTGGAACTGGCATCTGGGGCATTCGCCACTGAGACCCGCTCGATCCTGCGTGCCCGCTGTCCCACCAGCCTCGCCGTAACATTCGAGAACATGCGTAGAGGTGCTCATCTGGATTTGGCCGGGGCTCTCGCCATGGAACAGCATCTCTGCGTCCCCATGTCCCGGCGTGCCGACTATGCAGAAGGCATCCGCGCTGCCGTGGTAGACAAGCAGGCTATGCCCAACTGGCAACCCGCCAGACTGGAAGATGTGGCACCAGAAGCCATTGCAGTTCTTTATGAAAATTTGGCCTGACTAAAAACAGCATGGCTAGGCAACACATGTCCGACACCATGATCAGTGTTCCGACCCGCCGAAAGACCTGGGCCAAGCAGCCTCGGTACCCGGTGGTTCAGGATTCTATATAGAGTGGAGCATGCGGTAGAGCCTTTGTGCGCCCCTGCCGTGCCAACCGCAGCACCACCTCGGCAGCACGGATGCTTGGCCCAGGCCCAGAGATGCCAAAAATATCATCTAACCGGGCAAACGCCTCTTCCTGCCGCGCACGACTCGGGCTGTCTGCCAGAATCGCCAGCATATTTTCGCGCAAGACCTGCACGGTGCAGAACTCCTGCAGGAATTCTGGCACCACATCCTCGCCGATCACGAGATTCGCCAGAATAACGGTGGTTCCTTGCAGCACCCGACGGGCAATCTGCGCCTCAAGCCAACCCAGCTTATAGGCTGCAACATGGGGAATGCCAGCCAGTGCCAGTTCCAGCGTCACCGTGCCCGATGCCGCCAGCGCTGCACGCGCCTGACGAAAAGCGGCGTATTTTTCAGCTTCCGCGGTAATAATACGCGGCTTAATGGCCCAGGATTCAATCGCTCTCTCAACCATGCCCTTTAAGTGCGGCAAAGTCGGCAGAACCAGTTCAACAGGCCTTTCCTGCGCAACTTGCGCCAGTGCAGCTCCGAAGTCCGGCATCAGACGCTCAATCTCACGGCGTCGACTGCCCGGCAGCACCAGTACGAGCGGCGGATCACTCGCGCGGCGAACCGCTTCAGATGGTGATGGTCGCATCACATCCAGACGCTCGAGGAGTGGATGCCCCACATAGAAGGTGGGCGGCCCGCCGAGCCGGCGATGCACGTCGGGTTCAAACGGTAGGAGTGCGAGCAGCGCATCCACATAAGGCCGCATGGCCGCAGCGCGCCCCGCCCGCCAGATCCACACCGTGGGAGACACATATTTTACAATAGGAATATCAGGATTGCGCGCCCGCACACGCGCGGCAACCCGATGAGTAAAATCCGGCGCATCCACCAGCACCAGCACATCGGGCGGGTTAGCCAGTATTGCCTCTACCGTTTCACGCATGCGGCGTAAAATGAGCAGCAGCTTGGCAAGCACCGCCGTTACACCCATGGCGGTTAAATCTTCCATGGGGAAGAGGGCGTTCAAGCCAGCCTCCTCCATGCGCGTACCGCCAACCCCGCGAAAATGCACACCTTCACCGACCATATCGGAGAGAGCCTCCATCAAGGCTCCACCGAGTTGATCGCCAGACTCTTCACCTGCGACGATAAACACCGACAAAGGCTGGCTGGCCTTGCCCAACGGCTCAAGAGCCGCATTCATACGCCCATCTCCGGCGGTACACCCATGACAAACAGACCTGCGGCATCCGCCACTTCGAGCAGGCTGGCGACATCCGGCACCATAGCTCCACCTGCCTCAAATGCGATCCCAGCCAATCCAGCCGCGCGGGCCCGGGTTACAGAGTCTGGTCCCAGAGAGGGTAAATCTATCCGCCGATCCTGCCCGACCTTGGGTGCCTTGACGAGCACGCCGTGCCCAGGCGGGAAGCGGAGACGGCCGGATGAGCACATCTCACCATAGCGCCGCAGCATCTGGTCTGTACCTTCGGCTGCTTCAACGGCCGCGATCAGCCCGTTCACCACAATCACACCCTGCCCCACATCATAGGGACTCAAGGCGTGCAGCAACTTCATGGCGCGGGCAATATCCGCCTGATCCTGCTCCGTGGGAAGATGCGCACCAAGAACGCCGGCGGGAAGCAGCAGTTGAGGCGCAACTTCATGTGCCCCCAGCAGACGGAAGCCCTGTTCAGTAACAAGTTGCAACACGCCGGAAAGCAGATGATTGTCACCACCTCGAAACAGGCGGGCGATGCGTGGCAGCAGCCGCACCATATTCCAGTCCAGACCCAGATCACGCATGCGCGGTCTGGTGACAGTTCCAACCATCACCACATCAGTAATGCCGCGTGCCCGGGCTTGGGCCGCAGCACCGCCAAGAGAGCCCATGCGGAACCAGTAATGGTCATAAGCTTCCAGTGCGGGATCAGCAAAACCGCGGATGAGAAGAAGGAGAACCTCCCTCCCCTGCGCGCGGGCCGCTTCCGCAACTGCGGCAGGAAATGCACCGCCACCGGCAACAATCGCCAGCGGCTCTGCTTTCTGTATTGTCGGCTCACGATTGCCTTCGCTGAGAAATGTCTCAGTTGAATGGCCAGAAGGCACGCTCAAGGCTTACGCCTCCTTGGTGACGCCCCGTGAAGGTTGGCACAGAGAGCGCTTGCGATCCGCATCAACAAAAGTAATGACGGCAGCCGCGAAGGGAGATGTCGTGATTTTCTCACGCACCTGCTCCAACCGTTCATCGAATGTAGCATCACCGAAGAACAGATCGCGATAGACAGCGCGCGCTTCATGAATCTCTGCACGGGTGAAACCACGGCGCTTCATGCCAACGACATTAAGCCCCACCAGCTTACCTGCTTGACCAAGCACATTCCCGTAAGGAATTACGTCTTCGCGCACACCAGTCAGACCTGAAATCATGCATTGCTGACCGATACGCGTGAACTGATGTACAGCGCACAAACCACCAAGAAATGTACGGTCACCAACGTCCACGTGCCCCGCAAGCGTTGCATTATTGGCGAACATCACCTCATCACCAACCAGACAGTCATGTCCCACATGGGAACCAACCATCATCATCACGCCGTTGCCGATACGTGTCTCGCCACGCCCAGTTGCTGTGCCGATATTTACCGTCACATGCTCACGAATATGGCATTTCTCGCCAATACTCAGCCGGGTACGCTCACCCTTATAATGTACGGACTGCGGAGGCGTTCCCAGCGATGCAAATGGAAAAACCTCGGTTCCGGCACCAATCGTTGTATCGCCCTGAATATTCACATGCGCATGCAACCGAACCCCTGCACCGAGAACAACATGAGGCCCAACAATAGAATAAGGGCCGATCACCACATCCTCGGCAAGACCCGCGACGTTTTCAACGCGAGCGGTAGGGTCGATTTTCGGCACGATTTCAGTTCTCCATAATCATGGCGCCGACCCGCGCCTCAGCGACCAACTCACCCTTCACGCGCGCCTCGCCCCTATACCACCACATATTGCGGCGCTTCGAGATGCGGGTCATGTGATACTCAAGCACATCACCGGGCACGACTGGACGGCGGAACTTGGCCTCATCAATAGTCATGAAATAAACGAGAGAGGGGCTAGGATTTTCCTTCGCCAGAACGCAGACTACGCCCGCAGTCTGTGCCATCCCTTCAATAATCAGGACACCGGGCATAACAGGATTACCCGGAAAATGACCCTGGAAATGAGGTTCATTGGCCGTCACATTCTTGATACCAATACAGGAGAGGTCTTTATCGATCTCTTCCACACGATCAACCATCAAGAACGGATAGCGATGCGGTAGGCAGGCCAGAACGCGCTGAATATCGGCACTGTCCAGTATTTTCCGCTCAATGACGGTCTCTTCACCGGTAATCTCTCCGGCAGAATTGTTCTGAGACAGCGCATCGCTCATTCGCTCGTTCCTCCCCCATCCTCGCCACCCCGGTGATGCCCCCGAGCGGCGAGATTTTTCAATGCTGTAACTTCACGGAACCATTCCCGCACCGGCTTGGCAGGCGACCCACCCCATTTCACACCAGGAGGCACATCACCCTTCACATTGCTGGAAGCTGCAATCTGCGCACCTGTGCCGATCGTAATATGGCCAATCACCCCGACCTGCCCACCCAGGATCACGAAATCACCAAGTGTCGTGGAACCGGAAATACCCGTTTGAGAGACAACGATGCAGTGCCGACCGATAACCACATTGTGAGCAATCTGCACAAGGTTATCTATCTTGGTTCCCTCTCCGATGACAGTGTCTGTCAGCGCTCCGCGATCCACTGTCGTGTTGGAACCAATCTCGACATCATCCTGAATAACAACCCGCCCGAGTTGTGGCACCTTTACGTGCCCTGCAACACTCGGCTGATAACCGAAACCATCAGTTCCAATTCGTGCTCCCGCATGAATTGTGACGTTATTTCCCAAAAACGCATGCACGATACTTGCCGCCGGCCCGATAGCACAATGCCGCCCGATACGTACATTTGGGCCAACAATCGCTCCAGCACAAATAACCGTGCCTGCGCCAATTTCTACACCTGGCCCAACGACCGCGCCCGGATCAATAGTGACCCCAGGCTCAAGCCGGACAGAGGGGTGAACCTGCGCACCAGGTGCAACACCTTCCTGTCCGAAAATCGAACGCGGACGCAGTGCAGATGGGAAAAGATGTCGGGTTACGGCCAGAAAAGCCGCAGCCGGGCGCGCGGAAATCAGCAACACCAAGCCATCACGCGCCTTTGCCGCAAAACGTTCTGACGTGATGCAAACACCCGCCTGCGTGTCGGCGAGCCTCTCCGCAAAAGCAGAGGAGTCACAAAAGATCAGGTCATCCGGCCCCGCAGTGTCCAGCGCCCCAACGCCATGGATCAAGCGTTGTTCAAACTCTGCCGGATCTGCACCCTCCGGCACAGAAATTCTGGACCCGCTGAGCTCGGCAATTGCCTTTAGCGTCAGCGCTTCAGGAAGCGGGAAAAATGCCGGTGAATTCATGACAAACAAACTCGGGCGCCGCAAAGTCTGAGCATCAGCTCAGACCCTGCAACGCCCGCCTTATATGATGAGATCAGAAGCGTGCACCACCGGAGAAGCGGAACTCCTGGATATCGTCGTAGTTCGCCTTCGACAAAGCCCAAGCATAGTCGAACCGCAGCGGACCGAAGGGCGACTTCCAGATCAGACTTGCACCGACAGAAGAGCGCACAACATTTTCGTCAACAACGCAGACATTACCCTTGGTGTTCTTCGTATTGAAGCCAGTGGTCGTGCAGTTCACAAAGTTGGGGTTGTTGTAGAAATTATTGCCATTCCAGCCGGGTACGTCCGGGAAACTCGTAGACCCGTTATAGTCATAGAGTGAACCCGCATCGGCGAAGATAGCCGCAGTCAGCCCCATATCCTTCGGCAGGAAGGTCAGTGGGAACTGAATTTCGGCAGAAACACCCCAATAAACCGTACCACCGAGGGCTGTCGTGTTGTCTTCAAGGCAATTGAAATAGGCTGGCGTACCTGCATTACTGCGTGCACAAGGCGCCACATCCCGCGGACCGATACCCGACGGCGAGAAGCCGCGCACAAGGTTCGGACCCATGAAGAAGTTATCCATGATGGCAAGATCATCGCCACCCCAGGAATTCACATAACCCGCCTGACCGCGCAGCATCAGAACTGCATCTGCAATCCCGAGCGGCGTATAGTGACGCACATCACCCGTGGTACGGATGAAGCTCACATCACCACCCAGACCAGCAAGGTCTTGCTTGAGCTCTGCATACAGCCCCTGGGTCGGGGTCATATTGCTATCAAGACCATTAAAGGACAGCGTATAGCCAAGCGCCGAGGTGATGGTCGCACCATCCTCCTGAGCCTGACGCACAGCCCAAGAGGTCGTGGTCTGGCAAAGCAGCATCTGATCATAGGCCAGAATCGGACCCAGACCTGAATAACTGCTGGCGTCGCAAACCGTGACTTCACGCTGATAGAGATTATAGCGCAGAGCCAGAGTCACTTCGTCCGTGATCGGCAAACCGAAACGGAAACCACCACCAACCATATCGGTCGAATAGTTACTGTAGCTGGTCGGCTGCGTCTGCTTCCAATAAGCATCCACACCAGCAGCGATGCGATACCCAAGGAAGAAGGGCTCGGTGAATGAGAATTCCGCACCCCGGGTATTTTCACCCCAGGAACCGGACACCTTCACATACTGACCGCGACCAAGGAAGTTCTTCTCACCAAGAGAGACTTCAGCAATCAGACCATCAGAGGTCGAGTAACCGCCCGAGACGGAGAATTCGCCCGTGGGCTGATCTTCCACGTCCACAACGAGGATCACACGATCCGGCGCTGAGCCGGGCTCATTGATGATCTTGACCGTCTTGAAGTAGCCCAGATTATTGAGTCGACGCTCAGCACGATCAACCATCACACGGTTATAGGCATCACCCTCGCCGAGATCGAACTCACGACGGATCACCCAGTCCCGCGTACGGGTATTGCCACGCACCTCAATGCGCTCAATGTAAACGCGCGGCCCCTCTTCAAGCACGAAGAGCAGATTGATCTTGCGCGTCTCGAAATCCCGATCACCGCGCGGGCGCACCTGAGCGAAAGCATAGCCCCGCTTGGCAACTTCAATCGTGAGGTTTTCGACGGACTTCTCAACCAAATCGGCGTTGTAGGTCTTCCCCTCAACAGCACGCAATGCGCTGCGCAGCGATTCTGCGGGAACTTCTCGGATGGAAGAGCTGACCTCAACATTACCGAACGTGTACTGCTCACCCTCATCCAGAACGAAGGTGAGAATATAACCCTCACCATTCGGCTCACGCTCGGCATTCGCAGAAAGAACACGGAAGTCCGCATAGCCATTCTTCAGATAGAAACGGCGCAGCAGCTCCTGATCGGCATTTACCCGATCCGGATCATAAACATCAGTCGTCTTCAGGAAAGACAGAAGACCCGTTGTCGTTGTGGTGACGACATCATTGAGCTTCCAGTTCGAGAAGGCCTTGTTGCCTACGAACTTGATCTCCTTGATACCGACCTTCTTGCCTTCCTCAACCTCGAACACCAGATCGACGCGACCATTACCGCGATCAATGGTGACAGGATTCACGCGCACATCGTCACGACCAGAACGGCGATACACATCGACGATCCGCTGCGTGTCAGACTGGATGGTCGCACGGGACAGATTTCCGCGCGGCTTGGACTGAACCTCAGCCGCAAGCACATCATCCTTGAGCTTCTTGTTTCCCTCAAAGGAAACGCGATTGATCATCTGGTTTTCGGAAACCCGAACCAGAACGCGCCCACCAGACTGGGAAACCTGAACATCAGAGAAGAGGCCCGTCGCATAAAGCGCTTTCCAAGCCTCATCGATTTTCGCGGCAGTATAGGGGCCGGGACCGAAGTAGGAGCGGATCGTTTCCGCCCCCACACGCTGATTGCCCTGCACAACGATTGAGCTGGACTGAGCGGCAGCCGGACTCGCCAACACGATGGTTCCAGCCGCCGTGGTCACCGCAGCTGTGGTTGCGATACCAATGGTGGCAGCCAGATTTCTCATCACTCGGAGCGGAGCAGTCATGTGGCGTGCAACCTTAAGAAATTTCGACAATCCGAACCCGGTAGGAGCCCCACCAGATTCTCACCCTATCAGGGCAGCTTTTACAGGCTTTCCGCGACGGTGCAAACCACACAGAAGCTTCTGCCTGCCCTTTTCCATGAACCGTTGCCCTATCGCCACGACCCACGGACCAATTTTTCTCTCATATCGCAATAAGATGCCAGATATCGTTCCATGTTGCGAACAGCATCAGCATGAGAACCAGCGCCATTCCAATACGGAAACCGATGTCCTGCGCACGCAGGCTGAGAGGACGCCCACGGACCGCTTCATAAGCGTAGAACAAAAGATGGCCTCCATCCAAGAGCGGAATGGGAAATAGGTTAAGCAAACCTATCGAAACCGAAAGGACGGCAGCCAAAGAGAGCAATGCGCCGAAACCAAAAGTCGCAACCTGACCGGAAACCTGAGCAATACGGATGGGACCACCAAGCTGGTCAGCCGATTCCCGACCCACGACAAGCCCGCCGATATAATCGAACGTGCGTGTCACCACGAACCAGGTTTCCTGCACCCCCATGCCCACGGCCTCTACAGGCCCGAAATGCTGGACGGTGACATCGCCGGCGGAAAGAGACCGCGTGATGCCCAGCAGACCCAACCGCTGTACATTGCCGAAGCTGTCCTTGATTTCCTTCAGCTCGGGAGTAGCCGTCAGCGTCACTTCCCGGTCATTGCGATCAAGCACGAATGTCAGCGGCTGGCCGGCATGAATACCGACAATGCGCTGCATGTCCGAGAAGCTCTCAATCCGTGTCCCATCAATGGAGAGCACCAGATCCCCCGGCATAAAGCCGGCCTGCGCGGCCGCGCTTTCAGGGTTCACCTGATCCACGCGCGCGGCAGTCACCTGCTTGCCGTACACCATGAAAACAAAGGCGAAGATAACAATCGCCAGAATGAAATTGGCAATTGGCCCGGCGGCAACAATGGCGGCACGCCACCCCAATGGCTGATAAAAGAAGCTTTCTTTGCGCTCCTGAGGACTCATACGCGTCAGCCGGTTCTGATCCGGCGTGGACGCGGCATCCTCATCGCCGAAGAAGCGCACATAACCGCCGAGGGGAATCGCGGAGAGCTTCCAGCGCGTGCCGTGCCTGTCATTGAAGCCCACCAGTTCCGGCCCGAATCCGAGCGAGAAGGTCAGCACCCGAACACCCGCCCGGCGCGCCACCCAGAAATGGCCCAGCTCATGGAAAAACACCACCAGCGTCAGCACGAACAGGAAGGGGATGATGTACCCCAGCAGGGATGTCCCCGCCCCAGCTATGGTCCCGAGGAAATCCACGCTCGTACTGGTCACTGTTTCCATTATTCGCTTCCCTGGCCTGGCCGCCGCCACCATTCGGCAACAGGCAAATCTCGCCGCATGCATTCTATCTGCTCATAGGATGCCTTTGCGGCAAACTTGGGCATGAACTCACCCTGCGTCATATTAGCGGCCCGCTCTTTTGAACAGCGCGGGCTGAACCTTTCACGCCACGCTCTGGGCCAGAAAGGCCGAAGCCACGCGGCGTGCATCTGCATCTACCGCCAAGGCTTCCTCAACACTGTCCGGCGCCCGGCCCCCGGACAAACGGGAGAGCGTTTGCTCCACCACATCGCTGATCCCGTAAAAATCCGTACGCCCGTCCAAAAATGCCGCTACGGCGACCTCATTGGCGGCATTCAGCACTGTGGGTGCCGCCCCACCCGCAGCCATGGCGGCACGGGCCAGAGAGAAGGCCGGAAAGCGGATTTCATCCACAGCCTCAAAAGTGAGTCGACCCAATTCCACCAAATCCAGCCTGCGGGCGGGAATCGACAAACGGTCGGGATATGCGAGGCAATGGGCGATGGGCACACACATATCGGGCACCGCCATACCGGCAACCACGGAACCATCCGTGAAAGATACAAGCCCATGGATCACCGATTCGGGATGGACAACGGCATCCAGCTTCTCTACCGGCACGGAGAACAGATGGTGGGCCTCGATCAGCTCCAGCCCCTTGTTCATCAGGGTCGCAGAATCAATCGTGATTTTCGCACCCATGGACCAGTTGGGATGCTTCAGGGCATCCTGCCGGGTGGCTCTGGCCATCTCTTCACGGCTTTTCTGGCGAAAGGGGCCGCCAGAAGCCGTCAGGGTCATACGCTCAATGGCTGATGCCGGAGCAGCGGAAAGCGCCTGGAAAATGGCATTATGCTCACTGTCCATGGGCAGAAGCTCGGTGCCCCTGCGGGCAGCCTCGGCCATGAAAAAGGCACCGGCCGCAACCAAACATTCCTTGTTCGCGAGCGCCATGCGCCGGCCTGCCCCAAGAGCCGCGATGGAGGGTTCCAGCCCCGCAACACCGACAATGGCGCTCACCACCATGTCCGCCTCGCGCGCTGCCGCTTCCATCACGGCGCTCATCCCTGCCCCACAGGCAATGCCGCTACCGGAGAGAGCTTCTAAAAGAGAGGGGCCGGCATCGGGGTCTGCAATCGCGGCAAAGCGCACTTTCAGGGCCCGCGCCATCTGTGCCAGCGCAGCTACATCCCGGCCGCCAGCCACAGCTTCCACCTGAAACCGTTCTGGATGTGCAGACAGCACTTTCGCTACACTGCGTCCGATGGAGCCTGTCGCGCCCAGAACTGTAAGACGGGTCATCGCACTTCCTTACCAGAACAGGAGCCCGGCTGCTGGATTCACCGCCATATGGGCAAGAGCAACAAGCAGGGCCAGCAGAGCCGCAACGATGAATCCATCCAGCCTGTCGAGAATACCGCCATGGCCGGGAATGAGGCGGCTTGTATCCTTCACGCCGAAAAAGCGTTTGGCTGCGGATTCAGTCAGGTCACCCACCTGTGACGCGACAGAAAGAACCACGGCCAGCGCCGTGAGGCATGCGATGCCCGGAAGACCGGCAAAAAATGCAAGCAACCCGCCCGCAACCGCGCCGGCAATCACTCCACCCATGGCCCCGGACCATGTCTTATTGGGGGAAACGCGCGGCCACAGCTTGGGCCCGCCGACCGTGCGGCCAACAAAATAGGCAAAGATATCCGTGGCCCAGACAACCGCATAAAGATAAAGCACGGCATGCATGCCAGCGGGGCCTTCCCCGCGCAGGGCAAGCACTGGCACGACAGATGCCCCGGCGACCAGAGCTCCGCACAGAGCCCACAGACGGTCTTTCGGCACCATCGCGGCACCAAAAACTGCCCCGGCAAGTACCGCAAGTGCGGCAAGGGCGAGTGCCCCGGAATGCACAAGAACAACAGCCAGCATAAGGGCAAGGCCACAGACAGCAAGCCAGAGCGGGCGACGCTCCAGCCGGGTCATCACGGACCACTCATAAAGAATGGCCAAGCCCGCAAGGGCCCAGAGCGCCGTAAATGGCCATCCGCCCCACCAGGTCAGTGCCAGCACAGCCGGCACCATCACCAGACCCGAGGCCGCCCGATATTTCAGATCACTTCCCCGGCTCGAAGACATCATGGAACCGGACAAGACGAGACACCACCAAAGCGACGGTTTCGCCGACCATATTCATCCAGCGCGGCAGACAAGGCGTCCTTGTCGAAATCCGGCCAGTAGAGAGGCAAGAAGACGAACTCCGCATAAGCCGCCTGCCACAGCAGGAAGTTGGAGAGGCGCTGTTCACCCGAGGTGCGGATAATGAGATCCGGGTCGGGAATGCCTGCTGTTTCAAGGCGAGCCGAGATCATCTCCACGCTCACCTCATCGGGCTTCACCTTGCCAGCGGCCACATCAGCGGCGATGGCGGCAGCGGCCGAGGCAATTTCCTGGCGCGCCCCATAATTGAAGGCGACAATGAGTGTCAGCCCCGTATTGGCACTGGTGAGGGCCTCCGCCTCATCCAGCAGTCCGGCGATCTCCCGTGGCAGGCCTGTGCGCGTGCCAATGATTCTGACCCTAACATTGGAGACGTTCAGGTCCGCCAGATCGTGCCGGATGAAAAGTTTCAGCAGGCCCATCAGTTCCGAGATCTCGGTTGGTGGCCTGGTCCAGTTCTCGGAGGAGAAGCTGTAAATTGTGAGGTAGCTGATACCCAGTTCTCGAGCCGCACGCACACATCGGCGCACGGCCTCCACGCCCCGGCGGTGCCCCTCAACCCGAGGCAGCCTGCGCGCCGCAGCCCAGCGCCCGTTTCCATCCATGATGATGCCGACATGGACAGGAACCTGTCCATGCACAGACGGCGCAATGTCCGCCTCATCTGGGCGGACATGCACGGACATGGCTTGCTCCGGGTTCAAATGCAGCTCCTCACGCCTGTCGCGGTAGATCGCGATGGCTCAGACAGAGAGGATTTCCTTTTCCTTGTGCGCAAGGTTCTGATCGATCTCCGCGATCGCATCATCCGTGACCTTCTGCACATCCTTGGAGAGGCGTTCGATCTCATCAAGACCGGTCTCGCCGTCCTTCTCCATCTTCTTCAGAAGATCGAGGCCATCGCGACGCACATGACGCACGGCCACACGGGCAGCTTCCGCATATTTGTGGGCGACCTTCACCAGTTCCTGGCGGCGCTCCTGGTTCAGTTCAGGAATGCGCAGACGCAAAACCTGCCCTTCGGTGGCCGGGTTGAGGCCTAGATTGCTGTCGCGGATCGCGCGTTCCACAGCTGAAACCATGCCGCGGTCCCAGACCTGAACAGAAAGCATGCGCGATTCTGGAACAGAAACCGTAGCCACCTGGCTCAACGGCATGCGTGCGCCATAGGCTTCAACCGTAATCGGCTCCAGAAGATTGGCAGAGGCACGCCCGGTGCGCAGACCCGACAGTTCATCCCCGAGCACGGAGATCGCACCATTCATGCGGCGCTTGATATCGGACAGATCGAATTTCGCGGCGCTCATGACAATCCTCTTTTTGCTTTCACCCCCTTGGGGTCTCACCTTTTATCTTCAAGGCAAGGCCAAGGGCGACGACAAATTCACATAATCTGTAATGGGTCGGATTTCACTAATCCACGAAACGGCATATCTGCCGGATCTTTCATACCCCAAGCACTATCATGGAGAAACGATAGTTGCGCGTCCCGCACCCGTCGCGGCGGCCGTTATGGCGCCAGCATCTCGGATGGAAAAAACAATGATAGACAGAGACGCCTCGCGAGCAAGAGCGAATGCAGCTGCATCCATCACCTTCAGATCGCGAGCCAGTGCCTCGTCATGGGTCAGGCGATCATAGCGCACGGCATTGGGATCGACCTTGGGGTCCGCACTATAGACGCCATCCACATTGGTGGCCTTCAGCACGGCGTCGCATTCCAGTTCCGCCGCACGCAGCACGGCACCGGTATCCGTCGTGAAATAGGGATTTCCGGTTCCACCGGCCAAGACGACCACCCGGCCGCGACGCAGATGCCGCAGCGCCTGCTGGCGCGCATAAGGCTCGCATACGGAAGGCATGGCGATAGCAGACATGGTGCGCGCCGGCGCACCACTTTTTTCAATGGCCTGCTCCAGTGCCAGCGCATTCATCACGGTGGCGAGCATGCCCATATTGTCAGCCGTAGCGCGGGCAAGATCCTTGCTCGCCAGACGCGCGCCACGCAGGATGTTACCCCCGCCGACAACCACGGCGACCTCGCACCCCCGCTCACGCAGCGCCACAAGATCGCGCGCGACGGCCGAAACGGTTGGCGGATGAAGGCCGAACGGCTCCGGCCCCATCAGGGCCTCACCGGAAACCTTCACCAGCACGCGGGGGAATGGCAGAGCCGGGCCTTCACGCCCAGCTACACCATCCGCCCATTCCGATTCGTCCATCGCGCTCCGTGACATGTCAGCTCCCGTCAGCCCTGACCAGCCGCAGCGGCAACTTCAGCCGCGAAGTCGGTCTCTTCCTTCTCGATGCCTTCGCCGAGAGCGAAGCGCACAAAAGCGGTGAGCTTCACCGGAGCGCCAACCTGGGCTTCGGATTCCTTCAGCACCTGGCCGACAGACTTCGAGCCATCGTGCACGAAGGGCTGATCGAGGAGAGTATTTTCCTTGAAGAAGCTCTTGATGCCGCTTTCAGCGATCTTGTCCTGCACGGCGGCCGGCTTGCCCTGATGCTTCTCGAGCAGGATGGCCTTTTCACGCGCGACAGTGTCGGCGGAAATGCCGGTCTCGTCGAGCGCCAGCGGGTTCAGAGCCGCAACATGCATCGCGATCTGACGGCCGAGAGCGGAGAGCTTCTCCACATCGCCCTCAGATTCGAGCGCGATCAGCACGCCGATACGACCCTGACCATCAATCACCTGACCATGCACGTAGGACGCAACGACGCCCTTGGTCACGCTCAGCTTGGCCACGCGGCGCAGGGCCATGTTCTCGCCAATGGTGGCGACAAGCGCGGTGAGCTTCTCGGCAACGGAGACATCCGCGCCGGGGAACTTCGCATTGGCGAAAGCTTCCAGCGAGCCATCGGTGTTCAGCGCCACCTTGGTGGCCTCACGCACGAATGCCTGGAAATCAGGATTGCGGGCGACGAAGTCGGTTTCCGCATTCACTTCCACGATAGCGGCATTGTGGCCGGCAGACTCAACAGCCACCAGACCTTCGGCAGCCACACGGCCAGCCTTCTTGGCGGCCTTGGCGAGGCCCTTCTTGCGCAGCCAGTCCACAGCGGCTTCCACATCACCATTGGTCTCGGTGAGGGCGGCCTTGCAGTCCATCATGCCCGCGCCGGTCAGATCGCGCAGTTCCTTCACGAGCCCGGCAGTGATCGCAGCCATGTCCAAATCCCTTCTTCTACAACACGGCCGGCAAGGGGTTGGTCCCGAGCCGGCCGCCGGGGCGCCACACGCCCCCTTTGCCTTCAATACGTTTCAACCGTGCGACAGATCACTCGGCTTCGGCGGAAAGCTCCTTGGCCTGCGCCACCCAGCCATCGACGCGACCGGGAAGACCGACGTCTTCACCAACGCGCTGCGCATCAGCGCCAGCCAGACCAGACACCTGCCAGAAATGGAACACGCCAAGCTCGTTCAGCTTCTGCTCGATCTCGGGGCTGACGCCGGTCAGCTTCTTGAGATCGTCAGCAACGCCGCGCGGGCCGGAGAGGGGCTCGAACGCCACCCACAGGGAGGCCTCGACCGGCAGATCTTCCACGAGGGAGAGATCTTCATCAGCGCCCAGATCAAAGCCCATGTCGCCCTGGCTGCGGCCGATACCGTCAATGGCGGCGCGGGCGATCAGGTCGCAATAGAGCTGAATGGCGCGGCCGGCGTCGTCGTTGCCGGGAACCGGGAAAGCAATGCCTTCCGGATCGCAGTTCGAGTCGAGAATCGCGGCCACCGGGATACCCAGGCGCTGCGCTTCCTTCACTGCGATGTCTTCCTTGTTCGTGTCGATCACGAACAGCAGGTCAGGCAGACCGCCCATGTCGCGAATGCCGCCCAGAGCCTTGTCGAGCTTTTCCAGCTCGCGGGTCAGGGTCAGGCGCTCCTTCTTGGTGTAGCCGGCGCTGCCTTCAGGAGCGGCCAGAATCTCTTCCAGCTTCTTCAGACGGGCGATGGAGTTCGAAATGGTCTTCCAGTTGGTGAGCATGCCGCCGAGCCAGCGGTGATTCACATAATACTGGGCGGAACGACGGGCCGCATCAGCCACAATGTCAGCAGCCTGACGCTTGGTGCCAACGAACAGCACGCGGCCACCCTGGGCCACGGTGTCGGACACGGCCTGCAGCGCGCGATGCAGCGCCGGCACGGTCTGCGACAGGTCAAGAATGTGGATGTTGTTGCGCACGCCGAAGATGTACGGGGCCATCTTCGGGTTCCAGCGGTGAGACTGGTGACCAAAGTGCACGCCGGCTTCGAGGAGCTGACGCATGGAATAATCGGGCAGTGCCATTGTCTTCTATTCTCCGGTTAGACCTCCGCGGACGTACTCTCACTCCATCTGGAGCTGAGCACCGGATGGCCAAAAGGCCGATGTGTCCGCGTGTGAGATGGGCGCGCTATACGCGATGCCGTGCCATGAGGCAAGGCCTGCCAGTTCGCCGACCACATATGTGTGCGAAAAATCGGGCGCTTCATATCGCCATTTTAAATATACAACTTTGTATATAGACTTAATTATATATTGCAGCGAATATGCCAACATGACATCGTGTGGACAGCTTCAGGCGGAAGCCGTTTTCCGCCTCATATATCAGGTCAGGGATAGCACCATGGCTGCTGCTCCATCATCCGCTCCCACCAGCCGCTTCTTTTCCTCTTTTGGCATTCAGGTGCTGGCAGGCCTTGTTCTGGGATTACTGCTGGGTCTTGTGGCGCGCGCCATTGGCCCGGCCGAGGGTGGCGGGCTGAACGCGCTGGCGGTGACGCTCGATCTGGTGGGGTCGATCTTCGTTCAACTGTTGCGGGCACTGGTGCCGGCTCTGGTCTTCACCGCCATCGTCGCCAGCATCGCCAATCTGCGCCAGCTTTCAAACGCGGCAGCGCTGGTCTGGAATACACTGCTGTGGTTCGCCATCACCGCTTTTATCGCGGTTCTCATCGGCATTGCTCTGGGCCTCATCATCCGTCCCGGCCTGCATACGGGCGTGACAGCCGCTGCCGAGGCGCTTCCTCGCACCTCTGGCGCATGGCTCGACTTTCTGCGTGGCCTCGTGCCCTCCAATATTTTCGGGCTTGAGGCAAACACCCGCGTGAACAATGGCAGCCGCCACCACCGCGCTGAATTTCAATGTGCTTCAGCTGGTGGTCATTTCCATTGTCATCGGCGCCGCTGCCTTGCGGGTGGGAGAGAAAGGCGCGGCGTTCCTTGCATTCAATGAGTCGGCACTGGCGGTCATCCGCAAGGTGCTGTGGTGGATCATCCGCCTCACCCCCATCGGCACCATTGGCCTGTTCGGCACGGCAGTGGCGCAATATGGGTGGGATGCGCTGGCGCAGCTCGGCTGGTTTTCAGCCGCGGTGTATATCGGCCTCGCGCTGGTGCTGTTCGGGGTTTATCCGGCCCTGCTGGCGTTACATGGACTGAATCCTGCACGCTTTTATGCCGGAGCATGGCCTGCCATTCAGCTCGCCTTCGTCTCCCGCTCATCTGTCGGCACCATGCCGGTGACGCAGGCCGTGACAGAGGATGAGTTGGGCGTGCCGCGCGAATATGCGGCTTTCGCCGTGCCGCTCGGCTCCACCACCAAGATGGACGGTTGCGCGGCCATTTACCCCGCCATCTCGGCCATCTTCGTCGCAGAATTCTATCAGGTGCCGCTCGATCTGGCAGACTATGTGCTGATCGTTCTGGTCTCGGTGCTGGGCTCAGCCGCAACGGCGGGCATGACGGGGGCTGTGGTGATGCTCACCCTCACCCTCTCCACCCTTGGCCTCCCGCTTCAGGGCGTGGGCCTGCTGCTGGCGGTTGATCCGATTCTGGACATGGGCCGCACCGCAGTGAACGTGGCCGGACAGGCATTGGTGCCCACCATCGTTTCCAAGCGGCAGGGCATTCTGGATGAAGTGGCTTATAACTCAAAGGCCAGTATCAACCGGCTGGAGGGGGCGCCGGCGGAATAGCCAAAATCATTCCCCGGTTCCGGCGATCTTTGGAAGGCAGGAACCGGGGATAACCAAACCGCCTGCAAAAGCTCAGCCGGCCTCCACCGTCACCACACCGGGAATGGCCTTCAATGCCCCCGCGATCTGCGGCGAAACCGGGTAGCGACCATCCAGCCGGATTTCGACCTCCGCCTTGCCGTCCTCCACCATCAGCACAAGGCTCACTTCCCCATCTCCCCGCCCGGCTGTCAGGCGCTTGGCGATTCCTTCAATGGGCTCCGGTGAACGCAGGAAGATGCGCAGGGATTTGTGGTGACGAGCCGTGGCTTCATCCAGCCGGTCGCAGGTCTGGATGGTCAGGCGCACGTCCTCACCATTCAGCGAGGCCCCCACCATCATCAGCACCGGGGTGCCCGGCTCCAGCAGGTCGCGATAATGGGCCAGCCCCTCGGAGAAGATCACCGCCTCGAAATGACCGGAGGGGTCAGACAGGCCAATAATACCCATGCGGGAGCCGGTCTTGGTGCGGCGCTCCTGCTTAGAAACCACGGTTGCGGCCAACCGGCCAGCCGCCGCCCCTGCCCTCACGGCGCGACCGAGATCCGTGAAGGTCTGCACCCGCATCTTCTTCAGCGCATCAGCATAATCATCCAGCGGATGGCCGGTGAGGAAGAAGCCGACGGCATCATATTCCTTCTTCAGCCGGTCCGCCGGCAGCCAGGGTGAAACCTGCGGAATATGCAACTCCGCCGCCGCCGGGCCAGACCCGAACATGTCATTCTGGCCGGAAGATGCATTGGCCTCGACCCGATGCGCCTCCGCCATCACACTCTCGATGGAGGCAAACCCACGGGCACGGTTGGGCTCAAGCACATCGAAACTGCCGGCTGCGGCCAGGCCTTCCAGCACCCGCTTGTTCACCATCTTCACCGGCAGGCGCGAGGCGAAATCGGCCATGTCACGGAACGGCATGCCACCGCGCGCAGCCACCAGCGCATCTACCGCCGCCGTGCCCACGCCCTTGATGGCGGCCATGGCATAGATGATCTCGCCATTTTCCACCGCGAACTCGCGATAGGAGCGATTGATATTCGGCGGCACCACGGTGATGCCCAGACGCTGCGCTTCCTGCCGGAATTCAGCCAGCTTGTCGGTGTTGCCCATGTCCAGCGTCATGGAGGCGGCGAGGAACTCGGTGGGGTAGTTCGCCTTCAGCCATGCGGTCTGGTAAGCCACCAGCGCATAGGCGGCGGCGTGGGATTTGTTGAAGCCGTAATCGGCGAACTTGGCGAGAACGTCGAAGATCCGGTCCGCCATCGGCTTGTCGACGCCACGCTCCGACGCACCGGACACGAACCGCTCACGCTGCTTCTCCATCTCGGCGCGGATCTTCTTGCCCATGGCACGGCGCAGAAGATCGGCCTCGCCCAGGGAGTAGCCCGAGAGGGCCTGGGCAATCTGCATCACCTGTTCCTGATAGATGATGACGCCGAAAGTCTCTTTCAGATAAGGCTCAAGCTTGGGGTGAATATAATCGGGCTGGGCCCGCCCGTGCTTGCAGTCGCAGTACACCGGAATATTGGCCATGGGGCCGGGGCGATACAGCGCTACAAGGGCGATGAGATCCTCGATACGGTCGGCCTTCATGTCCACGAGAGCGCGGCGCATGCCCGCGCTTTCCACCTGGAACACGCCCACCGTCTCGCCCTTGCCGAGCATGGCGTAGCTTTTGGGATCATCCAGCGGGATCTTGGAAATATCCAACTCGATGCCGCGCTTGTGGATGAGCTTCACCGCCTTGTCGATGGTGGTCAGCGTCTTGAGGCCGAGGAAGTCGAACTTCACCAGCCCGGCCTGCTCCACCCACTTCATATTGTACTGGGTGACCGGCATATCGGATTTGGGATCGCGATAGAGCGGCACCAGTTCGTGCAGCTTGCGATCTCCAATCACGATGCCGGCGGCATGGGTCGAGGCATGGCGGTTCAGCCCCTCAAGGCGCACCGCAATATCAAAGGCGCGCTTCACCACCTCTTCTTCCTCGGCGGCGGCCTGAAGGCGTGGCTCGTCCTTGATGGCGTCCTTCAGCGAAACCGGGCTGGCCGGGTTCTGCGGCACCAGCTTGCACAGCTTGTCCACCTGCCCATAGGGCATTTCCAGCACGCGACCCACATCGCGCAACACACCGCGCGCCTGAAGCGTACCGAAGGTGATGATCTGCGCCACCTGCGCGCGACCATAGCGTTGCTGCACATACTGGATCACCTCGTCGCGGCGCTCCTGGCAGAAGTCCACGTCAAAATCCGGCATCGACACACGATCCGGGTTCAGAAAGCGCTCGAACAACAGGTGAAAGCGCAGCGGATCCAGATCCGTGATCTGAAGCGAATACGCCACCAGAGAACCCGCGCCCGAACCACGCCCCGGCCCCACCGGAATGTCATTCGTCTTGGCCCACTTGATGAAGTCCGACACGATGAGGAAATAGCCAGGGAACTTCATGCGGGCGATGATGGAGAGCTCATACGCGAGCCGCTCCTCATAGTCCTTCACCTCCAGCCCTTCAGATGGGCCGTGTTTTGCAAGCCGTTGCGCCAGACCTTCCTTTGCCTGCCGCTCAAGTTCCGCAGCCTCGGCCTCAACCGGGTCCTGCCCTTCCTCGCTCTCATCCGCCGTGGTGAAGCGCGGCAGAATGGGCTTCACCGTGCGCACGCGCCACGAGCAGCGCCGGGCAATCTCCACCGAATTGGCCGTGGCCTCGGGCAGATCCGCGAAAATCTCCAGCATTTCCGCGCGGGTCTTGAAGCGGTGCTCTGTGGTCAGGCGACGACGGTCGCCATCGCCGATGATTTTGCTCTCCGCGATGCAGATCAGCGCATCATGGGCCAGATAATCATCCTGCGCGGCGAAGAAGGGCTCATTGGCTGCGACAAGGGGAAGCCCCTTTGCATAGGCCAGATCCAGCAACCCGCTTTCCACCAGCCGTTCTGTATCCGTGCCGTGGCGCTGCAACTCCACATAAAGCCGATCCCCGAACAGGGATGCCAGCGTCTCCAGCCTGTCTGCCGCAAAATCCGCATGCCCGCCCGCCAGCGCCATATCCAGCGGCCCGGCAGGCCCGCCCGTGAGCGCGATCAGGCCCTGATGGGATTCGGCCAACCAATCCAGAAGAATGCGCGGCTCATCATCGCTCGGCGTCTCCAGATAGGAGCGCGAGACAAGATGCATAAGATTGCGCCAGCCCTGTTCCTGCTGGGCCAGCAGCACGATGCGCGGACGGCGCGGCCGAACCAGACTGCGCGAACCGGGAGGTTCCGGCAGATCCAGAGCCAGCGACACCCCCGGAATGGGCTGAATTCCAGCCCCCGACATCTTCTCCGAGAACTCCAGCGCCCCGAACAGATTTCCAGTATCCGTCAAGGCCATCGCCGGCTGTGCGTCTGCCTCCAGCAGCTTGGCAAGCTTGCCAACCGTCAGCGCCCCCTCCAGCAGGGAGTAGGCAGAATGCACATGGAGATGGACGAATCCGGGGTCTGTCATCAGCACATCACTCATTACACAGCGTCAAAAACACAAACGGCAAAGCGGCCTAACAATCTGCCACCCCTGCATGGACATGAGCTTAATCCCCGCAGCCGCCTTTCAGATAGACCGCGAGTGACTGAAATTCATTCATGCACAGCCCTTGCGTCAGGTCATCCCTTAGGTAAGCTTGAAACACATACTCTGAGAGGAGGATTTGTTGGGGCGACAGATCTTCATTCATATAGGCACGCATAAGACGGGCACCACATCTATCCAAACCCTGCTCTGGCGACGCTCCATGCGTCTGCAAGAGATGGGCATCTATGTGCCACAAGCCGGCAGGCCCTTGCCTCAAACCGGCCCCCAGACGTCAGGTCACCACAATATCAGCTGGTCTCTATGGGGAGACCGGCGAGCCGATCCCGCTTTTGGTGACATTGAGACTCTGGCAAAGGAACTCGCAGCAGCGCCGTTCCAAAAGGCTGTTATTTCTGCAGAAGACTTGCAGTTTCTCGTCAACAAACCGCAACTAATGCAGAAACTGGAACGCACCCTCATAAATGCGGGATGGCAACCACATTATATCGTGTTTCTGCGAGACCCCGCGAGCTATGCTATTTCACTTTACAATGAAATCTTAAAAATAGACCCGAGCATCATTTTCTCAGACTATATCAGCATGATCCTGAACGAAGGATACTTTCAGAGACTGGATAAAAGCGGAAAATTCTTCTATTTTGACTATGAAATATTTCTATCACGCTGGAAAGAAGCTGCGGAGGGGAAGGTCGATATTTATTCCTTCTCTGCGGCCGGAAATGGGACATGTGTCGTTGAAACCTTTCTGAAGGCAATCGGCATAACAGATGTTCAAGCCATCATGCGACAGGCGCGCACCCCCCGCTATATGTGGGAGCAGATGGTGACCCGCATCAAGGCAGGCAACAGCGCCTGTGCGGCCCGCCTCAATCAGGGCACCAAGCCCGTGACAAAAGACATGCACCAGCACGCATCCCGTGTGGAGGCAGCTTTCCGACCCGGCTTCGAGCGGCTCACAGCGCATTGCAAGATATGAGGGTGTGTGCGGAGAGGCACCCAGAACGGCATACGCTCTACATTTTTTTGCGTTTGGATGAACCCTGATCGATCAAATGATTTTGTTTGGTCCGAAAACGCTTTTGAATGCCTCTCTGTTTCATCACGTCAGAGAAACGGTCCAAGATAAAATTCACATCGATTGAAATTATACCCATATATGCGTATACATATAATGCCAAAACCAACTCAGAAATGACTGAAGCTACCGCGTCCCAACGCTATGGGCTGCCCCTCACAGTCAAGCACATCGAGTCCGGAAGAGGCCCTGACCTGCCCTAGAACAGAGACTTCCACCCCAGCATCGACAGCAGCCGAAATGAACTGGGATAAACTTTCATACGGCACAGTGGCCAGGATTTCATAATCATCCCCACCACTCAGCACAGTATGCAGCAAACGGCCATCGGTCTGCACCGCCGCAGCTGCGGCATCAGAAAGCGGCACGCGCTGCGCCTCGATCTGCCCGCCACAGCCTGACACATCAAGCATTTTTGCAAGATCACCAGCCAGCCCGTCAGAGACATCCATCGCTGCAGACGCATGGGCGCGCAATGCGGGCGCAAGGGCAAGACGCGGCTGGGGGTGGAGATAGCGATCCAGAAGGTGGTCGCGCTGCTCATCATTCAATTTTGCAAAAGCTGGATGTTCCGGGTTCTGCCGCAAGAGCAGACCAAGGGCAGCATCGCCAATAGTGCCGCTGACGACAATTGCGTGCCCGGCCTGCGCACCAGTACGCGGAACGAAGCCCCCGCTGGGCACCGCACCCAGAGCTGTCAGAGAAAGAGTGATCGGCCCGGACGTGGACACCGTATCTCCACCCAGAAGTGGGCAGGCATATTTCTTACAGTCAGCACCCAGCGCATCGGCGAAAGCAACCACCCATTCCTCGGGCGTGGATTTCGGCAAGGCCAGCGCCAGAAGCGCCCCCAGCGGCTGTGCGCCCTTGGCCGCAAGGTCAGAGAGATTGACCCTCAGCACCTTGCGCGCCACTGAAGCCGGCGCATCATCCGGAAAAAAATGCACGCCCGCCACCAGTGCATCCTTGGTCAGCACGAGCTGAGAGCCGGCGGGCGGGGTTAGAAGGGCGGCATCATCACGCAGACCAAGCGCTTCCGGCGCATGGGCGTGCGGACGAAAAAACCGGGCGATGAAGTTATCTTCTCCCGAACCGCCCCCCTGCATCTTACGCGGCTCCCGGTCCGGTCAGGCCCGTGCCGAACTCATGCGGACGCACCTCACGCGCAAGGGCGTCCAGCACAGCATTCACCATGCCGATTTCATCCTTGTCGAGGAAGGCCCCGGCCACATTCACATATTCGGTGATGACGACACGCGCCGGCACATCATCCTTGTCCAGCAACTCGAAGGTGCCGGCACGCAGAACGGCGCGCATCACGGCTTCCACCCGGCCCAGCGGCCAGCCATCGTCCAGTACGCGGTTCACCAGCGGATCAATGCGGCGCTGGTTATCCAGCACGCCCTCAAGAACGGCGCGAAACAGGCGCACATCGGCGTCAGGCATCTGTACGCCTTCCACCTCCTGCCCCAGCCAGAAGGTCTGGAACTGGGCAAGAATATCGTGCAGCGGCGTCTGGGCCATATCCATCTGATAAAGCGCCTGCACCGCACCAAGGCGGGCCGCGCTCTTCTTCATGGGTTTGGCTGGGGCGGCGGTCATTGTTCCAGTCTCCGTTTGAGGCGCAGCAGGGAAAGTGCGGCCTCAGCCGCGCCGCCCCCCTTGTTGCCCTCGCCCACGCGGGCGCGTTCCCAGGCCTGAGCCTCGGTCTCCACCGTGAGAATTCCATTGCCTACCGGCATGGCGTGGCCAATGCCGACATCCATCAGACCGCGTGCCGACTGATCAGACACGATCTCGAAATGATAGGTTTCACCGCGGATGATGACGCCAAGGCCGATCACGGCATCCACCATCTCACCTGCCATTTCGGCAACCTCGATAGCGATCTCGGCAGCCACCGGCACTTCCAGCGCGCCCGGCACGGTAATCACTTCAACCTCGACCCCGGCGGCTTCCAGAACGGCGCGCGCGCCGGCCAGCAATTCGTCCGCCAGCGCCTCATAATAGCGCCCTTCAACAATGAGGACGCGCGCGCCTTCCAGCGGCTCATCCGCCGCGACGGCACTTTCCCTGCGCGTGCTGACCATGAAACATCTCCGAACCTGATGGTGTGAGCCAGCCTACCGCTCACTCCCCGCCGCCGCCCGAACCTGCGGGACCAACGGCGCATGCATGTCCTGTATCGCGAAAACGCCGAAGCGATTCCGAGACCTCATGGCCTGCTCTAGAGCATTTCTCTGTTTCATTGAATCGAGAAAGCACAGCCTTGGCTTGAGGAACCGCATTTTTCGGATGCAAATGAGCCCGGCTATGCATCAAAGCCGGGCTCCCAGGAAAAGCGGTGCATTTTCGCCGTATCAGAACGACCGGCCCCGTTCTCAGAACTTCGGAAACTCCGCGAGGCGGGCGGCATAGCGGGCCATCACATCCACCTCGAAATTCACGTCATCACCCGCTGCGATTCCACCCCATGTGGTGGCTGAAAGGGTGTGGGGAATGAGGAGGCAGGAAAAGCGGTTGCCCTCCACGGAATTGACCGTGAGCGAGGTGCCATCCAGCGTCACTGAACCCTTCACCGCCACGAAGCGGGCCAGCGCCTCCGGCACCTCGAACACGAAACGGGTCGTGGTGCCCAGATCTTCGCGGGCCACAACATGAGCAACGGCGTCTACATGGCCGGATACCATGTGACCGCCCAGCTCATCGCCGATTTTCAACGCCCGTTCCAGATTGATGCGCTGGCCGGCCGTCCATTGTGCAACCGAGGTGATGGCAAGGGTTTCTGGCGCGGCATCCATGGTGAAGTGAGAGCGACGAGAATTTCCGGCGGTCACGGAGGTCACGGTAAGACACACGCCGGCGCAGGCGATGGAGGCCCCCAACTCAATCCCCGCCGGGTCATAATCCGAAGCGAATGTCAGCGTTTTCACCTCGCCATGGGTTTCCACAGAGAGAAGATCTCCCACATCTGTAATGATGCCGGTGAACATTCTAGCGTCTCCACAATCTCACAAGCTGGTCGGGGCCAAGTGCAGTGCGCTCCACCTCGGCAAAGCCCGGCGGGTTCAGCATATGGTGCGCGGGCTGCCCGGCGAAGGCATCCACCGCATCCGTACCCAGAACAACCGGGCTGGTGAAGAGCGCAACCTCATCCACCAGTCCCTCATCCATAAAGGCGGCGGCGACGGTTGGTCCCCCCTCCACCATCAGGCGGGTGATGCCCAGCAACCCCAGCAATTTGAGTACGGCCGGAAGATGCAATCGCCCGCCCCTGCCGCGCGGCGCACGCAGTACCTCAATGCCATGCGCAACCAATGCCGCCTCGCGTCCCGCATCTGCATCCTCGGCGCAGATCACCCAGACAGGCACCTCACTGGCCGTCCGCACCAAAGCGGATTGAAGCGGCAGCTCAAGCGCGCTGTCCAGCACCAGCCGGACGGGGGAGCGCCCCTCATATCGTTCGAGCCGGCAGGTCAGCAGCGGGTCATCGGCCTTGATGGTGCTGATCCCGACCAGTATTGCATCCGCATGCGCCCGCATCTCATGCCCACGCGCACGCGCCTGAGGGCCTGTGATAACGGCTGGTCGCGGACCGGAAAGGCCAGCCTTGCCATCGGCCGAAATCGCCATCTTCAGCAAGACATGGGGGCGCCCTTCGGTGACCCGGCGCATATGACCCGCATGGTCATAGAGCGCCTGTTCGCCCCCCACACCCACCGTGACCCATATGCCCGCATCCCGCATGCGCGCCACGCCGCGCCCATGCACCCGCGGGTCCGGATCTCCCACCGCCACCACCACACGCCGCACACCGGCGGCGATAATGCCATCCGCACAGGGTGGCGTACGGCCATGATGGGAACAGGGCTCAAGCGTGACATAGAGCGTGGAATCGCGCGCGGCATCGCCAGCCAGTGCCAGAGCCTGTGGCTCGGCATGGGGGCGTCCGGCAGGTGCCGTGGCGGCGGAACCGACAATCTGCGGCCCTCGTGGTCCGCAATGCACAACAACAGCGCCCACTGAAGGATTTGGCCAGGTCCGCCCCAGCCCGGTTCGGCCCACATTCAGAGCCTCCCCCATGAAACGCTCATCATCCTCGGGAGAAGCGACGCCGGGAAATTGAGAGGCAAAGGAAGAGCCGGGCATGCTCATGTCACCTCTTCTGAATTCGGGCTTTCTGTATCATCCGTCAGGATGGTTTCGCCATCATGACCAAGTTCGGCAAGGGCATTCTCAAAATCGCGCGCCTCACGAAAATCCCGATAAACCGAGGCGAAGCGGACATAGGCCACGCCATCAATCTGCTTGAGGCCTTCCATCACCATCTGGCCGATCAGTTCGGCGGGGATATCGCTCTCGCCCTGACTTTCCAGCCGGCGCACAAGACCGGAGAGCATGCGCTCCACGCGCTCGTTATCCACCGGGCGCTTGCGCAGGGCCACGGCAACCGAGCGGGCCAGCTTGTCGCGATCAAACGGCACACGGCGGCCGGAACGCTTCACAACGGTCAGTTCACGCAACTGCACCCGCTCGAAGGTGGTGAACCGGCCACCACAATCCGAGCAGATACGGCGGCGGCGGATGGCGGTATTGTCATCGGTTGGCCGACTATCCTTCACCTGGGTATCCAGGCTGTTGCAATAGGGGCACCGCATGACAATCCGCCTCCGCCGCCGTCAGATCCAGAGACTCAAAGGTCCGGATAGATCGGGAACTTCTTCAGCAGTGCAGCGACCTTGCCGCGCACGGCCTCTTCCACCAGCGAATCCTCATCCACCTTCTTCTGGGAAAGCACGCCCAGCACTTCGGCGATGAAATCACCAATCTGGCGGAACTCATCGGTGCCGAAGCCGCGCGTGGTGCCGGCCGGGGTGCCGAGGCGCACGCCAGAGGTGATGAAGGGCTTTTCCGGGTCAAACGGAATGCCGTTCTTGTTGCAGGTGATGTGGGCGCGGCCGAGCGCGATCTCGGAGACCTTGCCGGTGAGGCCCTTGGGGCGCAGATCCACCAGCAGCAAATGGGTATCCGTGCCGCCGGAAACGATATCGAAGCCATGACCCTTCAGGGTCTCGGCCAGCACCTTGGCGTTCTCGACCACATTATGGGCATAGGTCTTGAACTCGGGACGCAGCGCCTCACCGAACGCCACCGCCTTGCCGGCGATGACATGCATCAGCGGGCCGCCCTGAATGCCGGGGAAGATGGCGGAGTTGATCTTCTTCGCCAGATCCTCGTCATTGGTCAGGATCATGCCGCCGCGCGGGCCGCGCAGGGTCTTGTGGGTGGTGGTGGTGACCACATGGGCGTGCGGGAACGGGCTGGGGTGTGCACCACCGGCCACGAGGCCCGCGAAATGCGCCATATCCACCATCAGCAGCGCACCAACGCTGTCCGCGATCTCGCGCATCTTGGCGAAATCGATAATGCGCGGATAGGCGGAGCCGCCGGCCACGATCAGCTTCGGCTTATGCTGGGCGGCAAGGGTCGCCACCTCTTCATAATCGATGCGCTGGTCGTCCTTCTTGACCGTATAGGGCACCACATTGAACCACTTGCCGGACATGTTGACCGGTGCGCCGTGGGTGAGGTGACCGCCAGCCGCAAGGTTGAGACCCAGATAGGTATCGCCCGGCTTCATGGTGGCGAAGAACACGCCCTGGTTCGCCTGGCTGCCTGAATTGGGCTGCACATTGGCGAAGGCGCAGCCAAACAGCTTCTTGGCGCGCTCAATGGCCAGTTCTTCAACCACGTCCACATACTGGCAGCCGCCATAATAGCGCTTGCCCGGATAACCTTCAGCATACTTGTTGGTGAGCACCGACCCCTGAGCTTCCAGCACGGCGCGGGAAACAATGTTCTCCGAGGCAATCAACTCGATCTCATCGCGCTGGCGACCGAGTTCCGCCTTCACCGCACCGGTGATCTCAGGATCAACTTCGGCGAGAGAGGCGGTGAAGAAACGGTTGTACTCCTCCGTCGTGGAGGCGGTCTTCGCGTCCTGCGAGGCCATGGCGGGGTCTCCGGTAATACGGCTCGATCTCGGGCTCTGGGCTCCGTGTGCCTGAGAAGGCGTGGGAATCTCCAACGCCCGCCCAAACAGAAACGGCCCCTGCGCTTATCACAGGGGCCGCGGCAAGTCCAAAGGTCGGAATTGCGAATGGTGCGAAGCCATGCAGGGCTGCATGGCTCCATCCATCCAACAGATGCCTCAACGGCGGGTAAAATTCACCGGAACGCTGAAGGACGCCCCCTGCCCGTTTGGTGGCGGCGGGAAGGGCGAGGCTCGCCGCACCGTCGCCACGGCTTCCTGATCCAGAATCGAGGAACCGGAAGACCGTACCAGACTGGCGGAAGTGACCTGCCCTGAACTGTTCAGGCTGAAACGCACGACAGGGCGGCCCGTGACGTTTTGTGCACCTGACGGATACCGCTTGAAGCGGTTGAGATGCGCCGATACCCGGCTGGCCCAGGAGGCCTGTTCCCGTGAGTTCGATGCACTCGCCCCCGGAGAAGGGGCCGCCGTTGTATTGCTGCGTGGCGCATCAGATCTTGGTGCGGCAGCGGTTTGCGGCGCGGGTTTGCGTGGCTTGGGCTTGGCCTGAGGCTTCGGCTGCTCCTTCGGCTGAGGCTTCGGCTTTTCCACCTCTTCCACGATTTCACGCGGCTTGGGTTCAGGCAGCGCAACATTAGACTGGAACGGCACCGGCGGAAGCTCCGGCATTTCCTCGTCCACCTGCGGCTGAACCGGCTCTGGAGGCGGCGGTGCGTTGTCCGCTTTCTCGTCAGGCTTGTCCACCGGCTCCACGTCGGGTGCCTGCTCCATGGGCGGACCGGGTGCCACATCCTCCACCTGCGCCTCGGCGCTGACGGGCATAGGCGCCAGTTCCACCATCACGGCTGCGGGCGGGCTGGAGGCTGCGACCTCGCTCTGCCAGAACAGGGCGGCATAGACCGCCACCGTATGAAGAAGCAGTATGAACAGACCCGCAATCGCCCAAAGCGCCACGGAACGCCGCAGGCTGCTTCTGTCGAATTCATACCAGCGACCGGTCACTGCCCTGCTCCGCTTGCGCCCGGAACAACAGCCGGTGCAGGCGCGGATGCCGGGGCGGCTTCAGGCGCAGGCAGGCTTCCCGGTGCGGCTGTTGCACCACCCGGAGCAAGCTCCAGACCCACAAGACCAACCTTGAGATAGCCGGCACCGCGAAGAAGGTTCATCACCTCCATCACGTCGCCATACGGCACGGTCTTGTCCGCGCGCACGAAGATGCGCTGCTCACGATCCGAAGAGGTGGCCCGGTCGAGTACCAAACCGAGCGCCGGGCGCGCCACTGTCTCATCCCCGATCGAGAGAGTGAGGTCTTTCTTCACGGAAAGGAACAGCGGCTTGTCCGGCCGGCTCTGCGGCTGGGCATTGGAAGTGGGCAGATCCACCGGTACATCCACGGTCGCCAGAGGGGCGGCAACCATGAAGATGATGAGCAGCACGAGCATCACGTCAATGAAAGGCGTGACATTGATCTCGTGGTTCTCGGCAAGGTCATCCCCGCCGTGATCAAGCTGAGCGGCCATGGCGCGCCCTCACTCTGCCGCAGCGCGCAGCGAAGAGGGGCGGCTGGCCTGGGCTTCCCGATCCAGATCACGCGACAGATGACGCATCACCTCGGCCGAGCAATCAGACACATTCGCCTTGTAGCCGGCGATGGAGCGGGCAAACATGTTGTAGATCACCACAGCCGGAATAGCCGCGACGAGGCCGATGGCGGTGGCGAGCAGCGCTTCCGCGATACCGGGCGCGACGATGGCCAGATTGGTGGTCTGAGCCTTTGAGATGCCGATGAAGCTGTTCATGATACCCCAGACGGTACCGAACAGACCCACGAAAGGTGCGGTCGCACCAATGGTCGCCAACAAACCGGTTCCTGCAATCATGCGACGGCCGGCAGAGGCTTCGATGCGGTTCAGGGCAACTGTGACGCGCTCCTTCACACCTTCCGCAGGCAGGTCGGCCGAGGCCTTCCATTCATCGAGCGCCGCGATAACCGCGGCCTGTGCCGGGCCTTTGCCCTTGGGCATCAGCCGCGCGGCCTTTTCCAGAGTCTCTGACATGCGCAGCACATGCAGTGCACGACGCACATTGCGACGGGCCAGCGCCAGTTCGATGGACTTGCCAACCCAGACCGTCCACGTCACCACCGAGGCGAAGGCGAGGCCGATCATCACGGCCTTCACCACCCAGTCGGCCGCCATGAACATACCCCAAGGGGAAAGATCATGCGGCAGGGTGGAGGGAGACGCGTCATCCTGGGCCAGATCCGGCAGGATTTCCGGTGCGAAAGGGCTGCTCGTATCGGCAGGGTTTGCAGCGGCGGGCGCTTGCGTGGCAGGGGCCGATGCGCCCTGTCCGTTCGCAGGCGTATTCGCCGGGGCAGTTTCAGAGGTCGGCGCGGGCGCAGCCGCAGGGGCCTGTGCGGCTGGAGCGGCGGGCGCTTGCGCAACAGGCGCAGCGACAGCAGGCGCTGGCTGGCTGGTGGATGCCGCAGGAGCATTCGCTGGCGCCGGTGCGGGCGCAGGCTGTGTGGATTGCAGGTGCGGAGGGGCGCAGGCGCATGATGGAATGCGGGTGCGGGTGCAGAAGGTTCTGTCTGCGCGAAACCAGGCTGAGCAAACAGGGCAAGGGCGGATGTCAAAACAACCGTACCCTTCAGAAAACGACCAAGAAGCCGCATATCAGACATACGGGCATGAATGCGGAGGGGCATTGCGCGTCACCAATCCGGAACCAAGGAAAATCGCTGGCGCTCTTGTCGGACATGGCCGATGCAAGGGCTGGCTCTCGGGACAGCTATACTCTTAATTGATCGTAACCGCTAACCCCCGGCCCAGCCATACGCTGCGGTGCAAAAGCGCATGCTATTTCCAGATAAGATATTCATATTTATAATAAATATTGAGGGCGGAGCTACCTCCACCCCCGCCCTGCCGCACATTGGAAATGCTCAATACTGCGACTAACTCGCATCCGCACAAACGGAAAACGAGCTTCAGGGCAGTTCTACAACCTTGCCATCGTGCAGCGTCACACGGCGATCCATCCGCGATGCCAGCTCCAGATTATGGGTGGCGATGAGCGCTGCAACACCGGTGGCCTGCACCAGTTCAGAGAGCGCACCAAACACATGATCGGCGGTCTTGGGGTCGAGATTGCCTGTCGGCTCATCCGCCAGCAGCAGGCGCGGCGCATTGGCCAGCGCGCGGGCAATGGCCACACGCTGCTGCTCACCACCGGAAAGCTCTGCCGGACGGTGCGTGAGTCGCGCACCAAGGCCCAGATAGCTCAGCAAATCCTTTGCGCGCAAATTGGCCTCATTGCGCGACAGGCCCCGGATCATCTGCGGCATGGCCACATTCTCCAGCGCCGTAAACTCACCCAGCAGGTGATGGAACTGATAGACAAAGCCGATATGCAGGCGGCGGATGCGGGTGCGTTCGGCATCATTCAGCTTGGCGGTCGGCTGGCCATCTATGAACACCTCACCGGAATCTGGATGTTCCAGCAACCCGGCGAGATGCAGCAAAGTCGACTTGCCCGAACCGGATGGCGCAACCAACGCCACCGACTGGCCATGCAGAATGGTGAGATCCGCACCGCGCAGAATCTCCAGCTTCCGGTCCTCACCCTGCACATAGGCGCGCGTCACATTGTCCAAAGACAATGCGTGGTCTGGGGCAGAATAAGCCATCACTCGTATCTCAGCGCTTCCACCGGATCGAGCCGCGCGGCCCGCCAGGAGGGATAAAGGGTGGCCAGCAGCGAGAGCACAAGCGCCATCACCACCACGGTCGCGGTTTCACCCACATTCATCTCGGCCGGTAGACGACTGAGATAATAGAGTTCCGGCGAGAACAACTCGGTTGCCGTCAGCCACGAAATGAACTGGCGGATGGTCTCTATATTCCAGCACACCACCACGCCCAGCGCGAAGCCAACCAGCGTGCCCACCACACCGATGGAGGCGCCAGTGATGAGGAACACCCGCATCACCGCCCCCTGGGTCGCCCCCATGGTGCGCAGAATGGCGATGTCGTGCCCCTTGTCCTTCACCAGCATGATGAGGCCGGAAATGATGTTGAGCGCCGCCACCAGCACGATCAGCGTGAGGATAAGGAACATCACGTTCCGCTCCACCTGAAGCGCGTTGAAAAAGGTCGCGTTACGCTGTCGCCAGTCCACCAGATAGACAGGCCTTTGCGCGCCGGCCTCGATCGCCCCGCGCAGTTCGGCCACGTCGTCGGGGTTATCGATATAGACCTCAATCGCGTTCACATCATTGTTGCGATTGAAATAGGCCTGTGCCTCGGGCAGCGGCATGAAGGCAAAGGCGCTGTCATATTCAGACATGCCGACTTCAAAGATAGCCGCAACCTTATAGATCTTGATGCGTGGCGACGTGCCCATGGGCGTGACCGCACCGCGCGGCGAAACAAGGGTGATGTTATCCCCTGCCCGCAGCGAAAGCTGGTCTGCCAGCCGCTTGCCGATGACAATGCCCTGCCCGTCGTCGAAGCCTTCGAGCGTGCCGGTCTTGATATTGCCTGCCACGGACGGCAACCCGCGCAGATCCTTCTCGGCCATACCGCGCACCAGCACGCCGGACGCGCCGAACTGAGATGAGGCCAGCGCCTGCCCTTCCACCAGCGGCACGGCGATGCGCACGCCATTCAATCCGGCGATGCGCGCGGCTACTTCCTTGAAATCCGTCAGCGGAGTTTCCAGCGGCTGCACGAGCACGTGCCCGTTCAGCCCCAGAATTTTGGACAGCAGTTCCTGCCGGAACCCGTTCATCACCGCCATCACGATGATGAGGGTGGCCACCCCCAGCATGATCCCCAAAAAGGAAAAGCCGGCGATGACCGAAATGAAGCCTTCCTTCCGCCGGGCCCGCAGATAGCGCAGCGACAGCATCCACTCGAACGCCGCGAACGGGCGCGTGCCGGTGGGTTCCTCGTCTCGTGCCGCAGCGGTCCCTTTGGACGTCATGCCTTCAGCCTCTCCAGGATGTCTGCGGGCGCGATCTGTTCGCGCGCACCATCCACACGCCGCTTCAACTCCACCTTGCCCTCAGCCAGGCCGCGCGGGCCCACCAGAATCTGCCAGGGCAGACCGATGAGATCAGCTGTCGCGAACTTCGCCCCCGGCCGCTCCTCGGTGTCATCATAAAGCACATCATAACCGGCAGCGGTGAGCGTGGCGTAAAGCTGCTCGCATGCCGCATCCGTTTCGCTACTGCCGGCCTTCAGGTTGAGAATACCGATCTGGAAGGGGGCCACCGCATCCGGCCAGATGATTCCTGCCTCATCATGGGAGGCTTCGATCATGGCGGCCACGAGGCGGGACGGACCAATGCCATAGGAGCCCATGTGGATGGTGTGCTGCTGACCATCCGGCCCCAGAACCTGCGCGCCGAAGGGCTCGGAATATTTCGTGCCGAAATAGAAAATGTGGCCCACTTCGATACCACGCGCTGCCATGCGGCGGGCATCAGGAACAGCGTTGAAGGCCGCTTCGTCATGCTTTTCCGAGGTGGCCGCATAGAGCGAGGTCCACTGGTCAAACACGCCCTGAAGGGCCGCCGCATCATCGAAATTCACATCGGCGGAAGGCGGGGCCATGTCGAGATAATCGCCATGGCAGAACACCTCGCTCTCGCCGGTGGAGGCGAGAATGATGAACTCATGCGAAAGATTGCCACCGATAGGGCCGGTATCCGCCACCATGGGAATGGCCTTCAGCCCCATGCGCGCGAAGGTGCGCAGATAGGCGGTGAACATCTTGTTATAGGAGTGGCGCGCGCCCTCGGCCGTCAGATCGAAGGAATAGGCGTCCTTCATCAGGAACTCGCGCGAACGGTAAACGCCGAAGCGCGGGCGCACCTCATCGCGGAACTTCCACTGGATATGGTAGAGGTTCAGCGGCAGCGCCTTGTAGGACTTCACATAGGCCCGGACGATGTCCGTGATCATCTCTTCATTGGTAGGACCGAAGAGCATTTCACGCTCGTGGCGATCCTTGATTCGCAGCATCTCCTTGCCATAATCATCATAGCGCCCGCTTTCGCGCCACAGATCGGCAGACTGGATGGTGGGCATGAGCATCTCAACCGCGCCAGCGCGATTCTGCTCTTCACGGATGATGTTGCAAATCTTATTGAGCACCCGGTGGCCCAGCGGCAGCCACGCATAAATACCGGCGGCTTCCTGACGGACCATGCCCGCACGCAGCATCAGCCGGTGTGAAACGATCTCCGCTTCCTTCGGCACTTCACGGAGAATGGGCAGAAAATAACGGGAGAGGCGCATCGGGAGGCTCGGAAAATGATGGGTGAAAAGATGTGTCTGCGGAGTGAAAGCCCAGGCCCGCCCAAAACACAAGCCCACGTGGCCCTGCCCGCCCTCATTCGTCATATACCGCGATGCAGCAAATATCCTATTGCGGCGCAAGGATGACAAACGACAGTTTCTTGTTCTATTTTGACCTCGCACTAAGAAAGGGGATCGTCACTCGCCCGGTGAGCTGGGTGGTGAATACGGTCTGGGTCTCGGGAGGACGCAAAAAAAGCCGGCCGCAGCTGCCAGAAGACAGCGAGCAGGGAAACGGCATCACGGAAGGTGCGTACCGCTTAAACGCAAGCAAAGACTTGCAGGCGCTACTGGCCCCGTGAAATGAAAAAGGCGAGACCACCGGGTCTCGCCTTTTCTTTTTGGCCAACACATTGCCTCAATATACAATACATCAATCCATTGATGTTTCTATCCAGATTCTACGCAAGACCGATGTGCGTGAGCCAAACCGATTCGCATTTTTATGGCTCTGCAGAGGCGTATTCTTGCCTGCGGGTCTCATTTTTTGAAATTATTGCACTAATATTTTGTGCAAAGCACAATTTCAGAAATATGCTCACATATGACGCGCCAGAGTGGCCTCGAACATTCTGGAAGCCGTTATTGCCCAATAACAAAATGGAACCATGCGCTTTCTGTTGCTTCGCCTCAGGCAAAAAACCGTGGCGAACGGCAATCCGGCGCACGACCAGAGATGCAGGCCATGAATATCTCAACACAGCCCGCGCCTGACATCCAGCAGTCCAAATCTGCCCAAGACTATGTATATGAGGGCAGGACGTATCAGCTCTGGAATGAGAGCGACCTGTTGTTTCCGGGTTGATCTGGATAAGAAAAATCGTCCGACTAACCGGGCCGGGCAGCCTGAAAGCGCCCTCCTCTATCACCGGGATGTCCTGATTAGACCCGCCCCCCGAAGAAGGGCCTTACCCGCCGATTGTCATGAGAAAAACGACAACTCCGGTGAACAAAGCAGCGACGAATGAAGTCTGTATCACCATCGGCATAAGCGGAACGCGGGCCATGCCCTCGTCAACCCCATGCCGCGCGCGCTCTCGTCTCCATTTGCTCCAACTCACCGCAAGCAGCAACGCGATGGCCCAGATGCTCAGATAGGTGGCAGCAATGGCACCGATGGTCATGACAAGCCTCATGCAAACGGCCCCGGTCATAGACCGGGGCCGAGATTATTTCTCTCAAATCAAGTACGCCCTTTGAAGGCGGAACAGCTATCTACCCCTCAAGGGTCTCAGGCCTGCTCCAGTTCCACCAGCGTGCCGTTAAAGTCCTTTGGATGCAGGAAGAGCACCGGCTTGCCATGCGCACCAATCTTCGGCTCCCCCGAACCGAGTACGCGCGCACCCTTGGCTTTCAACTGGTCACGGGCCACGAGGATATCATCCACTTCATAGCAGATGTGGTGGATGCCCCCATCCGGGTTGCGCTCCAGAAACTTGGCGATCGGCGAATCCGCGCCCATCGGCTCCAGAAACTCGATCTTGGTGTTCGGCAGTTCAACGAAAACCACATTCACACCATGATCGGGCTGGGGCTCAACCGCAGAGACCTTGGCCCCCAGAGTATCGCGATAAAGGGCCGTAGCCGCCGCGATATCGCGAACCGCAATGGCCACATGGTTCAGCCGTCCGATCATGGAGTTTTCCTCGTCTAGCGACAGGACTATGCCTGCTTGTTTGAACTTCAACCTGAAGGCGCATTGTGACGGCATGGACACCAGAAACAATGCGCCAGAAGGCTAAACCTCCAGAACGTGGACGTGGCAGACCGGCTTCTTGCCCCACAGTGCATTCACTGCACTCCGCACCGCCCGCTCCAGCGTGTCCGCCATAGCATCAGGATCACGGCGGCGTGCCTTGGGCAGGTGCTCCAATGTGCTCACAACTGTGTCGAGCACATGGTCCAGCATATCCACTCCGCCTTCACCTCGCTCGGGAATCCCGCTGATCTCAACCGAAGGATCTCCGGCAAGCCCACCCTGCCGGTCCACGGCCAGAGCGATGGAAACCGTGCCGACAAAGCTCAGCTTGCGGCGCTCGCGCAGAGTGCGGGTATCTTCCGGAAGAAGCAGCCGCGCATCCTTGTAGAGACGCCCGAATGGCACCTCTCCCACCCGTTCCGCCGGCCCGGGCGCAAGACGGATGAGATGGCCATCAAAGCAATTCACCACTTCCGGCACACCAAGGCTGCGCGCAAGCTGTGCATGTGCATGAAGGTGCTGCGCCTCCCCATGCACAGGCACGGAAACCTGTGGCTTAACCAGAGCATACATCTGCTCCAGTTCGCCTCGACGGGGATGCCCGGAAACGTGCACCAGTCCATCACGATCCGTCATCACCTCAATGCCGCGCTTGATGAGGGCATTGATGATGTGGTTCACAACCTTCTCATTGCCGGGAATGGTGCGGGAAGAGAACACCACCAGATCACCAGGGGAGAATGCAATTTCCGGATGGTCATCATCAGCGATACGACGCAGTGCAGCGCGCGGCTCACCCTGGCTGCCCGTGAGAATGGCCACCACCCGGTTGCGATCCAGATAGCCATAGGCTTCTGAACTGCGAAATGCGGGCAAACCGTCCAGCAAGCCCTGCTCGCGCGCCACGGCGATAATCCGCTCCATGGCGCGGCCTACCACCACCACTTCACGCCCATTGGCGACAGCAGCCTCTGCAATGCAGCGGATACGCGCCACATTCGAGGAGAAGGTGGTGAAGGCAACCCGATGACGGGCCTTGCCCACGATCTCCTTCAATGAAGCGGCGACATCCGCCTCAGACGGAGACTTGCCATCACGCACAGCATTGGTGGAATCGCAGATCAGCGCACGCACGCCCTCTTCACCCAACTCGGCCAGCCGTTCAGTATCCGTACGGTGGCTGACCATCGGGGTCGGATCCAGCTTCCAATCACCGGTGTGCACCACCAACCCAGCAACCGTGCGAATGGCAATGGCATGGCTATCGGGAATGGAATGGGCAACGGGCACGAACTCAACATCAAACGGCCCAAGCTGCGTGCGCTCACCCGCCCGCACAACTGTAACTGGCAGCCGAGACGGCGCGCCCGGTTCACCGGCCCGTTTGGCCTCCAGCAGACCTGCTGTAAATGCGCTGGTGTAGATGGGGCATTGCAGACGCGGCCATAAATCCAGAACGGCACCCAAATGGTCTTCATGCCCATGGGTGATGATCAGGCCAACGATGTTTTTCTTCTCCGCTTCAAGGAAGCGGATATCAGGCATCACCAGATCCACCCCAGGGGCTTCATCCCCGGCGAAGCTCATCCCCAGGTCAACGACCAGCCATCTCCGGTCCTGACGCGGACCAAAGCCATATGCGGCAATGTTCATGCCGATCTCACCCACCCCACCCAGGGGCGCGAAGACCAGTTCATCGGTGGCTGTCATCAACTCAGGTCACTTCCCGAAGGTCAGTCGGCGCGCGCGGCGGCGGCAGAGCCCTTCCTAGAGATTGATCCGCACTGCGGGCGGCATACCCGTTGCGGACCTGAAACATCAATGCAGAAATCCGAAGCCGAACGGCTTCAGGCTCGCAATCAGACGATACATGTCGTGCGCCTTCACTCCGGAAGGCGCAAGGAGACATCACCGGCCGTGATGATCTCGGCAACGCCATCGCGCCGCCGCAGCATCATCGCGCCGCGCGCATCCAGATTCTCAAACCGGCCCACGACCTCACGCTCGCCGATCTTGACGCTAACCTGATCACCCATTCCGAGCGCATGGCGCATCCAGTCCGAACGGATGACCGGGAAGCCCGTTCCGGCGTTCCACTGGTTCATGCGCACAGCCATTGCGAGATCAAGCGCCTCAAGCAGGCGGTCAGGCGCTACAGGGACGCCCGCAGCTTCAAGACTCGTGGCGCGATAAGGCAGGTCAGTGGGGTGGTGCAGGCAATTCACGCCGAAGCCGATGACCGCAGCGGAACGGCCGGATGCATCCGCACCGCCCTCCACCAGAATGCCGGAGAGCTTTCCCCCATCCAGCAAAAGATCATTCGGCCATTTCAGCTTCAGGGACTCGGGGCTGATCTGCGGAGCCGCAGCGAGCACTGCATCCCGCACGGCAAGTCCAGCGACAAAGCAAAGTTGAGCTAGATTCGCCACCGGTGCCGGATTGGGCAGCACCAAGGTGGCGAATAGATTGCCCAGTTCCGAAGTCCAGGATCGCCCACGACGTCCACGACCCGCCGTCTGGGTATCGCTCACCAGCCAGACTGGCATCGTCTCGCCACGGGCGAGACGCGCCAACCCCTCGGCATTGGTGGAGCCGATTTCAGTGAAGCGGATTATGGGAACCGTGGAACCCTGGAATTCGTATATGGCCATATCTCTAGAAGAGTGAGCGGGCAGCGGCACCCGCCGCCTCTATCAAAGGAGCGGGATAGAGGAAATAGAAGATGGTGAAAAGCCCACTTACGGCCATTACCGCCTTCAACTCAACCGGAATCGGGTCAAACGCTTCTGCTGCCTCATCAAAATACATGACCTTGACGATACGCAGATAGTAGTAGGCGCCAACCACGGACATGAGCACACCAATGATCGCCAGCCAGTACAACCCGGCCTGAATCGCCGCGATGAACACGTAGTATTTGGCGATGAAGCCAGCGAACCACGGAATACCCGCCAACGAGAACATCAAGGCAGCCAGCATCAATGCCATCAATGGCTTGGTGCGGGAAAGACCGGCAAGATCCTCGATATTCTCAACCGCCTGCCCCTTGCGGCGCATAGCAAGAATGGCAGCAAACGTCCCCAGCGTCATAACCACATAGATGGCCATGTAAACCAGCACGCCCTGGACGCCCTCAACAGTTGCCGCAGCCAGCCCCACAAGTGCGAATCCCATGTGGCCGATCGAGGAATACGCCATCAGGCGCTTGATATTGCGCTGACCAATCGCAGCAAATGCACCAAGCGCCATGGAGGCGAGCGCAACGAAGGCAACGATCTGCTGCCATTCATGCTGCATGTTGGGGAACGCTTCGGTGACGATGCGGATGAAGATCGCCATGCCCGCAACCTTCGGGGCAGAGGCGAAGAACACGGTGACAGGAGTTGGCGCGCCTTCATAGACATCCGGCGTCCACATGTGGAACGGAACGGCGGAAATCTTGAAGCACAAGCCGGCCATGAGGAAGACAAGACCAAAGATCAGGCCAAGGGATGGCTCTTTGGCAATTTCCGCGATGACCGAGAAGTTCACGGAGCCGGTGAAGCCATAGATCAGCGATGCGCCATACAGGAGCATGCCGGAAGAGAGCGCACCCAGCACGAAATACTTCAGGCCCGCTTCCGTGGAACGCACGGAGTCCCGGTTGATGGCTGCCACGACATAAAGCGACAGACTCATCAGCTCGAGGCCGAGATACAGGGCGATGAAGTCACCCGCCGCCACCAGCATGCACATGCCGAGAACGGAGATGAGGATCAGCACCGCATATTCAAACTTGGCCTGCTTCTCACGGTTGAGCCAGTCCACCGCCATGATGAGCGAGACGGCGGCACCCAGAATAGCCAGCATCTGCATGAAGCGGCTGAATGGGCTGATAACGAGCGCGCCATTGAAGGCCACGGTTTCCCCACCGGGACCAAGCACCACCAGAACGCCAGCCGCCACAAGGACAGCAATGGCAAGGCCGGTGACAAGATTGGCCGCCGCCTCCCCGCGGATCGCGCCGATCAAAAGCAGCGCGATTGCGGAGACGGCGAGCACCAGTTCGGGCAGTACCGCGCCAATGGGAGGCAGGAGCTGCGACATAGCGACCTCGAAATCAGAAGGACAGGAGGAGTGCGGTCTTGACCGCACCCGTCACCTGGTCGGTGCGCGCGAGGACCGCGTTCACCGCACCGGACGTCATGTTGAGAATGGGCGCCGGCCAGACGCCAAACAGGATGGTGAGGATGACGAGGGGCGCCATGATCACGATCTCGCGCGGCGAGAGGTCGAGGATATGCTTAAGGTTTTCCTTCTCCAGCGGCCCGAAGATCACCTGCCAGTAGAGCCACAGAGCATAAGCCGCCGAGAGGATAACGCCGGTCGCCGCAAAGAAAGCGATCCAGGTATTGCGCTCGAACGCCGCCAGCATGGTGAGGAACTCACCCACGAAGCCGGAGGTGCCCGGAAGGCCGACATTCGCCATGGTGAAGATCAGCATCACCGTGGCGTATAGCGGCATGCGCTTGACGATGCCACCATAGGCCGCGATCTGGCGCGTATGCATGCGGTCATAAATGACACCCACGCAAAGGAACAGCGCTGCAGAGACAAAGCCGTGGGAGATCATGAGGAACATCGCCCCCTGAAGCCCAGCCTCGTTCATGGCGAAGATGCCCATGGTGACGAACCCCATATGCGCTACCGATGAGTAGGCAATGAGCTTCTTCATGTCGTCCTGAACCATCGCCACCAGAGAGGTGTAGATGATGGCGACCACAGACAGTGTGAAAACAAACGGTGCGAAATAAGTACTGGCTTCCGGGAACATGGGCAATGAGAAGCGCAGGAAGCCGTAGCCGCCCATCTTCAACAGAACACCAGCCAGAATGACCGAGCCCGCTGTCGGTGCTTCCACATGCGCATCCGGGAGCCAAGTATGCACCGGCCACATCGGCATCTTCACCGCGAACGAGGCGAAGAAGGCCAGCCATAGCCAGAACTGCATGCCCGACGGGAAACCGTATTCCATCAGGGTCGGCACATCGGTGGTGCCGGCCTGCCAGTACATGGCCATGATGGCGAGCATCATCAGCACCGAACCGGCAAGCGTGTAGAGGAAGAACTTGAACGCAGCATAGATGCGACGCTGTCCACCCCACACACCGATGATGAGGAACATCGGGATCAGGCCACCTTCAAAGAAGAAGTAGAACAGCACAAGATCAAGGGCGCAGAAGGTACCGACCATCATCGTCTGCAGCAGCAGGAACGCGATCATGTACTCCTTCACCCGCTTGTGGACACTCTCCCAAGAGGCGAGGATCGCAAACGGCATCAGGAATGTTGTCAGGATGATGAGCGGCAGCGAAATGCCATCCACACCCATGTGGTAGGACGCGATATCGCCCAGCCAAGCTTTCTTTTCCACGAACTGGAAGCCCGCAGCAGCCGAGTCGAAATTCGGCAGCAGCAGAAGCGAGACCAGGAACGTGACCAGAGTGGTCCAAAGCGCCACCCAGCGAGCATTGCGCGCCGCCACCTCATCATCACCCCGCACCAGGAAGATGAAGAGCGCGCCGACGAGCGGCAGGAAGGTGACAACGGAGAGGATAGGCCAGTCGATCATGGCGTCACGCTCCGACAAACATAAACCAGGTGAGCAGGGCCGCGACGCCAATCAGCATCACGAAGGCGTAATGGTAGAGGTAGCCAGTCTGGATCCGGACAACACGGCCGGTGATATCGACCACCCGTGCCGCAACACCATCCGGACCGAACCCGTCAATGATCGTGCCATCGCCACGCTTCCACAGCAGCCGGCCAAGCCGGACAGAGGGGCGCACGAATGCCGCATTGTAGAGTTCGTCGAAGTACCACTTGTTCAGCAGGAAGCGGTAGAGCCCGTTATAGGACTGTGCAAGCTTCACAGGCACACTCGTATCCAGAACGTAGAACCAGAAGGCGATGACGAAACCGATCACCATCAGGAAGGTCGGCGTCAGCACCAGCAGCTTCGGCATCTCATGCATGTCGTGCAGCACATGGTTCTCCGCCCCCAGATAAAGGGAGTTGCGGAAGAAGGCATGCATGTCGCTGCCCACAAACACACCATAGAGCGCGAAACCGGCGACCAGAGACGCAACCGCAAGAATACCGAGCGGAAGGGTCATCACCAGCGGGGACTCATGCGCATGGTCATAGGCATGATGATCCCGCGGCTTCCCGTGGAAGGTCATGAAGACCAGACGCCACGAGTAGAAGGAGGTCAGCGCTGCGGCAACCGCCGTCATGATCCAGCCATACAGCGCAAACGCGTTCTGGCTCGAATAGGCGGCTTCGATGATGGCGTCCTTGGAATAGTAGCCAGCTGTAAACGGGAAGCCGGTGATGGCCAGCGTGCCGATCATCATCGTGAGATAGGTGAAAGGTACCTTCTTCCACAAACCACCCATATTCCGCATGTCCTGCTCATGATGCATCGCATGGATGACAGAGCCGGCGCAGAGGAAGAGCAGCGCCTTGAAGCTGGCGTGCGTGAGCAGATGGAACAGACCGATCGAATAAGCCCCCGCTCCCATGGCCACGAACATGTAACCAAGCTGGGAACAGGTGGAGTAGGCGATAACCTTCTTGATGTCGGTCTGCACGAGCGCAATCGTCGCTGCGAAGAAGGCGGTGGTTGCGCCAACCAGCATCACGACATTCAGGGCGATCGGTGAAAGCTCAAAGATGGGCGACATGCGCGCCACCATGAACACACCGGCGGTCACCATGGTCGCCGCATGAATGAGGGCCGAGACCGGGGTCGGGCCTTCCATCGCATCAGGAAGCCAAGTGTGCAGCCCCAGCTGGGCGGACTTGCCCATGGCGCCGACAAACAGCAGCAGCGCGATCACGGTGGGAGCGTCCCACTCACCCCACAGGAAGGTGATCTTCTGGCCCACCAGCGAAGGTGCCTGCGCGAAGACCTGATCGAACATCACCGAGCCCGTCATCACGAAGATGGCGAAGATACCCAGCAGAAAGCCGAAATCACCCACGCGGTTGACCACGAAGGCCTTCATGGCCGCCGCATTGGCAGACGGCTTCTCATACCAGAAACCGATGAGCAGGTAGGAAGCCAGGCCCACGCCTTCCCAGCCGAAGAACAGCTGGAGCAGGTTGTCCGCCGTCACCAGCATCAGCATGGCGAAGGTGAAGAGCGAGAGATAGGCGAAGAAGCGCGGACGGCTGGGATCTTCGTGCATGTACCCCATGGAGTACAGGTGGACGAGTGCCGAAACAGTGGTGACCACGATCAGCATCACAGCTGTGATGGAGTCGATCCGCAGCGCCCAGTCGATCTTGAGGGTGCCGACGTTGATCCAGTCGAGAAGGTGCAGCCGCACCTCGACACCACCAAAGCCGACACGGAAGAAAGTGATCCACGCGAAGACACAGGCAATGACCATCAAGGTGGTGGTCACCACTTCGCTGACGCGCGCACCGATCACACGGCCGAACAGACCCGCAATCAGGAAGCCAAGAAGGGGGAGGAAGACAATCGCCTGATACATGACCTCAACCCTTCATGGCATTGATGTCCTCGACGGCGATCGACCCGCGATTGCGGTAGAACACCACGAGAATGGCAAGACCGATGGCCGCCTCTGCCGCCGCGACAGTCAGCACCAGCAGGGCGAAAATCTGCCCCGTCAGGTTGCCTTGGAACACGGAGAAGGACACGAAGTTGATGTTGACCGAAAGCAGGATCAGTTCGATCGACATCAGGATGACGATCACATTCTTCCGGTTGAGGAAGACGCCGATCGTGCCGAGGGTGAACAGGATCGCCCCGACAGTCAGATAGTGAGAGAGACCGATTTCCATGGCTGCCCCCTCAAAGGCCCTGACCGGGACGCACTTTGACAACCTCGAGGGTATCCTCGGGCTTGCGCGTCACCTGGGCTGTTATGTTCTGGCGCTTGACGTTCGGCTTGTGGCGCAGGGTGAGCACGATGGCCCCGATCATCGCCACGAGCAGCACGAAGCCTGCCGCTTGGAAGAAATAGATGTAGTCGGTGTAGAGCACCCGGCCGATCGCCTCGACATTGGTCAGGTTCTCGCCACCCGGGCTCGCATTCGGAACCGCAGTGTTGATGCCGGGCGCAGTAACCCATGCGCCAACCACCATCACCGTTTCGGCCAGAAAAATCAGGCCCACGATAATGCCGAGCGGCAGATACTGCAGGAAGCCCTGGCGCAGTTCCACAAAGTCGACGTCGAGCATCATCACGACGAAGAGGAACAGCACCGCCACGGCACCGACATAAACGACCACGAGGATCAGGCCGAGGAACTCGGCTCCGATCATGATGAAAAGTCCCGCCGCGTTCACGAAGGCAAGAATGAGGAACAGCACAGACTGCACCGGATTGCGGGAGGAGATCACCATAAAGGCGGACGCCACCAGCACGAACGCGAAGAGATAGAAAAACACTGCCGCGACACTCATGCGGAGAGCCCTCCCCTGCGCGACCTGGTCGCGCTTGTGGTCATCGCACCCGCGGCCACCGCACGGGCAAGCGCCCGACGAAGGCTGGCGCGTCGAATGAACTGACCCATCCCAAAATCCACCCATCTGGCCCCGCGCCCAGCACGCGGCACCGCTTAAACCGCACCCGCCCCGGAAGGGGGCGGGCAAATCTCAGAAACCCTCAGCGATACGGCGCATCAAGCGCAATGGCGCGGGCAATTTCCCGTTCCCAGCGATCACCGTTCGAGAGAAGCTTTTCCTTGTTGTAGTAGAGCTCTTCACGGGTTTCCGTGGCGAACTCGAAGTTCGGTCCTTCGACAATCGCATCCACCGGGCAGGCTTCCTGGCAGAAGCCGCAATAGATGCACTTCACCATGTCGATGTCGTAGCGCGTGGTGCGGCGCGTACCGTCATTGCGGCGCGGACCAGCCTCGATGGTGATGGCCTGTGCCGGGCAGATGGCCTCACACAGCTTGCACGCGATGCAACGCTCTTCCCCATTGGGATAGCGTCGCAGAGCATGTTCACCACGAAAACGCGGAGACAGCGGGCCTTTCTCGAACGGATAGTTCAAGGTTGGCTTCGGCTGAAAGAAATACCGCATGGTGAGGAAGAAGGCGGAGACGAACTCCGACAGGAAGAAGGCACGTGCGGCCTGATCCATCTTCATGAGCGCTCTCCCGTCGCCTTGCGGCAATCAGACTTGAGGGTGAGATGCACGATCATTGCGGAGCCGTCCCGGTGAAGTGCAGCACACTGGCCACCAACACCACAGCGATGAGCGAGATCGGCAGGAAGACCTTCCAGCCAAGGCGCATGAGCTGATCATAGCGGTAGCGCGGCACGATCGCCTTCGCCATAGCGATCAGGAAGAACATGAAGCAGACCTTGATGACGAACCACACAAGGCCCGGCACCCAGGTGAAGGGAGCAAACGGCAGCGGCGAAAGCCAACCACCAAGGAAGAGGATCGTAGCCAAGGCGCACATGGACAAAATGGCCACATACTCACCCAGCATGAACAGCAGGTAGGGCGTGGAGCCATACTCGGTCATAAAGCCGGCGACGAGCTCCGATTCAGCTTCCACGAGATCGAAGGGCGGACGATTGGTTTCCGCCAGCGCCGATACATAAAAAATGACGAACATCGGGAACAGCGGCAGGAAATACCAGTTCAGCAGGCCCCATTCGCCATCCTGCGCCATAACAATCTGCGACAGGTTCATGGAACCGGCGCACATCAGAACGGTGACGATCACGAAACCGATGGACACCTCATAAGACACCATCTGCGCTGCCGAACGCAGCGCGGCGAGGAAGGGATACTTCGAGTTCGAAGCCCAACCACCCATGATGACGCCATACACACTCAGCGATGAAATCGCGAAGATATACAGGATACCTACATTGAGGTCGGCAATCACCCACCCATCGGCAAGCGGCACCACAACCCAGGCGGCAAGCGCCAGAACGCAGGTCACCAGCGGCGCCAAAAGGAACAGAACCTTATTGGCGCCAGCCGGAATGGCAGGTTCCTTGAACACGAACTTCAACAAGTCCGCAAAAGACTGAAGCAAGCCAAGCGGCCCAACAACGTTGGGGCCACGACGGATCTGCACCGCCGCCCAGATCTTGCGATCCGCGAGCAGGATATAGGCGACAAAGATCAGCAGGCCGACCAGCAGGGCAAGGCTCTGCGCCAGGATGATCAGCACCTGGAGGAGGGTATCCAGCCAGCTCATGTCCGAGTTCCCACGATGCTTTGACAATGATCGCCGAACCGCAGAGCGCCGGCGTCGAAGAACAGAGAAGCCTTAAGGCTATTCACCTGCATGCGGCTCACTCCGCTGCTTCTGCAATGGACGCCGCCCGCAGCGACGAGCATTCCGCCATGACGGCAGACGAACGCGCGATCGGGTTGGTCAGGAAGAAGTCCGCAACAACCGTGCGGAAAGCTTCCTTGCCTGGGGTACCTGCCTGCTGAGCCAGCGCCGCAAGGGCGGAGGTCTCGGCCGGAACCACCTCGTCAACAAGCGCGAAGTGAGAGTGCGCATCAACCAGAGCAGCACGCAGGGCGTGAAGGGTATCGAAGGGCAGCGTCTGTCCCAGCACTTCGGAGAGCGCCCGCAGCACAGCCCAGTCTTCACGCGCTTCACCGGGCGGGAACGCCGCACGGTTGGCAAGCTGCACCCGGCCCTCTGTATTTACATACAGGCCAGACTTCTCGGTATAGGCAGCACCCGGAAGAATGACATCGGCGCGGTGCGCACCGCGATCACCATGGGTGCCGAGATAGACAACGAATGCGCCAGAAGCGACATCCACCTCATCCGCCCCCATCAGGAACGCAACATCCAGCCCATTTGCGGCGGTCATGGACTTTACATCCAGACCATCCTTGCCGGGAACCGCACCCACATCCAGCGCGCCTACGCGGGCAGCGGCAGTGTGCAGAACACCAAAGCCGTTCCAGTCGTCCTTCACCACACCGGTGGCTTGGGCGACACGTGCCGCAAGCGCCAAAATGGCCGCGCCATCGGCACGGGCAAGAGCCCCCTGCCCCACGATGATGATGGGCCGTTGTGCCTGACGCAGAACGGCCGCGAACCCACCTTCGCCGGTCAGGACTGCGAGGCTCTCCGGTCCGGCACCGAGATATTCATAGCTGTAAGTGAGATCGACCTGCTGACCCACGAGGCCAACACGCAGACCACCAGCCCGCCAGCGCTTGCGAATACGCGCATTCAGCACGGACGCTTCATGGCGCGGATCAGCACCCACGAGAAGGATGGCATCTGCTTCCTCAATCCCGGCAATGGTCGGGTTGAAGATATAGCTCGCGCGGCCAAAAGACGGGTCCAGCGCCGCACCATCCTGCCGACAATCAATATTGCTGGAGCCCAGCTTGTTCAGAAGTGCCTTCATCGCGAAGACCTCTTCCACGCTGGCCACATCACCCACAATCGCGCCCACGCGCTTCGGGTTGGCAGCCTTCACCTTCTCCGCAACGAGAGCAAACGCCTCGTTCCAGGATGCCGGTACAAAACGGCCATTTTTGCGGACATAAGGCCGGTCAAGCCGCTGTGTCTTCAGACCATCCCACACATAGCGGGACTTGTCCGAAATCCATTCCTCATTCACGAGATCATTATTGCGCGGCAGAATGCGCATGACCTCACGTCCACGCGTATCAACGCGGATATTGGAGCCGACGGCATCCATCACGTCGATGGACTCGGTCTTGATGAGCTCCCACGGACGCGCATGGAAGGCATAGGGCTTGTGGGTCAGCGCACCCACCGGGCACAAATCCGCCACATTGCCCTGCATCTCGGAGGTCAGCGCCTTCTCGAGATAGGTCGTGATTTCGGAATCCTCGCCACGTCCGATGGCGCCCATCTCCGAAACGCCAGCCACTTCCGTGGTGAAACGCACACAACGGGTGCAATGGATGCAACGCGTCATGGAGGTGCGGATGAGCGGACCGATATATTTGTCTTCAACCGCACGCTTGTTCTCGGCGAAGCGAGAGGTGTCCACGCCATAAGCCATGGCCTGGTCCTGCAGGTCGCACTCGCCACCCTGATCACAGATCGGGCAATCCAACGGATGGTTGATGAGGAGGAACTCCATCACCCCTTCGCGGGCCTTCTTCACCATCGGGCTCTTGGTGAGCACGACAGGCGGCTCACCATTCGGGCCGGGGCGCAGGTCCTTCACCGCCATGGCACATGATGCCGTGGGCTTGGGCGGACCACCCTGCACTTCCACGAGACACATGCGGCAGTTACCTGCGATCGACAGGCGCTCATGGAAGCAGAAGCGCGGAATCTCGACTCCCGCCGCCTCACACGCCTGAAGCAGCGTATATTCGGCCGGGACTTCGATCTCAGTGCCGTCGACGACGATCTTCGCCATCACTTCCACCTCGCCTTAAGCCGCGCCGGGCGCGGGCACGGGGACACCGAAACGCAGCAGATTGCCACTCGGGTCCCACACATAGAATTCACGCATGCCCCAGTCCCGGTTTTGAACCGGCGAGATGCGCCCGCCTTCCGCGGCACCTGCCATTTCGGCATGCGCCGCATCAATATCGTCCACGCGCACATAGACCGATGTGTTCTCGGCGATCTGCTTATCAGCGCATCGCCAGAAGTGGATTTCCACATCGTCCCGTCCCACGATGGCATAGCCATCCATGGTAAACTTCACCACGAACCCCAGTTTTGCCGCATACCACTCCGCTACTGCTGAAGGATCAGCAGCAGGAAATGTGGGGCAGATCTGGGTGATCCGCGCCATCATCTCACTCCGCAGCAATCGGGTGCGGATGGGGATTGGCCGAATACTGGTCAATCCGCTCCTCAATCACATGGCGATAATGGCGAATGAGCCCCTGAACCGGCCAAGCCGCCGCATCGCCCAATGCACAGATGGTGTGCCCCTCGATCTGGGTCGTCACCTGCAGCAACATGTCGATCTCGCTTTTGTGGGCGCGACCTTCGGCCATACGGTTCAACACGCGCCACATCCAGCCCGTGCCCTCACGGCACGGCGTGCACTGTCCGCAGCTCTCATGCTTGAAGAAGCTGGAAATGCGGGCAATGGCGCGGATGATATCCACGGACTTGTCCATCACCAGAACGCCGGCGGTACCGAAGGAGGACTTCACGGCGCGCAAGCCGTCAAAGTCCATGATCAGATCTTCGCACTGCTCACCGGGTACAACGGGGCAAGATGCCCCGCCGGGGATGATGGCCAGCAGATTGTCCCAGCCGCCGCGAATACCGCCGCCATGCTTCTCCACCAATTCCTTGAAGGAGATGCCCATGGCCTCTTCAACCACGCAAGGCGTGTTGACGTGACCAGCAAGGCTGAACAACTTCGTGCCCACATTATTGGCGCGACCAATGGAGGAAAACCATGACGCACCACGACGCAGAATGGTGGGCGCAACCGCTATACTTTCCACATTGTTCACTGTGGTGGGGCAGCCATAGAGACCCATATTGGCCGGGAATGGCGGCTTCAGCCGCGGCATACCCTTTTTGCCTTCAAGGCTTTCCAGCAACGCCGTCTCTTCACCACAGATATAAGCACCTGCACCGTGGTGCAGATAGAGATCGAACGGATAGCCGTGAATATTGTTCTTGCCGAGCAGACCGGCAGCATAGCATTCGTCGATCGCCTGCTGAAGCCGCTTGCGCTCGTAGATATATTCACCACGCAAATAGATATAGGAGGTGTGCGCACTCATCGCGAACGATGCGATCAGCGCGCCCTCGATCAGCGTATGGGGATCATTGCGCATGATCTCCCGGTCCTTGCAGGTACCCGGTTCGGACTCGTCAGCATTGATGACGAGATAGTGCGGGCGCCCATCGGACTGCTTGGGCATGAAAGACCATTTGAGACCAGTCGAGAAGCCCGCGCCACCACGGCCGCGCAGCCCCGAGACCTTCATCTCATTGATGATCCAGTCGCGGCCCTTCTCCAGAATGGCCTTTGTGCCATCCCAGTGACCACGCGCCATTGCACCCTTCAGGCTGAAGTCATGCTGGCCGTAGAGATTGGTAAAAATGCGGTCCTTGTCGGCGAGCATGGCTGTCACTCCCCGGCAACCGGCTTGGGCCGGTCTGCATAGATTTCAGGATCAATGAGTGCGGCCTGACCAGAGATTGGCTCTGAACCAAGCCGCGAATTCTGCGGGCCGACCTTAACCGGATTACCGGTAGCCAGATCATTCAGCAGCTTCTCGAAGTTCTCGGCTGTGAGATCTTCGTAATAATCATCATTGATCTGCACCATGGGCGCATTGGTGCATGCACCCAGACACTCGACCTCAAGCCACGAGAAAACACCGTCTTCGGTGATATGACGCTCTGCGCCGATCTTGCGCTGGCAAACAGAGCGGATGTCGTCCGATCCACGCACCATGCAGGGCGTGGTTCCACAAACCTGGACGAAGTATTTCCCCACCGGCTCAAGATTGAACATGGTGTAGAAGGTCGCAACCTCCAGCACACGAATATGCGCCATGCCGAGACGATCCGCCACCGCACGCAGCGCCGGCTCCGGCAACCAGCCGTTAGCCTCCTTCTGCGTCTCCCAAAGCAACGGAATAACCGCGCTGGCCTCACGGCCCTCGGGATACTTCGCGATCAGATCCTGAGCAATCTTTTCCAACTCGGCAGAGAAGGTAAAGCTTTCAGGCTGTTCTTGAGCGAGGCGGCGAACAGACATGGTCAGAACTCCAGGCCGACGGCGAAGCGCTCAGCCAGAAGGCTGGGCTTGGACACCGGGGAATTTGAAAGCTGGCGGGGCATCAACGATCCACCTCGCCGAACACGATATCGATAGAGCCAAGGATCGCGGAAACGTCTGCGAGCATGTAGCCGCGAGACAGAAAATCCATGGCCTGCAAATGCGCGAAACCTGGTGCGCGAATCTTGCAGCGATAAGGCTTGTTGGTGCCATCAGAAACCAGATAGACGCCAAACTCACCCTTCGGCGCTTCCACCGCGGCATACACATCACCCTTCGGCACGTGGAAGCCTTCGGTATAAAGCTTGAAGTGATGGATGAGGCCTTCCATCGAACGCTTCATCTCGCCCCGCTTGGGGGACGTGATCTTGTGATCCAGGGCGTGGACCGGACCGGGCTCCTTCAGCAGCCGTTCAATGCACTGAAGCATGATCCGGGCCGACTGGCGCATTTCTTCCATGCGCACCAGATAGCGGTCATAGCAATCGCCATGCTTGCCAACCGGAATATCGAACTCAAGGTCCGAGTAGCATTCATAAGGCTGCGCACGGCGCAGATCCCAAGCCGCACCGGAACCACGGATCACCGGGCCGGAGAAGCCCCAGGCTTCGGCATCCTCAAGCGTCACTATGCCGATATCGACCGTGCGCTGTTTGAAAATGCGATTGCCGGTGACCAACACATCCAGATCATCCAGCACGGAGAGGAAGTGCGGGCAGAAATCGCGGATATCCTCGATCAGCTTCTGCGGCAGATCCTGATGCACGCCACCGGGACGGAAATAGGCCGCATGCATACGGCTGCCCGATGCACGCTCATAAAACACCATCAGCTTCTCGCGCTCTTCGAAGCCCCACAGCGGCGGGGTGAGCGCGCCAACGTCCATGGCGAAGGTGGTGACGTTCAGCAGATGAGAAAGAATGCGGCCGATTTCACTATACAGCACACGGATAAGCTGTGCGCGGATCGGCACTTCCACGCCCAGAAGCCGCTCTACTGCCATGCAGTAGGCATGTTCCTGGTTCATGGGGGCGCAGTAGTCGAGCCGGTCGAAATACGGCACGGCCTGCATATAGGTCTTGGATTCAATCAGCTTCTCAGTGCCGCGATGCAGCAGGCCGATATGCGGATCAACCCGTTCCACAACTTCGCCGTTCAGCTCAAGCACCATGCGCAGCACGCCATGGGCCGCCGGGTGCTGGGGGCCGAAGTTGATCTGGAAGTTACGGACCTTGTCTGCCGGCTTCATGTCGTCGGCGGCATGTCCCTGTGTCTGTGCCATGTGACGCTCCTCACCCGGCCTTCGGGGGCACAGGCTGCCCGGCAGCCTTTTCATCGCCCGGCAGGACATAATCAACGCCCTCCCACGGGGAGAGGAAATCAAAATTACGGAATTCCTGCGTGAGCCGCACGGGCTCGTAGATAACGCGCTTCAGCTCATCATCATAACGCACTTCCACATAGCCGGATGTGGGGAAATCCTTGCGCAATGGGTGGCCGTCGAAACCATAATCGGTCAGCAGACGACGCAGTTCCGGGTGGCCGGAGAACAGGATGCCGTAGAGGTCATAGGCCTCACGCTCAAACCAGTTGGCACCAGGGAACACAGGGCAGATGGACGGCACTGGCGTGTCTTCATCCGTCTCAATCTTGAGGCGAATGCGCAGGTTCTGCTTCAGGGAGAGCAGGTGATACACCACATCGAACCGATTGGCCCGCTGCGGATAATCCACGCCACACACGTCCACGAAGCAGCGGAACAGGCATGCCGGATCATCCCGCAGGAAGGTGGTCACCTTGACAATCTGCGCGGGCACCACATTCAGCGTCAGCTCACCACGAGAAATATTCCAGCCCGTCACCGCGCCGGAAAGTTCGCCGGCAATGTGCGCCGCCAGATCATTCAGGGTCTCGTCCATCCGACTCTCCCGTCCTCTCCGCCTGAAGGCTCAGCGCTCGATTGTGCCAGTACGGCGAATTTTCTTCTGCAGGAGCAGAACACCGTAAAGCAGCGCTTCCGCCGTGGGCGGGCACCCCGGCACATAGATGTCCACGGGTACGACCCGGTCACATCCACGCACCACTGCATAGGAGTAATGATAATAGCCGCCGCCATTGGCGCACGAGCCCATGGAGATGACATAGCGCGGCTCTGGCATCTGGTCGTAGACCTTGCGCAGGGCCGGAGCCATCTTGTTGGTCAGCGTGCCAGCCACAATCATCACGTCGGACTGACGCGGTGAAGCGCGCGGCGCGAAACCAAAGCGCTCCACGTCATAACGCGGCATGGAAACCTGCATCATCTCGACTGCACAGCAGGCGAGACCAAAGGTCATCCACATCAGCGAACCGGTACGCGACCAAGTGATGAGATCCTCGACAGAGGTCATCACAAAGCCCTTGTCGGAAAGCTGCGCGTTCACATCCCGGAAGAAAGGATCATTTGCACCCACCGGCTTGCCGGTGGAGGGATCCAGAATTCCGGAAGGAGCCGGAGCGATCGCGGGCTTTGCCGCTGAAGGGGTCAATCCCATTCCAGAGCTCCCTTGCGCCACTCGTAGACGAAGCCGACAGTCAGGATTCCAAGGAAAATCATCATCGACCAGAAGCCCAAGTCACCCAGACCACCAAATGTAATGGCCCAAGGGAACAGGAAGGCGACTTCGAGATCGAAGATAATGAACAGAATCGAGACCAGATAGAACCGCACGTCAAAAGTCATGCGGGCATCGTCGAATGCGTTGAACCCGCACTCGTATGCCGACAGCTTCTCCGGGTCTGGATTGCTGTATGCGACGATGAAAGGAGCCACCAGCAATGCAAGACCGATGACCAATGAGACGCCGATGAAAATCACCACCGGCAGATAATCCATGAGCAATGCGTTCATTTTGCCCGCCCATCGGGGGCTTTGCAGGTCCGCACAACGCGTACCGCACTGGCCTCGGTTGGAGGAATTCGAAATGACGAGGCAGCCTTATCCCAGTGCCAGATGGGAGGCAAGCCCTTGCTTCACCCAACTTTCTATCTCGCAATGCGGCGAAGGTGCATGAATGAGGTCCACACCACCTTTAATCTAGAAAGAATATAGGCAGGGCGCTGTGTTGCGGGTTTGCAACGTGTTTTTAGCCGCAACAGAGAGCATTTATTCATCTGCTTGAAGCTGTTCACAACCTCGCCCGCAAAAGCCGCGAGCATCACGATTTTTATACCTTCCGTAAGGTTATATAGAATCGCTCTGGAATGCCATCCGCATCGGAAATGGACACGAAAAAGGGGGCCATTGGCCCCCTCTTCCTGAGCAGATGGCATTTTGTCGCGCCGGCTATTCCGCGCCACGCAAGGCCGTATTGACTGCCCCAACAAGCTGCTTCAACGAGAAAGGCTTGGGCAGGAAGCTGAAATGCTCATCTGGCGGCAGGTTCTTGGCGAAGGCCTCCTCCGCGTAGCCGGAGATGAAGATGACCTTCAGCGCCGGATCGCGCGCCCGCAGCTCCCGCAGCAGGCTGGGGCCATCCATCTCGGGCATCACCACATCCGAGATCACCAGATCGACCTTCTTGCCGAAACGGGCCATCACCTCCATGGCCTCGACCCCGCTAGCGGCGGTCAGCACCTCATAACCACGCCCAGCCAGCGCGCGGCTGGCAAAGGCGCGCACGGCGTCCTCGTCTTCCACCAGCAGCACACAGCCATGGCCGGTAGAATCGCCCACCTTCACCTCTGGCTCCAGCACCTTCGGTGCCTCATCCTCAACACCCGGCACGTGGCGCGGCAGGAAGACGCGGAATGCCGCCCCACGCCCTTCCACATTGGCGGCCAGAATGGTGCCGCCGGTCTGTTCCACGATGCCATAGACCGTGGAGAGACCAAGCCCCGTGCCCTTGCCCACTTCCTTGGTGGAGAAGAAGGGCTCGAAGATCTTGTCGATGATGTCCGCGGGAATGCCGGTGCCGGTGTCTTCCACCTCCACCAGCACATAGTCACCTTCGGCCAGCCCCTGCCCATATCCGGCGCAGGCGGTCGCCGGCACATTCGCGGTCCGCAGGGTCAGCGTGCCGCCATTGGGCATGGCATCCCGGGCATTCACCACCAGGTTCACGATCACCTGCTCGAACTGGTTCACATCCACCTTCACCGGCCACAGTTCGCGGGCGTGCTGGACCTCCAGCGTGATGCGCTCGCCAATGAGACGGCGCAGCAGTTCGGAGACATCCGAGATGACATCGGTGAGTTCGATCACCTGCGGGCGCAGGGTCTGGCGACGGGAGAAGGCCAGTAGCTGGCGCACCAGCGCCGCTGCCCGGTTCGCATTCTGCTTGATCTGCATGATGTCCGGGAAGGACGGATCGCTCGGCCGGTGGCGGGCCAGCAGCAGGTCGCAATAGCCGATGATGGCGGTGAGCACATTGTTGAAGTCGTGAGCCACACCGCCCGCCAGATGGCCAACAGCCTGTAGCCGCTGGGACTGGGCATACTGCGCTTCCAGTGCCTTCTGCTCGGTCGTTTCCATCGCACACAGTGCGACCTCGCCTGCGGTCTCGAGTGGTGCGCCATAAAGCCGTGCGGAACGCCCACCCATGCCTGTAGTGACCACCACTTCGCTAAAGGTGCCACCTTGTATGCCCGTACGCGCGGAGGTCAGGAAGCCCTCCACAGCGACCACATCCCGCTCCGCGACAGCGGTTGCCAGCGGGATTCCGACCTTGGCGAACTGCTCGCCAAACAGATGGGCAAAGGCCTCATTCGCGGCGCGAATCTGTCCGCTGGAGTCCACAACAGCCAGCGCCAGAGGTGCGCGTTGGAAGAACTGGTCCGCCACAGGCTCAATTCCGCCAGCGGAAACCGACTTCACCACAGGCGCGGCACGCACAATGGCGGGCACCGCCGCGACCGGAACAGGGGCCACCACACGAGGGGCAGCTGCGACAGCGGGTTGGTGCGTTTGAGGCAGAACTACCTGCGGCAGAACAACTGCTGTTGCCTCACCGGCGGCATCCACCATGCCAAGGCGGAGGAAGACGGGAAGATCGTTTCCGTCCTTGCGCAGCAGGTTCAGGCTGAAACTGGCTGGCTTCGCACCCGGTTGCAGGGCTGCGCGCAGGGTCTCTACCTGCTCGGGCGCCACCACATCCTGAAGCGACATGCCATCATTGCCCCACTCGGCCAGCCCATAGCCCAGAAGACGACACATGCCGGCATTGGCGAGACGAACATGCGCGCGGCCAAATCGGGCCACACCGGCAGGTGCCATCTCCCATGCGGCGAGCAATCCAGTCATCTCAGCGCTGACAGGCCCAGCAGGAACCGGAGTCGGAGCTTCAGCAGGGGCACGCACCACGGGCAAGGGTGCAGGTGTGGATATAGGTGCGGGCGCGGACACAACTGCCGGAGCAGACGCGGCAAGCGCGGGGGCCTTCACTGGTTCCGGCACAACCACAGGCGCGGGAACCGGCGCAGCCTTGCTCGCCTCTCCTGTCGCTTCGATTGCAGGGCCAACCAGCCGCAAATCCCAGAGAACCCGCTTCGGGCTTCCTCCAATGGGATAAACGGAAATTTCCATCTGCCGACCACGCATCCCGGAATCAGCCCGGATGATGCGCTTGAGGGTTTCCCCCTTGGCAACGGCGGCAAGAAGCTCGCTCACCGCCGCCTGAGTTCCGGGGACGCGGGCGAGGAAATGTTCGGGAATCGGTGGCTGGCCGGACGCGCTGCGGCAAAGCTCGCGATAGGCGGCATTCACCTCCACCACCTGCTCTCCGTCCTCCACCAGCGCCATGGCGTCAGAAGCGGCGGCAATTGCGGTTGGGCCGAGAAGGTCCTGCTCCGGCGCGCTTTCACGCGAGCCGCGCCAGATCATGGAAAGCGCCCACCATGCGCCGAATACGGCGAAGCCACCAATCAGGCCCGGCAGAACGGAAAAGGAAGAAGCGGAAAGCAGCAGCGTCGCCGCAAAACCACCTGCAAAGGCGAGAATGGCCAGCAGTCCGCCGCCAAACAGGCTGGTGACAAACGGCTTGCGTTTGCCCCCGAAAGTCCTCGAACTGCTCATCATCCGCCCTTCTTGATTCACCATCTCTGCATTTCGCAAGCTGAATGAGATTCGCACCAGCCCGGAATCCTGCCATGTTTATCAACAAAACCTTAGGTGATGGCCTTTAAGGTTATACCGCAAGGTCATTGGACAAACGTGGCCCACTGCGTTGGAGAGTGTGTGCAGATTGCGCGACGGAGGCGTGATGTTACAGCAGTTTTTTGGGACGGAGCTGGACTTCTGGGTTCGGCTTGCGGTCTCCCTGATCGTCATCGCCGCGCTGCTTGGCCTTACGGCCCTCATTCTGCGCAGAATGAGTCGGAAAAGCGGAGCCCCCATGGTTGCCCGGCCACGAACCGGCCGATCGCGGCTTTCAATTGTGGATGCCGTGCCTGTGGATCAGGATCGCCGGCTCGTTCTGGTGCGCCGGGATGACACCGAGCACCTGCTCCTCACTGGCGGCGCGTCAGATCTGGTGGTGGAACATAATATTCCGGTGCGGACCGAAGGCACCCAAACGGTGCGTGAGGCCATCGCGCCCCGCACACCAGAACAGGTCGCCCATGCCCGCGAACCGGTGGTTGCGGTTACAGCCCCTTCGGAAAAGCCCGCCTTCCCCACCCGCGGGGAAAAGGTGCTTGAGGCACCATCTCTTTCCGTACCGGAACCAAAGCTTCAGGCAGACCACGAGCCGATCCGGGACCTGTCAGACCTGAGGACGCGCGACCCCATCATCGACGAGTCGCTACGTGCTGACTCCATCCGGAACCGTCATGCGCGACGACATTTCGAACCATCTGTCACAACGCCTCTGGCTGCTGCGGCTGCCATTCAAGGTGCTGGCGCTGTTCGACCACGCATGCCTGCTCTTGCGGAACTGAGTGCCACAGAAGCAAAACCGGAGACAGAGGCGGACAACACGGATGAAACGCGTGCATCCGCAATTCCGTTGATTTCTGAAGAAGACCTTCTGGACTCCGGCGATCTGATTGCGACCGGCCAAGATGACGATCTGGAAGAGAAGGGCGCAGACAACCCCCCTCAGGAGGATGGCAACCGCAACCATCAGGCTCTGGCTGAGGCCGCAGCACGTGAGGCTGAGGAGCGCGCGGCCATTGAAGCCGCAGAGCAGGAAGCCCGGGAAATAGCGCGACTGGAAAAGGAGCGCGAAGAATCTTGAGGCAGCGGAACGTGCCGCCGCCCGGGAAGCCGCAGAAGCTGCCGCTCGTGAAGAGGAAGCCCTCGCCGCGATTGCAGCGGCGGAGCGGGAAGCCGCAGAGCGCGCAGCAATAGAGACCGCCCAGCGCGCAGCCGAGCAGGAGGCCCAGGAAGCGGCCGAGCGCGAAGCGGAAGCACGCGAACAGGCTGAACGGGAAGCCACAGAACGGGCTGCCATCGCAGAGGCAGAACGTCTGGCTCAGGCAGAGCGGGAAGCTCAGGAACGCGCCGCCATTGAGGCCGCAGAAAAAGAAGCAGCAGAACGCGCAGCCCGGGAAGCTGCGGAGCAGGAAGCTGCCGAACGTGCGGCCATTGAGGCCGCAGAACGCGAAGCCGCAGAGCTGGCGGCCATTGAAGCGGCCGAGCTTGCAGCTCAGGAGGCCGCCGAACAGGAAGCCCGGGAAGCAGCCGAGCGCGAAGCTCAACGGGCAGCCGAAGAACGGGCAGCGGTTGAAGCGGCCGAACAGGAAGCGGCAGCACTTGCGGCTTTTGAAGCGGCAGCACGCGAAGAAGCAGAACGGGAAGCTGCGGAAACCGCCGCTCGTGAAGCCCGTGAAACGGCTGAGCGGGAAGCTGCCCGGGCAGCAGCGGAAGCGCTGGAACTCGACGAAAAGATTGCGGCCGAAATGGCCGAGGTTCTCCAGGAAATGGAGAAGGAGCGACTGGTCCAGACTGATATCGCCGCGCGGCAGGATGACCGTGTGAAGGATATTGCAGCACGGCTTGATTCGGCCCTCAATACTCCTGCGGAGCACAACGCGCAAAACTTCAGCGCGCAGGATAACAGCCCCCACCTTTCCCTTTCAGACCTGCTGGATGATTTGCAGGATGCCGGCAATACCGCAGCGGCCCCCGCCCGCCCGGTTATACCAGAGGCACCTCAATTCGAGCCCCAGACTGAATCTCGGGCAGAGCTGAATCCCGCTCCAGAACCCGACCCCGTTCCAGCGGAACCGCGCACGGGTAGCCGGTTTGGGCAGATTTTCAGCCGCGCAAACGCCAACTCGGGTCGTCCGCGTATTGATGCATCTCCGCGCACTCCCCTCACGTCACAGCGCCCATCGCTGCGGGCCGAGCCTCTTGCCCGCCCGCGCACAGTGGCAAGCGGCATCCAGAGAGACCCCGCCGTGCCGCTTCTTGGCGCAGCGCAGCGTGAGCCGCAATCTGTGGATGCGGGTCGTGAGCAGGCGTCTGCCCCGCGCATTCGTCCGCCCTCCCCCATGACCTCGCGCCGGTCAGAACTTCTGCCCTCGGCTCCGAACGTTGCCCATCCTTCCGTGCAACCAGCCGGTTATGTGGAGGACCGCATCATCCCGGCCATCGAGAAGCCCGCACAGAATGATCCGGCGACGGACTTCCTGGAGGATTTCGAGAGCGAGATCGCCAATCTGCTGGGCCGTACCCCCGGCTCCAAGCTCTGAGCATATAATCGGGGGGCGCCTGCCCCCCGTGACGCTGAATATGAAAAGGCCGGCTCCACATCGTGAAGCCGGCCTTTTCATATCATCCGGTTCTCACCGCCAGTCTCAAGCTTCAGACGGTATCAACTCGGATACGCCCTGCGCCGACCTTCACGGCATCAATCGTCGCGATACACCTTTTCACGACGCTCATGGCGCTCCTGCGCCTCGATCGAGAGCGTGGCGATGGGGCGGGCCTCAAGGCGCTTGAGGGAGATCGGCTCCCCCGTTTCTTCGCACAGGCCATAGCTGCCATCATCAATCCGCTGAAGTGCGGCATCAATCTTGGAGATCAGCTTGCGCTGGCGGTCCCGCGCGCGCAGTTCGATCGAGCGATCGGTCTCAGATGAGGCGCGATCCGCCAGATCGGGGTGATTCTGGTTTTCATCCTGAAGGTTCTGCAGGGTCTCGCGGGCTTCCCGCAGGATATCTTCCTTCCAGCGCAACAGCTTCTTGCGGAAATATTCCCGCTGCCTGTCGTTCATGAAAGGTTCGCCCTCGGTGGGCCGATAGTCCTCGTCGAGATGGATCGACATCAGCCTGTCCTTCAATAAGCGGTTGTTCCCTGCGGTGAGGAGCCTCGTCTCTGACCGGCCAGCGGCAGAGCCATGGTTTTCCGAACCGTCAACGAATTGGACCATCCCCCCTGCCTTGTGGACGCGACTAGCATCTCTTCCGGCACGAGTGAAGCTCCAAGGTCGCCGCGCTTATATCGACGCGACCGCTCGGGGACAACCCGAATGAAGCCATGAATGCAGCCTGCGTAGAATCCGGTATTGCCCCGCTCCATGATGAACCGGGCTTGACGGCGCGCCTCTTGCTGCGGACCCTGCCTCCTGAGTAACTGCCCAATGACCAGACCAAGGAAGTCGCAGATGCGTTTTGAGGGTACCGAGAGCTATGTGGCGACTGATGATCTGAAAGTGGCCGTGAATGCCGCCATCATCCTCGAACGTCCGCTGCTCATCAAAGGAGAGCCGGGCACCGGCAAGACCGTTCTCGCGCAGGAAGTGGCGCGGGCGCTGGGGGCGCCGCTGATCGAATGGCACGTGAAGTCCACCACCCGCGCCCAGCAGGGGCTTTATGAATATGATGCCGTGGCCCGCCTGCGAGACAGCCAGCTTGGCGATCCCAAGGTGCATGACATTGCCAACTATATCCGTCGCGGCAAGCTATGGACCGCATTCATGGCCGAGCAGCGCCCGGTTCTGCTCATCGACGAGGTGGACAAGGCGGACATCGAATTCCCGAACGACCTGCTCCTGGAACTCGATCGCATGGAGTTCCATGTCTATGAAACCGGCGAGCAGGTGAAGGCGCAGCAGCGGCCGGTCGTCATCATCACCTCGAACAATGAGAAGGAACTGCCGGATGCCTTCCTGCGCCGCTGTTTCTTCCATTATATCCGCTTCCCTGATGCGGAAACGATGCGGGAGATCGTGGAGGTTCACTTCCCCGGCATCAAGCAGCGGCTGGTGGGCGAGGCACTGCGCATGTTCTACGAACTGCGCGAGGTTCCGGGCCTGAAGAAAAAGCCTTCGACATCCGAGCTGATTGACTGGCTGAAGCTGCTGATGGCTGAAGATGTGGACGTGGAGACCCTGCGCCAGAAAGACATCCGCAAGGCCATTCCGCCCCTGCATGGCGCACTGCTGAAGAATGAGCAGGATGTGCATCTGTTCGAGCGGCTGGCTTTTCTGGCGCGGCGGGAGGGGTGAAACCAGCGACGGCGCGCGCCATTTCTGTGCTCACCGCCGAGGCTATGGCCAGAACTATGACATTGTCGAACAAGACAGATCTGCTTGCGTGAAGAACATGCGAACATTGCAGAGGTGGAAGCCTCACCCGTTCGACGTGATGGGATGGGATGGGATGGAGTTCTCTAACGAAAAACCTGCACCAAACAGCAAAAAGCCGCCGCGGATATTCCGCGGCGGCTTTTTCAATACTGAAAAGCGATCAGCCTACCACCAGCCACGCCCCATATTGAACGTGTAACTCAGCGAAACACCGGCCGTGAACTGGCTCTTGTCTTCCACCAGCGGCGAATTGCCTGCATCACCCAGCAGATAGCCGTAAGTGCCGAAGACACCAGCCTCGAAGCCATTATCGAATGTGTAATTGATCTGGGCTGTCGCCCCCACCTTGTCGAAGCCGCTGCGCGCCTGATAGGCCGGAAGCGGGTTCAGCAGCAGGGCGGTCATCAGGGACTGGTCACGCGAGACGCCAAAATAGGTCTGCATGTAGTCCGAACCCGCATAGGACAGGCGCGGACCAGCAGCGAAGCGCCACGGGCCGTTATGGTAGATGGCATCGGCGCGCAGATCACCGCGCACGCCCTCAAACCCGCCCATGCCGTAACGCAGTTCGGCGCGCACGCGCAGCCATTCCAGCGGATAGACTTCCGCAAAGCCACCAGCTTCGACGGAATAGTCGATATCGCCCATGCCGCGCAGACGGTCCGAGTCGCTCTCGCTACGGCCCCAGTCCAGACGGCCGACAACACCGGCGCGGAAAATCTGGCCGTTCCACAGAGCGATGGAGGGGTTATCGTCCACACTGCGGAACACATTGCGCTGGCTGGCGCGGGCGATGGAAAAGATGAGGCCCGGGCGCACATCATAGCTGTCTGCGCCCGGATAACTGGGCTGCAACACGCCGCGCGCGCCGATGGTCACATACCAGTCTTCAACCGTTGCGCTCTTCTCGCCGAAGGTCGCATCAGCGGCATGCACCACCGTGCCCAGACCAAGAGAAAGCCCCAGTGCCACAAGCGCCACACGGCCACAGCTGTATGCAGACATGCCCAACCCCGAATTCCAACAAGAGCCATATGACGCACTGGACGTGACCGATGAGGGAGTGTCTGCCAGATCCATCTTTGCGCATCACATATGCTGCACGTCCGGATAGGCTCCACCGACTAAGGCCAGTTCTTCAATCGTTTACCTTAGAATAGCCGCATCGTGGTTGCAGAAATGCAACGCCGGCTGCGCAACTGATGCCGTGTCTGGATCCCATGCCCGCAGATGGCCCGCCGCCTCCAGAAGACCAAGGCTGTGGACAGGATGCAATGGAATGATGCCAGACATTCCAACCACTTCGCCGCATCATGTCCGGCCTGTCGGCATTTTGCCATATGGTCATCATGAATTTACCAGAAGCAGAGAATTTGATGCCATCTGCATCACAGAATTTCGGTTGCGGGCTGGTCATGGTTCCGTAGTAGCTTCCGCAATGCGTCGCAAAAGACGCGGGGGCCAATGCCTGGCCGGTTTGGTTTGCTTTGCTTGAGAGGACGGCAAAATGACGGGAACATCAGAGCAGGCCAAGGGCCAGCACCAGCTTGCAGACGAGAGCTTCGTCTCGGCCGATGACCTGCGCGACTACATGCATCAGCAGGAACTGGCCAAGATCAACACGGAAATGGCCGCCATGGACCGCGCCGAGCAGGCCCGCGCGGAACTGGTGAAGACCCTTTCCGAGCCCATTGATCTGACGGAGGAGCGCCTCCACGAGATTTCCCAGAGCCTCGTTCACAAGATGCGTCTGGCCGCCCAGCGCGGTGAAACCGAGATCATGATCATGCGGTTTCCCAACGCCCTCTGCACGGACAAGGGGCGCGCCATCAACAACAGCGATGAGAACTGGCCGGAGTCTCTCACTGGCCGCCCGCGTCAGGCCTATGAGCTGTGGCGTGATCATCTGCGCGAGGGACACTACAAGCTGCGGGCGCTCATCATTGACTGGCCGAACGGTATGCCGGGCGATGTCGCTATGTATATCAGCTGGGCCTGAGGGCACGTCCGCACAGGGCTGGCCTGCACATCTGCCTCGCACCGGGTGAACTCTTTTCCCGGCAGCGTCGAGTCGCCATCTGCCTCGGATGGCAGATATCCGAGGCACTGAAATGAAAAAGCTGGCGGCGCAGACACCTGCGCCGCCAGCTTTTCAGTTTTAAGGGCTGCTGAGACCCCTGACTGTTTTCGCCACACGAACTGGCTCCACTTGGCCTGAAATACCCTACTCCGCTGGAGCGCGTCCCTTTTCAGCCGCATGGCCCTGATGGGCTGTGATGGCACGGTTCACCGCCTGATCGAACCGATCGAGATAGAGATAGATCACCGGCGTGATGAAAAGGGTGAGAAGCTGCGATACCAGCAGCCCGCCCACCACGGCCACACCCAGCGGCTGGCGCAGCTCCGAGCCCGCCCCAGCCCCGAGCGCGATCGGCAGCACGCCAAAAATGGCGGCGAAGGTGGTCATCATGATGGGGCGGAAGCGCATCAGCGCCGCCGTGCGGATGGCGGTCACCGCATCCTCGCCCTGCCGCCGCAGCACCAGGGCCACGTCGATCATCATGATGGCATTCTTCTTCACGATGCCCACCAGCATCACGATGCCGATGATGGCGATGACAGAGAGTTCCATATCCAGCGCCATCAGCGTCAGCAGCGCCCCGATACCCGCCGATGGCAGGCCGGAGAGAATGGTGAGCGGATGGATGAAGCTCTCATACAAAATGCCGAGTACGATATAGATCACCACCACCGCCGCCAGAATCAGCAGTGGCTGGCTGGAGAGTGATTGCTGGAAGGCCTGCGCCGTGCCCTGAAAGCTGGAGGTGACATGGGCCGGGAAACCTACCTCCTGCTCCACGGCCTGCACCGCCTCCACCGCCTGCCCCAGTGCCACACCGGGCGCGAGGTTGAAGGAAATGGTGACGGAGGGCTGCTGCTGCTGGTGCGAGACCGAGAGCGGCCCCACCGTGCGACGGATATCCGCGACGGCTTCCAGCGGCACCACACCTCCGGTTGAGGTGCGCACATAGACCCGGCTCAGATCCGCCGCATCCTGCTGGAACTGCGGTTTCGCCTCCACGATGATGGCATGCTGGTTGGTGGAGGTGAACAGCGTCGCCACCTGCCGGGTGCCGAACTGGCTGTAGAGCGCATCGCGCAGCATCTGCTCGGTCACACCCAGCGCGGCAGCGCGGTCGCGGTCCAGATCAATCGTCAGCTGGGGATTGCTGATTTCCAGATCAGAAGTCACATCGCGCAGCCCCGGCAAGCCTGAAAGACGCTGTTCCATCTCGGCCGCAAGCCGATAGAGCGCCTCCCCGTCCGCGCTTTGCAGCGTGTACTGGAACTGGCTGCGCGAGGAGACACCACCCAGATTGATGTTCTGCACCGGCTGGAAGAACACCTGCACCCCCGGCACGACAGAAACGCGCGCGCGCAGATCCTGCACGATCATGTTGGCGGAATGGTCCCGTTCCGCGAAGGGCTTCAGCGCGATGAACATGCGGCCCGTATTGGAGCCGCGGCTAGCACCGGAGCTGCCGGCGGTGGAAACCAGATAGGCCACATCCGGCTGTGCCCTCACCACGGCCGCCACTTGCTGCTGCCGCTCGGCCAGCGCCTCGAAGGAGGAGTCATTGGCCACCACCACGGTTCCGGTGATGAAACCATTGTCTTCCTGCGGAAAGAACCCCTTCGGGATCACCACATAGAGATAGACCGAGAGTACGATGGTACCCAAGGTCACCAGCAGCATGAAGAAGCGGTGGCGCAGCACCAGATCGAGGCTCACCCGATAAGCCGCGAGCCATGAATCGAAGATCCGCTCCATAAAGCGGGAGAAACGGCCGGGCTTCTTCTCGGGCTCATGCGCCTTCATCACGCGCGCGCACAGCATGGGGGTAAGGGAGAGCGAGACGAAGCCGGAGACCAGAATGGCAATGGAGATGGTGACCGCGAATTCGCGGAACACCCGGCCCACCACACCATCCATGAACAGAACTGGAATGAACACCGCCACAAGAGACAGCGTCATCGAGACAATGGTGAAGCCAATCTCGCGCGAACCGCGCAGGGCAGCGGCGAAGGGCTTCTCGCCGTTCTCAATATGGCGATGGATATTCTCCAGCACCACGATGGCATCATCCACCACGAAGCCCACGCAAAGCGTCAGCGCCAGCAGGGTCATGTTGTTGATGGAATAGCCGAACAGCCACATGGCCGCGAAGGTCGCCACAATCGAGAGCGGCAGCGAGAGCGAGGGAATGAGGGTGGCGCGCACATTGCGCAGAAACAGGAAGATGACGAGCACCACCAGCACGATGGCCTCAAGCAGCGTGCGCTGCACATCGCTGACCGCCTCCCGGATGGAGTTGGAGCGGTCATTCAGCACATTCACATCCACCGAGGCGGGCAGCTGGGCGCGGAAGGATGGCAGGCGGGCACGGACCTCATCCACCACGGCCACGGTATTGGCATCCGGCTGGCGCACCACGGCGACAACCACGCCGCGCGTGTCATTGAACCAGCTCGCCACCCGCTCATTCTCCACCCCATCAGAGACGGTGGAGATTTCATCCAGCCGAACCGGCGCGCCGTTGCGCCAGGCGACCACGATGCGGCGAAAATTATCGGCGCTGGCCTCGGCGGTGCCCATGTCGATGGTGAAGGTCTGTTTGGGGCCGGAGAGAATGCCGATGGGCGTATTGGAAGCGGCCGCAGAGATCGCGGCCTGAATGTCATTTCCAGAGATGTTGCGGGCAGCGGCGGCGGCCGGGTCCACGCGGATGCGCACGGCATATTTCTGGCTGCCATAGATCTGCACCTGCGCCACGCCGGGCAATTGCGAGACCTGCTGGCCGATCACCGTATCGGCATATTCATTCACGCTGGAAAGAGGCAGCGTATCGGACGACACCACCAGAAATAGCACCGGCGCATCGGCCGGGTTCACCTTGCGAAAGCTGGGCGGGGTGGTCATCTCATCCGGCAACTGCCGCTGCGCCAGAGAGAGGGCGGACTGCACATCCAGCGCCGCATCATCAATATTGCGGTTCAAGTCGAACTGAACCGTGATGGCGGTGTTGCCCTGGCTGCTGGTGGAGGTGAGAGAGGTGATGCCCGCAATCGTCGCCAGCTGCCGCTCGATGGGCGTGGCGACAGAGGTGGCCATGGTTTGCGGGTTCGCGCCCGGCAGAGAAGCCGTGACGGTGATGGTGGGCATATCCACCCGCGGCAGCGCCGAGACCGGAAGCTGGCGATAGGCGAACAGACCCACCACGATCAGCGCCAGCATCATCAGCGTGGTCATCACCGGGCGGCGGATGCAGAGTTCTGAAAACATGGCTCAGCCCCCGGCTGCTGCTGGCACAGTGTTCCGCACATTCACCGGGCTGCCATTGCGCAGCGCAAGGTGGCCATCCGTCACCACGGCCTCACCCGCCTTCAGCCCTTCGGAAATAACGCTCTGCCCATCCACCGTGCGGGAAACCGCCACCTTGCGCATCTGGGCCACGCCATCGGCCACCACGAAGACATAAGTGCCATCCTGCCCCACCCGCACCGCCTCGCTGGGCACGGCAACGACGCCGGCCTCGGTGCGTAAGGTGAGGGTGACGGAGCCGAGCGTACCCGGCCACAGGCGCTCATCCTCATTCTCGAACAGCGCCCGTACGGGAATGGTCCCGTTCTGCGGGTCCACCATATTGTCGATCACCGCCACGCGGCCACCCTCAACCTTATCGCCCGAGCCCTGAAGTGTGATGGTCACGCTGGCATCATGTGCGGCGCGCAGTTCGGTGAGGTAGCGTTCCGGCAGGCCAAGGGCGACATAAATGGGCCGTAGCTGGCGCACAGTGGCCAGCGTCTCTTCCACCCGGATCACCGCCCCCCCGCGCGCGGCCGCAACACCGATACGTCCGCTGACCGGGGCATGGATGTCATAATAGCTGCGCTGAACTTTCAAACCCTCAAGGCTGGCTTCGTTCTGGTCCACAAGGGCGCGCTGGACATCCACTGTTGTCTTCGCATCCTCCAGCTGCACCTGAGAAATCGCGTTGCGGGTGACAAGGCCGGCATAGCGGGAGACATCGCGCTCCGCCTTCTCAAGCTGGGCCTTGTCGCGGGTCAGGGTCGCCTCGGCCTGACGGATCTGGGCATCGATCTCCCGCGGGTCAAGCACGAACAGCAGGTCTCCGGCTTTCACCTGCGCGCCGTCTTCGAACGCCACGCGCATAATCGTGCCAACGACCCGGGAGCGGATGGGCACAGTGACCATCGGCTCCACCACGCCCAGCGCCTCCACCCGCACCGGCATGTCACGGCTGGCGGCCGCGGCTGTCAGCACTGAGACGCCGCGCGCTTGTGCCGGTCGTGGCTGCGCCGTTGCCTCGCTGGCCCAGGGCTTATGCTGCCACAGCCACCCCGCCCCTGCCACAACGGCAAGGCCGATAACGACAATGATAACATTGCCTCTGCGCTGAGGTGTCCGCTCGCCCATCACGTCCCCGAACTGCTTGCCGATGCCACACCGCGCGCGCATCGGCACAAGGCCGAGAAAAGCACGCAATCACGGTTTCGATATGATTGTCCGCCCCTCATCCGCAACCATGCCGCGATGCAGCATGCCGAAGGGTCAAGACATCTGGGTGGATGCAACGCGAAAACGCGGCCCGGGTCCAATTAATGTTTGTTCAGGTTCGGGAAAATGCGTTGCTCAGACCACTTTCGCAGCGCGGGAAAGGCGCTCCAGCGCAAGGTCCAATGTGGCATCAGACTTAGCGAAGCACAGCCGCACCACACTGCGCACCGCATCCTGTGCATAAAAGGCGGAGACGGGGATAGCCGCCACCCCGTGCTGTTCCACCAGCACCCGGCAGAAGGCCTCATCATCCGGCGACTTGAAGCGGGAGGAGAGGTCGATATTGAGGAAATATGTGCCGGCGGAGGGCAACACATCAAAACCGAGACTCGTCAGCCCATTAGTGAGCCTGTCCCGCGCACGCTGGAGACCGGCGCGCATCGTGGTGAAATAGGCATCATCCTTGCCCAACCCATAGGCCACGGCCGTTTGCAGGCAAGGCGGCGTGGTGAAGGTGAGGAACTGATGCGCACGCGACAGCACCTTCATCAAAGGCGGAGCCGCGAACATCATGCCCACCTTCCACCCTGTCATGCCGAAGATCTTGCCGGCAGATGAAATCTTCACGGTCCGTTCGCGCATGCCCTCCAGTGCCATCAGGGGAGTGAAGGTGCGGCCATCGAACACGATGTGTTCCCACACATCATCACACACCGCATAGGCATCGAAATGCTGGCAGAACCGGGCCACCAGTTCCAGCTCTTCACGGGAATGCACAACGCCGGTGGGGTTCTGCGGGTTGTTCAGCAGCACGAGCTTGGTGCGATCCGAGAACACCGCCGACAGTTTCTCCTGCGTGATGTGCCAGTGCGGCGGTTCCAGCCGCACCAGCCGCGCCACACCACCGGCCCGCTGCACCAGCGGCAGATAGGCATCATAAAGTGGCTGGAACAACACCACCTCATCACCTGGCTCGATCAGCGCCAGCAGCGAAACCGCAAGCGCCTCGGTTGCACCGGAGGTGACCATGATTTCGGTATCCGGGTTTAGGTCCAGCCCCTGCCAGTGGCGAAAATGGGTGGCTGCCGCCTGCCGCAGTTCCGGCATGCCGAGCATGGAGGGATACTGGTTCCAGCCTTCCACCACAGCTTCCGCCGCCTTGCGCCGCACATCCTCCGGCCCCGGATCTTCCGGGAAGCCCTGCCCCAGATTCACCGCCTCATACACGCGGGCGAGCTGGGACATGGTTTCGAAAACCGTGGTGGGCAGTGCGGAATAGATGCTGTTGAGCGAGCGGGCGGGAGCAGTCACGATAGCACCATGGGCTGAGCGCAGCGAGAGAGAGGCGGGCGAAGGCAAAAGCAGAGGCGGGAATGGAATCTGACCCGCCCTGAAAGGCGGGATAAGAATGCCTCTCTACACCCGGAACTCCCATGCAGGAGTCGACAGGCGTGCAAGGCATTGTTCCAGCTTCTCAGCTTCGACATAGCGACGCAAGACGCCAGCAACATCCCGGATCGCCGTGACAGGTGAGAAACTTATGGAGGATCCGCAGGTGCCGTATTTCCTGCACCATCACAGCTCCTCCCCCTTCATCCGGGGCTCCGCGGGATCCTCATCCTGAACGAACAGGGCGCACAGCATGGCTGAAAGGATATGTGCAACCGCTGGCACCCGGCAGGTTCAGCCTACGGTGGAAACAGATGAAGACACCCTGCACCGTCGAATAGAGCATCTTTGAGTGAAACGGATGCCAGAGCGTATAAATATTATATAAATCAATTCATTATGATGATTTTCGTGACTCTGTGAAACGAAGAAGCACCCCGGGTCTGATGGCGTGAAGTCAGCCCGTCAGTTCTGCGATATCCGCCAGAAGAGCATCGAAATCGCGGGATGCTGTCTTGTATGCCATTGGCAACGGCATGCCAGACTCCTTGACCCTCGCACGCCGTTCACCGGGCAAACAGATCAACCCGACTCAGGCCCTGCAAGAGGTTTCAAGGCAGCAAGCAGGTCCGCCTCCTGCACCTGTGCCATCGGCATCAAGACCTTTGCTGCCTGCGTGCGCTGGCCGGGGCGCATCACCAGCACCACGGTTTCCGCACCACCACAGGCCGGATCACCACAGGAGATCTCGGAGATGGAGACCGTCGCCTCCTCCTCAAGCGCCAGCGCCTGCCGCACCATATCCGACAACACGCGGGCCGCGTCCCGGTTTCCCGAACCGCCCTGCCGTTTCATGAAGAAACGCATGCTGCGCTCTCACCTTTTCTTTCCGCTTCTTTCAGCACGCGCCATGTGCGCGGCGCGTCAGTAATCCCACTGCGCGCCAATGCCCATGGTGGTGTTGCCATCCGCCCCGGTTGCCCCCTGAAGGCGAATATTGCGGGTCACATCCACATCCACCGTCACCTTGCTGGAGGCCGGCGTCGTGCCCTGGCGCACACCCATATAGATGCGATCATTGATGCGCTTGCCCATGCCGATCTGCCCGCCCTTGCCAGTGGAGTCGGTGCCGACCTCAAGGCTGTCCACGCCCAGATTGCGGCGCATCTGGTCCATCACACCGCCGCCGCCACTGGAGAACTGCGCCATGGCCTGCGCCAGTTGCAGTGCCTGGCTGGAGGTGAGCGAGCTGGACGAGCGGCCAAACAGCAGGCGCGAGACCACCTCATCCTGCGGCAGGGATGGCGTCGAGCCGAAGGCAATCTCGGGGTTCGAGGCATAGCCTGTCACCATCACGCGCGCGGTGATGTCGTTGGCAGATGTTTCGGCCACGAAGTCCAGTTCCGGATCTGTCGAGCCGGTGAAGGTGATCTTGCCGCGGGTGAAGTTCAGCCGCCGCCCCACCACGGCCAGCTGGCCACGCCGCATCTCGAACCCGCCCTCGGTCACCGGAGCGGTGCTGGTGCCACCCACCTTAATGGTGCCACCCAGTTCCGCTTCCATACCCATGCCGCGCACGAAGATATTGTTGGGAGCGGAAACCACCACATCCAGAGAGATGCCCTTGCTCTGGGCGCCGGCCCCGGAAGCTGATGTTTCCTGCGGGGCAAGACGCGCGGCATTGCGACCGCGACGGTCATTCTTGTGGCGCACATTGATGGCCTGCACACCGCCGGGAATGCGCTCGGCGATGTTCACGTCCATCGCCTTGATCTCGATCCGGCCCATCACCTTCGGGCCGTTGGTGAACTCACCCGTTACGGCCACAGAGCCCTGCGTCACCATGCGGATCAGCTCGCTGTTGATGATGCCGGCATTGTGCATGGCCACTTCGACACGGCCGGGGAAATTGGCCTGCGGGTCCAGCGCCACATTGCCCCGTGCCGAGACGCTGCCGCCATTCGGCGTGCGCGCATTGAACGAGGTGACCGTGACAGTGCGCTCGGTGCCGGTGATGACACCCTCGATCTGGTTGAGCGTCACGCCCATCTCGGAAGAGAGGAAGCGGCCATTGCTGATGCGGACCGTACCGCCCGCACGTGGAGCCTGCGGGGTGCCCTTGAAGGTGGCATCAATATTCGCATTGCCCGAAAGCTGGCTGCCCGTAGCGGCCAGAGAGGCATTGGCGATGGCCAGATCCAGCCCGCCGCGAATGGCGAGGTCCATATCCCCTGCCCCCATGGGCACGGAACCGGAGATGACCAGATTGGACATATACCGCCCGCCAATGGTGGTGCGTGTATTCACCCGCCCATTGCCCAGCGTGCCTTCACTGCGAATATTGAACGGGCCAGCACCCGCGCTTGCGATATCGCGGTTGGTGAGGCCATTGACCTGAAGGTTATAGGTGCCATCCGGGCGTGCCGCCGGACCACGCAGGCGTGCATTGCCGCTGAGCGTGCCGGAAAGGCCGAGACCTTGCGCCGCAAGTTCCGCGATGTTCAGCGGCAGCGCGCGGATGTCCACATTCAGATCAAGTGCGCTGCCCGCCTTGCCGGCGACGGTAACACTGCCGCCGCCGCTGGCCAGCGCCAGCCGGTCGATGGTCACATCGCCGCCATTGATGGTGATGTTAGCTGGCCCGGTCGTGGCAATAGCCGTGCGTCCGCGTGCGGCACGCAACCTTTCCAGCCGCACCTGCGTGGCATCTGCGGAATGGTTGAGCTGGGCCGCGCCAGCCACATCCATGCCATCCACCACGGCATCCATCTGCAACGCCGTGCCCTGCCCCTGCCCCCGCGCCACAATGCGTGCACGCGGAATGCTGACACCGGCATTCACATTGTTCAGGTCGATATTGCCATTCATCACCGGCCGCCCGGTGGGGTCGGTCACGCTGGCATCAATGCGGGCGGATCCGATGCTCTGGCCTGCCGCGCGCACACCATCGGCAGAGGCTTTCACCGCAACGGTCTGCACGCCATTGGTGGTACCCAGGTTCACATCGGCATTCAGACGTCCGGCCATTTCGGTCAGCGCCAACGCCGAGAGATCCGCCAGATTGCCCGCCACAAGCGCGAGCTTGCCGGCAAACAGGCCGTCTTCACCGCGCGCAAGATCACCCTTCGCCGAAACAGAACCGATAGCAAGGTCCAGCCCTTCAAGGCGGGCCGCGCCATTCTCACCCATGGCGAACGCGCCACCACCCTGCGCGGGCTTGCCGGCGATGCGGCCATCCAGCCTGAAATCACCCGCCGGGTTGCCGGTGAGGCTTCGTGCATTGAGGTCGAGCGCCAGCCCTTCCACCTTCTGCCCCATGGCGGTGCCCTGCGGCACGCCCACCTTCGCAGCCACGCCCAAATCATTCAGCGAACCGGAGAAAGCGGCCGAGGCATCGAGCTTGCCGGAGAGGCGCGGGTCCACCACCTTCAGGTCATCCAGCGTCACGCTGGTCTTCAGGTCTGCGGCCGTAGAGGAAAGCGTACCATCCGCCAGCAGCGCCAGCCCGGTGGCCTCAAGCGCCAGCTTGCGCACGGCGAAGTCTTCCGCCCCCTTGCGCTCCACCGCACCGCTGATGCGGCTGGTCTTGCCGAAAATACTGTCGACAGCGGCAATGCCGGTTTTCACCGCATCCGTGCCGCCATCCAGCGTGATGGAAAGCTTCTCATAGGCGTCCGAACCCTCAACCTCGGCCTTCAGCTTTGCCGTACCGGAAAGAGGCTGCCCAGCCAGCGGGCCAAAAGCCGCCAGATCCAGACGATCCAGATTCAGCACGCCGGAAGCGGCCTGCGCGCTGGCGGTGCCATCAAATCGGGCATCGAGGGCCGCGAGCTTGGCGACAAAGCCCGTCAGCGCCGGGTCTCCGGCATCAGGAACCGTGGCATTCAGGGTGAAGGTCGCGGTTTCGCCCAGCGCGCTCTTCACCTTGCGATCATCGGCGGTGAGGCCCTTGGCATCGCCCTCGACAGACACCAGCAGCGCATTGCCCGCACTGTAAGGCATGGTCTTGGCATCGACAGTGAGCGCACCAACACCATAGCCCGCACCGGAAAGGCCCATGGCCTCCAGCCGCGATGATGTCGTGGGCTTCGCCAGCACGCCCTTGAGGACGCCTTCCAGCTTCACGCTTTTCCAGCTCACACCCGGCGCGAGTTCCGCAAAACGGGCCGCATCACCCACCACCGCGCTATAGGCGAGGTCAGAACGGTTGCCCTCAAGGTCCACCAGCCCACGCGCAGCCATGCCGAAACCTGAGGCGCGCAGGGAGAAGTTCTCGACATTCACGAGATTATCCGGCTGCACCAGCGCGGTGCCGACCAACTCGGTGCGGTCTGCCAGAAGCGGTGCGATAGCAGGCGGCAGCAGGCGCGCCACATTCGCATCAATGCCCAGATTGATCCGATGCCCTTCAGGCACGGCGCGCACACCGGCAGCACCGCTCATCTGAGCGATATCACCGGCTGTGAGACGCAGATGGCCATCCCACGCATCGATTGGCCCATTGCCGATGATGCTGGCGTTCAGTTCCGGCAGCCCATCCATGCCGGCCAGACGCGCCACAAGGCCCCCGGCAGGCTCACTGGCTGTGATGTTGACATCCAGGTTCCGGGTTTCCGGCAGATATTCCACCTTGGCCGCGATCTGGCCCAGTTCATCCTTGCGGTCCAGCGCCAGATTGGCGGAAAGGCCGGGGCCAGTTGCCATCAGGTCCGCAGAGCCTGCCAGCGAAAGCTGCGCGGCATGACCCAGCACCGGCTCACCAATGGAAATATCGGCAATATCAAGCCGCCCGAGGCGCACCGGCATCATGAAGCTGCCGCCGCTGCTGCTCGGCGTTGTTTCCGGTTCGGAAGGTGGAAGCTCCGGCAAACGCTCCAGCGCCACGCGCTCAGCGGTAATGGCGTCCACATTCAGCACGCCGCCCAGCAGCGAGAGCGGGCTCCAGCTCAGGCGCAGATCATCTACCTGTGCCACCGGGCCTTGTGGATCGGCAACCGCAATGCGGCCAATGCGCATATCCCACGGCACGCCGCCGCTGATATCTGCAATCTCAACTTTCAGGCCGGAGACGGAGGCGAGCGAAGAGGCGATGCGCGCCAGCATGCTCTTGCCCGGCCCGGTCTGAATGAGCCCAAACAACACCAGAACCAGAACAACAAGCCCCGCCAGCGCAAAACCGGCCCATTTGAAGAGGCGAATAAACATGGTGCCGCTCTCCTCAGAAGGCCTGACCAAGACTGACATAAACGCCGTAGGAACCGTCATTCGGCCCCGGATTCAACGGCACGGCGAAATCGAACCTCAGCGGACCAATGGCGGTGTAGTAGCGAAGGCCAATACCTGCGGCATATTTCAGGCCATCGAAATCCGGGAACTCGGTCGAGAATGCCGAACCCATATCGAAGAAGGGTACGATGCCGATGGTGTCGGTGATCTTGATGCGCGCCTCGGCCGAGGCCTCAAAATAGCTCAGGCCACCGATGATCTGCCCGAATGCGTTGCGCGGGCTCACAGCCTGATAATCATAACCGCGCAGAGAGCCGCCACCGCCCACATAGAAGCGTCGGTTGGCCGGCACATCCTGAATCGACGTGCCCATCATGGAGCCCGCGGAAACCCGCCCGGCCAGAATGTAGCGTTTTTCCTCATCCAGCGCGTGATAGGCCGAGACGGTACCCTTGGCCATCACCGGCCCCGCGCCGCTGTCGCCCAGATAGGCAAAGGGTTCCACGGTGGCGTTCACGCGCATGCCGCGAGAGGGATCGAGCTGGGAGTCCGTATTGTCGAAGGTGGCATCCACCGGAATGCCGACAATGAAATAGTCGCCCTTGCCCTCGGCGTCCTCGATCGAGGAATCCTCGAAATCGACACCGATCTGCATCGAGAACTGGTCGCTGAAACGGCGGCGCACGCCGGCAGTCACGGTCACACCTTCACGCACATAGGCGTTCGTCACTTCGCGCAGCACGGCGGCAGCGACAATCAAATCATCGCGCGAGGTGATGATGCCCGGCTTGGTAAAAGTGGCCGCGACCTTGTAGCCGAAGGGGTCCGCATCCGGCACCGCCTCGGGCTTTTTGCCGAACCAGGAGACCGAACCATCAAGACGCAGCGTCTCACCACCACCGAACAGATTTCGGTGGCCCCAGAAGGCATTCAGCGATGAGCCGTCCGTATTCGAATATTCGGCAGAAAAGCCGACATAGCGCGGCTTGCGGGCGGTGACCTCAATGGTGATAGGCAGGCCGCCATTGGCGTCCAGATGCTCCCCCTCACGGATGCGGATGCCGCCAATGGCCTCCAGCTTGGCAAGGCGGGTGCGCATATCGGCCAGCCGCTTGGGCGAGAAGGGCTCGCCGGGCTTGATCTCGATCCGGTCCTCGATGAAGCCGGGGGTAAGGAAATCCGCCCCCACCACGGTGAACTGGCCGAACGTCGCGCGCGGGCCGGTTTCGACCATGAAGGTCACGTCGATCCGCTTGGCCGCGTGGTCTGCCACCACGTCCTTGTTCGCCACCCGTGCGAAGGGATAGCCCATATCCCGCCAGTGACCGGAAAGCCGCCCTTCCGCATCAACGATGGAACTGGCCATCGCCGGTTCGCCGGTTTGAAGGCGCAGGGTCCGCTGGGTCGGCGCATCCGGCAGCGGGCGGCCATTGCTGGCATTGACGATGCGCACCGTGCCGAAGGTGAAGAGCGGGCCGGGATTGATGACGATTTTCACCGGCACCGGCCCACGTGCCCGCGCGGCCTGCACGATATCGAAGATGTTCGGCGAATCCGGGCGGTTCCCGGAAATGGTCATGTCGATGGTGCCGCCATAATAGCCCTCGCCATAGAGGGCGGCGACCAGTCGGTCCTGATCCACGACCGCGCGGCGCACCAAACCGGCTGCGCCCGCTGGCGGGTTATCCTCCATCGCCTTCAGGTTCGAGGCATCGATAACCGCATTGCGCAGTGAACGGCTGGCGTCCACCACCTCGATATCCACCGTGTACGGCACAGCATCGGGAGAGGGCTGGGTATCTTCCTTTTCCCGGTTCGGATTGAAGAAATTGGCGAAGGAATCAAAGAACCCCTTTTCCTCGGCGCGCGCAGGCGCAGCCGCAACCGAAAGGGCAGCTGTGGCCACCAGTACGGTCGTCAGACAGGATCTGTGAAGGAATTTCGCCGCGTTCGCCATATCAACTCAGGTTTAGGGAAAACATCAGGCAGAATAATGACTTCTGCTTACCGAACGGGTCCGGGAACCCGGTGTTCGGCCTGACGCTAGGCGCTGTCCGTAAATTTCGCCTTATAGCTTTTCGCCATCACGCCCCGAATGGACGCGAACACATGCCTCTTATTCTGCCATTTTTTTGCTGGGAAGGCGAGAAACAGAGGTCGGGTAAGAAGTCTGGCTTCCGTTTTTGAAACCAAAAACTGCTGGCATAAATCTGCGAAGCCCCTGCTTTCCAATGCCCCCGCAGAGAACGAAGAGCGGCACATCAAAACTCAATAAATACATTTTATATCAACATCTTAAAACTCACTGATGCGGACCAGCCGCCCCGTCCTCTGGCGTAATTTCCGCCTGTCGTGATGGTGCTGGCGGAGGCAGTGCACGGGGGGATGCTGGAGCCTCCGCCACCTGCGGCATGAACATTCTGGAAAGCCTTGCGTAACCATAAGAGACGATCGTCGATATCCGGCTCACAGGCCGTTGCCCGCTTGAGGCGAGACCAAAGGGCTGGAGCAAACGCACGCGGTCATCCCGATCCGCGATTGCCCCCACAATCAGGTCCGCCGCCATCACCCCATGGGCCGGCTCTTCATCCCCCATGGTGACGCAATACCACACACCGGATTCCCCTTCCTGCACCAGCGGCATCTGCTCGCGGGTGCGCGCCAACATCAGGGCACGGGGGTTCTGCGCGGTCTGGCCGGCCATATCGGGAGCGATAGCGCGGGCATGACGGCTCAGTGCACGGGCTGCACCTTTCTCGCTCCATGCCTTCCATGCCGTCTCAGCGCTGATATGGAGCGCCCCTCCCGAACGGTAGAATCGCAACCCGGTGGAGCCAACCTCTTCCACAAGGCCCTGATAGCCATCTTCATGCTCTGGCATCACAAAATGCCCGCGCACATGAGGCGTGAGAATGAGGCTTGGCCTCAGGACTGGTGCGATCTCACACATGGGCAGACCACCGCTGAACACAACGATGGCTGACCGCACCCGCAACTTGCCGGCATAGACATGCTTGCGCAGGCCATGTGGCTCAACCACCATTCCGGGCGTGCCATCCAGAATCCGCACCTCGGATGCACGGGCCGCCTCCATCAGCACCCCGCGCAAGGCGGCAACATCCACACGGTGAGCCGGCACCACGCCAAGTGCCGCCGCATAGGTGGATGCGCCCAGAAGGGCCTGCGTATCCTGCGCATTCAGCAGCAAGGTGGAATGGGGGGCGAGTTCCTCCCGCGTCTTTTGTTCCACACGCAACGCAGCCGCAGCTTGCGAGCGGGCCACGGCGAGGCGACCTCGCGGCCCCAGCGACAGCCCGGCCTGCGTGGCATAGGCCATGCCTTTTTCTGCCGCGGCAGCAGAGAGACTCAGCAACTCAGCGGCATCCTCGCGCCCCACATGGGCCAGAAGCTCGGTTGCCGGTAATGCGAAGCCGGGGGCCAGGGCAGAATCGAATCCACCCGGTTCCTCCTCCGGTAGCCGGACCAGCGTCACATCATAGCCCCGGCTGGCCAGATCACAGGCGATCAGCAACCCTGCCATGTCCGCGCCGACAACACAGATGTCGCACTCCAGCGTGCGCTCGAAACCCTGTCGTGCGGTGGTTCCTGCCCGCTCGGATGCCTCTCGGCCACGGGCTGCGGACTGTGCTGAAGCAACCGCAGATGGTGCGCCATCCGGGTCGCGGGGCTGGTTTTGAAGAGGGGGCGAAAGGGATATCAAGCGGGGCCTCCCTGCTCATGCCGCGCCTGTTATCCCGAATGGGGGGGGCGCGGTGCTGCATATGTTCTGTGCGCCGAACATGTTGATGCGACACAATAAAGCACCAGACGAAGCACTCATGCGAAGCGCAATGCCTTGCATCACAAGCCGGCCATGGGCCATAAATGGGGCCCCTGAAAGGCACCGAGGTTCCGATGCGGCGACTTATTCTGCTCCGCCACGCCAAATCCGAATGGCCAAATGGGGTCGCAGATTCTGAACGCCCCCTTGCGCCGCGCGGGCGCACGGCAGCGCCCCGAATCGCCGCCTATCTGGCGCGCGAGAAGCTGGTGGCGGACAAAGTTCTGATCTCGCCTTCCCGCCGCACGCGGGAAACATGGGCACTCATCTCCCCCCCTCTCAACCCTGCACCCGAAATAGCGAGCGAACCGCGCATCTATGAAGCTCCGGTGGCCCGTCTTCTCAGCGTGGTGCGTGAGCAGCCGGCCCATATCCATAGCCTGATGCTGGTGGGGCATAATCCCGGCCTTGAGGATCTGACCCTCATGCTCGCATCCTCCGCAGCAGGTGATGCGCTGGAGCGGGTGAAGGTGAAGTTTCCCACTGGCGCTCTGGCCGTGATCGACCTGCCGGTGGATGATTGGGCGGCTGTAACCCCTGCTACAGGCCGGCTGGATCGATTCGTGCAGCCGCGTGACCTGATCGAAGGCGAATAAGCCGGAGGCTTGAAAATGGCCGGCTTTGCCGACGCGCTGGATGATGCCCGCATTGCCCTGATGTCACTGGCTGACAAAACGACGGGCCTTGCCAACCCCACCCTGCGCCTTGGCGTCACCGGGCTTTCGCGCGCCGGCAAGACTATTTTCACCACCGCACTGGTGCATGCGCTCACCCAATCTGCCCGTATGCCGGTGTTCGAGGCCGCCTCATCCGGCCGCATCGCCCATGCCCGGCTGGAGCCGCAGCCCAATGATGCCGTGCCGCGCTTCGCCTATGAAGCCCACATGGAGAGCCTGCAACAGGCGCGCGCATGGCCGGAATCCACCACACGGGTGAGCGAACTCCGCATTGCCCTACGCTATGCCACACCGCGCGGCAGCCTGCGCAATCTCACGCTCGATCTGGTGGACTATCCCGGCGAATGGCTGCTGGACCTGCCCCTGCTCGATATGAGCTATGCGGATTTCTCCCGCCAGAGCCTGTCTCTCGCCCGCGCCGCGCCGCGCTCTGCGGTGGCCGGCCCTTATCTCGCGGCAGTGGCAGCGAACCCGCCTACGGCCCCGGCTGATGAAAGCCGGGCGCGCGAGGTCGCGGGCCAATTCACCGCCTATCTTGCCGCCTGCCGCACCGAAACACTGGCCATGAGCCTGCTGCCCCCCGGCCGCTTCCTCATGCCCGGTGAACTGGAGGGCTCCCCCGCCCTCACCTTCGCCCCGCTGGACCTGCCGGAGGACGGCTCCACTCGCTCCAATACGCTGGGCGCAATGATGGAGCGGCGGTTCGAGGCCTATAAGAGCGCGGTGGTGCGGCCGTTTTTCCGCAATCACTTCTCCCGGTTGGATCGGCAGATCGTGCTGGTGGATATCCTCTCCGCGCTGAATGCTGGCCCTGCCGCGCTGGCGGACCTTGAACGCGCGCTTGATGGCATCCTTGCCGCCTTCCGCACCGGGCGGAACAGCCTCATCAGCACGCTTTTTCGTCCGCGGGTGGAAAAGGTGCTGTTTGCGGCCACAAAGGCGGACCATCTCCACCGCTCCAGCCATGATCGGCTGGAAGCTATTCTTGCCAAGCTGGTGGAACGGGCGCGGCTGCGGGCGCATGAGCGCGGGGCGGCGCTGGATGTGGTGGCACTGGCCGCCATCCGCGCCACGCGCGAGGCCCGGGTGCGCCGCGATGGACAGGACCTCGACGCCATTGTCGGCACGCCCGAGAAAGGCCAGCGCGCAGGCGGCCATATGTTCGATGGCGAGGAAGAGGTGGCTGTTTTCCCCGGCGACCTGCCATTGGACCCGGACAGCCTGTTCGACCCTTCCGGCACCGGCTTTCGTGGCCTCGCGGCGGAAAATCCCGAGGCGGCGGATTTCCGCTTCCTGCGCTTCCGCCCCCCGGCGGGCATTGGCGAAGGCCGCGCCATTCCCCATATCCGTCTGGACCGGGCGCTTCAGTTCCTCATCGGCGACAGGCTGGTGTGAGGGGCCGGGCTCCCCCGGCATGTTCGGAGTGACCCTTTGATGAGTGATGATTCCACGACAGCCCGGAATGCCCACACCCCGGACGGGCGCACCACGCGACGCCCTCAGGTGTTCCGGCTGGATGAGGAGCATATCACCCTCGCCCCACCCGAACCGGCGGAACCGGAATATGCCCCGCTGGATGCCGCTGCGCTATCTCCGCGCAAGAGCGGGTGGCCGTGGGGCTCCATTTTCTGGTCAGCTCTGGGCGGTGTCGTCAGCCTCGCTTTCTATGTGGCACTGAGCCGTCTCATCACCGATCTGTTCGCGCAGTCTGAATGGCTGGGCTATCTTGGGGCTGGTGTGGCGCTGGTTCTGGTGCTGGCGGCGTTGGGGCTGGTGGTGCGCGAAGTGGGTGGGCTTTATCGTCTCGCCCATCTCGATCATATCAGGGATGCCGCCATCTCGGCCCTCGCCGAGGATGACCGCGCCAAGGCCGAGAAGGTCACGCGCGAGATGTTGAAGCTGACTGCCGAGAATCCCGGCCTTGCCCGTGCGCGGGTTGATCTCGAAGGCCATCTCGGCAGCATCATTGATGGTGGCGATCTGGTGCGCCTCACCGAGCGCACGCTTCTTCCGAACCTCGATTCCCGCGCCCGGCAGATGGTGTCGGATGCCGCGAAGAATGTGTCCGTCGTCACGGCAATTTCTCCGCGCGCGCTGCTGGATCTGGCCTTTGTGCTTTTCACCGCCGTCAGCCTCATGCGGCGGCTGGCGCAGCTTTATGGCGGGCGGCCGGGTGCGCTGGGCATGCTGCGCCTGTTCCGCCATGTGCTGGGGCATCTGGCTATCACCGGCGGCATGGCGGCGGGAGATACGCTGGTGCAGCAGTTGGTGGGGCAAGGAGTTGCGGCCAAGCTTTCGGCCAAGCTGGGGGAAGGCGTGGTGAATGGCATGCTCACTGCGCGCCTTGGCCTTGCTGCCATCGCCGTCACCCGCCCCCTGCCCTTCAATGCCTTGCCCGCCCCGCGCCTGGCCGATGTCGCCACCGGCTTGTTGCGCAAGGCGGAAGAGGAAGAGCAGAAAAAGCAGAAGGACAGCGGACGGACCTGAGCAGCCCAAGGCCCTGAGCCTCTCTTCCCGCGTCTTTGTTCAGCCTATTCAATGATTGGCGAACCATTCCAAGACCGGGAATATAGTATGTGAAGCGCCCGAATGCGGTGGCTTTACCACCGCTTCAGAACATACGTCTCACTGCGCCTGAGGTGAGGGAGTGGGAGCAGCGTTTGGCGTTGTACCTTCAGAAGAGCTTTTCTCCGGGGCTGAGTTCACCGGAATAGAACTTGCGGGAGCAACCTTGTCAGTTGCGGCTTTATCCGCGCAGGCCAGCTCCTTGATCTCGCCGCACAGAATGCTGACCAGCACCTTGTAGCCATTGGCATTCAGATGCAGACCATCGTGGGAATATTCTGAGAGCAGCCCATCCGGCCCCGCCAGCTTGTTGTTCAGGGATACATACTGCGCGCCATGCTTCTCCGCGAGGGCGCGCAGGTGCATGTTCAGCAGCAGTACCTGCCCCCTGTCACAGGTTTCCACATTGCAATCGATGACTTCCAGAACCACCACGCGGCCGGCTTGCGGAGTCAGGCTTGTGAGGATCTTGTTCGCCTCAATGCTTGAGGCTTCCAGTGACTGCTTCTGAAGAACATCATTGACGCCCATTTCCAGCACAACAACCGCCGGATTGCGGATGCCCAGATGGTCCACCCGGCGCAGCAATCCATCAAGCGTATCACTGCCAATACCCCGGTTCGCGACTGAGGCATTGGGGAACATATCCTGCCATTGCGGAAGCTGGATGCGACTATCGCCAATGAACACGACATCTGCATCTGTCGGGAACTTGCGATGCATATCCGCGATGGAATCAATATATTCCGTCACGTATTCAGGCTGCTTTTTTTTTCCTCGTCCTTAGACGTTTCCAAGGAACCGGATTGCCCCTCCATGAAAAAGAAAACAGCACCGGTAAGGATCGCGACCAATACGGTAGAAATGGCTGCAATAGTCAGCTTTCGCATAAAAAACACACCCAATTCAGGAATGCAGCCGCACCGCAACACGTAGCTGAATGATCTTTGAGCCCCGCGTGAACTGATTTCAACTATGCGTCAGCATCAAGGCAGAGCGGCCTCAGCCCGGCAATAAACGTGGGGGAAGGCTTGAGGGGTGGTAAACAGACGGCTGGTTCCGCCACAACACCTCTGCCATCGGCCAGATCAGAACCGCCGAGAACAGCACCAGCAGGCCGGAAAAGACCCACTGCCCACCCGCCAAGGTCATCCCCAGAACCACAAGCAGGGCCAGAATGGTGAGCACTCCAAGTCCTGCCATCACCCACCAGCGCCACCGCCCATAACCTGCCACCCATTCCACATGTCCGCCGGCCTCCACCACCGCTTGATGAAAGGCCTCCACAAAGGCCACATAGGCCGGCCCCTGCGTCTCAACTCGCGTCAGCGCCACGCGCGAGGCGGAAGACGCCATGATCCGTTCTCCGCCGCGCCCTTCGATCCGCATCTCGAAACTTGAGGTGGCGAATTTGGCCGGTTGAAACACCAGACGCACCCGCCTCACATCCTGCAGAGAGAGATGGCCAGCGCGTGCGCCCACGCTCCACTCCAGCCCGGTACGGAACAGGTCCAGCTGCACTCCAGAACCGCCAAGACGAGGCAGGAAACCATAAGATGCAAGGGGTTTTGCAGCATCAGCCATGCGTGAGAAAACTTCCCGATCCATATATCAAAAGTTGTATTAAAATTCAATACACTCATATGATGATGGGCATTCATATCCCTTTTTGCCCCTCGTTCCCTTTCTCAACTCATCTCCCGCATGGCCGCGTCAATGCCTTCCACGGTCAGGGGAAACATGCGCTCTTCCATGAGTTCCGAGATGAGGCGGATGGACTGGGTGTAGCGCCAGTGCTCCTGCTGCACCGGGTTCAACCATGCGGCATGTGGATAGGCCGCCAGAAGCCGTTCCAGCCACACCCTGCCCGGCTCCTCATTGCGGTGTTCCACCGAACCGTTTGGAAAGAGCACTTCATAAGGCCCCATGGAGGCATCGCCCACGAAGATGAGTTTGTAATCACTGCCATAGGTATGCAGCACATCATAAAGCGGTATCCGCTCGCTGGCACGGCGGACATTAGAGCGCCAGACGCTTTCATACACGCAGTTATGAAAGTAAAAATGCTCCAGATGCTTGAACTCGGCCCGTGCGGCGGAGAATAATTCCTCGCACTGCTCGATATGCCAGTCCATCGAGCCGCCGACATCCAGAAACAACAGAACCTTCACGGCATTGCGCCGTTCCGGGCGCAGTTTTACATCAATATAACCGGACCGCGCGCTCTCGCGGATGGTGCTGTCCAAATCAAGCTCTTGCGCGGCCCCCACCCGGGCGAACTTGCGCAGGCGGCGCAGGGCCAGCTTGATGTTGCGGGTGCCCAGTTCCTGTGTGTCGTCAAAATCGCGGAACTCGCGCTTGTCCCACACCTTCACGGCGCGGAAATTGCGGTTCCCATCCTGCCCGATCCGGATGCCTTCGGGGTTGTATCCATAGGCTCCGAAGGGCGAGGTGCCGCCGGTGCCGATCCATTTGTTGCCGCCCTGATGCCGGCCCTTCTGCTCTTTCAGGCGTTCGGCGATGGTTTCCAGCAGCTTGTCCAGCCCGCCCATCGCCTCGATCTGGCGTTTTTCGTCTTCAGTCAGATGTTTCTCGGCGAGCTTGCGCAGCCATTCCTCGGGAATGGAATGACCTTCCTCGCCCACGCTTTCCAGCCCCTTGAAGCAAGTGCCAAAGACACGATCGAACTTGTCGAGGTGGCGCTCATCCTTCACCAGAGTGGCGCGAGCGAGGTAATAGAAGGTCTCAACCTGCCGGCCGGCAATGTCCCGGTCCATCGCCTCCATCAGGGTGAGATATTCGCGCACTGAAACCGGCACACCCGCCGCCTTCAGCGCCTCGAAGAATCCGATGAACATGCCTTGCCCGCTCCGCCTTGGATGAAACGGAGTGAAGCAGACCGCGCCCGCCGCGGCAAATCAGGTGGAGATGATGTAGCGCTCGTCCCCGTCCAGCACCACGCAGGTGAGCAGGCCGCTATCATAGGCGCGGGTGTCGATATCCATGCGGTTGCTGCGCACGTCGACCTCGTACACCGGCTGGTGGCCATGCACCACGTAATGCTCGAATGGCTCGCGATGATCGAGAAACAGCTTGCGAATCCAGAGCATGTCCTCGCGCTGTTGCTGCGCCAGCGGCACGCCCGGCCGCACACCGGCATGCACGAACAGATAATCGCCGCAGACATGATAAATGCCGAGCGTGCGCAGGAACTCCAGATGCTGCGGGCGGATGGAAGCGCGCCATTGCGCCCACAACCGGTCCTCATCCACTTCCGGCGTTTCATTCAGATAGGAGAACACGGCCTCATAGCCGCCCACCGTCAGCCAATGGCGGAAGGCATCGCGGTCATCCAGCGCGCGCAGCATCATGTCTTCATGGTTGCCGGAGAGACAGAGCACACCATGGCTGATCTGCCGGTCGATGAGGCGCTCGATCACCGCCGCAGAGTCCGCACCCCGGTCGACATAATCCCCGAGATAGATTTCCACATGCTGCGTGTCCGGGTGAGCGGCGCGGTCTGCATCGATCTTGCGTTGCAGATCCTGCAACAGATCGAAGCGCCCGTGAATATCGCCCACGGCATACAGCCGCACACCCTGCGGCACACGCGGCGCCGCGCGCCCCTCGGCAACAAGAATGGGCAAAGACTTCAAACTCATCCGCATATGTCCCTTGGACCACCGGGTGACCTGCTTCCCGCTTGAAACAGCCCACCCGTGAAAAAACCTATTATGCCGGAAGGATGAAACATTTTTGCGATGCAGCGACATGCGAAAATGCGCAGGCCGCATCGCGATTGATGCATGGATGCACCGCGCCGGAACCGAACCTCTCTCCCTCTGCACGGGAGCCAGCGAGATCGTTGCAAGACAGATTGGCCCGCTCCGCTCCCAAGGAGGGCTCGCAGCCTGCCGAGAGTTGAGGTAAGCCGCAGCATGCCTACGCTGCATCTGCCCTGCATTGGCAATGAATGAGGCATGGGCGCATGTGAGCAGATTTTTGGGCTTGGACGGCGGGAACAGGGGGCATGGATGGGCTTCGGCATCACGGGCATTGCGCTGCTGGTGGAGGCCGCCTTCGGCTATCCAGATGCTCTCGTGCGCCGCATCGGCCATCCGGTCATGTGGATCGGCGCGCTGATCTCAAGGCTGGACAAAAACTGGAACCGGCCAGAGCTGACGCCAGAGAAGCGCCGGGCGCTGGGTGTCATCACCGTGTTTGTGCTGGTGCTGGTGGCCGCATTGCCCATGCTGCTGCTGGAGTCTCTGCTGGGATTACTCCCCCTGGGCGGGATGATGGCGGGTGTGCTGGGCAGCGCTCTTCTGGCCCAGCGCTCCTTGCACTGGCACGTGGCGCAGGTGGCGGAAGCTCTGGAAACGGGGGATATCGACATCGCGCGCACGGCTGTCAGCCATATTGTTGGGCGTGACCCGCAACAGCTCGATTCCGCCGGCATCGCCCGCGCCGCCATTGAAACGCTGGCAGAAAACTTTTCGGATGGCGTGGTCGCCCCCACCTTCTGGATGTGCGCGCTGGGCCTGCCGGGCGCAGCTGCCTATAAGGCCATCAATACCGCAGATAGCATGATCGGCCATCTGAACACCCGCTATGGAGACTTCGGTTGGGCCGCCGCCCGCACGGATGATTATGTGAACCTGCCGGCCTCTCGCATTGCCGGCTGGCTGCTCATTGGCGCGGCCGCAATGGGCGGCAAGGGTTCGGCCCATCTGGCGCATGAGGCGATGCAGCGTGATGCCCGTCTCCATCGTTCACCCAATGCGGGCTGGCCCGAGGCTGCAATGGCTGGCGCGCTGCATCTGAAACTCAACGGCCCGAAAGTCTATGGCGGCACTCCCACCGATGATGCCTATATGGGCCATGGTCGGCGCGAGGCCACGGCCGCAGATGTGCGCGCGGCACTGGCGCTCTATCGCCGGGCCGATGCGCTGATGGTGGCTCTGGTTCTGGCCATTGCCGGGCTGCTGTGGCTGCTCTGAAACCAAGCCCTTGCATCGGGTTCGCGGACGTTCAGCATCCCGGGAGGTCTAGGCTTGCACGGCTTCAGTCAAGGACTGGCGCATCGGCATATATACCTGCCCGAAACGGATGCTTTCGGGCGCAGAACCCAAGCAGAGTGATGGCCTGTCAGGCATGCCGGGCATCCGTAAAGGCCGATCCAGCCACAGCATCGGAGGTCTTGAGAGAGCAAGACGTTCGAAGAGCCCAACGATGAACGGCGCCGCTGTCCCCACCATAAACCCGCCGAACAACTCCTGCACAAATCCCGCGCTGTTGCTCAACTCATGCCCTTCACCACCATGGGGATGCCCGCCACCACGAAGGCCACATGCCCGGCCCGCGCAGCAAGACGCTGGTTCAGGCGCCCGGCAGCATCCCGAAAACGACGAGAGAGTGCATTGTCCGGCACAATACCCAGCCCAACCTCATTGGCCACACACACCGTGAGCCCCGGCCGGGCCGTCAGAGCCTGTTCCAGTGCAGCGGCTCCGGCTTCCAGATCATGTTCAGCCAGCAAATGATTGGTGAGCCACAGGGTGAGGCAATCCACCAGAGCGGGCTGGTGGGGAGGCAGCGCGTGCACGGTTTCGGCTAGCTTCAGCGGCGCATCGAAGGTCTGCCACCCCTCCCCCCGGCTGGTGCGATGAAGGGCGATGCGCGCCTCCATCTCCTCATCCAGCGCCTCGGCGGTCGCGATATAGGCCCATGGGCCAGGGCAGGCCTGCACCAGACTTTCCGCGTGGCGGCTTTTACCGGAACGCGCCCCGCCCAGCACCAGAACAAGTCCTGATTTCATGCCACCCTCCGTCTCGCGCATCGCACAATGATGCGCCACCTGCATAAATGGAAACATCCATGCGTGCATCCGCAGAGACTGGTGCGGCGGGTCCGTGTTCAATCTGTTCACGGAAATGCGCTTTTGGTGCGCATCCAATACGTTGCACTTGGCCAAGGGCTGGATAAAAGATCAAGGTGGAATGCATTCCGCACTCCTCTCAAGGACACGTCCATGCGCCGCTCCAGCGTATTTGCCATCTCCGCCATCATTGCCGGCCTCTGCGCCACCCCCGCGCTCGCCGCCGACCGCAAGGTCGATATCATCAACAAGACCGGGCATACCATGACCGGCTTCTTCGCCTCGACGGTCGATCAGGAAAGCTGGGAAGAAGATCTGCTGGGCGGTGATACGCTGAAGAATGGCGAGACACTGGAAGCCGATATCGATGACGGCTCCAATGCATGCGTCTACGACTTCAAGGGCGAATTTGCGGATGGCGACGCCGTCGTGAAGCGCAAGGTGAATGTGTGCGAGGTCGGCACCTTCACCTTCACCCCCTGAGCGCCACGGCCGGTGATATAATCTGTGCAAGGGAATCGGGGCGTCATATCCCCGGTTCCAGTTGCGCTTAACGTCACTCTGGCCGCCAAAACGCCCATGCCGGAACCAAAAGGCCGGGCGAAATATCCTGAGACAGTCTTGCGCTGGCCCTCCCCGGCGCGGTGACATGGTCTTCCACATCGGAGTTTCCACCCATGGCGACCGCCCTCACGCTGGAATGGCTTTCGCGTCTTGTCGGATTTGACACCACAAGCCGCAACTCCAACCTGCCGCTGATCGAGGCGGTGGAAGCCTTCCTGCACGCTCATGAGGTGCCGTTTGAACGGGTGGAAGATGCAGAACAGGGCAAGGCCGCACTGATCGCCACCATCGGCCCGCGCGAAGAGGCCGGCATCGTGCTTTCCGGCCATACGGATGTGGTGCCGGTGGATGGGCAGGACTGGACCACCCCACCCTTTCTGATTGATGCGCGCGAAGGCCGCTTTTATGGGCGCGGCACCTGCGACATGAAGGGTTTTGATGCGGTATGCCTCGGCATGGTGCCGGAGATGAAGGCCGCACGGCTGAAGAAGCCCATTCACATCGCCTTTTCATATGACGAGGAGGTGGGCTGCCTGGGGGTGCGACCGCTCCTGCAACATATGATCGCCCGAGGCTATCGCGCTGAGGGCTGCATTGTGGGTGAACCCACCATGATGCAGGTGGTGGTGGGCCATAAGGCCAAATGCTCCATCCGCACCCATGTGCATGGGCGCGGCGGCCATTCTTCCCGCACACCTGAACTGGTGAACGCCGTGGAAATTGCCGCATTGCTGACTGCCCGCATCGTGGCATTGGGCCAGCATCTGAAAGAGCAAGGCGCGCGTGATGCGCTTTATGACGTGCCTTACACCACCACCCATGTCGGCATCTTGCAGGGCGGCACCGCGCTGAACATCGTGCCTGAATATGCGATGATGGAATGGGAAGTCCGCGCCCTGCCTGAAGACAATATCGACGCATTGATGGAAGAAATCATCACCTATGCCCGCGAAGAGCTGGAGCCGGCCATGAAGGCCCGCGCCCCGGAGGCGCGGATTGTGTTTGAGGTGAAATCGGCCATTCCCGGCCTCACCACCACGCCGGATGCACCCATCACCACACTGGCCAAACGCTGGGCCGGCCGGAACGATCACGCCCGCGTGGCTTATGGCACCGAGGCCGGGCTGTTCGTGGAGATGGCGGGCATTCCCACCGTGGTTTGCGGCCCCGGCTCCATCGCGCAGGCGCACCAGGCGGATGAGTATGTGGAGGAAAGCCAGCTCACAGCGTGTGAAGATTTTGTGCGGCAGGTGATCCGCTATTGCGAGAGTTAACTCCTCTCCCGGCAGCATGATCCGCACTCTTCAACACGCCCCCGGAAATCTCCAGAATCCCTCTTCGGACACAGCCGGCTTTAAGCAAAGAGTAGACCACGATCTGGCACGCGATTGACGGCCGAGATTCTGGCAGCCCAGATTCGCCCAAACGCATGATACTCGTGCTGTTCCCTGTCGTTTCAACGCAACAAGATGCCCCTATGCTCATCTCTGGATGATGTTTTGTTCCTCTTGAGCGCGAGATCATCGCATGCGATCAAAAAAGAGTTGATCGCATGCTCAAATTGAAGCACTTCTCCCGCAAATTACGGAATTTGAATTACATCAGGTAATGTCACATCAATATATATGACACTGCCCGAAACCTTCCGGAAATACTTTCAATTCGCGATAAATGAAAATGACAGATCCCGCACCATCCTCAGCAGAACCCGCACCGCCCGTTGGCGAACATGAAACCCGCAGAGCACCCCTCGGCGAGATTTTCATCACGTTCCTGATTATCGGCGCCACCTCTTTTGGAGGCGGAACCTTCGCTTATCTGCACAACAGCCTCGTGCTTCAGAAGAAGTGGCTGACCGAGGATGGCTTTCTGGCCGCACTTGCGGTGGCTGAAGCTCTTCCGGGCCTGAATGCAACCAATGTCTCGATCATTGTGGGAGACCGGCTGCGCGGCACATTGGGCGCGATTGCCGGCTTCCTGGGCATGACCGTGCCGGGCGCGCTCTTCATTCTGACGCTGGCGGTGGTTTATGCCAGCCACCACGATAATCCATGGGTTGAGAAGGCGTTGATCGGTGTTGGCGCAGCCTCCGTAGGCCTGCTGGCTGCCATTGCGCTGCAACTGGGCAAGAAGCAGCTGACCCACCGGCTGGATCTGGTGGTGATCGCCGTTACCGTGGTCCTCATGAGCTTCCTGCACATCTCGATTTTGTGGGTGTTGCTGTCGGTTGGTCCGGTGGCATTTCTGCTGTTCCGTGGCCGGGGCCTGAAGCCCCACCCGCCCCATGGCAAGTCGGTTGATTGAGGGTTTGGGCGATGAATGACACCAACTGGAACATCCTCGTCGTATTCGGCCTGCTGTCCGTCCTCACCATCGGCGGCGGCACGGCCATTCTGCCGGAGATGAAGGATCTCACCATCAACCAGCAGCACTGGCTGACAGACCCGCAGTTCCGCAACATCTTCGCCCTTGGCCAGCTTGCGCCCGGGCCGAACATGCTGATTGTGGTTGTCATCGGCTATCATGTGGCCGGTTTTCTCGGGGCATTTCTGGCCTTTGTCGGCTTCTTCACCCCGGCCAGCATCATTGTGCTTTATGCCAACCGGGTGTGGACGCGCTTCGAAAAGGCGGACTGGCACCTCACCATGCAGCGCGCCATGGCACCAATGGTTGTGGGCTTCATGATCGCGGGCACCATCACCATCACCCGCGCGGCCATTTCTGATACCCTGACCATTGTCATCGCGCTGACGATTTTCGGGATCTTCATGATGTGGAAGATCAACCCCGCGCTTCTCGTTCTCGCTGGTGCAGTGGCCTATATGATTGGAGCCTGACGGCTTCGGGCAGGCGCGAGACTGGGGATTATCGGTGCGGCAGAACGGAGCGGGTTTCAAACAGGCGCTTATCAAGCGTCTCCAGCATTTCATACTCCTGCGCGCCTGTATGTGACAGGCACGCCCAGCCGCAGCGCCAGTTCACGTCATCCTCGGGCCGGGCATATTTGCTCGGCCCCTCTTGCATCATGGAAATGGTTCGGCGCGACGCCATATGCAATCTGGACTTCGTCACCAACGGCGGCCCAGATCTCCGCATCAAAAAATGAGTATCGTATAATTTCCGCCGGACAGGAAGCTTGATCCTCCCGCGCGGCATAGGCCATTCCTTCACATCGCAATTGCCAGCTAAGACGAGCATGGCGGCACAGTCATTCACAAGCGCTGCGCCTCCCCGCACAGCGCAGCGTGCCGAACACGACCAAAGTGGCGCGCCTCTCCGGTCCATTCACCACCTCCATAGACAGCTTCCCGGAAATGGTGAGATCACCATGGATGGCAGCGCCATGGGCCAATGGCAAAGTTACCATCAATCATCAGATCGCCGTCATGGATCACGGCTGTCACCTCTTCGGGGCCAGACTGCAAGGCCGTGGATGGAAAGCCTTGAGCGCCACCTTGAGGCGGTCTTCGGCCAGCGTTTCACGCTGCCTCGTCACCCATTCCAGCCATCCGGTTTCAGGCTCCCCATCAGGACATGGCAGCTCTCTGACCTTAAGCGCCGGATCCGCTCTGTCAGATCAATGACGCGCCTTCGCCACCAGTGCCGAGGTCGAACGCCCGGCCACAAGCTGAACCAGCGCCACCCGGCCGCCATTGGCCTTCACCACATCACCACCCACCACCTGATCTTCCCGGTAGTCCGCGCCCTTCACCAGCACATCGGGCTTGAGGGCGGTGATGACCTCCAGCGGCGTATCCTCGTCAAACAGCACCACCAGATCCACGCAACGCAGCGCACCCATCACGCAGGCGCGGGCGGCTTCATCCTGCACCGGGCGACTCTCGCCCTTCAGGCGGCGCACGGAGGCATCGGTATTGAGGGCCACCACCAGCTTGTCCCCCTCCCGGGCGGCGGCTTCCAGCAGGCTGATATGGCCGGGATGGACCAGATCGAAACAGCCATTAGTGAACACCACACGCGCGCCCGCCGCCTGCCAGCCGGCCATGATGCGCGCCGCCTGCTCATGAGAGACAAGCGCCCCCAGAGGTTCGCCTTCGGGGATGGAGGCCTCAAGCGCCGCGGTCAGTTCGGCGCGGGTCACCACTGCCGTGCCCAGCTTGCCCACCACAACAGCGGCGGCGGCATTCGCCACATGCACCGCTGTTTCAAGCGTGTCACCAGAGGCCAACGCCACAGCCAAAGCCGCCAGCGCGGTATCACCCGCGCCAGACACATCAAACACCTCACGCGCCTGCGTGGGCACATGCAGCACCCGTCCGCCCTGCCGCCACAGGGTCATGCCCTTTTCAGAACGCGTTACCAGCACATCCCCGCCGAACTGTGCGCCAGCGGCGGCGGCGGCGGCGGCGGCCTGTTCATCGGAGTTGTCCGGCAGGCCCGTGGCCGCCACCAGTTCCAGCCGGTTCGGGGTGACAAGGCTTGCCCCGCGATAAGTCTCAAACGTGCGGCGCTTGGGGTCGACGATAATCGGCACCCCTTCCGCCTGCCCGGCGGCGATGGCGGCGGCGATCACCCGGTCTGACAGCACACCCTTGGCATAATCCGAGAGCACGACAACCTTCGCACCCTTCACGGCCCTTTCCACGGCAGCAACCAGCCTGACCTCTGCATCAGCAGAGGGGGCGGCGCTGTCTTCAGCATCAATCCGCACGATCTGCTGACGTCCGCTCATTACCCGTGTCTTGGTGATGGTGGGGCGTTTGGCGTCATGCACCATGTGGGAGAGATCAATGCCGGGCCATGCATCGAGCGCCCCGGCCAGCCGGTCAGCCTCAGCATCCCGGCCCACAAGCCCCACCAGCGTCACGGTCGCCCCAAGGGCGGCAGCATTGGCGGCGACGTTGGCCGCACCGCCCGGCACAATGCGCTCTGCCCCATGCACCAGCACAGGCACCGGCGCTTCCGGTGAAATGCGGGAGACCGAGCCGGTGATGTAGCGATCTACCATCACATCACCGATCACGACTATGCGCTGCGTGCCATCCTGCGCCATTTCAGATTGTCCTCACGCTCACGAAACCGCCCCGCCCGTGGCTTTCAGATGCTCGCTGACATAAGCAGCCACGCCCTCTTCCAGAGACATGAAAGGCCGCTTGTAGCCGGCGGCGCGCAGCTTGGTGACATCCGCCTCTGTGAAATACTGATAGGCCTTCTGGAGGTGCACCGGCATATCGACATAATTGATCAGCGGATCGCGCCCCAGCGCGCTGAACACGGCGGTTGCCAGATCCGCGAACGAACGCGCCTTGCCGGTGCCGACATTGAAAATGCCGGAGACGGAACGGTTCTCCAGCAGCCAGCGCACCACTTCCACGCAATCGGACACATGGATGAAGTCACGCAACTGGCCGCCATCGCCATAATCGGGGTGATGAGATTTGAAGAGCGTCACCTTCTCGCCGGCCTCCGCCGCCGGATAGATCTTGTGAACCACAGAGCGCATGTCGCCCTTATGCTCTTCGCCGGGGCCATAGACATTGAAGAAACGCAGGCCCGCGAACTGCGGCGGGCGCGGCGCGCCGCCTTCCACATCGGCCATGATGCGCCGATCCACGAACAGCTTGCTCCAGCCATAGGGGTTCAGCGGGGCAAGAAGACCAAGACCGGGCAGAGACTCATCATCCGTGAAGCCTTCAGCGCCATCGCCATAGGTGGCAGCGGATGAGGCGTAGATGAAAGGCAGGCTCTTGCGGGTGCACAGTTCCCACAGATCAAGCGTGGAACGAATGTTCTGGGTGACGATCTTGTCGCCGTCGCGTTCCGTGGTCGCGGAAATCGCGCCCATATGGACAATGCCGGCCAACCGGCCGCCCTCACGTTCCACATAGCTGTTCGTGACTTCCGGGCGGATGACATCATGCAGCGGAATATCCGCGATGTTGCGCCATTTGGGGCCGGCTTCCAGCCAGTCCGCCATCACCACGCGATAGCCATCTTCCGCTGCGGCGCGGGCAATGTTGGAGCCAATGAAGCCGGCACCGCCGGTGACGAGAAGAATATCACGACCCAGTGCCGCGCGCGTCATCTGCCTGCCTGCCTTGATTACTTCACCTGCTGGCACGATGTGCCATGGCTTGCGCCTGTTTGTCCATGCGCGCGGGCAATTCCAGAGCGGTTTCAGGGCGCTGAGGAGGCCCAGACGTGCACGAGCCGGGCCAGTATGGGGCGAAAAGGGTAGATCGCCCACCTCCATGAGAGGAGTGAGCGCCATCTGCCGGTACAGGTCATTCAGGGCATTTTCCTGTTTCACAGAACCGGCGATGTTCTCCAACATATTGAGTGGGTGCGTTTTCTTCGCGTGAAGCTGTATCAGCCTCACGCGAAAGCGCCCTCATATTCCCCAACTCCCCCCGCTGGACGATGGGAGAACTTCACTGGAGGCAGGAAAGCGGCCTCATGCAACGATACCCGCAGCAGTTTCAATAGAGTTGGCTTCATAAGCCGCCACTCATCACACCTGCTGCGCACGCAAGGCCTGAAGTGCCGCCCAGACCGCGCGGGCATCATGATCTGCCATGCAGGGGGGGCCTTCACGGTTCTCCGGCGCAATCCGGCAGGAAGATTTCTCGCAGGGCGCACAATCCCGCCGGGCAGCGAGTTCCCGCACGCGGGGGCCGAACATGCCGGTGAGGCGCGGATCGGTAGGGCCGTAAAGGCCAAGGGTTGGCACTCCATAGGCGGCCGCCAGATGGCCAAGGCCGGTGTCCGCGCTCACCACCCCCGCTGCTGCCCCCAGAACAGGTGCAAGGGTTTCCAGAGATTGCGGCGGCAAAAGGCGCACAGCTGCGCAGCTTTGGGCCACAGCGCGGGCGCGGGTTTCCTCCACCGCGCCATGGGCAAACATCTTCACCTGCCAGCCCGCCGTCTCCGCCAGCCGGGCCAGCGATTGCCACCCATCAAGGCTCCATGTCTTGGTCGGCCATGTGGTGCCGTGGAGATAGACCAGATAGGGCGGCGCTCCCTCTTCCGCATGGGCCGGACGCAAGCCGGAGTCCTCCGGCAGGGCATCAATACCATAGCCCAGCGCCAGGCCGAACAGCTTGCGGATGCGGGTCGCCATATGCTCCACCTCGGGCACATGGTGGCGGCCAGCATAAAAACGGCTGGCGAGCCCCTCACGGGCGCTGCACTGATCAAAGCCATGGCGCGGACCATGAGCAAGGGCGGCGATGAGAGCGCTTTTCACCAGCCCTTGCGCATCAATGATGACATCATACCGCTCTGCCGCCAGCGCCTTGCGCACAGCACCAGCCTCTCCGCTCCGCCATGCCTTCAAGGGGTTCTTGCGCAGCCGGCGCATCGGCACGCTGATGGTGCGGCGCACGGCCGGATGGAGCGCTGCGATGGGTGCGAAGGCCTCTTCCACCGCCCAGTCCACCACCAGATCTGGAAACATGGCCTGTGCGTCTGTGAGGGCCGGAAAGGTGTGAACCACATCCCCCAGAGAAGACAGCTTCACCAGAAGAAGTTTCATCGCCCGCTCTGCTCAGCGACCTCGAACACCTCTTCGGCGGAGATATTCTCAAGGCAGGCCAGCGTGCCCAACGGGCAAACCCGCTTGTGGCAGGGCCGGCAGGAGAGTTGCCGCGAAACGATTCGCGCTCCTGGCGAGGCAGGCGGCGTCATCAGTTCGGACGATGCGCCATAAAGCACGACGAGCCGCCGATCGAAGGCCCCGGCAATATGCATGAGGCCGGAATCGTTGGAGATGACCACATCGGCGATGGACAGCAGGGCGGATGCGTCGATCAGGCTGGTGCGACCCACCAGATTGTCGACCGGCACGCCGCTCTGCTCAGTGATGAGCTTCGCGGCTTCCGCATCCTTCGGTGAACCGAAGACGCGCACGCGGTAACCATTCTTCACTGCCAGTGCCGCGAGCTTGGCGAATTTCTCGGCCGGCCAGCGCTTGGCGGGGCCATATTCCGCGCCGGGGCACAGAGCCATTACCGGTCCACTGCCTGCCAATGGAAAGCGGTCCAGCGCCTGATCCAGCGCGCCATCGGGCATAATGAGATGAGGGCGCGGCGCGCTTGTCATCGCACCAATAGGCAGGCCCAAGGCCACGAAGCGCTCAATGGTGCGGGCGGTTTTTCGGTTCGCGTCGGAACGGGCATCAGTGAGCAGCGGAGAGCGCAGTTCACCCTTGTAGCCCACCCGCTCGGGAATGCCGGCGGCAAGCGGGGGAATGGCAGCCTTGAACGCGCGGGGCAGGATGATGGCCTTGCCATATCCTTCCGCGCGCAGGGCACGGCCGGTGCGCCAACGGGCCATCAAGCCCAACTCACCATGCGCGAAACCAAGAGGTATGGTGCGGCGAACCCCGGGAATCATCCGGGCCACGGGCAGCGCGGCAGGGGGTGCCAGCACATCAATCGGCCTGCCGGGGTCACGCATCCGCAAGACTTCAATCAGACTTGCCGCCATGACCATATCGCCCACCCATGAGGGGCCGACAACCAGTAGGGGCGAAGCTGAACCAAGTGCGCGCATGCGATACTCGTGGCAAGACCTGTTGTGTCATGACAAGGCGAAACCGCCACGTCAAGACGATAGGGCCACCCCCGTATTCAACCGGAGGGCGCGGGTGGCCGGAACCAAAGGCCAGAAAAGCAGCCCTTGAAAGGCAAAAGGCGCTTCGCGGGAAGCGCCTTTTATATAAGCACCCAAACCGTTGTTGCGAGCCTCAAGCCCACTCCAGACCCAAATAATACGGGGCTGAAGGCAGGGCCAGAGACATAGGCATGATATGGGCCATGAGCCAGGCTCATGGCCCATTGGCATCAGTTGCCGGGACGCACGGTCTTTTCAACGGTGTCCTTCAGATTCTGCGAACTGTCGGTTGCCACCTTCTGAGCCAGCGCGGAAAGATCCTTCACCTGGCCACTCACGGTCTCGAACTGCTGGCGGGCATGGCCCGTGGACAGCTCCACCAGTTCCGCGACGGACTTGGCGTTGATGACCGAGTTGTAGAAATCGAAGGTGGAATTGATGTTGGACTGAAGCACTTCCAGCACGCGGGCATTGTATTCCGCAACGCCCTTGCCGGCGTTCTCGTAGTTGCTCTCCAGCGCAGAATTGATCTGCGTGGTGGAAGCCTTCAGCTTCTCATAATTCTCGCGGTAGGCCGCAAGGTTCTTCTCGGCCAGTTCACGCAGTGCCGGGGGCACTTCAACGGCAGGCACGCCATTGCCAGCGAAGGCCTTCTTCGCTGCTTCGATCTGGTCCTGATACGCCTTGATGAAGGAGTCGCTCATGTGATCCTCGTTACGCACGATACAGTTTTGTTAAACCGCCCTGGGACAAGCAATCACGAGCAGCTCCCTGCACATGGAACATCCCCCGCGACACTGTGACGACAGAAGCCATCTCGACGCGAAACATGTCACTGCAAGGTTTTGCACGGATGCCCTGACCCCCTCAGCTATAGCTGAACCGACTGTGCGGCACAAAAGTTATTTTGCGCCGCACAATTGATTGCACACATGCGAGCGGGCTCGCGTTCAGGACTTCAGATTCTGCTGGAGATTGGAGGCGGCGTTCTCGGCATTGGTCTTGGCAGCGCTGACCATGCTCTCTCCCACCGTCTTCAGATCCTGTGCGGCATTCTGCGCATTCTGCGCGGCGGCCGCGCTCAGTGTCTTGACCCGCTCGGCCAAGGTCCGGGTGTGCTCATCGAGAGAGCGCATCGCGTTCTCACCAAGGCCCTTGGCGTCCACCCCAAGCGTGCGGGCCTGCTCAGCGGCAACCTGCATCTGGTGGGAGAGGAACTCCGCCTGAAGGGACAACATTTCCTGTGGGCTCTTTGCCGCGACCACCTTCTGAAGAAAGTCGAAGCTGGCCTCGATATTGGACTGCATCAGGCCCAGCGCCTTTGTGCGCAGGCCCTGGGCGCTGGCCAGCACTTCATCCAGATGCCCCTCACCCTCGCCAACGGATTCGCGCGCGTTGTGGAAAAGGGTTTCGAAAGCCTGTCGGGCCTGGGCCACATTCTTTTCCGCGATGGCGCGGACTTCGGCGGGCAGCTCCAGGTCTGGAACGAAAGAGTTCGTCATGTTCAGCACTCCTCGGGCCGGTGACCGCTCCTCCGACGGCCGCCGCAGCCCGTCGATTGTAGTATCGCGGGGGCATGTTTCGGCAACAACAAAAGATAGATTTTTTCCCCGATTGCAGAGGCGTTAACCAATTCCCTGCATTTTCATCAACTGAACGAATCCAGATGGCCCACCCAGCGGGTCGCTCGCATGGACGGGACAGGAGATGATGACGGAGACGACGGACCACTCGCCCGGCTGGTCAGACCCCCGCCTTGCCGCTCTCCAGCAAGCGGAACTGCCCTCCTTTGTCATCGGCTGGCCCGCTTCGGGCAGCAGAAATGCGACCGTTCTCAAAGCCACAGAGGCCTGTGCCCGGCAGGGTCTGCCTGCCGGCATCCGAGCTCCTGAGCAAGCTGCGGAAATCGCCCAAGGGCTGATCTCCAACCGGCATCGCCCTTTCGCACTGGCACGCCTGCGCCTGCCCGCGGCATCTTCTCCATATCTGTTCTATTGCACATTGCTGGATCTGGAGACGGGCCCGGCGGTGCTTTTCGCAGACCCCGCCGCCAGCATCCTGTCACAGCATCCCGGCTCTGCCGATACGGAAGAAACCCTCCCCACGGGGGCGTCCGATGCGGGGACGGAAACCGAGCCCACGACAGAAGCTGCACCCCTGCGCTTTACCTTCGAGGCTGATGACGCGAACCGGCTGCGTGGCCTCTCATCCACGCTGCTGCGCGCATTGGGGCAGGATGCACCTCACTGGCAGGGCGCGACCTTTCAGGAACTGGAAGACGGCGGCTGGATCGTCTCTGGAGAGGACGCGATCCGGGCCCTGAACAGCGCCACCAGCTTTGCTGGCGTGCGAGTCACGACCCCCGGCCCCATCGTGCTGGATCTGGAACTGGGCGGCATTCCCCTGTTCGATGCGGCGCGGCGACGGGTGGCCACGCGTGGCTTTGGCATTCTGCGCACATGGCCGAACACGCGCACCAGCAACTGGATCAAAAGTTTCGAGCCGGAATCAGACCACCCTCTTCTGGATGCTGCGACGCCATCCGCTTCCCCCCTCTCCCTCGATCCCTCAAATGTGGTGCCTTTCAACGGTGCGCTCTCCCCCCGTGACAGCGAGACATTCAGGGACATCGGCCGCACCCTGCATGCCGTGATGGCGCAGGGCACGGACGAGATGCAGGCGACAGATGCCCCCTTGCCTGAATTGACAGGCATCGGTGACGATGCCGGGAATACCCCACCAGAAGCACCTGCCCCGGACCTTATTCCCGGCCCACGCACGCGCGCATTGCTGGATGCCTTGCCCTTCGCGACCCTTCTGGAGCAGGAAGGCGCGGTGATGCACCTCAACCGGGCCTTTCTGGAGTGGACTGGCTGGGCTGATATCGAGGCCTTCCAGAACGCCGGGGTGCTGACATATCTGGTGGACGAGGATGATGCGGGACATGCCAGCATCATCACGGCACAAGGCGAAAGACTGAATCTGGATGCACGGACGGTCACGACCAGCTTCCTTGCGCCTTCAGCCCGCCTGCTGCTTCTGCATCGCCCCACAGCATCCGATCTCACGCCGGAAGTTCTGGCGACCGCGCGGGAACAAGCACTGGATCAGGTGCCATGGCCAGTGCTGCTTCTGAACAGTGATTGCGAGATCCGTTTCGCCAATGCGACGGCCGTCCATCTGCTCGGCTTCAGTGCAGAGGAACTGGTCGGCCAGCCCTTCACCATTGCTGTGCCGCCCGATGCACGCGCTGAAACCATAGGCTGGATTGATGACATCGCCGGGCGCGAAGACCCGCGCAGCGTCGAAAGCCGCACTCTTACCCTGCGCAATCCCACGGATGAGGCCTTTTCCGTGCTGGCCGGCCTCGCCCGGATGGATGCCGATGACAAGCTTCTGTGTCTTGTCCTCGGCCCGGCGCAGACAGATCTTCCTCCTCAGGCCCAGCCTTTGGCCGATGCCCCTCCGGCAGCAGAGACGGAAGCACCAACCAGCGCACCGGTCGCCCTGCATCTGGCCGCCCGTCGCCTCACACAAAGCCTCGGCCCGGCTTTCACGACCCTGCTCGACACCCCGGAGAGCCCGGAGGGAAACAACGAACACCTGCCCCAGCCAGTGACAGATGCCCTGCGGGCGGTGCGTCAGTGCCTCTCCGATCTTGCAGCTCTGGCCGAGCCCGCGCCCGATGCCGCGCCGGAGACCTTCGACCCGACGCCGGTGGTGGAAGAGGCCATCGCCTATCTCCAGCCCTCCGCCCGCCGTCGCCGCATTATTCTGCGGATGGACCTGGCGCCTGTGCCCGCCGTGCAGAGCCGGCCGGCCCATCTGGCGCGGCTGGTCCGCGTGATGCTGGAAGAAGCGCTGGAGGCCACACCCGCCCATGGCGCGGTTCTGATCTCTCTCGACTGCGATGAAGACATGCCGGGTGCACCGGTGCGGCTGGAAATCGCGGATGCCGGCATGCCACTGGATGAGGTGGATTTGGCCAGCGCCAGTGCCCCGCTCGTCCCGGCTCCTGGCACAGACCGTTTCACCCTTGCCGGCCGGCCACTGCGCCATGCCCGCATGGTTGCAGAAGCTGAAGCCATTGGCGGTCAGTTCACCGTGCGGCGCGGGCAAACCCGGGGCATGCACGCTATTCTGGAACTCCCGCGTGGTGAGGACAGCACTCCTGCCGCATAGAAATGACCGACAGAGGCGGATGAATCCACAACGGATTCATCCGCTTCTTGTCTTCTGGCCACAGTCGGCTCGCAGATTAGAGTTCCTCCTATTTATGCGATCCACTCGCATGTGCGGTTGACCTTGGGACCGCGTAGCCTACATCAATCCCAGAAGAAGCTTGTGGGTTGTCCATAAGGCGGTTTCGGGTCGCGCGATGATCGTGTGTTCTTGCAATGTCTTCTCGGATCATCAGGTCCGGGATGCTGTCTCCGCCACTGGCGGAGCGCGCTCGACCAGTGAGGTCTATCGCTCTTTGGGGTGCTCGCCCCAGTGCGGCCGTTGCGCCCGAACCATCCGCACCATCATGGATGAAGTCCACGCCCATGCAGGCTGCCGTGGCTGCACAGAGAATTGCGCCGCCGCCGGCATGGTGAACCTGATGGCCGCTGAATAGGCGGCTGCCACACCGGCGCTTCTACCCCTCCTCTACTCCGGCAAACCATTCGCAGCAAAGGATGCGAATGGTTATCGCGTTGCGCTAAGCTTGGAATTGGTCTAAGCCTGATTCAAATTTGACAGGGCATATGCCTCCAGGGGCAATGAGGAGCAGACCATGAAGGGCGACCCGAAGGTTATCGAGTATCTTAACCGGGGCCTTCGTTCGGAACTCACCGCCATCAACCAGTACTGGCTGCATTATCGCATGCTGGACAACTGGGGGTACAAGGCGCTGGCGAAGAAGTGGCGCGCCGAATCCATCGAAGAGATGGTGCACGCGGACAAGTTCACCGATCGCATCCTCTTCCTGGACGGCTTCCCGAACATGCAGGTTCTGGACCCGCTGCGCATCGGCCAGGACGTCAAGGAAATCCTCGAGGCAGATCTTGCCGCCGAGCTGGAAGCCCGCGCCCTGTATCAGGAAGCCGCAGGCCATTGCCAGACGGTGAAGGATTACCCCAGCCGCGACCTGTTTGAAGAACTGATGGCGGATGAGGAAAGCCACATCGACTTCCTCGAAACCCAGCTCGACCTTATCTCCAAGCTCGGTCTGCCGCTTTACGCGCAGCACCATATCGGCTCGCTGGACGAAGACTGATCCCGCAGTCGCAGTGTCACATGGAAGCCCGGCCCTGCGCCGGGCTTTTTGTTTATAAGGCTTCCTGATTGGGCATGAGACACGCGCAACCAGCACAATAGCCTTGAAAGCGACACAGAGACCCCGGATTGTACCGCGCGTCTGAGCAAAATTGCCAAGGCGGAATGAGATTCGGCCCGGGCTGCGCGAATGTGGCACAGGGCATTGAGCCCGCCGGGCTGGCTGGTCTTCAGCCTCTGGCTCCACGCACGACCCGACCATTTGAGAATTGATGCGAAGACTAGGTCATACAGCGCGACAGATCATGTGGGCAGGTGGGCTGCTCAGTGGAATTGCAGCGCTCCTCTGGCTCGCAGCTCTGGCTCTTCTGCCCTGGTTGGTGTCCTCTGGCGACATGCGGGTTGCGGTGGAAAAGGCCCTCTCGGGAGACGGCCTCCACAGCATTCAGTTGAAGGGCGAACCAGAGCTTCAACTGTTGCCGTCACCCCGCCTCATCTTGCACGATGTGCGCCTGCCATTAGACCCGCAACAGTCCATCCACACCACCACGGTGATCAGCCGGCTGGATATATGGTTCCTGCTTTTTGGCCGGATCGAAGTCGCGGATGTCATTCTTGAGCGCCCGGTTCTGGTGCTTAGCGGCAAGGTGAATATCCCCGAACTGGTGACACCATTGCTGGAGCAGCTCCCCAAGGGGCCCGGCGTGCGGGTGGTGGATGGCACCATCGCGTGGCGCGCGCCCAATGGTTATACCCAAAGCATTCTCAGCCATATCAACGGACGGATAGAGCGCACGCTGAGCGGAGATGGACTCTCGCTGTCATCCGTATTCGAATGGCGCGAGGCTGTCGTTGAAGCCACCCTGACCATAGATGACATGGCCGCATTTCTGGATGGCAAGTCCAGTGCTGTTCGCTCCCGCATCTCCGGCGAAGGTGCGGTGATGCGTTTTCGGGGCCTTGCCGGTTATGATGGCTCCCTCTCAGCCCGCGGTGAAATCTCGGCAGATGCAGACTCTCTGCGCAAGGTCATGACATGGCTGGGCGCTGCTGTGCCGACCCCAAATGGCTTCGGTCCACTTGGCCTCACCTCCCAGCTTGTGCTTGAGAAGAGTACTCTCTCTCTCTCCGAGACCCGCATAAACATCGATGGCAACAAGGTGGATGGCGGCTTTCTTGTCAGCCTGACGGGAGAGAAGCCCAAGGTGCAGGGCACCGCTGCCGCAGATGAACTAAACCTGCGCCACTATGATCGTGTTCAGTTCACCGTGAATGACGGGCAGGAATGGAACCCGGCGCCACTCAACCTCAATCTGCTCGACTCATTTGATCTTGATCTGCGCTTTTCTGCCGGCCAAGTTTCCACCGGCTCTGCCACTTTCACCACTGTTGCTGGCAGTGCCGTCCTTTCAGAGGGCAAGCTGGTGCTTGCTATCGGGCAGACCAATGGCTGGGGCGGCATGTTGCGCGGCACGGCGACGCTTTCGCCACGCTGGAGCGGCGCATTGCAGAACCAGCGTGGCATCAGCGTGCAGATCGAGGCTGAATGCACCAATATCAAGATGGAACAGGCACTGGGCGATCTTGCCGACCTCAATCGCTTTGAAGGTATCGGCACGCTGAATTTCCTGCTGCGGGGAGAGGGGCGCACCATTGCCGCTATCGCACAAGATCTTTCCGGTTCAGTGGAACTGACCAGCAATGGCGGCTTTCTGCGCGGGTTCGATGTGGCACGCGTCCTGCGACGGATCGAACGTCGCCCCCTTTCTGGCGGCGGCGATCCCCATGGCGGGCGTACAGCGTTCCAGATGCTTGAGGTAAAAGCCAGCATTTCGGAAGGCGTGGCCATGCTGAACAGCCTGGAACTGGATGGTCCGCAGGCCCACCTCTCCATTGCCGGCAGCATCGCCATCAAGAGCCGTTCGATGGACCTGTATGGTCAGGCTGCTCTGCGCCCTTCCGGAGAAGTTACGGCGAAGGAAAAGGAAATCCGGCTCCCCTTCATGATTCAAGGGCCATGGTCCTCTCCGCGCATCATGGCGGATCCTCTGAGCCTTATCGAGCGTTCGGATGCAGCCCAGCCTTTGCTGGAGGCGGTCAAGGACCAGCGCGAACGCGCCGCTGCCCACCCGCTGGTGGACCATCTGATCGGGCCGGTTCTTTCCATCCCGGGCATTGCAACGCCGGTCGAGATTGGGCCTCTCTCCCCTTCTCCCACCAGCAGCACACCCTGAGGGGGCTTTTGTAACGCGCTGAAATGGGATGGGTCGTCATCTTCCCCGAACGCATCCCAATCAGGGGGTAGGCCTTCAACGCAGGCATACAATCGGGATGCGCTGGTGGAAGCTTCGAAGCGGCAACTCACCGGCCTTTAGCATATCCCACGGGCTGTGGACGCAGCGCCCCATGCGGCTTCAGGCGGGCCGGATTTGGTCCCAGAACATCGGTATTCAGCCGGGCGAACATCAGGTGATCTTCCCACCGCCCATTGATGCACAGATAGTTGCGGGCATATCCCTCATTCACAAAACCACAGCTTCGCAACAGCTGAATTGAGGGCTGGTTACGAGGCATGCATGCGGCCTCGACCCGGTGCAGGCGCAGCGCATCATGCGCCACAGGCAGCAGTGCCTTTACAGCTGCTTTCATGAAGCCCTTGCCCGCATAGGGCATCCCCATCCAATACCCCAACGCCGCAGCCTGACATACGCCCCTGCGGACATTGGAAAGGGTGAGGCCGCCCAGAAGCACATCATCACTGCGGAAAATCAGAAAGGGATAAGCTTCATCCGCCTGCATATCGCGCGCATAACGGCTCATGCGACGGCGAAAAGCGGCACGGGAGAGGTCATCCGCGAGCCAGGCCGGTTCCCATGGCGTCAGAAAAGCACGACTGCGCCCACGCAATTCGCTCCACTGCGAAAAGTCGCTCATCTGCGGCACACGCAGATAAACGCCCTCCCCTTCAATAGTGGGCACAGGAGCCGAAGCAAAAAGCGAACGCAACATCTGCATGATTCGCGCGTCTGACCTCGATCATACTGAACATATCACCGTTTCAAAAAACCGGAGAAGGACCCATATCCGGCTGTTGCTCTACACATCTTGAATTGAAGCCAACTCTTGGCAACCACACATCTCGGCGGGGCCTGAGAAATCCCTGCGTTCAAGCCGGATATGACCCATGCCCCGGAAATATCATGCGGTGAGACGTTCCACCGCCCGTGCCGCAGGATCAAGCCCTGCCTTGGGGCCGAGGACTGTCAGCGTCGGATTGCCGCGCCCCAGCAGTCCGCGTGCCACCCGCTGAACGGCAGCCACATCCACCGCATCCACCTTGGCGACAATCTCTTCCACCGGAATGATGCGGCCAAAGCCGAGAATCTGCCGGGCCAGTTGCTCTGCCCGCGCGCCGGAGCTTTCCAGCGCCGCCAGCAGGCCCACCTTCATCTGGGCGCGGGAGCGGGCCACTTCGATCTCGCTCACATCATCGGCAACAGTGAGCAACTGCTCCACCACCGCATCCGAAAGCTCACCCACATCGCCCGTATCGGTGCCAGCATACACGCCGAAAATGCCTGTATCAGCAAAGCTCCAGTGGAAGGCATAGATGGAGTAGCACAGGCCGCGCTCCTCCCGCACATCCTGGAACAGACGCGAGGACATGCCGCCGCCCAGAACGCCGGACAGCACCTGAAGAGCATGCACGTCATCATTCTTGTAGGAGCATCCCTCAAGGCCGATGAGCACATGCACCTGCTCCAGATCCCGCGCCACAAGGCGGATACCGCCCTCATAGCGGGCTTGCGGGAGTTCCGGCTTGGCGGGTGACGCAATGGTTTTCAAACGAGCCGCAGCATCCTCGACGAAGCGCTCATGCTCGACCGCACCGGCGGCGGCCACCACCATATCCGGCCCGCGATAGGTGCGGCCCAGATAGGCAGCGAGCTGATCGCGCCCGAAACCACGCACGGTCTGTGGCGTGCCCAGAATGGAACGGCCGATCGCCTGCCCCGGAAATGCCTGTTCCTGAAACAGATCGAACACCAGATCGTCCGGCGTATCCAGCACCGAGCCGATCTCCTGCACAATCACATTCTTCTCCCGCTCCAACTCTTCGGGAGCGAAGGCTGGTTCGGTGAGAATGTCGCTCAGAATATCGAGTCCCAGGGCGGTATCCTCGCCCAGCACCCGGACATTGTAAGAGGTCTGCTCCACCGAGGTGGCGGCGTTGATATCACCCCCCACCTGTTCGATCTCCTCCGCGATGCGACGGGCAGAGCGGCGGCGCGTGCCCTTGAAGGCCATATGCTCCAGCAGATGGGAGATGCCGTGCTCATCCTCGCGCTCATCCCGCGCGCCCGCGCCGGACCAGATGCCCAGAGAGGCGGTGCCAAGATGGGGCATGGCATCAGTGACAACGGTAATGCCGTTATCGAGAGTGGAGACCTTGACGCTCATTGCTTTTTCGCCTCAGGCCGCGCCACTTTTGGCAATGCGCGCACGGGCGCGGATGAAGTCCTGAACGGCTTCAAGGCTGTTGGGCAGAACGCTCACCCGCTCCGACCGTTTCAGCAGGTCCGCCATGTGGGGCGGCAGCGGCGGGCGGATGCCGGTGGCGGCTTCAACCGCATCCGGGAACTTGGCCGGGTGCGCGGTGGAGAGCACCACCTGCGGCACGGACGGGTCGCGCTCAACCTTGTCCGCCACATTCAGGGCCACAGCGGTGTGGGGGTCTGCCAGATATCCGGCTTCCTTCCACAGGCGGGAAATCGTGGCCCGCGTTTCAGGCTCATCCGCCTTGCCGGCGTTAAACTCGGCGGCGATAGAGGCCCGCGCCTCCTGCGGCAGGGTGAAGGAACCGGTTTCGGAGAGCGAGGCCATCAGCTTGCGCACGGTGCCCGCATGGCGGCCCACCGCCTCGAACAGCAGGCGCTCGAAGTTCGATGAAATCTGAATATCCATGGAAGGCGACGATGAGGGCAGCACACCGCGCACCTCATAATGTCCGCTCTCCAGCGTGCGGGCCAGAATGTCGTTCACATTGGTGGCGATGGTCAGGTCGCGGATGGGTAGACCCATCTTCTTCGCCACCCAGCCGGCCAGAATGTCACCGAAATTGCCGGTGGGCACCACGAAGGAAACCTCGCGGTGCGGCGCGCCCAGTGCGGTCGCGGCATAGAAATAATAGACCACCTGCGCCACGATGCGGGCCCAGTTGATGGAGTTCACGCCCGCCAGCGCCAGCTCATCGCGGAAGGCATGGGCGTTGAACATGGCCTTCACCATGGCCTGGCAGTCATCGAACGTGCCTTCCACCGCAATGGCATGCACATTCGGCGAGGCGACGGTCGTCATCTGCCGGCGCTGGACTTCGGAAACGCGGCCATGCGGATAGAGGATGAACACATCCACCGCATCCGAGCCCTTGAAGGCCTCAATCGCCGCGCTGCCAGTATCGCCGGAGGTTGCGCCGACAATGGTGGCACGGGCGTTGCGGCTGGCCAGCACATGGTTCATCAGCCGCGCCAGCAGCTGCATCGCCACATCCTTGAAGGCGAGCGTCGGGCCGTGGGACAGTTCCAGCACGAAGCGGTTCGCCTCAACCTGCACCAGCGGCGCGACAGCCGGATGGCGGAAGGTGTCGTAGGCGTCGGAGATCATCAGATCCAGCGCGCGCGGGTCAACCGCCTCTGCCACGAAGGGGGAGATGACGGCGCGGGCGACATCCGCATAAGGCTTGCCCGCCAGCGCGGCGATCTCGCCAGCCGAAAGGGTGGGCCAGCTTTCCGGCATATAGAGCCCGCCATCACGGGCAAGCCCCGCCAGCAGCGCATCGGAAAAGGACAGAATGGGAGCTTCGCCGCGAGTTGAAACGTAACGCACTGGTCCACACCCTCAGGTTCTGGGCCTCAAGAAATGAGCCGCCAACCTAACCATAAGCGACGCCCGGCGAAAGCCGCCTGTGTGCATGAGCGGCAAAAGCAGGCCAAAAGCCGCCAGATAGAGGCCGGTCTCCACAGGGACAAGGTCCATGGGTGGAGGCCGGTCGATTCGAAATTCAGCCCAAAGTGGCCAGAAATGGAAAGGTTTCGAGCAGCCAGAAGCTGGCATTCGCGATCCAGCCAGACATGAAGGCAATGCCTGTGAGCACAAGCAGAACACCCATCACCTTCTCAATAATCGGCAGCGCCTTGCGCATATGGGAGAGGCTGCGCAGGAAGGGCCGCACCGCCATCGCTGCCAGAATGAAGGGCACACCCAGCCCGGCCGAATAGACCGCCAGCAGCACCGCGCCATGGGAAACCGTCGCCTCCGAGCCGGCTACAGCCAGAATCGCCCCAAGCACCGGGCCGAGGCACGGGGTCCAGCCAAAGGCGAAGGCCAACCCCATCACGAATGCGCCCCACAGGCCGGATGGCTGGTGCACATCTGCCCGCGCGGTGCGGTTCAGCAATGAAATGCGGAAAACGCCCAGAAAGTGCAGGCCCATCACGATGATGGCGAGCCCCGCAATGATGGAGAGCAGCTCCATATGCGTGCGCAGCACCGCCCCCATGGCCGATGCCCCTGCCCCCAGCAGCACGAACACCACCGTGAACCCGGCCACAAACAGCAAGGAGCCAATAATGGCGCGCGCGCCCACGGCCCGCACCGGCTCATCTCCCGCCAGATCATCCAGCGTGCTGCCACCCAGATAGATGAGATAGGGCGGCACCAGCGGCAGAACGCAGGGGGAGAGGAAACTCACAAGGCCGGCCAGAAAGGCGGCGGGAAGCGTGACGTCGACCATGGAACCCTTGATGCGCGCTGTGACCCGCCCCTGCGCGCAGGCCGGGACGAACCATGGAATAGCAGGGCAAAGACCTGCCGAAAGGCATCCTGATACGCCACGCTGGCGACAGATACCTTCCCTTCACCCCTTTCATGGGCCGGGAGGTCGCCCGGAGCAAGCCGCAGATCGCCGCGCTCTCGAATTGCCCATAGGCCGCAGCATAGACAGCATGTCCAGAGCCTGTGTCGATGTTCCCTGCAATGGCTCCTGCGCTCACCGTCCGGAATGTCGGATCTGGATGAAGAGCGCCCCTGACCGAAGATCCAGACTCGCCAGCTTTGGCGCAAGTACAGTGGTTTACAGTGGTTCCGCCCGCGTCAGCATCTCAAGCGGGGAGAAAAGTCGTGCCCGCGCTCCAGTTGCAGATGCGGCGCGATGATCTGTCCACACACACAGCCCCTTATTTCAACTGCGACCTATGAACGGTGATGCCTCCATCTTGCCTCTGCAATGCCCCGGATGCGAGCCAGCAAGATGCTTCCGACCACGGCATTTTGTTCGCGCCTTGAAGTATCTCTGTGTTTTGTTGAATCAGAGAAACGGTCCACTTCGAGTGGTCGCATTTTCCGCACATGAACCGGTATCCGCTTCACTCGAAAATGCTCTAGAAAAAGAGAAACGGAGAGGGAAATCCATGCGCAATCTCATCACCGATGTTCCCGGCATCCGGGTTGGCAACGCAACCGATCTCACCATCGGCACCGGTGTCACCGTGGTGCTGTGTGATGAACCCACCATCGCGGCGGTGGATGTGCGCGGCGGCGGCCCCGGCACGCGGGAGACCGATGCACTGGACCCGGCATCAACCGTGGAAACCGTGGATGCCATCACCCTTTCCGGTGGCTCCGCTTTCGGGCTGGATGCGGCTTCGGGTGTCATGGCCGCGCTGGCGCAGGCCGGGCGCGGATTTGCGGTGGGTGATGCGCGCGTGCCGATCGTGCCCGGTGCGGTGCTGTTCGATCTGCTCAACGGCGGCAACAAGAAGTGGGGCGCTGTGCCGCCTTATCGCCAGCTTGGCATTGATGCGCTGGCGGCGGCGGATGTGGATTTCGCACTCGGCACCATCGGCGCGGGTGCTGGCGCAACAACCGCGACTGTGAAAGGCGGGCTGGGCTCGGCCTCTATTACCCTGCCCTCAGGCCATGTGGTGGGCGCCGTGGTGGCGGTGAACGCGGTGGGCAGCCCCATCTTTGGCGCAGGTCCGTATCTGCGTGCAGCACCCTATGAGCGCGATCGGGAATTTGGCGGATTGGGCCTGCCCGGCTCATTCCCCGATGAAGCGCTGTATCCGGATTTCAAAGGTGAGGTGACACGCTTTGCCACCACCATCGCCGTGGTGGCCTGCGATGCAATCCTGACCACGGCGCAGACACGCCGGCTTGCCATCATGGCGCAAGATGGACTGGCGCTCTCGCTTTTCCCCATTCACACCCCCCTGGATGGAGATTGCGTCTTCGCGCTCGCCACCGGCCGTCGTGCTCTGGAACGGCCCTTGCCGGATCTCGCGCGCCTCGGCACCGCGGCATCCACCGTGCTGGCTCGTGCTGTCGCGCGTGGGGTATTCGCCGCAACCGCCCTGCCCTATCCCAACGCCCAACCCAGCTGGCATGATCGATTCGATGATGCAGTACCGGCATTCCAGCCCTGAAAATGGCGATGATGAAGGGCATGACCTTCTGCTGAGGTGAAATCCCTGCGGCGGCCATCACGGGATTGCCGCCGCAATTATGTATATAAAGGCGGCCAGCCATTCCTGAGCCCTGCGGTTTGCGGCCCGCATGTGTGGGAAGGTGGCCTCTCATGTGTCACACACAAATCTCCCGGTGAGTGAAACCGGAACGTCGTTCCAGGAAAGACCCGATGACCCAGCCGACCGAACAGCCCGCCCCCGTCCGCCAGAGCGGAACTGCCGCGCCCCAGCGTCCGGCCCGGCAAGGCGGAACCCCGGCGGGTGGGCGCAAGACGGCAGCAGCCCTCGCGGGGAAAAGGCTGGGTGGCCCACTGGCATGGATCTTCTGGTGCGCCTGCGGCATTACCGCTCTGCCTTTGGCGGGTACATTCTCACTCATTCTCGCCAATGGCTTCAGCGGCATGTGGTGGGCGTTGCAGGAAACATTCGCGGGCAACACTCTTTCTGCCCAGGTGCTGCGGCTGGGGGTCATTCCCCATTTCGGGCTGTTTCTGTGGGGGGCCAGTTTTGTGGTCTTCACTGTCATACGTTCACGCCATGCGCTGCGGTTCGCGCCGCTGCTGCTGCTGGTATGGGTGATCATTTCCACTTGGTGCCAATTCGCGATCCGCGACCTCATGTCCCCAACCGGCACCAGCCTTGGAGACTTTGCGGCGCTGCTTCCGGGGATTCTGCTGCAATTGGCCGGAGTGGCCGCGCTATATGGATATTTCCGGGAGAGCGAGAGGCCGAAAGCCTATTATAATCGCTAGAGCCACAGGGCTGGTGCGGCATGCAAAGACGCTCGGGCCATCATAATCCCGGTAAAACGGGCGTAAGTTTGTGAAAAAGCCGTATTCTTGACAGGAAGCCCTGAGCATTAAGGCTCTTGTTGGGAAACTGCGCTAAAGCGGAGAGAAACGGGCCTTCTGCGCCCGCCCTGCCCCGGTCCGCTTTTGGAGTTGTGTTTGATGGTCGTGTCGTCCCGAGGTCAGCATTCGTCCAAGACCGCGTCATCCGGCGTTGCCCTGCGGCAGCCGGGTCGCGCCCTGCGCCCGTTGCTGGCCGCTGCGGCGGTGATTGGCGGCCTGTTCGCAGCCAGCGCGCCTGCTGCGGCACAAGGCGCGGTGAAGTCGACTCATGGAGACTGGCAGATTCGCTGCGATACACCGCCCGGCGCACAGTCCGAGCAGTGCGTGCTGCTACAATCTGTTCTGGCGGAAGACCGACCGAATGTCGGCCTCACCGTTATCGTGCTCAAGACAGCGGATGGCAAAAGCCGCCTGTTGCGCGTGCTCGCCCCGCTTGGCGTGCTGCTGCCGGCAGGGCTTGGCCTGAAGATTGATGATCAGGATGTCGGCCGCGCCGGCTTCGTGCGCTGCCTGCCCAATGGTTGCGTGGCCGAAGTGGTGATGGACGATACCCTGCTCAACCGCCTCAAGACCGGCAAGCAGGCCACCTTCATCATTTTCCAGACCCCGGAAGAGGGAATCGGTGTTCCCCTGAGCCTGAATGGCTTCCCGAAGGGGCTTGAAGACCTGCTCTAGGTTTTTTGGTCAGAATTCTGGGCCGACTCGCCTGCGTCAGGTCGCAGTGCTGCGCATCATCGCGTGGTGTTCCCCAATATTTGCGAAGATGGCAGCCCGCTTGAAGGCGCACGCCCTTTTTGGCCGCGACAGGCCATGCCCCCGTATCTCATCAGAACCGGGGGGGGGGCAGGTTGCTGCGCCAAGCATTGCCATGGCAGGCCCAGAGCAACCCATGCGCGAAATTAACGCTGCCGCAAGCCTGCCTTTGCGTATGACGGCACCATCATGCCATCTAGGGATGAGGGGCACCCTGGCGGCAGATCATCCGGATTCATAAGCCTGAATACGGATGAATCTCTCCAGACGGTTGCACCTCTGATACGCTTTCGGGATGCCCCCAGTCTAAAAGCGCATTACACTAACATAATACGCGGATTGCACGCGGACCGCGCAGTCGGAATGCACCGGCCGGAACGCGAAGGAACACGCCGCTCTGGCCCCATGGGCTGACGGTAGATAACGACTCGCCAAGCGCTGCAGCCAGCCTGCCCGCGCGACGTGAGTGGGAGCGGAGAAGGCCGATGGATCAATTTGTCGACATGCTGCGCACGGCGCAGGACGGCAAGGGGCTTGAAAATCTGGCGCATGTCTGCGGCCTTTCCGTGCAGCAGGCACAGGCCACGGCGGAAGCCTTCATGCCCACCTTCATGAACGCATTCTCCGACATGACGCGCTCGCCGGAAGCCATGGCCAATATCACCCAGATGATGATGACAGGCCCCTATGCCGCATTTTATGCGGCCCAGCCTGCGGCTCCCGCACCACAACCATCTTTCCCGCCCGCGCAAGGGCGCTCCCCTTATACAGCACATGGATTCCCGACCTCCGGTTTTCCGCCGGCGCAACCCACCCCAGCCTATGCTCAAAAGCCCGCGCAGCAGGCACCCATGACCCAGGCCGGCATGAATGCGCTGAACACTGTGTTCGGTTCATCTGATGTCAGCGCGGCAGTGGCCAACCAGGTTGCAGCTTCAACGGGCCTGAGTGTTGCGGTGGTGCGTCAGGCCATGCCGGCCATGGCAAGCATCGTGGTCGGAGAACTCGCCAAGTCGCTCGCAGCTTCCGGTTCTCTCCAGCAGATGCTGGCGGCCATGCTGAGCCGCATGCCCGTCGCCCAGGGGCAGGCGCGCCATACGCCGATTTCATCGGGCAACCCGTGGATGGATGCCTTCATGGCTTTTTCCTCCACTGCCGGCGGTGCATCTCCTTATGGGACCAAAAACCCCTGGATGAGTGGCGGCATGGGCTGGGGGCAATCAAACCCATGGGCGGATGCGATGTCCCACGGCATGCGCCTCGCCACACCACCACAGCCCGCGCCACAGCCCTCAGCCCCGGCGAGCTGGCAGGATGTGGTGAATGCGATGACCAACACCATGGCGCAGACCGGAGCCGCGATGAACGGCCCTTCCACGCCTCAGCCCCCCGCATCTCCTGCCGCTTCCACACCAACACCCGCGCCCAGCTCCACATCGGCTCCGGCAACGCAGATGCCGCCGAACCCCTTCGCGGAATTTCAGGACATGTTTGCCCGCATGATGATGTCGAACTTCCGACAGGGCGCACAACCGGCTTACCAGCCTCCGCTTCCCGAACAGCCACCCATTTCTCCCGCAACGGAGGGGCAAAGCGCGCCTCTCAGCCCGCTGGATTTCTGGATGGAGATCATGAAGCAGGCACACGAGAACAGCCAGAAAGCGCTGGCGAACACGGCTCAGCGCACCGGTGGCAAGCCTGAAAAATCCGGCAAGAAGTCCGATAAATAAACATCCTCACCACACACCGGGCCTTGTCCGGTGTGTTTGACTGGCCGACCCTGCCCCGAAGGCCTCTACATGCAGTCCCCTGTTCTTGTCTGGTTTCGTGATGATCTGCGTCTTGCCGACAATGAAGCGTTGAATGCGGCGGCCCGCAGTGGCCGGCCTATCGTTGCGCTCTATGTTCTGGATGACGAGAGCCCGTGGAGCCAGCCTCTGGGCGGCGCGGCCCAGTGGTGGCTCGCAGGTTCCCTCCGCAGCTTGTCTTCTGCGCTCGCAACACATGGCGTGCGCCTGTTGCTGAAAGAGGGAGAAGCCGCACAGGTGGTGCCCCGCGTGGTGGCGGAACTGGGCGCGGGCCTTGTGACCTTCAATCATCGCACTGGACCGGCTGAAATAGCGACAGATGCAGCCGTGACAGACCGCCTGCAAACTTCCGGCTGTGCTGTTCTCAGTTTTCCCGGCCATCTTTTGCACACGCCGGGCAGCCTCACGACGAAGAATGGCAATCTGCCCCGCACCTTTTTCGCCTTTTACAACGCCGCGCGCAAATCTCGCACGCTGGCAACGCCTTTGCTCGCACCTGCCAGCCTGCATGGCTTAACCGTCACCCAGACGGATGATTTTGCTCCATCGGATCTTGAGCCTCACACGCCCGACTGGGCCGCGGGCCTACGTGCCACATGGCAACCGGGGGAAGAGGCTGCTCACGCCCGGCTGGACGACACCCTTTCCTTTGGCCTCAACGGCTATGCCGAGGGACGCGATTATCCTGCAGCCGGGCTGTGCTCTCGCCTTTCGCCCCATCTGCGCTTTGGAGAGCTTTCACCCCGGCAAGTGCTGCATGCCCTGCATCACCACCGCGAGGCGGGTGACATGCCCGCTACGGATGCCGAGAAGTTCGAGGCGGAAATCTACTGGCGGGAATTTGCCCATCATCTGCTGTTTGCCTTCCCGCAAATGGGCACGCGGAACCTGCAAACGCAGTTCAATGTCTTTCCGTGGAGAACGGATCCCGAAAATCTCTGTGCCTGGCAAAAGGGCCAGACCGGTTATCCGCTGGTGGATGCGGGTATGCGCGAACTCTGGCAGACCGGATGGATGCACAATCGTGTCCGCATGGTCGTTGCCTCGTTTCTCACCAAGCACCTGCTGATCGACTGGCGCATCGGTGAGGCCTGGTTCCGCGACACGCTGGTGGATGCAGACGCCGCCAGCAATGCCGCTAACTGGCAGTGGGTGGCCGGCACGGGCATGGATGCCGCGCCCTATTTCCGCATTTTCAACCCGGTTCTTCAAAGCGAGAAATTCGACACAGCGGGGGAATATATCCGCACCTATGTGCCTGAGCTGGCAAAATTGCCGAATGCCGCCCTCCATAGACCATGGGCTGCGGGCACAGGACGGCTTGCACAGGCCGGCGTGAAACTGGGTGAAACCTACCCCCATCCCATTGTGGATCATGATGCGGCACGCGCACGAGCGCTGCTTGCGTTCAAATCTACACAAAATTAGTGGGCATGGTGATATTGATACAGAGGAACGCGTGGGTTAGCCTTCCTCTCTGAATTTGCCTGAGGGTTTACCACGTCATGATCCGTAACGGCCTTGTGGAATCGATTGGTCACACTCCGCTCATCCGCCTGAAGCGCGCCTCCGAGGAAACCGGATGCGAGATTCTCGGCAAGGCGGAATTCATGAATCCCGGCCAGTCTGTGAAGGATCGTGCAGCACTGGGCATCATTCAGGATGCCATTGCGCGCGGGGCTCTGAAGCCTGGCGGTGTGATTGTGGAAGGCACGGCGGGCAACACCGGCATCGGCTTGGCTCTCGTGGCTGCGCCCTTCGGCTTCCGCACCGTGATTGTCATTCCCGAGACCCAGTCTCAGGAAAAGAAGGACATGCTGAAACTCGCCGGCGCAACGCTGGTTGAGGTTCCGGCAGTCGGTTATGCTAACCCCAACAATTATGTGAAGGTTTCAGGCCGCCTCGCCGAAACGCTGGCCAAGACCGAGCCGAACGGGGCCATCTGGGCCAACCAGTTCGATAATATCGCCAACCGTCAGGCGCATATCGACACCACGGGGCCAGAAATCTTCGAGCAGACCGATGGCAAGGTGGATGGCTTCATCTGCGCTGTCGGCACCGGCGGCACGCTGGCCGGCACCGGCATCGCTCTGAAGGAGCGCAACAGCTCCATCCAGATCGGCCTTGCCGATCCGCCCGGCGCGGCGCTCTATTCCTACTACACCACCGGCGAACTGAAGGCCGAAGGCTCTTCCATCACCGAGGGCATTGGTCAGGGCCGCATCACCGCCAATCTGGAAGATGCGCCGATCGACATCGCCTTCCAGATTCCGGACAGCGAATCCGTGCCGCTGATCTTTGATCTGCTGGAGCATGAGGGGCTGTGCGTTGGCACGTCCTCGGGCGTCAATATCGCCGGTGCCATTCGCCTTGCGCGCGAGATGGGTCCGGGGCACACCATTGTCACCATTCTGGCGGACTATGGCACGCGTTATCAGTCGAAGCTGTTCAATCCTGCCTTCCTGCGCAGCCAGAACCTCCCGGTTCCCGGCTGGCTGGAGCGCAAGGTGGAATTGCCAAACGTACTGGTCTGATCTGCCCCCATCCGCCACGCCATTCTGTGAGGGTCTGACATGAGCACGCCTGACATTTTCGTCTCTCCGCAGGAACTGGCCGCCCAACTCGGCGCACCCGATCTGGTAGTGGTGGACGGGTCGTGGCATATGCCCGCCGCTGGCCGCAGCGGGGGGCAGGAGTTTGAAGAGCAGCACATTCCCGGTGCCGTGTTCTTCGATCTGGATGCCATCTCCGACCACAGCAGCGACCTGCCCCACATGCTGCCGACACCCGAGGCTTTTGCTGCGGCTGTCGGTGCCCTTGGCATTACGGATGGGGCGCGCATTGTTGTCTATGACAGCGCTGGTCTGTTTTCCGCCGCCCGCGTGTGGTGGACCTTCAAGACCTTCGGCGTGAAGGATGTGCGCATTCTGCAAGGCGGCCTGCCGCGCTGGCTGGCAGAAGGTCGCTCGGTTGAAAAGGGCCCAGCCACCCGCCCGGCCGCGCAGTTCACCCCGCATTTCGATGCCAGCCGCGTGGCCGATATCGAGCAGGTGGCGCAGATTTCGCAGGATCATTCAGCCCAGATTCTGGATGCCCGCGCCGCCGCGCGCTTTCGTGGCGAAGTGCCGGAGCCCCGCCCCGGCCTGCGTTCCGGCCATATTCCCGGCGCGCTGAACCTGCCGTTTGACGCGGTGGTGGAAAATGGCCAGATCGCCTCGCCAGCGAAGGTGAAGGCTGCGCTGGAGAGCGCGGGTGTGGACCTCTCCCGCCCGGTGGTGACCTCCTGCGGTTCAGGCGTCACGGCTTCCGTGCTGTGGCTGGCGCTGGAGAGCATCGGCAAGCCGCCTCAGGCGCTCTATGACGGCTCATGGACCGAGTGGGGATCCAGCGACAAGCCGCTCGCCACCGGCTAAGACACCGCGCACAAAGTGCACCTTCGGCCAGTCAGGCCGGGGGGCATGATGTCTTGGGGCCAAGAAGGCCTTATTGCCAAGGCTTATCCAAATATAAGAGGCCCATCGCAAAATCGGCCTTCAGCGCACCAGCACCATGGCACGGCTTCCAATTTGGCCCTGCCCGTAAAAACCTCCCCCACGCCACGTGTTTCTGGCAGCTTCGAACGGAAAGCTGGTGCCTTCATTTTCTGAAATGGCCCTGTTTCGCCTGTGTGTCCGGACACTGGGCCTTATGCCACCCGCCGCACGTGCCACCGCACGCATGCTGGGAGACCCGCTCTCCTTTCTCGGCAAGGCACCGCTGACAGATGAAAGCGTGGCTTATCGCCTGCCCTTTCACACCCTTCTGCTCGTCAATAACCCGGATGTGGCAGCCCACATTCTGGCCCACAATACAGATGGGGCATTCCGCCCCAGTCCGGTGATGCGCGACATGCTGACACCACTGGCAGGAAGCTGGGCAGGAGAGACCTTCCTCCTGCCCTCGCCACTGGTCACCCCCGCCCTGCCACAGATAGCGGAAGAGACCACGCGCGCCATAAACTGCAACATCGCCGACTGGCTCACCCGTAATGGCCAGCCAACTCCGGTGGGGGCAGACCTTTTCGGCCTTGTTCTGGAAGTCATCAGCACCAGTCTGCTGGGGATACGCCCGAGTCCGGAAATGATCCGGCGGTTTGTAGCCCTTCAGACCCGCGCCATGCAGCAGGCGCAGCTTCTACCGTTTCTGCTGGTGCAAAATACACAAGCCGCCCGAGACCACATGGTGCGAGGGCTGGGAATTGCCCGCACGGGTGAGGCATTACGGGCATTGGTGCGGGTTCATATGCTCCCGGCGCTGGCGGCACATGCTGATGATGCACCCCTGTCCCGCCATCTGTCCGAGATCGGGCTGCTCGCTCCCGACACAGCAGATGCCGCCGTTGACCACATCACAGCGCTGCTCCTCTTCACCAGCGAAGGCATAGCCTCCACTCTGGGCTGGCTGGCCTATGAACTCGCGCGTGACCAGTTGTTGCAGGAAGGAGCTGCACTCGCCCTCGGCAGCGCGCCGGTTCTGGGCGGTGATGCAGACCCGCGCTTCACCGGACATCCACCAGAAACCGTATTGCGCGCACTTGTGCTCGAAACCCTTCGGCTGCATCCGCCCTTTGGCCTGTTCCTGCGGGAGAGTGCAAGGGCACAGGAGATTTGCGGGCAGAATGTACGGGCCGGTGAATGTGTTGGGTTCTCTCCTCGCACGCTGCATCGCCACCGGAAGCTCTGGTCCACTCCGGAAGCCTTCGCGCCGGAGCGCTGGCTGGAAACAGAACGGCTGCCATCTGCCGAAGCGGCTCCCCCAGCAACAAGCCCGGCGGCATTCATGCCCTTTGGCCCGCCCGCACATACTCTGCCCCTCAGTGCTCCGGTGGGCGAAGAGGTGGCAATGGCGGTTTTGATACCTGTTCTGTGTGGGCTTCTGTCTTCCACACGGCTGGTGCTGGCGGGGGGGCCAGAGCCACGCGCCCTCTCCCATCTGTCATGCCGGGCAGAGCCGGATATCGTTTTGCGCGTGCTGCCTCGCCCAGTGACCACGCCGCTATGATGCACCTTCAGGCCCGGCATGGAGCATCTGAGCCAGCTAAAATGCCGGTCCATATCCTTTCACACGCAAGATACACGCAAATCTGTTTCCTTCCCCGGCCCTGTGTCGGGTAAAGGGAGGCAGGATTTTCTGCGGGAACCAATAGTCATGCACATTCTACTTTTCGGCGCTGCGGGACAGGTTGGACAGGAAGTGGGGGCGCTGGCCCGTGCGCAAGGCCACAGGCTGACCGCCTTTGACCGTGCCGGCCTCGACATTACCGACCCCGTGGCTGTGGCCCGCGCGCTTGAAAACAACAAGCCGGATGTGCTCATCAATGCCGCCGCCTATACGGCCGTGGACAAGGCGGAGAGCGAGCCTGAACAGGCCGCGCGCATCAATGCCCTCGCCCCTGGCCTGATTGCAGAGCGATGCGCCCATGCGCGCATTCCCCTCATCCATATTTCCACGGATTATGTTTTCGACGGGACCAAACCCACTGCTTATGTCGAAAGCGACCCAGTGAAACCGCTTGGCGTCTATGGTCGCACCAAGGCTGCGGGTGAGGCATCCATCCGCGCGGCAATGGAACGGCATATCATTCTGCGCACCGCATGGGTTTATGGTGCCTATGGCAACAACTTTCTGAAAACCATGCTGCGCCTCGGCAAAGAGCGGGACCGGCTGACCATTGTGGCGGACCAACATGGCTGCCCCACCGCCACACCTGACATCGCGAATGCCCTGCTGGCAGCGGCTCATGCAGCCACGCGTGGAGACGCGCGCTGGGGCACCTATCATTTTGCGGGCACAGGCGCGACCACATGGCATGGCTTTGCCAGCGCCATCATCGCAGCAGCAGCACCACACACCGGCCGCACACCAGAGGTCGCCGCCATTACCACAGCCGATTACCCGACCCCGGCCAAACGTCCGCAAAACTCCGAATTGGCGAGCGATCTTTTCGAGCGCACCTTCGGCGTGCGCGCGGCCCCATGGGAACAACGCGCGCGTGAGATTGTAGATACCCTTCTTGCGCCCGCCCCCGCCGCGGATATGGAAAAAACCGAATGAACGCCGCGAAAATTCACCTCTGACACTGCGTCGCACTTCTATCCATCTTCAACATGGTATAGAGTGAAATCAGAATTTACACACGATAATTGCGTTGATTGGGCTGCTGTGAGCTGCCCCCTCGCTCCCATCCTTCAGCGGGCCTTGAGATGAGTAAGAACTTCAACGAAGAAACCGTGAAAACCGTTCACCACTGGACGGACAACCTCTTCTCCTTCACCTGCAGCCGGGATACGGGCTTCCGTTTCCTGAACGGGCAGTTCGCGATGATCGGGCTGATGGTGGAAGGGCGTCCGCTGCTGCGCGCCTATTCTCTGGCCAGCGCGAACTATGAGGAAGACCTGGAGTTCTTCTCCATCAAGGTGCCCAATGGCCCCCTCACCTCACGCCTCCAGCATCTGAAGGTGGGAGACAAGATTCTGATCGGTCGCAAGCCCACCGGCACGCTGATTCAGGACAACCTGCTGCCGGGCAAGCGGCTCTATCTGCTCTCCACCGGCACCGGTCTTGCCCCCTTCCTTTCGGTGACAAAAGACCCGGACGCCTATGAGCGTTTCGAAAAGGTGATTCTGGTGCATGGCACCCGCACCGTTGCAGAGCTCGCCTATCAGGACTTCTTTACCCGCGAACTGCCGGAGAACGAGTTCATCGGCGAAGAGGTCCGCGAGAAACTCATCTATTACCCGACCGTGACCCGCGAGCCGTATCGCAATCAGGGCCGCATCACGGCGCTGATCAACTCGGGCAAGCTGTTCGAGGATATCGGCCTTCCCGAGATCAATCCGGAAGAAGACCGGCTGATGCTGTGCGGCAGCCCGGCCATGCTGAAAGATCTGGTGGAACTCCTTGAAGCTCGCGGCTTTAAGGAAGGCAGCCAGTCGCAGCCTGGGCACTATGTGATCGAGAAGGCCTTCGCCGAGCGCTGAACGCCTGTCATATAACTATGAAAAGAGCGGTGAGGCTGATGGCCTCACCGCTCTTTTCATATGTACCGAGGCTCGGTTGCAATGCACGGGATGATTGAGGCGCAAAACCATTGGGTCTGTAGTCAATCGCGAAGCACAATGGCAGCATGCACCGCAGAATCGCGCGTGTAAGAATAGTCGGCGCACAGGTGCTGAAACAGAAGACAGGGGAAAGTCATGGTCCTGAGGTTGCCACAACCCGGTCCCGTTGGGGCAAACCTCCGCTCAAATGTCCGGGGCCAGGGCTGGTTCATCTCCACCCTGCTTGCCCTCATCCTCTATGTCTTGGTGCCTCCTGCTCATGCAGGAACGCTGGAGCGTGTGGCAGAGACAGGCAAGTTCCGCATCGGATATCGCCACCATGCCCCGCCCTATTCCTATGTGACCAATGACGGCAAGATTTCCGGCTATATCGTCGATCTGTGCCGCGAGGTTGCACGTAATGTGCAGTCCACGCTGAAGCTGCCCAAGCTGGATGTCGAATATATAGAGGTGACGGCAGACGACCGCCTGAAGGTTCTGGCGGAGGGCAAGGTGGATGTGCTGTGCGACCCCACCTCTGTCACCATGTCGCGTCGTGCGGCAATGGACTTCTCCCTGCCGACCTTTCTGGATGGCGCCAGCGTGGCCACGCGTGGCGGCGAAGTGGTGAAGGGCATTGAAAACCTTCAGGGCAAGCGCGTGGGGGTTCTCAAGAACACAACCACGGAAGAAACCCTGCGGCGCACCCTTAATGAGATGAAGGTTCTCGCGAATGTTGTCGCGGTAGATACAGATCCTGATGGCATGCGGCTTCTGGCAGAGGGCCAGTTGGACGCCTATTTCGCAGACCGCGGCATTCTCAACTACCTGATTACGCACAGCCCTTATAGCCGCGAACTGACGCTGTCAGACCAGTACTTCACCTTCGAAACCTATGCACTGGCCCTGCCGCGCAATGATGATGCCTTCCGTCTGCTTGTCGACAGCACGCTGGCCGATCTCTACCGCTCAGACCGTGTGCGCAACATTTACTCCCGCACATTCGGTGAGTTTCCACCGGACCAGTTTCTGAATGCCCTGTTCATCATCAATGGCGTGCCCAAATAGTCCCGCCCTCCCCCGCGCATGAGTTTCGACATGAGCAGCATGAACGCCAAAGACACCGAAGGTCTCATCAGCGCCTGGGCATTTGACGGCAAGGGTGCGGGAACGCGCATCGGCTGGCCTGAAATCCTGGAACGACCGGAGCAGGCCGAGGGCTTTCTCTGGCTGCACTTCAATCATATCGAGGATGCACCCCGGGACTGGCTGAAAAACAAGAGCGGCATTGACCCCTCTGCGCTTGAAGCCATGGAGGAATCCGAGGCACGGCCGCGTTGCGTCTTTTTCGCGGATGGGGCGCTGCTCTCGCTGCGGGGCATCAACCTCTATCGCAATGCCCTTCCCGAAGAGCTCATTACCGTACATCTCTGGGTCGATGCGAAGCGGGTGATTTCAGTGCGTCACGAGCCGCTGTCGGCCATATCCGATTATGAGGACATGCTGGCCCGCGGCCGCTGCCCCCGCACCCAGGGGGAATTTGTGGCCGAACTGGCCATGCGCCTCGTAGATCGGCTCGATGCCGTGGTCACCAATCTGATTGATCAGGCGGATGAGTTGGAGGACGATGTCCCCAATGCGCAGACATCGACCCTTCTGCCGCAGATAGCGGTTCTGCGCCGGGTCGCCATCAAGCTGCGCCGCCATGTTGCTCCGCAGCGCGAGGCGCTCAATCATTTTTCGCTGGAAGACGATGACTGGCTCGGCCCCAAGGACCGCAACCGTCTGCGTGATGCTGCGGACCGTGTCACCCGTTTCGCGGAAGAACTGGACAGCGTGCGAGAGCGCGCGGCCGTGATCCGCGATCAGATGGTGGACCGGCGGGCGGAACAGATGAACCAGTCCATGCTGGTTCTGGCCGTGGTGACCGTGGTCTTCGCCCCTCTCACCCTCGTTTCCGGTCTGTTCGGCATGAATGTCGGCGGCATTCCCGGCAGTGATGATGGCGAGGGCTTCTGGGTCGTCAGTGTCATCCTCATCCTGCTTGGCACGTTCTTCACCTGGGCATTCCACAAACTGCGCTGGATCTGAGGGTCACGGACAAAGTGACATGGCGCGCGCCATGAGCGCCGCTCGCCACAACACATTCAGCAACAAAAAAACGCCCTGCCGGATCTCTCTGGCAGGGCGTTCTTTTTAAGGCCTGAAAAGATCAGACAGCCTTGCTGTACAGTTCGGCCACATAATCCCAGTTCACGAGATTCTCAACGAACGCCTTCACATAGTCCGGGCGGCGGTTGCGATAGTCGATGTAGTAGGAGTGTTCCCACACATCCACGCCGAGAATGGGGGTAGCGCCGTGAATCAGCGGATTCTCACCATTCGGGGTCTTGGAGACTTCGAGCTTGCCGTCCTTCACGGACAGCCAGGCCCAGCCCGAACCGAACTGGCTGACACCAGCGGCAACGAAATCTTCCTTGAACTTTTCGATCGAGCCCAGATCCTCAATGATCTTTTTCTCGAGCTCGCCGGGGATGGCGCCGCCGCCATTGGGCTTCAGCCAGTTCCAGAAATGCAGGTGGTTGTAATGCTGGCCGGCATTGTTGAAGAGCCCGGCATTCTTGCCATAAGAGGCCTTCACAATCTCTTCCAGGGATTTTCCTTCAAATTCAGTTCCCTTTAGGAGATTGTTGCCATTAGTGACATAGGCAAGGTGGTGCTTGTCATGATGATACTCAAGCGTTTCCCGGGACATGTACGGGTTCAGAGCATCATAGGCATAAGGCAGGTCGGGCAGCGTAAAGGACATGGTACGTCTCCGCTCAGCATTCCGGCAAGGGGCCCGGGCGGGGTCGAGCGTATCCGAACCGGAACGGGTCCGGACGGTAAACGCAACATACCGCTCGCATCCGAGCTGTGTTCTAGATAGGGCCGAGTGCGCTTTCAAACAACCTTGCTGATGCCATTTTATCGGCTGGCACCACAGTTACGGACCATCTGGTCGGGTTTCGGAAAATGTAACGGAGTAACGAGATGTGGTGGTTCCTTGTCCTACTGGGCTTGCTGATTGCGCTGGCCGGCTTGGCTGTGATCGCGCTTGGCGTCTCTATCTTCGTGTCCACTTTTGGCAACACCCTCATCACCACTGGCGCGGTGGCAGCTTCGGGTGGTTTTGTCATCATGGCCATGGGACTGGTGTTGCGCCAGCTTGAGCGCCTCTCAAACCGGCTTGATTTCACTCTGGGCCGGGTGAGCAGTCTTGCGGGCATGGTTCCCGCTGAACGGGCGCGGGATGAAATGCCCCCCGCCATCTCCAAGACGACGCCTCCGACCTCCCCCTCACTCGAGTTCCCGGCCGTACCGCGCCGTGACGAACAGGGTGACGACCCCTCTCCACAGCCGGTTGAGCTGAAAGAGGCCTCAAGCCCGATCTCAGATACCCCGCGCCGGAGAGAGGAACTGCGCGCCCAGCCTCTCGAATCACAAGATTCTCCCAAGTTTGACACCTCTCCACTGCCGCCACCTCTGCGTAGCGAACCGGCATTGCGGGCGGAGCGTGATCTTCAGCCGGACCGCAACCCGCGCGCAGAGCGGAATCAGTGGGCGGAACGTGAAGTTCCAGAGGCCGCCACGATGGAGGCTCCACAACGCATGCCGCGCGCGCTGGAGCCACCGCCCTTGCGTCTATCCAGTGAGCCCACACGGGATGAACAGGAAGAGCCCCGGATTCTGAAATCGGGCATCGTCGGTGGCATGGCCTATACGCTGTATTCGGACGGCTCGATTCAGGCAGAATTGCCGGATGGGGTCGTTCGTTTCGACTCGCTGCATGAACTGCGCGACCATGTCGCCAGAACACAGGGGCGCTGAGGCGCACAGTGTCAGGATTGATTTGAAACACGACCCGCTGTCGGACCTCTGACGGCGGGTTTTGCATATCGGAAGGCCCAACAGCTGATGCTGGCTGTGGCAGCGTCAGGCATGCTCCCAAAACCCAAAGCACCGACATGCCAAAGCGGCCCATCCAGAAATGCAGAAGATACCGGGCTTTAACGGTATTCCAGTGCGGACCAAGGCTACAGTAAGAGCAGCAGTGATTTGGCACTAACCACCCCCCAAAAGCGACTAACCGCCTTGACTAACCACAATTAAGCCATGGAAATAATGGGATTTGGTGGCCGCTGTGGGACTCGAACCCACACGGGCGAAGCCCGAGGCATTTTAAGTGGGTTTAAGAGTGGTGCGGACAACGGGACTTGAACCCGTAAGTCATTATAAGACGGCAGATTTTAAGTCTGCTGCGTATACCAATTTCGCCATGTCCGCATTCTTCGAGAGGCAATTTGTCTCCCGGTTTGTCGCTCCTACTGTCGCCCTCCTTCTAGCACACGGAGAACATCGTCAAGATGTTTGGGTGCAAGGTGCGCGTATCGGAGGGTCGTCTGAATGGCGGTGTGCCCCATCCAAACTTTCACCCGCATTATATCGACACCTTTCTGAACAAGGCGAGAAGCGCAGGTGTGCCGGAACGTGTGGATAACCGCATCTGACAGCCAGGGGTGAACTTCCCTGAGTCGCAGCCAAATGGAGTTGTTGAGCGTCCCTTGGGAAATACGAGAAAACGGGCCTGTCTCGGTCCCATCCTCTCCCCGTCTCCGCTTTAGGGCAGCCTGTGCACGGGCTGTCAGAGGAACGCTTCGGCTGTTTCCGGCTTTGGTCTCCCAAAAAGTGACAGCCTTGTCATTGGGGGAGATGTCGTCCCACCGCAGCTTGCGGGCCTCACCAACTCGCGCCCCTGTGTCCACCAGGAAAATAAAAAGGTCGCGCTCCCGGTGCTTCCCCCACTGTGCGAGGGTGGCGAAGATCGCGGCTTCTTCCTCCTCTGTGAACCACCGGATGCGGCCTTCAGTTTCTCGCTGTCTTGGAATATCAGGCCGCGCCTCTATGAGCCGCAGTGAAACCGCCAGACGGGACATCGAAGAGACCGCCGCCAGTCGCCTGTTTATGGTCCCTCCGGCTCTGTTGGTGTCCCGCAGCTCCTCCACATATGCGTGGACATTTTCCGTGGTGAGCCCCTTATCAACAGTGACCTGTGGCCCTACCCACTGCACAAAGTGTTGCCCATTCTGTTGGGACTTGGAGCTTTTCTGCCCCGACCAACGAACCGTAACGAGCCGGTCGTAAAGGTCCTGCATGGTAGAAAGCTGGGCTTTCCGGGGGGCCGTCCTTACGTCCCCTGGAGCCAAAGGCAGGGGCTTCCCAGCCTTCAGAGCCTCTTTAGCTTCGATTTCCCATATCTGCGCAGAGGCTTCCGATGTGAAACCGTATTCCCGTATGCGCTTGCGGGACACCATGAAGTCTACGCACCATGTATCCCCACGCTGTCTAACTGCCATCATGTTCTCCTTCGCCTTTGAAGGCCTCCCGAAGCGCAGCCCGAACGAGCACAGAGCCTGCATGGGTGAGTTCCCATAGCTTCTCCCTGCGATCGGACGGATTGAGATAGCTCCTGATGAGGTTCAGCCCTGCTTTCCCACCCTCGCCCTGCTCTGACAGATTGTTGAAAATCCGCATTTTGGTGCCGTTGGTCAGGTCAAGTCCTTCCGCGACTTTGACTTGTGGCATTCCAGGATGGAGGGCGATGGTCAGAAGAACGACGAGTTCCTCTGAGGAGAGTTTCGGGGACGCAGCACGAAGAGTGTAGATGGCTGCGCACAGCGAACCCGCCTGCGCCCGTTCCACGGGACCCAGGGCGCTTGGGATTTGCGAGGGCATTCCAGTAACTCCGAAAAAGGGACAATCCGACTATCGTATACACCCCATAATCGTGATTTGTCCACAATCGGGATTATACGGAAAACACGTAACGGTATAGGATGTTTGGGAATGCGAGGACTGAGGCAGGCCCACCCGTCACAGTGATGGGCAGCGGGGCCGCAAGTTCCACGCCTTCGATACCTTCTTCACGGGCAACGGCTTTCGCCCGCAATTCAAACTCTTGGAAGTCTCCCCCCGGCGTCGTGCTTTCCGCATACACGCCGGGTTCATTCTTCGCCAGCCAGCCCCAGGCCGTCTGATACCCTGCCGGTGCATCTTCGCTTACGAAGTCCACCGCCCTGAAACACACCATGCCTTCTCCCACGGCACCGCTAGAAACAATCATCGCCACCTACCCTAACCTTTCAGATGGAGACAGGCGGGGAACATGCCCCCACCCGCTCGCCCGGTCAAGAACAAAAGGAGAACATTTGGGCGTATCAAGGGCGACTAGTACGCTTCCGCCTCGGCGCGGGTGATGAAAAAGTGAATGCCGCCAGAGCATTCCTCCATCCAGTCCTCGCCCCACTTGTCGCAGTGGACACGTTCGCCGGTGCGGTAGATGGTTTTCCCACGGTCGTGCTTGCTGCGGCCTTCCGGGGCTCCGATAACCTCCAGAACGTCCGCATATTCCGCCCGGCACTTGCGGCCAAAAGCGTGCGACCGCCGCGCCTCGGTGGGGATCATGAGTTTGACGACCACCCCATCTTGGCACTTCTTCCAGCCCACCACGGAACCTTCATCGGGAAGGATGCGTGTTCGCGCTATGGCAAGCTCCCAGCCTATGGCCTCTTTGAGGTTCTCCGCGCTGCGCAGGTTCGCGCCGCTCAGGTTCGCGCCGCTCAGGTTCGCGCTGCGCAGGTTCGCGCTGCGCAGGTCCGCGCTGCGCAGGTCCGCGCTGCGCAGGTTCGCGCCGCTCAGGTTCGCGCTGCGCAGGTTCGCGCCGCTCAGGTTCGCGCTGCGCAGGTCCGCGCTGCGCAGGTCCGCGCCGCTCAGGTTCGCGCCGGCTTTAACCGCAGCCTTTACGGCGAGGCCCAGCTTTACAGAAGGGAGCGCACCAGGGGTGGTCTCAAGCTCCGCTGTGAAGATAACGGAGCCCGAAAAGCGGTTCAGAATGTCAAACTTGACCAGAGACATGGGGGAAGCTCCTTGCGAGCATGAAAGGGCAAGCCCCTGCCTTCCCGTATGGCGCTGTTTGGAGAGCGCACAGGATGCTTAGGCAGGAGGTTTTGAAAGGGTGCGAAAGAGGGGCTTAGACGGGCGCTTTAGACCCGCATGGGCATGATGGCATAGCTTTCAGAAACACAGCCGCTGTCTAACCGGACGGGGTCGCCTGGGTGGTCGCCAAAGCCAAGAGAAACAGTTTTGCCCGGCGCATCTCCGAGCCAGTCAAGGAGGTGCCCACCGTTAAAGCCTGTCTCGAAACCGTCTTTGAGGCGCTGCGCACAATCTTGGAGTGGAACCGCAAGCGTCGTGGAGAAGTCCCCGGCGCGGGCTGTCAGTTCCAGCGTGTCGCCATTGGCAACCAACCGGACAACCGGAGTGCACTGCTTCCCACCGTTTGAGAAGCCGACAAGGGCACCCATGGCGCGGGTGAAAGGTGCGGTGGGCACGATTGCCCATTGCGCCCGGTCTTGTGGAATGGCGCGGCCAAGGTCCACATATTCCCCGCTATGCCCCATTCCGGGGATCGTCTCCAGCGGCATGGACTCCCGAGACCCACGCAAGACAGCTTCTGTGGGGGAAAGCTCCGCATACCGTCTCCACTCGCCTTTCTTCAGACCGGCAAGCGCCTTTGCGCTCTTGTGGGAAAGGATGAAGGAGGGGAAGGGCTGGACGCCCTCCACCGAAAGCCGGATTTGACAAGCGCGGTGGCTGTCTGTGGCCTCAAGGCGCACCACTCCCGGCTCGTGGGCGACATTGACGCCGCGCAGGTAATGCCGCGTCTCTTCCCGGCTCACACAGTGTAGGAGGCGCTTGAAGGCGAGGGAGAGAGTTCCCGCTTCCGGGAAGATGATAGCGGGGAAGTCCGTGCTCATGGTCACGCCCTCGCTTCCACGCTGAAAGCATTCCCATAGGAGTGCGTCACGTTCACAAAGACCCAGCCGCAACCATTCGGGGAGCCTCCCCCGATCCATTCGCCGTCCCATCCCATTTTACGGGCAAGGGCTTCCGCTGCGGCCTTGTGGTTGTCTTCGATACCTTGGCGGTGGTCCCAAGGGTGGACGATGCGCCCGGCTTCTGCCTTGGCGATGACGCGCGACCCACGGCTGTTTGTGGGGCCGCAGAATTTCGTGCTGATGGCTTGCATGGGGAGGGCTTCCTTATAGGCAGGAAAATGCTAAAATCCCTCCCGGCAACCCCTCACCCTTGCGGGCGAGAGGAAGCCTTCTCTTATAGGCAGAGAAAAATGAAGGCCGTGAGGAGTGCTTTCCTTGCGGCCTTCTTGCTCAGCTTTAGGGAGAAGGAGACTTTCACCATGATTTTCATGGCTCAATCTCCGGGAGGATGGCCGCCGTGTCGTGGCGGTTTACGGATGCTTTGGCCGGTTCTTCACCGCCCTCGCCATGCTGCTGTCGCATCCTGAAAGGGCCAGCCCGGAAGGCCAGCCCCTTGGAGATACGGCGCACTAGATGAATTGCCACGGGCCACGCCCCTGCGGCGCATAACTCACCACCCAGCCGATTGAACGGGAGCGGTCAGGCTCTATTCGATCCGCCATCACCACCCGTGTACGGGCCTTCTGTGTGAGCTGGAGCGCCCTTGCGGTGACATCCGCGCGGGCCTTAGTGAGGAAGAGTGAGATATGGTCGGAAGAGATGCGGTGAAGGAGCATGGTCAAAGCCCCGCCGCTTCCGCTTCACGCATGAGCGCTTCAAGTTTCTTCCCAAGGCGGGAAAGGTTCCGAACGGTTGCTTTGTCGCCGGCTATGTGGCCGCTCTTCATGAGCATTGCACGCTCTTCTAAGGCAACATGGAGAAGCAGGAGCATGTTCCATGCGCCATCTTTCTCGATAGCCTGTTCAACTTGTATTGCGGTGATAGGCATTCTCAGTACCCTGCCCATATTCTGAGTGCGGAAAAGTCCGTGAAGTGCTTGGGAGAGGTCTGATAGGAGCCGTCAGGGGCTCGCATGACCTCTTGCACCCACACCCCGTTTAGGAAGGGGTCATCAGTGACGAACCAGTCATGCTGTTTCGCCCATTCAATTTGTTGTTTCGTCATTTCAAGGTTTCCCTCAATAGAACCGCTTCCGAAAGATGTTTCACAGCGTTTCACATGAAACATTCATGTGTTTCACAGGCGACATATTTCGGAAGCGGCCCCACAAAGTGGCCCAATAAATTGGAACCACCTCACAAAGTGGAGCCACAACAGGCGATAGCGACGCGAATAGCTGTCGTCCTCAAAAGGTTGCCTGTTGTATTCTTCCCGTGTGAGCCTCTGGCCTCCGCAAAGGTCTATGGCCTGCCCACCCCGTCTAGCCTGCCCTCCGCATTTGCGTTGTGCTGCTAGACCAACCGGATATTTGTTCGCCGTCCGGTTACGCGGTGTAGCCTCTCTGCGCTTCTGCAAGCGTCCCTGGCGGGGATTTGAAAGGGCTTGGCACTTGGCACCCTGTGGGACTGGATCAGCCTGTGTGCGCTCTGTAGGAGGCTCTAGGCGTCTTCGCGTTTCCCGTTGGGGTGCGCCGTGTTTGTGAGGAGATAATGGGATAATCCCGATTTCGGGTCAATCCCTTTTTCGGGTTTTTTCGAAGTTTTTTGTGTTGTTCAATGTTTTCAGATGCTTGCGGGAAGTTTTAAGGGGGCACTGCGGGAGTATTGCAGGGGAGCTTTAGGGGCGTGAGACAGACAGATGCACGAAAAGGCGCATGGAAGAACATGCGCAAGGCGTGGTGTTGCTGTCAGAGAGGGGCGCTTCCCCTACACCTCTGCCCCGCATGGAAGCATCAGGCATGTTAAGTGCCTTCCTCTCCCTTCGTACACAGAGACTTACGGCAGACCAGCGACAATAGGAGGTGACAAACGCCCCCGCGCTAGCAACTTTCGCGCACCTACGACACGGCAAACCGCCCGCGTGACGCGCACGGTATCGCGCCCAGGCGCGGTTTGATCGCGTGTGTGGTGTCGCGCGAAGGGGGTACCGGGGGGTCTCGCGCGTACTTATCTATCGAGGGAGGGCTTCAAAAATTTCTGGCGGATTTTATGGAACACCAACAACCAACAGCGGCTCTGATATGGCGGATGGAAAGCAGGCGTCTTAACGAGACCACCTGTAGGTGTCTTGGACACTGACACCTCCTCGCCCCTTCCCTCCCCAACTGATGTTCATCAGGACAACGGCGAGAACGATAGCTCCGAGAAAAAGAGCAAAAGGGTTCTTCCAAAACACAGTGGGTAGTCCTCGCTGCAAAATCCCCTACAGAGTCCCTAAAAGATACCTATAGGATACCTTAAAGGGACTCTTATAGAGTATCTTATAATCACCCACGGCCCTTGTGCTCTAGGGGGACATAATTCAAATCAGCGCCCCATCAGCCGTGAGGACCACCGTTCCTCCCCTCCAGGACTGTGCCCTGGGATGTGGGCCTTCTCCAGGAACCTCTCTATCTCGGCATCCTGAAGCCTCTCCTTCTGGTCCAGCGCTGCCCTTTCGGTGTCCCGTGACATCACCTTGGTCCAGTACGCCACGGCCCCTGCAAGGGCATCCAGCCGGTCGTCGTGCCCGAGAGAGCCCCTATCAGCGGTAAGGCGGGTCATCTGGTAGAAGAGGCGGTAGGCCTGCTGCTCCTCCACCGTATAGGTCTCAGTGGACTTGTAGTCCTGCTCAATGACCGAGGGGCACACAATGAGCCGGTGCTGGTTCATGACCGGCTCCAGTGTGTCGATGATGCGGGCCTCCTTCTGCGTCCGGGACCACTCGGCATCTTCGATCTTCACTGGGTAGACCTGCTGGGAGACGCCCTTCAGGAGGGCCGTGAACATGCCGCCACCGAAGTTCGGCTCGGCCAGGATGATGTTCACCTCGTGCTTCTTGGCGACCATGAGGATGGACTTCAGCGTCTCCTCGTCATAGCCGCCCTTCAGTCCGCCCGCAGCGGTGAGGAACATGCGCCCGTGGAGGGTCTTGACCACCACATAGGCGGTCTCGTCCTTACCTCGTCCCGAGGGGTCGATGAACATCGCACTCCCCTCCCACTGCTCAAAGGCCCCTGAGGTCCACGCAGGAGCATGGTAGCGGTCGCCGGACAAACCCACTGCCGGGAGGTCCTGAAGCGCGTTCTGCGTCCCTGATACCCACACAAGGTCAGTAGGACCGCGATATGGATCGAGGGGCATGACCACGAGGTCAGAGAGCTTCAGTGGATAGCGGTCAGCATCGGACAGGCTGGTATCGAGCTGGAACTGAAGGGCGAAGCCTGAGCGACCATAGGAGGCTTCGCGCTCCATAAGATCGTCATGGGAGAACCGCTTCGGGTCTGTAGGCAGCCCGGCAAGGGACTGGTCGGCGTCCTGCGCATCAGAGATGAATGGAGCCAGCTTCGCGCCATACCGCTCCCGTTTCTCCGGGAGGAGGTATCTGGCAGGCCAGATGCGGATCACGTACCCACGTTCCGGCAGGGCGTTATAAAGGCTCTGCTCGGTCTGTGGAGTGCCCAGGTAGATCACCCGGCCACCGGGCTTCAGGATCGCGTCGAACTCTTTCACAATCTCGGCCAGCTTGTCCCGCTGGGCCTGGGTGGAAGAGTTGTTCACGACCTCGATGTCATCGGCCACGATCACATCAGCGCGGGAGCCCGTGGGGGACTGGCCGGTGATGCCCACTGACTTGACGGAGGGTGAGTGGTCTGGCCGGGCCGGGCCTACGTCAAAGGCAACCGTGCTTTCGCGCTGCCCTCCCGTGGTTCGAGAAAGCGGAGAATATCCACTTCGCGGATGAGCCGCAGGGTGAAGACTGAGAACTGGTCTGATCGCGCCTTGGAGGCAGAGACCACCATGATCTTCAGTTGGGGGTTGCAGTAAAGCAGCCAGCACACGAAGGCGCTGGTGATCCAGCTTTTGCCTACGCCCCGGAAGGCTTCAATCACCAGACGGCGCGGGCCGTGCTGGAGATCGGAGGCAATGCCGTACTGGACCGGGGTCGGCTCAGGCCCGTTGGGGTGCTGTCGTATGAGCCAAAGGAAGTTCCTGAAGTCCGCCTTCAGCGGGTCAGGGTTGGTTTTACTCGTGGAAGAAAGCAGGTTGCTCCGTGTGGAGACCGGGGAAGAGGACATCTATCCTTTAGTTGTTGCGTAGGATCGCCTGTGGGGACTCGTGGAGGGGCGAAGCAATGGCTGTGCTGGTGTTGTAGCGGCGGGCGGGAGGAGCCCTCCACAAAGTGCGGGGAGAGGCCCTATGAAGCGGAGGGTGCTGTCAGCCCCAGCGCGTAAGCGGTAGTCCAAACCTTACCGCCTGTGATGCCTCCGCCCTTGGCGGTAAGCAGGATGGGGATGTCTGCTCCCCAAAACATCTCAATAGGACTGAAAGCTCGCACCCAATGGGATGAACCGGAAGCGACAGGAACATCCTGCCCACAACACTCCAGAGGAGCCGCCCACCCCAACATCGAACGCTGTCCGCTCCCGTGATGTCCTCCAGCACTGTGATGTAGAGCGCCAGAACGAAGGAGTCATACAAGGCCCCACTGGGGACGGACACAGAGGCTCCGCTTAGTTCGGCTTCAACGGAATTTATGATGCCTCCCATACCAGCCGAGAGAGGGTTGGAAGCAGGGGAAACAATGGTGCCACTTACCACCTAGGTTGATCGAAAGGAGGCCAGATTGGCGAAGAGGTCGGCGTACTGGGGTGTTCAGGCATTACCATTCCAAAGTGCAGATGGGCTGATGGTTGAATTTGTGGCGTCGTATTCGGATACGCTGAAGTCCACGAATGAGACGTGGAAGCCGTAGTGGCTCATTTGTGCAGCTTCCGTGAAGGTGACAGTGCTTGAAGAAAGCAGCCCCTCACTGATGATGGCTCGCGTACTGACATCGCGATTGCGATACCAATACCCAGGTGCACCAGCGCGACTGTTCCAACTGAATTTCACATCGTTGTTGGCGAGTTTAGTCGCCACAAGTCCGGTCGGAGCCTTCAAGCCTCCGCCCACGGCACCTTCATATGAAGCGGTTGGGCCAGGTGCATCCGTAGGGCCTGGATACTCCGCGACATCAAACACGCCGTACCAGGAAACCTTCGCCGTATGCCGCGATCTGTTCGGAGAGGGGCCAGACAAATTCGCCAACAGTGAACAATCTCGGATCGGATCACGGCGTGGGTGTCGGCCCTCCGAACCGTAACCTCTTTTGAAGACGTTCGCCGCTGCTCTCCCCTGCCAGGAGAGCAAGAAGACTGCCCCCCGTCGATATGCTTCCGCAGGGCGAGGTTTTCCGGTCCCTCCATGTCTGTCCACGCGGGAGGGGATAGCGCCCGGTTGATGTTTCAGCGCCATTGCTTCGGCCATCTCGGCGGCAGCGGCATGGTAGGTTGCGACGGTGTAGTGTATCCAGCCCACACCAAGGGCCATCTCATTGACATAGGCGGAATACGCATTGCTGTTCGGCACGTAGCTGCCCAGCTTAAAGCCGGGAACAGAAGTCGCCCCGTGTGTTTGGCGATCCCGCAAGAGCTTGGTCCCCACGGCATTCGTCTCCACAGGGGGAATATCCGTGCCCCACCAGGATGTAGTAGCGCCCTGAAACCAGACTTCGAGAGAGGGGTTCCCCCAGTTCTGGCGCATCCATTCCAGCATCTCCACGTTGGATTGCTGGAACGCATCCAGGATCGCAGCACGCTGCGCTACAGGCGCAAAAGAGATGCCCGTGGTCTCACCCGGCCCGCTCTCCATGAAGTAGTCTGGAGGCAGCCCTATGGCTTTAACGATTACATCCGCTGCCAGCAGGTTGGGTCCAGGCTCTTTGGTTGTCGGGTTCCACCAGTAATTCTGAAGGTCAAAACCGGACTGGTACGGCATGGGGTTGATAGGCGAACTGCCGGTGACGACCATGACAGGCAGGACCTGAGACCACCGCAAACCAAGCACATCGGCCATTGTCTGGCGGAATGTGGCAGCGGCAACCTTGTCTCTGCGTCCCTCTCTTCCAGTTCCCCCCGGACTGATAAAGTCCGACAGGTCATTGAAATACCCCCCGCCAAGGCTGTTGATCCCTATAAGGGCAACCTTCTTGACCACATCCTTGTTGCTTAGGGTGGGCGTCTCGGTGGACTGCTTCTTCACCTGCCCGTCCACCACAACCTGCCATGTGATGGAAGCAGGGGGCTCCCCAAGATCAGGGATGCTCATTTCAACGGGGTAGTCCGCATAGAGAACACCGCTCTCCAGGCTGCCCGTGTCTAGCGTCAGGGTTCGCTTGACGACAGCACCTGACAGGATGCGAACTTCGTAGGCGTGGTTCGACGGGATGTCTTCTCCCGGAACGACAGCCAAAAGGACATCACCCCAGGAGCTTCGATATGCGAACGTCTCGGGGACCGAGGGACCGGGGGAGGCGCTCTGCCCCAGCCACCGGCTGGCAACGCGGTCGGCAAGGATCGTTGCGAGTTCGTGATAGATGTCCGGCGCGAAGTTGATGTAGGAGTCCCCCTCCCGAACAAAGTCGGAAGGGGATCGTGCAAGGTTTTGCGCACCGATGTGCGTCAGGGGGTCTTTAGTCGCCATCATCTTTCTTTTTTATCAGGCTGGAAAGGGAGAAGTGAAGCGAGCCGGTTGTCCAGCTCGGATGCGTCGTTGCTCCGGGCGTCCACGCCGTTGTCTTTCAGCAGGCGAACGGCAGTGGCAAGGTCCCCGGCAGTGGCGGTGCCTTTCTTGATGCGGTCCATAAGCTCCTGCACCACGAGGCCATGAAGCTGTTCCAGAACCGCAGCGTCAACTTTGAGCGTCATAGAAAGCGTCCCAGGAGAGCCCGGAAGTCGAGGATGAGTTGAAGCCATCCACGCCAGCACAGCCGCAGCGCCCGTGACGTGCCACTGTTTGCGCTCAAGAGCTGCTGATCCGGTCATCCTGTGCGTTCAGGCTGGGTTTCTGATACGTTGGGCAGTTGTGTGGATAGCGTCCACCTTGCCCTCCAGGCGACCGAAGTCGCGGTGAAGGGCGCGGGCGGGGCTGTCATCAGGAGACATTAAACAACTCGTGGGGATCGGCCGGATCGAGATTTTCGGAGGGGTTCGGCGCTGGTAAATGAAGCCATCCCGCAGAACCTGTTCACGGGACCAGGGGTAGACTTTGGCTGCGCCCTTGCGCAGCGCCATGTTCCCCTGCTGCGTCGATATAGGCCCACTTCCAGTCCGTTGAGGCGTCCAGGTTGTAGCCGGTGAAGTAGTGGATGCGGGACAATGGATAGCCGAGGTGGTTCAGGGGGGCCACCTCCCAGGTGCCTTTCATCAGTTCCCAGCGATCCCCGATGATTGTGTCGTAATCACCTGTCACCCAATCGTAATCCTCGATCTGGCAGAGTGTCGAAGCGCGATGCACCCCACTGCAAGGGTGGTGGAAGGTTGACAACCGCATTGACAGGGCTTTGCAGGGTTCAGGACCTGCGGTGTGAAGATCAGGATCGCGGATTTTACATTTGGGAACCGGGCGCCTACGATGTCCATCTGTGTGTTTGTGGACCAGCCAAGCTGCTCACCCAGCCATTCCAGATAGGGGCGGTGAAGTTCGAGGGAGGACGCATCCGTTGTGCTTTGAGTCGTCTCCAGATAGGGAATGGGTGCCGTTATTGCCCTGTGTCTCTCTCGGTGTATTTGGCGAGAGTGTTGGCGGAGTAGAAACAGGGTTTGCCGTCGCTATAGCTGCCGTCCCACCACCACGGCTCGCCTATCTGGTACTTCGGGGGCAATCCGTTGCTTTCTGAACGACCTCCAGGAACTCACAAGCGACATTGGCGAGGTATTGCGTCCCTTCAAGAGAGGTCGGTTCTACAAGCCCGGAAGGTGCATATTAGCCGGTCGTAGAGGTTCCCCCCGCCGCTTGATACCTGTATCCACTCAACCGGCATGATGGCTTTGAGGATTTCATAGGAGACCGATATCCACAACTCGTAGTCTCGCGTGCCTTCAGCCTTTTGGCGAAGTCCTCAATCCAGAGTTTCGTTGGTTGGTTAACCCGTTCGCCCTCTGTGTGAAGGAGCCACTTTACGTCTGTGTTGAATTTACGTCTGTGGTGCGCGAGAAGTTGTGGAAGTGAGAGATGCCGACATACATCACATATTCCCCCCGGTATCCGAGAGACCATGTGCGATCCACGCAGAACTCAGGTGTGAGATTGTAACTGTTGTCGTAGCCGTCTGTCATTCCGAGACCGTTGGCCGGTTCATTCCGGGTCTCAATAGCCAGAAGTAACTTGTTTGTTCCCGTGACCTTGATGTTGGTCATCTTCATGGTCACTGACGCGGGGGGTGGCGACAAGGGGCGCGTTCACTGCCGTCTTGACTCTCAACAGGTGTATCCTTTCGTCCCAGATGCCAATGAGCGCATTAGGCGATGGGGACCCGGACATTCCAGAGGAAGCCGTTCTGGACTACGGCAGGTTCGAAAAAGATCGCAGGGATTTCCCCGATACCTTTGTCGTCCATCCCCACGGGGAAGGCTTCCATACACCGGGGGACCTGCAAAGCCCGTCGGGCAGGGGGGACGAAAGGGCATCCTGCAAGGCTCTGGCTTGGGTATGTAGAGTGTCACACCCACTTGCTTGGGAGGTGAGCTTTCATACCACGGCGTGCATACTTTTCTGGATGTAGATGTGCAGGTTCTGGTTCAACCCGCCCCCAGGTAGGCCCATATCTTGACCCATGCCTTTGTTCCAGGCGGGCCATGGTGGGCTGTGGCAGTCCCTCGCATCGGCGTAGCGTGAAGCTCCCCACCCGCTATCCATATAGGATATATCGTTCTCGCCTTGTGCCCATACTGCGTCATAGGGAGTGACGCCGATGGACTTTATCAGACCCACGGCATGTAGCAGGCGAGGGCCGGGCTTGTCGTTGTCGAGGTCCCACTCAGTAGTTCCGACCTTTGACAAGATCGTCATCGGCCATGCGATCAGCGGCAGAGGACCCCCTAGCAACATTCCAGAGGCATGACGCACACATGGCGCAAACCGAGAGCGTCTGCCAATGCCCTGCGGAAGGTTGCTGCTGAGCTACAAGAAACTCTCGCGACGTGATCCTTCGCCCAGAGAGCGTGGTGAAATGCCCGACGCCGTTTGACTGCCCCATGAACGGGATCAGGCGCTTGACGAAGGCGTTCGTGAACAGGACGTTGCTCTGGTAGTCGAAAAAGTAGGAAGGGGCCCCTACGGCCCGCAAACGCCAATGGAGTGTGGTCGGCGTGTAGCCGAACAGGGGAACGCTGCCTCAACCGGGAAGTCCACGATATGTTTTGTCCGTGGTGCCGAGAACATGCCAGTTGTTCCCCGCATCCATAACCGACACCTCATAGTGCTGACACACCTGGTTTCTCGGGCCATGTAAAGACGACATCGCCCCAGGTTGAGCCGTGTACGCGCGGATATTCGGCATCGCTGTCAGGCGGCGCGGAGCAGACAGGCCCCGTCCCGAAGGCGAACGGCGAGAGGCCACCGTCCAGTTTCACCCGCCACTCCAGCTCGGACGGGGTTGGGGCCCTCCGTTAGATCGGCAACTGACCGCTCGGCAGGGAAGTCCATGAAGGTGCTGCGAGATGCGCCGACAGGGGTCCAGGCGCCCCCAGGTGTCTTGACAGACACCTCGTAGGCGACTTCTCCCCCCGCACCCCTACAGGCACGTTCCAGGAAAAACGAAGGACCTGCCCCATCCTCCAGGAGTATGCAACGGGGTCCGCGATCAAAGCCGGGGTCGCCCGCAAACATCACCATCTGCTGGAGACCATCATCGGTTGGCACGTTGAGCGTGTCGCCCGGCGACAGGATGGCCCCTGTTCGGCACATGCAGCTTGACGCGGAACTCCCTGCCCACAGTTCCTCGGTCAACTCCGCAGCGCCGCCAAGATAATCTTTCGAGGCGTTACGGGAAGCATAATCTGTTTGATCTGCGAGGGGTCTACCCGAACCAGGTCGAGATATTCCGCCGTTCGGGTCCCGTCGAATGGGTCATAGCTAGCCGCTATAAAGCGTCTCGTTCCTGAACGGGATGACGAAGGTTCTGCTTGTAGGGGTCTGTGTTGCTCCGGTCCTTGCTTGGTAGTTCCAGAGACGCACAAATGAGGTCGAGCCGTTCTCCATCTCCAGGGATAGGGATGCCCCGTACACCCCACTCCAGTGGGTAGCCCCCCCCTTTCGAAAGCTCCACAGTTCCAACTCCCAGGATCATCCCCGAATCATCTCCCGGTTTCACTTCATATTTGAAGCGTGGGTGGTCATAGGGATGGTCCGTCCACCAGATGGCTCCGGCAATGTCCCCGTTGCGACGATAGATGGCGTCTACCTGAACACCTGTCGCGGGTCCACGGTGCGGATTGTACCGGAGCACTCTAGGGGCATATCCGGTGTCCAGAACTTCGGCGTGAAGCGTGCAGTACGACCGGAGCGGTCGGGGGATGCGTCTTGACGAGGTAGCTCATGCGTCGGTCCCCACGAAGCGCAAACCAGGCCCACGTCACGGAAGAGATTGTCAGGGTTTGAAGCGCCCACAACACGCAGCACCATTCCGGCAGCAATGCTGGTAGCGGCACCGGAGAAGGTGCCATTCTTTGACCCAACCGGGAACGTGATCGTGCCGATTGTCGTGTTGTCCTTGTATATGGTGACAGATTGTGCCGTTTGCGCTGGAGCGGACAAGGCCGTTGCCTTGCTTCCCACCCAGCTTGCCGGGACGGACAGGTTGCGGACCACAGGATGAACGAAGAGGGTTTCCCCGTTATAGGGCGTGAAAGGCACCGAGACGGCAAGGTCATAGAACCATGAGCCGTATTGGTGCTCAATGACGATGGTTTCGAACGTGTTGCCCGCCCCGCCATCAACCAGTTCCTGAACCACATAGAGGGCTGGCGCAGCCCATCATTGAAGTGCTCAACGTCCAGCGTCTGGTCGTTGTAGAACGTGATGATTGGAACTTCGCGCGGCGTCGAGCGGTAAACTTTGACCTTGGCCCCGGAGCTTGGGGCGGAGCTGGTCTAGGATCGTAGAGGCATTCAGCCACGAGAAGACAACAGGAGAGCCGTTCACCGTGACGAAGACATGCTCTCTTTTTCGAGATAGGGAAACGGGACGGCAAAGTTACGCAGGGAACCAGTGCCCGTGTATTCTACGAAGCTAAGGGCCATTCTTCTTTATGTGAGAGAGGGTCCCGCCACCCCATGAGCGAGGCAGCGGGAAAGGTTGGTTGTCTCCGAAAAGCGCGTCGGAGATGTTGAACGAGCCATCCTTTGGAGGCTTTCGGGGCGCATCCATCACCATTGCCCCAAGCCCTGCCTGCACAGCGGAGTTGTTGGCGAAGGGGACATGGCAGCCATCTGCTTCCACTCCTGCTGTGACCGCTCACGGCCTGTTGCAAGAGGCGCTGTGAGACCTGCGGGAGCTTTTGATACAGCATCGAACATGGCGAAGGTCGGATTGCCGAAGAGGGCATCCGAGGGCAAGCCAGAGTTGCGGAAGCCGAAAAGGGGATCAGCACCGATGGCAGGCATTGCCAAGCTGTCGATGGCTGTGGGGATGAAAGAGGAATATGCGGAGAGCTGGAAGGCTGCCATGGCGATGGCCTGTGGTGACAGGGTTCTCCTCCATGTAGGCGTCCGGGTCCTCCTGATAGGCAGCCTTCAATCGGGTGCGTGCGGCATAGACGGTGCCTGCCATGAACATGGAGGCCACCACATCCGCGAAAGCCTCTCCATCTCTCATGTGATACCCGTGCAAGACGTTCGCGTGCCACGCATTCAGCGTGAAGCGCCGGAGTTGGATGAAGGACCTGAAGACTGGCGAGCGGTCCCATACGGTTCCGGCCCCCACGTCGAACTCGCCTGTGGCTCTTGCAGCGCCTCGGCGGATGGCCGTGGAGAAGGCGTTGAGAGCTTCGAGGTCCGTCCATGCCCCTGGATTGAAGCCGGTGATCTTCTCCCCGAGGAAGCCGGTCTTGGCGGAGGCGTGTAAATGAAGCTGTCCGAGGACACGGGACAGCATGGCGTCATCCATGCCGAACCACTTCATGCGCTCCAGTTCGGCAGGCTTGAGACGGGACAGGTCGATGGAACCATCTGCTCCCATGGCCTTCTTCAGGTCTTTGTAAAACCGTTGCGCCATGATGCCGGAAGCTGCCTCCCGGATACGACGAATGCACGGCAGGCATACCGGAGAGCCGGACCACAGCATCAGCCACCACACGGGAGGTATCTGTGGCCTTCCCCAAGGCCCCCTCCATGCGGCCTGTCAGGCGACCGTAGCGGGGTCGAAGCGGGGAGAAAGCGGGCGGAACTCTTCCGCATAGGCGAAGGCTGCCTGAAGATCGCGGACCAGAGGAGAGCCGGGTTTGAGGACACCACCTTCCACAATCTCCCGCCTGAAGGCAGGCATGTGCTGGAGCATTGCTTTCACGCCCGCGAGAGATGAGAGACGCCCTATATCCATGAGGGCAGAGAGACCGAAGGAGCCTCCAAAGATCGCGGTTGCGGCATTGCGGGCAATCTCCATGCTCTGGTCAAGGGACGTGCCAGCCATCGTGTGAGGGACGCCTCGGATGCGGTCGAACATCTCCTGAAGAATGGCGACATCATCCGCAATCTGCTTGGGCGTCTGGCCCGCCTCATAGCCGCGTGCCTTCACCTCCGCGATTATTTTTTCGAACTCCTGAACGGAACGGATACCGTCGAGGAGTTTGTTGCCGTCCTTGTCCACGCATCTGCGCCCGGCCCAGCGCTCTCCACGCCGAAGCCTGGTGGTTGTAGTGGTCGAACAGTTCAAGGGCCTGGGTTTCCGCGAAGTCCTCAAGCCGATGCTGGCCGTTGAGGACAAAGCCTTCATCCAGGTCCAGCTTGTAGTGGGTGAGGTCCACCTTCGTGCCTTTGGGCAGCCGGGACAGGATGTCCTCAATGTCCACATCATCGACACCGATGTCCTTCAGGCCGGTGCGGATCACATCCGCTGTGGCCCCGTTGCGGGACATCATCATGAACTCGTCAATGCCGAACGCACGTCCGACAATGTTCTTCGTCATGCCGTTGGCGATGGTGAAAGCCTTGTCACCCAGCTCCGGGATGGGCTGCGAGAAGCGCCCCTTCAAGCCAGTCGCGGAAACTCGCGTCCGCCGTCTTGCCCTAGGATTTTATCCGACCGCCACTTGCGAGGGAGATACCAGGGGTTCCGGGGAACGCTTTCAAGCCCTGCGAGGGCACGCCCCGGATTGCCCGGTGTCTCTGCACGAGGCCGGACATTGCCGTCCAGATGCTCTGAAAACGCCTGTCGGAGGGCCTTGCCGGTGGCGACAACCTGTGGCGCATAGCGTGTACTGGCATCCGAACCACGGTCACGGATGAAGCGCGAGACTTCCTCCCCGAAGCGGTCCCATGCTTCGCCTGTTCCTTCCTGCCGTTGCCACCGATGAGCATAGCCGTTGGCCTTGGCCCATTCCTGAAACTGTGGGCGAGCGACTGAGTAGACCTGCTGGTTGTGGCGGGCACGGATAGCAGCATGGTCCTCCCCAACCGTGTGCGGATTAACAACACGCTCTCCGTTGGGGCCAACCTTGCCGACCGTATCAAGGCCAAGATGGCTCCTACAGCACGGGCCACGGGGTTGGGAGACGAGCCGATGCGCCCGGCCATATCAGGGCGAAGCTGTTGAACGGCAGTCTTGGGGACCGCAGTTCCATCCATCCCCGCAAGGTCGCCCTTGGAGAACTCGAACGACAGGTTTGGATTAGAGGCCGCGCTCAGGTTTCCAGATTGCCCAGCGGGGGGCAGCGCGACCCGATGCCTGTGCCATCGCCCTGTTCGCCGCCATTGTCCCCTGCGCGGCGATATCCTGCGTTGCAGGGTTCCTTGCCAGAGGCCCAAAGGCAACCCCAGGCCCAGCAACCATGCTGCTGCATAGGCATAATCGGACCCTTCAGTGACCTTGCCACCGGCTTCCGCTGCCCCTGTCAGGGCGACGTTGCCAGCCGCAGCACCAACACCTGGCAGTCGCCATCTGTCCCAGCCGGCCCAGCTTCATGGCACCGCCTGCAAGGGCACCCACTGCCCCCTGAAGCAAGGCCAATGGCGATGTCTGTCGGGTCAAGCATACCGGCTGCCAGAGACACGCCGATGCCCATCCAGCCAGCTTCCCAGATGAGCTTCTCGTTCTCGTACTGGCGTTTGGCCTGCGAGGTCAGGTAGTCGGGATGGGCACGGGAGACGCCAAGAAGGCTGTCATGGTACTTCTCCGGCAGCCCTTCCTTGCGGGCTTCCAGTTCATCGCTGGTGGGCTGGTAGCTGTCGTCAGGGGAGAAGACGGGAGACGGCGGAAGATATAGGCCGAGGTGCTCTCGTCGGCAGCGGCTTCGACTGTCTGCCAGAAGGTGGGGTCCGGCTTCCATGCGACATGGGCAGCCGACTGTGCCTGCGCTTCAAGAAGGCTACCAGCCGGAGCAAAGGGCAGTCCTGTGTCCGGCGAAGTGCTGCCCTGTTCGTGTCCCTGTGACCATGACCGGAGAGGCCCCGGCATTCGCCAGAGTCTTCGCCATCTTCTTTTCGGTCCACGCGATGAAGTCCGCATTGGTGCGGATGTCCTTCAGCCACGGGTTGGCCTCAATGACCGTGTTTGCCCAGCCCGGCTTGATGGTGTCGAGGGTGGCCCGGAAGTCTCCTCCGGGATTGGATAGGATGCGCGGACCTGCACCGATGCCCTGATAGTAGACGACATACATCTCGCCCGCTGTCGGCTCCCGGCCAAGAGCCTTTCGGGCGGCTTCGTGGTTATCCTTCATCTTGGACATGGTGGCCCGAAGTTGAAGGTCAGGGTCTGTGGTGTCCCCGATGCCGTACTTGCGCCGCTCGTCTACGAGGAGCTGGCCGATGCCGAAGGCTGAACTCAGTGCTTTCCCATCCTTGCCAACAGGTCGCCTGCGGGGATCGAAACCGCTTTCCTGATTGAGGATGGCGACCACGAAGTCCGCAGGGAGACCAGCATCCTTCGCCATCTGATACGCCTTTGCCGCGAGAGGCTTGTGCTGGATGACCGAGGGAGTGACCTGCTTCGCCGCAGAGCCGGGCTCGGGGATGATAGGCGTCTGGTCCGCTGCGCCCCGTAGGGGGCTGGGATCGGGTCTACGCCGAGAGGATTAGGAGGTGTTGCAAGGACCGCTACGGGGCTGCTGGGAGCCGGGAGAGCGGCTTCGGCTGTGGTTGTATCAGGGAGCGAAAGTTGCTGCGGGGGGGGCTGTGCAGGAGCTTCCTGCGTGGTGTCGGGGAGGCCCACAGGTGGGGAGGTTTCGAGTTCGTCCATGTGCTCTATTGCATCCACCACGGCGTCCAGGATTGTGTGGGCGAGACATCCGAGACGTCCTTCTTCACTTTCCGTTTCCGTAGGGTTTCATCGTTCTTCTGCTGGTCCATACCGCGCTTGACGGCACGAAGGTCGCGGTCAAATAGCGTGAGGAGCTTGTTTCCTGCCCCACCCACGGGGCACCAGTTCCGCTATGATGACGCGGTAGCTGTTGCCGACGAAGGACAATGAGAGGTCTTCGGGGCTATCTACGCCCTGCGCTTTCAAGGCATCTGCATTTGCCGCAAAGACGGATGTCAACGCCTGTTGTGCGACAGGTACATTCTCATGTGTCAGGAAGGCGGACCTGTTGAACTGGAGCACACCATTCACGCCGGGGACTTCCCGTGTGACAGCCTCGGCAGCCGCCGCCACGGCAGCTTCAGGACTTATGCCTCCGGCCCGAAGATAGTTGCGGGCTCGGCGGGTAATCTCGGTATTGGCGAGGCCGAGATTGGTGGGGTTCCACGGTTTGTGAACCAGCCCTTGGCACCGCCGTTCGCCCCCAGGCTTTTCACCGACTTGTCAATGGCTTCATATTGCGTCACCAGTTGCCGATCATCTGCGGCATCCGGCGACAGGATGGCACTGGCCTGTGACAGAGCCTGTTCCACCGGCATCCCATCCTTTCTGAACAGGTGGTATGCCTCGTAGAAATCCTTCTCCTTCCCGCTCACATAGTCCCCAACCGACGCCGGACTGCGGCTGCGGATGGCCTCATAGAGATTGGCTGCCTGCCCCAGCTTTGAGAGCTTCTCGGGGTCCGACAGGGAGGTTGGGTTTGCGGCATCACGGGTGGCTGATCCAAGAAAGCTCTTCCAACCGTTGTTCACCACCCCGTTCGGAATGAACAGGTTCGCCTCCTCAATGAACACCTCCGTTCACCACCTCTGGTGGCTGGTCCTTGAGCTGGTCGGCAACACGGTTTCGGGTGAACTGTCGGGTGAAGGTGACGGCTCCTTCCTTCACCTCGTCGGCCTTGAACAGCGCTCAGCTCCCCCGGTGAAGGGGTTCTGGACATAGAAGTCCTGTATGGCGTCGAAGGAGCCGTCGCCTTTTGCAAAAGCGTTGGCGGCGCTCCTGAAGAGGCCCTCCTTCTGCTGTTTGGTCCAATCCTGAGAGAGGATGCCGGTGGCCTGCTGGCGCAGAAGGTCCGTGTCCGTCTTGTAGCGCGGGTCCTGTGCAAGGCTGGGCATGGCCTTCCCGGTGGCAAATCGACCCAGGGGCGCATTGAGCACCGACAGTACATTCCGCGCTGTCTGCGGGTCGCTGTTGCCGCCCGAAAGGGTCGTCTTGAGAGACCCCATGAAGGTGTTCTCAAGCTGGTCGTAGGTGGCCCCCAGTATGACCTGGGCAATCTCCTGGAAGCCCTGTGTCATCCGCTGGCCGACCTGCTCCGGGGTGAGCTTGTCGAGTTGGACGCCAGTGAACACGGAGCGCAAACCCACGCCTGCCGTGGTGGCCTGAGCACGGGCATTGAACGCGGCGACCTGCCGCTGTTGCTCCTGTTGCGCCCACAGCTTGGCGGGCTCCACCCCCGTCTTCAGGAAGGCTTGGGCACCGTGTGGTGTGCCTTGTGGGACACCTGCAAGGAAGCCTCTCGGCCTGTCCGCTCGAGAAGCTCGTCAATGTTCTTCGGGGTGCCATCCGGGTTGATGAGGCTGTCCGTGCCGCCATTGCCGAAAGTGGTCTGGATGTTCTGGACAAAGCGCTGGCCGATGTTAGTTCCGATTGCTCCCTGATAGGCAGCGGCCCCGATGGGGTGGCTCTGGTATGGGGCATTGCCACTGGCGACATCCATCGCCAGTTGGGTATCGGTGACAGATGCCTGATAGCGGGCTGTCTGCTCCGTTATCATGGCCTCTTCCTGCTTCTTGCGTTCGGCTTCAAGCCTCTTCAGGTCCACTTCATTGCGGCGGGCAAAGGCATTCAGGGAGCCGGAAAAGGCAGACAGGGACTGCGCAAGGCGGTCCATGTTGCTGTCGATGACAGGGGCGCTCGGCTCCGACATAGGTGTCCCCCGTGTGGCGGGAGACCTGAAGGGCCTCCGGGCCGGAGAGGTCACGGGTGATGACGCGGACGGGTCGCCGCGGCTCAGAAGCCTCCAAGCCCGTTGGCAACGCCGCCAATCAGGAAGGGGAGAATCCTGGGGCTGGCTGCTCGCTGCACCGAATTGATGCGGGACTGCGTACCGGCCTTGACCTGATCCATTTGAGCATAAGCGTCATCCCGCGCGGTTTCAAAGTTCTGCATGGTGGCATCATCACGGCGGGCCTGCTGTGACCACAGGTCCCCAAGGAGGGCGTTAACGGACAGGCCAGATACACCGGCCTCCCCTGCGGAGGTCCGCGCCTCGGAGCGGGCTTTCAGGCCGTCAATGTTGGACTGGAAGAGTTTCTGCCCGGCTGCGTTGCGCCCCTGGAAGGGCGCGGTGCTGAAGGCGGCGGTCTTGTGGTTTTGTAGTCGGCGGCGTCATTCGCATCACGGGCATTGTCGCGATACATCTGGTTTTGAGCGTCCGCCTGCTGTTTGGCTGCGGAGTAACCGGCGACACTGCCCGCAACACTCAGGGCCATCCCGAGGATAGGCGCTGCTGCAAGGCACACTGTTTCTATGGTTCCTTATACTTGGCGAACTCGATAAACGGGCGACCTTCAGCACCCCACGGCTCCACGATCTGGAGGAACCGGAAGCCCAGCCACCGAAGCCATTTCAGGTGTTGCGCGTTGCGAGCATCCGCGCGGTTGGTGAGGATGGGGTAGTGCCCATGGCGCTCGTCAAGCCACAGGCGACTGGCGCGAAGGAACTCTACCGGATGCTGGACGAGGAGGTTTGAACCGACCATCCACACGACGCCGACCTCTGGAGCATGGCACACGGGATCGCATCCGCAGAGGCCAGCCAGTTCCCCTTCTTCGGAGAACATGGCGAACGCCTGAGATGCCCTTTCGGGAAGGATGATCTCTGGAGGAGCGCCTGTCAGAGCGACCACTTCGGCCCGGTCAGCATCACGAAGGAGTGGGCACAGCTCCCGCGCCAGCTCTGGAGTTGCCGGGATGACGTATCCCATCAGCGCTCCAGGCTGTTCCTGTTCCACTGCCCCCGCCACGTCGCGGATATGAATGCGCTGGGGAGCCAGCTATCGTTCACAAGGTCAATGGTTACGCGATCATTGCGGGACATGACGGGGACTGAAAAGCGGCGTCCCTCGGGTCGAACCGTCCCGAACACATGGTCTTCATCACCCAGCACGCGGCCATGATAATCCGTTGTGCGAGCTGTACGCCCGTTGGGATCAACGACAACCTGAAAATGCCCGGTATGGTGGAACGACAGGGCCAGATGCTGGAGCTGCAAGCGTCCGTTGATCTGCGCCACGGTTCCCCCATCGGTCGAGGCCCTGCGCAGGAAGAAAGTCGAGAAGCGGTAACGTGCACGGTAGGGCACCCCGAAGTAGATAAACCTGCCACGGGTATCGCCCTTCAACCGGACACTGCTGCCTCCCACACTTTCCACCTCCAGCATCCGCCCAGCGGATACGGCCACGACATCATCCCCCGGCGAGAAGGGAAGCTGATAGGTCGTGTGGTCGGGGTCGAAGCTGTAAACCGGAGCGGGCAAACGGTCTGAGGTGATGCGGCGATCAAGGTGGATCAGGTAGCCGTGGTCGGCATCCAGCGCAGATGTGCTCATGCGCAGCCGCTCAAGGCAGATACCGCCCGGCCTCTGCACCAGGGCGTAGATGTCCGTCTTGACGAAAGCGACACGCAGGATGGCCGCTGCTGAAGGCGTGGAAAAGCGCATCCATGCAGACTGAACCTTGCTGTTCCCGGTCCAGTAGAAACGATGCACGTAGAGTGCGGAAGGGTCCCCGGAACTCAGGATAGCGAGACAACTTTCGTCCGGGCTGCCGACGATCTGAGTGACGCCGCTGGGGATGTAGCTGGGAACATGCGCAGTGACGTTGCTGGCATCCGCCGTCTCGGTGTTGGTGTCGTAGCTGAACTCGTAGACCGCCGCCCAATCCCGGTTCGCCGGGCTATCCGCCACAAAGAACACACTCGGTCCCACAGCAACCGGCGTGACCGATGGAGCGGAGGAGAACTCCGACACGGGACGCAGACTGACGGAGCGGGGAGTGAGAAGCTCATTACCGGCAAGCCGGAACTGTGAGCTGTCCGAGAACAGGATAAGGTGGTCCTGTGCGGGAACCACATGCCGCATCAAGGAGACCTTCACATGGCTTGCAGCCACGTCTATGGGGTCATCATCCAGATAGGCTGTTGCTGTGGTTCGATAGAAGTTGAAGAAGTCCCCGGATCGGGACAGAACAATGTTCTCCCCGGACAGGAAACCCAGCCGATTGCGATGAAAGAACATATCGCTGATGGTGCTTCCAACGAAGCTGGGATCAGGGTTTATGTCCTCGTCGTCGCCACATTCGCGGGCGTCCCATTCCGCAGGCTTGAACGTGAAGCTGCCATCGGCTTCCCGCACAAGAAGGTGCGGCATGGTGGAGGCATCCAGTCCCTCCCGGCACCCCGGCTTGGCGGTCTCCTTCCAGATGACCTGAGAGTTGCCGTCATTGCCAGCGTCCTTCTCCGCCTGGACCCAATAGCTGTCGAGGGCAGTCCCCTCCCCTGAGCTTATCTCAACCACGTACCCCACCGGGGCGAAGTTCCCGAGGTCAGTGAAGCGCTGCACGGCGGTTTTGGCGACCTTCATCGCATTGCCGTTGTAGCCGTCCTCCACCGAGATTGAGAAGTCAGACTGCGAGTTCGTCAGGTAGATGGCGCTGCCGTAGCGTTGCACTGTCCAGGGCGACACCTCAACATAACCCTCGGTGCGCTTGGGATCAGAAGGTCCGCGCGGGAAGCCCGCCTGCACCCACTTGTTGTATCCCAGCGTCCCGCCAAATGACTGGTACTTCTGGAAGAACTGGAGAAGGATCACAGGGAACGCAGCATAGGCTTCGAGGTTGTAGTGCGTCTTCGGCTCGATGGTCCGAGACCCACTCCAGACGCCCCGCGCGGCCATGTGTTTCCAGATGATGCCCGCGTTGTCCGAGATTTGGTAGTTGTCCTCGGACACGCCCATGATGAAACGGTTCTCTGTGCCGTTCGGAGCCTGATTGTTGTAGAAGACGCCGCCTCCTCCAGCGAGGGTACCGTCAATCAGGAGCTGGGCGATGTTCTCGGTCGAGGCGCAATTGGCGGTTCCTGCCAATCCCCCGCCCGGTGTCAGATATTGCGCGGCCTGTTCACCGTTGAGGGTGATCGAATAGGTTCGGCTGTAGTTCCCCTGCGCCACATTCACCAGTGCCTCGTATGGACGGGCTGGATGCGTCTGCGCGGATGGGCGGACCTGCTTCTTCTGGTTCACGATGAAGGTGTGGTCAGCCACGGTCACAGCGGAATAGCTGCCAGCTCCCCCGGAAAGATAGCTGAAACCGGAAGGGGCGTTGATTGTCTTCGCCTTGCCTTCGAAGTCGTACACCGCGAGTTGGCCGTCTTGGATCACCAACACGTAGCGCTCGGTGTCGTCTCGCTGGATGATGTGCATGTAGGTGGTGCCTGCCGCAGTGAACGGCATATTGGCGACATGCTCAAACGGTGGGCGCTTCTTTAGGCCAGCAACTAGAGTGGCGTCGAAATTATCCTGAAGCTCACATTGGGTTGGCAGCCGCATGGCGACGGCCTGCTGCGACACGCCGTTGTAGAGACCGGCCAGTTCGCCGGAGACAATACTCATGTGCGCTTGCGATACCGCAGGATACGGGCCGGAGTGGGTGAATGGAGGACGTTGTGGTCCTCGTTCTCGGCTTCGTCCGCGAGGAACTCCGCCCATGCCGTGCGCTCGTCCCGCTCGTTGAAAGCGTGGAGGTTCCCGTCCCCCAGGAACTGGTCCTGAAAGCGGCGAGCGGCGGCGGTCATGATGAAGTTGCGGGCTGTTTCGGGAAGCTCGTCAAAGGCGAGACCGAACACGATGTCCACCACTACAGGCTTGTCGAAGATGAAGGTGTGGTTCAGCGGATCGTAGAGCCTCTTGCCGCGCTGGACGAAATGCTCGTTGGGGTTCGAGGCATCCACCTTCAGGGTGTTGAGGGGAAGAATGATCTCCCCACCGATGTCGGGCGCGAGGCTGAAGTTCTTGTCGAGGTTGAAGGACCAGCCCGACTTCTGGAGCTGGCGACTGAAGCGTCGGATATTCGCAAGGGCCGTTCCGGCATCGGTGGGGAGAACGCTCAGAAGCGTCTCCACCGGACTCTCGCCTATCGTGGCGAGAAGCGCGTTCACGGCCTCCAGTTCTGTCGTGGGAGGTAGGATGTCCGTGTGCATGTGATGGAGTGTGTGAAAAGAAAAGAAGCGGGAGCCCATGAGGAGCCCCCGCTTTCTGGATCGGATTACGCGACTGCGCCGGTCGCAAGCTCGATGGCGCATTCGGGACGCAGCTTGCCGTGTCCGACAAGATACTTCGCCACGAAGAAGGTGCCCTGTCGGCGAATTTCGTATTCGCTTTCAAGACCCACATCCATGAGCTGGACCGTACCGGCTGCCATCTTGTTGAAGATCAGGCCAACCGTGGTGCGGAAGTCGCCCCGGTACTTGGTCGTGCCGGTGGTGATGTTGGTGGACGGGACGTGGTTGGACATGATGATCGGGAAGCCCGCCACCGTATCCACCTTGCCCTGTGCCACACCGCCCGTGCCGCCCAGCTCCTTGTTGATGAGCCGGTCACGCTGCGCCAGAAGGAAATACTGCGCAGGACGGAACACCGCCTGGGTGCCCGCAAGGCCGACATTCTTCTCGTGAAGGGTCTGCGCAGCGGTAAAGAGAGCCGCTTCCAGCTTGGCCGGATCGGTCGCCATCGCCGCGTCAGTGATACGGGAACCACCGGCACGACCGTTCAGGTCGCTGGCAGAACGCGCCGCAAGGGTGACGATACGCGCGACATTCGTGTCGTACTGGTAGGCCAGTTCCTGTCCCAGCTCAGAGCTGTAGGGACCGCGCACGTCATAGTGGTTCATGGCCTCGTCCACGTTCGCAATGAAGGTGGGCGCGACAATGAGGTCATCGACAGTCAGGATGGTTTCCGCGTGGTCGATGGCGGCAGCTTCGATGTACTGGCCGGGCGTGTGGGTCGTGGACTTGGCGCGACCGATCAGCGGGAAGGAAGCGGACTTGCCGTTCGAGATTTGACGAACGAAGTGCAGCGGCTTGAAGATGTTGGTGCGCTCAAACTCGGTGAGAACCTCACCAGCGAAGAGCTTGAGAAAGAGCGCCTGTGCGTCCCCCGCGCCATTGATCTGACCAAGACGGGAAACGACAGTATCAGGGTGAGCCACTAAGAATTTTCCTGTGTTGTGAAAAGATTTTTCGCCGCCTCCTAGCGAGGAGCGGGGCTTTTGCTTTCACAAGCCGAAGAAAATGAACCCACCGTATTGACTTCAAAATACTCACTCGCAACTATCGCGATGCACAGGATTTATCCCGTGCGCGTCGTTGGGTGCGTACCTACCCAATAACTATGGAGTCTAAGATGTATCATCACTTGGATTACAAAATTTTCAACAAAAGAAGAGGTTGCTTATGGAAGATAACGAACAGAAACGCAGAAACATGGAGCTTATTGATGGCCTGATTTTAGTTACTTTTGGCTTTATAATAGAAAACCTACCCCCACTAATAGAATTTGTTATAAAAATTCTACAGTGATACGAAAAGAGCGACGAGGGGGAACTCTCCGAGCTCACCGCTTCATTTTCGACCCCTACCCTCTACAGAGGGAGAGCTTCTGGTGGTGCTTGTCGAGGGCTATCGCATACTCGCAGGAAGCCGTGTCCCCCGCCTTACAAGCCTTCTCCACCACCTCAATCGTTGAGAGCGGCATCGGCTTCAAAGATGGGCACTTAACGGCTCTCACGGGCGCGTTTGCGCAACCGCTCAAAAGAAGCCCCAACATCAGAAGGGGCACTGTCAATTTCATTCCACTTCCTTTCAATGCGCTTCACGGCTTCGGCCTGCTTCTCTTCCGCCGCCGCACGACCGCTGCTCCGCCCCTTGAGAAAGATGGCGGAGACAACGGCAGCGGCCACGCCAATGACGGCGAGGTGCTTCTTCAGCGGAGCGAGGAGAGAGGCCAGCCATGCGAGGATGGCTGTGAGCATCAGCGGCTCTTCCAGAGAAGGTAGCCGCCACCCACAATGGCGAGGACGACGAGAACGATAAGGGCAGGCAGGGATGCATCCACCAGAGCGTCAGCCACGGCCCGCACCGGGGACACCACAGCGCTGACGGCGGTTGCGCCCTCGGTCACGCCAGCGATAACCGCAGCGGTCGCCGCGCCGCCAATGGCGACACCCTTTGCGGTGCTCGGTTCCTTCGGCGTGTCCACCTGTTCAGGGACATTCTCCACATAGCGCGGAGGCTGTGCGGCCCCATAGTTGGCATCCCACAGGCCCACCTCACCTGTGCGGCGACGGACAAGGCCCCGAAGAACCTGACCCTTCGAGCGGGTGTAGAGGGGGAACTTGGCGCGGGTGCCGTTGTAGTCGCCCTTGTTCAAGGGGGCGATCAGCTTGCGCAGGTTGCCGGTGCCGCAGTTATAGGTGAAGGACACCAGCGCATCGAACTGCCCCTGAGTGAGGGGAACCTTCACCAGCCGGTTCACGTCCCGTTCACATTCATCCAGGTCGGCGTCGAGGATTTTGACGGCTTCCGGCTCCGTCAGACGAAGGCCGGGAACCACCTTGAGAGGATGGAGGGCGGCATTGGTGTGGCCGTATCCGATGGTGGCCGTGCCCTTCAGGGGGCCACCTGTCCATTCCCGGTACTTCCCCTTCACGGGCGGAAGGAGGTCGTCATAGGGGTAGGCAACGAAGCCCTCAAACCCCTTGATGAAGTTCAGGCCCCCTTTCGAGAGGACCCGGTTGTTCACGCTCAGAAGTTGCTCCTCATGGTTTTCTGTTCCACTTCCTTTCGGTAAGCGGGATCGTTGGCGTAGCGTGGATCACGCATGGCCGTGACCATTTCAGCGGTGGACTGGAAACCGGCGACAGCGGGGCTGGCAGGCTGGCTGCCTCCGATAAGCTGCGGCTCCCGGCCATTCACATTCTCGAAGCGGGAGCGCAGGCCCTTGATGGCGAAGAGGGCTGCGTTGTGATCGCCTGAAGTCACGGCTGCATCGAACTGCTGGATTTCCTGTGCTGTCAGTGCGCCCTTGGCCCATGCGGCCATCTCGCGGTATCCCTGCTCACCCCCGCCAGCGGCATAAAGCTCGCCCTGCTGGTGGGCGGCGGAGGCTTTCTGTCCGTCGATGAACTGGTCCACCACGGCACGGGCCTGTTCCCCGAAGAGTTCTTTCAGTCCTGGGCTCTCGGCAATCTGCGCCCGGCCCTCTTCGGAAACATCTCCGGTGGTGTCGAACTCCTGCTGCCATGCAGAGACATCAAGACCGGCCTTTTCGACCGCCTGCTGTGCTGCTTCCTGTTCAGGAGATTGCTCGGCTGCCGGAGCTTCAGGTGTAGCCGGCGCGGGCTGCTGCCCCGGTTCTGCGGGCGGAACCTGCGGCTGACCTTCGACAGGGGCGGCGGGCGTCTGCGGCGTACCCTGTTCCGTTACAGGAGGCTGCGGGGTTTCGGCGGGAACTTCCAAGCCTGTAGGTGTAGGTGCGAACGTCACGGCGCTCTACGCAGTTAAGAAGATCTCGATCGTCAGGCCGTTGGGAAGTTCGGGTACAGCCGGGCTGGAGGGTGGGGGGGAGTGCTGTTCTTGGCGTGTGCCGGGGCCGGGTTCTCGGAGACACGCTCCTTCACGGTGGTTCGGGGGGCCTTGGTTGGCGTGGTGTTGGGGGTGTCGTTCACGGTTGTCCCTGTGCTGTTGGGGGTGGGTTGTCGATCTTCATCTGCGTCTGCGCCATGCCGCCAAGCTGTTGGACGGCCTGTGGCCCAAGCTGTTGCACCATCTGCATCATCTGTGCCTGCTGGTCCTGCTGTTCCAACTCCTCGGCACTGGCGATCAAGCCGCCTGTATCAATGCCGTAGGACGCAGCCGACCGCTTCAGGACTTACTGGGCTTCAAGAAGCGCATGGCAAGTTCCGGCCCGAGGACCTGGAGGATGTCCGAGACGAAGAGTTTGAGGTTCTGCTGGTCGTAGCCGCGACCGATGGCCTGAAGACCTGTGACGATCTGCGGCTGGATAATGTCATCAGGAAGTGCGGGGACCTTCCGGTTCTTCTCCATGCGCCGCTCGAAGAGACGCACGACCGGAAGCTGAAACTCGGCACCGAGGAGCGTGTAGACACCGCCAAGGGCATCATCCAGCTCCGAAGCCATGTAGCGGATTTCCTCCGCCGTCACCCGTTCGCCGCTGCGCTGGACTGCGGCGTTCAGCATGAAGGCATAGGAAAGGGACTGTGCGATGTCCTGCGCCTGTTGCCGGGCCACGCCTAGATCAACCTGTCGGCTGGTCTGGACCACCCCGACATCGTTCGCATCGCCTGCGATCACATCGCCAGTACGGGCCTTGGAGAACGAACGGAGGGATACAGTGCCGTTGGGAGAGACCGCGAACACGACGCGGGCGGCAGCGGCAGAGCCTTCCACGATGGCTTCGACCAGCCCTTCAAGACTGTCGAGGTCGCCTAGATACTCCTCCACATACGAGCGACCGTAGTCCTCGCCGGGTTGCACCGAGAGGCGGAGGGGGAGCCACGGCAGGTCGTCGGGCTTGTATGTTCCCCGGCTGCTGGGGACTTCGATGTCGCAGATTTCCTGGTAGACCTGCCACATGTCCCGCTCAAGGTGGATGCGGGTGTAGAGGTCGAGGTCCTTTTGCTCGTCCGCACCGGAGGCCGTGGCCTTCTCTGCCAGTTTGCTGGCGAGGGCAGATGCCGTCTCACGCGGGAGGGCAGCACGCGCCACACTCTCCTTCACCACAATCTCAAGCAGGTTGCCGGAGGCGTCACGCTTGACGACATAGTGGTCAAGACGGAAGGCGCGGACACGTCCCTTCTTCGGGATGTAGAGGAGCACGTTGCCGACCACGATAAGCTGTTGCAGTGCCGTGAAGGCAGCCGGTCGGAACAGGGCGCTCTCCATCTCCGCAAGCACAGCCTTCTCACGGGCGGACAATGCGGTCTCTATCTCGCCCCTCATGTCGGGACGCTGCGTCATCTCCTGCAAAGCCTGGTCGTCAATCTGGTAGCGGAAGAAAGGCGTGTTCGGAGGGAAGAGGGAGAGAAGGAGCTTCGAGCCCAACACCCGTACACCCCGTGCTCCAAGAGACTGGAAGGGTGTTTCAAGTTTGGAGAGGGCGCTGAAGCCGGAGGGAGGAAGAAAGTAGGGTACGGTCAGGGCGGCACAGTCGCGACCACGTTGAAGGAAAGGCTCTCGCTCTCCCTCCAACGCGGCGTATCGCTGTGCCGCAGTGACCTTGCTGGGACTATCCAAGGTCAGGCGATAGTCAGGCCGGAACTGGATGACGGTGCGTTGAGGTCAATGCGCAGGGCACCTCGCCCACGCCGGGCACCTTCAACAGCACTGGAGGCATTCTTCGCCTCTGAGGTGGCCTCGTTCAAGGCCGGTGTCGTTGGGGTATCTGCCGGAGGCGGCGGAGGTGGAGCCGCTGCGGACTGTCGGGGTGGGGTCTTCCCCCCCGCCGAGACACATTGTTCAGGAGTTCTCCATGTCTTCTTTGAGCTGGCGAAGGTGGTCGATCACTTTACGAGCACCCTGCGCTTCCCGCACATCCTCCATGTCCTGCCAGCTCGGGTCGATACGATCAGGGAAGGTCACATCCAGATAATCCAAAAGCTCTTGAGGAATATCTGGAAGGGAAACTGATGGAGAGGCGCTGCGGTTTGTGCTCCAGTGGGACATAAATCCGATGGGCTCTTTCTGCCCCCGTTCGAGACGGGCCATCAGGTACCCTGCTCGTGGGCGATCAGCACATCCAGAATGTGCCGGGCCTTCTTCAGGTCCTCAATGCCGCCCTTCTTCTTCCAGCGGGAAACGTATTTGATGACCGCGCCTTCAGCGAAGGGGATGCCGTTGGCAATCATGTATTCCAGCGGCTGGATGGGCATGTCCTTGTAGTGACCGCCACCGATCTGAACGTCGAGAGGGGAAGCAACTTCGTCGGTGATGACAAACTCCGTCCGGGTTCCTGAAAGAGAGGGGACCACCCATTGCGAGTGGCCTGGAAGTTTCACGCAGGTTGCGCAAGGTTCAAGGGAAGTCTTCCTGTTGCAGTGCAGACACGTCCTGCAACTCTTGGGATCGCTCACTTCGGCTCCCAAAGGATCACTTCCTTCTTCTTGTGGTCATAGTCATCGAACCGCAGGATGCGGGCGAGGCGAGCCTGCACCAGCGCATCCTCCTCGGTCAGCTTGGCTTTCTCGTAAGCGGCGACAACGGCCTCCCAGCCTCCCGCAGCGATAGCCGGCGCACGCTTGGCACCGAGGCCGGGGCAGCCGGGATAGTTGTCGGTCGGGTCCCCGGTCAGGGTCTGGAGAAGAAAGAGCTGTTCGCCCTCCTCCTCGCTCACCTCGGTCAGGGTGCCGCGCTTGAAGTCGAGGATTTCGCAAGGGATTTGGGCGAGGTCCTTGTCCCCCGAGACGATCACCCTGCGATACTTCAGGTTGTTTGGGTGGGTGGCGAGGATGCCAAGGCAATCATCTGCCTCAAGCCCCGGCTTCACGATGTGGGGATAGTTCAGCTCGTCCTTCGCCCACTCAATCAGACCCTTGAGGACCAGCGGCTTGCGCTTCTCCTTCCGGTTCCCCTTGTAGTCCGGCCAGAGGTGATGCCGGAAGGTAGGGCCAGGGGATGTGAAGGCGAGGATGGGGTGAACATCCTTCTCGTCAAGGCTGTCGAGGGCAGCCATCAGGAGAGACCGGAAGGACGCCTTGGCCTCGTCCATGTCTGCGGCCAGGGTCCACACATCATTGTCCCACCGGGTCTCCCGCTCCACTGCGGCAGCGGCGGTGTGGACGAACATGTCAGTGTCGATAAAGGCGAGGGTCTTCACTCCCCGCCGTCCTCCTCATACAGCGGCCCTTCATCATCTTCATCGTCCCGTCCGAAGACGACAGGGAAGCGGATGCCGTACTTGTGCTGTAGCAAGTCGATCCATGCGAGGTCATCCTGCGCACTCATGGCAGTTCCTTGTTCATGTCATTGAGAATGTTGCGAACGTCCTGCGGGTGGACACGGAACCACTCGGTGTGCCCCACCCGGTGCCCTTCCAGAGCTGTGTGCAAAGACCGCTCGAAGCCTCGCCGGTCGGGGACCTGCACGAGGCATTCAAGGGTGTAGTCACGGAAGGGACTGGAGGTCTGGTAGGAGCGAAGGCGGTCCCTTGCATCAAGGCTGGAACCGACCTTCACGTAGCCCGGCCATGCCGGGTTGGAGAGAACATAGACCCAGCCGTCAGTGCGTTTCGGCCCAGGTGTTTCCGATGTCAAAGTTACCCTTCAGCGGGCACCGGAAGCTGAAGAACTCACCCGCCTTGCGGATGGCATCTGCGGCAAGGGTGCCCACCTGTTTTGTATGTTCAGGAAGCGCTTCGAGCTGCCATTCGTCGTGGTATGTGATGACGAACTCATAGTCCCGGCCCGGCCCCAGCCCTGCCCCCTGAAGGTCAGCATCAAGGATCACCTGTGCCTTCTTCATCAGGACCGCACCGGCTGACTGGAGAAGCGTGTTGAGGGCAGCGTGTTCGGATCGGATGCGCAGCTTTCGACCGTCGAGGCCAAAGAGATAACCACGCTGCTTGATGGTCTTGCCGACAGCCTTCACCAGTTTGCCAAGGGCCGGGAGAGCGGCAAGGAACTTTGTCCGGGCCTGCCTTCCAGCGCCTGTGAGCTTGGGCTTGGAGCCCTGGCCGAGGAGCGTGGCCCCCAGCTTGAAGTCTCCCGCCCCATAGATGAAGGCGTAGAACCAGGTCTTGGCGGTGTCACGGTCACATCCCAATGCCTGCGCATTGAGTGTGTGCATGTCCGTGCCCTCTTCCTTCTTCCCTTCAAGCACGGTCTTGATGTACGCGCCGCCGTCATAGCGGGCCATGAAGCCTGCCAAGCACCGCAGTTCCAGTGCGTCGGCATCACAGCCCACCAGCTTGTAGCCCTGCGAGGCGGTGAAAAGCGCCCGCATCTCATGGCCGTATGGGGTCCGTTCGGCTGGGACATTGGCGATGACACGATGCGTCATGCGTCCTGTCACCGCCCCGTTCTGGATCACCCGGCCATAAACGCGGCCCCCTTTCTCCTTCCTGATCCACGCTTCCTTCCCGTCCCCAAGCTGTCCGAGACGTTTGGCGACAAGGAAGTATTCCGCGAGGAGTTTGGTCTGCGGGAAAGGAAGGCTGGCAAGGGTGTCGTCATCCACCTTGGGGGTGCCGTCCTTGCCATACTCTGTTGGCTTCCACCCCAGCTTTATCAACCGTTCAGCCACTTGCTTGCGGCTGCCTGGGTTGAAGGGGATGACCTTCTCCTTGAAGGTGAGGACCCCCTTCACATAGCCACGGGCCTTGTTGTTGACCTTCGGGGTAAACGGAGTGCGCACCACCTTGGGTGGGAAGACGGTGGTGAGTTCCTCTTCCAGTTCCCGGCGACGGTTGGCGAGGGTGCAATAGAGCTTCCCCGCTGCCTCGGTGTCGAAGGCAAAGCCTCTGCGCTCCTGACGCTGGAGGACCCATGCAAGATCGTGCTCCAGCTTGACGCACTCGCTACCCCAGCCGGTGGCAATCTCCTCCTGCATCCGCTTCCAGAGCCGGTCAGTGACCGTAACATCCTGCTCGCAGTAGTCCTGCATGGTCACGGACCATGTGGCCCAGGGTCCCTTGTAGTCGCCTTTGTATTCTCCGAGGCGATAGCCCCAGGCTTCAAGGGAATGGCGACCGATAAGGTTCTTCGGGAAACGCCCCTTGCCGGCAAGGTCGAAGTCCAGCCCCTCGATCACTTCCTTCGGATAAAGGAGGTTGCTCAGGAGGAGCGTGTCCCGGACTTCCCCGCCCGGCTTCCAGTCTGGATAGACCTTCTGGAGGGCGGGGATGTCGAAGCCGATGACGTTATGTCCGAGGATCAGGTCAGCGGAGGCGAGAAGCCGAAGGCCAGCCTTGACCGGGGAGTAGTTTGGATGGTCCGCGCAAGACCACATCTCCCCGCTGTCGGGGTCCTTGATGACGAGGCAGTGGACTTTGGTGAGTTCAGGAAGGAGACCGTCAGTTTCGATGTCGAAGATGAGGGTTCTCACCCCGCAGCCGTCTCCTTCCCTGCCGCTGCGGCCATGCAGTCGGTGGCTGCCCAATGCAGCTCATAGCCCAGCGCCAGGGCACGTTCAGGGTCCATCACCCACCGGAAGAAACCCGGCACGGACAGTTCCAGCGCCCGCTTATCGCTCTTGCGTTCCTTCAGGACTGAGACTTGGAAGTTGGCGGGGCCTTCGTACACAACAGGGAAGTCCTCGCTGCTGCTCAATGCAGCGTCTCCCCTTCGCTGTCTCCCCATGCCGCGAATTCGATCATGCCGAAGAGGTCTTCCAGCCAATGCAGCGGGAAGGCGATGGCCTGATCTTTCACCACCAGAAACACGGTGGTCGGTTCACCCTCGGCATCCAGCCCGATACCGATATTCATGTCCCGGAGGTTCTCGGCAAACGCTGCCTCCACTGCACCGGGGTTCACTTCACTCATTCAGAAGCCTTCTGTTGCGTCATCGAAACCGCGACCAGCGGCTTCCACCAGTCGCCCGGTTTCGATGTCATATGTGAGGGGGATGGTCAGGCCGTTGGCCCGGCCCGTATAGCGATCCTTCAGGACACGAAAGGTGGTCGTCTGCCGCTCCTCTTCATCCTCGGCCTGGGTGTCGCGCTCCATGCCGAACATGAAGTGGGACCAATAACCGATTGCGCGGGACCCCTTGAACTGGCGGATGGTGACACGGCCACCTTCCTCGTGCGGGGTGCCATCCGGCGTCGTGAGGTGGGAGACAAAGGTGATGATGATGTCCAGCTCCTTCACCAGACCGCCAAGCTCGGACATGATCTTCTCAAGGGATGCCCGCTCCTCGTCACCGTGACCTGCAAGGGCCGTGAGGTGGTCCACATAGAAGATGCGGACACCCTCGGTGTGGGCGAGATAGCGCAGACGGGATGCCACCACATCCCAGTCACAGGAGCCGAAGTGGTCGTAGAGATAGAGACCGCCACGGCTTGAAAGTGTGTTGATGGCGGCTGTCAGTTCCTCTGCCGTCCAGCTTCCGTCGGGGATGTGGAAGCTCTTGCCCCCGACCTTCCCGGCAATCCGCTTCAGGGTCTCCACCGGCTGCTGCTCGAAGGCGAACATGCCAACCTTCTGCCCCAGCTCCACGATGTCGAAGGCGATCTGCTGGGAGAGGAAGTCGCTCTTGCCGATGCCGGTGCCTGCACCAAGGGCGTAGGCTTCCCCATAGCGTCGGCCAAAGGTGGCCTTATTGAGCGTCTCCACCCACCAGGGCAGCCCCCATTCGGGAGCCTTCAGAACCTCTTCACGGAGGTCGGAGATGGTGACAATGCCATCGGGGCGATACTCTGCGGGGGACCAGAGGGCATCCAGAAGCTCCTTCTTCCGGCCCTCCTGGAGCATCTCGTTAGGGTCTTTGAGGGGCAGACGGATGGTGCGGCCACGTCCTGCGGGGAACAGGGCCAGACATTCCTCTGTTGCCTCCCGCCCAGGGTCGTCCTGATCGAAACACAGGTCGATATGGTCAAACCGCAAGAGCCATTCGAGGTGCTTGGCGAGGGACTTCTTTGCCCCCTGTGCCCCGTTTGGAACCGAGACGACCGGCCAGCGGTAGGACATTTCCTGATAGATGGTGAGGGCGTCCACCTCTCCCTCGGTGACGATCACCCGCTTGCCGCCGTCCCGCCAGAGATGCTGGAGGAACAGACCTGCGGCTTTGGTGTCACCAAGGAACTTGAACTCCTTGTTCCTGCCCCGGACCTTCTGCGCCACGATGTGCCCGGTCTCAGGGTCCCGGTAGTTGGCGACCTGAACAGGTTCGCCGCCCATCTCGGAGACCGTGTAACCGGCGCGGCGGCACGTCTCTTCCGTCAGGTGCCGCTTGATAAGGGCCTGAGCTTCCCCGAAAGGAAGGAGACCCTTCGCCTTCGGGCGCTCTTCACGGGCTGTGCCTGCTTCCTCACTATGTCCGTAGGCTCCACAAGAGAAGCAGTAGGTGTGCCCGTCATCATAGGTTGCGCAGGCATCGGAGGAGCCGCACGCATCGCACGGCCCCTTCCGAAGAAGCTCACTCTCCACGCTCAGGCCGGGCGGCTCTCGCTGGAGGGAACAAGATAGTATCGAACGTATCGCTGGCCGGTGGTGTCCTCGGCCTGCACCCGCTCAATGCGGTGTCCTCGGGCTTCGAGGTCATTGATGCGGCGGGACAGGGAGCGGATACGGAACAGGGCTGCGGCTTCAATGCCGGAGATGGAGCCCTTCTTCTTCAGATGCTCAATCAGCAAGGTAAGCTGGGACTTGGGCATCAAAGGTTTAAAAGCCACGTAATTCCTTCTGGTTTTTCAGATGCTTGAAAGCTGGTGAGGAGGGACACCGCGCCCCTCCTCCATACAGTGTGCGAAGATCAGTTTGCCGGGGGCCAGCCCAGCGCCAGCTTGGCCGCAGCGATACGCACGGGAACCGGAGGCTCTTCAAGCCACTCCTGCGGTACCCACTTCGCGGCGTAGAGGAAGCCGTTCTTCTCACACCACATGGCATAGGTGGTGGTGCTGGTCTTCCCGATGCGGGCGTTGGGATTGGAGAACACGAACCGGATGTCGAGACCGGGGTGATCCGCCTTGATGAAGAGGTGCTTCTGGCGGTCGGCGGTGACGAAGCGCCCCTTGCTCTCCACGACGATCCCGTTCTTCAGGATGAAGTCGGGCGTATAGGTGCGGGGCTTGGCCGGCTGTGTGTAGTGGAGCTTGTGCGCCTCATAGAGAACCGGATGACCGGCACGGCGCAACTGTTCGGCAATCTTCTCTTCGAGGCCGGAGCGATACCCTTCAACGATGCTCCGGTCCTGTGTCACGGACGCCATCAGAAGTCTGCTGATGCCTCGTCGCTGTCCTCGTCGTCCGTGCTGTCATCATCGCGACCAAAGCCTGGGTCTTCCTCCCCGACATAGCCGCCATCCACCTCACCGAAGGCGCTTTCACGCTCCCCGGAACCAGAGACCAGCTCGATAACCTGGACGCCCATGATCTCGAAGGTCAGCCCAATGGTATTGTCCTTGGGGAAGAAGAAGGCGAACACATCAGCATCCACCCGGAGCTTCGATCCGCCCCAAATGGAGGGCACCGGCAGGAGCTTCTTGCCCTTGCTGTCGAAGATGTTGACCTTGGCCTTCCAGGGCGTGCCGTCCTTCTTGGTGCCGGAAGCACGCTTCTTCAGGTTCAGGCTGTAGTCGCCGGTCTCGTTGCCTTCCTCGTCCTCAACAGCCTTCAGGGGCAGGTCGGACTTGGAGAGGCGCTTGGCCTTGGCGGTGTTGGGGGCGTCCCCGTAGTGCTCCTTCTTCAGGAGGTCGAAGCCCTTGTCGAGAAACTCTTCCAGCTTGGGGCGGAGCTGGTCGGCAACCTCTTCCGTGAAGATGAGGGGGCAGCGATACTCGCCTTCTTCCACCCACTTGGTGTCCGGGGCGTTGAGGTGCGGGTAACGTGCCGTGCCAATGGGCGTAACAAGAGAACCAACCTTGATCTTGTTACGCTTTTTCTTTTCAGCCAATACGCGGGTCTTTCTTCTGTCGCTTGTTGTGGGTGATGAACTTGTGGTGGAGGGTCGGGACATCAAAGCCGAGGGCCATCAGGTCGGCCTCAATGTCCAGTGGGAGGGGATCGCCTGCGGACCAGTAGATTTTGGCGAGCCGCAGGCAGCGGGGCTCATGCAAAGCGGTCGGGACCACCTGCTGCCAGTTGTGCGAGGAAGGCAACAGCGAAGCAGAGGAACGCTGCCAAGAGAAGCGCGGGAACAATAACCTCAATCATGCTACCGTCCCTGCTCCAGCGCCATGATGAAGGCGGAGCCGAGGAGACCGCAGGCCCCGAGAAAGAGGAAAGCGGTGACGATGCTGCCGATCATTTGCACCGCTCTTTCCAAGTGGAGAGGAGTGCATAAATGGTCCCGGAAAGGCATAACAACGTGATGCAACCTGCGATGCTCGCGAGCATCAGGGCGAACATAGTCTCCATGAAGATCGGCATCACGCGGCCTCGCGGAAGAAGCGGTCCAGCTTGGACGCCAGCCACGACATGCCCTTGCGGGTGACGCGGGTCTGCTGAGGGAGACCTTCTGTGCCCATCGCGTACCGGACAACGAAGTACCCCGCCTTGCGGTACTTCTCCGCAGGCACCAGAACGCCGCCCTTCACCGGATATAGGACCTTGTGGTCCCGCAGGGTCTTGATGAACTGCGCACGGGGAGCCACGTCGAAGTGTTTTGCGGCCTGTGTCAGGGAGTGCGTGTCCTCCTTGTGGACCAGCACGTCGAGGATGTCCGCCTTCGGGCCTGCGATGGAGAGCTGACGTTCGGCTTCAATCGCCCGCTGTGCCTCGTCAGCCCATGCTCGGGCGGCGGCTACCGGGTCGGTGAAGTTGGGCAGGTTGAGGAAAGCCGACTGCGCTTTCTCTTCCAGTTCCTGCCAGCGGTCCACGATAGCGGCGCGGAGAGGGATGCTGTAGCCGGAGACGATGATCATCGTCTCGCGCTTAGGGAGGCGATATTCCTTTCGCCATTCGCCTTTGGCGTCCTGATACTTGGCTTCGAAATCAACCGGCTCAGAATTGAGCCCGTTAAGCATTGCCTCAATGTCTCGAACCACATTCTTGTGGAGCTTGCCGGTCAGCTCGGCAATCTCCCGGCTGGACATGGTGAGCGGCTGATCTGTCCCGGTAGCGGGCAGGATGACGTGGGCGGCTGGTGTGGTGGAGGTGGTGAAAGGTGTGAGTGCGTTCATCGCTGTTGATGATCCTTGCAAGGTGCGGCCCACGGGAAGCTGTCCCGAAAGACAGCCTCCGCGAGCTTCAGGGCGATGGATGGAGAGAGGAGAAAGAAGAGGGCGGTCATTCGGAGACCAGCTCGGCCTCCTCTACATCCACGTTGCGGGCGGCCTGAACATCACACACCACCCTCTCCAGAAAGTCCCCGGCGATGAGGTCAAGTGCCTGTTCTTCAACTTTGGAGAGGCGGGCGGTCAGTGCCAAAACGGCGACAAACGTTTTGGCGGCGATAGCAACGCCATGCTCAAAGCTGTCTTCAATGCTGGGCCCGGCGTAGGTGAACGAGAAGCCCTCCTGCGTCAAAGTCGCAGAAAAATCGTAGGGCAGCTCAAGAGTGTTCGGGATCATTTCAGTTCGCTTTCTGCATAGAGACGCAACGCCCGAAACTGCGGACGTTCGCCGTGGATGGTGTCGGACAGCATGTTTCCGGCGACAGTGAAGATGTGTTGGGGGTCGAAGCGGTGGGTCTTGGCGACCTGGAGGAACAGCACCGCAGCGGCGATGGACTGAACGGCCTTCGGATGATCCTGAAGGCGGTCGAGGAGACCCATCACCGCATCTGCAACGGCCTGCGAGGGCGCGTTGTTGATGTTGTCAAGGTTCATTGTCAGGGGAGGTGTACTCGTGTCGGAAGAGGTCGAGGAGCGCGTCACCGAGGAAGGCGAGGAAGCTCCAGATCACTTACCGATGCCAACCATCGGGACTGCGCCGCCCGGAACCATCGTGGAGGGCAGCTTGCCGTCCCAGCGCTCTGCCTGGACAAGGCTGACAAGGTTCGGGTTACTTCCGAGCGCCTGTCCTCGTGCCTTGATTGCCTCTGCTTCTGCGTCGCCCTTCAGGCGGATCGCTTCGGCTGCTGCAATGGCCTGCTGTCGGACGGCATCCGCCTGGGCACTGGCCTGTGTCACGACGATTTCCGCCTGCACCTTCTCTCGTTCGGCGTTCTGGCGGAGCTTCTGGACTTCGACCTCGGCAAGCATCCGCTGTTCAATGCTGCGCTCGTAGGCATCAGAAAAGTCGATGCCCTCAATCTGAACAGCTTCAATCACCACCGGAGCGCGGACAGCCTTGATGGCCTCGGTGATAGCTCCGGCCACATCCTTGTTCAGCCGCTGGCGCTCTTGGATAGCAGTGACCGCGTTAAAGCCGCCGAAGACGTTCTTGACCTGCTCCTGAACCTTCGAGGTAACGACACGTTCCACCATCTTCTCGGTAGAGCCGAAGCGAGTGTAGACATCCGCCACGCCGTCTTCGGGTACACGATAGATCACAGACAGGCCGATCACTGCGGGCTGCTGGTCCCGGCTGTAAGCCTGAAGGCTTTCATAGCGGGCAGTCTGCGTCTCCAGTGAGATGTCAACCACACTGTCCACGAAGGGGAACTTGAAGCCGAGGCCCGGCTTCGCTTCTCCAATAATGGCCCCGTTTCGGAGGATCACGCCGCGATCACGCTCATTGACGGTGTACCAGCTCCCTCCAAAAATCGAGAGAATGAAAAGGCCAACCAGCCCGACTGCGGCAAGACGGAAATAGTTCATCACTTATCCTTTTGATTGTTGGGGTTTTTCAGGGAGACGTTGGCGACCAGCCAGTACAGGCCAGCCACAAGCAGGGCAGCGAGTACGCCTGCCCCGATAGCTGCGAAGAGGATCACTTCGGCCACACCACTTCTTCGGCCTGCATCTCGCGGTGCAGCTCGTGGGCGAAGTCGATGCCGGACCAGTTGTCCACACCAGCGGCTTCAAGCGCGTTCAGCCAGAGGACCTGGGCCTGAAGCTCGTTGTATTCTTCAGCGGGGATTGTGACGGTGTTGGTGGTTTCGTCTGACAGCCTCTCAACAAGGTCGAAAGGGTTTTCATGTCCCTCGTTGGGGTCCCACGAACCGTCCTGCCGCCAATCTGAAGCATCGTCATCGCTGTCCCAGCCGCGCCACAGCCACTGTACGGACCCCTCATTCCTTTTGCCGACAGTGGCGAGGTTCCCGTCACGCTGCCGATAGAGGCCCGGCCCGGTGATTTCGAAATTGCTCATGCCCGGCCTCCTTTGTGGCTATCGCGGGCAGTGTGCTTGCCCACGTTGTGACCGAACATCTTCCAGACGGCATCACCGAAGGCGCGATACCACTCACGCCGCTGGTTCGAGGTCATGGAGGCGAAGTCGAAGGTCGTGCCGTCCGGCATCTCGGCTCCCCAATGGGACGCGCCAATGCGGATGGTCATGCTGTGACTGCTCATATCAATCCTTTTCGGGAACGTCCCGATTTCGGTATTATCAGGCAAAAAAATAGGCAGACTGGAGAACCTGCTGGAGGTCCAGACTGCCTTGTGAAGGAGGCGGTGGGATCAAGTGCCGGGCCTCTTCGGGGAGCCGCTCCAGCACCAATCTTCGGAGTTCTTCGAGGACGTTGTGGTCCTCATACATCTGGACGAAAGCCTCTCGCAGACATCCTGCCATCGCCTCCGTGTCTGCGGCATGGGTGCCGTAGCTGTCGTGGATCATGGCGAAGCTGCTCAGCCCGGCATCCAGGCAACGGTTGATGGTGAGCATCATGGCCGCTGCATCCATCGAATGAACGAAGTTGGGGCTTGCGGCGAGAGCTTGGCGACCGGGGTGGAGGTCGTCCAGTTGCTCCATATGGGAGATTTTGATGACGCTGCCCCGCAGGCGACTGCGTACCTGCCGATGGCGGACATCACGATATTCCTGATGGGCCACGAAGCCGCTCGGGGCGGTCCACTGGAGAGGCTGTCCGTGCTTGGCAGCGACGCGGGCCACCTTCTGGAGCCAGTCCATCACCTTGCGGGCGGCGACAACCACGTCCCCAATGGCCTGCCATATAACGCTGGCAAGGTAGGCTTCGGCCTTGGGCAGGGTCTCCCCGAAATTGTGAGAGGCACCGGCCTTGATCTGTTCTCTTACAGCGGCGCGGGTGTAGTCCCGGCAGGAGGTCATGGTGCCGCCATAGGGCAGGACCATCACCGGGCGCTTGCACAACTTGCGGTCGATCTGGATGCCGGATCGCAGCCAGCCATAGGCAAAATCCCGCTTGCCCTCGTCATCCCCCTTCGCATGCTCTTCCAGAACCGCTTCCGTCCGGTCGGCAACACGCTGGTAGATGTCCTGGGGCTTGTCAGAGGGCAGTAGGTTCACCGCCGCGCCGCCGACAGGGTCCCGCAGCATGGCGGAGAAGTGTTGAAGGCCGTTGCAGGAACCATCAAGGGCGATGGGGATGTGAGAGACGTAGGCTTCCCCTTGCTGGGCAGCCTCTGCCCACTCGAAGCACCACGCCAGGAAGCACCAAGGGTTGTCTGCCTCGGTCCACCAGCGGTTCATGAATGGATCAGCCGCGCAGTCCTGGATCAGGTCCTCATGGGCGTAGGCCCACATCTCCCGAACCATGAAACTCACCTTGTCATTGCCGAAGGTGTTTGCCCCGTGGATGGCGAGCCAGAACAGCCCGTGCGGCCCGACCTCCTTCCCCTTAGCAAAGTGCAGGAGCGCCTTGGCCCTGTCGGACCCTTGCGGGTGGAGCGTGTTCGGCACCGCATACATGCGGCCCCGGAAGTCGAGCTGGTGCGGGAAGTAGAGGGCCTCTTCGTCCCGGTACTCCTGACCGATGGTCAGAAGCTGTGAAAGCTCCAGCCTGCGCCCTTCGGCCTCCGCGTTGGCCTCGTAGACCTGCTTTGCCGCCTCCTTCCAGGCTCTCTTCGCATCGTCATTGGTGCCGATGTCGGGAGGCTTGTCGGGGAGCGGTTCGGGGTCAGGCAGCGGGAGGCCGGGCAGAACAACGCCACGCCTTGTGGCCTCCTCCATCACCGCAAGGATGCGCGTATTGATTCGCCAGGGTGTCTCCTGAACAGCGTTGACGGCCCGGTAGACGCGACTCATATCGGCGCTCTTCAGTGCCTCAACATGCGGTTTGAAGGTGCGCTTGACGATGCAGAAGGGGCGGATGGCGTGAGTGAGGTAGCCGCCGCCCACTGTCCCCATCCAAGGGAGAGGAGAAACAACGGTCGGTGTCAGCGCAGGGCGCAACAGTGCCGCACGGGTGTTGAAGTCCTCTACCCAGCGCCGCCCTGTGTCCGTGAGGGAGACATGCTTCACTGTCTTGTTGCGCCGGGTGGGCACATCGCGAACCTGGATGAGACCTGTGTGCTCCATCACCATGTCGAGAAGCAACAGGCCGATGTGCATTTTTTCCATATCGGACCAGCGCGGAAGCGGGATGTCTGCCGCCTTGGCTGCCACCGAGAAGATGATGGCGGCATGCTCCGGGTCCCATGACTTGCGGTTCACGTCCCGTTCGACTGTCCGGTAGAGTTCCGGGGCCACCCCATCAAAGACCGCCATGCGCACCTCGTCCTCCAGGACGGAGCCGATATGACGGGAGAGGCGACGAACAGGGCAGCTTCCCTTGGAATAGTTCAGGCTCTCTTTGAGGGCGAGATAGGCCACGAGGTCCGGCGCGAGGTCTGCCAAAAGCGCCAGAGCTACTGAAGGTCGCCCCCGCCGCCCGGCATCTATAGCCAGCGCTGCCGAGATGCCCTCTGACAGGGGCTGTATCAGGTGCCGCAAGGCAGCCATAGCCCCAGGTGATTCGCTGTAGGTGCCCTTGTCGATCTTTTTCAGGATGTCGGCTTCCACCCGATCCCTGCCGCGCTCTTTCATAAAGTGTTCAAGCGTGGCTTCACGGGTGGAAGCGTTCTCGGTGCGTTCTATGTTGTCGCTCGCAACTTGTCTCCACCGTGGGCTACCGAAAAATCTCTCCCGGAAACGGGATGAAACAAAAACAGGCGCAACCCAGTAGGTATGCGCCTGAATTGAAATGATTTTTGGGATTGTCCCGTTTCCGGGGAAGACCTTCAAGGCATTTTAAGTGCCTTCCGTCTACCAGTTTCGGCAAGCGGCCCTTTTGCGCTCCCGGATCGCGAGCATAGTCCCGTCTGATGCTGCAATCCAAGCAGAACAGCCGGCTATGAGCATGCGCTGCATCCAATGATGTTGCAGAGTGCGTGCCCGATCTCATCCGGCCATATCGGGCTTCTTCTAGATCATTTTCCCGCCAAGTGGCTACCGGTTCGCGGAAAAAAGCGATCATCCATAACATTCGCAGGAACAAAGCCTGAGGACACAGTCCTCAGGGATCATCCTTATCCTCACCAGCACTTTTACCCGGAAGACTCTCTGGATCAGGATGCGGTGCGTGGGCAAGCCGCAGGATCAACCGGTGAGAGTTCCACGGATTCTCCGCACCCGCAGGCCGATACCTGGTTCGGATTATTAAACACGAATTGTGCCGACATCTTATCCGTCTTGAAGTCCATTTCCGTTCCCAGCAGGAACATCAGCGCTTTCGAATCGATCACGACCCGAACGCCCTTCTGGTCCACGACGGTGTCGAAAGGCGTAATTTCGTCCGTATAATCCATCGTATACGCCATGCCAGCGCAGCCGCTTTTAGCGACCCCCAATCGCAGCATCAGGCCTTCATCTTCCTGCTCTTCCATCAGTTCTTTCAACCGCTCAGCAGCTGAATTCGTGATGTTGAGAACAGGCGGAGGCGTGCGCTTGCTCGTATCAGAGACGGAAACCTCACTCATCTGAAACCTCCTGCCACACCTGCATCAGTCATGTCTGTTTGCATACACATGGGCGACATCCGTGCACCATACAAGAGCCAGCCTCTTTGCACTGCCGATCAACCAGCCGAAGTTTCCAGCAATCAGTTGCGGTACCCACGTCCTTCCCGGCTTGCACCGACCATGGTGGACCAAGCCCAACTTATTGTTAGAAACCCACAATTGGCCATTGAAGACGCTTCACACTGGTATAGGCTGATGTGCAGTCTCGCTGTTCGGCTTTGCAGAAGCATGCGCAGCATAGAGTCTATTTGAGGGAGTTTCGCGGCAGGCAACACTGCATCACTCACTGGCATGCGGGCACAGAACTGCGCTGTTCCCTCTCCTTTTGCAGCGACCGGATGAACCAAAGACCGACGCATGAACTCAGGAAAAAGGGTTTTCGCCCGCAACCTGGAGTTCTTATTGGAACCGCTCTGATTTTGCTCGCGATTATCATCGCGGCGATTGCATTTGCATATCAGACGAGCACCCAATCCCTGCTTCTGGCGCAGCAACGCACGCTCAGCACGCTGACAGAATTGCAGGCTGATGCGATGACCAACCGGATGCGTCAACGGGTGATGATTGGCCAGGCCATCACCGAAAACTCCGTCTTCCGCAACAGGCTGGTGGAATTTGAAGACACCAGATCCAGCATCGCCCTGGATCAGATCAATGAGCAACTCTCCCAATTTAAGGGGTTGTTCGATATTTATGATCTTCAGCTTTATGACCCCTCTGGCCTCAGTATAGCCAGTACGGTTGAGGCCACGACGCCACCACCCGATATCAAGCAGTCGGTTAGCAGGGCGCTGGAGATCAGCCGCCCCATTTTCACGCCGATCTGGCGCGCGTCCGACAAGCTCTTTATTGCCAGTTTGGTGATGCCTATCATCATAAAACGCGATGATCGCCCACCTGTCCGTGCTGCACTTCTCATCAACTCGACACTGACAAAGACGCTTTATGCAGGTCTTGCGTCTACGATCCGCAATGATGCATCAGCCGACATTTTCCTGATGCGACGTGAGGCGGACAAGAGCTGGCTTATCTCGTCACCTCAAAGAGATCCCTCTCTTCCGCCACTCACGGTCCGCGTACCAGCCAGCACCTATGACTTCGCGGTCAAGACAGGTGAGGTCTTTCTCGAACCGGCAATCGGTCTGGATCATAATGGCAAGGCCGTTCTGGCCGTAAAGCAGTCAATATCCATCCCAACGGCCGAAAGCGTAGCGATAGCCCTTGTGGCGAAAGTTGATCGCGATGCCGTTCTTGCCGATACGCGCACGATGACGGCGCTGATATTGACGATGGCTCTTCTGGTCTTCATGCTCGCATTTGCAGTGGGCTTTGCTATCAACCAGCGGAACAAGCGGCGCATCAGCCAGCGCCTGTTGACCCAAGCGAATGCCCTTAGTCTTGCAGAGGCACGTTTTCGTGCGACCTTTGAGCAAGCTGCTGTCGGTCTTGCCCATATCACCATGGATAACCGGCTCATGCGCTGCAATGAACGCTTGGCAGCCATGCTTGGCTATGACAAGGACGAGATGGAAGGTGCCATCTGCTTGCACTTTCTTGCTGAAGACTCGAAAGCACGCGTCATCGCGATGAGACGCGATCTGGAGGCAGGACACCACCCCTTCCTCACCAGCGAAGAGCACTATATCTGCAAGGATGGATCGTACATCTGTCTCAATTGCACGACCTCGATTGCCCGCGACGCTACAGGCAAGCCTGAATACTTCATTCAGGTTTATCAGGATGTTTCGGCCCGCCTGGCACAGGAAAAGGAACTGCGCGAAAGCCAGCAGAGATTTGAACTGGCCATACGCGGCACTGAAGAGGGCGTATGGGATTGGGATCGAAAGAACTTTGAGCTTTTCCTCTCATCTCGCTGCCGGGAGCTATTGGGGCTCGATGAAAGCAAGCCCGTTGACCTGCGTCAGTTGTGGACCATTCTGATCCATCCAGAAGATCGGTCTATATTCCGCACGGCTTGGTCTAATTTACGCAAAGGACAGGAGAACCTGTTCGAATGCGAACTGCGCTTGCGCAAGGGGGATGGCGAATATCGCGAATACTGGATTCGCGGGTTTGGCAATCGCGATAAGACCGGCGAACTCCAGAGGATTGTCGGATTGCTGGCGGATGTTACCCAGCGCAAACAGACGGTCCGCCGTTTGAACTTGGCCGCTGCCGTCTTCGCCAACTCCCGGGAAGGCATCGTAGTTACGGACCTCTCGGGCCGGGTTTCCGCTGTTAATCCGTCTTTTACACGCGTCACCGGGTATGAGGAAGAGGACGTTGTCGACCAGAATATGCGCATGTTGCATTCGGGCCGACATGATCGGAGCTTTTATATCAAGCTGTGGAACTCGGTTCTCAAGACTGGGTACTGGGATGGTGAAATCTGGAACAGACGCAAAGATGGCGTCATTTTTCTGGAACACCTGTCGATCAGCACTGTCTATGATGCACAAGGCTTACCGATCAACTATGTCGGGTCTTTCCATGACATCACACAGATCAAGCGTTCAGAACAGGCGCTTGCTCATATGGCGCACTTTGATCCACTCACGGATCTGCCCAACCGCACCCTGTTGACCTCACTGGTGGATCATGCGGCGAACAGACCGGATGCCCATTGTGCCGTGCTCTGCGTGGATCTTGATCGGTTCAAAACCATAAATGAGAGTTTCGGGCATCTTGTGGGAGACCAGGTGCTGCGCATCTCGGCCGAACGGATGCAGACCATTCTCAAGGGAAACGCCACACTGGGTCGCTATGGTGCTGATGAGTTCGTGGTGCTGCTGGAAGATCTGAAGGACATGCAGCCCGCATGTGAGGTGGCAAGCCAAATCATCGAAGTGCTGGGAGCGCCCTATACACTGAGTGGAGGCATCGAAGCCTATGTCGGTGCCAGCGTCGGTATCAGCCTGTTTCCAGATGATGCCACGAATGCACAAGACCTGATGCAGCACGCCAACTCCGCCCTGTCGGAAGCGAAGGCCAATGGGCGCGGCACATTCAGCCTCTATACTCAGTCCCTGACGCAGGATGCCAAGACCCGCATAGAACTTGAAAGCGACCTGCGCCGCGCTCTGGTGCGCAAAGAGTTTGTGCTGCACTTCCAGCCCTTCATCGAACTGGCAAACGGACGGGTACGCGGTGTAGAGGCATTGGTGCGGTGGCAGAGCCCGACCCAGGGGCTGGTCATGCCCGGGCACTTCATTCCTCTCGCAGAGGAAACAGGGCTTATCGTACCGCTCGGCGACTGGGTGATGGAAGAGTCCTGCCAACAGATGGCCAAGTGGCTGCGAGAAGGCAATGTTTGCGACTATATCGCCGTGAACCTCTCTCCACGTCAGTTCAATCGCGACAATCTATGCAGTTGGGTTGAGCGGGTTCTCAAAGATGCCGGCCTGCCGCCAGAGCGACTGGAAATTGAGATTACGGAAAGCGTGCTGTTCGACAGCAGGGCAGAGGCTGAGAAGAAGTGCGAGCGCTTGCATGCCATGGGTGTGCGGTTGGCGCTTGATGACTTTGGCACCGGATATTCATCGCTGGGCTATCTCAAGCGTTTTCCCATCAACAAGCTGAAGATCGACCGCAGTTTCGTGAATGACCTGCCCCGCTCTGTGGCGGACAGCGAAATCGCAGACGCGATCATCTCGGTGGCACGGGCGCTTGGGCTGGAAGTGGTTGCTGAGGGAATTGAGACAACCGCGCAGTACAACTTCCTGAATGCTCACGGATGTGACCTGGGACAAGGCTTCCTGTTCAGCAAGCCTCTGCCAGTAGACCAGCTGGAAGCATTGATACAGGATAAGCAGATCAATATTTCAGGTGAGTAGAGCACTTGATGCTGTGAGATTGAACACGACTAAGCGTTCACAATCCTGATAAACTGCACAAGGTTGGCCTTGCCTATGATGAAAGAACATGGGCACACAACTTCACCAGATAGAGGCCAAAACGCAGGGCGTGGGTTTATGCTGCCTCTGTCTTCCCTGCTTCAAGTCGGGGTAGCCTCCGCCTTCAATTAAGATGCGTCTCTCCCCAGGCTCGAATAGTGCGGAAAAATAAACCCGGCGCGATACGCTCCGGGTTTTGTTTCAATCGGCATTCATGCTGGGCTTTGCATCAGTCATCCAGGGCAGATGCAAAAATCTGGATGCGCCGGCATCTGCCCTTCCCATGACCTCACCACAAATTAAGCGTCAGACGCGCCTCTTCCGACATGCGGCTCTGGTCCCATGGCGGGTCAAAGGTGATATCCACCGTTGCGCCCACAACACCGGGAACGGAAGCGACCGCACTCTCCACCATGCTTGGAAGCTGTGCCGCAGCCGGACAATTCGGGGTGGTCAGGGTCATCTCAACCGCAACCATGCGGTCATCGGCAATATCGACCTTGTAGATGAGGCCCAGCTCATAAATATCAACCGGGATTTCCGGGTCGAAAACGCTTTTCAGCGCATCAACGATATCGTCGGTGAGCTTGCTCAGCTCCTCCTCCGGAATACCGGAATGAATCTCTGGCTGGTTCGCCTCGGTGCTCTGTGCCTTGTTCATGCGGGCTGCTCCTGCGCCTGAGTGGTGACAATGAACTTGTGGGTTTGCGGATAAACAGACCCAACAGCACCGCCGGCCATGGCGAAGAGACCGAATCTGAACAGGCAGGCGTCGCTCATATCGGCGACGTTCTCCCGAACGGCAAGCATATTTCTTCTCCTTTACCGCGCGGGGTCAAAGCCCGCGGGTCAAGTCTCACGCCGCACGGATAGAGCGGCCACGCACTCGCGGCACCACCTCAACAAAGGCTGATACCGCCAGATCCACATCTGCCTCGCCACTGGACCAACCCAATGAGAGGCGCACCGCACCTCTGGCATAAGCCTCATCCACCCCCATTGCCGAAAGCACATGAGAGGTTCCGACCTTGCCAGAGGAACACGCAGAACCTGAACTGACACTGATATGGGCAAGATCGAGCGCAATCACCAGAGTTTCCGCCCGAACATCCTCAAAAGCCACCAGCGCGGTGTTTGCCAATCGAGGACCGCTTTGCCCGACAATGTGCGCGCCCTGCACTTGAGAGAGAATAGCATTTTCCAGCCTGTCTCGCAGTGCGCAGAGTCGCACAGCCTCTGCCTCAAGGCTTTCCTGTGCAATATGGGCCGCAGCACCAAAGGCGGCGATGGCGGGAACATTCTCTGTGCCCCCACGCCGTCCCCGCTCCTGCCCCCCACCCGCCAGAAGCGCCGGCATACGATGGCCTGCACGCGCGGCAACCAGAGCCCCTGCCCCTTGCAGACCGCCCAGCTTGTGCGCGGAAAGGCAGATGAAATCGACCCCCAACGCCATGATGTCCAGATCCACACGGCCCGCAGCCTGTACTCCGTCACACAGCACAACAGCATCATAAGCGCGTGCCAAGCGAACGGCCTCAGCCACGGGCTGGATTACACCGGACTCATTATTCGCGGCCATCAGCGCCACCATGGCTCGGCGGCCCGCAGCAGTGTGGGTTTTCAGCGCCGTTTCCAATGCATCCAGATCCAGTTGGCCAAAGGCATTCACCGCCACGGTCTCAAGGCTGGAAAAACGATGCCCACGTAACACGGCTGGATGTTCGACCGCACTGGCCAGCAGCACATCGCAGTGCACCGGCTTGCCATCCAGTTCCATATCTGGCTGAAGCGCCAGGGCCAGCGCCTCTGTTGCCCCCGAAGTAAACACCACATTGCGGCTTTCAGCCCCCACCAGCCGGGCGACCTCGCCACGGGCACGCTCCAGGGTCGCGCGAGCTGCACGACCCTGCGCATGGACCGAAGAGGCATTGCCCGGACCATCGAGACAGGCCAACGCCGCATTGCGGGCTTGAGGGCGCAGTGGTGCAGTGGCGTTATGGTCGAGATAGACTCGCACCTGCCGCTTGTGATCTGGCCTGCCCTCGATGCTCATGCCGTTTTTGATCCAGTACAACGCCTACAAGACGTTGACCGCCTCTCAACCTAGAGCAGGTTTCTCTTTGCACCCACAGGGGGCAGAGCAGGCGGCTTATGCTTGCAATTGCCTCAAATATAAGGCATATGAACAAATCCGTCCATTTCCGCATACAGCGTATTTACTGCCTTCACACGCTCGCCGGAAACAACATGCAATGATTGTGAGCGATAGGTCGCACCTGTCTTGAAGTCAAGGCATCGCCACACGAGTGATCGTGCTGGTTGTGCCAAACCCGGTGCCTGTACAGGTGCCTCACGGGGCTTGCCCTTATCCGGTATGGTTCCGTTCCGTCGCATTCAGCATTGCTACCCAGAGGTTGCGGACACTCATGCCTGAAGTCATCTTTCCGGGAGAAAAGGGGCGCCTCGAAGGCCGTTACCAGCCCGCCAAGACCCGCAATGCACCCATCGCCATCATTCTTCATCCTCATCCGCAGTTCGGCGGAACGATGAACAATCCGGTGGTGTACAATATGTACTACCAGTTCGTGAACCGTGGCTTCTCGGTGCTGCGCTTCAACTTCCGTGGGGTGGGCCGCTCGCAGGGCTCGTTCGATCACGGAACTGGAGAGCTCTCGGATGCCGCTGCTGCGCTGGACTGGGCGCAGTCGGTGAATCCCGATGCGCGCGCGTGCTGGATCGCGGGCTTTTCCTTTGGCGCGTGGATCGGCATGCAGCTTCTGATGCGCCGTCCAGAGGTGGAAGGCTTCATATCGGTCGCGGCTCCCGCGAACCTTTATGATTTCTCCTTCCTCGCGCCCTGCCCTTCCTCTGGCATTTTCGTGCACGGAGACAAGGACTCAGTGGTGCCCACCTCCGCTCTGGCAACTCTGGTAGAGAAGTTGAAGACCCAGAAGGGTATCGTCATCGAGCAGCAGATTGTGGATGGTGCCAACCACTTCTTCGATGGCCGCACTGATGAACTGACGGAAGTCATTGGCACCTATCTGGACAAGCGCCTGCCCGGCACGCGCAAGATTGACCCAGAAGCCTGACCGCCTCACCCCCTACAGTTTCTGAAGGTATCAGGGCCGGAGCTTCTCCGGCCCTTTTCATTTCCACTCAAGCTTGCGCCTTTCAGTCTCAGGATATCGCCATGACCATCATCCGCCAGGCTGTATTGACAGATCTTGATGCCATTGTGCCGCTGCTGGATGCATACCGGCAATTTTACGGCCAGCAGAGCGACTCTGAAGGCGCACATCTCTTCCTGCGCAACCGGTTTGAGCACAGCCAGTCGGTCCTATATCTGGCGGAGCTTGAAGGGCAGCCGGTCGGCTTCGCCCAGCTTTTCCCCACCTTCTCATCTGTGCTGATGCGGCGCGTCTTTGTGTTGAATGATCTTTATGTGGCACCACAGGCCCGCCGCAGCGGCATTGCCACAGGCTTGCTGAAAGCCGCTGAAAACCATGCCCGCGCGCTGGGGGCAGCGCGCCTGTCTCTCATCACTGCCATCGACAATCTGTCGGGCCAGTCGCTCTATGAAGCCTGCGGCTGGGTACGAGACCAAGCATTCTACACCTATCATCGGCACATCACGGACTGAACAACACGCCTCCAGCAAGCGGCGTGTGCACACCGGTTGTCGTTGGAAAGGTTTGGGGAAGCCTTTGAAGGCTACGGGCAGCGAGAAAGCCGAAGGCATGGGCTTCCAGCGCATCCGCAGACCAGCCCACCTCATCTGCACGCACAACCGAGCAATCCAATTGCTTAGCAAGCATGGCGCACAGTGTTGGATTGCGTGCACCTCCCCCAGCAATGACCCAACGTTGTGGCCTGCGCGCCAGATGCGGCAGCAAACCTGCGACCGTAGCCGCCGTGAGAGCTGTCAGTGTGGCTGCGCCATCTTCGAGAGAAAGTTCATCAAGGCCGGCATGCCGCGACACAAAAGTGCGGAATTCATTCCGATCCAGTGACTTGGGCGGTGGCAACTGGAAGAAGGGATGGGTGAGGAGTTGAGCCAGTCTTGCCTCATCCACCCGCCCGCGCGCGGCAGTGGCACCATCGGCATCAAAGGGATGGCCGGTGCGGGCCATCATGAAGTCATCCAGCAATGCATTTCCCGGGCCGGTATCGCAAGCGACAGGCGGTACATCAGGTGAGATGATGGTGACATTGGAGACTCCACCCACATTCAGCACAGCCAGTGGCCAATTCTGCTTTGGCCCGGCTCCTAGCCCGGCAGCCAAAGCGGCATGAAACACCGGGACGAGAGGGGCACCCTGTCCGCCTGCTGCTACATCCGCGGCGCGAAAATCGGCCACCACCGGCACACCCAGTAAAGTTGCTAATCGCTGGCCTTCACCGATCTGCACGGTCAGGCGCGCATCCGGGCGATGCAGCACGGTTTGCCCGTGGAACCCTATGAGATCGAGATCCGCAGGAGACAGCCGCATGGTCTCCAGAAGCATAAGCACGGCATCGGCATGGAGGTCTGTCATGCGTCGTTCAGCCTCCGCGAGGATCCCCGGACGATCGGTGCGGGCATTGATACCCCGCGCATCCTCCATAGCCTGAACCAGCAAAGCTCGCGTTTGCGCATCATAAGGCAGGGTGATGGACGGCCCCAGCCAGAACACGGCCTCTCCATCGGTATCGATCAGCGCCGCATCAACTCCATCCATGGAGGTGCCGCTCATGAGCCCCACAACGCGCATGTGCCTGTCCTGCTTTCTGCCCGATGCAATCTTGCGCATTAACTGGTAAACCAGCGCACCTTTCCGATTTATCTCCTTCCGAACGAACGGCCGAAAAGAGAACGATGACCTCTCCCGCCTTCCGCTCCGAATTCATGCGCACTCTGCAAGAGCGCGGCTATATTCACCAGTGCTCGGACCTTGAGCGGCTCGATGCCAAGGCTGCGGAAGGGCCGATCACGGCCTATATTGGCTTTGATGCCACCGCCTCCAGCCTGCACGCCGGGCACCTGCTCTCCATCATGATGCTGCGCACGCTTCAGCGCACGGGGCATAACCCGATTGCGCTGATGGGCGGCGGCACGACCAAGATCGGCGATCCTTCCGGCAAGGATGAAGCGCGCAGGATGCTGACCGATCAGCAGATCAACGACAACATCGCCTCCATCCGCAAGGTCTTCGAGAAGTTCCTGAATTTCGATGCCGGCGCGCGCATGGTGAACAATGCGGAATGGCTGGATGAGCTGAAATACATCCCCCTTCTGCGTGAGGTGGGGCCGCATTTCACCATCAACCGCATGCTCACCTTCGATTCAGTGAAGCTGCGGCTGGAGCGTGAGCAGCCGCTGACCTTCCTCGAATTCAACTACATGATTTTGCAGGCCTATGACTTCGTGGAGCTGAACAAGCGACATGGATGCATGTTGCAGATGGGTGGCTCCGACCAGTGGGGCAATATCATCAATGGGCTGGAACTGGGCCGGCGCATGCACGGCATGGAACTGTTCGGTCTCACCACCCCGTTGCTGACCACCTCTTCCGGCGCGAAGATGGGCAAAACTGCCGGCGGTGCGGTATGGCTGGATGCGGAGCTGCTCCCGCCCTATGAATACTGGCAGTATTTCCGCAATACAGGAGATGCGGATGTCGAGCGCTTCCTGAAGCTCTTCACCGAACTGCCTCTGGATGAGATCGCTCGTCTGGCTGCGCTTGAGGGGCAGGAGATCAATGCCGCGAAAGAGATTCTAGCCACGGAAGCCACCGCCATTCTGCATGGACGAGAGGCTGCGGAACAGGCGAAGCAGACAGCATACACCACCTTCGAACAGGGCGCACTTGCCGTAAACCTGCCGACAGTGGAACTGCCACGGGCCGAGCTGGAAGCAGGCTTCGGCGTCGCAAATGCCTTCGTTCTGGCCGCCCTGGTCGCCTCGACCAGCGAGGCGCGACGCCAGATCAAGGGCGGTGGTCTGAAGGTGAATGATGCGACAGTGAGCGATGAAAAGGCTCAGCTTTCCGCAAAGGACCTGACAGCAGAGGGTGTCATCAAGCTCTCCCTCGGCAAGAAGAAGCACGTTCTTCTGAAGCCGGTGTGATCGTTCTGCCATCAGCACTCACTAGAGAATGAAAAGGGCCGGCGGAAAAACTCCACCGGCCCTTTTCATATCTGCATAACGCCCTCGCCCCACCAGCTTCATCGCTATTGGACCGTGGCTGAGGAGTCCTTGAATTCGAACAGCTTGCGCAAAAAACCGGGCGCAACGGCAGAGATGGGGTTGATGCGCAGGGTTGGCCCCCGGCTCATGGAACCCACCACTTCAAAGGTCACACCCACCAGTCCCTCATTCGGCCCACCACCCAAAAACATGCCCAGAACCGGAACTTTCGAGAAGATGTTATTCAACGCATAGGCGGGCACAAACGTGCCACGAATGGCGATCTGGTCACTGGCAAAATTGATCGAGCCATCGAAGGTTGCACCAACAGATGGCCCCCAGATCGCCCCATCACTGATATTCAGCTTGCCCGGTGATCGCACAAATGAGGCCTGCGCCTTCTCGAAAGGAGCCGAGCCGCCTTCGATCCTGCCCGAAGCATCCCGCGCAGCCGAAGACAACTGTTGCAGCGCGGGTTCCCCGCGAATGGCAAAATTGCGCACATTGATCACCCCACCCTGCGGCTGGGTATCGCTGCGAGGCGGGTCCACAACAAGCTGGGCCACACCTCCATCCACCTTCGCATACAGGTTCAGGAACCGCAGAATGGCGCCTGCATCGGACGTAGTCACTTCCAGCACGCGGCGCTTGTCAACAAGGGTGCGCATATTGCCACCAATATCGGAATCACGCCCAAGCTTGGCTGACAGCTTAAAATTGCTCACGGCCACGCCACGGCGGGCCACGAACAGATCAAACTGCCGCAGCACCTCGCCATGGTTGCCGGTGAGTGCACCTATTTTGGCCTGCACATCCACATCCGGCACCTTCTGCTCTCCGCGTGCGGGCGCGGAGGGAGAGCCCATCAAGCTGTCCATGATGCGTCGGGCATCCATGACCTCGCCCGTAATGCGAATTTTCAGAACATCGCCGCTGTTATCAGCCTTCAGGCTGGCCTTGTCGCCATCGGAAAGCTGGAACGTGGGAAAGGAAGCAGAAACCAGATCGCCCTTGTCGGTCAGTTCCAGACTGCCGCGCAACACTGTGCCGGACCCCTCCATCACAAGATTATTGAGGCGCACGGTAGGGCCGGCGTCATCAACCACAAAGCGGGCCTTCAGCGGCCGCCCCACCTTCTTGCTGAGGCCGGGAAGGAGATCCGACAAACCCGCCGAGGTCAGATCCAGCTCAATCTGAGCTCGGGTCTCCTTGTTATTTGTGGTTCCCACCAAGCTAACGCCGACGACGCCGGACAAACCCGGCAAAGACACACCCAAACCCTTGCGTGCGGCATCATCCAGACGGGCATTCACGCGAATATCCGCGTCCGCCACTTCCTTCTTTTTCTCATACTCAAAGGCAAGAGGCGCACCTGCCAGCCTCCCGTCCCCGCGCAGGAGAATGCCTCCAGGCGAGGCAAAGGCCTTCACGGTTGCGCCTTCCAGACGCTGATCCTTGAACACCTTGCTCACACCAAAATCTGTCAGCGTGGCTTCAAGCGAATAGTCGAGATCTTCCGGCTTATGTTCCTTGCGGAACACGATATTGAGCTGAAGAAGAGCAGCGAACCGCCCCTGCGTGGTGGAGGGGTCAAAAGCCGTGCCGGTGGGGCCTTTCAGCGGCTCCATGCCTAGCACTTCGACTGCGGCATCGGCCGGGCCGTCGAACTTCACGCTGATATGAGCCGAAGGCTCACGCGGGAAATAATCCGGCATGAACATCACACCATCGCGTACAGCGATGCGCCGGTTACTCGGGGTAACCATGGTGCCTTCGGGAAGGTCGATCCGCACAGTGCGCCCGGTGACGACAATGCTCAACGTCGAATCCTCGACAGGTGGCAGCCCCTTCACCGGACGCAGGCTTACGCCCTTGCCATTGATGGTGAAATGCACAGCATCATCCGGCAGCGGAATATCTTTTTGGCCAATCAGGTTGAGAGGCATCCGCACCGCAAGCGTGATGCCGTCGGCCATTCCACCGGAAACATTCTCGATCGCAAACTGCCGCGCCCCCGGCGCGATATTCACCGGCCATATCCGCTTCACGGTGGAAACCGGCATGGGGGAACCGATGCCATCCATCTTCAGGATGGGAAGTGGCACACCAAAATCGATGACACCAGTAAAGCTGAAGCTACCCGCATCACTGCCCAGAAAACCACTTTCAAAAATCAGTTGCTTGTTTTGCGGGTTGAAATTGCCATCCACCTTCACCCGGTTGATGACCAGAGGCGGCTCATCCATCTCATCGCCCTTGAAGACGACCTCGAGTGGCGTCAAATCAAAGGTCCACGGATCCCGCGCCTGTAGGGGCACCTGAATCTGCCCGCGCAATTCAATCTTGTTCTGGTTCTTCAAAGCGATGAGGGGATCAATATAGATCACGCGCCGTTCAGGATCGAGCCGGGCCCCTAGGCTGGCGGAGTCGATCACGAAACGCTCCTGCACCATCTCGCCATTGCCCATCGCCCCCGCGCCAAGGGAAACCTGAGCTGTAGCCCCCTTCACCTGACCATCCGGCCCCAGACGGGCGGATAGATAAGCATTCAGCGGGGTATCCATATAAAAGCGGCGATGATCCTTGGTGAAGGCCTGAACCAGATCGCGGGTCGAGACATCACGGACTGTCAGCTTTACATCCCGTTCGCCACCCTGCGCCGGGCCGATATGGGCAATCGCGGTGGCAACCCCGTGGGGGCCTTGCGAGGTGAAGGTCAGCTCCATGCCGCCGCCAGACGGCCGCGCCAGCCGCACGCTGATGTGGCGAAAGATGATGCGCCGGCCAGAGCTTTCATTCTCGACAATCAATGTGCCATTGCGCAGTCCGACATCGGCCAGGGCATTGCCATCAAACCCCGCCCTGTCCATCTCATTCATCCAGTTCGCCAGTGCGGTGAGCTGAAGCGGATTTGCTGCGCCTATAGCCTCGGCAACAGGGGCCGGGATGAAAGAACCCGATGCCGCAGAATGAGGTTGCTCCACTTCCAGTGGCAACTCTTCGGAGCGGTTCGCATTATCCGAAGGATCCACTGGAGAAATGGGCTTTGCCCCTTGCCCCGCAGCCACGGCCACCTCGCCGGAGGCACTGATGTGAATCACCATTTCGGCGCCGATGAGATCAACCCGCCTCGCCTTGGGCATCGGTGAAAGCAGGGAACCATCAAGCTCGACAACCGCGCTGGGCGCGCTGGCCACCAGTTGCCCATCCGGCCCTGTCACGCGAATATCGTGCACGACAACAGAGGTCATGCCGTCCTGCGCGGTCTCCAGCGAGGTTGAGCGGATGGAGACCTTGTGCCCTTTGCCGATACGTTCAGCCAGAGCCTGCTCGATATAGGGTGTCGCGATGTTCGCGGTGACCGCGCCTGAAGCAATCAACCCATAGAGGACGAGAGCCGCCACACTCCCAAGACCGATCAGCGACAGGCATATGCCCGCAAATATGCGGCCCGCGCGCCCGCGCGGCACCAACGCACCCATAAGGCCGCGCACGCGCGAACGACGCGGTTGATGACGCGTCTGTTCGGGATTCGGCATCCCCTGCTGCATACCGGCCTGCTCCTCCCGCAACGACGCGCACGGCCTGAATACGTCCTGGCTTCACATGCTGCTTATGGCAGCTCGATTCGCCCATTCTCGCACACTGCCAACCCTGCCCCTGCGGCGTAAAGATGCGGGAAATGATATCGTGCGGGATACACCCAGTTCTGCTGAGATGTGTATCCTGTCATGACCCGATCCGCCACTCATGCGCCTCCCACCAAGGGACGCGCGGGCACCGCATAGGCTGCATCATGACCCATGAGTCGGACTCATGGGTCATGAACCTCTGTAGCCGTATGCTTCTGAACACGTCGAAAGGAAGGCGAATGTCGAATATTCCGGAACTTGGCGCAAAAGCTCCGCCCTTCCGCCTCAAACGCGACGGGGATGGTGACGTTTCGCTGGCGGACTTCGCCGGGCGTAAACTGGTGCTCTATTTCTATCCCAAAGCCAGCACTCCGGGCTGCACGCAGGAGGCGATCGCCTTCAATGGCCTTCGCGCGCAGTTCGAGGCTGCGGATACGGCCATACTCGGCGTCTCCGCGGACCCAGTGAAAGCGCAGGACAAATTCCGCGACAAGAATGAACTTGCCTTCCCACTCGGCTCAGATGAAAGCCATGAGATGCTCGAGGCTTATGGCGTGTGGGGTGAAAAAAGCCTTTATGGCCGCAAATTCATGGGCATCACGCGCACCACCTTCCTCATCGACCGAGAAGGCAACATCACACAAATCTGGCCCAAGGTGAAAGTGGCCGGCCATGCAGATGCGGTGCTCAAAGCCGCACAGGAACTGGGCTGACACTCTTTACGATCGCACATACCAATACAAGAAACGGCCCGGAGAGCATCCGGGCCGTTTCTGTTCATCATCAGGCCTGCGCTGCACCCGCAGGCTGGCGGATATTCTGCGGCAAAACATAAGGTCCGGCTGGCGGCACACCCACCCGCACCGAAACACCAAATGCCCGTTCGATCACCTCATCACAGATGACCTCGTCCACGGTTCCATCTGCAATGATATTGCCATTGGCCAGCACCACGATCCGGTCCGCAACCATGGCGGCGAGGTTCAGATCATGCAGCACAGCCAGCACCCCGCCCCCCTTGTCGGCATGAGCACGAGCAAGACGCAGCACGACGAACTGATGTGCAAGGTCGAGACTGGCTGTCGGTTCATCCAGAAACAGATAGCTCGCCTTATCAGCATGGCCACATTCGAGCTGGGCCAGCACACGGGCCAACTGCACCCGCTGGCGTTCACCACCGGAGAGGCTGTCATAACGACGGCCGGCAAACCCCGGCAATTCCACACTATGCAGCAAGCGGGTCACACGCCCCGCCTCCCGTGCACCTGAGCCCATGAGCCCAACGGAGATCACCTCGGCAACAGTGAAAGAGAACGCCACCTCCACCGATTGCGGCAAGACCGCACGCCGGCAAGCCAGTTCTCGTGCTGAAAGCTCCGAAATGGCTGTGCCATCAAGGCTCACCCGTCCGCCAGCTAACTTATGCTCACCCGAAAGCGCCTTGAGCAGCGTGGATTTGCCAGCCCCATTAGGACCGACAAGCACTGTGATCTGGCCGGAGCGGATTTCAAGATCCACGCCGTTGAGGAGCGTGCGGCCACTCATGACCACGCGAACATCTTTTCCTTCGTACATTCTCACCCCACGAAGGCACGGCGGCGCAGCAGCAGCCACAGGAAGAAGGGCGCGCCCACCAGCGCCGTGACAATACCCAGCGGCACCTCAGCCGGAGGAGCCACCATGCGGGCGAAGATGTCCGCTGCGAGAAGCACCGCCGCCCCCAGCATCGCCGAAGCTGGCAGCAATGCCCGGTGCGATGGTCCCAGCGCAAGGCGCGCCAGATGCGGCACCATCAGGCCGATAAAGCCAACAACACCCGCAGCCGCCACCGCAGCACCCACACCCGCAGCTACAGCCACGATAGCAATACGCTTCAGCCGCTCCACGGGTATGCCCACATGATAGGCCTCGGCCTCACCCAACGCCATGGCATCAAGTCCCCGCGCCAGAAAAGGCGAAAGCACCAGCAGAGCGGCGACGAACGGAGCAGCCATGGCAACCTTGATCCATGTGGCACCAGCAAGGCTACCCATGGTCCAGAACAGCAATTCACGGGTCTGCTGCTCAGTTGCGATGAAGACAAGAACGCCTGTGCCCGCTGCCGCCATCGCACCCAAGGCCAGACCGGCAAAAAGCAGGGTCGCTACAGATGTCCGCCCATCCCGCGTGGCCAGCCGGCTGATGAGGAGCGTGGTGACAAGGCCGCCGAAGAACGCGGCCAACGGCAATCCCATGACCTGAAAGAAATCCGGCAAATGGACGAGGAAAGACGAGCCAATAACCATCCACGCCACCGCAGCCAGACCTGCCCCGGGCGCAACACCAATCAGGCCCGGATCTGCCAGTGGATTACGAAAGACGCCCTGCATGATGGCTCCAGCCACGGCAGTGCCCGCACCCACCAGAACGCCCAGAACAGCCCGGGGGAAGCGCACATCCATAACCACCACCCGCTCACGCAGCATGGCGCTGGTATGGGTTTCCACACCGCTCCATGCTTCCCATATCACGGCGAGGATACGGCCGGGAGCGATGGAAAAAGGACCGATAGCCAGAGCCCCAATGAAAGCCGCAACGGCGAGAACACCAAACAGCACAAGCCCGGCGGTTACTGGACGGGCAGCATCCTTCTGTTCGGCCAGTGGCAATGACGATGACTGCTCCGCACTCATTGCACTGGCTCCGTATGCCACGGCCGCGCAGGGAGTTCGGGTATTTCAAGGCCGGGATGCAACGCCACCGCCAGATCACGCACTGCGAATGGTGTGCGCGGGCCGAAGCCCAGCAAATAGGAACCCGGGTAGGTGAGAAGCTTGCGATCTCGTGCGGCAGGTGTGCCAAGGAAGGTCGGAAGCGCAAATATGGTATCCGCATCCAGCTTCTGGCCGCCATCGCGCATCACCACGACAGCCTCTGGTTCGGAAATCATCGCGGCCTCATCCTGCGCCGGCTTGTAACCCTTGATAGCGGCCATGGCGTTTGTGGCCCTGGCCAACTGGAACATCGCATCCGCGCTGGTTTCGGAACCGCCCACTACCGCCGCACCGCCGGAAGCGGACATGACAAAGACCGCGCGCGGACGATCTTTCACAGACTCCAGCGCCTTGGAAAGGGTCTCAAAATCCGCGCGAACGGCATCAGCGAGGGCTTTCCCCTTCTCTGGCTCACCGACTGCTGCGGCAATAAGCTCGATCTTACGCACGACACCTTCGGCGTCATGCCCTTCGGGAATCATCACCACTGGAATGGAGGCCTGCTCCAGCACATCAATGGTTGTGCGTGGACCAGACCCATCAGTTGCAAGAATCAGGCTGGGGCCAACCGAGAGCACGCCTTCCGGGGACAGGGCGCGTGTATAACCAACCTGCGGCTTGCTCTTCGCATCCATTGGGAAGGTGCTGGTCTGATCCACCGCGATGATGCGATCGCCAAGCCCCATGGCATAGAGAATCTCCGTCACCGCTCCACCAATGGAAGCAATGCGGGAGGCATCCGTGATTGTGACCACACGATCACGGGCATCTGTCACTGTGAAGGACTTTGCGGGTGCCGCTTTTACACCGGCCTCAGCTGGAGTTTCAGCGGCCATGGCGGCCCATGTCATGGCGTATAGCCCGGAGGAGCAGGCCAGGGAGAGAGCAAGGAGCAGGCTCTTTTTCAATTTAAAACGGCTCCATATTATAAAATCTCCAAACAGACCCATTCATGTCTTTATATATAGGCACCATAATGGCCCAAACACAGACACTCAGCGGACATCCGATGAGAACATAATTTTGAAAAGCTCCAATCTTATAGGAGCAATTTTTACGATTACTTGACTATATGGAGGCAGATAGATAGTCAAACTGCGGCAGGCATGAGGCGCCTGCGGCACGCCACGTCTTTTTTCAGACGGTAGCCAGCCTGATCGATCTGGAGATGGTTATGGCTCAACGGCTGCAGTTTTTGTCTTTTTCCGCTCAATTTCAAAGTAACCTTTTGCGCGGCGTTGCGGCTGGTGCGCTTGTTCTGGCTTCCGGCTGCGGGGCTTTTGCCCAGAGTGCTTCGCCCGCCCAAACCGCAGCGCAGACCAATTCTACAAGTAGCGATGCAATCGCCCTCGACACACTGACAGTTGTCGCCACACGAAGCAGCGCAGAGCGCGCCGTGGATGCGCTTGCCGGCGTCAGTGTCGTGACGCAGACCGAACTTCAGGACTTCATGCCGTCGACCGTGCAGGAAGTCTTCTTCGGAATGCCCGGCACCACTGTTCTCCAGAACGGCAACTCCACCCAGGCCTCCATTAATATCCGCGGCCTTCAGGACTTTGGACGCGTTGCCGTTCTGATTGATGGCGCGCGCCAGAACTTCACCCAGCTTGGCCACAATGATGGCGCCGGCTCCTTCTTCCTGGAACCTTCACTGCTGGCAAATGTGGATGTGGTTCGCGGCCCCGTCGCGAACATCTATGGCTCCGGTGCCATCGGCGGTGTGGTGAACTTCCGCACCAAGGATGCCAGCGACCTGCTGAAGCCCGGTCAGCAGTGGGCCATGGAAGCCAATGGTGAGTTCGGATCCAATGGCCCGATGGGCTTTGGCTCCATTTTCGGTGCGGCCCGTGTTGGCCAGAATGTTGATCTGTTCCTTGGCTTCACCAAGCGTGCCCAGTCCAACTATGAGGACGGCAATGGTGATGTCGTACCGAACACCAGCAACGAGACCTGGACCGGTATCGCCAAGGCAACCTTCCGCCCGGCCGAGTTCCATGAGATCAAGCTGGAAGGGCTGAATTTCGACAGCTCCTACACCACTTACAATGCCGAGCTGACCAACGGGCAAATTCCCACGACTGCGACACAGTACAAGACCGGTGTGACGAACCGCACCGCCTCTGTCGCCTACAATTACTCCAACCCCGATGATCACGTCTTTGACTGGAGCTCCCGGGCGTACTGGAACCAGGTGAACCAGGACCAGACCAAGACCGCTGGCACCTGCAACAATACCACGGGCTGTGTCGGCGATCCGCGCAGCTTCAAGATCGATACGCTGGGCTTTGACGTCAACAACACCTCGCGTTTCGATATCGGCTCGATCAAGAACGCCATCACCATTGGCGGTGATTACTTCCACGACGACGTGAAAAACGAAGACAAGTTCGGATTTGGCGCGGGCTATAACCCCTCGGGCAAGCGCTCTGTGGGCGGTGCATTCGCGCAGTGGAAGGGCAACTGGACGAGCTGGCTGGAAACCGTGGCCGCACTGCGCTGGGATGGTTATGAGCTGTCTGGTGATGGTGTACAGGGCACCAGCGGAGATCGTGTGTCTCCAAAGATCACCGTTGCCGTTACGCCGTGGGAGTGGCTCACCGTCTATGCCACCTATGCAGAAGGCTATCGCGCACCTGCGGTAACGGAAGCGCTGGTGAGCGGCGAGCATCCGCGTGTCAGCCCGTTCTTCACCTTCGGCTTCCTGCCGAACCCGGACCTTGAAGCCGAAGTGGGCAAGAACAAGGAAGTCGGCGTCAATATCAAGTTTGACGACCTGTTCCTCGCTGGCGACAAGCTGCGTGCCAAGGCGAACCTGTATCGCAACGATGTCGATGACTTTATCGAGATCGATTTCATGAACAGCTCGGTCCCGGCATGTTCTGCCGCAGGCTGGATGGTCTGCTATCAGTATCAGAACATTGCATCCGCGAAGCTTGAAGGCTTCGAGTTCGAAAGCATGTACGATACCGGCCCCTGGTTCGTTGGCTTCAATGCCACGGTTTCGACAGGCAAGAACAAGGAAGACAATGAGCCGCTCACCTCGGTGATGCCGAACAATGTCGCCACCACCCTTGGAACACGCCTGTTCGACAGCAAGCTCACCATGGCAGTGCGCTGGCAGTGGGTTGCAGCCAAGACTCTTGAAGACCTGCCGTCCACCAGCGCGCTGCAGCCGACCCCGAGCTTCAATCTGGTCAATGCTTATGTGAACTACCAGGCGACAGAGTGGGTCACCGCCTCCTTCGCACTGGAGAACCTTCTGAACGAGCAGTACACTCAGTATCAGCAGTTCCTGCCGAGTGCAGGCATCACCTTCAAGGCAGGTCTCAGAGTGGTTCTGGGTGGCGATGTCATCGCAGCCGCAACACCTGCGCCTTAATCAAGTGATGTGCTGAAGGCTGGTCAGTTTCAAACGGAGTAAGACCAATGTTCATTGCCACCAACCGCTTCAAGGTGAAGCACGGTTCGGAAGCCGAATTCGAACGTGTCTGGCGCGAGCGCGATACTTATATCGCTGAGGTTCCGGGCTTCGTTGCATTCGATCTGTGCAAGGGTCCGGATCACGAGGAATATACCCTCTATATCTCCCACACCGTTTGGGCGCAGAAGGCCGACTTCGAGGCTTGGACCAAGTCGGAAGCTTTCCGGCAGGCCCACAAGAATGCCGGCTCGAACACCAACCGCGTCAACTATATTGGCGGGCCGGAATTTGAAGGCTTTGAATCCGTGCTTTCGCTCAAGCTGGATGACAAGGCTGCCTGAGCCTTTTCGGGTGCCGGCATGTCCGGCACCTTTTTTATGACCTCCTCGCACCCCGGCGCTTTCCAGCGTCGGGGCTTTTTTATGGTTATGCCGGAACATGTGCTTTCTCCAGGCATATTCCGGCATTACGTTCGCCATCTCCTGTCCCCGCCACGCCTGACAAGGACCAGCCATGACCGCTTATGCCCAGTTAAGCGCGCACTTCAGCCGTGCGTCCGCCCTGTCCAATGCCATCGGCATTCTTCACTGGGATAACGAAACAATGATGCCCAGTGGCGCAGCAAGCGCGCGGGCTGAAAGTCTGGCCCTGCTGCGCGTCATGCATCATGGCATGATGACCGATTCCCGCATTGGAGAATGGCTACCCGCCGCAGATGAGGATGAGAATCTGGGCATATGGGAGCGTGCCAATCTCCGCGAAATCCGACGCCTCTGGACAGCAGAAACAACTCTGCCGGCAGATCTGGTGGAGGCTTTCAGCAGGGCCGTTTCCGCCAGCGAGATGGCATGGCGGCAGGCGCGTGCTGAAGCAAACTTCTCCGCCCTCTTGCCCTATTTGGGTGAGGTTCTGAAACTCAAGCGCGAGATTGGCGAGGCCAAGGGCGAGCAACTCGGCCTCTCTCCCTATGATGCGCTGTTGAATGACTATGAACCCGGTGGGCGCTCAGAGCAGATAGATGTTCTGTTTGATGATCTCGCGGACTTCCTGCCGAACTTCACACTCCAGGCACTGGAGGCACAGGCTCGTCGCCCTTCAGCGCCCGCTCCAGAAGGCCCCTTTCCGGTTGAAGCGCAGCGCGCGCTGGGGCTGGAGATGATGAAGGTGCTGGGCTTCGACTTTGATCGCGGCCGGCTCGATATCTCCACGCACCCTTTCTGCGGTGGCGCGGATCATGATGTGCGCATCACCACCCGTTATGATGAGAACGACTTTTCCAGCGCCTTGATGGGCGTTCTGCACGAAACCGGCCATGCACTCTACGAACAAGGAAGGCCGGCAGCCTTTTTCGATCAGCCCGTAGGCCAAGCCCGCTCCATGAGCGTGCATGAAAGCCAATCTCTGCTGATGGAAATGCAGGCCTGCCGCAGTCAGGAGTTTCTCACCTTTGCCGCACCGCGCATGCGGGCCACCTTTGGTGGAAACGGCCCGGCATGGGAAGCAGATGCCCTGTGGCGGCGCTACACGCATATCTCTCGCGGTTTCATCCGGGTGGATGCCGACGAAGTGACATATCCAGCCCATGTCATTCTGCGATATCGTCTGGAGAAGGCCATGATCGGCGGAGACTTGGCATTGGCGGACTTACCAGATGCGTGGGCACAGCAAATGCAAGCGCTTCTGGGCGTCGTTCCGCCGGATGACCGTCTCGGCTGCCTTCAGGATATTCACTGGCCGAGCGGCGGCTGGGGTTATTTCCCCACCTATACGCTGGGCGCAGTCACTGCCGCCCAACTGTTTGATGCCGCATGCAAGGCAGATTCGGATATTCTCCCCGGCATTGCGCGTGGTGATTTTTCACCGCTCCTCAACTGGCTGCGGCTCCATATCCATGCACAAGGCAGCCTTCTGGATACCAATGAACTGGTACGCAGCGCCACGGGCCGCCCGCTTGATGCCAGCATATTCAAGGCGCATTTGAAGCGCCGTTATGTTGGTGAGGATAGCTGAGCCAAAGCACAACAGGGCCGCATCCAAGCCGCCCTGTATCACCTCTTCGTTGGTAGACTGGCCCGAACCAGTATGGCTGCGGCATCACCGGCCGCAGCCATATAGGCCGGCTCCCGATGGAGCAGAACGACGGAGAAACAACCGTCCAGCAAAACCATGATCTGGCGCGCGACCACGGAGGCCTGTGGCCCCGCACCCGCCTCAGCCAGAACGGAACAGAACCAGCTCTCCACGCGCATCTTGTGCGCCCGCCCCCGCACCATGGCAGGATGCCCTGGCTGGTTCACCAATTCGACGGATGTGCGCAGGAAACCGCAGCCCTTCCAGTGCGGATGCTGCGCTGCCTCTTCCAGTTTGTGAAAAATCCCTTTTACTTTATCCGCCACATCACCGGGGGCGGCATCAAACCAGCGCTGAAAAGCGGAGAGGTTTGGCTGATCTCGCCCCTCCAGATATGCGGCGATCAGATCGTCCTTGCTTCGGAAATGGTAATAAAGCGTGCGCTTGGTCACGCCAGCTTCCAGTGCCACCGCATCCACACTCACAGCACGAATGCCGGAGGCGTGGAACAACCTGCTCGCGGCCTTCACGATGCGATCTTGCGTGGGAGTGGGCGTTTCGCTCATGGCTTCATGTATACCGTACAGTGAATATACATTGTGCACATGGCATGGCTATTGTTCAAGCCATGGACCAGACAGCCCCCCATCTCTCTCACAACGACAACGACTGCGAACCCGTGTCCATCACCTGCGCGGATGGTGTGGTCCTTGGTGCCCATCTCTGGCACTCGCGAAACGGCGCGGTGGCCGGACGGATCATCATCAATCCGGCTACCGGCGTGCTTGCACGCTATTACCATCGCTATGCGCGCTTTCTGGCTCAGAACGGTTTTGAAGTCCTGACCTATGATTATCGCGGAATCGGCCTCTCAAGACCCGAGAGACTACGCGGTTGCGGCTATCTCTGGCGCGACTGGGGCGAGAAGGACTTCGAGGCAGCACTCAGCTTCATCCGCCCACATCGGCCGGATGCTCCGCTGATGGTTGTTGGCCACAGCATCGGAGGGTTTCTGCCCGGTCTGGCGGCAAGCGCTCAGAACATCGACCGCATGCTGACCATGGGCGCTCAATTTGCATGGTGGAAGGATTATGCGCGAGAGCAGCGCTGGCGCCTGTTTCTCAAATGGCATGTCGCCATGCCGGCGGCCACAGCCCTGCTTGGCTATTTTCCCGGGCGAAGACTGGGGTGGCTGGAAGATTTGCCCGCTGGCGTGGCCCATGAATGGAGCTTTCGCGGCCCTCGCTTTGAGAGAAGCCATCCCAAATCGGACCGTACCAAAGCCCTTTCCGGGATGTCCGCAGTGCGTGCACCCATTCTGGCCGTTGCGATGTCAGATGACGAACTCGGCACGGCCTCCGCTATCCGTCGAGCGCTGGCCTATTATACGCATGCTCCGCGCACTGCCGTTCTGCTTCACCCCTCAGATTATGGGCGAGAACAGATCGGTCATTTCAGCCTGTTCCATGACAGCCATGCCCCAGGCTTCTGGAAAGATACTCTGGCATGGCTACAGAAGGGTGAGAACCCATGGCAAGACCGGATTCTGCCTCTCTGAATAAATCTGCCGAAAACAGATGGGGCATATCTGGTCGGAACCGAAACGCGAAAACGCGGGGCGGTCATCCACCCCGCGCGCTCATATTCGCGAATGCCTCAAACCCCAGCGTTTTCAAGATGCTCCATGCGCTCTTCAACGGCTTCGATGGCAGCTTCATCTTCTGCTGCCGCCCGCTGGCGGTTCCATAAGTCGGCATAAAGCCCGCCACGGGTAAGAAGCTGGGTGTGCGTTCCTCGCTCCGCCACTTGCCCAGCAGCCAGCACCAGAATCTCATCCGCATCGACAACCGTGGAAAGACGGTGCGCAATAACCAGAGTGGTGCGCCCGACACTCACCTGATCCAGCGCCCCCTGAATCTCCCGTTCTGTATGGCTATCCAAGGCTGAGGTCGCCTCATCCAGCACCAGAATAGGCGGCGCTTTCAGGATCGTGCGCGCAATGGCAACACGCTGTTTTTCCCCGCCCGAGAGTTTCAGTCCACGTTCGCCCACCTGCGTCTCATAACCTTCAGGCGTGGCGCGGATAAAGCTGTCGATCTGCGCCAGACGTGCCGCCTCCTCCACCTCGGCTTCGGAAGCACCCATGCGGCCATAACGGATATTGTAGGCAATAGTGTCGTTGAAGAGCACCGTATCCTGTGGCACCATACCGATGACTGCGCGCAAGGATTCCTGTGTCACATCCCGAATATCCTGCCCATCAATGGTGATGCGACCTGAGCTTACGTCATAAAAGCGGAAGAGCAGGCGCGAGAGTGTGGACTTGCCAGCGCCAGAAGCCCCTACAATCGCCAGAGTACGCCCCGCCGGCACATCAAAGGTCACGCCCTTCAATATCTCCCGGCCATTGGCATCATAGGAAAAGCGCACATCCTCAAAGCGCAGTGCACCACCGGAGACAACGAGTTCCTTCGCCTCAACCCGGTTTGTGATTTCAGGCTTTTGGGCCAGAATGCCAAACATTGTCTCAATATCGAGGATGGCCTGCTTAATCTCGCGATAAATAAAGCCAAGAAAGTTCAGAGGTACATAAAGCTGAATCATCATGGCATTCACCATGACAAAAGAACCGACAGTCTGCCGCCCGGCGCGAATATCGAACACACACATCACCATGATGGCGGTAAGGCCCAATGTGTAGATAATCGCCTGCCCGGCATTCAACCATGCCAGAGACGTATAGGTCGTGACAGTTGCCGCCTCGTAGCGCGACATGGATCGATCATATCGCTCACTTTCCCAACGGTCGGCATTGAAATATTTTACCGTCTCATAATTCAGAAGACTATCGACAGCCTTGGTATTGGCATCCGTATCGCTGTCATTCATCTCCTTGCGGATAGACAGGCGATACTCGCTCATCTTGTAGGTGAAGAGCGCATAGGCACCCACGGTCAGCACAACAACGGCCACATAGCGCCAGTCAAAGGCGAACAGCAACACAACCAAAACCATTATAAGTTCAACAATAGTGGGTGCGAGCTGCAGAAGAAGCATACGCACGATGGTCTCAATACCATTGCGCGCGCGCTCCAGAACGCGTGTCAGCCCGCCCGTCTTGCGCTCAAGATGAAAGCGCAAGGAGAGCATATGCATATGCTTGAATGTCTGGATCGCCAGTTTGCGTACCGCATGCAGCGCCACCTTTGCGAAGATGCCATCGCGCACCTGCGTCACCGCCGCCATCACGATGCGCGCGCCGCCATAGGCCAGCGTCAGCACCACCGGGATGGCGGCGATATAACCCCAGTTGGCATCCAGAAGCGACATAGCATCCGGCGCGCCCGCCAGAGCATCCGTAGCCCACTTGAAAACGAAAGGCACCACCATGGTCGCCCCTTTCGAGGCGAACAGAAGCAACATGGTGAAAACGACCCGTGTACGCAGGTCAGCCCGGTCGTGCGGCCAAAGATAGGGCCAAAGAGCCACCATGGTCGCACCCATGCTTTTTGGCTCGCGCGTCCGGCGTGCACCGGTGGCGGAGGAATTGGGAGTGGAGGACATAAAAATCTGACCGTCTTTCAGGATTTTTCCTGTTCAGTGTCCGACATGACGGCGGCAAACAGGACATCCATTTCGGTACGCAAGGCCGCAATGGCCTCGCGATTAATGTGATAATGGGTGCGCTGGCCTTCCGGCGCGCACTCCAGCAGACCTGCTTCCACCAGAACCTTGAGGTGCTGGGAAACAGTGGACTGCGCCTTAGGCATTTCACGCACAATATCGCCGCAGGGGCAGCGCTCCCGTCCGGCAATGCGCATCAGCACTTTCAGACGTACAGGATGAGAGAGCGCACGCAGACGCTCGGCCAGCATCTCATAGTGCAGATTTGCCGGATCGCAGACTGGAGCTGAAGGGTGAGGAGGATCATTCATCGTAAATCGACGATAGACGATGAATGATGGTTCAGCAAGCCGCGACACCTGCTGACGTCACATATCCATGTCACATATGCATGACCCGGTGCGGGCAACTGTCTCCGATGAGGAGACGTGGAAAGCGCATCCATTTTGGATAACCACATCATGGTTCCCTGAAATGGGCGCGCGTCCTAAGGATAGGCCATGGCAAGAATCAAAAATGTTTGTGTCTATTGCGGCTCATCTCCCGGCAAGAACCCCGCATATGTTGAGGAAGCGCGCCAGTTTGGGCGCATTCTCGCGCATGAGGGCGTACGCCTTGTCTATGGCGGCGGTGGCATTGGCCTGATGGGAGAAGTTGCAACGGCAACCGCCATGGCTGGTGGTGCCGTTACAGGCATCATCCCCGGCTTCCTGCGCTCTCGCGAACGCGAATTCGCCCATGAGGCAGAGATTGTCGTGGTGTCAGACATGCATGAGCGCAAACGGCTCATGTTCGAGCGGGCAGATGCTTTCGTGGCGCTGCCCGGCGGCATCGGCACTCTAGAAGAACTGGTGGAGCAACTGACCTGGGCGCAGCTCGGCCAGCATCGCAAGCCTATACTCCTGCTCAATATTGCAGGCTTCTGGAACCCGTTCCTGACCCTTATGGATCACATGCGCACAAGCGGCTTCATCAGCCCACACGCGCCAGTGCAGTTCCTGACAGCTGATTCATCTGCAGATATCCTGCCGGCCCTACAGGCGGCAGCTGACGACATTCCTGTCTTTGAAACTGCGGATGCAGGCCTGGCAGATCGCATGTGAAAGTTTGAGGGGGGCTCAGCCCCCCGTATATTCCGCGACAGAAAGCGGTGTCTCATAGACTTTTACGGCTGCGAGCATCGGGATGGTCGGCTTGACACGATCCCATATCCAGATGGCGATCAACTCAGCGGTAGGGTTTTCCAGCCCTTCCACGTCATTCAGGCAGTGGTGATCCAGCCGCTCCATCAGCGGTGCGAAGGCCGTCTCCAGATCAAAAAAATCCACGACAAATCCGGTCTGCGGATCCACCGGGCCCTCAAGCGTCAGATCCACGCGATAGGAATGGCCATGCATGCGGCGGCATCGATGGGTTTCGGGCACGTTGGGGAGAAAGTGGGCCGACTCGAAGGTGAAGCCCTGCGTAATCCGCACGTTCGTCATGGAATACCGATCACTTTATGGGTCTGAAGCGACAGCCGCCAACGTGGATGCGCCAGACAATAGGCAACGACAGCCTCTGTATTGCCCAGCCTGTCGGGTCCGTCCATGGGCTGAAGGAAAAAGTGGGCAAAATCCAACCCTGCAAGTTCGGCTGGATCGCGTTCTTTCTGGGGAAACACCAGCTTCAATTCGTGTCCGCTGCGTTGGGCAAGTGGCGCGGTGCCCTTCGGGCTCACGGTCAGCCAGTCAATCCCCTCCGGTGCGGGAATGGTGCCGTTGGTTTCCACGGAGATTTCGAAACCACGCGCATGCGCGGCCTCGATCAAGACAGGGTCAAGTTGCAACAACGGCTCACCGCCGGTGAACACAACGAAACGGCGCTCAACCTCATCGCCCCACACGCGCACCAGCGCATCAGCCAGCATCTCCGCCGTTGCGAAGCGTCCGCCACCGGGACCATCCATCCCCACGAAATCGGTATCGCAAAATCGACAGACAGCGCCAGCTCGATCCTCTTCCCGACCGCTCCACAGATTGCAGCCGGTGAAACGGCAAAAGACAGCCGTGCGCCCAGCCTGGGCACCTTCCCCTTGCAGGGTCTTGAACATTTCTTTGACAGCGTAAGCCATGATGGAAACGCTTTAGACTGAAGACGTACAGCTGTGAAGCGCCACAAATGCAAAGCTGCCCCTGCATCTCCATCAAATCTACGTTGGCATGCAGATTGCTGAATGCTCGCTCTTCGGGATTTCGCTATTGCGAAACATTCCCATATTGCGCCACTGTGCGGCATAATTAAGCGGAACCAGCATTTCATGAGCAGTCTCGATCTCGACCCCCGCCTCGACCCGCGCGAACTGCGCAATGCGCTGGGCCGCTTCGCAACTGGCATTGCCGTTGTCATGGCGCGCGATGAAGACGGGCTGATCGGGGTGACTGTGAACTCCTTCTCTGCCGTCTCTCTGGACCCACCGCTGGTGTCCTTCTGCATGGCCCGTACGCTGACCTCACTGCCCCGTCTGGAAGCAGCGACATGCTATTCTGTGAATATCCTTCTGGAGGGACAGGAAGAAATCTCCAGTCGGTTTTCACGAGCAGGATGCGACAAGTTCAGCGGAACGCCATGGGAAATGGGCCATTCTGGAGCCCCACGTCTAAGGCCAGCCCATGCCTGCTTCGAGTGTGTGCCTTATGCTCACTATGATGGAGGCGACCACGTCATTTTCGTCGGCCGCGTTATTCACATGCATGCAGAAGGTGACGATAAACCTCTTCTGTTTTATCGCGGCAACTATCACCGTCTGCATAGCGGAGAGGCATGAACCACCCTGTGTTGTGTGAAGAGACGCACATAAGTCACATGGCCCTGACGTCCAGGTGACTTAAAGTAAGGGCACGATTCGGCGCATTGCCCCACAGACCGTTGCTTCATGAGGAAGGCCCATGCTCAACCAGATCAAAAGCGTGCTCATCGGCATGACCGAAGAAGGCATTGACGAGCCCTCTTCCGCCCTGAGCTATGGCCTTTCGCTTGCCCGGCAAGCCAATGCACATGCCACCATACAGGCTTCATCCCTGAAGGTGGTCATGGGCAGCGCGTTTATCAGTTCCGTCGCCAAGGGCCTGCTGAACGATCATAATAACCGCCTGCGCCATCTGGCTGAACAACTGGCTGAACGGGCTCTGGGCGATGCCGCAGCTGCCGGTGTCAGTTGTTCGGTTGAAACTCCACATCTGGCCTATGGCGAGTTGATCAATTCTTTCGTCACGCAGGCGCGCGTGCATGATCTCTCGGTGCTTGATGCCGAAACTGCCACCGTGAATGCGGATCGTGGCCTCATCGAAGCTCTGGTGTTCAACAGCGGCCGCCCGGTCATCGTGGTGCCACAGGGCTTTGATGAATTCCGCTGTGATCGCGTGATCATCGCCTGGGATGCTGGTGCACGCGCAGCACGGGCCGTGAATGACGCCATGCCCCTGCTCAAAACCGCCAAATCGGTTGAAATCATCACTGTGGGCTCAGAGCAGGAATTGAAGAGCCTCATTCCCGGCGCGGAACTTGCGCCTCATCTTGCGCGTCATGGCGTGAATGTATCTGTGAAGAATCTGGTGGTGCGCGATGGTGGCATTGCCGGCACATTGCAGGAGCAGGCAAGCATCACCAATACGGACATGATTGTTATGGGTGCCTTCAACAGGTCACTGCTACGGGAGTGGATTTTGGGCGGTGTCACCCAGTCCTTCCTGCGCGAGAGCAAAGTGCCGCTCTTCATGTCCTACTGAGAGGATGCGCGGTGTCAAAGCCGCGCATGTTCTGCTTCAGCGCAAGCCTACCCTCAGCTCGCAGCCTGCCATTTGCCGTCATTTGTACGGCAAGCCATCCCTCGGGCAATCTGCGGGCGTCCTGCCACATATATTGTATGCGAATAATCACGGCAGTTCTGGAAGCCTGCACGCCGATAGGCCGGCCCCGCGATCACCGTTCCGCGTGTCCCACTTTCACCACTCCAGCCAACCGGATAACCGGGGCTGCCCGTTTCCAGTGCGGAAACCTCGGCATCATAAGCCTGCTTACGATCCAGTTCGTTCAGCCCCTGCCCCAGATTGCCGGATATGAAGCCGCCAGCCACCGCGCGCGGTTGTTCTGCCGCCCCCATGACCAGACCTGACTGGCCGCTGCTGGCACATCCGGCAACCACGCCTCCAAGCAGGAGGGCCGCAACAAGGGAAACTGACGTCATGGAAAAGGACATTGGTACAGGCTCTCGACGTAAGGGAATTTACGGCGTGAACAGATGAAAACAACTTTGATCCGGAACCTTGACGATGGTCGATAAGCTCATCGTGGAGATGCCAAACATGAATTCATAAGCATTTTCTTTCGCGCGAAGAGACTTCACCTCGCTCGAAAATGCTCTGGATCAGGATCCCCCTCGAAGCTGGATAAGAGCTCGTAGACATCCCAAGTGGTCCGCTTCTTCTCATATACCATCAGCCCCGCTCTTCAACAGTTCCCTCTCTGCCGGATAGCGAGCCTGTGCGAGAGTGCCAAATACGCCACAGACACCCCCGCAAAGACAAACTCAGGCAGGGCCGGCATCACGCCCTTCACGCACTGCCATCAGTTGGGCCTCCTCCGTTCGGCGCGCCATGAGATAGAGCGCGACAGATACACCCATCACGGCCAGAGCCATGATCCAGCCGGGAACCTCACCCATAAACTGAGACAGGTCGGACAACCGGGAAGAGGCCGCCTGAAACTGGTCCAGGATACCAAGCAGCATGGCCGGTACCCCCAGTCCGACAGCGGCATAACGGGTCGCAGCCGTTGCGCGGGCGACTGCATCCCCCCTCCTGCCGCAACATTTTCGCAGAGATTTCCGCGCGCGTAGCACTCACAGGTCGTGGCCCGGCCGTCGCCAATCGTGCCGCGGTCAGTGCATCAAGCTGCCCGGTCACAGGCAGGGTAGCGGTCGCCTGAAAGGCGGCAATCCCCGCCATGGTGCGTGGCCCCCACACACCATCCACACGCCCGGCTTCGGCATAACCAAGATCTCTCAACCTTTGCTGCATTGACCGGATTTCGGTAGCAGAAAGCCCACCCACAACACTCCTCTCCGGCATTGCGAATGAGACTGAAGCATCCACGGACATCAGATGTTTCATCAGCGGAGCAATACCAATCTGCTTATCAACCGCTGAAGCAGACCATTTCCCATCGGCCACATATTTCCCACCGCGATACTGGTTCGAACCACTCCACAGATAGGCGCTCGGCACGCCGCGCATGCGATAGCCGAAGCCATTGAAGCGCTCTCCCTCGAACAGGCACCGCTGCAGGCTCCACTCCGGCGTTCCATGCCGAAATCCCTTGATGTTCAATGCGTCACGTGCCGCGTCTTCCCATGTCGAGAATGGTCCCCTGCCCTTGGGCACAAGGCGTGTCTTGCGGCCAGTACCAAGGATTTTCTCGCCATTGTGGAGCAATCCGCGAAAATCACAGCCGCTTTCGCGATAATGCAGCACACCGATAAAGGCCCAGGGCACGCCCGTTGCAGCCTCAACGGCCAGATATCGTAACTTCCCGGAAAGAACCTTGCGGGCAGCGGCTGAAATCTCGCCCAGCTTTCCCTCATGGGCGGTCATGGAAGACCAACGGCTGACATAATCCGCCTGAATGCGCTCAAAATTGTAAGTCCGGGACATCACAGCTCCTTCCCAGAAAACATCTCAAAAATAAAAAACCGCCCGGAGGCGGCCTCATCTGATGAATAGGCGGAAGCTATGTCGCGAAGACCCTGCTCGGCGTCTGTGGCCGCACCTCATCCCCCCCCCGAAGTCCGGCACGGCGTCATCTTGCCCCCACCACAGCAGGTTGATGTGCCAGCCGGGCAAAGCCTCAGAAACGGCGCCCTCATTCGCATCCAACGGCAGCGGCACATGAAGCACACCCACCTCATCCAGATCGAACCGCTCCCCCTGCCAGCGACCGGATGTCGGCAGCATTCCGCCCTCGGGCTCAAGCTCATGCCCCAGCACGGCCACCAGCCGCGCCAGCGCCGCATCCCGGTCGGCAAAACGCAGATAGATTGTCCTCATGCCCAAATCCTCGCCTGCATCTGCACCGCCGCAGTGCTGCCCTTGAAGGGCCAAACCAGCAGCTCATCCAAAGCAATGATGCACCCGGCCGTCACCCCGGTATTGGAGCCAAGCTGCACCGCCGAGAAACTGCCTGCCGGAGGTGTACTTTCGGCAAATGGCAGCGCTCCATTGCCGGAGGCGAGAGCGCCAGCGGCATTCCATCCCAGCACATACCCAAAGTTCTCAGCCCCGATATTCAGGCCACCAAACGCCGCACCCTGATTGACCGGGGTGATGGCCAGCAGCGATGTGCCACCCGAAGGCCGCCGGATCAGGGCAGACGTATCCATGCTCATGAACACACTACCGCTCACCGGCGAAATCGACCCGCGCACGCCAATCGTACATGGTCCGGGGACACCAACCTTGGCCGCCGCGGAGGCGGACAGTGGGGCAGTATCCGCCACCCGCGTCACCGCCGCCGTGGTGGTGGGGATGGGAGATGTAGCCACATCCCCCTTCTCAAGCTGCGGCAGATAGATGGAGAGACTGTTTCCAAGAACGTTCGTGCTGAATTGGGGGCGGAAGAAGATGCGGCCGGCCTTGGTGATTGCAACAGTCATCCAAATGCGATGCCAACCGCCACCCACAGAAGTGACCCCATGGGACTGAAGGGCAATAGACCCTGACGGAACAGGAGTTCCGCCTATCCATGTGAGGGACAGCCTATGCGTGACAACACCACTTGCGTCTGCTGGTATTTCCAGACCATCGAAGTAGAAGCCGGGAGAGGCCCCCTCCTTCACGAAGGCAGAAAGCATGCACACGTCCCCAGCCGTAACGGTCACGCCCGTTTGCTCAAAATAAGCGCTTCCGGTAGCATCAGACGTCGTGAAGGTTGAAACATTACTGCCCCCGGCCGGGTCTGCCACACCACCGACTCTCGTGCATCGGGTCACGCCCCAGTTGGCCACGAATGCCTGAGAGTGCAACAGCAGGTTCGTCGCCGCCCCTTCCAGCACCATGCGCCGGCGGCCAGTCGAATAGTCGAAGGCGAGCGTGTTGGCCGGAACCTCAACCAGCGAGCCCGATGCGTTCACCACCCATTTCGTCCCGCCGGAGCGGGTGAACATATCCATGGCTGAACAGTGTGCATCCGCCAGCATATAGCGCTCTCGAACCAGATCCGCAGAGATGACAGGAGCCATGCCATCCAGCAAGTAAGGCGCCTGTCGCCACCAAGCCTCTTCTTCTGGGAAAACGGCAGCCACAGGGCACATCATATAATGGATAGCAACCCGCACCCGTCCGCCCGTAAAGGCTCCCCCATTGGCGCTCAGTCGTATTTTTGTCGGCGCATAATAAGCGGTTGGCCCAACCACACCGGCATTGGAAGCCCCTCGCGCTGCCCCCAAAGAGCCCCCGAATTTCGCCCGCTCGTTCGCCACGCCGCAATCATAGGAAGCAGCCCCCGTCACCACAGATAATGTGCGGGTTGAAACACCGAGAACGATGGCACGATCCGGAATGACAATGCCGGTTTCAATGTACGCCCCAGAGAGCACGACATCTTCTTCCACCACATGAGCTTCAATTGCCGCATGGTGTGCAGTGGAGGCAAGGTGCGAAACCCATCCCATCCCGTCGAAGAGCATCACCCGCCCCTCGTCACGGATGAACGCCAAACACCCTGCCGGCACGGGCAGAAACTCAAACGCACCCTCCTCCCAACTCGCAATCTCCCCCACATGCCCCGTAAAGACGCCCCCCGCCCCTACCGGCACAAACCAGCTGCCTCCCTCATGCGGCCGTGATGGTGGCGCAAGAGTCCATCTGCTTTCCAGTGTCAGATGCACATAGGCATCCAGCCGTCGCAGGCCTTCATTATGGGTCACATGTTTCTGCGCCTGAGCTGCTGCCAGATAAGGCAGCCCCAGCCGCGCCGAATGGTCGGACATCAGCATTTCCCCGAATGAAAAGAAAAGTTCACACCATCACAGTGGAGGTCAGCGCTGCACCCGCCCCAACACTCTGTGAGATTTGCACGACACGAAATGTGAGGTGCAGTTGCACAGCTCCGAAATCGGCTAGCTCATCCACGTCACGATAAGTGAATGTCGGCGCAGCGGTTTCGAACACAAGCACCACCGCGTTGCCTCGCAGCACTTCAATACGATAGCGCTCCTGCGCTTCGCCCAGTGGCACGTCCAGCATGTACCAGCTGTCGCCATCCAGCCGCGTGCGCCGGATGAAGGATACAACAACGCCCCCAGCGGACCTCTTCGCCCGCAAATGTACCGGCGAGAGCGGCAGCAGCGCCCGGGGGCCAACCTCACCCCGCAACTCCCTCACATTCTCCCCGCCATGGTCTTCACTGACAGGGCCGACGCGATAGACATAGCTGTGCCCAAGTTCGCCCAGGCCTTGCGCCACAGGCACCACCGCACCATCCAACAGCAACAGGCGTGTGCCTTCCGGCCAGTCCTGCATACCTGCGGCTTCCGTGCCCGCCAGCCCACGCAACAGCCCGGTGAGGCGATAACTGCGTTCATCAACCAGTTCCGCCTCGGTAAACTGGAGTATCTCCGGCTCTCGTCCCGGAGCCATCAGCGCCAGTGCATTGGCTCCACCCAGCACCTGCGTTGTGCTGGCAGAATGCAGAACAGATGAAGCCAGTTGCACCATCACACTGTTGAAATGGTCAAACCGCCAGAATGGGCCCCGTTTCAAAGGCTCCAGCAACACTCCAAAGGTTGCGTTGGCATTCAGCGGGACAAGCGCCTCAAAGCTTCCACCATCAATGGAACGCCATACCGCCAGCGTGCCCGGCCAGGGCGAAACCGATGCGGCCACATATTGCAGCGGTAAAGGCTCGCTCGCAGAGCGCGCGGGCAGGTCCAGAAGCTGCACGTCAGGTGGCCCCAGTTCCTGAGGCACGCTGATCTCTCCGCCCTCCATCGTATCCAGCGGTGCATCAAACACCTCCGGCTCGATGCTGCGGGCGGACATGACGCGCGCTTCGGCTTCCTCCACGCGCGTGATTCCGAGCACGCGCGCACGCCCATCCAGAGAGAGGCGAACCACATCCCCCGGCATCAGCGCCAGCGCGGATGGAGGCAGCGTGAACTGCACGCTCTCACGCCCGGCCCACAGGTCCTGCAACCACACATCCGCCGCCCGCGCCATCACATTGGCCGGAGCCACCACGGCAAGGCGAGCCCGCGCCATATGGCGGCTTGCACCAGCCAACCGCCGGGATGAGACAGAAGCCTGTCTGTAGTCCTGCAAAGGGTCGATGAAACTCACATTCACCTGCCCCGGCAGTTCACTTTCCTGCGCGCGGGTCAGGCTGAAAAGCGGGCCGTCCCCATCCTGCACCAGGTCAGCCTCACCTAGGTCCACCACCGCGCCTTCGCCGCGCGGGCGAAAGGCGATCTACCCGCCATCCTCAGTCGCCTCGAAACCAAAAGCCCGTGCCAACGGCTCCAACGCTGCACGCGCCGTCATCGGCTCCTGCACCACATAGCCTTCGATAACTCCGATGAGGCCGGCGCTTTCCACGGCATTCACGCTGAAATCCGCGCAGAGCGTCCTCACCAGCCCATCCAGCGGAGCAGATCCCAGCCGGCCGTTCAGCCAGTGGCCCGTGTGCCAGTTGGCCCCGTCGCCCCAGACATCCTCAAGCAGTGGAAATTGCGGATAAGGCCGTGCATCCCATGTCCAGAGATAGATGCAGCCCTCCTCCACCATCCGCCCCCCGTAAAGGGGGGAGAGCGGGTTATCCGCCTCATCCGCTCCCGCTGCGGGGTCAAAACAGGCGAGAATGGCGGTGTTGCAGCGGCGCAGCACCGTGTCATCGCGCGTGCCGCTCGAGAAAGGCGGCAGTGCATTTTCAGACGATTTGGGATCAGGAAATGCGCTGGGGCGGTTCGGTCCCTTGTCGACCGCCGCGCATCCGGCTTCCAACAGACGAATGGGCTTGCCCATCGGCACATAGCCTGTCGCGCGTCCCTGACGCACCCCTTTTATGCGCGGATGATGCGCCTTGGCCCACCACGACCACACATCCTTCTGCCGATAGATCCACGGCTCATCATAGTCGCCGTCTGTAATCGGCAACCGATCCTGCGCGGCACGGGCCGCATCATCTGCATAATACCAGTCATAAGCCTCACCCGCCCGCATCCGGCCCTTCAAATAAGCCGACTCATGAATGGAGCGCGCCAGTTCAAGATCGAGATGCTCTCCACCATCGCGCCAGTCTGAGAGCGGCGGGTAATAATCGATGCCGATAAAGTCCACCGCATCACTGGCCCAGAGCACATCCAGCGGAAACGCCACGTCTCCATCGCCCAAAGCCTGTGCGCCATATTCGGTCCAGTCCGCGCCATAGGAAACGCGCACGCTTGGCCCCACAATCGCCTTCACATCCTCCGCCAACCGGACTAGTTCCTCAGCTGCTGGAAAGCCACCGCTCTCATCACACAACCGTGTCAACGCCGCCATCTCGGAACCGATGAGGATGGCCTCAACCCCGCCCGCAGCCACGGCCAGATGCGCATAGTGCAGCACCATGCGCCGCAGGCTCCATTCGGCAGGCCCCGCATAAAGAATGAGCTGGCCCATGCGTATGAAGTCAGCCCCACGCGCCTTGCCGAACAGTGCCTCCACCTGCGCCCGACATGCGGAGGTTCCATCCACCGTGCCCGGCCGCACTGGTGCCGGATCACACGTGATACGCCCGCGCCAGGCATAGGCCGGCTGTCCCATTGCACCAGTCCACGGGTCTTCACGCTGGTTATCAGCGGCAATGTCCATCATCACGAACGGATTCAGGGTCACCTTCAGTCCCGCCGCATTCATCCGGCGAATAGCCTGAATCACGCTCTCGTCCGAAGGTGTCCCTCCATAGGCTGCCCGTCCCCCATGCCGTGACACTGGCCGCACGGACAAGCGCGTCAGCCCACCAACAGACCATTCAACCGGCGTCGTATTCTTGAACTGCCGTTCGCAACGGGGCTGCACCCTGCACTGGCCCGCACGCAGGTCATCCCCGAACCATGAGACAACCAGCGAAACCCGCTCCACATTCGGGCAGGTCGCGCGCAACTGCTCCAGCGCGGCATTGAAGTTGCTGGTGGCACTACTCACATGCCGGTTTTCCGCGCCATAACTGGCAGCACCGAAAACCTGACGCACATTCACGGTGGAATAGCCGAACTCGGTCGCGCCGGGGATCATGGTCACCGCCCGCACCTGCTGTTCCAGATCTCCCACGGCGCGCTCCACCTCCACGGTGATTTGCGGCAAGCGATTGCCAAAGCGCGTCAGGTCCAGATTTTCGAACACCACATAGGCGATGCCGCGATACGCCAGCGTGCCCAGTGTACCCTGTCTTGCCTCGATCCACGGATCCGGTGGCTGGTCCGTCCCACCCAGATGGATGCGCACCGTATTACGCCGTGTATCCAGCAGCTTGCCATCAGCCCAGATGCGACCCATGCGGGAAACCGGCCCCTCGCATAGCGCGACAGCGAAGTTCGCATAGTAGCTGCAGGTCACGCTGCTCGCCTTGGGCGTGAGACTGCCACCCTTTCCGCCCACAGATTGCGTCTCGGTGGCAGCCACCTCCTTCAGTTTCGTCGCCCAGATCACCTGTCCCGAAAGCCGCGCGCGCCCATAAAGCCGGGGAATGCCGGCCCCCTCCGTGGAAGCCATCACATCCAGATCAGACAAACGCGGGCCATGGCTGGTGCTGCTGCGGTTTGCGCCAAACAGGGTCTGGTCCACCACGGCCCCACCCAACGCACCCAGCGCCCGCCCCGCAACGGCACCGATTGGGCCAAACAGTGCGCCGCCCACGAGTCCGCCAGCCGCGCCCAGAAGCAAGGTCGCCATGGAAAACCTCATAATTTCAGATGGAAACTGCTTTCAACCGACCACGCCGGGAAAAGAAAAAGCGAAAGCGGTACGTCTGCACCACCACGGGGTCAGAGCACCCTCACACACATTGACACCGTCATAGGCATGAATGATGCGCCCATCTTCGGCGAGGATGGCGATGTGCTTTGCCGGCAAATGCGCACGAAACCGAAACAGCAGCACATCGCCAGGCTGTGCATCAACCAACGGCACGGCCTGCAAATGTCGCCCTGCCGTCTGTGCCAGCGTTTCGCAACGCCCAGCCTCTGCCCAGTCCGGCGCATAGGGGGCCAGAGGTTCTGGTTCAGGACCAATCAATGCCCGCCACACACCGCGCACAAGGCCAAGGCAATCCGCCCCATGCCCCTTGAGTGAGGCCCGATGCCGATAGGGCGTCCCCACCCAACTGCGCGCTTCCGCCAGTATGAGAGGGCGCGTCAACGGTTCTGCCCTCATCGCAGGCTTCCGTCATAGCCACCCTCACCCGGAACCGCGACAGAGATGATGGCATCATTTCCCGGCATATGCGGAAAACCGCGAAAATTCAGGGCATTATGAAAACGGTCCCGACAGGTGGCAAACCGCTTGTCACATCCCACGCTCAGCCTCACCCGGTCCCCATGCGCTACCATCAGCGGAGGGCGCTGCCAGAGGCGAACAATCGCGCGCCCATCCTTGCGCTCATGCGCCTTCACCTCCGTGGCAAAGCCGGTATTCGCGCCGCTCACAAACTCCAGCCGCCCCCGTGCGAACGTCTCCGTGGCAAAGTCTGCGAAGCCCTCCAGCTTCAGGCGAAGCGCGCCTTCAACTGCGCTCACCTGCCCCTCTCCCGCGAAAGCCGGGCTTGCGATATTCACCCCGCACCGGGCATCACCCAGGCTGGCGTCACAGGTTGCAGAAAAGATGCGCCCGCTGGTCTGGTTCAAGCCATCGCTCAATGCGCGGATTTCAGCCGTGAAAGTGCCATCAGCGCATCGCACCTCACCAATGCTGCCGCGCCGCAGAAGCACGTGCTGTTCAGGCGCAGCCCAGTTGATGAGGAAGAGATCGACCTCGGCGCCATCATAGAACCCAGCGGCTAGGTCATCCGGTGCCAAGGCATCGTGCGAAAGCGCCCCTGCCAGTTCCGCCCCGGTCACAGCCATCCCCTGCATGCTGGTATTTTCAGAACCGGAAATGCCCGATGCTGCCTTCAGCACCAGCCCTTCCAGCATCAGCGCGTGGTCATGGTCGGTAAAGCCCATGACCACGCCATCGCGCCGCATCAGTCGCCAGCCATGGCACAAGGTGGTGACGCCGCCGGCCAGATGGGCCGTCAGTTCCTCACTGATCTGTCTCATGTGAAGTCCTCAGATAAAATCAGGATCGGATTTCAAGAAGAGGAATGCGTGGAATATCGCCTGCGGCGAATGCCGAGAGATTTACCTCAAGAAAATCCGTATCGAACCGTACCGGAACATCAAACATGAAACCGGCGGTCACTGTTGCATCAGCATGCGGGATAAAACCAGCCGCGAACAACACCGCCCCCCGGCTTGAATCCAGCGTGTAATTCACGCCCGCCACCTGCTCCACACCATCCACCGCCACACGCACGGAACCTTGGACAGGCTTTGAGATGACCCGCACATAGGGCGCATGCAGTCCGCCATATGTCTTGGAGAGGCTGAAACCACGTGTTGTTCCATCACCAGTGCCAATGCGCTGGTCCAGAGCTGAGATCATCCCCCCCGGAGGCGCGGAAGAATGGTCCAGCCGGTCGCGCCAGCGAAAACCATGAAGCCGCCCGCGCCGCTCCTCGAAAAACGCCACCACTTCAGAGAGTGCGGACAGCGTTTTCACGCCATATCCCGCATCCCAGCGACGGCGCGAATCGGCCATCCGTGTGTTGCGTTCCTCTCGCCCGGTGGCAGTTGTCACCACCTGGGTCACCCGTTCAGGCCCACCGGAAGCACCCAGCGCAATATCCAGTGGGAACAAAACCTCATGGAAAGCAGCCATCTGTTGCTCCGTTTCTCAATTCTTGAGCCGGAACAGTAGAAACCGGCTTGACTCAGTTGATTGTGAAGTCTTGATTTTCTTCATCCTCGGTGAGGAGGGAGCGAAAACATGGCCAAAACCCCAGCCCGCACACCCGCCAAGAAGACAGCCGAAAAGACACCCGTCTCCGGCACGGCGGCAGATGCACCTGTTGCAGCACCACGCAAACCGGCAGCCACAAAAGCGAAACCTGAAGCTCTAATTGCGGCACCGGCAGCAAAGGAAAAAGTCATCTCTAAAGCCGCACCGAAGGCGGCAAGTGCGGCAAAGCCCGCTCCTGCTCCGGTCAAGGCGGAAGCTATAAAGGGAGAGCGCCCGAAGGCGGCATCGACCAAAGCGAGCACTGGAAAGACCAGCACACAACCGGCATCCGCGCCGACAGAAAGCGCAGCACCACCTGCGCGCGTGAAGGCGGAAGCGACCAAAATGACGCGTCCAAAGGCGGCTTCCGCAAAGGCCCAGCTCATTGCCACGCTCACCCCGCCTCAGGCTGAGGTCAAACCTGCTGTCGGCAAAAGGTCTTCTGCAAAGACTTCTGCCGTGAAGTCACACGCACCAAAGCCCGCCGCAGAAACCGTTGCAGCTCAAGATGTCGTGCAAGAAACGCCGAAAGCCAAAGTCACGAAGACCAGAGCGGCAACCCTATCAAAGCCTGTGGCCTCACCCTCGGCGAAGCCAGCCGCGACAGAGAAAATGCCCACCTCCAAACTGGTGAACAAAAAACCAGCCCGCCCCCCAGCAAAAAGCAAGGCTGCCAAACCAGCCTGACATCGCATGTCATCACCCTTGCTGAGAACCGGGGGTGATGACATGTTTACAGCCTCCCGAGCAAAGGGGGCTTGAATCTACAGGACTTTGCTCGCAGACGACTTGGGAAGCCCCCCTGAAGGCGCTCTCGAATGTCGGAGACATTATCTTCACCATCATGGCCAGCCTTGTTCCAGCCATTTACCCTGAGCGGACAGCCCAGTTTTTCAGCTCCTTAACCACGCCATCGCGGCGGATACCTGATTCAAGGCAGAACATGACAAGCGTAATGACACGCCAGACACAAGTATTCAAACATATTATCTAAAAAGTATTATAGCGAATCAAAGCACCAGATCATTTATCGGTACTCAATAAAAGCAAGATCTGAAGAAAAAAACGCTTCCTAAAAGCAGCACACTTCAATTTTCAATCACTCACGCACCACGCTGCCCCCTTGCGACAGCCCGTGCCACCACTCCGGAAAGATACGCATCCGAACGCCGAAAGGCAGAAAGATCCGGGGTGCTCACATTCACTGTCACCGCCATAGCTCCGCCGCCACCGGCCATACGCACACCCAAATTGCCATCACTGCCGCGCGCCAGAGGCATAATCGCCTCGGCTCCCTTCTCACCCATCAGGCCAAAACTGGCCCCTCCAGCATTCATGGGGAAATAGGTCGGCGCGGCCACCACGCCTCCCCGCGCAAAGGGCCGCACCCGCCCGCCATCGATCACGCCCCCCTGCGCAAATGCCAGCCCCCCATTCAGGCCAGAAATCATCGCAGAGAGTCCGCTCTCAAGCGGTTTCAGGGCTGCCGTCAACGCAAGGTTTGAAAGCCGCCCCGCAAGCTGCTCAATCACACTGGAAAAATCCTTACCCTGCACCACCAACCCGGTGAAGGCAGAAGACAAGGCCCGCGCCATTCCTCGGGTAGAGGTTTCCACCTCACCCAGCGCACTTCTGGCCTGCCGCGTATCCACGGCAATCGCAATATCGACAGTTTCAGTCACAGCGGCATCCTTCAGCGCGTTTCATCAGGAAAACGTCTCATCAGCGCTTCCATCTCCGCCCGTGGCAGCGCTGGCGCTTGACACGGAGCCAGTCCACCCAGGGCAGCAGCCAGTTCCCTCGGGGTCATACGCCAGAACTGGTCCGGTGGCAGCCGCAGAAAACCCAGTCCCGCCGCCAATGCCTCATCCCACGGAAAGCAGGCTGGCACGGGGGCGGGACCTCTCAAGTCTTCTGCGGCTCCAGCGGGGGGCCGGGCAACGCCCCACCATTGCTTGGTAAGGACTCCACACCAAAGGTTGCGGCCAGCAGAGCCGAAACGATGCGCGCGAACCCCGCCACACCCCCATCCGCCCGCATCGCTTCCACCTCTTCCAGCGCCACGTCCGCCCCTGCGCCACGCAACCCGGCATGGATAATGTGCGCCGCATCCCGCGCCGAAAGCCGGCCGCTTTCAAAACGCTCAGCCAGCGCCATCAGGTCTGCGGCGGCGAAAGCCTGCTCCAGTTCCGCCAAAGCCCCAAGGGTCAGCACAAGCGTGCGCGGTCGGCCATCCAGAACGGCGCAGATTTCACCCCGTCTTGCATTCGCCATGCTCTTCCCCTCACACCAGCGCCGCGAAAACCAGTTCACCGCCGCTTTCCAGCGTCAGTTCGAAGGTCACCTCCCGGTCATGCTCGCCGGCAATCTCCAGTGCAGAGATCTGGAACGGCCCTGTCACCGTGCCGAAATCGGGGATCACCACCTGGCTTTGCACCAACGCCCCGGCGAAAAACGCCTGCCGTACCAGCGCATCGGATTGCGCATCCTTAAAAACGCCAGAGCCGGAAATTGCGGCCCGCCGCACTCCTGCGCCATCCAGCAATTCGCGCCAGCGCCCGGCAGATTCAGCATGGGTCACATCCACGCTCTGCGCATTGAAAGAGAGGGTACGCGAACGCAGCCCTGCAACGGTCACCATGCCCGCGCCAGAATCCATCTTCAGCAGCAGGTCCTTGCCCTTCTGCGCACTCATGAAAATCTCCATTTCTGATAAGGTGAACAGGCGGACGGCCGGTTCCCAGCCCATATGGTCCCGGCGGTTTCTTATCCTCCCGCATCACACCGGTTCGGTCACGGCTCGAAACCGCACAAGCGCGTGAAAAGTGCGGCCATCCTTCTCGCGCACCACCTCAGCCGTTGTAGCCCGCAGATTGGCAAGGTGGTGCCCCTTCAACATGAGGGGCACATCATGCAGTGCGTGCTGCACACCGGCCGCCAGCAAGAAAGCCTCCACACGCCCGCCGCTGCGCGAGAAAACATGCAATGTCAGTGCATGCTCAGTCCCCGCCTCGGTGCCCGTAGACCAATCACTCACCAGCGCCTCACCCAAGGCGACATATGGAAACGCCGCATCCTTGGGCGGCACATCGAAGATGCGTGGCCCGCCCAGCAACCCCAGTAGCGGCATATCCTCTGCCAATGCGGTATGGATCGCCGCACGCAAGCTCAGGGCCGGGCTGCTCAATGGCACACTCATGCGCGGCTCCCCCGTTTGCGCTTCTGGAAGTCGAGGCGAATGCGGTCCAGCACCGTGTCTCCCTCAACATCTGGCCCCCCGCGCAGACGCGCCAGTACCGCCTCATCCACCACCCGCACGAGCGGACGCTGATCCGGCCCTTCCACGTGCGGCATCTCACCGGTGGCTTCCGCAATATCCTGCGCCAGTGCCCGCGCGCCATTCCGGGCCACGCTCACCACAGCAGGCTCCAGCGTGTTTACGGCCAGCCTGCGGGCCAACCCGGCCAGTCCGCGCTCGGAAATATTCACTCTCATGGCTGCTCCTCCCGGCATCGACAGCGCGCAAAGCGCCCCCAACTATCGGCATTGCTCACCGCTTCCACGTGGAAAACCCGGCTGCCCAGAAGCAGCCTGTCTCCGGGTGCAATGGCGGTAGGCCCGCGCACGGTAATGCGCATCACATGTCCAGCCCGCGCCCGTTCTTCGGCGATGCCAAACTCGGTAGATGCCGCCTCCACCCGCCCCCATATGCGGTCCACCAGAACGAAGTGCCGCGCCACGCCACCCGCTCCATCCGGCACATCCACGAAGGTCTGGTGTTTCAGGCGCTGGCGCAGTGTGCCGAGCCGAATGACCTGCGCACTCACAAACGCACCAGCCGGTAGGGAGCGATCAGTTCCATCACGGTTTCCGGCAGGCGGCGGGCCTCACCCACCCCATCGCGCTGCTCATAGAAATGCACCACCAGCAGACGTATCGCCTGCACCAGATCCGCCGGCACATCTGCAGCCTGCGCCCCATATCCGGCTTCAACGGTGATGGAAATTGCCTCCCTCCCGCATGGCTGTGGTGCACGCGCCAGATCAACCAGCAATAGCCCCCCGCCGCCCCTGCTTGCACGCAGCACACCTTCCAACAGCACAATATCCGTCCCATCGCCCCGGCTCGCCTTCGCCTCGACAACAGACCGCACGGGCGCCACCGGGCAGGGAATAATCCCGCCCAACGGCCAGTCATCACGGGTGAAACACCAGGTCTGCGTCATCCGCACCCGCCCCGTATGGGCCTCCACCCAGCGGCGGGCCGCAATGATGAGCGCATCCAGCAGCGCATCTTCATCGTCATGGTCGATGCGCAGGAACTCCTTCGCATCGACACGCGTCAGCGGCTCAGCCAGAGGGCCGGCAATCAGTTCAGCCATAGTGGGCTCCATATGAGAAAAATATGCCGCTCACGGGCGGCTCACCGAACGCCATGCACCATGTCCGTCAGCGCCACCCGCCCCGGTCACATGCCATCAGGTCGTCATCTGGATGGGACAACCATGCGGCCTTCAAAACTCCGGATTGACGCGCGCACAGGGCAGCGGCACAACCATGTGCATGATCCGCGTTCGCACCCTCGGTTCCGCCCTGCTGGCCTTTGCCAGCGGCCTTGCTCTTGTCAGCCCCGCACAGGCCATTGTCGGGGGTGGGCCTGCTTCGGCTGAAGTCGCCGCGCACAGCGTCCTCATCGTGTCCACGCGCGGCGCGTCCTGCACCGGCACTGTGCTTGCGCCAGATCTTGTGCTCACCGCTGCCCATTGCGTGGCCCCACAAGCGGACTACGCGGTGGCGCTGGTGGATGAAAGCACGCCGCGCCTTCTTCCGGCTGCCCGCATCGCCCTTCATCCACGCTTTGATTCCAGCCAGTTCCGCAGCCGCAAGCCCACGCCAGACCTCGCCCTCATCAAGCTGGCAGAGCCCCTGCCCGCCCGCTTCCGCCCGGCCCGCATCGCCAGTGATGGCATTCCCCCGAAAGGTGCCTCCCTTCAACTGGCCGGCTATGGCATGACCCAGGATGGAGCGGAAAACACTGCCGGCAAGCTGCGCATGGTTTCGTTGCCCTCCATCGGCACCACCGGCGGCATCATGGTGCGCCTGTCACAGGGCAGTGGAGCCGGGGCCTGTACCGGCGATTCCGGCGGGCCATCCTTCCGCAATGGCGCAGTTGCCGGCGTCACCAGCTGGGTCACGGCAGCAGGCGGAAAGCGCGGCTGCGGCGGGGTCACCGGCGTTACCCTCGTGTCGCTGCACAGGGACTGGATCGCCCAGGCCGCAAACAATCTCGGCAGTTCATTGGGAGAATGATCATGGCCAACGGCACGCCCATCTTCTTCAGATTAGCGCGCCGGGCCATTCTCGCCCTCGCCATCCTTGGCGCAGGGGTTAGCATCTCCGTTCCAGCAGCAGCACAAGCTGCGCCAAAGGACGAGAGTTTCGACCACGCCATCTGCCGTCTTATTGATGAGGCATCGGCCAAGGAAGGTCTGCCCACCGCCTTTTTCACGCGCCTCATCTGGCGTGAGAGTTCTTTTCGTCCTCACGTGGTCAGCCATGCGGGTGCACAGGGCATTGCCCAGTTCATGCCTGCCACCGCCCGTGCCCGTGGGCTGGATAATCCGTTTGATCCGGCAAGCGCCATCCCGGCCTCCGCCAGTCTGCTCGCAGACCATCTCAAGCAATTCGGCAATCTGGGTCTCGCGGCAGCGGCCTATAATGCCGGACCGGGCCGGGTAAACCGTTTTCTGGCCGGTGGAGGCCTGCCGCTTGAAACGCGAGACTATGTGCGTTTCATCACCGGCCGCAGCGCAGAACAATGGGCCGCGCTGAAACGCAGAGAGCTTGTCACCCTCGCCACCCCGGAAGATATTGGCAAATCAGCAGACAACACCGGGGAACAGGCAGCCCTCCCGCTGTCACCCAACCCAATATCCAGTTCCGCGGATGTAAAGCCGGCAACCCCAACCACATCCAGCGTCCCTCTGACAGCCCCTGCGGAAGACCCAAGCGGCGCTGCCCTCTTCCCTGCAGAACCGTGCCTTGCCACCCTTGCCAGCCTGCGCAAGGGCATGCCAGCACCGGACGGTGAGGTGAACCCGCTCTTCGCCCCATGGGGCGTGCAGATTTCCGGCAATTTCTCGCGCAGCACGGCGCTGACCTCCTATCGCCGCGTGGCGGAGCGCCATAGCGCGGTGTTCGGAGACCTGACACCCGTCATCGTCGCCACCCGCATGGGTGGACGTGGTCAACGGGTGTTCTATCGTGTGCGCTTGCCCGCCCAAACCCGAGGGGAAGCAAATGCCCTGTGCAACCGGCTGCGAAAATCAGGCGGCGCATGCATCGTCATGCCGAACTAGAGTGTACCGCTACATTGAATAATGAGCATCCATATATCTGATATATATGGACTATATGCGCGAAGTACGGCATCCCTGCGAAAACTCGCACGTGCAATGATGCTCCACCCGCGCGGCAACCGCCTGTCTGCAAAACCACTTCAGCGGCCTGCTGCAACCGGCTCTTTCCAGGCCCGCTGTGCCATGTTCACCAGCAACTCAGCATAGCTCCAGCCATAGGCACGAGCGGCGATGGCGGTGAGGCTGTCCTGATCCTCCCGCCCCGGTCGTCCGGCTCCGGTCAGGTTCGGCTTCATATTCAGGTCAAAAATGCGGAAAACCCCATCCGCATCGGCACGGCAGTCTATGCGGCTCAGCGCCCGCGACTCCACAAGGGTCGCCGCGTCCGTGCAGGCCCGCATAATGGCCTGCACCGCATGCGCGTCCTGCTCGGCCGGCGTCAGCGCGCGGCTATTCTGTGTCACCGCCACCAGCCCGTTATAGGGCGCGATCCCGTCATGATGATTGAACCGCAGCACCGGAGGCAACGCCAATGGCGGCTCACCCGCCCCACCCGGCAGAATACTGAATGTGAGTTCATCCCCCGGCAGAAACTGCTCAACGATCACATCGGCACCGAACCGGCCGGAAGAAATCAGCGCCTGCGTTGCAGCCATGAAAGCGGCATGGTTTTCCACCCGGCTCACGCCCTGGCTCCCCCGCCCGCGGACTGGCTTCACAACCATTGGAAACACCAGCCCTTCTAGAGCCAGCGTTGCCTCATCCAGCGCGGAAATCGCCCACACACCGGGCCTCTCCTCCGGCGCGGCGCGCAGGGAAGCCGCAACCGGCAGGCCATGCGCCCGCAGCATGGTATTTGTCGCGAACTTGTCATCCCCGGCCTGCATCGCCGCCGGCAACTGGCCGACGATCCAAAACTGATCCAGCACCTGTTCCAGCGGATGTCCGCAAAACAGAACCGTATTGGCCCACAGCAGGGTCGCACCCTTGCTGCGCGCCGCCTCGATGCCCTCCCGCGTATCGGGAAAAACCCAATCCAACGGCACATTCGGGTCTGGCTCAGCCTGCGGTGTCACCACATCAAGTCCCGATACCCGCAGATTGAAGCCGATATCCGCCCCGCCATCGGAATAGCCGCCGGGCTTGGCATCCTTGCGCAATCCGTCAATCACAGGAGGCGGAAGCGCCTGATACAGAATGGCAATTTTTTGTGCGCGCAGCATATCGCCATTCATGTCCATGGGTTCTGCCATTCTTCCGCCCGCTATGTGCATGTCGTGCAGTCTAAAGCATTTTCCGGTGGAACGAAGGCCGATACGTACAGCACCAGCCACGCACCACTCACGACTGTTCTTCTCCAGAACATTGGGACTGCATGAAAAAGAGCGGCGGCAGCACCACCGCCGCCGCCCACACCTTCAGGCCGCGCTGAACTTCATCAGCTTCACGGCATCAAAATCCTGCACCCCGCCACCCACGCGCTTGGTGGTGTAAAACAGCACATAAGGCTTGGCGGAGAAGGGATCGCGCAGAACCCGCACACCGGCGCGGTCCACCACCAGATAGAAGCGCCGGAAATCACCAAAAGCGATGGCGCAGGCATCCTTCGCCATGTTCGGCATGTCCTCGCTCTCCACCAGCGCAAAACCCATCAGGCTGGCGGGCTGTCCAGCAGCCACGGGCGGTGCCCAGAGATAATTGCCGTTCTCATCCTTCAGCTTGCGCACGGCGGCCTGAGTGCGACGGTTCATCAGGAAGCTGGCATTTTGGCGGTAGCCGCCCTTCAGGGCATAGACCAGATCCAGCAGCCCATCACCGGGATCAGTGGCCGCAAAAGCGCACCATCGGCCTTGCTCGCCACATGGCCCACCTTGCCCCAGACCCATGCGCTTTCCGCGACCGTGTCATAGGACAGGAAACCGCGTGGCCGCGCCACACCATCACCATTCACGAATGCCGCCCCTTCCTGCGCGGCAAAGGCGGTGTCCACCTCTTCCGCCAGCCACTCCTCCACATTCACCTGCGCATCATCCAGCAGGGCCTGGGTGGCGGCAGGCTGGGCATAAAGCTCCATGGCCGGAAAAGTCAGTTCTGCCAGCACAGGGCTGTCAGTCTGCGCACGCGCCGCTGTTTCCGCCGCCCAGCCGGCGACAGGGCCAGAGGTCATGAATGGCTTGCGCAATGTGCCAGCGCCGATCGTGCGCACAGTTGCCAGTGCACGGATCGGAGAAAGCGCTGTCAGCCGGCGGCCAATCTCGCTCTCCGTTTCCTGCGGCACCAGAAAACCGCCATCTGTACTACCAGAACCAGCGGAAAGCGCCTTGCCTTCCAGAGATTTGAAACCACCCGCCTCACCATGGCGCACATAGCTGTCAAAAGCCGCGCCATGCTCGCCTCCGGCCACAGACCGCTCCGGCGCACCGCGCTGGCTATCAAGCGCAGGTCGACGCGCCTTTGTGGCCAGCGCATCCAGCCGCGCCTGCTGGGCATCCAGCGCCATATCCATGCGCGCCAGCTTGTCCAGGGTCAGCACATCAGCCCCGCGCCGCTCCATTTCAGCCAGACGGGTATCATTGGCCTCCTTATAGGCCTCGAAAGCGGAAAGAAAATCCGCCATCGCGGCCTGCGACTGCGCATTATTCGGCGTCACCATGGCCACCTTCGTCTCGGGGGCGCAGATGTTGTTCGGCATGAGATCTTCCTTTGGGAGAAAAAGACAGAACAGATCAGGGCGCACATCTTCCGTGCGCTCTTTCGGCAAACTGAAAGAGAAGGTCAGATACCGCTCAGGCTGGCGCGCAGCCGTCCCACGGCAGTGGCAAGCGCCAAAGTTGGTGGCACACTCGGCGAGTTTCGGGGAGCGATGCCCTCCACCAAAGCAGGCCCGGCAATCCGCGCGCCCGGCTGCATGGGAAAGGTCACGATCGAGACTTCCCACAGATCAATGCGCGAGAGACGCCGCACGCGGCTGCGGGGGTCTGTATGGGCTTCCACGGCCTTGAAGCCGATGGAGAGGCCATCAAGCGCCCCCTCCTCCACCAGCGCCGCACATTCACGGGCGCGGGCAACACGCGGAGAAAGACGTCCGCGCACATAAAGCCCGCGCGCATCCTCCATCACATGGGTCCACACCCCAATGGGCTCGGCCGGATCATGCTGGTACAGCATCCGCACACCACCCGCGCCCAATGGCATCAGGCTCCGTGCAAATGCACCCGGCAGAACCATATCCCGGCCCAAATCGGCGACATTAAAGAGGCAGGCATAGCCTTCCACGGTGAAGCCGCAGGCATCTGCATGTTCCGTCATGCCTCAGCCCTCCGCGCCTGACGCGCCGGAAGTACTGCCGGAGCCAGTCTTGCGACGACGGGCCTTGTCCAGCCGTTCCAGTGTGGCCACAAATTCACGAAAGACATGGCCCGCAGCAGAAGATGAAACCACACCGGATTTCACCGCACCACCGCGCCCTGCGCCGCCACCGGCCCGGCTACGCAAAGATGCGCCACCCAGCGCACGAATACGCGGCGCCGCCGCCTTTTGAAAAGGAGCACGCATATAAACTCTCCGAATGGTGAAAAACGGGAATGGAGCACTTCGCTCCAGAAGACTTCGCCACAGGAAGGCCCCAAAAACCGGATGAACTGTCGTGCATCACAACAAGGCATCACCCGCCATGGCACGTACCCTCCCGGTTCTACTTCTCCTCAGCACGGCATTCTTGCCCGCAACTGCTCATGCAGCGGCGGATGCTCCAAAGGATCCACCTGTGCAGATGGCCAATCCGGCCTCTGTCTACTGCATCAAGATTGGCGGAAAGCTGGAGATCCGGAAAGAAGAAGCTGGGGAAGTTGGCTATTGCCACCTGCCAGATGGACGCGTTGTTGAAGAATGGAAATTATTCCGCGCAGATAACGCGCCAAAGTCTGGGAAATAATCCCGGAATGCAGGCGGCCGTGAGCCTGAGAGCCAGTTTGGATAGTCCCACGCAGTCGCTCTCAAATGTCGACGACACGCTCTTCATCATCATGGCCGGGCATGTCCCGGTCATCTGCAACTGAACAGGCCACCCAGTTTTCAGGGCCTTCACCACCCCGCGCGGAAATCCGGCCTCAAGACGGGGCAAGACGGCGCAAGGCCCCATCCAAACCAACCTCCAAACGAGCTCTAAACCCCGCTTCAGTAGAAATATGATGGCCAGAAACCTCACCTGTCATCCTCAAAATGGGCATTGAACCGCGCCAGTTCCCGGATGAAATCATCCAGCCGCGCCGTTGCCTGAGCCAATGCGGCCAGAATCCGCCAGCATGCGGCAGAAGCCAGCAGCGCCCATAACAGCAGCGCCAGATGGGCAAGATCTCCGCGCTCCGCAAAAGCGCGGATGAGCGGCTCCATATGCACCTCCATGTCTGAAGAAGAGCGTCATGCAGAGGCGCACCAGCCTATGTATGGCCAAGCTCTTTCACCTGCGATTGTGGAGACTTGGAACAAGAGGTGCGCAAGCGCGGGGCAAACTCACGCGCCATATCCCACTGCAGCGCGTTTTTCCTCCTCGCTCAGGAAATCTGCCGCAAGGGCATCCCCTCCGTATAGAGCTGGCGCGCAAGACGCGCCGTCTCAGGCGTCGTCTTCAAGGCGACCTGCGAGGGCGACTCTGTTTCCGGCATGGCATGTCCAAAGCTGAATGCATTCCGGCAGCAGGCATGTGGCAAGGCGCTGACCCAGACAGAATGGATCGCCAGCCAGCTCAGCGCCGGGAAGCACGAAGACACATGTCCTCAACCCCACATCTGCGGGGCCGGCGCATTGTCAATGAAAGGAAGGCCAGAACCCGCCCCGCGCGGCACCGCTGCGGTCGCAACTCTGGAACATGCCGAAACCCTACCCGGACAGCGCACCGCTGTCAAGGACAAAAATCCTAAAAGGAAAATTATCCTAAGATACGGAAGCGACCTCATCCAGCTCTTCCGCCTGCGCCTGGTTTCGCCCGGCCATCTTTGCGCTGTAGAGCGCCTTGTCCGCCCGCCCATATATGGTGCTGAAGGTATCGCCCGGCCGCACAGCCGCCACGCCGGCGGAGAAGCTGTAGCTAAAGTCTCCGCGCTCTGCCAATGGGCGCGATGTGCGCACCATTGCCAGCATCCGGTTCACAATCCGCATGGCATCTTCAAGCGCGGTATCCGGCAAAACCAGCACAAACTCCTCGCCCCCCACCCTGCCGAAACAGTCGGAGCGGCGCACCTGTGCATTGATGCGTCCTGCAAAGTCCCGCAAGATCAGATCACCCGCCTGATGGCCATAGCGATCATTGATATATTTGAAGTTATCGAGATCGAGCACGCAGACGCACCCGGTGGTGCCCGCGCCCAGTTCCAGCCCCTTGCGGGCCAGCATGTCATCTATGCGCGCGGTCACAAAACGCCGGTTCGCGACACCGGTCAGGTCATCCGTGTGCGAATCCTGAATCGCCTGATCACGCGCTACCCGCACCGTTCGCGCATCGGCCCGCACGGCGGTGATATCGGAGGAGATGCAGAGCAACCAGCCATCGGCACAGGTGCTTTCGGTGAGGAGAATCCAGCGCCCATCGTGGAGTTTGAGCTCGGTGTAACGCACCGGCATCTTGCCCCGGCGCGAACGGGCTGTCGTCAGCCATCCCTCGAAATCACGCGTCGGGATGATGGGACCTGTCTTGAACTGGAAACAGTGCCGCATCAGTTCTGACCAGGTCGGCGCCTCATCCTTTTCCACACCATATGCTGTGCGAAATGCATGATTGGCATAGCGCAAGCGGTCCTCGCCATCATAAGCGGCGATGAGCACAGGCGTCGTCTCGCGCAAGCGTTCCAGATGTGTCGCGATGTCATCCATAAGTCACCCGGCACACCCTATTTTAAACGGCCCACGAAACGGATGAGGCTGACAGTTTCATCCTCCCATTGTGAAACAGGCATGTGTCTGTCACCGGTCAATATGCCTGATTCCACACGCCTCTGCGTGTACGGCATGACTGCCCCACACATGCCCCCCTTGAAACTCAAGTGCAAGACCGTCAAAAAGCCCGGTTTTGGAGGATGGCATGATCGCTTGCGGGCTGGATTTCGGCACATCGAACACGACCCTTGGGCTCAACCATCCCGATGGTCCAAGCCTTTGCTCTCTTGAGGGGCTGCATGAAACCGTGCCCAGCGCCATTTTCTTCGGCGCGGATGGCACCAGCCGCATCGGACGCGCCGCCATCTCAGCCTATGTGGAAGGCGTTGAAGGCCGCCTCATGCGGGCTCTCAAATCCGTGCTTGGCAGTGCGCTTCTGGATGAAGCCACCCGCATTGGCCGGGAGCGCGCCTCCTTCCGTGAGGTCATCGCCCGCTTCATTTCCGAGGTCAAATCCCGTGCCGAGGCACAGGCTGGCGGCGAGATCAGCGCCGTGGTGCATGGCCGCCCGGTGCATTTCGTGGATGGCGACCCGGAGGGCGATCGTGCGGCCGAAGATGCCCTGCGCGCCATCGCCCATTCCATCGGCTTCCGTGACATTCTCTTCCAGTATGAACCCATCGCCGCCGCGCTCGATTATGAGCAGCAGATTTCCCATGAGGAGATCGCACTCATCGCAGATATTGGTGGTGGTACATCGGACTTTTCTATCGTCCGCATTAGCCCAGCGCGTCGCCATGTCGCGGATCGTTCCAGCGATATTCTCGCCAATGACGGCGTGCGCATCGGCGGTACGGACTTCGATCGCGTGCTGAGTCTCGCCACTCTCATGCCTTTACTGGGCTATGGCACGCCGATGAAGCGGCAGGGACTGGATGTGCCGTCCAGCTATTTTCATGATCTGGCGAGCTGGCACTCCATCAACCGGCTCTATGAACCCAAGGTGCTGCGCGAGATTCGTGAGGTGCGCCGCGAGGCCTGCGCACCAGAGCGGCTGGACCGGCTGATGCAGGTCATCGAGGAGCGGCGCGGGCACGCCCTTGCAGGTGCGGTTGAAGCCGCCAAGATCGCGCTGGCGGCCGAGCCCGGCACCCATATCCCGCTGGGATGGATGGAGAGCAACTTCGCCCTCAGTCTCAGCCAGCCGGAACTGGCGGAAGTCACCAGCCTGCTCGCCGTGCGCATCGCCGCGCGCATAGACAGCCTTTTGAAACAGGCAGGCCTGAAGCACTCCGATGTGGATGCCCTGTTCCTGACCGGCGGCTCCACGCGTCTTGCTCATGTGCGCGGGGCTATCATTCAGGCTGTTGGTGATGCGCGCGTGGTTGAAGGCGATACTTTCGGCTCGGTGGGTGTCGGCCTCACCATTGATGCAAAACGGCATTTTGGCTGAGAAGGGCCTGCCCCTCTTCACGCCAGCCGATGATCAGACACCCTGAGGCACGGTGCTTTGAAATCAGATCCCTGATCGCGACCACTCCGGTTGCGCTCATCCATGACAGAGGCGGCACTGAAATCGCATGTAGATGTGCCATTTCAGGTGGAAAAACAGACCCGGCGTCACGGTCAGGCATTTCTGTAATGTCATGGCCCGAGGGAATGCTAACCTTCGGCCATATCGTGCGAGATGCCAGAACCATCCGGATATCTGGCCCATCAGGGTGACGCCCATGCTGAAGAGAAGAGATTTTCTGGTCGCCGGCGCGAGCATCGGCACCACCACACTGTTCGCCGGCACACCCGCCTTTGCGCAGGGGGCATCTGCGCCGCCCCCGCGCGCACCAGCGCCCCCTGCCACCTCTGCACAGACGTCCTGGAATGATGGCCTCGCCCATCCCATTCCCTATTCACCGCCCCCCGGCACCGGCAAGACGCGCGGGCTGGTTCTGGGTGGCGGCGGCATCTATCTCGCGTCATGGATGGCCGGCTATTTCCGCACCCTGAAGGCAAATGGCATAGATATCGCCAATGCTGACATCGCGGTGGGCACGTCTGCTGGCTCCCTTATCGGCGCGGTTCTACTGGGCGGGCGTCTGGAAAAATTTGCGGCGGAACTGGAAGTTCTGGGCAAGGATCCGGCACTTTTCGCCAAGCTCATCCCGGCCATTCCGCCCAACCCCAGCCAGTTGCGCGCCCGCTCCATCGCAGACAGCGCCACGGATGCCACGCCAGAGGTGATCCAGAGCATCGGCCGCGCCGCCATGGCCGCACGCAACCCCGCAGGTCCGGCAGACTATTTCGCCCATGTGCAGGAACTCCTCGGCGAAACGGGCTGGCCCTCGCCCAATCTCCATACCACCGCGAATGATTGTTACACGGGCCAGCGCCTCGTGGTGTCGCAGAGTTCCGGCATTCCCATCAGCCACGCCTGTGCTGCCAGTTCCTCCCTGCCCGGCTCCATGGGCCCCACATGGCTGGATAACCGCCTGTGCATGGATGGCGGCATCTGCCAGACCAGCACCCACAGCGATGTCGTGGCCGGCGTGAAAAAGGCCCTCATCATCTCCCTGTCTGATGGTGGTGAAGAGGCGGTGAAAGTGGGGCTTCGCACCTCCGGCCTGCCCAACACCCTCCAGCAGGAGGTCAAGACACTGGAAAGCCAAGGCACACAGACAATCCTCAAGGTTGTCGGCCTGCTGCCGGGCGTCACCTATGTCGACAGCATCATGGATCCGAAATGGATCATGCCCTGCCTTGAAAACGGCCATGAGCGGGCGTTGGCAGATGTGAAGGAACTCAACGCCTTCTGGAATGCGTGACGCTGCGCAGGGCCATTTCCGTCCGGACTGTAAAGTCCGGACCACATGCGCCGTACGGCTGCAATCCATGTTCCAGCCGGCATCCGCAGGCCGGCCGAGATGCTTTTACGGCCCCTTTGAACAGGGCCATAACAGCATGTGATGATGGCTCGAATATAAATATAGACCCCTCATCCAAGCTGAAATATCAACTATTAATCAGTTAAATCAGGATTATCTGAGGGACATATCTTGCTTAAATTTAGATCTGCTTTGATCGCCACTGCAATGATGAGCCTGTGTGCCGGCGCAGCCCATGCGCAAACCGCAGGCGACTGGGTTCTCGGCAATTACAAGAATGCCGGCTACTGGTTCCCGGGCATCCTTGAGAAGGTGGGCGATGGCAAGGTCACCATCCGCTACGATGATGGCGAGAGGGAAACCGTATCGAATAGCAATGTCCGACCGTATGACTGGGCTATCGGCAAGAAGGTCGAGTGCAACTACAAGAACCAGGGCTCCTGGTATGCGGGCACGATTACATCGCTTGCCGGCGAGAGAATTGGCATCGCCTATGATGATGGCGACAAGGAAACAACCAAGACCGGTCGCTGCCGCAGCAATTAAATGCTGTCTCCAGCATTCCAGATTGAAACAACCCGCCGTTGTCAGACGGCGGGTTGAACATAGACTTCATGTGCGCACAGCTAAACTGCTGTCGCTTCAACGGCCTCTCAGGCCCCCGCACCTTCTTGCAACAGCTTCCAGGTGATGGAGTCGATCAGCGCCTCGAAGGAGGCATCTATCACATTGGTGGAAACGCCCACCGTGCCCCAGCGCGCGCCGCTTTCATCCGTGCTCTCTATCAGCACCCGCGTCACCGCCTCCGTGCCGCCATTCAGCACGCGCACACGATAATCCGTCAGCCGCAGGCCGGCGATTAGGGGCTGGTATTTGCCCAGATCCTTACGCAGCGCCACGTCCAGCGCATTCACCGGGCCATTGCCCTCGGCGGCGGAGATCAGCACCTCGCCATCCACCTCCACCTTCACCACAGCTTCCGCCACGGTGGTCTGCTCGCCCTTGGCGTTGTAGCGGCGCTCCACATTCACGCTGAAGCGCTCCACATGGAAGAAGGCCGGCACGGACCCCAACGCCCGGCGCGCCAGCAGGGCGAAGGAGGCATCGGCCGTCTCATAGCTGTAGCCCTGCGCCTCGCGCTGCTTCACATCTTCCAGCAGGCGACCAAGGCGCGGATCATCCTTCGCCACGGTGATACCGAGACGCTCCAGCTCCGCCAGCACGTTGGATTTTCCGGCCTGATCGGACACCAGCAGCTTGCGCGCATTGCCCACCGCTTCCGGCGGCACATGCTCATAAGTGGAAGGGTCTTTCAAAATGGCCGAGGCATGGATGCCCGCCTTGGTCACGAACGCGCTCTCGCCCACATAGGGCGCATGGCGGTTCGGCGCTCGGTTCAACATGTCATCCAGCGCGCGCGAGACATGCGAGATGTCCGCCAGCGCAGTTTTTGAAACGCCGATATCGAACCGCGCCGCAAAATCCTGCTTCAGCAGCAGTGTGGGGATGATGGAGCATAAATTCGCATTGCCGCAGCGCTCGCCCAGCCCGTTCAGCGTGCCCTGAATCTGCCTTGCGCCGGCACGCACCGCCGCCAGAGAGTTCGCCACGGCCTGCTCGGTGTCATTGTGGGCATGGATGCCGATAAAATCTCCCGGTACCACCCGCGTCACCCCGGCAACGATTTCCTCCACCTCATGGGGCAGCGTGCCGCCATTGGTGTCGCACAGCACCACCCAGCGCGCGCCGGCCTCATGGGCGGCTTGCACGCAGGCCAGGGCGAAATCGCGGTCTTCCTTGTAGCCGTCGAAGAAGTGTTCGCAGTCCACCATCGCTTCGCGGCCCGCCGCGATAGCTGCCTTCACGCTCTCGCGGATGCCCTCCAGGTTTTCCTCAAGCGTCGCGCCCAGCGCCACCTTCACCTGCCATGCGGAAGATTTGGCGACAAAGCAGATGGCATCCGCCTTCGCCTCAAGCAGTGCCGCAACGCCCGGATCATTCGATGCAGACCGGCCCGCCCGCTTGGTCATGCCAAAGGCAGAGAGGCGCGCGCGGGTTGCGGGTGGGTCAGCAAAAAGCTGTGTATCAGTGGGGTTGGCACCGGGGTAGCCGCCCTCCACATAGTCCACGCCAAGACGATCCAGCAGGGCGATGACCTTGACCTTGTCAGTCAGTGTGAAATCGACACCATTGGTCTGTGCGCCATCGCGCAGCGTGGTGTCATAGAGAAACAGACGCTCTTTCAGGGCCATGGATACTGCCTTCCCGCCTGGCATTCAGCTACCGCGATGCAGGTCTCATCTCTGAAGCGGCGCTCCGTTTCACTGAACCAGGGAGCCGTTCCAACATATTGAGTGGTCGTACTGACTTCACAAAAACCGGAATTCACTTCACTCAAGAATACTTTGAAGCACGTCTCCGTTTCATGAAACAAGAAAACGCTTCAATTTTTTATTCGCATTCTATTCATAGGCGCTGGCATCTAAACTCTATGAAGATCTCCACCTCATAGGAAAAGCAAACCATCTCATCTTGAATAGCCGCATTGATTTCACGCGAACTCATATCCGCTTCGCTTTAAAAGACCCAGAATGCAGCCGGGCCGAAATCTTGATCGCATCAGAAGTCTTTCCCGCCATACTCTGCTGGCCGGAAAAACCTCTTACCCACTCTGGCAATGCTAGGCAGCATCGCCACACATGCCCTTCAGAAGAAGCACACGCTCAAAACACCAACCACCCGTGGTGCACCTTGGGTTCATCACTGCAAACGGGCTTCCTCACCCAGCACCTTGCGCATGCTGGTATTGGCCAGCCACACATCTCCGCGCGACACCGAGTTGCGCTGCTGGGACACATAACCGCGCTGCTGGAAGAAGCCGAGCGCGGTGTCGCTCGCATCCACATTCATCGCCGTTGTGCCGCGCGCGCGGGCCAGCGTTTCCGCCGCCTCGCACAGGGCCGCACCCACCCCTGCACCTGCCGCGCGTGGATGCACATAGAGCATCTCGATATGGGCATTGTCCTTCACGGCGACAAAGCCTGTCACCTGCCCCTCATGCATGGCGATGAGGGTGAGCAGGCCTGCCAGCTTCGCGCCGAAAGCCTCTTCATCATCTGCTGCCGCGGCCCATGCATCCTGCTGGTCCGGCTCATAATCCTCGCCGGTCAGTTCCTCGATAGAGGCGCGGAACAGGGCGGCCAGAGTGGCGGCATCGGTTAGCAGAAAGGGGCGCAGGGCGATGCGCTTCGCCTTGGGTGCGAGTATCATCGCGCCACCTCCCAGCTCGTGGTGCCGTCCTTGTTGTCCATCAGTACGATGCCTTGTGAGGCCAGTTCCTCGCGGATCTGGTCGGCGCGCTTGAAATCGCGCGCCTTGCGGGCGGCCAGACGCTGCTCCACCAGATCAGCAATCACCGCCTCATCCAGCGACACCGCCTCCCGCGCCCGGGCCCGCCATGCGCTCTCCGTCTCACCCAGCAGGCCCAGCAGATTGGCCGCGCCCTTGAAACGACGACGCAAAGCGGTGGAGCTTTCCTCATGCTCCGCCACATCGGCCAGATGGTGCAGATGGGCGATGGCGGAGGGGCTGTTGAGGTCATCACTCAGCCGCTCGGCGATCTCATGCTCGAACGGATTACCCTCACCGGTTTCGGCCTCAACATCGCCGATCACGCGATACCATTTGTCCAGCGTGCGGGCGGCAAAGCCCAGCCCCTGCCGCGTCCAGTTGATGGGCTGGCGGTAATGGGTGGAGAGCATGGCGAGGCGCAGTACTTCACCCGGCCATTCATCCAGCAGTTCGCGGATGGTGACGAAGTTGCCGAGAGACTTCGACATCTTCTCGCCTTCCAGCATCAGGAAGCCGTTATGCACCCATGTCTGCGCCATCATGCCCGAATGAAAGGCGCAGCGGGACTGGGCGATTTCGTTCTCATGGTGCGGGAACACCAGATCGATACCACCGCCATGAATATCGAAGGTCTCACCAAGATGCTTCCAGCTCATGGCCGAGCATTCGATATGCCAGCCGGGGCGGCCGGGCGTGACAATACCGCAGGGCGAGGGCCAGCCGGGAACGCCCTCAGATGACGGCTTCCACAGCACGAAATCCATCGGATCGCGCTTGTAGGGGGCCACATCGACGCGCGCGCCGGCGATCATGTCATCGAGCGGGCGGCGAGAGAGCGCGCCATAATCCGGCATGGCGGGCACGTTGAAGAGCACATGCTCCTCCGCCACATAGGCATGGCCGCTCGCGACCAACCGCTCGATCAGCTCATGCATCTCGGCGATATGCTCGGTGGCGCGGGGCTCGACGGTGGGCGGCAGGCAGTTCAGCGCCGCTGTATCCTCGCGGAACCAGCGATAGGTCTCTTCGGTCAGGTCGCGGATCTGGATGCCGCGTTCCGCCGCGCGGGCGTTGATCTTGTCATCCACGTCCGTGATGTTGCGGACATATTTGACATGTTCGGCCCCATAGAGGCGACGCAGCAGCCGGAACAGCACATCGAACACGATGACCGGGCGGGCATTGCCGATATGGGCATGGTCATAGACCGTGGGCCCGCAGACATACATGCGCACATTGGCGGGATCGAGCGGGCGCAAGGCGTCCTTCGATCGCGTCAGGGTATTGTGCAGCCGCAGCTCCATGGATCGCTCCCGCTTCCCTCTAGAGCGTTTCTCTGTTTCGTTGAATCAGAGAAACGCTCTAACCTTATTAAGTGGTCACATTTTCTTGACGTGAACCGGCATTCACTTCACTCGAAAATGCTCTGGACGCATGCGCGCCCTCTTGCCTCACCCGAACCACGCGGCAGATGCCGATGCAGCCGAATCTCTCACCCGGACACTCCCGTGTGAAGGGAGTGCTTTGCTATTCCACTCCGCACCCGCGCTCTTGAGCGCGCCCTTCACATGGGGGCACTCACCGGCAACTGGCGAAGGCACGCCTTCAAAAGCGCGCGCACACCCGCCGGTCTACCAGCCGGGCGTCCAGATCCTTTAATGTCAGGGGCAGCAAAGGACGGCCACGGCCAGCGTTGGGGCTAACCGCAAATAATCGGCATAGGAATGCCGCATATGGAAACATGACCGTTCATGGCCGGGACAATGGTTCCCCGCCGCCTCTGCGTCAAGGCTTTTTGGCATGTCTCCATGTTTCTGCCTGCGGCCATCATCACCTGTCATTCACTTGACCCATCCGCATCACAGGACTATCGGAAAACGGGGGAACGTACCGGCCATTATCGGTACGATTGAGGGTTGCTCACACGTGCTGCCTGTTCATGCGATGCGGCATGGACTTCACCAGACAGCCGTTTCACGAGGCGTTTCATCCTGCCCATGCACAGTTTTCGCCCGCCCAGTCTTCGCCAGCTGTTTCCCGCACTCGCCCTCGGCCTTGCTCTGAACGTCAGTGCATTCAGCAGCCTGGCGCATGCCGATACGCGCATTTTCCTGCTCGATTCCGCCACCGGCTATGGGGTGGACACGTGCCTCACCTCCGGGGCGAGCTGCGGGGCGCAGATTGCCGCCGCCTGGTGTCGCTCGCATGATTATGAGCGCGTGCTGGATTATGGACCGGTGGATCGTTCTTCTTCGACAGTCCGGCTGACCGGCACCAACATCCCCGCCTGCCGGACGGATGAGGCCTGCCCGGCAGTGGTCGCGATCACCTGTTCACGCTGAGGCCTCAGGCTTTCCCCGGACTCGCAGAGCGCCGGTTTTTGGGCACCCACCCACCGGCATCAATCCATTTTCTATTTCAGGAAATCGGCGCAGCGCGGCACGTCACCATTCCCGCCCCACGGCATGATCGGCACGGTGGAGGTGGAGTTTTTCGGGCTGCCGTCAACCAGCTTGTCTGAATAGACGAGATACACCAGCACATTGCGCTTGGTGTCACAGCCCCGCACAATCTGCATCTTCTTGAACAGGATCGAGCGGCTCTGGCGGAACACCACATCGCCCTGCTCGAACTTCTCCTTGATGGAAATCGGTCCCACCTGCCGGCAGGCGAGCGAGATGTCCGAAACCTCGTCCGCCACCCCGAACATGCCGGAAACCCCGCCCTTTTCCGGCAGGGTGTAGTGGCAGGCCACCCCGTTCACCACGGGGTCATCAATGCCGTGAACCACCAACTTGTCGTCCGGGGTCAGGAACTTCCAGACGGTGGACTTCTTGAAGATCACATCCGGCTCTGCGGCCTGCGCACCCACGGGTGCGGCAAGGCAGGCCAGCGCCACCATACCCGCTGCAAGGCAGGCTGCAGGACGCTCAAAACTCTGGGGCAGATGGGCACGCAGCATCTGTGTCACGCCTCGCATCTTCGGGAATCCCTCCATCCGGTCCTGCAGCATATGGTTCTCCAACCGGATGCAAAAAAGGGGCAAGGGGAAAATCCATATGTTCTGCGTGCGGTAAAACAACGACGGCAGGTCACAAGCCACCCCATAAAATCCTGCTCATCACACGAAAGCATTGACCCCACCACAACAGCGTGACACCCCTGCGCGGGAAAAGCAGCCTGCGCCGGAACAGTGGCGCCACCAGACAGGAAACATGGCCATGGATATCGCACGCCGGACCTTCCTTGGCGCGACCACGGCAGCACTGGCCAGCGGGGCCGCAAGCGCATCCTCCCCTGCCATCGCAGCACCGGCCGTGGTGCAGAGCCAGCCGGACGTGCGCTGGCGCATGACCTCATCCTTCCCGCGCTCGCTCGATTCCATCTATGGCGCGGCGCAGATGCTGGCCCGCTATGTCAGCGATGCCACCGATGGCCGCTTCCAGATCCAGACCTTTCCTGCCGGCGAACTCGTCCCCGGCCTTCAGGCGATGGATGCCGTGACCTCCGGCGCGGTGGAATGCGCGCAGAGCGCCACCTATTTCTATGTCGGCAAGAATCCTGCGCTGGGCTTTGGCACCGGCATCCCCTTTGGTTTCAATACCCGCCAGCAATTGTCGTGGTGGTCGTTTGGTGGCGGCGAGCAGCTCATCAACGGCATTCTGGAACGCTACAAGGTCATCGCCATTCCAGCCGGCAATTCCGGTTGCCAGATGGGCGGGTTCTTCCGCAAGCCGCTGGAAAAGGTGGAAGACCTGAAGGGCCTGAAGTTCCGCATCGCCGGGCTGGGCGGACAGGTTCTCTCACGTCTGGGCGTTATTCCCCAGCAGATCCCGCCCACCGATGTCTATGCGGCGCTGGAACGCGGCACCATTGATGCCGCCGAGTTTGTCGGCCCCTATGATGATGAGAAGCTCGGCCTCGTTCAGGTGGCCAAATATTACTACTACCCCGGCTGGTGGGAAGGTGGCGCGCTGCTGCACCTGATGGTGAACACAGACCAGTGGGCCAGCCTGCCCAAATCCTACCAGTCCATCCTGCGTCTGGCCTCGGATGCCGCCAATAACTGGATGCTGTCGCGCTACGATTCGGTGAACCCGCCCGCTTTGCGCCGTCTGGTGCAGCAGGGCGTGGAACTGCGCCCCTTCCCTGCTCCCATTATGGAGGCTGCTTACAAGGCCTCCCAATCGCTCTACACGGAACTGGCCGCCACGAACCCGGACTTCAAGGCGTGCCTTGATTCCATGAATGCCATCCGCAATGAACAGCTTGTGTGGCTTCAGATTGGCGAATACGCCTTCGACAGCTTCAACATCCGCACCCGCGGCAAAGGCTGAGCTGAACAGCAGGCTCTGCCCCGCACTAACTTCACATGACCCATGAGGAAAGCTCATTACACTTTCCTTAGTTTGGTCACCATTTACCCCCCCGAAGCAGCTATAGAAGCACATTCGGCAGGATGAGCCGCTCAGATGGACCCGAGAAGGTTGAGGATGGGATTTACGCGACGCTTCGGCCTCCATTTCGGAGACCTTGTCAGAGGGCTCACCTTCAAGGCACTGACTTCCAATGCGCGGACCAGCAGGTTGGCGCAGAGCCTCAGCATCACCGCCTCCGAAGAACCGGTGTCCCGGCGTTTCGCGTCCGGTTCAGGCATGGCCAAGGCTATCGGCCTGCCCGCCGTCATTGTGCTCAGCCTTTCCGCTTTCTCGATGCCCGCGCTTGCGCAGGGTGCGAACTGTGCCCAGCTTGAAGACTCTCTGGCTGCACTGGATCGTGGTTCAAGCAGCTGGGCCGCGCGCCAGTCACAAGCATCGCGTCAGCGGGCGGAGCTTCAGAATCTCACCTCCCGCGCCTCTTCCATGGGCTGCAATGCCCCGCGCGGATTCCTCATTTTCCAGGGCCCCCAGCGTCCGCCGCAGTGCGACCAGATCGACGATCAGATCTCGCGCCTGCGCTCCTCCATCGCCGGGCTTGAGCAGGGTGGGCAGCAGGAAGCCGGCCAGCGCCGTGCGCTCATCCTTGCGCTGGCTCAGGGGAATTGTGGCCAGCAATATACCAATGCTGTGCGGCAGGGCGGCCAGCGCCAGCCCCAGCAGCAGCGTCCGCGCAACTTCCTTGAGGCCATCTTCGGTTCGCCGGTGGAGAGTGGTTCGGAAGATGTCTCGCCGGATGTCGATATCACCGCCGTCGAACCCGCCCGCACCAGCTATACGCGCACGGTGTGCGTGCGCACCTGTGACGGCTACTTCTTCCCGCTCTCTCGCGGCTCCAATCCCAGCCGTTTCATGGCTGAGGACCAGCTGTGCAAGCGCCTGTGCCCGGCGGCGGATACTCAGCTGTTCACCTTCGCGGGCGATGATATTCGTTCGGCCGTGAGCATGAATGGCGAGTCTTATATGTCACTCGCCAATGCCCTGCGTTATCGCAAGGAAGTGGTGCAGGACTGTTCCTGCCGCGCCCCGGGCCAGTCCTGGGCGCAGGCGCTGGACGGCATTGAAAATGAAAGCACCCTGCGCAAGGGCGATATTCTGGTGACCGAACAGCAGGCGAAGGAAATGTCCCAGCCCAAGTTCGACCCCAAGAAGACGAAGGATGCGGAACAGGAACAGGCACCGCTGCATGCCACCGCCGCCGCCCCGCTTGCCCCTGCGGCGGAGCAGCCCGGCCAGCGCCCGGTGCGCATCATTCCTCTTCCCCGTTCACGCAATGCGCAGCAGCAGCCCGCTCTGGGTGGCGACGAATAGAGGCCCATTGGGCACTCGGCTTCGACCGGGGCTCATATGGGCGATGTGGATGCACGCATTCCAGATCCACATGCAAAGCCGGGCCTTTCGCCCGGCTTTTTGCTGCGTGGTGCATGTTTTTCTGAAAAGGCCTCGCAGGCCAACACATGAAGCAAATGCTTCATTCTGAAGCCCGGCTCGCACCACTTTTCACGGCTTAAATCGTGTCCGCCCCAGCTCTTCTTTCAAAGCCAACCGGATAAGAGCCCCCGCACGGTTCCAGACATCAGGGCTTTTTCACCAGAAACAGAGACAGACCGTATCCGGCGCTGTGGGCATCCGCATAGCCCTCCAGGAACTCGAAATAATAGAACATCCCCGGCAGCAGTTCGGTCGTGGTCCAGAATTTCGCGCCTTCCCCAGAGTCTGAGGCCTCGACATTGGGAAACACCGCACTGTCGATTTTAGGGCCCGTGCAGGTATCCAGAACCAGCGTTTCGAGCTCTTGCCCTGTCGGCACGCGCCAACCCGGCCCGGCCTTTTTGGCAGCCTCAGCTGCGGTTTCCTGCGTCAAGCCGTCGGGCTCTCCATCACAACCCCCTGTTTTGTCGTTGAATGTCATACCCACGGCGCAGCGCTTCCAGAGTAGGCCGCTGCGTGTGTCCAGCACCGTGTCGCCCTTCAGCTCGAAGGCAGGGCCCGCCGTTTGCTGGCAGGCCATGGCTGGAACGCTGGACAAAAACAGGCACAGGCTCATGGCCGAAACGGCAGGACGCATGGGAGTCTCCTCAATGGAGCCCCACCTCGCCTGTCGCCATGACCGTTTCAAGGCTGGATGGAGGCATCGCCCTCCCATCCCCGCATTTCCCAGGCAGGAAGAATGGGCGGCAAGGTATCAGCCCGGAGACATCACGGGGCTCTCCCGGAGCAAAACCGGCATATGCTCCCGATGTCGTAATATCCAAGGCGATCTGCTCAGCCCGCCATCTGGAACAGCGCAACAGACCCCAAAGACACCGCCCAGTCCCTCAAGCCACCTCGCCACGCAGACGCCCAGCCACACGCACACGTCCCATCAGTGGCAGCAGGTTCGCCAGTTCTGGCCCGGCATCGCGCCCTGTCAGCGCCAGTCGCAGCGGATGAAACAGCCCCTTGCCCTTGCGGCCAGTGCGCGCCTTCACTTCGGCGATCCATGCACCATAGGTGGTTTCATCCCACGGCTCCGGTGGCAGAGCATCAGCCGCAGTGGTGCAGAATTCTGCATCCTCTGGCAAAACAGAGCCCATGCCCGGTGCGGCGCATATGGTCCACCACTGGGCAGCATCATCAAACCGGGTGAGATTGCCACGCACCGCTGCCCAGAAAGCAGCACCGCCGCCGATGCCCTGCGCAGCCAGACGGCCGGAGACGGCCGCGAAGGGCAAGCCGTGCAGGGTGCGGGCGGTCAGGCCAACCACATCATCAGGATCAAACCGCGCTGGCGCGCGGGAGATGGCAGACAGATCCACCAGCGTTGCCAGTTCGTCCAGACTATCAACCGGACGCAGCGCCTGCGAGGTCCCCACCAGAACCGCAGTCGCCGCCACCGCCAGCGCCTCCTGCCCTTCTTCACGCAGCGCGCGCAAAGAGAGGTGGCCCAGCCGCTTCGAGAGTCCCTCGCCATTCGGCAGCGTGAGCAGATTGTGATGCGAGAAGCGGGGCGCAACCCCGCCCAGCGCCTCGGCAATCTCGATCTGCACTGCCGTGTTGGTCACATGGTCCTCGCCGCGCACCACCTCGGTGATGCCCATGTCGAGATCATCCACCACGGAGGGCAGCGTGTAGAGGAAAGACCCATCGGCACGCACCAGCACCGGGTCGGACAGGTTGCTCGTATCCACCTGCTGCGGGCCGCGCACGCCGTCATCCCAGCTCACCACCTTGTGGGCGAGCCGGAAGCGCCAGTGCGGCACCCGCCCTTCGGCCTCAAGCTTCTGACGGTCTTCGTCGGAGAGCTTCAGCGCAGCGCGATCGTAAACCGGAGGCAGGCCCCGGGCACGCTGGATGCCGCGCTTGCGCTCCAGCTCTTCCTCGGTCTCATAGGCCGGATACAGCAGACCCGCGGCTTTCAGGCGAGTTGCGGCCGCCTCATAAAGCGCGAGCCGTTCCGATTGCCGGAAGGTCGCATCCGGCTGAATGCCAAGCCAGGTCAGATCCTCGACAATCGCCTCGGCATATTCGGCGCGCGAGCGGGCGCTGTCGGTATCATCAAAGCGCAGAATGAAGGTGCCGCCACCGCGCCGGGCCAGAAGGGCATTCAGCAGGGCCGTGCGGGCATTGCCCACATGAATGAGGCCGGTTGGCGAAGGTGCGAACCGCAGCACCGGCTTCAAGGGCGCGGACTGGGACGGAGCCGGCTGGACAGGCGCGGACTGGGACGGGAGGCTGGACATGCCATGGCCATAAAGCATTTTCCCGCCCGCTTGAAACCGGAAAATGGAAGTTGTGCGCTTTCTCCAACCCCGATGCGGTGAGGGCAAGAGAAAGACCCTAGGTCATCCGGCTGAAATTCCGGAATAAAACCCGTGGACCTCGCCATGTTCGGGATAGTGGGAAAGGGTTCGGCTCTTTGTGCTCAAAAGTGCGCGGCCGCAAACGTGTTTTGGATATTTGCTGTCATACCTCGGGCAACCCAGCACCCGCACTCGTGACGGGGGCTGGCATGATGTTCCGGCCCATGAAACAGAATGAGCGGGCATTCACCCACCACTTTGAGCAGAATGAAAATGCCCTGCTTTGAGTAATGAAGTGGGTTTGCTCACGCGCTCGATAAATCAGCCCGACAGTGCATTTCCAAGCGTAAACCCGACTACGGTTCCCGCTTCTGCAGCACAGGGAACGGGTGATCCCGCCCCCTGTACTGCATCATCAGCATATCAGCGCTGCGGCTGTCCATAGCCCGGATAAGGCGGGGCTCCCGGACCAGGGCGGCCGGGGCCGCCCGCATTCGGCTGTGGCTTGCCCTGACCAGGACGACCGGGACCGCCCGCATTCGGCGGCGGATTACCCTGTCCCGGACGACCCGGACCGCCCATGTTCGGCGGTGGATTACCCTGACCCGGACGACCCGGCCCACCCATGTTCGGCGGAGGGTTGCCCTGTCCCGGACGACCCGGACCACCCATATACGGCGGCGGATTGCCATGACCCGGACGACCCGGACCGCCCATGTTCGGCGGAGGGTTGCCCTGTCCCGGACGACCCGGACCGCCCATATGCGGCGGGGGATTACCCTGTCCCGGACGACCCGGTCCACCCATATGCGGCGGCGGATTACCCTGTCCCGGACGACCCGGACCACCCATATACGGCGGCGGATTGCCATGACCCGGACGACCCGGACCACCCATATACGGCGGAGGGTTGCCATGACCCGGACGACCCGGCCCGCCCATATAAGGAGGAGGCCCACCGGGCCGGCCCATGCCGGGCGGCGGATATCTGCCGGGCTGATAACCGGGCTGCCACCAGCCGGGTGGCCGCGGACCGGGCGGTGGCCGACCCCAGCCGGGACGCGGGCGCGGCGTGTAGCCATACCAGCGCGCGCGATCGGCATACCAAGGCCGGCCAACATAATAGCGGCCCCAGTAATCCGAGGCCGCGAAAGCCACGATGGGAATGCCAATGGCGGCCAACCCCAGATCCGGCACCAGCGCTTGTTGCCCCTGATAGGAGAAGAGCAGATAGGTGCTGTAGACCCAGCCGCGATTGCCGCGCCAGTCTACATCACACCATGACTCATCGTTCAGGCAGCCCTCGATGTTCACCTGCGCGCCATCGGGGATGACGCCCATGGAGGGGAAGGCCGTATCTGGCCCCGTGCGCAAATTCACATTGGCAGTAACATAACCCGGCGCCGCCAGCGCCGCACCCACACCGGTCAGGCTAAGACCAGCAACGACGCTGACCATCTTCAGCATCTTCATGGGAATCCTCCAGACAACTCGCCAACAACCTCAGGGACAGATCCGGAGGATTGCGCGATCCATGTAAATCGGCACTTGTGGCTTTTCATATGCGGGGAACGGACTTTTACCCAGCACGCATGTGGCGCAATTGCGTCACGCCACGGTGAAGGGCACGATATCGCGCACATTCTCATCAATGCGAATATCGCGATCCAGCGGCGGGAAAGCCCGCAAATGACAATCGCGCCGGGGGCAAATGCGGCAGGAGACGCCCAGCTTCGCCACGGGGGCGGCCTTCAGGTCGATTCCGTCCGCATAGACAATGTCGTGCTCAAAGGCGACCTCGCAGCCTAGCCCATAGGCATAGGCACGCACGGGCTGCCCCCATGAGGATGGCGGGGCGGCGACAGCGCGGGCAAAGCCGATATAGCGCACGCCATCCGGCATTTCACCCACCTGCACCAGTGTGCGGCCGGGCATCTCGAATGATTCATGCACGTTCCACGCCGCACAGGCCCCGCCATGGCGCGCGAACTGGAACCGCGTGGCAGAGTGGCGCTTGATGATGTTTCCGGCCCTGTCCACCTTGGCGAAATAGAAGGGCACGCCCTTCGCCCCCGGCCGCTGAAGGGTGGAGAGGCGGTGGCACACCTGCTCGAAGCTGGCCCCTGTTTCCAGGGTCAGGCGGTCAAGGTCATGCCGCAACCGGCGCGCCAGTTCCAGAAACGGACGATAGGGCAGCAGGGCTGCGCCGGCGAAATAGTTATAGAGCGCGATCTTGCAGATTTCCGCCGCGATCTCGCTGCGAAAGCCCGCCCCCGCCACTGTATGGGCCACCAGTTGCGCATGCTCGAGCTGGGCGATGGTGGCGGCCATGCGGAAGGCGCGCGTGGGCGCAGACAGCGTTGCCGACAGCGAGAGACGATGCATGCGTGGATCAAAACGGGAGAGCGGCGTATCAGCCGGATGCACCTCCACTGTCACCCCATGGCGGCGATGCAGATGGGTGGAGAAGGCCGTCACCGGGTCCGCACCATCCATGATGCCCAGTTCCAGCGCGCATCTCTCGGCCGCCCGGTCCAGCGCATCGACGTAATTGTCGATGTAATGAAAGAAGTCGCGCACCTCCTCATAGGGAATGAGGCGGCTCTCGTCGGCACGGGGGTCATCACCCGAGGCCAGCATGTCATCCAGCGAGGCGCGCCATTCGGTGGAGCGCCGCATCGCCACATGCATGCGCAGGAAGGCACGGGCAAAGGCCGGCGACAGGTTCGCCACCGCCTTCACATCCTGAAGCCCGAGCTCGAGGTCGCGGAAAAAGGGATCCGCTGCAACCTCGCGCATATCCGCGACGATCCGGTCGAGATCCTCCGCGCCAAATGAGGTGATATCGACATCGAAGGCGCGTGAAATAGCAATGAGAATGGCGGCCGTGAGCGGGCGCTGGTTGCTCTCGATCTGATTCACATAGGAAGGCGATATGCCAAGCCTCTGAGCCAGCTCGGTCTGCTTCAAACCCAGCTTCTCCCGCAGGCGACGCACCGCGTGGCCTGCATAGACCTTTTGGCGTAAGGACATGCGATCACCATACCTCGTTACCGTAGAACCATTAGAAAATGGCCATTCCCCATTATTGTAAATATTTCACAAGTTACAACGCAAAACTTTTACATATTCAAATCCGATGCGCGTACTGGTAGCGAACTTTGCAAAGAAACGAATAAGAGGAAACGGACCAAGGACAGGGAGCCAAGCTCTCTGCTGCGTTCTGTTCCTTCACCGAGAACGGCACTCCGGAACGAAGGCAAGTGGCATGAAGACGATCCTCGAAGAGCTTGAGAGCCGGCGCGAGATTGCACGCCTCGGTGGTGGTGAGAAGCGCATCGCGGCGCAGCACAAGCGCGGCAAGCTGACCGCGCGTGAGCGCATCGAACTGCTGCTCGATCGCGGCACCTTCGAGGAATATGACACCTTCGTGCAGCATCGCTGCGTCGATTTCGGCATGGAGAAGCAGAAGATCTCCGGCGATGGCGTCGTCACCGGCTGGGGCACGGTGAACGGGCGCAAGGTGTTTGTCTTCGCCAAGGACTTCACCGTGTTCGGCGGCTCGCTCTCTGAGGAGCATGCCCGCAAGATCACCAAGATCCAGGACATGGCGGTGAAGACCCGCGCGCCCATCATCGGCCTGTTCGATGCCGGCGGCGCGCGCATCCAGGAAGGCGTTGCGGCGCTGGGTGGTTATGGCGAGGTGTTCAAGCGCAATGTGCTGGCATCCGGCGTCATTCCGCAGATCTCGCTCATCATGGGCCCGTGCGCGGGCGGCGACGTGTATTCGCCGGCCATGACCGACTTCATCTTCATGGTGCGTGACACGTCCTACATGTTCGTGACCGGGCCGGAAGTTGTGAAGACCGTGACGAATGAAACCGTCACCTCGGAAGAGCTGGGCGGGGCCAAGGTCCACACCACCAAGTCCTCGGTGGCCGATGGCTCGTTCGAGAACGATGTCGAGATGCTGCTGGAAACCCGCCGCCTCATCGACTTCCTGCCCGCCAACAACCTCGATGGCGTGCCGCACTGGCCCTCTTTCGATGAACCCGGCCGGCTGGATGAGAGCCTCGACACGCTCATCCCCTCCAACCCCAACAAGCCCTATGACATGAAGGAACTCATCCTGAAGGTCGTGGATGAGGGGGACTTCTTCGAAATTCAGGCGGCCTACGCCAAGAATATAGTCACCGGCTTTGGCCGCATCGAGGGGCGCACGGTGGGCTTTGTAGCCAACCAGCCGCTGGTGATGGCCGGCGTGCTCGATTCCGACGCCTCCCGCAAGGCCGCCCGCTTCGTGCGCTTCTGCGATGCCTTCGAGATTCCGATCGTAACCTTCGTGGACGTGCCCGGCTTCCTGCCCGGCACCGCACAGGAATATGGCGGGCTCATCAAGCACGGCGCCAAGCTGCTGTTCGCCTATTCGCAGGCCACCGTGCCGCTGGTCACCATCATCACCCGCAAGGCCTTTGGCGGCGCGTATGACGTGATGGCCTCCAAGCATGTGGGCGCGGATGTGAACTATGCATGGCCGACAGCGCAGATCGCAGTGATGGGCGCAAAGGGCGCGGTTGAGATCATCTTCCGTCAGGACATGGACGACGCGGAGAAGATCGCGGCCCAGACCAAGAACTATGAAGAGCGTTTCCTCTCGCCCTTCGTGGCTGCAGAACGCGGCTTTATTGATGAGGTCATCACTCCCCACTCCACGCGTCGCCGGCTGGCGCGCGCGCTGGCGATGCTGCGCACCAAGAAGCTGGAGCAGCCGCACCGCAAGCACGACAACATGCCGCTGTGATGCCCGCCTGCCGGGAGGGTTCTCCTTCCCGGCGCTGCCTTTCCCGCCGCGCCCTTGAACGGGCAGCCGGACGGGAGGGGCGAAGGTTCCTGAGAAATTCAGCGCCTGAGGCGCAGGAGACACTGATATGTTCTCGAAAATCCTGATCGCGAACCGGGGCGAGATTGCCTGCCGCGTCATCAAGACCGCGCGCAAAATGGGCATCAAGACCGTGGCCGTCTATTCCGAGGCGGACAAGGACGCCCTGCATGTGGAGATGGCCGATGAAGCCGTTTTCATCGGCCCGGCACCCGCCGCGCAGTCCTATCTCATCGCTGAAAAGATCATCGACGCCTGCAAGCAGACGGGCGCTGAGGCTGTGCACCCCGGCTATGGCTTCCTCTCCGAGCGCGCCTCCTTCGCGCAGGCGCTGGCGGAAGCCGGCATCGTCTTCATCGGTCCCAACCCGCACGCCATCGAGGCGATGGGCGACAAGATCGAGTCCAAGAAGGCGGCAGCAGCAGCCAATGTCTCCACCGTGCCCGGCTATCTGGGTGAAATCGCCGATGGTGCGGAAGCCGCGAAGATCGCCGATGAGATCGGCTATCCGGTGATGATCAAAGCCTCCGCCGGCGGCGGCGGCAAGGGCATGCGCATCGCCTACAGCCGCGATGAAGTGCAGGACGGCTTCGACCGTTCCAAGTCCGAGGCGAAATCGTCCTTCGGCGATGACCGCATGTTCGTCGAGAAGTTCATCGTCAATCCGCGCCACATCGAGATTCAGGTGCTGGGCGACAAGCACGGCAATGTCATTTATCTGGGCGAGCGTGAATGCTCCATCCAGCGCCGCAACCAGAAGGTTGTCGAGGAGGCCCCGTCTCCACTGCTGGACGAAGCCACCCGCAAGAAGATGGGTGAGCAGGCTGTGGCCCTCGCCAAGGCCGTGGGTTACGACAGCGCCGGCACGGTGGAGTTCGTGGCCGGGCAGGACAAGAGCTTCTTCTTTCTGGAGATGAACACCCGCCTTCAGGTGGAGCATCCGGTCACCGAACTCATCACCGGCATTGATCTTGTCGAGCAGATGATCCGTGTTGCGGCAGGCGAGAAGCTGACCCTCACGCAGGAAGATGTGAAGCTGACCGGCTGGGCGGTGGAAAGCCGCATCTATGCGGAAGACCCCTATCGCAACTTCCTGCCCTCCACCGGCCGTCTCGTACGCTATCGCCCGCCGGCGGAAGGCAAGACCGGCCCCATCACCGTGCGCAACGACACTGGCGTCTATGAAGGCGGCGAAATCTCCATCTTCTACGATCCGATGATCGCCAAGCTGGTGACCCACGCCCCCACCCGCGCGCAGGCGATTGAAGCGCAGGCCGTGGCGCTGGATGCCTTTGCCATTGACGGCATCGGCCACAACATCCCGTTCCTCTCCGCGCTGATGTCCCATCCGCGCTGGCAGTCCGGCAACCTCTCCACCGGCTTCATCGCCGAGGAGTATCCGGAAGGCTTCGTGCCCCGCCGTCCGGAAGGCGAGCTGGTGCATTACCTCTCTGCCGTGGCGGCGGTGATCGACCACATCAAGAACACCCGCAAGCGCCAGATCTCGGGCCAGACCTCCGGTGTGCCGGTGGCCTTCTCCAAGCACCGGGTCGTGAACCTCACTGCGGGCGAGGACATCATCTCCACCGCCTGTGAGGTTGAGACGGTGGACGGCGGCTACAAGGTGCAGATCTTCAATGAAGATGACACCCCCAGCCATGCCCATCTGCTGCGTTCGGACTGGAAGCCCGGTGAGCCGGTGTGGACCGGCACCATTGATGCCAATGATGTAGCAATGCAGGTGCGACCCATCACCAATGGCGTGGCGCTGGCCTATCGCGGCATTGCCACGCTGGCGCGGGTTTACACCGAGCTTTCAGCCCGCCTTGCGAAGCTGATGCCGAAGAAGGAAAACGCCGGCGGCGGCAAGGAATTGCTCTGCCCCATGCCCGGTTTGGTGGTTTCCATTGCCGTCACCCCCGGACAGGATGTGAAAAGCGGCGAAATTCTGGCCATCGTCGAGGCCATGAAGATGGAAAACGTGCTGCGCGCAGAGCGCGACGGGGTTATCAAGGCGGTCCATGCCAAGCCCGGCGACAGTCTCGCCGTGGACGCGGTGATTCTGGAATTCGCCTGACATGATGGCGAAGCGACGAGAGTTCAGGTGTGCCATGCCCCTGCCCATCTGCGGGACGGGGCCGGGTGGACGGGCATCACGCCCGGCTACCCAGTGGCAACCCACCCTCGCTGCCTTCGCCGCCCTCATGTCCCACTCCCTTTCCTCTCCCGCCCGAATGATCGGCCGGGGGAGGACCAAAAACAGAGGCCGCTGATGCGCCTGCTCTCCACCCTGCTTGGACGCTTTGTCCAGAAAGGCCGCCTGACGGTCATCACGGCCGACAATGTCAGCCATGTGTTCGGCACGGGAGTGGACGGCCCCTCCGTCACCGTGCGCCTGCATGATCGCAAGGTGGAAAAGGAGCTGTTCTTCAACCCCGAACTCGCGGCGGCGGAAGCCTATATGGATGGCCGGCTCTCGTTCGAGGATGGCGCGGGTGCTTTCGAGCTGCTCTCGCTGTTTTCGGTGAACCGGCAGGGGCTGGGCAGCCACCCGGTGCAGCAGGCCCTGCGCAAGGGCTGGCACGCCGTGCGCCGGTTCCAGCAGGCGAACCCGGTCAAGACCGCCAAGTCCAACGTCTCCAGTCATTATGACCACCCGGCGGAATTCTACCGCCTGTGGCTGGACGAGACGATGGCCTATAGCTGCGCCTATTTCCGCAGCCCCGATGAGCCTCTGGCCGATGCCCAGCGCAACAAGTTCCGCCATATCGCGGCCAAGCTGAACATCACCCCCGGCATGCGGGTGGCGGAGATCGGTTCCGGCTGGGGCGGGCTCGCTATCTTCATGGCGAAGGAATGCGGGGCCAAGGTCACAGCCATCAATGTCTCGCCCGAGCAGCTGGCCGAAAGCCGCCGTCTGGCACAACTGGCCGGCGTGGCCGACCAGATCGATTTCCGTGAGGTGGATTACCGCCACCTCGAAGGCAAGTTCGACCGCGTGGTCTCCATCGGCATGATGGAACATGTGGGCGTGAACCATTTCGACGAATATTTCACCACCATCCGCAATCTGCTGGATGAGGGTGGGTTTGCGCTGGTGCATGCCATTGGCCGCATGGCGCCTCCCGGCACGACGGCACCCTTTATCCGCAAATACATCTTCCCCGGCGGCTATGTGCCGGCGCTCTCGGAAGTGTTCGCTTCCACCGAGCGCACGCATCTGTGGGTGGATGACTGCGAAGTGCTGCGCCTGCACTATTACTGGACCATCCGCGCATGGCGGCAAAACTTCATGGCGAAGCGCGCGGAAGCGGATGCCATGATGGGCGAGCGCTTCGGCCGCATGTGGGAATTCTATCTCGCCGCCGTTGAGCTGGGCTTCCTGCACGGCTCCAACATGGTGTTCCAGCTTCTCCTCTCGGAGAAGCGCGACGATGTGCCGGTGCTGCGCGATTACATGGTGGATGGCGAGCGCGCGCTCGCCGCCCGCGACACGCGACGATGACACCGCGCGCCCTGCTTTTGCACCCCTTCCGCCCGGCGTTCGCGCCGGGCATCTTTTCCAGCTTCGTTTCGGAGGCCCAGCCATGACCCTTCTTCCCTTTGCCACTGGTCTTGCCCCCGTCTCCCGCGAGGACTGGCTGAAGATGGTGGAGGGCGTGCTCAAGGGCGCGCCTTACGACAAGAAGCTCGTCACCCCCACCTATGAGGGACTGGCACTGGACGCCCTGCCCCCACGCAAGCCGCAGGCGCCTGTTCTGGCGGGGAGAGATGCCGGCGAGCGCTGGGTCATCAGCACCCGCGTTGACCAGCCCGATCTGGCCGCCGCCAATGAGCAGGCGCTGGAAGACCTGAACAATGGCGCGTCCGGTCTCGCACTGGTGTTCGCCTCCTCGGCGCAGGCCTATGGCTTCGGCCTGCCGGATGGAGCAGACCTCGACGCCGTGCTGAAGGATGTGCTGCTCGACCTGATCGAGACCCGTCTGGAAGCTGGCAACTTCAATGGCCACAAGGCTGCACTGGACTTTGCCGCGCTGGTGGCGAAGCGCGGGCATGATGCGAAAGCCGTGCCGGTATCCTTTGGCCTCAACCCCATTGGTGATCTGGCCGCCACCGGCACCCTGCCTGCGGGCTGGGGCGAACTGGCGAAGCGCTTCAATGAGACCTCTTCCACCCTTGTGGCACAGGGCTTCAGCGGCACGATTGCCCGTGCGGATGGCGCGGTTTTCCACGCGGCTGGTGCATCTGATGCGCAAGAACTGGCAGCAACGCTTGCCACCGCTGTCTCCTATCTGCGCCTGTATGCTGAAGCCGGTGTAGCGCTCGAAGATGCCGCCGCGCGCATCGAAATCGCGCTGACGGCAGACGTGAACCAGATCGCGACCATCGCCAAATTCCGCGCGATCCGTCTGCTATGGGGCGCGGTGCTGCGCGAGGCCGGCCTGCCCCAGAGCCGCCTGAAGCTGCATGGCACCACGGCATGGCGCGCCCTCACCCGTCGCGACCCCTATGTGAACCTGCTGCGCAATACAGTCGCGACCTTCGCAGCCGGTGTGGGTGGAGCAGACAGCTTCACCGTGCTGCCCTTCACCCAGGCGCTGGGCCTGCCGGAAACCTTTGCCCGGCATCTGGCGCGCAACACCCAGCTCATCTTGCTGGAAGAATCCAATGTCCACCGCGTGGCAGACCCCGGCGCGGGCGCGGGTGCCGTGGAAGCCCACACCGATGGCCTTGCCGAAAAGGCATGGGATCTCTTCCGCACCATTGAGCAACGCGGCGGTATCGTCTCCGTGCTGGAAGATCGCTGGCTGAAGGGCGAGATCGCCACCGTCAAGGCGGCGCGTGAGAAGGATGTGGCCACCCGCAAGGCCCCCCTCACCGGCACCTCGGAATTCCCCATTCTGGTGCAGGAAGCCCCCGAGGTGCTGGCCCCCGCACCCGCCCCGGCCCCGCTGGCCGATGGGGCTCTGGCTCCCTACCGCATCGCCGAGCCCTATGAGGCCCTGCGCGACAAGGCCGAGGCCGCAGCAAGGCAGCCGGAAGTGTTCTTGGCCGTGCTTGGCCCGGTTGCAGCCTTCACCGCCCGCGCCACCTTCGCGAAGAATTTCTTCGAGGCGGGCGGGCTCAAGGCCGATGTACCGAACGCCTTTGCCGATATTGACGCTCTGCTTGCGGCCTTCAAGGCCTCCGGCACACCCTTCGCCTGCCTCGCCTCTTCCGATGATGGCTACACCGCTGATGCCGCAGCCGCCACGCAGGCGCTGAAAGCTGCCGGTGCCACCGCCATCTGGGTGGCTGGCAAGCCCGCCGCGATGGAAGCCGAACTGACCGCCGCTGGCGTGAGTGGTTTCATCTTCGCTGGCAGCAATGTGCTGGAACGCCTCACCGCCGCGCAGGCTGCCGCAGGGCTTTGAGGAACCGGCGGCTTTCCGCCTGTTCCACTCCCGAATGCCACTTCATGTGCGCCGCCCGCCGTGCGCCATCTGATTGAGAGAGGATGATCCTCATGAGCCGCTTGCCAGCCTTCGCCGATATCGCATGGCGCGCCCCGGATCTCGCCCCCCCGGCCGCCGGTGCCGCCCCGTGGACCACGCCGGAAGGCATTCCGGTGCAGTCGCTATATGGCCCGCAGGATATTGCCGGGCTGGATTATATCGACACCTATCCCGGCATCGCGCCCTTCCTGCGCGGGCCATACCCCACCATGTTCGCCACCCAGCCGTGGACCATCCGGCAATATGCCGGCTTCTCCACGGCAGAGGATTCCAACGCCTTCTATCGCCGCAACCTCGCGGCGGGCCAGAAAGGCCTCTCGGTGGCGTTCGATCTGGCGACGCACCGTGGCTATGACTCAGACCATCCCCGCGTGGCGGGCGATGTGGGCATGGCGGGCGTGGCGATCGACTCGATCTATGACACCCGCACCCTGTTCAACGGCATTCCGCTAGACCAGATGAGCGTGTCCATGACCATGAATGGCGCGGTGCTGCCCATTCTGGCGCTCTATGTGGTGGCTGCGGAAGAACAGGGCGTGCGGCACGACCAGCTCTCCGGCACCATTCAGAATGATATTCTGAAAGAGTTCATGGTGCGCAACACCTATATCTATCCGCCTGCGCCTTCCATGCGCATCATTTCGGATATTTTCTCCTATACGTCCAAGGAGATGCCGCGCTTCAACTCCATCTCCATTTCCGGCTATCACATGCAGGAAGCGGGCGCGACGCAGGATCTCGAACTCGCCTACACGCTGGCCGATGGCGTGGAATATGGCCGCGCCGGCATGGCTGCCGGGCTGGACATCGACAAGTTCGCCCCGCGCCTGTCGTTCTTCTGGGCCATCGGCATGAACTTCTACATGGAAGTCGCCAAGCTGCGCGCCGCCCGCCTGCTGTGGAACAAGCTGATGGGTGACCTTGGGGCCAAGAACCCCAAGTCCCTGCCGCTGCGCACCCACTCGCAGACCTCCGGCTGGTCGCTGACCGCGCAGGACGTGTTCAACAATGTGATGCGCACAGCGATTGAGGCGATGGCGGCGACACAGGGCCAGACCCAGTCGCTCCACACCAATGCGCTGGACGAGGCGCTGGCCCTGCCGACCGACTTCTCTGCCCGCATCGCGCGTAACACGCAAATCCTGCTCCAACAGGAAAGCGCCACCACGCGGCAGATCGACCTCTGGGGCGGCTCATATTATGTGGAGAAGCTCACCTACGATCTCGCCTCCAAGGCTTGGGCGCATATTCAGGAAGTGGAAGAACTGGGCGGCATGGCCAAGGCCATTGAGGCTGGCATTCCCAAGCTGCGCATCGAGGAAGCCGCCGCCACCACGCAGGCGCGCATTGATGGCGGCGTACAGACCGTGGTGGGTGTGAACAAGTTCAAGCCCAAGAAGGACAAGCTGATCGACGTGCTGAAGGTGGACAACACCGCCGTGCGCGCCGCCCAGCTCGACAAGCTCAAGCGCCTGCGCGCCGAGCGCAACAGCGCCGATGTGGAGTCTGCCCTCACCGCGCTCACCAATGGCGCGGCCGGCAATGGCAATCTGCTGGAACTCTCCATCAATGCCGCGCGCGTGAAGGCCACGGTGGGCGAAATATCTGATGCGCTGGAAAAGGTGTTCGGCCGCCATCGCGCCGAAATCCGCGCCATTTCCGGCGTCTACAAGCGGGAGGCCAGCGCCATGACCGACAAGGTGGGCAAGGTGCAGAAGCTGGTGGATGCGTTCGAGGAAGCCGAGGGGCGGCGCCCGCGTATTCTCGTCGCCAAGGTGGGGCAGGATGGGCATGACCGTGGGCAGAAGGTGATTGCCTCCGCCTTTGCCGATCTCGGCTTCGACGTGGACATCGGCCCGCTGTTTGCCACCCCCGAGGAAGCCGCCCGGCAGGCCGTGGAAAACGACGTGCATGTGGTGGGCATTTCCTCCCTAGCCGCAGGCCATCTTACCCTTGTGCCGGCGCTGAAGGCGGCGCTGGAGGCTGAAGGGCGTGGAGACATCATGGTGGTGGTGGGCGGCGTCGTGCCCCCTCAGGACTATGATGAGCTTTATGCCGCCGGCGCACAGGCCATCTTCCCGCCCGGCACGGTGATTGCCGATGCGGCGCGTGACCTTGTGATCGCGATTTCACGCCAACTGGGCCATACGCTCGAAGCTGCGGAGTGACCTGCCATGCCTATGGGGGATCCCTATGGGCAGCATCACGTCCAGTGACGGTTCAGGTATCACATGAAAAAGCCCCCGTTGGTTGAGACCAACGAGGGCTTTATTTTGTCTGATCCGGTTCCAGAGGCAGGACCGGCCGCAGCCCAGCAGCTCACAGCACATCATCGCCTGAAAGCTCCGAAAGATGGGGGGCTCAGGACCTCTCCGTCAGCAGGTCCGCAGTCGTCGTTTCCAGCGCCTCGGCGAATTTCGCAACAACGGAGATGGTGGGGTTTCGCACCTGTCTCTCAACACCGGAAACATATGTGCGATCAATCCCCGCCCGCGCCGCAAGCTCCTCTTGGGACAGGCGCAATTGCTTTCGGGCTGCTTTGATATTTCGGGCCAGTATGCCGCTGATCTCTTCCATGGGGCGGCATTGATGAAACATGTAGACGATAAGCCCACGGACAATGAGTCTCGTTTTGCTTTCCGTTCGCATCTGTTGACTATAGGCTACATCACTCCCTATCTCAGGTTGTGTGATGCAGGGCATTGTCGTTCAATTCGTGTCGTGGCTGGTCATCATCTTCTTCGGAAGCCAGGTCCTCATCCTCATCGGACTGTTCCTGTGGATGATCTGGATGAACGCCATCAAGCCAAGGCTGATTCCCGCTTCGCACATTGAAGGCGAGGCGGATGAGATCATCGCCAATTATCCCGACCCGGCAAAGGAAGCGTTCGCGCGCCATGAGCACGCCTGGCATCATGGCGATAGAGCCGAACAGGCGTATTGGGGCCGGGTACGCAAAGCCGTTCGGCAGCGCCTGCTTGCGAACGTTAGTTAAATCGACTGGCTTCGAATTCCAGCGGGCAGAAACAGGAGATAGCGGCTCCAAATATCCTGTGGCAGGCTGACCGAGCGCAGCGCCTCTTCCCGCGACATCAGAAACACCAGAGTGCCCTGCGGGCTGGCAGACACGAACCCAAGCACGTCATCATCATGACCTGCCTTATGCGCAATTAGGCCAAGGCGCACTGAGGTTTCGAGGAAACCGGTATCACCCCGCCCGGAACAGCCCGCGCTCGCTCGCCTGCCGCCCCACCAGCTCCTGCGCCTTGGCGACAATCGCATCGGCATCGAGCCCGGCCTGTGCGAGCTGGCGCGCCTGCGTATCCTGATCGATATAGATGTCCGGCAGCATCATGGCGCGCACCTTCAGCTTGCCGGCATCCAGCGCGCCTTCATCGGTCAGAAGCTGGAGCACGTGGCTGCCGAAGCCGCCGATGGAGCCTTCCTCCACCGTAATCAGCGCCCGGTGGCCGGCAGCCAGCTGAAGCACCAGCTCCCGGTCCAGCGGCTTGGCAAAGCGGGCATCGGCCACGCTCACCTTGAAGCCGGCGTCCTCAAGCTGCTCGGCGGCCTTCATGCTGTCTGCCAGACGGGTGCCGAGGGAGAGAATGGCAACATCGCCCTCACCCGTACCATGCACCATGCGCCCCTTGCCGATGGGCAGCACCGTGCCCCGCTCCGGCCGCTCCAGCCCCACGCCTTCCCCGCGCGGGAAGCGCACGGCGGTCGGGCCATCATTATGGGCTGTCATGGTCGCAATCATGTGGGTCAGCTCCGCCTCATCGGCGGGGGCCATCACGGTCATGCCCGGCAGGCAGGCGAGGAAGGCAATGTCAAAGGCACCCGCATGGGTTGCACCATCCGCCCCCACCAGACCGGCACGGTCCAGCACGAAACGCACGGGCAGGCCCTGAAGCGCCACATCATGGACCACCTGGTCATAGCCGCGCTGGAGGAAGGTGGAATAAATGGCGCAGAAGGGCTTGAAACCCTCTGCCGCGAGGCCCGCCGCGAAGGTCACGGCGTGCTGCTCGGCAATGCCCACATCAAAGGTGCGGCCGGGGAAGGCCTTCAGAAACTGGTCCAACCCGGTGCCGGACGGCATCGCAGCGGTGATGGCCACCACCTTGTCATCGCGCTTGGCTTCCGCGATCAGACTTTCGGCAAACACCCGCGTATAAGCAGGGGCGTTAGACTTGGCCTTCACCTGCGTGCCGGTCAGCACGTCGAACTTCACCACGCCGTGGTATTTGTCGGCACTGGCTTCGGCCGGGGCATAGCCCTTGCCCTTCTGCGTCACCACATGCACCAGAACGGGGCCGCCCTTGGCGTCGCGCACATTCTTCAGCACGGGGAGAAGGTGGTCGAGATTGTGGCCGTCGATCGGCCCCACATAATAGAAGCCCAGTTCCTCGAACAGCGTGCCGCCGGAGAGGAAGCCACGGGCGAACTCCTCGGCCCGCTGTGCTCCGCGCTCCACGAACTTGGGCAGGCGGCCGGCAAGCTGCTTGCCGATTTCGCGCAGGGAGCGATAGGTCTGCCCCGAAATCAACCGCGCCAGATAGGCCGACATCGCCCCCGTGGGCGGGGCGATCGACATGTCGTTATCATTCAGAATGACGATGAGGCGGCTGTCCATCGCGCCAGCATTGTTCATGGCTTCATAAGCCATGCCGGCCGACATCGCGCCATCGCCGATCACGCACACCACATTACGGTCCAGCGCCGCAAGATCGCGCGCCACGGCCATGCCGAGGCCGGCAGAGATGGAGGTGGAAGAGTGCGCCGCGCCGAAGGGGTCGTAAACACTTTCCGCACGCTGGGTGAAGCCGGAAAGGCCGCCGCCCTGCCGCAGGGTACGGATGCGATCTCGCCGCCCAGTGAGAATCTTGTGCGGATAGCACTGGTGGCCGACATCCCAGATCAGCCGGTCATCCGGGGTGTTGAACACATGGTGCAGCGCCACCGTGAGTTCGACCACGCCAAGGCCAGCGCCCAGATGCCCGCCCGTGACGGATACGGCGTCAATGGTTTCCGCACGCAATTCATGCGCCAGCTGGGGCAGCTTGTCGGCAGAAAGACGCCGCACATCAGCTGCGTCCTTGATGGTATCGAGCAACGGTGTCTTCAGGGACGTCACGAACCCACTCCGCGCCGGTCCACTCCGGCAGAGCCGAGGCTTACACAGGAGAAGCGCCCCGCGCAACGCAGTGCACCCTCTGGCAGCATTCGAAATTGTGATGAAACAGAAGCGCCGGAACCAACCTGCAAACGGCCCGGCTTCAAAACCATGTTCAAAAGATCAACCCGGGCACTCTGGTTCAACAGCATCACACCCGGCTTTCGTCTCACATGAGGGCGCAAGGGTCTTGTTCATCTGTTTCGCAAGCTCGGGCGCATAACCGCCCCTGCTCTTGCCAAAAGAACATAACTGGCCGGAAGTCATCTTGGAACCTCTGAAAGCAGTTCCGTTCATCACATGCCTGCCATGAATGCAATCTGGGCGCGTTCCGGTGAGTGAAAACGGGAGAACATCGTGTCGGCATGGCCAGCTGCGTCATATCCGCCATGTTGATCCAGGCCCGATTCCCGAAACGTCATCCTGATGCGCATGAGTCTCACCACCCGGTGTCGCAGAAAAGCTGACGCGCTTGTCTTCCATGGGTGGAGGCATTCAGGGTGGGCCTCAACCAAAAGCCCCCTTCATTCCACTTCCCGCCAGACTCAGGGCTGGGCGAGAGGATCGAACAGGCCGCGCAGCTTGCCCGCGCGCACCATGAAGCGGTGAAGGTTCAGCATGGCAAGCGCCAGCAGGCAGCCGCCCGCCAGCTTCAGCGCCCGGCCGATGCGTGAGCCGGTGCGCCCATATTTCGCACGCACATAGTTTTCCGAATGCTGCTTGAACCGGTTGATGCGGAAAGTCTGGCCAAGGCTCGGCGTGCTGGAGCCGCCCTGCGCATGCATTACCCGCGCACCCGGCACAACGGTGATAGCCACCCGCCGCGCCAGCGCCCGCAGGCTCAGGTCATCATCCTCATGATAGAGGAAGATGCGCTCATCAAACCCGCCCAGTGCCTCAAACGTGGCGCGCGAGACCAGAAACGCGCCCCCATGCACGAAGCGGGTGCAGTAATCGCCGGAGATCTCCTCCGGCTTAAGTCGGGCGCTGCGCGGCACCTTTTCGAAAATGGTGCCTTCCTTGCGCATCAGCCGGCCGCTCTCATCCGACATCGCCGGCATGAGGATGGCGGGCTCGCCATAAGTCGAGAAAGCGGCCAGCAGGCGGGGGAGTGCATCCGGCTCCAGCTCGGCATCCGGGTTCAGGAACATCACGAAGCGCGTGTGCGCGGCCCTCGCTCCGGCATTGCAGGCCGTGCCGAAACCGGCGTTGTACCCCATCTCCAGCAGAGAGACCGGCCGGCTCAGCCCCTTGACCCACGCGGTGCCCTTCAGGGCTGGCATTATCCACGATCACGACAGCGCTTTGAACCGGCACGCTGGCCACCGCCCGGGTGATGACAGCCGCACTGTTATAGGTGACGAACACCACCGTCACATCCGCCAAAGTGGGGGCACTTGCGGGGGCGGGCAAGAAAGCCTCGGTCAATGGAACCTCACGGACAGGCACGGGGAGAAGCCGGCGCGCATGCATCCTGCCGCGCCATTAGGCTCTACCCAAGGCCATTACATCATTTTCATCCCGGCCTGACACCTCGCCCCGGAAAAATCCACCCACACCTTTTGCCTGAATGGCATTTCCCGCAGTTCTGATTAGAGTTATTCCACCACTATCACGCAGCGGAAGCGTGCCGTGGCTGGCACGCCACAAGAACGAAAACACAATAACGACATGGAGACCGCCCAATTGCATCCGCAAAAGGCGCGGCCAGAGGAAACGGTTCTGGCGAGCATGGCGCAAGCTGAGAATGAGGCATGAATGGACAAGCAGGTCAGAACCGGCAAAAACACCAGCACTGTCAAATGGGTGAAGGTGTGGGACGGGCCGGTGCGCCTGTTCCACTGGAGCCTCGTGCTGCTCATCATCGGCGCTTATGTGAGCGCACGGCAGGGCAAGCTGGATGTGCATTTCTATATTGGCTACGCCATCCTCACGCTGGTGCTGTTCCGCATCTTGTGGGGCATCGCCGGTAGCCAGACCGCCCGCTTCAGCCAGTTCGTGAAGAGCCCGATGGCTGCGCTCTCGCATCTGGGCCATGTGCTGCGTCGCCAGCGCGAAGACGAGGCAGGGCACAATGCCGCCGGGGCCTATATGGTGCTGGCCCTGCTCGCGCTGGTGCTGTTCCAGACCATTTCCGGGCTGTTCTCGAATGACGGCATGTTCGAGGAAGCCCCTCTCGCCCACCTTGTTGGCGGGTCGTGGAGCGATACCTTCACCATTCTGCATGGCTACAGCTTCGATATCATCGTCATCGCCGTGGTGCTGCATGTGGCGGCGGTGCTGCTTTATGCGGTGCTGCTGCGGCAGGATCTGGTGCGCCCGATGGTGACGGGCTGGACCCGCCTGCCCGCGCGCCTTGCCGCACCGCACCTCGCCCCGCTGTGGCTGGCCGCGCTGCTGCTTCTGGTCGCCGCCGGTGCGGTGTGGGGCGTGGTGAATTACGCCTGAGGATGTTTCGCCGGGGCGGGAAATCTCGCCTGAGCCCCCAGGGACATAGAAAAAGGGGCCTTTCTGCCTTCATGCAGAAAGGCCCCTTTTTCTATGAGATGAACCCGGCATGGTCATCAACCCACTTATCCGGGTAGACGTTCAGCGCTCTACACGGCCTCCAATGCCCGCAGCCGGCCATAGGCCACCGAGAGGAAGCTGCATGTGAGCACGACCTGAAGCGGCATCAGCACCATATGGACCGCATCGCCGAAGGCCTGCGAAACAAGCCCCTCGGCCAGACCAGACACCAGCGCCAATGGGATCGACAGCAGAACCGGCGCCAGCACCAGAACCAGCGTGTGGCCCGCACCCAGCCGCCAGATCTCGCCCCAGGCCATCGGTGTGCCAATGGCGCGGGACGGCAGGCGCAGCGCCAGACGCGAGGTGATGACCAGACCGATGATCGAGGTGATGAGAATGATTCCGCCCCACACCATGGCACTGCCTTCAGCGCTTTCGACGCTTGCGATCAGGATCACCAGAAAAGTCGGGATCAGAATGATGAGGAAGATGAGCACCCCCAGCACCATGCAATCCAGAAAGTAGCTGAAGATACGCCCGCCGCTCTGCCCCAATATGGCGGCATTAAAGCCCGAAGGGCCGCACAGCACTTCATTGTGGGTCACCAGCGCCAGCGCGATACTGGCCACGCCCAGCACGATCCAGCCCAGCCCCACCAGCATCGGCTCACCCATGAACAGCAGGGACAGCAGAACCCCGCCCGCCATGTAAGCGGCAACTGCAATCTGGTGGCGCAACGCCACCGCAATGGTCCACTGAACAGACCATTTCATCGACAGAATGAAGGGAAGTTTGGCAGTCGAATCGGCCATTTCTTGCCATCCTCATTTGTTGGGGGAGCAGGACACGCAATCCGTGCAAACCCGTCTTGTCCCCGGTGCGGGTATCCAGAAAGAAACCCTGCCTCCAGCCACGCTGGAGAACGGATTGGAGCAAACCAGACACAGACGTGTTTCAGGCCAGCATCACTGCGCTATAAAGCATTTTCAAGCGCATTGGATACCAGCCATTCCCTGTTTTGGATCTGGTCAAATCCTTGTGGCAGACATCTCACAGCCGGATGACAGCTTCCCCAGTCATGTGAGGAAAGGCTCGTGCCGCAGGTGGATGAGGGGATAGGATCTGCCTTGGGCATCCTTTGGTGAATGGGCAAAGGGCCGAAACCCCATCCGCGCATAAAAGGCTGCAGCCCCAGCATTTTGGGCATTTACATCTGTTGTCAATGTCGGGTGAAGCAACAGGGCATGGGACACCAGCGCCCGGCCCACGCCCTGCCCGTGACAGGCCGGGTCGACGAACAGCGCTTCCATGTGAGACCCATGCAGATACATGAAGCCGAGAATGAAGCCTGTATCATCCACAGCCAGCATCAGGGGGGCATGGGGAAGAAAGGCCAGCACCTCGCGTGCAATGGCCTGCGCATCATCGGGTTTGAGAAAATAATGGGTTGCCGAGACGGCGGCCTGCCAAATCTCACATATGCGGGTGCTATCATCCGGCGTGGATGCACGAATCTGAAACCGGGACACGGTGTCTCTCACAAAAAACCCTGCGGCATCTCTGCCACAGGGTGCATTCGACGGATCATCGAAAAACAGATCGCGGTCAATCCCGGGATCCATCCTCAATGCAACTTGCTCAGCGCATCTTGAAGGTCTGGTGGCAGGAGCGGCAACCCTCGCCGGCGGCGGCGAAGGCCGTCTTGAAGCTGGCTTCATCGGTCGCGCCATTGGCGACGCCTTCAGCAACGGACTTTTCGAAGCTGGCCGCAGCCGCCTCGAAGCCCGCACGGTCGGTCCACACGTTTTCGGGAGCCTTGGTGTCACCCTTGTCGGAACCCGGAGGGAACAGGCCGACAAATCCATCCATATTGGTCTGAAGCGACTTGAAGATCTCTGCGGCCTTGGCCGTATCGAAGGCGATGGTGCCCTTGGCCATATCGGCCCCAACCTTCATCTGCACGCCCATTTCCTTCATGCGGGCCTGGCGCTGCTGGATCACATTGTCCGCCTGAGCAACGGAAAATGTTGCCGTGGCAGCGGCAAGACCAGCGAAAAGGACGGCAGTTATCTTGAGACGCATCTTCGGCTCCCGGTGAGGATTCGGATCGAACAACATTATAAGTGTTCAAACTTCAAAAACGTGTCCAAACCGCGTCAGATGTCCTTTTTTGCGCAAACCGGCCTATGCATGAATGCAAATGCGCCTCGCCCCCTGCATTGAGGGATATACTGGACAAGGCTTTCATCCGCGCGCACTCCACATTATGAACATCTCGCGACATTGACCGGAACCAGATCCAGAACCGTGACGATACAGACACCCTCACGCGCACAGCGCCCCGTCCTCGTCACCGGCGCGGCTGGTTTTATCGGCGCAGCTCTCTCCCGGCGCTTGCTGGATGAGGGGTTCGCTGTTGTCGGTATCGATAATCTCAATGATTATTATGATGTGCGCCTGAAACAGGCCCGGCTGGCGCAGATGGCTGACAAACCCGGTTTCACCTTCGAAAAGCTGGATCTGGCAGACCGGGCGGCAACGGCGGACCTGTTCGCGCGCCATGCGCCCGGGCAGGTCGTGAATCTCGCGGCGCAAGCGGGCGTGCGCTACTCGCTGGAGAACCCGACGGCCTATGTGGATTCAAACCTCGTCGGCTTCGGCAATATTCTGGAAGGGTGCCGGCACAATGGGGTGGAGCACCTCATCTATGCCTCCTCCTCCTCGGTCTATGGGGCAAACACCACCCTGCCCTTCGCCGTGGAACAGAATGTAGACCACCCCATCAGCCTCTATGCCGCCACCAAGAAGGCGAACGAGCTGATGGCCCACAGCTACAGCCACCTCTATCGCCTGCCCACCACCGGTCTGCGCTTCTTCACGGTCTATGGGCCATGGGGCCGGCCGGACATGGCGGCGTTCCTGTTTACCGATGCGATCTGGCACGGGCGGCCCATCAAGGTGTTCAATGGCGGCGACATGAGCCGCGACTTCACCTTCATTGATGATGTGGTGGAAGCCGTGCGCCGGCTCATCCCCCTGCCCGCCACGCCCGATGCGGCATGGAACAGCGCGCAGCCGGACCCGTCCCGCTCCAATGCGCCCTATCGCATTTTCAATATCGGCAATCACGCGCCCGCGCCGCTGATGGAATTCATCGGCCATATCGAGACCGCGCTGGGCCGCAAGGCGGTGCTGGACATGCAGCCGATGCAGGCCGGGGATGTCCATGCCACCTATGCCGATGTGCGTGCGTTGGCAGATGCGGTGGACTTTGCCCCGCGGACCTCGCTGGCCGAAGGGCTGATGGCTTTCGTCAACTGGTATCGCACCATCTATCTGCCGCAGATCGCAACGGCCTGAGGCTACATCGCAAACAGATGTGGGCCGGATCAGAACCGGCCGATCTTTTGCCCGTGAGCTGGTTTCGCCATCAGGTGAAGGGGGCCACCAGCACTTCCAGTTCACCCCGCACCTGATCCAGAACGGCCTGATCCCGTGAGCGCACGACCAGATGGGTCTTGAAGCGCTCATCCTCATCCTTGAACGGATAGGAACCCAGGATGGCATCCGGATATTTGTGGGCAAGCGCCGTCAGCCCAGCCGCGATATCGCCCTCGCCTGTATTGGCCAGCACGGTCTGCGAGAGCATGGGCCGGCCCTTTTCCAAATCCGGCAATACCACCTCGAGCATGGATTGCATGATGCGCGGCACGCCGGCCATCACAATCACATTGCCGATGCGAAAGCCCGGGGCCTTGGAGACCGCATTCGCCACCAGCTCCGCCCCCTGCGGAATGCGGGCCATACGCAGGCGGGCCTCGTTCAGCTTTTCCTCTGGGATATATTCCAGCAGCATGGCGCGGGCGCGCGGGTCGACATCAATCGGCACCCCGAAGGCGCGGGCGATGGAATCAGCTGTGATGTCATCATGGGTCGGCCCGATGCCGCCGGTGGTGAAAACATAGGTGAATCGCGCGCGCAGGCCGTTCACGGCGGCCACGATGTCCTCTTCCACATCGGGCACGATGCGCACTTCGCGCAGATCGATGCCGACTTCGGTCAGTCTTTCGGCGATATGGCCAATATTTTTATCCTTGGTGCGACCGGACAGAACCTCATCGCCAATGACGATGAGCGCCGCCGTGACCACATGCGCGCCGTCTGCCTCAGCCATGACCGTCCCTTTCCGTTTTCTGCCCAATCAATCGGCAGTTGCTGCCCGTTTCATCGTCACGTGCAAAGCGTGAGGCCCTGTACGAAACATCTTTTCCCAGCCTCACGTCTTTGGCACGATGTTTGTAACGTTCCAAGTCGTTACTCATGGGCATGAAGAGGCTGTTCCGATGCGCCAGGCTTTCGACGAGATGTCCATCACCAGCGGGCAGGTCCGCCCCGCCTATGAAACCCTTCGCCGCTGGCTGGACAGCGTGCCGCACGATGTGCTCGACCACCGCCGCAAGGAAGCCGAATATATCTTCCGCCGCATCGGCATCACCTTCGCCGTTTATGGCGAGGAAAATGCGCAGGAACGGCTGATTCCATTCGATATCGTGCCCCGCATCATCACGAAGAATGAATGGTCCACCCTCTCACGCGGGCTGGAACAGCGGGTGAAGGCGCTGAACCTCTATATCCGCGATGTTTATGGCCGCCGCGAGATTCTCAAGGCCGGGATCGTGCCGAAGGAGCTGGTGTTCAATAACCCCGCCTTCCGCCCGGAGATGAACGGCCAGAAAGTGCCGCACGATATTCATGTCCACATCGCCGGCATCGACATCGTGCGTACCGACCCCGACACCTTCTATGTGCTGGAAGACAACGCCCGCACCCCCTCCGGCGTGTCCTACATGCTGGAAAACCGGGAGATCATGCTGCGGCTGTTCCCCGAACTCTTTGCCATGCACAAGGTGGCCCCGGTCGAGAAATATGCAGACGACCTTCTCGCCACCCTGCGCTCGCTCTCGCCGCGCGGGGGGCATGAGCCGAATGTGGTGATCCTCACTCCCGGCATCTTCAACTCGGCCTATTACGAGCACTCCTTCCTCGCCGATAAGCTCGGCGTCGATCTGGTGGAAGGGCGCGACCTGTTCGTGAAGGACGAGGTCGTCTACATGCGCACCACCGAGGGGCCGAAGCGGGTGGATGTGATCTATCGCCGCCTCGATGATGACTTCCTCGACCCGCTGGTATTCCGCACAGACAGCGTGCTGGGCGTGCCGGGGCTGATGAGCGCGTATCGCGCCGGCAATGTCACCCTCACCAATGCGGTTGGCACCGGCGTGGCGGATGACAAGGCGGTGTATTCCTACATGCCGGACATCATCCGCTTCTATCTGGGCGAAGAACCTCTTCTGCCCAATGTGCCCACATGGCGCTGCCGCGAGCCGGACCACCTGAAATATGTGCTGGAGCATTTACCCGAACTGGTGGTGAAGGAAGTCCACGGTTCCGGCGGCTATGGCATGCTGGTGGGCCCGGCGGCCGACAAGGCGCAGATCGAGGTGTTCCGCGCCAAGCTCATCGCCCAGCCGGATAATTTCATCGCCCAGCCGACCCTCGCCCTCTCCACATGCCCCACGCTGGTGGAAAAGGGGCTGGCCCCGCGCCATGTGGATCTGCGTCCCTTCATTCTTTCCGGTTCGGACAAGGTGCGGATCGTGCCCGGCGGGCTCACCCGCGTCGCGATGAAGGAGGGTTCTCTCGTGGTCAATTCCAGCCAAGGCGGAGGCACAAAGGACACTTGGGTGCTCGATACCTGAGACGGACCGAAAGCCCGGCTCTGGGCGCACCGCCGCGCCCATATCTGTTCGCCCCGTCTGCCCCTTTCCTTTTTTGACGATGGGTTGCCCTCATGCTGTCCCGCACCGCCGATAATCTGTACTGGCTCGCCCGCTATGTGGAACGGGCGGATTGCCTCGCCCGCATTCTCGATGTCTCCCAGCGGCTCGCCTACACGCCGGTCTCCCAAGGCTCCACCGCCAATGAATGGGGCTCGGCCGTGCTCACCGCCGGCTGCGCCGACCTGTTCATTGAACGCTACGGCCCGCTGGAGGACGCCACCGAAGAAAATGTGGTTTCCTTCCTCGCCTTTGCGCCCGAGAACCCGGCCTCCATCCGCAACTGCTTCGAGCTGGCCCGCACCAATGCGCGCGCCGTGCGCACGGCGCTGACCAGCGAGATGTGGGATGTCATCAATTCAAGCTGGATCGAACTGCGCCACTTCCCCAACCGGGCGATGACGCGGGAGGAGCTTTCGCGCTTCCTCGCCTTCGTGAAGGAAACCTCGCTGCGCTTCGATGGGGCAACCTTCCGCACCATGCTGCGCAATGATGGCTATTGCTTCGCCCGTTCCGGCGTGCAGATCGAGCGCTCCGACAACACCGCCCGCATTCTGGATGTGAAATACCATGTGCTGCTGCCGGAGAAGGAGCGCGTGGGCGGGCCGCTGGATTATTTCCAGTGGTCATCCATCCTGCGCTCGGTCTCGGCGCTCACGGCCTTTCACTGGGTGTATCGTGACAGCGTGAAGCCCTGGCTGGTGGCGGACCTGCTGATCCTGAACCGGCAGATGCCGCGCTCGCTCGCCTCCTGTTACGAGAACCTGTCGCGCCATCTTGATGAGATCGCCGGGGCCTATGGCCGGCAGGGGCCTTCCCAGCGCCTCTCCCGCTCCATTCTCGGACGGCTGACGAATTGCGAGATCGAGGACATTTTCCAGAACGGCCTGCATGAATTCATCACGGATTGCATCTCCGACAATAACAAGCTCGGCAAGGCCATAACGGAGCAGTATCTCACCTGACGCCGCAAGGTGGCCGCGAGCTCTGCCAGAGCGGCCCCTTCCTTCTCCATCCACCAGAGGCTGCTCCCATGCGCTTTCGCATCCGCCACGAAATCTCCCAGAGTTTCGAACCCGGCAGCCGCAACATTGCCGCTGTCGCCCGTCTCACCCCGCGCCCCTATGAGGGGCAGTTCATCCAGCGCTGGACCCTGGATGTGGATGGCGATTTCTGTCTGCACGGACAGGAAGATGCCTATGGCAATCTGTGCCACGCCTTCACCGTTGACGGACCGGTGGACCATGTGACCGTGACCGCCGATGGCGAAGTGGAGACACAGGACACCGCCGGCATCGTGCGCGGCACGGTGGAGCGCTTCCCGGTGGAGCTGTATCTGCGTGCCACTGATCTGACCCGGCCGGAGGGCGGCGTCATCCCCTTCGCCGAGGCAGTGCAGAAGGACGCCGACCCGCTCAACCATCTCCATGCCCTGATGCAGGCGGTGCATGCAGCCGTGAAGGAAAAGCCGGATACACCAAACGGTGATACGCTGGATGCCGCCACGGCTCTGGAGAAAGGCGCGGCCTGTTCCGGCAGCATCACCCATCTGTTCACCGCAGCCAGCCGCTATCTGGGTCTGCCGGCCCGGCACATCTCCGGCTATTTCGCCACCGAAGATGCGAGCAGCGTGCGCCACTGGGCCGAAGCCTTTGTGCCGAAGATCGGGTGGGTGGCGTTCGATTGCGGCCAGAAGCTGTGCGCCACGGAGAACCATCTGCGCCTTGCAGTGGGTCTGGATGCCATGGGCGTCGCGCCGCTGCGCACAATTGGCAAGGAACTGAAGGAAACCCTTTCCATTCGCAGTGGCCGTATTCTGCGCAACGGTTCCGCCCGCAATCCCCCGCTGAATACACAGGTGCAGCATGATACGCTGGGGCAGGCCCAGAGCCAGCAGCAGAGTTGACCTGCATGCCTCAGCGCAAGAGGAAAAGGGCCTGAAGCTTCACCGGCCTCCGTTCATGTTGGCTGAAGGCTGACGCGTGCGGATGAACGAACTTTTGCTCCCCGGTTCCGGGTGCTCCGTTTTGCACTGGGGCACAGCCTCCCCCAGTCAGGCATAACGCGACAGCGGACGAGGTGCCTACCTGCAAGGCCATGCATGAAGGTGCGGAGCCCCTCCGCATCTGCGCTTATGAACAGGCCCCAGCCCCAGTTGTGGCGATATCTGCAATGGCGAGACACACAAGGCCGCTCATCCTGCACGGCCTGTCCTTGCGCCTTCATGCCTTCCGCCTCTTGACCCCGGCGTGCCTGCCTGCATTCTCATCACCAGAACCCAGCAGGAGCCGAGAAAGCACCCATGAGCACCCAGCCGGCCTACGAGAACGACAATATCTTCGCCAAGATTCTGCGCGGTGAACTGCCGGCCTACAAGATTTATGAGGACGACACGGCGCTCGTCTTCCTCGACATTTTCCCCCGTGCACCGGGGCATGCGCTGGTGATTCCAAAGTCTGCGGCCCGCAATATCTTCGACATCACCCCCGAAGATCTCGCCCATGTGCACAAGATCGCGCAGCGCATATCTCATGCGGCGATCAAGGCATTCGATGCTGAAGGCATCACCATTCTTCAGGCCAATGAACGGGCGAGTGGGCAGGAAGTGTTTCACCTGCATGTGCATGTGATTCCCCGCCATACAGGCGTGCCGCTGAAGGCCCCCGCCAGCGAACTGGAAAAGCCGGAAATTTTGGCCGAACAGGCTCAGCGCCTGCGCGCAGCGCTGGAACAGTGAGGGCATGTGGCCGGTGCCACGACATCGGCCACACCAGCTCATTTGCCCCTGCCTTAACGTCGTTTCCCCACTGGATTGAGAGGACCGTCTGCGGCTGGGGGCATATGCCTGCCGGCCAGAGCTGATGCGGGATCGTTTTTTGTCGGCAGTTGTTTCACCGCAAAGGGCTGCGCACGCTCATTGTGCGAAGAAATTCAGAGACGCTTCAGAGTCTTTCCAGCATAAAGTGTAGGACGGTTTTTGCGGCCGGACAGACGTAAAAAATAAAGAGATGAAGCATTCTCGCCTTTCCCGAAAAGCGAGAATGCTCTGGCCGACAGGTTGAAGACATATGGATCTCGCGCTCATTGCCCTTTCCGCCCGCCCGCTGGCCACCAGCGCGGCGCGAGCAGGCCTTTCCACACTGGCGCTTGATCTGCGTGAGACGATGGATCTCCCGCCCGGCGGCAAATGCCCCCAGAGCCATGTGCACGTGCCTGCACAAGCCCGTTCCGCATCCGGCGAAGCGCCCGCTTTTGATGCCGCGACCCTGCCGGCGGCCCTTGCCAGCCATGTGCCTGCTGGCATTCCGTTCATTCCCGGTGAGGGGCTGGATGTGATGCCGGAGGTTCTGGCGCAGATCGCGGCGCGCAATCCCATCCTCGGCAATACCCCCACCACCGTGCGCGTGCTGAAGGACCCGCTGGCACTGGAAGCCCTGTGCGGCCACCTGCGCATTCCCTTTCCCACGGTGAGCCTCACCGCCCCGAATGCTGAGACTTTCGCGGGTGCCTCGGTGCTGGAAAAGCGCATCGGCAGTTCCGGTGGCAGGTCCGTTCGCCGCCGCCCCGCCGAAGATCTGAGCGCTCCGGCACCCGGGCACTATCTTCAAAGAGAGGTGACGGGCCAGACCTTTTCCCTGCTGTTGCTCGCCAATGGGCAAGCGTGCATCACTCTCGGTGTCTCCCGCCATTTTGCGGCAGGCACTGAAGATGCAGCCACCCCATTCCGGCAGGATGGGCGCATTGGCCCCGTGGCATTGCCGGAAGCCCTGCGCGCGGCCATCACCACAGGCGCGCAGAATATCGCGCTGGCATGCGGACTGGTGGGTCTGGTGAGCGTGCGCGTTATCATCACCAATGAAGGCTGGTTCGTGCTGGGTGTGACGCCCCACCCTGATGCGAGCGTTGATCTGTTCGATACAGACCCGCTGCCGCCACTTCTGGCGCTGCATCTGGCTGCATGTGGCGGGCGAATGCCCCCCGGCCTGCCGGCTCCCACGCAGGTCCGCGCAATCGCCAGCCTCTATGCGGGGCAGAATCTCACCATGCCTGCCCTCGCCTCGTCCGCAACGGTGCTGGATGCCCCTCGTCCCGGCACCCCGGTTGCAGCCGGCGATCTTGTCGCCACGGTGCATGTGAAGGCAACATCCGCCATGCAGGCAGAGGTGACGTTGATGGCAGCATTGATGCCTCTGACAGACCAGCTCCGCAAAGCATCGTCCTAGGAGAGGCATCCGTCCATTGGAGAGACTGTGCTTTTCAATGGACGGAGAAAGCTGGCACGCACGTGCCGCATCTCGCAAGCGCTTTGCCTCAACGTGGCCTGCCACCTTCCAAACAGCCGAGCGCCCGGCAGAATTTGCACGCGACAGCTGGCTGGCCCCGTTCATAAGATGATCCCAAAAGGACAGGAACACCTCACGCAATATTCTGGACGCGCAGGTGCAGGGCCTGCGCGCGGACTATCCGCCATGTGACATGAGCCCACGCCAATTCTTTTGCCGTGGCCGCACGCTTGCGCCATAAGAGAGCCAATTGCTGCGGGCGGAATCGATCCCTGCACCCTCATTACCCGGCCTCAGATGCCGGCTTCAGACAGGAGACTCATGTGGTAAGCGATATCGTGACCCTTCAGGCGTTCCTCGACCATTGGGCAGGTGCGGACCCGGAAAAGGCTGCGATCGCCAGCACGGTGCGCACCATCGCCATCACCGGCGTCGGCATTGCCGATCTGGTCGCGCGTGGCCCGCTTGAGGAAGGCCTTGCCAAGATTCACGGTTCCGATCCCAACGGCGGTGGCGACACCCAGAAGGAACTGGACGTGATCGCCGAGGAAGTGATCTGCGCCGCCCTGCGTGAAGCGCCTGTCGCCTATCTCGCCTCGGAAGAGAGCGAAGACCTCATCGCCCTCAACCCCAAGGGCAGCCTTGTGGTGGCGGTGGACCCCTTGGATGGCTCATCGAACATCGACACCAATGTGTCGGTCGGCACCATCTATTCCATCATGCCCTTCACCGATGCGGACCGGGAGAACCCGAATGCCGCCGTGATGAAGCCCGGCACCAACCAGCTCGCCGCCGGCTTCCTCGCCTATGGCCCGGCCACCATTCTGGTTTCCACGCTGGGCGATGGCACGCAGGTGTTCGTTTATGACCGCGAGCGTTCCGAATTCATTCTGGCGCGCGAGAACGTGCAGATTCCGGTCGAGACCAAGGAATATGGCGTCAACCAGTCCAACATGCGCCACTGGGATGCGCCGATGAGCGGCTGGATCAAGGATTGCCTCGCCGGCAAGGAAGGCCCGCGCGGCAAGGACTTCAACATGCGCTGGGTCGGCTCCATGGTGGCAGATGCCTTCCGCATTTTCACCCGTGGCGGCGTGTATGTGTATTCCTCCGACAAGCGCAAGGGCTATGAGAATGGCCGCCTGCGCCTGATCTATGAAGCCTTCCCCATCGCCATGCTTGTGGAGCAGGCCGGCGGCGGCGCAACGGATGGCAAAACCCGCATTCTCGACATCACGCCCCACCATATCCATCAGCGCATTCCGCTGGTGTTTGGTTCGAAGGGCGAAGTGGAGAAGATCGCCTCTTATTACTGAACTTGTCCGGGCGGGGCGTAACTGCCCCGTTCACACAGCCGGGAAGCTGCCATGACCACGCCGCTGATTGCCCCTTCCATGCTCGCCAGCGATTTCGCCCGTCTGGGTGAGGAAGTGCGCGATATCACCACCGCTGGTGCTGATTATATCCATCTGGATGTGATGGACGGCCATTTCGTGCCGAACCTCACTTTTGGACCGGACATCATCCGCGCGCTGCGCCCGCACACCGACAAGGTGTTCGATGTGCATCTGATGATCTCGCCCGTGGAGCCGTATCTGGAAGCCTACGCCAAGGCGGGCGCGGATATCATCACCGTGCACCCGGAAGCGACCCAGCATCTGGACCGCTGCCTTCAGGTCATCCGTGGCCTTGGCAAGAAGGCCGGTGTGGCGCTGAACCCGGCTACGCCGGAAAACGTGCTTGAATATGTGCTCGACAAGGTCGATCTGGTTCTGGTGATGAGCGTGAACCCCGGCTTTGGCGGGCAGAGCTTCATTCCCGCCGTTCTGCCCAAGATCGAGCGCATCCGCGACATGATCCGCGGCCGCGACATTCGCCTTGAGGTGGATGGCGGCGTGAACCCGGAGACGGGTGCCCAGTGTGCCCGTGCTGGGGCGGACGTGCTGGTGGCCGGCTCCGCCGTGTTCAAGGGCGGCATTGAGGGCTACCGCGCCAACATCTCTGCCATCCGCACCTCTGCGGCCAATGCCATGGGGCTGATGGTGTGAGCTGAAAAGCTTCGGCCATCTGGCTTCAACAATAAAGAAAAGCGGCCACCAGATATGGGGCCGCTTTTTTCATGTCCTGATGCGATCCAGCATTCAGCGCGGCTTGATCCCGGCAGAGAGCGTGTTCAAATCCGCCAGTTGCGCCGCAGACAGAACCCGCTTGGGAATGATGCGATACAGCGCATCGGACTCAAACAGCAGAATGAAATTCTCATCCTGCCCGGCCTTCACGAAGTCTGCCCACTTGGTCTTGGCCTCACCCGCCGTGCTGTTCCACGAAATGATTGTGTCATCCCATGCCACGGTGATGACTATCGGATCAGGCTGCGGACCGCGCGTGGTTCTGCGGGCCGTGCGCCAGCCCAAAAAAGCCATCACCGCCCATGGCGTACACCAGAGCACCACCAGAAACAGCGGCCCAAACCAGCTCAGGACGCTGAAAACCTCTCCCCAGCCGCTCTGCACATACAAAAGGCCACCATAAGCCAGCATGGACAGAAGCCACACGCGGACCAGCATGATCAGAAACGATCGGCTGAACAGGAGAATGCGAAAATTCAGCTTCTGTGCGTGGTAAAGGTCTCCCGGTTCCATATGAAACCGCACCATCCGCTCAACACTCTCTGCCATATCGCGTCTCGCCCCTGCTTATGATTGTTTCATTCTGTGTGGGGCTTGCGTAACGTCATGGCAACCCCGTTTGCCTCAGCCAAAAGTTGCAAGCTTGCGCCCATGGCGCGCGAGATGAGCGTGAATATCATCCTGTTGTGCCGGGGTCAGCAGGTGGCGCGGCAGAATGCGGAACAGACGTGGGGTTTCAAAAATCAGCAAAACCCGCGCATTCTCTCCGCACTCATGAATATTCTCCCATGGCAGATGCGCCGTGCCGGAAGCACTGCTCCAGCTGATGGCGTTCTCATCCCATGAGACGGTGATAGCGGGGTGCAAGCTCTTCTGGATGCGGAAGGTTTTGCGGGCGGAGTAGCCAGACAGAAGAATATTCAAAAGCCACGGCACCAGAAACAGAACCGCAGCCAGCAAGGGGGCGAACCACAAGGTCAGCCTCAGAACATCCCTTGTGCCGCCAATGGCATATAATATGGCGCCATAGGCGAGCACGCCGACACTCCAGATCACAACCAGCTTGAACAGGGTGTGCGGGCGAAAGATATTCATGCGGAAATGCAGGAGATAGGCCTGCTTCAGCAGATCTGCATCGAGATTGTAGATGACGCGCCTGTCATTGCTGTCATTCATCGGCTCACCTCCGTTCATGCCTGCGCCTCAGCCACCAATAACCGGCAGGAAAGTGAAGACCGGCTGCCATGTCCAGCCACCGGCGCGCACGGCCTCACCCACATCCGCCGCCCAGCCCGCAAGTGGCATGGTGCGGGACTTGTGAATGCTGAAGCTCATGGGTCCGCGTGATGAAAGCGTATGGGTCTGCACAGCGCGCACCACCTGTTGGTGCACATCCAGCCGCAGGCGCAGTTCGGTGCGCCGGCCGTTCAATGTCTTTTCAAACACCATTTCCGCTCCCGGGCTGATGCGAACGACCACCCCGGCGGGTGCCGCCTGTTCCAGATGCCTGCGCAACTGCATCTCGCTCATGGCAAGGCGGCCAGGCAACGGCCCCTTGCGCTCTGCCCAGGCAAAAAGCCGCGAGGCCACAACCAGAAGGCCCAGCGCATAAGCCAGAATGACCCCCACCAGCACCGGCAAGTGTTGGCTCACCAGCCAGAACAACCGCCCTTCACTGATTTTCAGAAAAGGCAGGCTTGAGAGTGCTTCATCCACTTTCTCACGGCTGTCCGCCCGGATGCTCAGCACATGTGAGCCAACAGGCGCGATGAACCCATAGACCCCAGCACGGGTGCGATAGCGATAGGTGCCCAGCGTCGTGGAGGAGCGCACGGTGGACAATGCCTCGAAGTTGCGCCGTGCTGTGGTGCTGGCAGCCTGCGCATCGGCATGTTCCTCCACCCGCACCAATGCGCCCGAAGGCAGTGTCTGTCCCACGCGCCATAAGGGATCCGGCCGGACCGTCAGCACATAGGCCGGAGGTTCCAGCAGCGCAGCAACCCCGATTGCCACCAGGGGCAGGAGGGTGGCGCAGACCAGAAGCGAGAGCACAATCCAACTGCGCCTGTTCATGTCTACCCTCCGTCCGCTTCTCACCATCAGCTCCGGCCATGTGCCGGGCCAAGCCGGCTCGACCAAGTGCGGCGCGGGAAGAACGAAAGTCCGCGCGCCCACGCACTGGCCTGCGTATCAGCCGCGCGCCAGAAATGCCCCGATGCGCGCCACGGCCTCACGCATATCCGCCGCCGAACCGGCATAGGAGAGGCGCAGGAACTGCCTGCCATGGAACGGGTCGAAATCCACGCCCGGGGTTGTCGCCACATGCACTGCATCCAGCATCCGCGTGGCGAAGGCGGCGGAATCATCGGTGAAAGCAGACACATCGGCATAGAAATAGAAGGCACCATCCGCCGGCAGGAAGTGTTGCAAGCCCACACCCGGCAATCCTTGGGTGAGAATACGCCGGTTCTCCTCATAGCCGCGCTTCACGCCATCCATCTCCGCGCGCCCGTCAAAGGCCGCCTCTGCCGCGATCTGCGAGAGGGTGGGCACCGAGATGGAGAAATTCTGCTGCAACCGTTCCATGGTGCGGGCAAGGCCGGGGGGCACCACCATCCAGCCCACGCGCCAGCCGGTCATGCAGAAATATTTGGAGAAGGAATTGATGACGATGACATCATCCGCAATCTCCGCCGCGCTCACAGCCGGGAAGGCATAATCCAGCCCGTGATAAATCTCATCCGAGATGAAGGCGATGCCGAGGCCACGCGCGCAGGCATGCAGGGCGCTCAGGGCCGTGCGGTCCATCATGGTGCCGGTGGGATTGGCAGGGCTGGCCACCAGCACCCCCTTGAGCGGGGCCGCGCGATGGGCGGCGATGAGTTGTTCGGGCGTTAAGGCATAACGGTCTTCGGCGCGGGTTTCGATCAGCACGGGTTCGCACCCCAGCGCGGACAGCACATGCCGATAGGGCGGATAGCCGGGCGAGGCGATGGCCACCCGGTCTCCCGCCTCGAACAGCGCCAGAAAAGCGAGGATGAAGCCGCCGGAAGAGCCATTCGTCACCACCACCCGTTCAGCGTCCAGCTTCAGCCCGTGCTGTTCGGCATAATGGCGGGCGATGCGGGCGCGCAGGGAAGGAATGCCGAGCGCTGCGGTATAGCCCACCTGCCCCGCCTCCAGCGCAGCAGCAGCAGCACGGCGCGCCGTGAGCGGCGCGGGTGCGGCAGGCTGGCCCACTTCAAGGTGAATCACCTGCCCACCCTCGGCCTCGATGCGCGCGGCATGCTCCATCACATCCATTACAATGAAGGGCGCGACATCGCTGCGCTTTGAGGCGCGGGGCATGGAGAGGCTGTTTGAAGCAGGGGAAATCACGGGCGGGGTCATGCTCATCCATCTTTCCGGCGGTGAAGGGCATATGCCATGCCGTGTTGCCGCCGCATTCTGGCTGTCCTTGAAGGAGAAGATATTGGCCAAGGTCTGGGCTTGGTGCCATCTGTCTCCAACATGTGTCCTAAAGCGCTTTACCACTGGAAGGAAACATCTGATCGACCCGAACCCGTGCGAAACAGGCCAGAGGGCACAAACCAGCATGAGCCCCATAGCCTGCGGCAGCCTGATCATGGCCCGCATCAGCTTGCGATGCCCCCATGCCTGTGCCCCTTGCAAGAGCGCGCCGGGACGGCGGGGCTTGAGCATGCGTGCGTGCGCCGTCATCCTGCATGGCGAATCGTGCGGCTTTGCCCCTGTGGTGACTTGAAGCCGAGGCATCGGAACCAGATGGATCTCTCACTTTCCTCACCAGCTACACCCCGCCCCCACGCGTCCTTGCGTCGCGTGATGGAGAAGGCTGGGCGCATGCTGGCCGTGGCGGCAGTGACCCTGCTTCCCGCCCATGAGGCGCTGGCCCAATCCGGGGGCCGCACACAGACCATCATCCGCGATGCCGAAATTGAGGAACTGCTGAGCGACTACACCCGCCCCATTCTACAGACCGCCGGTCTTGGACGGCAGAATGTGGAAGTGGTGCTGATCGGCGAGCGCTCCTTCAATGCCTTCGTGGCCGATGGCCGCCGCATCTTCATCAATACCGGCGCGCTGATGGATGCGCAGACCCCGAACCAGATTATCGGCGTGCTGGCCCATGAAACCGGGCACATCGCCGGCGGACATCTGGCGCGCATGCGCGAACAGATCGCCGGGGCGCAGACCATGGCAATCGTGGCGATGCTGCTGACAGGAGCCGGGGTCGCGGCCGGCGCAGCTGCGGGCGCAGGCGGGGGCAATCTTGGTCAGGCTGCCGCCGCGGGCATGAGCCTGCCGCCGGAAATGGCCCGCCGTTCCATCCTCTCATACCAGCGGGGAGAGGAGCAGGCAGCAGACCGCGCCGCCATACGTTATCTCGCCGCCACCGGCCAATCTGCCAAAGGCATGCTGGAAACCTTCCAGCGCCTGCAAAGTGACCAGCTCTTCATGAGCCAGCGCATCGACCCCTATTTGCTCAGCCACCCCATGGCGCGCGAGCGCATCGGCACGCTGGAGCAACTGGCCCGCAACAGCCCGCATTACAATCGCAAGGACGCCCCGGCCTTGCAGGCGCGTCATGACCTGATGCGCGCCAAGCTGGTGGGCTTCACCGAGCGCCCGGAAACGGTGAACCGCAAATATCCGGCCTCGGATCGCTCACTCGCGGCAGATTATGCCCGTGCCATCTCGGCTTATCTCTATGGCAACATAGACGGGGCTGTCGCCCAGATTGACGGGCTCATCGCCCGCCAGCCGAACAATCCCTATTTCCATGAACTGAAGGGGCAGGCCCTGCTGGAAGGCGGACGGGCGGCGCAGGCTGTTCCTCCGCTGCGCACGGCCGTGGAACTGAGCAAGGGCGCACCGCTGATTCGCACCATGCTGGGGCAGGCTCTGGTCCAGTCCGGCCAGGGTGGTGGAGCGGCCAAGGTTCCGGGTCCAGCCGGGTCTGGCGGGCGCGCCGTCAGCAGCAACACGCAGGATGCCATCCGCGAACTCATCCTTGCCACCCAGCGCGAACCGGATTCTCCCACAGCATGGCGCTCCCTCGCCATCGCCTATGGCAAGCGCGGCGATAAGCCGAATGCCGATCTGGCCGCAGCCAACGCCGCATGGGCCAGTGGTGATTTTGAAACCGCCCGTCAGCTTGCCGCCCGCGCCCGGAGGGATTTTCCCAATGGCTCGCCAGGCTGGCTGCAAGCCGATGATCTCATCAATCTTGAACCACCCGTGAAGCGCGATTCGTCCGCGCGGCGCTGAAGACCGACAATTTACACCATGGAGAAACGCATGTTCCCCTTCACCGGCCTTCGCGGCCGCATCGCTCCTCTGGCTCTGACTGGCGTTCTCGCCGCAACCGCTGCCGCAACGCCCGCCGCCGCCTTCACCGATGAGGAGAAGAAGGAACTCGGCGTCATCATCCGCGATTACATCATCACCAATCCCGAAGTGCTGGAAGAAGCCATCGCGGTTCTGGAGGCCCGCCACAATTCCGAACAGTCGGAACAGCGCGGCAAGGCTCTGGAATCAGTGAAGGAACTGGTGTTCGACAGCCCGCGCAATGTGGTGGTCGGCAACCCCAAGGGTGACGTGACCCTGGTGGAGTTCTTCGATTATAACTGCGGCTATTGCCGCAAGGCGCTCTCCGATCTCGACCAACTGATCAAGGCAGACCCCAATCTGCGTGTTGTGCTGCGCGAGTTCCCGGTGCTGGGCCAGCCTTCGGTTGAAGCCGCCCAGGTGGGTGTTGCCGTGCGCATGGTGGCTCCCGAGAAGTATTTCGCCTTCCACCATGCCCTGTTCCAGCAGCAGGGTCCGCTCGACCGTGAAAAGGCCCTGGCTGCCGCGGCTTCTGTCGGCATCAACACGGACGAACTGGCCAAGCAGGCCAATTCGCCGGAGCTGAACGCAACGCTGGACGAAAGCATGAAGATCGCCGCCGCTCTCGGCCTCAACGGCACGCCATCCTACATTGTGGGCGATAGCGTGGTTGTGGGCGCGGTTGGCGCCGACAAGCTCAAGGAAGCCATCGCCACAACGCGCGCGAACGCCAAGAAGTAAGCTCGCATCCTTTGTGCAAGCCCTGCCCCCTGTTCACAGGGCGGCGGGGCAAAAGCGCATAAGAACACAGGGCCTCTTTCCTTGAGACGAGAGCGCTCCTATAACCGCAACGATCCGGCCATGGGGCCGGCGGTAGATTTGGCAGGATGTCTGATACCATCCACGTCCTCAATGGGCCCAACCTCAACCTTCTCGGCACCCGGGAACCCCATATCTATGGGGCAGCAACCCTTGCCGATGTGGAAGCCCTGTGCGCACGGGAGGCGGAACGCTTCGGCTTCTCCCTCGTCTTCCGGCAGACCAACAGCGAAGGTGCGCTGGTGGATCTGATACAGGCGGCCCGAGGGGCGCGCGGCATCGTGCTGAATGCCGCAGCCTATACGCATACATCCGTGGCGCTGCGGGATGCGGTTTCGGCGGCGGGCGTGCCCACCATCGAAGTGCACCTGTCCAATGTGTTCGCCCGCGAGGCGTTCCGGCACCACTCTTATCTTTCGCCGGTGGTGAAGGGGGTCATCTGCGGCTTTGGTCCGCAGAGTTATGCCCTCGGCATCGCGGCACTGGCGGGGCTTGCGGCCTGAGCGCCCGCCCCTTCCCTTTAGCCCTCGTGCGGCCTGTACGGCCGGCAAGAGCAGGAACATGATGAAGCCTACCAAAACCCCGTTCGATACCGACCTCGTCAAGGAAATCGCCAAGCTGCTCTCCGAGAGCGACCTGACCGAGATCGAAGTGCAGCACGAAGATCTGCGCATCCGCGTGCTGCGCAGCCCCGCGCCCGTCACCATGGTGCAGGCTGCGCCGCAATATGCCGCCGGCCCCGCTATGGCTCCTGTTGCGGCAGCTCCGGCCGCTGCAGCTGTTGAAGCCGCAGCGCCCGCCGATCTGGCCAAGCACCCCGGTGCTGTCCCCTCTCCCATGGTTGGCACGGCCTATCTGGCCCCCGAGCCAAATGCCCCCAACTTCATTGAAGTGGGCTCCGTGGTGAAGGAAGGCGACACGGTTCTCATCATTGAAGCCATGAAGACCATGAACACCATTCCTGCGCCCCGCTCCGGCGTCGTAAAGCGTATTCTGGTGGATAATGCCCAGCCGGTGGAATATGGCGAGCCGCTGCTGATCATCGAATGATGCGCGCACCGCAGAGGATCGGCTGATGTTCAAGAAAATTCTGATCGCCAATCGCGGCGAGATCGCCCTGCGCATCCTGCGCGCCTGCAAGGAGCTGGGCATTGCCACCGTGGCGGTGCACTCCACTGCCGATGCAGATGCCATGCATGTGCGCCTTGCGGACGAAAGCGTGTGCATTGGCCCGCCTCTGGCACGTGAAAGCTATCTCAACGTGCCCTCCCTGCTCGCGGCCTGCGAGATCACGGGGGCGGATGCGGTGCATCCCGGATACGGCTTCCTGGCGGAGAACGCCCGGTTCGCCGAAATCCTGGAAGATCACGGCATCCACTTCATCGGCCCCAAGGCGGAGCATATCCGCATCATGGGCGACAAGATCGAGGCCAAGAAGACCGCTCAGGCGCTTGGCATTCCGGTCGTGCCCGGTTCCGATGGCGGCATCACGGATGATGAGGAAGCCCACCGCGTTGCGGCAATCATCGGCTTCCCGGTTCTGGTGAAGGCAGCGGCCGGCGGCGGCGGTCGTGGCATGAAGGTGGCCTTTACCAAGGACGACCTCTCCAGCGCGCTCTCCACCGCACGGATCGAGGCCAAGGCCGCTTTCGGCGATGATGCGGTCTATCTGGAGAAGTATCTCTCCACCCCGCGCCATATCGAGGTGCAGGTGCTGGGCGATGGCAAGGGCAACGCCATCCATCTGGGTGAGCGTGACTGCTCGCTCCAGCGTCGCCATCAGAAGGTGTGGGAGGAAGCTCCTTCCCCCATCATCACCGCCGCCCAGCGCGCCCAGATTGGCGAGACCTGCGCCAAGGCGATGCGGGACCTGAAATATCTCGGCGTCGGCACGATCGAGTTCCTGTATGAGAATGGCGAGTTCTATTTCATTGAAATGAACACGCGCATTCAGGTGGAACACCCCATCACCGAGATGGTCACCGGCATCGACCTCATCAATGAGCAGATCCGCGTGGGCGCAGGTGAGCCGCTTTCGCTGACCCAGGCCGACATCGTGATGGATGGCCACGCGATCGAATGCCGCGTGAATGCCGAGCATCCCACCAATTTCCGCCCCTCTCCGGGTCGCATCACCCATTATCATGTGCCGGGCGGCCTTGGGGTGCGGGTCGATTCCAATGCCTTCCAGGGCTATGTGATCCCCCCGCACTATGACAGCCTGGTGGGCAAGCTCATCGTGCATGGTCGCACGCGTGAGGAATGCCTGAACCGCCTGCGTCGTGCTCTGGATGAATTCGTGGTGGACGGCATCGACACGACCCTGCCCCTGTTCCGCACGCTGGTGCGCACGCGGGACATTCTGGAAGGGCATTATGACATCCACTGGCTGGAGCATTTCCTTGCCGATATCGACGGCAAGGTGGAACTGAAGTAAGCCCTTTCGGGCAGTTCACGTTGGGCGGCAGGTCAAACCAGTTTGGAATTGCCTGCCGCACGACGGTTCGGATAAGCCGGAGCTGGCCAGTCTTGATAATGCATGCGCATGCGGCATTCCGAGCCCGGCAGGCAGCCGTCAATTAAGCACGACAATGCAGAAAGGCACGACGATGCGGGTCCATCTTCGCCATAGCTTTGCCGCAGCCCTTGGGCTGTGCGCAGCGGCCTTGTCCCTTCCCGCCTCGGCCGAAGCGCCGAAGGAGGCAGCTCCTGCGCCGGCTGCTGCCGCACAGGCTGCGCAACCGGCCACCAAGACCCTTTCGGTTCATGATGACTGGGCCGTGCGATGCTCTGGCGAAGGTGATGCCCACGCCTGTGAGGCCGTGCAGACCATTCAGACCGCAGACAACAAGAATATCCTCGCCCACATCGCGGTGCGCGCGAAGAAGGACGGGCCGGTCCACCTCATCGCGCAGGTCCCGCCGGGCGTGTGGCTGCCTTCCAACGTGCTGCTGAAGGTCAAGGATGTGCCGGACGTTGTGCTCACCTATAAGCGGTGCGGGCGCGAATGCACGGCTGCGGTGGAACTGACCGCTGACCAGCTCAAGGCTCTCAAGGCCAGTGATGGAGCGGGTGAGATCGTGTTTGCTGCCGGTGAGCAGAAGCCGATCATCCTGCCGATCTCTTTCAAGGGCCTGAGCGCGGCGCTGGAAGCCAGCCTCAAGCACTGAGTGAATGCGCGGGCATCTTGCGAAGATGCAGATGCTATGTGCTGAAATGGGCCGGAAGGGTTTCCTCTCCGGCCTTTTTCATGCCTGCTGTGAGTGGTGTCTCTGGGCCGTTACCGGAAGCAACGGACACGCCTCTTTGTGAGAGAATGGTGGCCATCATGCCTTCTCTGGCAAAGGCGATGGCCCAAGCCTGATGGGTCACGCGCACTCTGCCGCAGCCTCTTCACGAGGTTCTGCCCCATATGCTCATACCCCCCAATCTGCGGCAGCCAGGCTGATACCCTCCCGGCTCAAAACTGCTAGACTCACCCCATGACCCAGCCCGGCGATGCCAGTTTCCAGATCACTGCGGACGTGCTTCTCAAAGCTTACTCCTGCGGAATCTTCCCCATGGCTGAAAGCGCCGATGATCCGGGCCTGTTCTGGGTGGAACCGGAGCGGCGTGGTATCATCCCGCTCGAAACATTCCGCGTTCCCTCCCGTCTCGCACGAACGGTTCGGTCTGATGTCTTCGAGGTGCGGGTTGATTCCGATTTTGAGGCCGTGATCGACGGATGCGCGGCCCCGCAGGAAGGGCGCGAGAATACATGGATCAATCGCCCCATCCGCCGCCTCTATGGCGAACTATTTGAACGCGGCCATTGCCACACGGTGGAAACCTGGCGCGACGGAGAGCTTGTGGGCGGGCTGTATGGCGTGCGGCTGGGCGGAGTTTTCTTCGGCGAAAGCATGTTTCACCGCGCGCGCGATGCCTCAAAGGTCGCGCTGGTCCATCTGGTGGGGCGGTTGAAGGCGGGAGGTTTCAGGCTGCTGGATACGCAATTCGTGACCAGCCACCTCGCCAGCCTTGGCGCGATAGAAGTGCCGCGCAGGCGCTATCAGCGCCTGCTGGAAGATGCACTGGTTTGCGATGCAGACTTTTACTGCTGGCCGCCAGCCGTGACGGGAGCCGGTGCCTTACAGCCGATGAGCCAGACATCGTAAATCGGATGTTCAACCGCATGCAAGCCGGGGCTTGAAGCGAACATCCAGCCCGTGAAAATGCGCTTTGCTTCACCCTTCAGCGTCAATTCATTGATTTCGCTGAAGGAGGTGATGTTCTGGGTTTCTGTCTGCGGACGCGTGTAGCAGGCGCGCGGGGTCACCTGAAGGGCACCAAACTGCGCGGTCTCGCCAATCGGAATATCAAAAGATGTGATGCGGCCGGTGATCTTGTCCAACCCTGCATAGACCGCAACCCGGTTGGGGATGCGCACGGATGGCGGCTGCACCACGGTCACGTCGCCCGTACCGCCCGGCACCACAATGGTCGAACCCGCAGGCGCAACGGTGCCAACCTCATCGCCTGCTGCCGGTGGCGCACCGATGGGCCTGCCTTGCCCACTCTCCGGGCGAGCATCGAAGGTCTGGCCGGCCTGAAAGCGTTGATCCTGAGGCGGGGGTGCCGTCGGTGCGCCAAAACTGGAAGGTGGCGGCAGATAAGACTGCTCGAAACCATCATTGCTCTGCGCCAACGCGCCATGGCCGAAGCTTGTGGAGAGCATCAGAGCAACAACAGGAGCAATACGGGTCAGGCGCATGGAGAACTTCAACCTGTCAGGTCCAAAGCCGGAAAACGGCACAGCGCATGCCGCACCCCGTGGCCCGGCTCTTTGTTTTTGACCAGCAATCAGACATCAGCAAGGCAGGCCACCGAAAGGCGGGCCTGCCTGCACTCTGCCGAATGACCAAGACTCACTTTTATGGTCCACGCCACTCTGCGGGTGAGACTCACTCGCCGGGGGTCCAGGCCTTATAGTCGCCGGTCACTTCAGGGCGGTGGCCGCCAGCCAGCAGAGAGCCCTGCGGACGATAGGCAGCGGCAGAGCCGGTGAGATTCGCAACGTGGGGCTTTTCCCACACATGCGGCTGATACTTCTCATCCACCGGCGCAACATCGACGCGGTGATGCATCCAGCCCCACCAGCCGGGCGGAATGGCGGATGCCTCGGCATAGCCATTGTAAAGCACCCAGCGCCGCTCGAAACCGAGAGTGGGGTCTATCTCGCCACCCTTGGTGCGAAAATAGCGGTTGCCGAACTCATCCTGCCCGACAAACTCGCCATAGCGCTTGGTCCACAGCCAGGTGCCGAAGGTGTTCTTGTTCCACCAGGTGAAGATAATTTCCAGCAGTCGCATCGCGGCCAGAGCCTCGTTCCAGATTTTGCGGGAACATGCCACTTGGCCCCGCCCGTGTCCACCGCACAGAGGCCGCAGTGCCGATTCATTTGCCGGCCTTGCAGGCAAATGGTGCACCAGGCCCTCTCACGGCTCGAATAAGAGCATCACATAAACTGCGAAAATAATCAGCAGCACAATGCCATTCAGCGCATTGGTGCGGCCCGTGCCGAAAGAGAGAATCGCCACCCCGAATGTGAGCAGCATCAGCGTGCGCTCTTCCGCCTCCAACCCCAGCACCATCGGTAGCCCCAGCCAGACGCTGATGACTGCCATAACCGGGATGGTGAGCGCGATGGTGGCGAGCACCGAGCCAAGAGCGATGTTGAGGCTGAACTGAAGATGGTTTCGCGCGGCGGCACGTACGGCAGCGATGCCCTCCGGCAGCAACACCAGCGCAGCCAGCAGCGCGCCAGCCACGGCATCAGGATTCGGCAGGCTGAGTTGGGCCGTCACCGTCTCCACACTGGCCGCGACATGCTTGGCGAGCGAAACAACCGCGATGAGACTGAGCACAAGCATGCCAAGCGCCATCAGCGCGGTGGAATTCTCCGGGCGCGCATGCGAGCTCCCGGTTTCCTCGGCGTCATAATGGTCGCGGTGGCGCACGGTCTGCATATAGAGAAATGCGCCATAGAGCGCGACAGACACCAGCGTCATCACCACCAGCTGAAAGGTGGAGAACGCCCCGCTTACCGAAGATGTCCGGGTGACGGAGGGCAGCACCAGCAACAGCACCGCCAGCGCAATCATGACCGAGAGAAAGCCGCTGATGCCCTGCTGGCGGATGGTCTGCTCGCGGTGGCGCAGACTGCCCAGCAGAAGGCACAGGCCGATAATGCCGGTGTTCACAATCATGATGACCGAGAACACCGCCTCACGCGCAAGCGTCGGGTTGTCTTCCTTGTGCATCATCATGGATGCGATAACAGCCACCTCGATCAACGTGACCGAGAGGGTCAGCACCAGAGTGCCCAGCGGTTGCCCCACCCTTTCAGCCACCAGATCCGAGTGGAAGATGGTGGCGAAGGCCGAGCCGCACAGCAGCACCGTGGCCAGAAAGCCCATAAAGGCAGGCACATCGCCCACTCGCCCCGGTGCAAGGGCGGGCTGCATCATCAAGATGGCGGCCAGCCCAATCCCCAGCGCCGGAAACGCATAACTATACAGCCGGCGGGGCGCGGCGCTCATGGTCAAACCTCTTCGGGAGCTAAATCTTGCGCGCTGCTTCTCATAACCTGGTCACAACAGCAAGACGCCCGCAGAAGAAGCCCGGCGCGCGGGAGGTCTCCCCACGCTCCACGTCAAAAAGAAAACCCGGCCACCAGGGCCGGGCTTTTTTCATCAGAGCCGCAGGGTTTCGCCGGCACGCCAGCCACGCCGACGGGAACCGATGTCACTCTTGCTGCCGCGCTCCATCTCTCCGGCCGCTTCGGCCAGTGCGAGATCAGCCTCAACCTGGGTCAGCATTCCGCGCGCACTGTCACGCTGGAGGGAGAGTTCATCCACGGAGGTGCGCAGATTGTCCCTCCGGCCGCGTGCGGCCTGAGCCAGAGGGGGATAAGCAAAATGACGGGGATCGCTGATTCCGGAGCGCTGCTCCTCAAGGGCGATATCCCGATCCAGATCAGCGATCATCCGGTCGAAATCGGCGATCATGCCTTCGATCTGCACGATTCGACGACGCACGTCGTCCATCTGGAATCTCTTGGCACGGATCAAAGGCTCACGCGACTTCATCGCCATTAACTCCGCTAAGGACAGGGCATGAGGCCGGCTTCTGCAGGCCCTTCTGCACCCAACATGACGGCCAGCGGTTGCCCCTTGGTTACCAACGCCACATTTCTCACGGAAATCCTGCTTCTCTCCGTCTTGGAAACTAATCGTTTACCCACTTCGTTAATGATGAGCTCACGGATCGGGCGGCGCAAATCAGGCGCTGACCATGGCCGGTAGTGGATTTTCGAAACGTGCGACGCACGTGGAGCGAGCGAAAAAGCTTAAGTGTTTGGAATTGAGTCAGTCCTCAGAACCATGCACAAAGTTTTTCCCGCAAGCCCTTGTGCGGCGGAATCCGGGTCTGTTAACGATTCGGCATTCGTAACGCGAATCACACCGTCGGCCGAGCAATGAAAGCCGGTTTTCGCCGCCTTTCGACTAGTTGCGAGGAAAGGGATTGCCATGCGCGTCTTGCTCATCGAGGACGACAGTGCGACGGCCAAGGGCATCGAGTTGATGCTTAAGACCGAGAACTTCAACGTCTATACGACCAACTTCGGTGAAGAAGGCGTCGATCTCGGCAAAGTCTATGAATATGACATCATCCTGCTGGACCTGAACCTGCCGGACATGTCTGGCTTCGAGGTCCTGCGCGCCCTTCGGGTCGCCAAGGTGAAGACGCCTATTCTTATTCTTTCCGGCCTCGCCAACACCGAGGACAAGGTGAAGGGCTTCGGCTTCGGCGCCGATGACTATCTCACCAAGCCCTTCCACAAGGACGAGATGGTGGCGCGCATTCATGCGATCGTCCGCCGCTCCAAGGGCCATGCCCAGTCCGTGATCCAGACCGCTGACCTCGTGGTCAATCTGGACACCAAGACCGTGGAAGTGGAAAACAACCGCGTGCATCTGACCGGCAAGGAATATCAGATGCTGGAGCTGCTTTCGCTCCGCAAGGGCACGACGCTGACCAAGGAGATGTTCCTCAATCATCTCTATGGCGGCATGGATGAGCCCGAACTGAAGATCATCGACGTCTTCATCTGCAAGCTGCGCAAGAAGCTGGCGACAGCTTCCGGCGGCAAGAACTACATCGAAACCGTATGGGGTCGCGGCTATGTGCTGCGTGAACCGCTGGCCGGTGTGGAAAAGATCGCGGTCTGACCGCCAATCCCGCTTCCTCGCGGAACAGACATGCCCCGTCACTGACGGGGCATTTCTTTTTGGGTTTGCCCCCCACGGGCAGACAGGACGGCCGGGCCATTGGCCCGGCCTTTTTTATGGGCTCCGAACAAATCGGTCCGGAGTGCTCGCCATTCTTCAACTCGACAAATAACCCGGCCCGCGATCAGCCCGGTTCAGGGCATGCGCTTCGCCCTGAGGAGTAAGCCTCAAGGCAGAGCCACCCTTCCCTTCAACATGCAGAAGGCCGGGGCCAACATCACTTGGCAGCAGGTGCGGCATCCACACCCTTGCGGGCCAGCCATGCTTTCATGAAGGCGATCTCATCGGTCTGCGCCTTCACCACCGCTTCCGCCAGCTTGCGAATCTCCGGGTCCTTGCCATGCTCCAGCACAATCTGAGCCATGGCCACCGCGCCCTCATGATGGGGGATCATGCCGCGCACGAAGTCCACATCTGCATCGCCAGTGAGTGGCATGCTCATATCCGCGTGCATCCTTGCATTCGCGGCAGAGAAAGCGGAGTTCGAGGAAGAATGCGCGGCATTTGTTTCTGCCGGTGTGCTCTGATGCTGCCCGCCATGGGCCTGCCCTGCCTCGGAAGCGAAGGCGGCAGGGGTCATGGAGAGGGCGGCAAAAAGGGTTGCGGCCGCGCAGGTGCGCGCCGTGGAGCGAATGAAAAACATTTCTGTAAGTCCTGAAACAGGTTGAAGCAGGCCCATCCGCGCAAAGCGCGACGGTGGACCAATGACATGATGAGGCGGGACGCAGCTGAGAACGGGCTCCAAAAGCCCTATCCCGGTCTGGCAGCCCCTTCAGCCGGGCAAGGCCCGCTGGAACTCACGCCAGATGTCGCGGGGGCGGCACCAGCACATCACGTTCAACGGTTTCAAGAGTGGCCACCGGGCGCACTTCATGGGCATGCGCAAGAGAGCACGGCATGGATGCGGTGGCGGGCAGAATCACCACCACATGACAGGCCATGCGGCACATGTCTTCACACCCGGTCATCTGGTTGTTGTGGGATGGGTTGTTTCCCTGCCCATGGTCCGATGCTGTCACCGGAGCATCCGGCATAACAACGCCAGATTCTGCACTGCTCGCGCAATCATGGCCCATGCCACCGCTATGCGCCATCATGGCTTCAGGGGCGACCAGCGTGCCACCCTGCAAAGAGCCATAAAGCGACATGGCCTCAACCGGGCGCGCCTCGGCATGGCTCCCGCCCAGCCATGGGGCAAGCGCCACCGCGAGGGCAAATACCCACAGCAGCGCCAGACGCGAGAGCCGGTAGAGACGCAGTATCATGCGTCCCTTATGGGCACGGATCATGGCTGAAACAGGATCAGGCCGGATTGGCCGAGAGCCGCACCGTGTCACCTTCATGGGCGAAGGAAATCACCATGTTGCATTCGCGCGCCAGCATGCCGGCATAGAAGGGCTGAATCACATGCGCATCCAGCCCGCTTTCCGGCACCTGCCCGGCCAGCAGCGTTTCCACATTCTGCGGAATGCGCGCGCTGGTACCGGTGGCCACCAGAACGAAACCGGAGAGATCGCCCTCCGCCCGCGGTCCGACACGGATGACACCACCGCGCGGAATCGTGGAACTGGAGAGCAAAGTGAGGTTCAGCAGCAACTTCACCTGATTCTTCGGCTGGAACTCGCGCGGGAGGTGCCATTCAATCTTGGTGCGATCATCCTCGATCATGCCGCACACCACCTGCTCGGCATCACCCAGATCCAGCTGCGCGCCAACCGAACCGGCGGCGCCAAAAGCCAGACGCGTGAACTGAAGCCGTGCGGACGCCTGACGGGCACTCTTGGCGATGAGGTCCAGCGCGACCTCGCGCATGTCCGCCGCGTCCTTGTCTTCCAGCACCTCGATACCGTTGACGATCGCACCCACGGGGCTGATGACATCATGGCACAGGCGGGAGCACAGCATGGCCGCAAGCTCCAGATGTGACACCGGATAGGGCACACCGGGGATCACGTCGCGCGCGGGCACTTCGTTCGCGGTCACATCAGACATGGAGCTGCACTCTCGACAGACAGCCGCCGCGCGATTCCACGCGGGGCAAGAGGGGTTTCAGATATACTGTAGAACGGCTTCGCCACAAGCGCGCAACCCCTTCCCACATCGACAATCCTGCCTCTGGAGGTTAAGAGGCGCTGAACATCTCATCACAACTTCGCCAGCCTCTTGTCTGGCCGCACAGGAACAGCGAGCCCGCCATGCGCACAGCCTCCCCCACCGATGCCGCCCTTCTTGCCGGTCTTGCCGAAGCGGCCCTTGAAGCCGGCGTCGCCATTCGCCGGATCGAAACGGCTGGCATCACCGCGCTGACGAAAAAAGACCAGAGCCCGGTGACCGAGGCGGACCAGGCTGCGGAAACCATTATCTGTGCCGCGCTGGCCCGGCTTCTGCCCGGCGTGCCGGTGGTGGCGGAAGAGGCGATGTCGGAGAAGGCAGATGCCTCAGACACAGCCTGCGGAGACCGCTTCGTGCTGGTGGACCCGCTGGACGGCACCAAGGAGTTCATCTCCGGCAATGGCGAATACACGGTGAACATCGCACTGGTGGAAAATGGCGTGCCGGTTCTGGGCATTGTCTATGCACCGGCCCGTGAGCTTCTGTTTGCTGGCCGCCCCGATGCCGCTTTCCGCGCCCGGCGCGCACCCGGCGCCCCGGTGGATATGGAAGGGTGGGAGCCCATTTCCTGCCGTCCGGTGCCTCAGGGGCCGATTACGGTTGCCGCCAGCCGTTCGCATGGCGACCCGAAAACCGATGCGCTGATCGCCAATTATGAAGTGTCCGAACGTATTCCTGCCGGTTCTGCCCTCAAGTTCGGGCTGGTGGCGGAAGGGCGCGTGGATCTTTATCCTCGTCTCGGCACAGTCATGGAATGGGACAGCGCCGCCGGCCATGCGCTCGTGACCGCTGCTGGCGGCAGTGTGACCCGCCCCGATGGCACGCCCTTGACCTATGGCCACCCGGAAAATGACTTCAAGGTGCATGGCTTCATCGCATGGGGTCGCAAGCCGACGAACACATAAGCGAACAGGCGGTTGGCCGCATGACGAGAAGAGAGTGGCCGGCATATGCCCGGCCAGTCTTCATTTCATGAGGCTGTCGCCCATTTTGCGGACCAGCTTGTCACCATATTTCGACTGCCCGCCGCCATGGCTCACGAAATGGCCCAGTTCCTTCAGGTGACGGGAGTCGAAGAAACTGTCGATGCCGGATTTCAGGCCGTGGTGAATGCTATGGACCACATCCCCCACGATGTTTCCGCCAGAAATCATGTTCAGTTCCGCATCATTCAGGGCGGCGTTTGGGGTGTGAGTCTGGGTGTTCATGGCTCTCATCCTGTTCTGCGGGCCGGTTGGCCCCGTGTCTTGCGTTGAGAGCAATGTGACACCCTATGCTGACACCAACCTTACGTCAGGAAGAATGAGCCTGTTGAGGCAAACGGCATTCCGCGCCCGGAGCAGGCATTCAGGCTGAAGCTAAAGCTGAGCGAAAACAGGATGCTAATCCGATATCCAGCGTTAACCACCCGCTAAGGCGAAACGGCGAAGCTGTTGCGGAAAAAAGCAATGACGTGGTTCAGCGTCGCATCTGTGTGCGCAGGACCGGGATTGCCACAATCGAGTGTCAGTTTGTGGCGCTCGCAGCCCCTGAAGCCCAAAGCGAGATCCACAATGCGCCTCCGTTCGAGCTTCCGCCCCCTCTTCCCGCACCGGGCCAATGTGCGTCACGCTCTGGCCACGGCATGTGTTCTGGGCGGCCTGGCAGGCCTTTCGGCCCCGGCTGCGGCGCAGCAGTACCAACAGCAGCCCCAGTACCCTCAGGCCCAGCAGGCCCAGCAGGCCCAAGGCCAGCAGCAGCCCGCCACCTATTCCAGCTCGGAACTGGTGACGCAGGGCCACTCCCTTTTTGGCAGCGTCTCGCGCGGGCTGGCACTCACAATTGAGAAGGCCGTGCAGCAGTGGGGTGAACCCAATGGCTATATCCTTGGCCAGGAAGGCGCGGGCGCATTTGTAGGCGGGCTTCGCTATGGTGAGGGCGCGCTCTACACCCGCAATGCAGGAGACCGGAAAATCTTCTGGCAGGGGCCGTCCATCGGCTGGGATTTTGGCGGCGATGGCGCGCGGACCATGATTCTCGTCTACAACATGCGCAGCGTGGATGATATTTTCCGGCGCTTTGGCGGCGTTTCGGGTTCTGCCTATGCGGTCGCGGGCTTTGGTATGTCTGCCATGGTTGCAGATGGCATGGTGGTGGTTCCCATCCGCTCCGGCGTGGGCGTACGGCTTGGAGCCAATCTGGGCTATCTGAAATTCACGTCGGCCCCGACCTGGAACCCGTTCTGACAGGCCTCACAGCCCCTCCACTCGTGCTTTGAACCCACAGACGGATGCCTCAGCCGCAATGTCTCCCCCTTCTGATCTGACCCGGCTAGAGCAGACCATCGCCGAACTGATGGCTCGCATCGCGACCCTTCAGGATGCGCTGGATAGCTCCTCCTCTCGCCCGAGCACGACAGATACCGATCAGGGAGAACACCCAGACAGTAGGCGGGCGGCACAAACGGCCCCTCTCCTCCCCACGGCAGTTCATGCCTCTGCCGATGGTGAACGGCTGGGTGACATCGACCAGATTACGGTCTTGCGGGGTGCCCTCAAAGATCTTGGGGCCCGAATGGCCGTGCTGACAATCCTTCAGGAAGGGGCTGAATCACCGATTCCAGCTCTGGTGCAAAAGGCTGGAGAAACACTGCCTGCTCCGAGTGCGCCAACGGGCTTTGCGCAGAAAAGCATCGCGCTGCGCATTCAGGCACTGCTGGCGGAGGCAGGCAACCCGTCCTCAGTCGTGAAGTCCACGCCACCCGCCCGTCCATAAGGCTCTGGCCGTTTTTATGGATGCAGCAGTCTGCAATTACCGTGCTGCTCACCGGCTGGCGCGCAATGGTTAGCCGCTTGCCCGCCCGGCACGTTGTCGGTTCTGCCGTAAAGTGACCGACAACGCTCTCTTGTCCCGGCTTCCTTCTTACCAGGCAGCCAGCGTCAGTTCCTTCAGCCGCTGCCGCATTTCCTTCGACATCTTGGGAAAGTGCGCGGGTGTCACGAAGTCCGTATCCTGGAAGGGTGGGCCACGGCGGCTGCCGGCAAAAACAAGCGGCCCATCCTTGGTCATCACCACATCGCCTGCCTTCAATGTGGGATCGTCCTTGATATCCACATGCTGCAAGCCGCCACCCACGCCAGAAGTGTTGCAACTGCATCCGTCAACAACCTGCCGGCGGAAGAGGAAAGCTGCCGGAAGCGATGCGTAGGACCGGCCCCGGATGTTCACAGCGGTACCGATCTCACCAGAGCTGGTGTAGAGTTCCATCTCGGCTGAGGGGCACATGGACTGGCACTGCGCCTGCCCTACCCCATAAGAGCCACGATCCACCCGTGCGCCCAGCGGAAAGAAACGTCCGTCACAGGTGCGCACGCAATATGCGCGGGAACCGCCACGTGGGGTCTGGCTCTGCTGGGAGGCAGAGGGCACATCGCCGCCACCGGGTGTAATCAGAATACGGGTACGGTCCGTGTCAGGTTTGGGCCGTTGTCCGCCGCCGAACAAGGTGGAAAAGAAGTTCTCAATAGGGTTTGGCCCACGGGCGCTCCCCCATTGGGCGACACGCACGCTACTGCCCTTATCCACGCGCGGAGCAGGCGCGAGAAAAGCGGTTTCCCGCTCTGCCTGCGCTGTTTCGCGATGCGCGGCGCGTGAAAATGCGGCATCCGCTGGCACGGAAGAAACCGCGAGCGTAGCGCCATGGGTTGAGATCTGCGCCATGCCAGAAGTCATGCCATCAGAGTGACGGGCATGAGCCAACGTGCCCGTTCCCGTCCAGATGACGGCAACAAAGAACGCCCCGAGTGCGCCGAAAGCGGCACCTCTGAGGCCAGCCATTCCATGGCGAGCGACCCTGTTCATTTTCGCTCTCACGCTGCCTCCCCGGAACCTGCGTAAAGCGCAACACCATTTGTCTTACAGGCTTTCACTGTTCGCTTGAGCCCGCCAGACAATCGCCCTTCCTTTGCGGATACACCTTTGCCGCAGGGGGCGTCCAGTCTTGCTTGTCAGCAAGATTAACGGGGAGGCAGCCAGCTTTCTGTCCGGGATCAGGCGAATTTGGAGACCATGACCGTCATGGTGGGCACGGCTGGAGCCGGCTTCTCCCGTGCCAGACTGAGAACCGCAAGCGGCGGTGTGGCCAGCAACAGCAGGGCAAACAGCACAACAACCCAGCCAATCAGCGCCGAGCCCTGCACATGAGGGGACAAGGACACAGAGGATCTGGAGACAGGCGTTTCAACCGCGCGTACCACAGGCATGGTTGTGATGGGCGCGGCACTCATGGGTATGGAGCCACCCGACCTGTGCGGAACGGAGAAAGGCAGGTGTGAAGACGAACCGGTAGACATGGCGGACCCCCTTCTCTTCCCTCAGATACACCGCCCGGGTCATGCCCGGGCCGTTTGTAAAGAAAAGATGAAAAAGGCGCCCTGGTTCCATCCGAACTCACACATTTTCGCGACCGGGAACCAGAACGGTATGCAGAACAACAACACCCGCTGTGCCCGTTGCCCGGGCAAGCCGAACAAAACAGCCGCCGAACCTGTACAGGCCCGACGGCTGCTCAATCTTGCACGTGGAGCAAGACCTGCTTCACGCGATATATGACGACCCTGGAATGCGAAGACTGTCCGTATTCACGCCATCACAGATGATGCTCATATCGCATTTCATCAGAACGACGACATGCGATGGCAAAGCTCATCTGCCACGGCGGCGGCAGACCTCACGCCAGCGCCAGTCTCCGTCACGGGTGCGCACGCGCTCCCAGCGGCAGCTGCTGTGGCTCGGTGGGCCCCAGTGGCGCGCATAGCTGGGGACACGCCCACGGAAGCGCGGGTCCCAGGAGCAGTTATTCCGGCGGCACACCCAGGCCACATTCTCCACCGGCGTGGTCATTTCCACATCGGCAAGAGCAGTTGCAACTGAACCGAGCGGGGCGGCCGAAGCGCTGCCCGCCATAATGCCCATGCCGAGAACAGCGGCGACTGCACACGCAAAGATACCAGATTTCATCACGTTTCCCTCACCATCCACATCTCGCCGCCCGGTCATGTGCCGGGTTGTTCATGCCAGCCTTTAGTGCGCATTCTGGCTCCACGCCCGGGCTTCAAACCGGGGCGGGTGCACAGACGCGCAACATGGTGCTTGCGTCGAACTGTCACCGCCCGTGATACTACACCCATGATTGATAAGCTCGAATATCTCATTGCGCTGGCGCGTGAGCGGCACTTCGGCCGTGCCGCGGAGACCTGCGGCATCACCCAGCCCACGCTTTCAGCCGGGATCAAGCAGCTGGAAGATGTGCTGGGCGTCTTGCTGGTGCAGCGGGGATCGCGCTTTGTGGGACTGACACCCGAAGGTGAGCGCACGCTGGAATGGGCGCGGCGCATTGTGGCCGATACCCGCGCCATGCGGCAGGACATTGATGCTCTGAAACGCGGCCTTTCCGGCCCCATCCGCATTGCCGCCATCCCCTCCGCTTTGCCGATGCTTGCGGCGCTGACCACCCCGTTCCGCACCCGTTACCCGGATGTGCGCTTCACCGTTCTGTCACGCAACTCCGGAGAGATACTGACGGATCTGGAGAACCTCACCATCGACGCCGGCATCACCTATCTGGACAACGAACCTCTGGGGCGGGTGACCAGCGTGCCGCTCTATCGGGAGCGTTTTTGCCTCGTCACCACGGCCGCGACGCTCCCTGAACAAGGGGATAGCGTGAAATGGGCACAGGTGGCCCGCCTGCCTCTGGCGCTGCTGACGCCGGACATGCAGAACCGGCGGATCGTGGATGGCCTCATCGCCGCAGCAGGTGGAGGAGAGGCCCCCACCTTTGAATCCAACTCGATGATCGCCCTGCTCGCCCATGTGCGCACTGGCCTTTGGGCCAGCGTGGTGCCGGCCACCCTGGCCAACTCGCTGGGAGACATGCCGGGCCTGCGGACCATTCCGATCACAGAGCCGGACATCTCCTACTCCATCGGCCTCGTGGCGCCGCATCGCGAACCGGCCAGCCCCGCCAGCAGCGCGCTGATCGCCGAAGCACGTCGCCTCTCTCCGATTCTACAGGACCAGATTTTGCCGCATTCCACGAGGACCGCATCGCAATAAAAGCCAACCGTTTCGGTTTGCTTCACGCAATTTCGAAAACATCCTTCCGGTGGGGCATTCGCGTAAACGGCTCATCCTGAATGGAATTCCTACAAATCTCGACATGCGGCACAGCGCCGCATCAGACTTAATAGAAATGTTCTATTGCAGCATGCGATAGGCCTCTTGATCGCCCCGCGCTTTGTGACACTCTTTTTAAAATGATCACAAAGAGCAAGCTCCCTTTAGAGGGGTTTGCCGGTCGGGAAGGCAAACGCCTATGGCAGTCTATGAAGACTGGAACACCGAGCGCGCAGCGCAGGTGATTGAGGAATATCGGCACCTCGAAGGTGCAACGATGCCTATCCTGCATGCTGTGCAGGAGACGTTCGGTTATGTGCCGGACCCGGTCATTCCCATGATTGCCGAGCGGCTGAACCTTTCTCGCGCCGAGGTTTATGGCGTCGTCACCTTCTATCACGACTTCCGCCGCGAGCCCCCGGGTCGCCATGTGGTGAAGCTGTGTGCGGCTGAAGCCTGCCAGTCCATGGGCGGCAAGGCTCTTGCCGCTCATGCGCAGGAACGCCTTGGCCTTGAGATGGGCGAGACCTCTGAAGACGGCGCTGTGACGCTGGAGCCCATCTACTGTCTCGGCCTGTGCGCCTGTGCGCCCGCCGGCATGGTGGATGGCCGCTTGATAGGCCGTCTCGATGAAGACGCCATCGACGAGATCGCAGAAACCATTCTCAACCGGAGGGGCGCACGATGACCGTTCACCGCATCTATGTGCCCAATGATGCCACCGCTGTCGCCTGCGGGGCGGACAAGGTGGCCCGCGCGCTGGAAGATGGCCTGGCCGCCCGTGGCATTACCCATGACATCGTGCGCAATGGTTCGCGCGGCATGTTCTGGCTGGAACCGCTGCTGGAAGTGGAAACCGAGCGCGGCCGTGTCGGCTATGGCCCGGTCAAGGCTTCCGATGTGGAAGAACTTCTCCATGCCGGCATGCTGCACGGGGCGGACCACCCGCTTTGCGTCGGCGTGGTCGAGGAGATTCCCTTCCTCAAGAACCAGACCCGCCTCACCTTCGCCCGCATCGGCATCATCGACCCGCTCTCGCTGACCGATTACAAGGCCCACGGTGGCTACAAGGGCCTTGAGCGCGCTTTGACGCTCGGCTCCAAGGCCATCATCGAGGAAGTGGTGGAGAGCGGCCTGCGCGGGCGTGGCGGTGCGGGCTTTCCCACCGGCATCAAATGGCGCACCGTGGCCCAGACCGAGGCCGAGCAGCGCTATATCGTCTGCAATGCCGACGAGGGCGACAGCGGCACCTTTGCCGACCGCCTCATCATGGAAGCCGACCCCTTCTGCCTGATCGAGGGCATGACCATCGCCGGCATCGCGGTGGGGGCCACCAAGGGCTACATCTATTCGCGCTCGGAATATCCCATCTCCTTCGTGGCGATGGAGAAGGCCATTTCCAAGGCGCGGGATGCCGGACTGCTGGGCGCGAATGTGATGGGCTCCGGCCATGCGTTCGATCTTGAAGTGCGCATGGGCGCGGGTGCCTATGTGTGCGGCGAGGAAACCGCACTGCTGGAAAGCCTTGAGGGCAAGCGCGGCGTGGTGCGCGCCAAGCCACCGCTGCCGGCCATCAAGGGCCTGTTCGGCAAGCCCACCGTCATCAACAATCTCGTCTCGCTCGCCACCATCCCGGTGATCCTCGACAAGGGCGGGGCCTTCTATCGCGATTTCGGCATGGGTCGTTCGCGCGGCACCATGCCGGTGCAGCTGGCAGGCAACATCAAGCATGGCGGGCTGTATGAGACCGCCTTCGGTATCACGCTGGGCGATCTGGTGAACGAGATCGGCGGCGGCACGGCCTCCGGCCGTCCGGTACGGGCAGTGCAGGCGGGCGGGCCTCTGGGGGCCTATCTGCCGGTGTCGCAGTTCGATACGCCGTTTGATTATGAGGCCTTCGCGGCGAAGGATGCGCTCATCGGCCATGGCGGCGTCGTCGTGTTTGATGACACGGTGGACATGGCCCAGATGGCCCGCTTCGCCATGGACTTCTGCGCGCACGAAAGCTGCGGCAAGTGCACCCCCTGCCGCATCGGCTCCACGCGCGGCGTTGAAACGCTCGACAAGGTGATCGCGGGCCAGAACCCGGCCACCAACATCGTGCTGCTGCGCGACCTCTGCAACACCATGAAACTTGGCTCGCTGTGTGCGCTGGGCGGGTTCACGCCCTATCCGGTGCTGAGCGCCATGAACCATTTCCCCGAAGATTTCGGCGACACGACCGAAATGCCAGTGGCCGCGGAATGAGCCCGGAGGAACGCCAAATGGAAACCATTTCCGCTATCCCCTATAAAAACACCACCATCTCCATCCATGAGCGGGACTACGGCACGCCGGTCTCGAAATCGGAAAAGATGGTGACGCTGACCATTGACGGCATGAGCGTGACAGTGCCCGAGGGCACCTCCATCATGCGCGCCGCGATGGATATCGGCACGCAGATCCCCAAGCTCTGCGCCACGGATATGCTGGATGCCTTCGGCTCCTGCCGCCTGTGTCTGGTTGAGATTGAGGGCCGCAATGGCACGCCCGCTTCCTGCACTACCCCGGTGGCGGAAGGCATTTCGGTAAAGACCCAGACCGAGCGCCTCAAGCAGATCCGCAAGGGGGTGATGGAGCTCTATATCTCCGATCACCCGCTGGATTGCCTCACCTGCTCCGCCAATGGCGACTGCGAATTGCAGGACATGGCCGGCGCGGTTGGCCTGCGCGAGGTGCGCTACGGCTATGAGGGCGACAACCACCTTGCCCTTGGGAAGGACGAGTCCAACCCCTATTTCACCTATGATGCCTCCAAGTGCATTGTCTGTAACCGCTGCGTGCGGGCGTGTGAGGAGGTTCAGGGCACCTTCGCGCTGACCATCTCCAGCCGCGGCTTTGATGCGCGCGTGTCGCCCGGCATGTCCGAGCCGTTCTTGCAGTCGGAGTGCGTCTCCTGCGGCGCGTGCGTGCAGGCTTGCCCGACCGCGACGCTCAATGAAAAGACCATGTATGAGATCGGCACGCCCGAGCATGCCGTGGTCACCACCTGCGCCTATTGCGGCGTCGGCTGCACCTTCAAGGCAGAGATGCGCGGCGATGAACTCGTACGCATGGTGCCCTACAAGGATGGCAAGGCGAACCGTGGCCACAGCTGCGTGAAAGGCCGCTTCGCCTATGGCTATGCCAGCCATCAGGACCGCATTCTCAAGCCCATGATCCGCTCCTCCATTCACGAGCCATGGCAGGAAGTGAGCTATGAGGAGGCGATCGCTTACGCCGCCTCCGAGTTCAAGCGCATTCAGGCCAAATATGGCCGGCGTTCCGTGGGCGGCATCACCTCATCGCGCTGCACCAATGAAGAAACCTATCTGGTGCAGAAGCTGATCCGCGCCGGCTTCGGCAACAACAATGTCGATACCTGCGCCCGCGTCTGCCACTCGCCCACCGGCTATGGCCTCTCGCAGACCTTCGGCACCTCTGCCGGCACGCAGGATTTCGACAGCGTTGAGCAGACCGATGTGGTGCTAGTCATCGGGGCAAACCCGACGGACGGCCATCCGGTGTTCGGCTCGCGCCTCAAGAAGCGCCTGCGCGAAGGGGCGAAGCTGATCGTCATTGATCCGCGCCGTACCGATGTGGTGCGCTCGCCCCATATCGAGGCCGCGTATCACCTGCCGCTGAAGCCCGGCACCAATGTGGCTGTCGTGACTGCGCTGGCGCATGTGATCGTGACCGAAGGCCTCGTGAACGAGGAATTCGTACGCGAACGTTGCGATTGGCAGGACTTCCAGGAATGGGCGTCTTTCGTCGCGGACGAACGCCACAGCCCTGAGGCGGTGGAGCAATACACCAAGGTGCCGGCAGAACTGGTGCGTGGTGCGGCGCGCCTCTATGCCACCGGCGGCAACGGGTCCATCTATTACGGCCTCGGCGTCACCGAGCATTCGCAGGGCTCCACCACGGTGATGGCGATTGCGAACCTCGCCATGGCCACCGGCAATATCGGCCGCGAGGGCGTGGGCGTGAACCCGCTGCGTGGGCAGAACAATGTGCAGGGCTCCTGCGACATGGGCTCCTTCCCCCATGAGCTGCCGGGCTATCGCCACATCTCGGATGATGCCACCCGCGAGACGTTCGAGGCCCTGTGGGGCGTGACGCTGGATGATGAACCCGGCCTGCGCATTCCCAACATGTTCGATGCCGCTGTCGATGGCACATACAAGGGCATGTATGTGCAGGGCGAGGACATTCTCCAGTCCGACCCCGACACCAAGCATGTCTCGGCCGGCCTTGCGGCGCTGGAGTGCCTTGTGGTGCAGGATATCTTCCTGAACGAGACGGCAAACTACGCCCATGTGTTCCTGCCCGGCTGCACCTTCCTTGAGAAGGACGGCACCTTCACCAATGCCGAGCGCCGCATCCAACGCGTGCGCAAGGTGATGGCCCCGAAGAACGGCTATGCGGACTGGGAAGTGACCCTCCTGCTCGCCAAGGCGCTGGGCTATGAGATGCACTACGATCACCCGTCCCAGATCATGGACGAGATCGCGGCGCTGACTCCCACCTTCAAGGGCGTCTCCTATGAGAAGCTCGAAGAGCTGGGTTCGGTGCAGTGGCCGTGCAATGACAAGGCCCCTGAAGGCACCCCCACCATGCATATTGGCGGGTTCGTGCGCGGCAAGGGCAAGTTCATGCTCACCGAATATGTGCCGACCGATGAGCGCACCGGCCCGCGCTTCCCGCTGCTGCTCACCACCGGGCGTATTCTTTCGCAGTATAATGTGGGCGCGCAGACGCGGCGCACGGCCAATGTGGCCTGGCACCCGGAAGACCTGCTGGAAATCCACCCGCACGACGCCGAGAACCGTGGCATCCGCGACGGGGATTTCGTGAAGCTGGAAAGCCGCTCGGGGTCCATCTCGCTGAAGGCCCTGATTACGGACCGGGTGGCACCGGGGGTGGTCTACACCACCTTCCACCATCCAGAGACGCAGGCGAACGTGGTGACCACCGACTTCTCCGACTGGGCCACCAACTGCCCGGAATACAAGGTGACAGCGGTGCAGATCGCGCGTTCCAACGGCCCGACCGCGTGGCAGGAAACCTATGAGGACCTTGCCCGCAAGAGCCGGCGCATTGCCGAGGCGGCGGAGTAATCCACTCTGCCGGGTCTGCTCAAGCCGCAGACCCACTTTCCGCAGCATTCATGCCCGTGGCGACCTTTCGCCACGGGCATGATCCATGCGACCATCGCAGCGGAAACGTTTTCGCAAGGCAGGTTTGACGCGGATGACCAACACCCCTGACATCGACCAGTTGCAATTGACCAAGCTGCCGCCTCCCTCCCGGCGCGTGGCTCGCACCCAATTGCGCAATGGGGTGGTGAGCGAAGGCACACGCATTGTGCCGGAAGAAGTGCCAGTGGCTTTCACCTATAATGGCACCACCCATGCCGTGATGATGGCGAGCCCCTCCGATATTGAAGCCTTTGCGCTGGGCTTTTCACTCACCGAAGGCATCATCACCCAACCGGCTGAAATTCTCTCTTGCGAGAGCATCTCCCTGGAGGATGGCATTGAAGCCCGAATGTGGATTGCCGAGGAGAAGATGCAGAATCTCTCCTCCCGTCGCCGCAAACTGGCCGGCCCCACCGGCTGCGGCTTGTGCGGTGTGGAGAGCCTGACAGCAGCGATACAGCCGGCAGCGCAGGTGCACGCCACCACCCGTTTTTCACCTGATGATGTGGCCGAGGCGATGCGCCAGTTGACCCATTATCAGCAGTTGGGGAATGAAACGCGCGCGGTGCATGCCGCGGCCTATTTCGAACCGGAAGCCGGCATTCTGGCGGCGGCCGAGGATGTGGGCCGGCACAATGCGCTGGACAAGCTGGTGGGCAAATCCGTTCTGGCCGGTCTGGATACAGCGCGCGGCCTGCTCTTGCTCACCAGTCGTGTCTCCATCGAGATGGTACAGAAAGCCGCCGTGCTGGGTGTCGGCGTCATCGCCGCAGTATCCGCCCCCACATCCCTCGCCATCCGCACTGCCGAAGCAGCGGGCATCACGCTGTGCGCCGTGGTGCGGGCCGATGGCTTCGAGATTTTCACCCATCCCGGTCGGATCATGTCCGACGGCGAGATAGAAGAGCAGGATCATGGATCACAATACCGAAACCGGCTCCGTGCATAGCGGCGGCACCGCCAAGCTGGTCTACATGGCCAACCAGATCGCGACCGCCTTCGCCCAGATGCCGCATGCGGAAGCCGTGGACTCCACACGTACGCATATCCGCAAGTTCTGGGACCCGCGCATGCGCGCCAAGATCGCCGAACATCTGGCAACCGGCGGCGAAGGACTTTTGCCTGTAGCGCTGGAGGCACTGGAAGGTTTGTCGCCAGCAGCCGTGAACTGAACCTCAGGAAGCATACGCATCTGGTGGCAGGGGGGAAGGACAAGTACTTTTGCCACCAGTTCAGCGCGCGTCTTGGTTATGCAAACCCCGGCAGCGTGTCCCTCTGGCAGCCGATCTTGCTCTCTGCTTACGCCCTTTTTGCTGAGAGCGTAGCGCAGATTATCTTGAGCGATTTTCAATGGTGAGGTGCGCTCTGTTGGAGGCGCTCGTTCTGACCATTATGGCCTGACAGGGTTAAGCTCTACTGCCCTTCATCCTCGACAAGCTCGCTTATTTCAAGACATTGAAAGCCATGCCCGACTTATGAGTTGGGATATGAGAGGCTGCTTGAAGAGCCTGATTGGAAAACGCACAGGATCTTGATGAGGTGGATAACCTCCTGCACGTCCAATCACGGCTTGCGCGACCGCCTATACGAAAAATCATTTAGGCGCGGCGTGGTTCGATGGAGACTGCGGGCAGGTTCTGGCTCAGGCCCATATACGTCCTCATGCCCGGATAGCCCCGCTTCATAGAGCATGCACTGCATAACACCTCTGCATCGCCCTTGATGTCTGCGTATGCATGGCAGATGTTCACGCCAGCACTCCCAGCCTTGGCTTAAATTTCCAATGACACGTCTGCTGCTGATCCATACCGGTGGAACCATTGCCATGGCACAGACCCCTCACGGTCTTGCCCCCATGCCCGGACTGGCGGAAGCAGCTGTTGCCGGGCGGCTCCCTGCCGGGGTGGACCTGACCGTGGATCTGTTCGACCCGCTGATCGACAGCGCCAACATCGGCCCACAGGACTGGAACCAGATGCTGGAGCGGATCGAGGCCATGCCGGATGCATGCATCCTGATCACCCACGGCACCGACACCATGGCCTATACCGGTGCGGCTCTCTCGCAGGCATTGGCCGGTTTGGGGCGAGCCGTGGTGTTATGTGGGTCCATGGTTCCGCTTGGCATGGGGGGCGATGCCGAAGGCAATCTCGACCTCGCCCTGCACCAAGCGCTGGAAGGGCGACACGGCGTGTGGCTGTCTTTCAATGGCGAGGTACTTCCCGCCGATGGGCTGGTGAAAGTACATAGCCTGGCTGCCGATGCCTTCCGCGCTATTGCACAAACGCCCCCTCCCCTGCCCGCGCACCGGCGTTTTGACCCAACACGGCGACTGGCCATTCTGCACTTCTCTCCCGGCCTTCCGGTGCCGGCCCTCATCGCGGCACTGGATGCGTTGGATGGCGCAGTGCTGCGCATTTATGGGGCAGGCACGGTGATGGATGATCAGGCCCTGTTTGCAGCGCTTTCAGCCGCAACACGCGCCGGCAAAAGGATACGCGCCGTGAGCCAGTGCGAGAGTGGCGGGCTGGTGCCGGGCGCTTATGCGGCAGGGCAGAAGCTGTGGGCGTGCGGTGTGGAGAATGGCGGGCTTGAAACACCGGAGGCGTCACTCATTCATCTCTGGCTCAATTGAAAGCCAAACTTGAGAACACAACCGCATGCAGCGGCAGGCCATGGCAATCTGACCACGTGAAGCCCGTCAAACCCTCAAAGGGGGAAAGGGTTACACATGTCCCTGCAAAAGCGCAGAATCCTCAATGCCCGGAGACGTGTGACAGGGATGAATGCCGAAACATTTTCGAGTGAAGTGAACGCCGGTTCACGAGAAAAAAATGCGATCCCCAAATTGTCGGCGCACCGTTCTGATTTTATGGAGCGGAGGAAAGCTCCTGGTACAGGACAGGTACGGGGCTGATATGACGCGCCCTTAGAGTCTATTTGGAAAGTCGGTTGAAGCCTTGTGGAGGCGAACCACTTCATCCGCCATGTCCGAGCCTTGCACCAGATATCCGCGAGGCCGCGAGGCTAAGGCCCTGCAAAAACAGACGATCTGCTCAATTTAGATAGCCGTGATAAACTTGGCCATGATGGTGGAGAAGAATGTCCCGGATCTTCGAGAGCGCCCGCAGGCGCTTCTCCAAACAGGCTCTTTGCGCATGGCGCGACCCATTCTGCCTGCACGTTACCGGGCTCCGACACATCCGCAAATGTCAGGCACACCCGCCCAAAACAAAAAGCCTCGCCCCATCACGGCAGATGACCGGACGGGGCGAGGCTGTATTGCCAGCAGGAAAGACTGCTCAGTCTTCCATGTCGTCGAGATCGGTATCCAGAATGGCCATCTCGAAATTGTAGGACAGATCCTCGTCCTCATCGTCCTTGAACAGCACGCCGATGAACTCCTCACCGAGATAAACCTCGGCGGAATCCTTCTTCTTCGGCCGCCCCACCACCTTGATATGCGGGTTGCCGAACAGGGTCCGCATGTAGCGCTGGACGCGCGCAAGTTCGGTTTTATCCAAGGGAAAGCCTCCTGAAGTGGGTTGGTTGCCTTATCGCCCCCCTCGGCGGAGGGTTCAAGGCATCATCCCCATCAATTCTCAGATATCCGCACCCGCGAAGATATCCATGTCCTCGAACATCTGGTCCATGGAGCGGGCAGGTTCGGCGCAACCGGCCTGCCCCACCACACGGGCGGGAATGCCGGCAACAGTTGAATTGCGCGGCACCGCTTTAAGAACCACGGAACCGGCGGCGACACGGGCGCACTGGCCCACCTCGATATTGCCCAGCACCTTGGCACCGGCACCAATGAGCACACCCCGGCGGATCTTGGGATGACGATCCCCCCGCTCCTTGCCGGTGCCGCCCAGCGTCACGCCCTGAAGGATAGAGACATCATCCTCGATCACCGCGGTCATGCCCACCACGAGGCCGGTGGCGTGATCCAGAAAGATGCCGCGCCCCAGCGGAACCTGCGGATGAATATCCACCGAGAATACCGAGGACATGCGGCTTTGGAGATAGAGCGCGAAATCGCGCTGGCCCTTCTCCCACAGCCAGTGGGAGAGGCGATGACCCTGAATGGCATGGAAGCCCTTGAAATACAGCACCGGATCAAGCGTGCGGGTCACGGCCGGGTCACGGTCCACCACTGCCATGATATCGGCGCGCAGGGCCTGCGGGATGCTCCGGTCATTGGCAACGGCTTCAAGATAAGCCGCCCGGATCACCGAAGCCGGCAGATCCGCATGGTCAAGCCTTGAGGCCAGCCGCTGCGCGATCACGGCCTCAAGGCTGGGCTGGCCCAGAACCTCGCCAATGAGGAAAGCCGACATCAACGGCTCACGCGTCGCCGCGGCTTCCGCCTCATTGCGCAAGCGGGCCCATACCGGATCCACCACATCATGCCAGCGATCTGGCGAGACATTGGTGACCTTGAGCACGGGGTCCTCGGCTTGCCGGGGCGTCAGCTCTGGTTCCGAAGGAACGGGAGAGTGCGCCATACCTGCCTCCTGAGTGAAACGCATGACTGTCTTTCTAACATGCTGCCCGTGGCGCGTCAGTGTCCGCAATGTGACCAGAGATCACGGTCTGCGGCGCAGGAAATCGAGCACGCCCTGCTTGAACACCTTGTCACCCACCGCCGGGTTATGGTCGCGGTTGGGAATATCGAGAACCTCGCCATCCGGCAGCAGGTCCACCAGCGGGCGCGGATCTCCGGCCACCGCATCACGCGTGCCGACCGCCACCAGTACGGGCTGGAAAATGCGCCCCACGTCCTCGCGGGACAGCACCTGCCGGGAACCGCGAATACAGGCGGCCAGCGCTTTCAGATCCTGCCTGTTGGCATCCGCGAAGCTGCGGAACATGCGACCCATCGGGTCAGTGACATCATCAAGGCTGGGGGCATCCATGGCATCGGCGATGGACTGCGGCAGGCCTACGCCTTCCACCAGATGAATGCCCAGCCCGCCCATCACCAATGAGCGCACTTTTTCCGGATAGAGCAGCGCCAGAAAGGCACCGACCCGCGCGCCCATGGAATAGCCGATCACATCGGCCCGCTCGATGCCAAGATGGTCCAGCAGGCGGGCGGCATCTTCCGCCATCCGTTCGGAATGATACTGCACCGGATCATGCGGCTTCGCCGAAGCGCCGTGGCCGCGATGATCGAAGGTGATGACGCGATAGTCTGCATCCAGCAGGGTGCGCACCCAGCCCGGCCCCACCCAGTTCACATCACGCGATGACGCAAAGCCATGGATGAGAAGCACCGGCTCTCCGGTTCCCTCATCGTGATAGGCGATATCCACGCCATCGGAATTGAAGTGGGGCATGAACTCTCCTGGCGGGGCACAGACTGCACAATGACAGACACATGCGGCGCATGAAAAACGTGTCGGGGAAACTAGCCCAAGATGGGCGGAGCTGTGAACAGCTTTTGCGTACGCCCCGCCATGCATTGGGCTGGGAGCACGGATGCATGGCGGGGCGGAAAGATGCGAGTTGCATACTGTGGCGAAATTCACCCTCAGATGCTCTTTGGAGCATCCGCTATGGGCGCGCTCGAATGTCGGTGAAATCTTTCTCTTCACCATCATGGCCAGAGGTGTCCTGGTCATCGGAAACTGAGCAGGACGTTCATCTTTCAGTACCTGAACTGCTCCATCGCGTAGCTATGCAAGCTCGAGGCCGAACATGCCAGATGCAGTGCCCCCAAGGCTCCAGAGCCGAACCAGAGATGAATTGAGCAATTTCATCAGGTTATTCCATGCCCAATGAAGACATTTGAGACGAGATCATTATGGTCTGGCTGGGTTGCGCTCTGCTGCTTTCAGCACCGGCAACCTCGCTTGTTCCAAGACATTGCCTCCTGCCCGCTTATTAAAGTCTGGCTCTCTGGGCATCATGGAACGCGCTCTTGGAATCCTGAATTGGCGTGGTTTCTGATCACTCAAACAGTTTCACGAAACAGACCCCACTCTCGATTTCCGCCACTTCAGCCAGTGCCCCGTTTTCCACCCCATCCGCCATGGGTCACGGCATGCGGGGCCATCGGGGTTCCCGTCTGGCATGCGGAGCGCCCACTCTTCTTTCGCCACAGCCGCCGGGCGCAGGAGACGCAAAAGGCATTGAAGCTCGACACCAGCAGATAGGCATAGAGCACCACCATAAACAGCACCCACACCAGCTTCAGCAACGCACCGGAAATCACCAGCGCCCCACGCCCCAGCGTCTTGAGAATGGCGAGCGTCTGCGGCCCCTTCACTTCTGCCAGCCGGGCCACGCGGCTCAGATCCGCCCCACTTTCCGCCACCCGCATGCCTTCCATGGCGGCGCGGGTGCCCGCCTTGGCTTGAACGATGCCCACATCACCCAGCATGCGGCCGAGCCCGGAGAGCTTTTCCGTGCGCACCACGCCCTTAAGCGCGGCCCCATCCAGCGCCGTGCTGCCCCGCGCCAAACGTCCGGCGGCGGGAAGATCGACACTCTCCTTCACCGCGCGGGTGAGGCTGCGACCCAATGCTACCGAAAGATTACCGGTGCGCTTGGCCACCTTCACAAGGCTCAGCCCCGCACGGGCCGGAAGACCGGAACCCACCGTGACATAAGTGCCCCCGGTGACCGCCAGCCCCACTACGGAGAGGCCGAGAATCAGTTCATCCGCATCTTCGCCCTGATAGAGCCGCCACCCTTCGCGACTCGCATCGCGAATATCACCCCACACCATCAGGTCACCCGCCAGCGCACCGGCAAGGCCGGCCAGTTCCTCCGGCTCGCCGGTGGCGAAACCCAGACTAAAATCCTTCGCGGTGCGCAGGGCGGTGGCAAGGCCGCTGTTCGCCTCATCCACCCGGGCGCGCAGGGCTGCGTCCACCTTCAGCCCCCGGTCATCCGCAAGGGCGAGGTATGAGGCGGCAAGAGTGGGATCATCTGCCCCCAGCGCCTGTTCCATGGCAGCATTGGCCGCCTGCGCATCAAAATGTGCGAGAGCAAGATCGGACAACACCGCCGGATCATCGCGCCCCTCCAGCAGTCGCACGCCGTTTTTTGCCATGGGCAGCAGCCACGGCAAAGCGCCGAGCAGGCTGGCACAAAGGGTGAAAAGGGCGAAAAGACGCAGCATGACGCCCATAATATGGGGTACGCTGCCCACCAGGGCGAGAGGCAGCCGCCGGTCACCTCACCGAGAAATGTTCAATTCGTTCATATGCCGCAGCCGAAGCCCTTTTCTGGAACGGATACAAGGGCTATGGTCCCCGCCAATTTAGATCGTGGAACGGACAGGATCATGGCGGACACCGGCATCCCTCATTTCTGCAATGACCTTGGCGTCACCATCATTGAGGTGGGCAGCAAGGAGTTCATGTGCATTGGCGCGAAGCCTCCCTTCGACCACCCGCACATTTATCTCGACCTCGGCGGTGATACCGAGAAGGTCTGCCCTTATTGCTCCACGCTTTATCGCTACAATCCGAAGCTTGCCGCAGGCACGGCCAAGCCGGAAGAATGTGTGTGGCATGATGACAAGGGCGCGGCGCTCACCGCGGCCTGATCCTTCCTCTTGAAAAGCGGGCCATGCGTGTCATGGCCTTATACCATGGCAGATCCCATCCCCTTCCGCCCCAAGCCCCATCTCGCCGCACGCAGTGCCGTGATTGTGGGCGGCGGCATAGGCGGGCTGGCTGCCGCCATCACCCTGCAACGCGCGGGGCTGGCCGTGCAGGTGGTGGAACGCACCCGCAAGCTGCGCGAGGTTGGGGCCGGCCTTCAGCTCTCGCCCAATGCCACCCGCATTCTGCGTGAGATGGGCCTGCTGGGCCGTATTGAAGAGGTGGCCGTTGCGCCCCGTGCCTTTGAGGTGCGGGACGGGCGCAAGGGCACCACCCTCGCCCGCGCGGAATATGCACCAGCCGCGGCCCGTTTCGGCGCGCCCTTTCTGGTGGTGCACCGGGCCGATCTTCAGAACATTCTTGCTGAGGCTGCAGAGGATGCAGGCTGCGCCTTCGCATTGGGTGCGGAGCTGACCAGCGTCGAGACCGCCTTTGGCGGCGTGCGGGCCGTGGTGAAACAGGGCGAGAATCTATTCGCCCATGGTGCCGATATTCTGGTGGGGGCAGATGGTGTGCGCTCCGCCGTGCGCGCCCATGTCTGCCCCGATGCCTCCCCTGTCTTTGCGCGCCGCGTGGCCTACCGCGCCACCATCAATGCCCCCTCGGATTATCCGCAGGAAGTGCGCCTCTATATGGGGCCGAATGCGCATCTGGTGGTGTATCCGGTCAAGAGCGGGGCAATGCTCAATCTTGTCGCCATTGTGCATGAAGAGCGCCCCGTGGGCCGCTGGAATGCACCGGGCAACAGCGAGGATGTGCACCGCGCCTTCGCCACATGGGCACCCGAGGCCCGAAGATTGCTGGAGCAGGCTCCGCATTTCCTGTGCTGGGGCCTCTATGATATCGCGCCCCTGCCCCGCTGGAGTTTTGGGCGCGTGGCCTTGCTGGGTGATGCCGCCCACGCCATGCTGCCCTTTCTCGCACAAGGTGCGGCGCAGGCGATCGAAGATGCGGCCGCGCTGGTTCAGGCGCTCTCCACGCACCGCGATGCTGCCGCAGCTCTCAAGGCCTATGAAACCGTACGCCGCATGCGCGCTTCCCGCATCCAGACCGAGGCCCGGCGCAATGGCATCATCTATCACCTCTCCGGCCCGCCCCGCATGGCCCGCGATCTCATGATCCGCCGCACCGGCTCACGGCTGCTGCAGCGCTATGACTGGCTCTATAGTGCGTGAGCCGGTTCCTGACCGGGTAGCCGACGACAACCTTGCATCAGGCGTCATGCGATCAGACGGCGTGCCCGACCAGCGTGCCCACAACCGCCGTAACAGCCATGGCCAGACCACCCCAGAACGTGACCCGCACCGCTGCCGGCCAAATGCGTGCACCACCGGCCAGCGCGCCCAATACCCCGAGGATCGCCAGCACAATGAGGCAGGCAATGGTGATGGCGGGCGACAGATATTCATGCGGAACCAGAAAAGCGGTGGCAAGCGGCACCGCAGCACCGCTGGTGAAGGAGATCGCGGAGGTCACGCCGGCCTGAATCGGGCGGGCGACAACCACGGGTGAGATGCCCAGTTCATCGCGCGCATGCGCCGCCAGCGGATCCTTTGACATCAACTGGCGCGCCACTTTTTCCGCAAGATCTGGCGAAACACCGCGCTCGATATAAATATCAGCCAGTTCGCGCATCTCGCCAGCGGGATCGGCCCGAAGCTCCTGCTTCTCACGGCCCAGATCCGCCCGCTCGGTATCGGCCTGCGAACTGACGGAGACAAACTCTCCGGCCGCCATGGACATCGCCCCGGCGACAACCGCGGCGACGCCCGCCACCAGCACCCCCTGCGGCGAGGTTGCAGCGGAAGCCACGCCCACCATCAGCGCGCCAGTGGAGATGATGCCGTCATTCGCCCCCAATACGGCCGCCCGCAGCCAGCCAATGCGGTTGACGAAATGATGCTCGCTATGCACGCGCGCCTTGGCCATCCGTCTCTCCATTCCACACGCTTTCGCCAGCCCGGGCGTGCATTCTGCATATATCCAAATGCCCGGCCTATCTGGCCGCAGATGTAAGCCGCCGCCTATGAACTGCAAGATCCATTCCGGGCATGGCTGCTCCACGCTGGCAGATCACATCAGGAAGATATGGGTGGTAGATAAGACATGGCGCGGAATTCGTATGGAACCTATTCCATGCCGTTTCCAGTCTGCAACATGGAATGAAGTGCGCAACAAACCGAAGCAATCGCCATGATCAGAACATGCATCACGATTGCTTCGGGCAAGGCTTCATAACCACGAACTGTATCAGGCCCCTTCAAAACGCCCACGATCATGCGGCGCATCCAGATCCTGGACAGGACCAAGTGGCACGATGCCGGTGGGGTTTATGGTTTTGTGACTCTCATAATAATGCCGCTTGATATGCGTGAAGTTCACGGTCTCCTTCACACCCGGCATCTGGTAGATGGCGCACATATAGTTGAAGAGATTGGGATAATCGGCGATGCGACGCAGGTTGCACTTGAAGTGACCGACATAGACCGCATCAAACCGCACCAGCGTGGTGAACAGGCGGACATCCGCTTCAGTGAACTGCGCGCCCGCCAGCCACGCCTGCCGGGAGAGCAGTTCTTCCAGTGCATCCAGCCGCGTGAACAGGGTGCGCACTGCACCTTCATACACCGGCTGGGTGGTGGCGAAGCCGGCCTTGTAGACGCCATTGTTCACATCGTCATAGACAAGGGCATTGATGCGGTCGATCTCCCCCCGCAGAGGCTCGGGGTAGAAATCGGTCATCACCGGGGTGAAAGCGGCAAAGGCCGTGTTCAGCATCCGCAGGATTTCTGCAGATTCATTGTTCACGATGGTGCCGCGCACCTTGTCCCACAAAACTGGCACGGTCACGCGCCCGCTATAGGTGGGGTCCGCCGCAGTATAGATTTCATACATGCGGGTTTTGCCAAGCAGTGACTCCGGCTCAGCGAACACCCAGCCTTCCGCCGCCATCAGCGGGTCCACGACAGAAACCGAAATGATGTCTTCCAGCTTCTTCAGCGCGCGCAGAATGAGTGTGCGGTGCGCCCATGGGCAGGCCAGAGATACATAAAGATGATAGCGCCCGGCCTCGGCCGGAAAGCCGCCCTCTCCGCTCGGGCCGGGACTGCCATCGGCGGTCACGAAATTGCGGAAACGCGAGGCCTGACGCTCAAACCGACCGTCCGTTTTGGCGGTATCATACCACTGGTCGTGCCACACGCCGTCAATCAGCAGTCCCATGTCCTGTCCTTTCCATCGCTTGCTTGCGGAATGTTGTGCCCCATCGCGGCAGATGGAGCCACACGCGCTATGGCAAACGACGGCTTGCGACAGTGCAAACAGGCAAAACTCAGGTCATGTCAGACAGGTAGTGGAAAGCCGAGGTGACACAGGTGCTGACACGCCATTCCACCGGCTGGCCTTCAAGCCCATAGCCGAGGCGATCAATCGTCAATACGGGCGTGCCGACCGCGATGCCGAGCTGCAAGGCATCTTCCGTAGTACAGGCCACCGCCTTCAACTTCTCACGCGCGCGAGCAACCGTTATGCCGTAGCGCGTGGCGTAGAGGCCATAGAGATTGTTCGGCACCGGCGCATCCGCAAGGCCGGGGAACAGATGTTCCGGCAGCGTCAGGTCTTCCACAATCAGCGGCGTGCCGGCGATGGTCCGCATGCGACGGATGCGCAGCACACGCTTGTTGCGCGCCAGCCCCAGCATCGTCGCCTCCGCCGCCGTGGCGCGGGCCTTTTCGATGCTCAGCACATGGCTGGCCGGGAAATTGCGTTCCCCATCATCGCCCACTATTTTAAAGAACTGGAAGAGAATACGCTCTTCATCATGGCGGGCAACGAAGGTGCCTCGGCCCTGACGGCGCGTCACCAGGTTCTCTGCCGCCATTTCATCCAGCGCCTTGCGCACCGTGCCCTGGCTTACACCCAGTTCGGCGGCCAGTTGCATTTCGCTGGGCAGTGGCTCGCCGGGGGCCCATACGCCATCCACCATGCGACGCACCAGCGTCTCACGCACCTGACGATAGAGCGGCTTGGAGGCCAACCCCTCCCAATCCGGCCGCACCGAGGCTGGCAATGGGGAAGCTGTGCGCTCAAGCGGCTTGCGGGTATCGACCCTCTCGGTCATGACTGCCTTGCTCACAACGTCCCCCCACACATTTCAGCGACCACCATCCAGACTGGCGAGGCATGCCAACCAGGGGAACTCAGCCATATTCAATATAACATCATATATATGATATTATATTGGACTATTACCCGAGGTGAGACACATTTTACGCCCGCCCTTTCCGCAGCCTAGCGACCTGCACAACCAATTTCCAGTTGTATGGGCGTATGCGGAGCAAACCTTTCTTCTGAAAGCAGGAAAAGCCGCCCGCAGTGGAGCGAGCGGCTTTTCTGCCCGCCGAAGCGGACCTGCGGTGGTGGCCACCCCCGCGGGGCCACCACACACAATCAGGCGCTGCGATACAGCTTGGTCATCACGAATTCGCGGTGACCCAGCGACTCAGCGGCCGTAAGGCGGCCATTGGCGGTGCGCACGACCATGTCGATCAGCGCATCACCAGCCTGCGGGATGGTCATGTCACGACGCAGAACGCCGGAGACGTCCACATCCATATGCTCACCCATGGTACGGATGGTGCGCGGGTTGCCGGTGATCTTGATGACCGGAACGATGGGATTGCCGATCACATTGCCCTGCCCCGTGGGGAAGGTATGAATGACATAACCCGCCGCCGCCATCAGCGTCACGCATTCCGCGGCCGCAGACGAGGTGTCCATATAATAGAGGCCAGGACCCTTGGCAGGCGCTTCCGCCGGCTCAAGCGCATCGATGAACTTGCACTCGCGGCCAATCTTCTCAAGATTACCGAGAGCTTTTTCCTCGATGGTGGTGAGACCACCGACAATATTGCCCTTGGTCGGCTGGCTATCGGAAAGATCGTCGGTCTTGTGGGCCTCGATCACGTCTTCCTGATACGCCTTCCAGATCTTGTACCACTTGTCGGCGACTTCCGGAGAAGCTGCACGCTCCTTGCACAGATGCTCGGCACCCGTGATTTCGGAGGTTTCGCCGAACACACCATAGATGCCGACCGGGATCAGCTTGTCATACATGTTGCCGACGGTGGGGCAGGACGACAGACCGGTGGTGGTGTCGCTCTCGCCGCACTTGGTGGAGACCCACAGATCTCCAATCGGGCACTCTTCGCGCTGAAGCTCGTTCGCCCACTGCACGAAGCGCTTGGCCTGATAGGACGCCTTGGCGATGGTGGCAATGTCGCCATTGCCTTCAATGCCGAAGCCCACAACCGGCTTGCCGGTGGCAGCGATGCCTTCAACAACGCGGTTGGTCCACTGGTCCTCAATACCGATCACCACAACGGCGGCGACATTGGGGTTGGAACCGATGCCGATGAGGGTACGGAAATGGATTTCCAGATCCTCACCGAACTGAAGGCGACCATAAGCGTGGGGCAGCGCCATGGTGCCCTTCACATTATTGGCCACAGCCTCGCAGGCGGCGTTGGACAGATCGTCGAGCGGCAGCAGGACGACATGGTTACGCACGCCGACGCGGCCATTCTCACGACGCCAGCCCATGAAGGTGGCGTTCTTGTAATCCTCGGAGGCCAGCGCAGTCGGCGTGGCGCCCGTGACGAGCTGGTCGGGCGCACCGCCATTGAAGGGGTTCGCTGCGGTCTGCGCGTGGAACATTGCGATATCGGAATCGGACATATCAGACCTCACCAGCGCTTCGTCTTGGCATTGTGAACATGGACATGTTCGCCCTTGGCGATATCCGCCTTCGCGATGCCGATGTCCTGGCCGTACTTCCAGATGGTGTCGCCGGCCTTGATGTCGACGAGCGCAACCTTGTGGCCGATCGGAACGTCCATCTTCGAGTTCAGGTTGAACGCGGAATTGTCGTGCGTGATGACGCACAGCATGTCCGTGCCCGCCTTCAGACCCTCGACGACGACGACACCAACGGTGTCTTTCTTTTCATGAACCAGCAGTTGTGGCGCACTCACGCTTTCCTCCTCCTGTTCTTGGACCGGCTCTCACCGGACTAAGTCTTATATAAGATATGTTATGTAATACTGTAAATACCAAACTTGAGATTCAGGCGAATTTTCTGCGCTTTCCCGACTTCAAACGCGAAACGCAAGGAGCGACAACAGTTTGAGTTAAAAGAAAATTTCAACTTTAAGCGCCATCATCCCAATGTCACTTTTCACCCTTCGAACATCCGCCATTCCGCGCGCGAATCTCCGCTATCGACAAAAAAATGAGCGCGGCTTTCGCACGCGCTCAAGGGTCACGGGTCGGCAGGGAGGGGCTTTACCCGGACTGATATCAACGGCCCCGGTCTTTGACCGATGCCAAGTAGATTCGCTCATGCACCATGCGGGCTGAGCCAAAGGCCCGGAGCCATGCTCCCGGACCTTTCCTGTTACAGACGCAGGACAATCTTGGCCGCACTGGTGCGCGCATGGTCGATATCGGCGAAGGCAGCGATTCCCTCGCTGAAGTCACGCACCTCAACCCATTCCAGCGCACCGAGGCGACCGGAAGACAAGGCATCCACGGTCGCGCGGAAATCCGCATGTGTGTAGCAATAGGTACCGGAGACGATGATCTCCTGAAGGGTGATGCGGCGGATATCGAATCCCTCCATCCCCGGCAGAAGACCGGCATGAACGATCACCCCGCCGGGACGCACCAACCGGCTGGCAGCGGCGCGGGTAGCGACGGCGCCCACGGCATCAATCACCAGATCCATGCTGCCATCAGCGGGCTCATCCGCATCGCCCGGCGCATAGCAGTGGAAACGCCCTGCGCGCAAAACGGTCTCCCGACGGCCAGCATGGGTTTCTGCCACATGCACTTCCGCCGCGCCCTGCATGGAGAGCACCAGCGCTGCGGCAAGGCCAATCGCGCCACCGCCCAGCACAAGGCAACGGGCCGCAGAAAGCGGTCGGTCCAGCAGGCGCGCACCGGCATTCACGGCGTGGTAGGAGACCGCGACCGGCTCCGCCAATGCCGCATGGATGAAGGAGAAATCATCCGGGATGGAAACAAGATTGCGCTCGGGAATGCGCACCAGCTCCGCGAATGCACCGGGACGCGGCGGCATGGAGATGATCTGCCGGTCCGGGCACAGATGAGAACGGCCGGATTCGCAGGCCGGGCACGTGCCACAGACCACCAGCGGATTGATCGTCACCCGCTCACCCGCACGCGGGCCGGTGGTGATGAAACCGGCGGCTTCATGGCCCAGCACCAGCGGCGCGGGGCGGCGGGCATCATGGCCATGATAGGCATGCATGTCGGACCCGCAGATGCCGACCGCTTCCACCTTCACCACCACTTCGTCATTTGACGGGGTGGGTTCGGGCTCATCACGGAATTCCAGCGAATTGGGGCCGGTATAGACCAGAGCTTTCATGCGTTTCCTCGTCAGACCATCGGCGCCGGTGTTTGATCGGTGCCATCGACTGGTATCATGTGGGTTCGCTCAGGCACCGCACGCGCTGAACCAAAGGTCTGCGTGCCGACGCAAAGGCCCCCTGGTTCAGCGGGGGCCGGAGAGGAGGTTTCCGGCCCCTGTGCGGTATCTTGAACTGAACTGGAGTATGGCACTGTTTCATTGAAGCAGAGCCACGCTCCAACTCTTGAGTGGTCGCATTTGTTCACGTGAACCAGCGACCACTTCGCTCACAAATGCTCTATTTCGCCGTGAACCCACCATCCACAGACAGTATTTGTCCGGTGACATAGGACGAGGCCTCGGATGCCAGGAACACCGCCGGCCCCACCAGATCCTCCAACGCGCCATTACGGCCGATGGCAGTCTGGGCGGCATTATGGGCGGCGCGCGCGTCATCCTCGAACACGGCCTGTGTCAGTGCCGTGGGGAAGAAACCGGGTGCAATGGCATTGCAGGTGATGCCTTTGTCCGACCACGCCTCCGCCATCGCCCGCGTCAGTTGCGCGACGGCCCCCTTTGCCGCGCCATAAGGTGCGGAATTGGGAAAGGCGCGGAAGGATTGCAGCGAGGCAATGTTGATGACACGCCCCCAGCCACGCGCCGCCATGGCCGGGCCCAGCTTCTGCAACAGCAGGAACGGGGCGCGCACATGCACGGCCATGTGCAGGTCAAACGCCTCCACGTTCACTGCGTCATAAGGCTGGCGCAGATTCATGCCGGCGGCATTCACGATAATGTCAATGGGCAGGTCGCGCGCCTGCGCGGCCTGCGTCACGGCTTCAGCCGCATCGGCACTGGCAAGGTCAGCGACGATATGAGTGCAGGAGATTCCCTGCGCACCCAGATCTGCCGCTGCCGCTTCCAGCTCGGCCTGCCGCCGCGCGACGAGCACGATGCGTGCCCCCGCGCGGCCAAGCCCGGCCGCGATGGCAAGACCGATGCCGGAGCTTCCGCCCGTCACCAGAGCCGTACGGCCGGAAAGGTCAAAAAGGGCGGAAAGCTGGAACATGGCTCAGGCTTCCACCGGCGCGCCAAGATCAAAATTATGGCCGGGGAAATACTTGTCCAGCCGGTAATCACCCGTGCGGGCATGCGCCTCCATGCCTTCAAGGCGGGAGATGCGAGCCGTGGCCTGGGCAATGGTCTTGCAGGCCTCACGGTCCATCTGCTGCCAGGTCAGCGGCTTCAGGAACTTGTGCACCGAAAGACCGGCAGAATAACGTGCCGCGAACTTGGTGGGCAGGATGTGGTTGGGGCCGGAGCACTTGTCGCCGAACGCCACCGTGGTTTCCTCACCCAGGAACAGCGAGCCGTAATTGGTGAGGTTTTCCAGCCACCAGTCCAGATCCGAGCAATGCACTTCCAGATGCTCGCTGGCATAGCGGTCTGAGACTTCCACCAGTTCTTCACGGGTGTCGCAGAGGATCACCTCGCCATAGTCGCGCCATGCGGCCGTGGCGGCGTCACGCGCTGTGGGAGGCAGTTCGCTGATGAGCTTCGGGGTGAGCGCCATCACCTCTTCCGCCAGCTTGCGCGACGAGGTGAACAGCCATGCCGGGCTCTCATGCCCATGCTCGGCCTGCCCCACCAGATCCACAGCCACCATCATCGGGTCAGCGGTTTCATCCGCCAGAACGGCCACTTCCGAAGGGCCGGCGAACACATCAATGCCGACCTTGCCGAACAGCATGCGCTTGGCTTCGGCCACGAACTTGTTGCCGGGGCCGACAATGATATCCGCCGGCTTGCCGGAGAACAGGCCCAGCGCCATGGAGGCAATGGCCTGTACGCCGCCCAGCGTCATCACCACATCCGCGCCCGCCACCTTCATGGCATAGAGCACATAGGGGTGAATGCCCTGCCCCTTGAAGGGCGTGGAGCAGGCCACCACCGTGCCCACGCCCGCCGCCTTGGCGGTGGCAATGGACATGTAGGCCGAGGCGATGTGCGCATAACGCCCGGTGGGCACATAGCAACCGGCGACATTGCAGGCCACCAGCTTCTGGCCGGCGGTGAGGCCGGGCACCAGTTCCACCGAGAAGTCCTTCACGCTATCGCGCTGGGCCTCGGCGAAACGGCGCACCTGATCGGCCGCGAATTCGATGTCACGGCGCACCCCTTCAGGCACCTCAGCGGCGCGGCGCTCCATCTCCTCACGTGTGACGAGGATGGGACCATCCCACTTGTCCAGCTTCAGGGCGTATTCGCGCACCGCATCCTCACCCCGCCGCTCGATCTCGGCGAGCATGGTGGTCACGACCTCCTGCGCCGTGCCGGTCTCGGTCTCCGGGGTCTTTGTTGCGCGCTTCAGATACTCGATGGGCATTTTCACGTCTCCATGCGCCAGATAGCGGGAAGGTCCCGTCCGGCCTCAATCAGTTGGACTTGTCGAATTCGGTGGCGAAGGACTTCAGCTTCTCGTCGGCAGCGACCTTCTTCACGAAGCTGTCGTCGACATAAATCTTGGTATCGGGCGCATTCGGGATGGTGCCGACATTGCTCATGAAGCCGCCAATACGGTTGAGCCAGCCATCCAACTCGGAGTCGCCCTTGCTGCGGTCCATCAGTTCAACCTGCTGCTGCAAGCCATAGGTGGGGCGCAGTTCGAATTCCTGACGGATGGCATTGTCAGAGGCTTCAACGCCGCCAACGGCATAGAAGCTCTTGGCCATGGCCTGCGCTTCTTTCGGGTTGGCCTTGGCCCAGTTCCAGGCGCGCATGTAGACGGCGAGGATCTTGGCTACTTCATCCGGGTGCTGCTTGGCGAACTCCGGGCGTGCCACCAGCGTGCCGGGCACCATCGCACCCGCATCAGCACCGGAGCAGAGCACCTTCGCGCCAGCCTTCTCTTCCAGCGTGTAGGTGTGAGGAGCCCAGACACCGACCACACTGTTCTTGTCGGCCATCATCGCCGAGATAACCTGCGCCTGTCCCAGATTGACGAACTGCATGTCCGAGGACTTCAGGCCCCATTTTTCCAGACAGGCGCGGGCGGCGTAATCGGCAGTGGAATTGGTGGTCAGCAGCAGGCGCTGGCCCTTCAGCTTGGAAGGATCAGCCTTGAGGGCATCCACCTTGTCGCCATCCGCCATCATGGCGTTGGTCTTGGATTCATCATTGGTGATGCCAACGGTGACGAGGCCAAAGCGCGCCGCGCCCAGAACGGCCGGCACAGCACCCGTGCCACCCACATCCCAGGAGCCTGCCTGTGCGGCCGCTACCTGTGGTGCACCCGCCGGGAAGGTGATGAAGGACGGGTCCAGCCCCACCTCTTTCCACCAGCCCTTTTCAGTGGCGATATAGAAGGGCAGCGCCCAGTAAAGGGAAGGCTGGTAGGAAATATTGACCTTTGTCAGCGGCTGGGCGGCCATTGCGGGCCCGGCAGCCGGGGCCACAGCAAGGGCGGCAACCAGCGCGCCAGCGAGAACTTTACCTCGACGCATTTTCATGGACGTATCCTCCCGATGATTGCCGGTATTCCGGCTTTTCCTCAGTGCCCGCCCCTGCTCGCATCATCATGCGAAAGACAAGGGCCGGGCGTTACCCCGGATGCACGCGCACCCGGCGGCCTTTTCACCGGAAGACTTCTGTGTTCCGCCGGCGAAAATCTTCAAAAACTGAAACACGACTGGCTGCTCATGTCATAGGGACTGTCAGCCCCCACTGTGATGCTCAGCCCAAGGCCACACCTTCAGTGTGCATCCTCAACCTTTTCCTCGCGCAAGGATTTCCAGATGTGGGTGCGCAGATGGACGAAGGATTCCAGATCCATCACATCCTCGATGCGCGGATAATCTTCCCAGCGCTCAGCAATGCGCACCGACTTCACATCAATGATTTCCTTGATACGTCCGGGACGGCGGGTCATCACCGCCACGCGGTCGGCCAGATACACGGCCTCTTCCACGCCATGTGTGATGAACAGCACCGTGCGCGGATTGCGACGGGCCAGACGCACCAGTTCTTCCTGCATCACCACACGGGTCTGGGCATCCAGCGCGCCGAAGGGTTCATCCATCAGCAGAACCTGCGGGTCCAGCACATAGGCGCGGGCGATGGAGACGCGCTGCTGCATGCCGCCGGAAAGCTGGTGCGGATAAGCCTCCTCATAGCCCTTGAGGCCGATCATCGCGATCGCCTCCTTGACCCGCTCCTTGCGCTCCTGCGACGGCACATTCTTGTTACGCAGGCCCAGCTCGATATTCTCCACAACCGTCTTCCACGGGAAGAGGCCGAACTGCTGGAACACCACGGCACGATCCGGTCCCGGCTGGGTCACTTCGTTCTCCCCCACCAGCACCTTGCCGGATGTGGGAAACTCGAACCCTGCCGCCATGCGCAGGCAGGTGGTCTTGCCGCAGCCCGAGGGGCCGACAATGGCGACAAATTCCTTGTCCGCCACTTCTAGGTTGATGCCTTCCAGCGCCTGAACCGCGCCACCGAAACTTTTGCCAACGGCATCAAAACGGATGCTGCTCATCTTGTCCTCTCAAGCTCTTCCGAGGCGGCGGTGGATGCGTTCTTCCAATCCGCGCAGGGCGACGTCGATGAGGACGCCGACAATTCCGATGGCGGCCATGCCGACCATCACGGTTGAAGTGGAAACGGCGGACTGGGCCTGCACCATCATGTAGCCAACGCCGGTGGAGGCCACGATCAGCTCCGCGCCCACCAGAGACTGCCAGCCAAGGCCCGCCCCGATCCGCAGCCCCGCCACGATGGCCGGGACAGATGCCGGCAGCAGCACCTCCAGAATGATGCGCCATGACGGCGTACCCAGCATTTCCGCCGCTTCGATGTAACGCGGGTCCACATGGCGGGCACCGCGATAGGCATTCAGCAGGCAGGGCGGAAATGCGCCGGTGAAGATGATGAGAACCGGCCCGCCAAACCCCGTGCCGAACCACAGCGCCGCGAACGGCACCCAGGCGATCGGCGCGATGAAGCGGATGGCGTCGAACAGCGGGGAGACGATGTCATCCAGTAGCCGGAAGCGCCCCATCAGCAGCCCCAGCGGAACGCCCACTGCGACCGCCAGCAGATAACCAGCCGCGAAACGCTCAAGGCTGGAATAGAGATGCACCAGCAGCGTGCCGCCCGCGAAGGCATTGGTAGAGAGGGAGATGAGCCGCTCCACCAGATCCAGAGGCCCGGGCAGGAAGGCCTTGCCCACAAAACCACTGGCCGCCAGAAACGCCCAGAAGGAGAAGAAGCCGGCGAGGCCGAGCGCACCCAGAAGGAAGCGCCGGGTTGGGTCCAGAGTCCCGGTCATGCCCGCCCTCCCTTGGTCTGCACCCACACCAGCGTGCGGCGCTCGATGACACCCAGAAGGGCCGTTGTGAGTGCGCCAAAGATGGCGACAGAGATCATGCCGACAAGGATCATGCCGGGATAAAGGTCTTGCTGCGCAAGGTTCAGCAGATGGCCAAGGCCAGCCAGGGCCCCCACCAGTTCCGCCGCCACCAGCGTGGTCCAGCTGGCCTGAAGCGACAGGCGCAGGCCGGTGAAGATCATGGGCGCGGCGCCCGGCACCAGCACTTCCAGCACAAACCGCAGGCGCGGTGTGCCCAGCATGGCGGCCGCTTCGATCATCGGCTTTTCAATAGACCGCACGCCCGTGTGTGTATTGATGACGGATGGCACGAAAGCCGCGAAGAAGATGACCAGCATCTTGGCCGCATCGCTCAGGCCCAGCCACAGAATGGCCAGTGGAATCCAGGCCAGCGGCGGAATGGGCCGCAGCAGCATGAAGACCGGGTTCAGCAGCGCTTCCGCCGTCCGGCTCCAGCCCATCAGGAGGCCCAGAGGCACACCGACCGCGATAGAGAGCAGGAAGCCCATCGCCACCAGCTTGAGGGATTGCAGAATGTGGACCACAAGGGTCGCATCCCCGTAGCCGCGCATCATGGCCTGAATGGCCGCGCCCCAGGTGTCTGCCGGGGTCGGGAACCGACCGGGCGACACGAAGCCCGTGCCTGTGGTCAGCATGAACCACACAACAGCGAGCACGGCAAAAGTCGCCAGTCCTACGGCGGACCTGCGCCCCATTGACATGAATGTCCTCCCATATATGTCCGCCCCTCTTCGGGGGCGTGTGCACTTTGCTGGCAGACATACCCTTCTGGCTGAACCATCCGGGTTGCCCGCATCTGTTACTTGCAAGCGCTTACATTCAGGCTATCATCGTCGCTGAAACTGTCAAGTCTTCTATCAGAGTTAAATCGAGATCATCCCTTCAAATATGTGGCATTGATCCCGAGAACCACTTTGTGAGATGGATGTAACCGGATACATCAATGCATAATCACTGGTTTCAGGAGCGCACGGCCATGCAGCGGAAAGCCAAAGCAACGCTGGCAGATGTCGCCCGGCTCGCGGGGGTTTCAACCGCCACCGTCTCACGTGCCTTGTCCCGGCCGGACCTGTTGCAGCAAGACACGCTGGAGCGGGTCAGCTCTGCCGTTTCGCGGCTCAATTACATGCCCGGCGGTGCGGCCCGGGCGCTGGCTTCGGGCCGCACCCTCACCATCGGCGTGGTGGTGCCCACACTGGACCACGCCATCTTCGCCCGCGCCATTCAGGCCATGCAGACCGAACTGGCGGGCAATGGCTACCAGCTTCTGGTTTCGGCCCATGATTACTCCCTCGCGCTCGAAGCCGCGGCCGTGCGTGCGATGCTGGCGCGCGGGGTAGATGCCCTGATGGTGGTGGGCACAGACCATCTGGATGAAACCTGGAGCCTGCTCATACAGGCCCCGGTGCCGGTGCTGCTGAGCTGGTCGTTTGATGATCGCCTGCCCTCCATCGGGTTCGATAATGAGCGGGCGGGGCACATGATCGCCGATCATCTGCTGGATCTGGGCCACAAGCGTTTCGGTATGATTTCCGGCTTCACCCACACCAATGATCGCGCGCGGATGCGTGTGGCCGGTGTGCGGGCTGCACTTGCGGCGCGCGGGCTGGAACTGGGTGCGGGAGATGTGGTGGAAACCGGCTTCAGTCTTGCCGGAGGGCGCGCAGCCCTGACCGAACTGATGGCGCGGGCAGCACCACCCACCGCCATCATCGGTGGCAATGACCTGTTGGCCGTGGGGGCGATTCTGGAAGCCCATGCCACCGGCCTGCGTGTGCCACAGGACGTATCAATCGTGGGAATCGATGATCTTGAAATCGCCTCCCACATCACCCCGCCCCTCACCACGGTGCATCTGCCCACGACCGAACTGGGCCGGGCCGCCGCTGCCCAGTTGCTCGCACGCGTCAAGGGAGCCGAGCAGGCACATCGGCTGGAAATGCCCATCGGCCTTGTGGTCCGCCGCTCCACTGCTGCACCGCAAAAGAACTGACAGGCCTCGGAAAAATCATTTGCTTACAAATAGTTTTGCGAAGTTTTGAGTGCCTTACCTGCCAAAAAATGTTCACATTTTTTGCAAGAAACGGCGCGAAATAAGACAGTAAAGCTGCCCAAATCCCTTCCCTTTCGTGGCTGCCGCACCTTATTGTCCTAGATCGAAAGTTGACCCTGCCGCTCCCCCGCGCGGATCCCTTTATAAACAAGCTATTATCCACATGGAGTGCTGGCAGTCATGACGCATGGCATCACGCGGCTGATGGTCGCGAACCGTTCGGAAATCGCGATCCGGGTCTTTCGCGCCGCGACAGAACTGGGCATCGAGACTGTCGCCATCTATGCCGAGGAAGACCGGCTCTCCCTCCATCGGTTCAAGGCAGACCAGGCGTTCCGCGTCGGTGCCGGCAAGGGGCCGCTTCAGGCTTACCTGAACATCGAAGATATCATCGCCACAGCCGTGAAGGCGGGCGTCGATGCTATCCATCCCGGTTATGGCTTCCTCTCGGAAAGCCCGGAATTCGCAGAGGCCTGCGCCAAGGCCGGCATTCGTTTCATCGGCCCCTCACCGGAAACCATGCGCCAGCTGGGCAGCAAGGTGGCGGCGCGAGATCTGGCGGTGTCCGTCGGCGTGCCGGTGATGCCGGCCACCAGCCCCCTGCCGGATGACCCTGCTCAAACGCGCCGCCTCGCCGCCGAGATCGGCTATCCGGTGATGCTGAAGGCCAGCTGGGGCGGGGGCGGACGCGGCATGCGCCCGATCACCGAGGAAGGCCAGCTGCTGGATGCGGTCGCCGCCGCGCGCCGTGAGGCCGCAGCAGCCTTTGGCAAGGATGAGGTCTATCTGGAAAAGCTGGTGCAGCGTGCGCGCCATGTGGAAGTGCAGATTCTGGGCGATTCCCACGGCAATCTCGTCCACCTGTTCGAGCGTGACTGCACCATCCAGCGCCGCCACCAAAAGGTGGTGGAGCGCGCACCCGCGCCCTATCTGGATGATGCCGCGCGCGCGGGCTTGGCCGAAGCGGCTCTGCGTATCGGCAAGGCCTCCAATTATGTGGGGGCCGGCACTGTCGAGTTCCTGATGGATGCCGACACCGGCAAGTTCTACTTCATCGAGGTGAACCCGCGCATTCAGGTGGAACACACGGTCACCGAAGTTGTGACCGGGCTCGATATCGTGAAGGCGCAGATCCGCATCGCGGAAGGCGGGCATATCGGCGTGCTGGAGGAAACCGGCATTCCCCAGCAGGCAGACATCACCCTTGATGGCCATGCCCTGCAATGCCGCATCACCACCGAAGACCCGGAGCGCGGCTTTGCGCCGGATTATGGCCGCATCACCGCTTATCGCGGCGCGGCCGGCTTCGGCATTCGCGTGGATGGCGGCACGGCCTATTCGGGCGCGGTGGTCACGCCCTTTTACGACGCAATGCTGGAGAAGGTGACCGCATGGGCTCCCACGCCCAATGAGGCCATCGCCCGCATGGAACGCGCCCTGCGCGAGTATCGCATCCGTGGCGTTACCACCAATCTGCCTTTCCTTGAGGCGGTGCTGGGCCATCCCGTTTTCCACGCGATGACCTACACCACGCGTTTCATTGATGAGACACCGGAACTGTTCAGCCTGCCCAAGCGCAAGGACCGCGCGACCAAGCTGCTGACCTCCATCGCCGAAGTAACCATCAATGGCCACCCGGAGATGAAGGGGCGCATGGCTGTGCCCACGCCGCTGCACATGCCGGAAGCGCCACGCTTCGCTGATGCCCCGGCCAATGGCACGAAGCAGCTGCTCGACCAGCTCGGCCCCAAAGGCTTTGCCCGCTGGATGCGCGAGCAGAAGCAGGTGCTGTTCACCGACACCACATTGCGCGATGCCCACCAGTCGCTGCTGGCCACCCGCATGCGCAGCACAGATCTGGTGCCCGCCGCGGCCTCCTATGCCACCGGCCTGCCGCAGCTGCTTTCGCTGGAATGCTGGGGCGGTGCCACATTCGACGTGGCGATGCGCTTCCTGAACGAAGACCCGTGGGAGCGGCTCGCCGCCTTCCGCGAGAGCGCGCCGAACATTCTGTTGCAGATGCTGCTGCGCGGCGCGAACGGGGTGGGCTACACCAACTACCCGGACAATGTGGTCCGCTTCTTCATCAAGCAGGCTGCGGAATCGGGCATCGACCTGTTCCGTATCTTCGATTGCCTGAACTGGGTGGAAAACACCCGCGTGGCGATTGATGCCGTGTGCGAGGCCGGCAAGATCGCCGAAGGCTCCATCTGCTATACTGGCGACATTCTGGACCCCGACCGGGCCAAATATTCGCTGAACTACTACACCGCCCTCGCCCGTGAGTTCGAGGCAGCGGGCTGCCATGCGCTCGCCATCAAGGATATGGCCGGTCTGCTGCGTCCGCCTGCAGCGCGCGCACTGGTGAAGGCGCTGCGCGATGTGACGGACCTGCCCATCCATCTGCACATGCACGACACCTCAGGTATCGGCGGCGCGACGCTGATCGCGGCCATCGAGGCAGGTGTGGATGCCGTGGATGCCGCCACAGATGCCATGTCCGGCGCGACCTCCCAGCCCTGCCTCGGCTCGCTGGTGGAGGCGCTGCGCCACACCGAGCGCGACAGCGGGCTGGATGCCGAAGCGATCCGCCAGATCAGCTTCTACTGGGAAGGCGTGCGCGCCCTCTATGCACCGTTCGAGAGCGACCTGCGCTCGGGTGCCTCAGAGGTGTATCTGCACGAAATGCCGGGCGGACAGTTCACGAACCTGAAGGAGCAGGCCCGCTCACTGGGGCTGGACACGCGCTGGCACGAGGTGGCGCGCGCCTACCGGCAGGCCAATGACATGTTCGGTGACATCATCAAGGTCACGCCCTCCTCCAAGGTGGTGGGCGATATGGCGCTGATGATGGTGGCGCAGAACCTGACCCCGGCGGATGTGCTGAACCCCGAGCATGACATCGCCTTCCCCGCCTCGGTGGTGGAGATGCTGCGCGGCGATCTCGGCCAGCCGGCTGGTGGCTGGCCTGCAGCCCTTGCAGAAAAAGGCCCTGAAGGACGACAAGCCCAATACCCAGCGCCCCGGCGCGCTGCTGGGCGAGGCCAATCTCGACGCGGCCCGCAAGCAGGCGGAACTGGATGCCGGCCGCCCGGTGAGCGAGAAGGAACTCGCCTCCTGGCTCATGTATCCCAAGGTGTTCGCCACTTTTGCCCGCGTGGCGGAAGAAGGCGGCCCGGTGACGGCCCTGCCCACCCCCACTTTCTTCAATGGCATGAAGCCGGGTGAGGAAATCGTGGTGGAGCTGGAGCCCGGCAAGGCACTCATCGTCCGCCTACAGGCCATCAGTGAGCCGGATGGCGAAGGCCATGTGAAGCTGTTCTTCGAGCTGAACGGCCAGCCCCGCGTCATCCGCATCGCCGACAAGACGCGCACCGTGGTCGGTGCCCGTCGCAAGGCGGAAGATGGTAACTCCGCCCATATCGCTGCGCCTATGGCCGGCGCCATCTCCTCCATCGCCGTGCGCATGGGCCAGAAGGTCACTGCCGGTGACCCGCTGCTCACCATGGAAGCCATGAAGATGGAAACCACACTCAATGCCCCTCGTAGCGGTGTGGTGAAGGAGATCGTCGCCAAGGTGCGCGACAATGTGGACGCCAAGGATCTGCTGATCGTTATGGAATAAGGCGTTCAGCCCTCCAGAACAGGACAAGCCGGCTCAATTGAGCCGGCTTTTTCTTTTGCGTGCCCGGTTGCGACACTTTCATCCATGGCAGAGCGGGGCAGCACGGGTCCATGCTTCAGCATGGTCGTGCGAAGCGGGTGCCGGTTCGCGTGAAGAAAATACGGCCAATCCATGAGTTGGACCGCTTCGGCATGTCCTTGAAAAACAGAAGAGCACCAGTGGCAGGCAACATGATGAGGTTCTGTCCGTGACAACGCAGACAAGCCCGGCGCATCCTGATTTTCCGATGCTCGCCCCGGCACGCGATCTTGCCTATTCGCATTCCCGGTCCATCGCGCTGCCCATCGCCATCACGGCGCTTGAGGCGTGGAACCTCATGATGAGCGATCCGCTGCCTTTGCTTGGGCTGGCGTTCAAGGTGCGCGATGCCATTTCCTCCCGTTTCGGTGTGAAGAAGATTGGCGGCTTCTCAGGTCGGCGATGGGAGACCATCAAGGCCGGAGAACGGCTGGATTTCTTTCTGGTGGAACATGCAGAGCCCAACCTGCTGGTGCTGACCGAACGCGACAGGCATCTGGATGTGATGATCTGCATCCACACCGCCCCACGCCTGCTGACAATCTCGGTATCCGTTGTCACGCATAACCGGTTTGGCCGCCTCTATATGCTCCCCGTCGCCCCCGCGCATGCGCTCATTGTGCGCAATATGCTGGCCCGGCTGGTGCGCAGGCTGAATGAGGGCAAAAGCGGCGCGGCAGCTCACGAAAAGTGAAGCCAATGCCTCCTGAGACTTGGCATTGCTGCAATGCGATTGACAAATGATATATTATATCAATAACTCTCTTGTCATCGGTGCGTTGGCCCGGACAGGACAAGGGGGAGTTGTGCAATGGGGATTCTTGCGAAAGGCAGGCAATTCATGTCTGCCATGGTCATGAGCTCAATTCTGGCTTGCGGGGTTGCACACGCCGATGAGCAGACCAGGATCGTGGCTGCAGAAAACATGTATGGCAAAATCGCGGAGGCGATAGGCGGCAAGTTCGTGGTCGTCACCAGCATCATCTCAAGCCCAACAGAAGACCCGCATCTGTTCGAGGCACAGCCGACGACAGCTGAAGCCCTGAAGAATGCGCAGATCGTGATCTATAATGGCATTGGCTATGATGACTGGATGAAGAGCCTGCTTGAGAAGCACGCCCGGCAGGATCTTCATGTTATCGTTGCAGCAGATCTTGTCTCCGCAGCGAATGGTGACAACCCGCATCTCTGGTACAAGCCGGAAACGGCACCCAAAATTGCCGCAGCTCTGGCGCAGCAGCTTGAAAAAGCGCAGCCAGACCATACTGAAGCTTTCAAGAGCAATCTGGCCGCCTTTGAAGCCGCACTGAAGCCGGTGGATGAGAAAATCGCGGCCCTGCGCAGCCAGTATGAGGGCACTGTTGTCGCTGCCACCGAGCCGGTCTTCGGCTATATGGCCGCCGCCCTCGGTCTGAAAATGGAAAACAAGGCATTTCAGGATGCCGTGATGAAGAATGCCGAACCATCACCTGCCGAAGTTCAGGCCTTCGAGAAAGGCCTGTCTGATGGCAAGATCCGGGTGCTGTTCTATAACAGTCAGGTCACAGACCCGGCGACCGCCCGCATTCTTGAGATAGCCAAGTCCCACCATGTGCCTGTCGTCGGCGTGACGGAAACCGCGCCCAAGGACAAGAGCTTTGCAGACTGGATGCTGGCTGAACTGAGTGCAACAGAGACGGCCCTGACCAAGGCCAAAGCCGAAAAACACGCACACTGACATGCAAAGCCCGGCTCTCCAGCCGATTGAGCCGGGCATTCTTTCCAGAGCATTCCCCATTTCAGGGAATAGGGAAATGCCCTGAACATGGTGTTGGCCGCATCTTCGGGTGAAGCGGTGTCCACGTCACCCGAAACGGTTCAGGGCTGCGCCGAGGCGGGCAGGCCGAACACGGTATCAAACCCGAGATTGTACAAGAAGGTATAGACCAGAAAGAACAGGGTGAGCCCGATATCGAGGATGAAGGCATCAAGCAGCGACATCTCCAGCCACCAAGCAAACAGCGGCACCAGCATCACCACCAGCCCGGCCTCGAACAACATGGCATGCGCCACGCGCCGCTTCAGGCTGCGCCCGCGCACCACCTGCCGCGCTTCCCACGACTCGAAAGCCGTGTTGAAAGCAAAGTTCCAGATCACGGCGATAATGGAACTGCCCACCGCGGCCACGCCCGTATGCTCTGCCGCCTGCCCGGAAGCAAAGGCAAGCCCCAGCGTGACGATCGCAATCGCCAGTGCTTCATATATGACAAGATAAACCACCCGGCGGGTGACGGGAGACATCTTTTCACCTTCACTCAGGCCGAACCGGATAGGCAGAATGGAATGGCAGCTGCCATTCCATCCACATCACAGCCTGCCACATCAGGGTCTCGCCCCCACGCCGGATACCTTCATGGCATCCTTGATGACACGCACCACATGGCGCGCAACAGACGCCTTCATAGCCCGGCGTCATGGCGGGGACACGACTGCCCGTGAAACAAGGCCACCAGAGGGCAAAGTGAGACATGCCTTCATATTCTGACACATCCGCCAAGGCTCTCAGGCCATGCCCGGTGCAGGCCATTCAGCCTCGATGCCAGCCCGCAACTGCGCCAAGGTGCGCGTGAACATCTCCGGCTCATTCAGTGCACGCGCCAGCACCAGCGCCCCCTGAATGCCGGAAACGGCACCTTCTGCCTGTGCACGCGCGCGCAATTCATCCATCCCGACCCGGCCCAGCGCCTCAGCCAGCACATCAATCCAGCGCACGAAATAGGAACGGATGACCTGCGCGAACCGGTCTCGCGTCTCATCCAGCGCAAAGACGCCGACCAGACACACCCGCCCCCCGCCATGAAAATAGTCTGAGACCGCCTGCCACATGCCCGCGATGGCTATTGCGGGCTCATCATGCGCAAGCGGCGTGAAGATGTGGGTTTCGAACCACTCATGGATATGGGTGAGAACCGCGCCCGCCATCTCCTCCTTCCCGTTCGGAAAGAAGTGATAAAGACTGCCTTTTGAAAGGCCGGTGCGCCCCGTGATGCGACTGAAGGTGGCCCCCTCATAGCCGAGTTCCCGGAAGACCTCGGCTATGAGGGCTATCGCATCTGCTTTTTCAAAGACCGTCCGCACAGTGTCTCCTACAAGCCAAGATCAGAGAGGCCGGGGTGGTCATCGGGACGGCGGCCCTGTGGCCAATGGAACTTGCGCTCTTCCGGCTGGATCGGCAGATCATTGATGGACGCGAACCGGCGCTGCATCAGTCCCTCGGCATTGAATTCCCAGTTCTCATTGCCATAGGAGCGATACCACTGGCCACGCTCATCATGCCACTCATAGGCAAAACGCACCGCGATGCGGTTCTCGCCATAGGCCCAGAGTTCCTTGATGAGCCGGTATTCCTGCTCCTTCTGCCACTTGCGGGTCAGGAATTCGACGATCTGCTCACGACCAACAGGAAACTCGGCGCGGTTCCGCCACACACTGTCTGGCGTATAGGCCAGAGAGACGCGGGCCGGGTCTCGGCTGTTCCAGCCATCTTCGGCCGCACGCACCTTGGCGGTGGCGATCGCTTCGGTGAAAGGTGGAATGAGGGGGGACATGCCTATCTCCATATTTAGACCGATCGTATTTATATAAACTGATCGGTTTAATAGCACAAGGGATGCTTCTCACTGCTGTTCTTCGTGGCCAGATTTCCCCGACACTTATGTGCGCCCACCACGGCTCTCACGACGTGTATCCTCACACGCCATCCTGAAGTTGCGACCCAGAACTTACCTGCAGGAGAGCCGCAGCCGGCATCAGGGGCCGCCTAAATTGGGGGGCCAGTCTTTTCCCTTTGCACCCTTCAGGCCACACCACAGCCAGAACCACCTATCCAATCCGAACAGACCAGCCATGCGCGCCCTCTGGACCGCCCTGAACCGACATGCTATCGCCCGCCGATGGAAAAGAACGCCCATGGCCACGCAGTGATGCGACGACGACAGGATACTCCGCGCCCCGGCGCGCTTTCCGCCCTGCCCGCCTGACGCCTGCCGCAGAAGCAGGCAAGTCCAGCCTGCCCGAGATTTTGCCATGACCGAACTGCCCATCTCCGTTCATCCCGAAACACCGGATGATGACACCGCTATCGAACGCCTGCATGCGCGCACCTTCGGCCCCGGCCGCTATTCGCGCACGGCTTTTCGAATTCGTGAGAACACGCCGCATGAGCGCACCCTCTCCTTTACGGCGCGGGTGGGCACGATGCTGGTTGGCTCGGTGCGTCTCACACGCGTGCGGATTGGGCAGACCCCGGCTCTTCTCCTCGGCCCGCTGACGGTGGAACCGCCCTTCCAGTCTGTCGGCATTGGTGCCCAACTCATGGAAACAGCGCTGGAAGCCGCCCGGCAGCAGGGGTATCGGCTGGTGGTGCTGGTGGGAGATGAGCCATTCTATGCGCGTTTCGGCTTCAAACGCGTGCCGTTCGGGCAGGTCACCCTGCCCGGTCCGGTAGACCCCGCACGCCTGCTGATCGCAGAACTGGTACCCGGCGCCTTTGCCGGTGTCGCGGGCATGGTGAGCGGTGAGGGGCGGAACTGAAGGCGGAGCACATCCGCGCTCAGTAAAGGTGCTGAAGTCTGAGTACTGACAGCCATTCCTGCATCCATTTCAGGACGAAGAGGGGAAAACACGTTCTCCCCTCATGCCCCTTCGCCTCAACGCCCACCACATGACACATGGGCACACACATGCATCCAGACCATCTGCATCGTCCAAACGCTGATCTTCAGGCTGCGAATGAGAATGCATCCTGAACCGAGGTCCTGAACGGGCACCCAAGAGCGGATGCATGCCGCCCCTGGCGTGCTGCAATGCGGCGGCGGGGCTTGACGGCATGGGAGCACTCCGCCAAGCCTTGCCCAAGCTGGCCTTCAGGCCACCCGCCAGATGCGGGTGATGATTCCAGAGCGGAGGGTGTCGATGTCGCGCAAAGAGGTGGATCTGTTCGTCATCGGTGCGGGTTCTGGCGGCGTGCGCGCCGCACGCATCGCCGCGCAACATGGCGCGCGCGTGATGATGGCCGAGGAGTTCCGCACCGGCGGCACCTGCGTCATCCGGGGCTGCGTGCCCAAGAAGCTGTTCGTCTATGCCTCGCGCTATTCCCACGAGCTGGAAGACATGGCCGGCTTCGGCTGGAAGGTGGGCGAGGCCAGCTTTGACTGGGCCACGCTGGTCGCGAACAAGGACAAGGAAATCTCCCGCCTCGAAGGCATCTACAAGCGCAATGCCGAACTGGCGGGCGTGGAACAGGTGGCCTCGCGCGCGGTGGTGACAGGGCCGAACAGTGTCCGCATCCTCGCCACCGGAGAAGAGATTTCTGCGAAATACATTCTCATTGCCACCGGCGGCACGCCTTCACTGGGAGCAGACATTCCGGGACGCGAGCTTGTCATCACGTCCAACCAGTTCTTTGACCTGCCGCGCTTTCCCAAGCGCATCCTCATTCAGGGCACGGGCTATATCGGGCTGGAGTTTGCCTGCCTGCTGCGCGGGCTGGGGGCAGAGGTCTATCTGGCCTCACGCAGCGGCCATGTGCTGCGCGGGTTCGATGAGGAAATCCGCCACCATATTCTGGGCGAGGTCGAGGCCTCCGGCATTCAGATCGTGAAGGGTGTATCGCTTGCCGGCATTGCTGAAGTGGAAGGCGGCAAGCGCGTCACCTTCTCCGATGACAGCACGCTGGAGGTGGATGAAGTCTTGCTCGCCATTGGCCGCGTGCCCAACACGGCGAATATGGGGCTGGAAGAGGCCGGCGTGACGCTCGACAAGGTGGGCGCGGTGGTGGTGGATGACGCCTCCCGCTCCTCCGTCCCCTCCATTTATGCGGTGGGTGATGCCACCAACCGCGTGAACCTGACACCCGTCGCGATCCGTGAAGGCCACGCCTTCGCCGATACGGTGTTCGGTAACAAGCCATGGGTGGTGGACCACTCCCTCATCGCCACAGCGGTGTTCTGCGAGCCGGAGATCGGCACTGTCGGGCTCTCGGAAGAAGCGGCGCGCAAGAATGGCCACACGGTGGATATTTACAAATCCGCCTTCCGCCCGCTCAAGGCCACGCTCTCCGGCCGACAGAGCCGCATGTTCATGAAGCTGGTGGTGGATGCGCAAACAGACCGCGTGCTGGGCTGCCATATCATCGGCGAAGCGGCGGGTGAGATGATCCAGCTCGCGGGCATTGCGCTGGGCATGAAAGCCACCAAGGCGGACTTCGACCGCACCATCGCCGTGCACCCGACAGCTGCGGAAGAACTGGTGACCATGCGCACCAAGGCGAACTGAAGCCGGGTGCAGACCCTCTAAAGAAAAAGGGGAGCGGCTCAATCTGCCGCTCCCCTTTTTATTGCGTATCCGGGGATGATCACCGGGCCATTGCCTTGAAGTATTTTCGCGTGACGTGGACACCAGATCACGCGCATAAAACCTGACTAAACAAGACCTTGGAGCATTCACTGTTTCAATCAAACCGTGAATGCTCTGGGTGTTCAGTCCTCAGCATGGCCGAACAGCCGCCCATTCTCTGCCCAAAGCACGGCCAGCAGCGCCAGCACGCTCAGCACCACATAGGTGATGGAGAGCGGCAGCACCGTGCCATCCAGCATGCGGCCGGCCAGAAGGCCAAGAATGGCAGACATCAGCGTGGTGTAGCAGCCAATGAACGAAGAGGCAGTGCCCGCCACCGCACCCAGCGGCTCCATCGCCATCGAGTTAAAGTTCGGCACGGTCAGCGCGAACAGGAATTGCGCCAGCGCCAGCAAGGCCACGAACACCAGCAGCGGCGGCTTGCCCTGCCAGATGAAGGCGGCTGTCACCAGCACCGCAGACACCAGAATAAAGCCCACCATGCCACCATGAGACAGCCGGCGCATGCCGATGCGTCGCACCAATATGGCATTGATAAAGGACGCGACGGCCATCAGCCCCGCCACCGCGCCGAACACAACCACAAACCAGTGCCCCAGCTTATACACATCGGTTTCGAACACCTGCGATGATGTGCCGACATAGGTCATCAGCGCCCCGGTCATGAAGCCCATGGCGGTGGCATAGCCGGTTGCGCGCCGGCTTGCCAAAGTGAGCCGAATGCCAGCCCAGATACCGGATAGCGAGAACGGGCTGCGATATTCAGGATGGAGGGTTTCCGGCATGCGCAGGCTGAACCACACCCACAACAGCGCCGCCAGCGCGAACATCAGCAGGAAGATGAGGTGCCACGGGCCGAACAGCAGCGCAAGCGAGCCCATGGCCGGTGCCAGAATGGGCACGATGAGGAAGACCATCATGGCGAATGACATGATCCGCGCCATGTCCCGCCCTTCATAGCGATCCCGCACAATCGCCACGCACAGCACACGCGGAGAAGCCGCCCCGATGCCCTGAATGACACGGGCAATGATGAGCCATGTGAAGTCGGTCACGAACAGCGCCAGCACTGTTCCGGCCATATAGATGGCAAGGCCGATGGCCAGAAGCGGACGACGACCAAACACATCCGAGAGCGGGCCGTAGAAAATCTGCGCCGCACCGAAACCAATCAGATAGGCGTAGATGGTCACCTGCACGTCATTGGCATGGGCAAGACCAAAATGATCGCGCATGGCCGGGAAGGCCGGCAGCAGATTATCAATAGAAAATGCAGTGATGCCCATCATCAGGGCGATGAGGGCCACGAATTCGGGGAATGACACGGGCGAACGGCCCTGCGCGGAAGGCAGGGATGCGTCTTTGGGAGAGGACATGGCTGCTCGATGGTGTGTGTCCCGCAACAGACACGGGCGGACAGACGGGGACAGAAACGCGCTCAAACGGCCTTGCACCTTGCGCGGAACCGGCTGCGGGCAGACATAATCGAACTCCGGCGCAAGGAGAAGAGAGCTTTACGCATGGCTCTTGATCTGCCGTTAGGGCAGACTTCCTATTCCTTGTTCCCGCGCGCTCCATTTGGCTGCGCCATCAATGCGCATTTGTGGGGCTGCCACGCTGGCATCAGTCGCCGTGATAGAGCTGGCTCATGTCCCAGCCAGGAATTTCAGGGCCGAGTGTGTGGTCGAACGAGACAATCTCAAGGCCATCATCCGACGTTTTGCAGCGGAAGGACAGCCGATACCAATGCCCGGAATTGCGGATGACCGCACCCGGCGCGACGATTTCGGTGCCATGCTTCTTCGGATCCGAGAAAGCATAGGCAATCACCTTATCCGGTTTGAAACCCGGATGGTGGCGCGCGACCTCCCCGCCCGCGCGGGCATCGCACCGCTGCTCCATGCGGGTGCCGAGTTCCAGCTTCAGGAGAGTGCGGTTGCGCGCATTGTCTGGCTGCGCGGTAGCGCTCACGCTTCCAATGGAAACAAGGGCCAGCGCGATGCTCGCCATGACAGTCTTTGAATGGGGCATGGCGCTTTTCTAAGATCGAATGTGACCTGGAAATGGCAGAACATGCAGCCATTCAGATCCTGCGGATGCATCATTGCTTCGATGCTGCGCTTTACCCGGCTGCGGGGCTGGAAATGACCCGGCCAGCACCCCAGATATCTGAGGCGCATTGTTCTTCCGAAAGTTTAGCAGTTCGTGTATAAGCCGGGCTTCCGGCAGGCGAACACAAGAGGAACGCATTGCCGGAGCAAGAAAATCGGACAGGCATGAAGCCATCCGTTTCGAGATTTGCATCATGGAGAGTCAAATGGTGACCCGCCCGCATTCCGCACCCGTCCCTGGCGCCGAGACTGCTCGCCGCGCCGCAGACTGGCGTCCGGACAGCTGGCGGCTTTATCCCGGCGTGCAGATGCCAGATTATCCAGACAAGGCTGCGCTCGCCGAGGTAGAGGCCAAGCTGGCATCCTACCCGCCGCTGGTATTTGCAGGCGAAGCCCGCAAGCTGAAGGCTGAACTTGCCCGCGTTGCGCGCGGCGATGCCTTCCTGTTGCAGGGTGGCGATTGCGCCGAGAGCTTCGACGAGCACTCCGCCGACAACATCCGCGATTTCTTCCGCGTCTTCCTGCAGATGGCGGTGGTGCTCACTTTTGCTGGCGGCTCGCCGGTAGTGAAGGTGGGGCGCATTGCCGGCCAGTTCGCCAAGCCGCGCTCGTCTGACAACGAGACAGTGGACGGCGTGACCCTGCCGAGCTACCGCGGCGATATCATCAATGACATCGCCTTCACGCCTGAATCGCGCATTCCCGATCCGCGCCGGCAGATCGAGGCATACCGCCAGTCGGCAGCGACGCTGAACCTGCTGCGCGCCTTCGCCAATGGTGGCTATGCCAATCTTGGCAATGCCCATGCGTGGATGCTTGGCTTCGTGAAGGACTCGCCCCAGTCCTCGCGTTATCAGGAACTGGCAAACCGCATCACCGAGGCGCTGGACTTCATGCGGGCCTGCGGGATTGACCCGCAGCACCACCCTGAGCTCAGCTCCACGGACTTCTTCACCAGCCACGAAGCGCTGCTTCTGGGCTATGAACAGGCCCTGACGCGGGTGGATTCCACCTCCGGCGACTGGTACGGCACCTCCGGCCACATGCTGTGGATCGGCGACCGCACCCGCCAGCCGGACCATGGCCATGTGGAATATTTCCGTGGCGTGCGGAACCCCATCGGTATCAAGTGCGGTCCCTCTCTGGAGCCGGAAGGTCTTATCCGTCTGCTGGACATGCTCCAGCCCGACAATGAAGCCGGCCGCATCACCCTCATCTGCCGCTTCGGCGCGGACAAGGTGGACGCTCATCTTCCCGCGCTTGTGCGTGCGGTGGAGAAGGAAGGCCGCACGGTTGTGTGGTCCTGCGACCCGATGCATGGCAACACCATCAAGGCCGCATCTGGCTACAAGACCCGCCCGTTCGACCGGGTGCAGAGCGAGATCCGCAGCTTCTTCGAGGTTCATGCGGCGGAGGGCACCATCCCCGGCGGCGTGCATCTGGAGATGACCGGCAAGGATGTCACTGAATGCACGGGCGGTGCCCGCGCCATCAGCGACGAAGACCTGCGGGACCGCTACCACACCTATTGCGACCCGCGTCTCAATGCCGAGCAGGCGATCGAGACTGCGTTCCTTGTGGCAGAACTGCTGAAGAAGGAACGCCAGTCCCGCACCCGCGCGGAGCCTGTGGCCGCAGAGTGATGCAGGGCTGAAAAGCCTGATGTGACAGAACACCCCTGAGCGAAAGTTCAGGGGTGTTTTCGTTTGGCCACCCATGATTGCCCGGCCATCACAATCACCAGATGGATTTTTTTTTTTTTTTTCTTCCACAATGGCGATGACAATGGCCTTCAGGCCCTCCCTCCAAACATCAACACACCAAATCGAAAAGCCAGCATCTTGCCTTTGCGCGCCTATCGGTGCTTCAAGAGCTGCTAACCTGCGATGTGAGTGCCCGGCCCGGCCATGATGGATACAGGAATTCCCCCCCGCAGCTTGCGTGGCAAGGCCCTCGGGCCCGGCCAGTGGCAGTTCCGCCTACCCCTGCTTGCCCATCTCAAACAACAGGGCAGCATGTGCATCTTCGTGGCGGAGGATACCGGACCACAGTCAAGGCTGATCGCCCGGGACCGCACAGGCACGGTAGTGGCATCCGTAGATGTGACGGAAGGCGAGCCCAGCACCCTCTTCCTGCCCGCCGGCACCCGGCAGCTTGTTCTGGAGACGACAACGAGCAATCCGCCCCGGCTGGGCCTCTACCCCATCGGCAAGGTGGAATTGAAGCTCCATGCCTTTCTTCACGGGCAGTTCAGGGAAACAGCGGTCATCGAACGCTGGAAAGCGGCTAGCGCAGCAGCACGCACCCTGCGCGGGGCGTTGACGGCACTGGTTGAAACCTCCGGCGGAGGCGCGGCGCAAACAGCAAAGCGCTACCAGCATTATCGTGCCCGCTTTGTTGAGGATTTCGGGACCATCCCCGCGACAGAAGCCGCACCACGCATGGCCTTCATCAGTGCCGCTGGTGAGGTTCCAGCCGCTGCATTGCTCACCTGTGCGCAGGCACTGGCACGCCAGAGTGATACGGCCTTTGAGTGGATCATCGCCCTCCCCCCCCATCGCGCGGGTGAGGCGGCGGAACTAAGTAAAGCACTGCGCGCAGCCCTTCCGGCTCTGGCACACCCGCCGGTTCAGATTGTCCATGCCAAAAGCGCGGACCTGGCCGCACAGTTTCAGGCCGCACTGGTTGCAACACAAGGTGGGCTGATCTGCCCGCTGGACCCCACCGGCCGCCCCACCCGCGATGCTGTAGCGATGCTGCGCAACGCTTTCGCCAACCATCCCGATTGTGCGCTGGCCTATACGGATGAGGAGCGGCTGGATGCGGTTGGCGCTCCGCTGCGCGGTATCTTCAAGCCGGCCTTCAACACCCATCTGCTCTATGCCAGCAATTATATTGGCAGCCTCTTCGCGCTCTCCCGCCCGGATGCCTTGCGGCTGGGGTTCGACCCGGTTGCCGGCACAGCCTGCCTTTTTGATCTGCTTTTGCGCCACACCGCCATGCTGGCCCCAAGCCAGGTGCGCCATATTCCGCGCATTGCCTATGGCGCGCAGAACCCGGCGCACCCCGGATTCACCATCGATACGCAGGCCGATGCCGCCGCCGCGTTGGCGCGCGCGCTGGGCGTGAGCGTGGAATGCAGCGCGGATGGCCGGCATCTTCGCCCGCTCTTCCCGCTTCCCACGCGCCGCCCGCAGGTTTCCATCGTCATCCCCACGCGGGACAGGGCAGACCTGCTCGGCATGGCTCTGCGCACGCTGATCGCGAAGACCACCTATCGCGATTTCGAAATCATCGTTGTCGATAATGGCTCGATAGAGCCGGAAACCTTCGCCCTGTTTGAGGAAACAAAGGCTGCATGGCCGCAAACGCTGGTGGTGCGCGATGATGGGGACTTCAACTATCCCCGCATCTGCAACACCGGCGTGGATGCATCCAAAGGCGAACTCATCCTGCTGCTGAACAATGATATCGAGGTCATTGACGGCGACTGGCTCAGCGAGATGGTGAGCCTGAGCGCCCTGCCCCGCACCGGCGTAGTGGGCGCAAAGCTGCTGTATCCGGACAATACGGTGCAGCATGCAGGCGTGATTGCCGGCCTGTTCCGGTATGCCGGCCACTGGTTCGCCCATGCTGCGCCCACCGCTGGCGGATATGAGGACCGGCTTCTGGTGCGCCAGAATCTTTCAGCTGTCACGGGGGCCTGCCTGCTCATCCGCCGCGATGTGTGGAACATCACCGGCCCTCTCGATGCCGAACGCTTCGCCGAGGACTGCAACGATATTGACCTGTGCCTGCGGGCGCGGGCGGCTGGCTTCGATGTGGTTTTCACGCCCCATACCGGCCTCATCCATCATGAATCCGTGTCTCGCGGCAAGAAGCGCTCCAAGGCGCACCGCGAACGGCTGAAGGCACAACGCGCGCGAATGGAAGAGCGCTGGGGCACATCGAAGTTGGTGGACCCGCACTACAACCCCAATCTCGACCGCAAAAGCCTGTTCGCCGTTCTGGCCAACCAACCCGAGGGTCCGCGTGAACCGCGCACGGATGCCATCACGGGGCAATGGAGGCCTGGCACTCCAAACTCGTAAGCACGTTCCGCGCGTCATGCGGGCGCGGTTCAATGACGCTCATTAGAATTGATAAAAATCAAAACAATAAACACCCCATCACACTACCCTTCCCTTAGGCGAGATGAGGGGGATGATGATGAAAAGGACACTTTCAGCACTGCTGCTGGCCGGCGTGATTGCGCTGCCGCTTCCGGCCATGGCCACTGAAACACTGCGTGAAACCGCGCTTGAACTGTTCAAGCCTCTGCCATCCACTATTCCGGCATTGAAGGACAATAGAATCACGGATGAAAAGATCGAGCTCGGCAAACAGCTGTTCTTTGATCCGCGCCTGTCTGCTTCCGGTGTCTTCAGCTGCAACTCTTGCCATAATCTGGCGACAGGCGGCGCGGACAATCTGGAAACCTCGATTGGCCATGGCTGGCAGCGCGGGCCACGTAATTCGCCAACCGTATTCAATTCAGTGCTGAACGAAGCCCAGTTCTGGGATGGACGCGCCTCAGACCTGAAGGAACAGGCCAAGGGGCCGATTCAGGCCAGTGTCGAGATGGCCAACACACCCGACAATGTGGTGAAAACGCTGAAAAGCATTCCGGCCTATGTGAAGGCCTTCCACGAATCCTTCCCCAATGAGAAGGACTCAGTGACCTTCGACAACATGGCCCGTGCGATCGAGGCTTATGAGGCCACCCTGCTCACGCCCTCGCCGTTCGACACATGGCTGAATGGCGATGACCACGCCCTGAGCGACCAGCAGAAAAAGGGCCTCACCCTCTTCATCGACAAGGGCTGCACCGCCTGCCACAACGGGGTGAATGTGGGTGGAAATGGCTATTATCCGTTCGGTCTCGTCGAGAAGCCCGGCGCAGACATTCTGCCCCCGGATGACAAGGGCCGTTTCACCGTGACGGCCACAGCGGATGATGAATATGTCTTCCGCGCCGCGCCCCTGCGCAATGTGGCCCTTACCGCGCCCTACTTCCACTCCGGCAAGGTGTGGAGCTTGGCGACGGCCGTCGCCATCATGGGCGAATCGCAACTGGGCGAGAAGCTGAGTGATGAGGATGTGGGCGATATCGTCGCCTTCCTGCATTCGCTGACCGGCAAGGCACCCGTCACCACCATTCCGGTGTTGCCGGCCTCCACAGCCTCCACGCCGCGCCCGACAGCGGAAGTGCTGAAGCAGTGAGCCAGTCCTGATGTGAAAAGACCCTGGTGAAAACCAGGGTCTTTTTGTTAAGCAGCGGAGTTATTCCGTATCCCTGCATTCTGCATTCTGCATAAGCAAGAGGCGCTTATTCCAGCCCCTCGATATGGCCAATATAGGGAAGCTGACGGAAGGCGTGGGCGATATCCATGCCATAACCAACCACAAACAAATCCGGGCAGGTGAAGCCAACGAAATCGGCGTGAATACTTACCGCCCGCTTGTCTGGCTTTTCCAGCAGCACGCACACCAGAACCCGGCGGGCACCGCGCGCCATCAACAGGTCTTTGGCATAGGCAAGCGTGCGGCCCGATTCGAGAATATCGTCGATGAGAAGCACATCGCGTCCGCGTACGTCGCTTTCGACATCGCGCAGAACTTCCACATAACCGGTTGAGATCATGCCTTTTTTGTAGGACGAAAGATGCATGAACTCGACCTCCGGCACCATGCCGGATGTATGCAGCGCCCGCAGAAGATCGGCGGCGAACATGAAGGAGCCCTTCAGCACTGCCACGGCCAGAAGCTGATGCGGTGCGCTCGCGGCAATCTCGGTGGCAAGCGACCGGTTGCGGGCGGCGATGCGATTCTCATCATAGAGAACGGTGATATTTGGAAGGGACATGTTTCCTCACTACGGGGGAAGTGAGGATGGACCGGAAGGCCTTCGCCGTCCAGAGCCTCGAACATGGGCATTTAACGCCAAATTCACTTCCTGCAATGGCGACAGCGCTGTTCTGAAGGGGTCCATCCATACGCATTACTTGCGCGCCCGCCGTTTGTGGTTATATTAGCGACATTCCCGATAAGGGATACCTCAGAGCCATCGTAGTCGAAGGTGATGAGAGTGGGTTCCAACGGGACCCGCTCCGTTTTTGTTTATCTAACGACTGCTTGCCATTCGGCTCCTGAGGTTCTGAATTTCCAACCCGCGTCGGCGCTATCAGGCGTCAGGCGCTGACCCGTCCCGGAGGGACATGACTGAGACCCTCGCAGCGCGCGACGATCAGAACGAACCGCGCCTCATCACCGAAACCGGCGTGGCCGCCCGCGTGGCTGCCATCGCTGAAGGCGTGCTTGGCACCCTAAACTTGCGCCTCGTGCGGGTGAAGGTGACGAATCGCGACGGTGGCACGGTTCAGATCATGGCTGAACGGCCGGATGGCACCATGACCATCGACGATTGCGAAGCCGCCGCGCGCGCGCTTTCGCCCGTTCTGGACGTGGATGACCCCATTTCCGATCCATATCGGCTCGAAATGTCCTCCCCCGGTATTGACCGTCCGCTCGTGAGGCGCACCGACTTCGCGCGCTGGGCCGGGCATGAGGTGAAGGTGGACATGACCGTGGCCGTCGACGGGCGCAAGCGCTTCCGTGGCGAACTGGTAGGTGTTGAGGGTGACATGGCGCTGGTGCGCCGCCCCGATGCGCCGGCCGGTGAGGACCCGGTGGTGCGCCTGCTCATGGCGGATATTCATGATGCCAAGCTGATGCTGACCGATGCACTCATTGCCGTGACACTGCGCGCCGCCAAGGCTGCCGGGCGTGAACTGGATGAGGACGAGGAAGCATTCCTCGACAATCTGAACGAACATCAGCAGGCCGCTGAGAGTGGCGATGAAGTCGCAACCTTCCGGCCGGTGCGTATTGGCCGCCCCAAGGGCCAGAATAAGAAAACTGGCGGCGGCAAGGGCGGCAGCAAGGGCAAGGCAAAGTCCAATGCCAAGCGCGCGCCCCTGCTTGCCCCCGAAATCAAACCCAAATCCAACGCCAGCACCCCGAAGGAGACGCACTGATGGTAGCCGTCAGCGCAAACCGGCTGGAACTTCTGCAGATCGCTGAAGCGGTCGCGCGGGAAAAGTCCATCGATCGCAGCATTGTCATTGAGGCAATGGAAGATGCCATCGCCAAGGCCGCGCGCTCGCGCTACGGTCAGGAGACGGACATCCACGCCGATATCAACTCCCGCACCGGTGAGTTGCGTCTGGCCCGCCATCTGCTGGTGGTGGATGAGGTAGAGAACACCGCGACCGAGATTACGCTGGATGGCGCGCGCCGCCATAACCCGGCAGCTCAGGTCGGCGACACCATCGCAGACACGCTGCCCCCCTTCGATTTTGGCCGTATTGCCGCGCAGAGCGCCAAACAGGTCATCGTGCAGAAGGTGCGCGAGGCTGAGCGTGACCGTCAGTATGACGAATTCAAGGATCGCATTGGCGAGGTCGTGAACGGCCTCGTAAAGCGCGCTGAATATGGCAATGTGGTTGTTGATCTCGGCCGTGGCGAAGGCATTCTGCGCCGCGACGAATTGCTGCCGCGTGAGACCGTGAAGACCGGCGAACGCATTCGCGCCTATGTCTATGATGTGCGTCGCGAACAGCGCGGACCGCAGATCTTCCTCTCGCGCACGCATCCCCAGTTCATGGCGAAGCTGTTCTCGCAGGAAGTGCCCGAGATTTACGACAACATCGTCGAGATCAAGGCCGTTGCCCGCGACCCAGGCTCCCGCGCCAAGATCGCCGTCATTTCGCGTGATTCCTCGGTGGACCCGGTGGGTGCATGCGTGGGTATGCGTGGTTCGCGCGTGCAGGCCGTGGTGAACGAACTGCAGGGCGAAAAGATCGACATCATCCCGTGGAACCCGGACATCGCGACCTTCATCGTGAATGCGCTGGCCCCCGCAGAGGTGGTGAAGGTGGTGCTCGACGAAGACCGCGAGCGCATCGAGGTGGTGGTGCCGGATGCCCAGCTTTCGCTGGCGATCGGCCGCCGCGGCCAGAATGTGCGCCTTGCCTCCCAGCTCACCGGCTGGGACATCGACATCATGACCGAGCAGGAAGAGAGCGAGCGCCGCCAGAAGGAATTCGCGGAGCGCAGCAAGACCTTCTCGCAGGATCTCGATCTTGACGAAATGATGGGCCAGCTTCTTGCCTCCGAAGGCTTTGCCTCGGTTGAGGAGGTGGCTTATGTGCCCCTGTCCGAGCTGGCCTCGATTGATGGCTTTGACGAGGACACCGCGACTGAACTTCAGAATCGCGCGCTTGAACATCTGGCCGAAGTGGAAGCCGCTCTTGATACCCGTCGTAAGGAACTGGGTGTGGAAGATGAGCTGAAGGCCCTGATCGGCATCACCGGCCCCATGCTGGTGGCGCTGGGTGAAGATGAAATTCGCAATGTGGAAGACCTTGCCGGCTGCGCCACCGACGATCTCGTCGGCTGGAAGGAGCGCAAGGATGGTGAGACCATCGAGCATGCTGGCGCGCTCAGCGGATTCGAATTCTCCCGCCATGATGCCGAACAGCTCATTCTGCAGGCGCGCATTGCCGCTGGCTGGATTGAGGCTGACGAGATCGCTTCCGAAGCGGACGAGACGGATGACGGCGAAGATGCCGCCCCGTCTTCCGACGCTTGAGATAAGGAGATGACCACCAGTGCACTCGGAAATGGTAGAGGAAGAGACGGACACGGGGCCGCGCAGCGTTGCTGCCGCGCGGGGGCCGCTGTCGCGCCTGTGCCTCGCCACCCGCGAGGTGACACCGGTGGCCGACATGATGCGCTTCGTGGTGGGGCCGGACGGCACGATCGTTCCGGACCTCTCACGTAAGCTACCGGGGCGTGGCGCGTGGATATGCGCCACCCATACCGCGTTGGAGACTGCGCTGAAGCGCAAGGCTTTCTCCCGCGCATTCAAGGGCAAGGGGGCCGCCTCCCCCGAGCTGCCAGCGCTGATTGATCAGCTTCTCGAACAGGATATGCGTGCCGCCCTCTCCCTCACCAACAAGGCGGGGCAGGTTATAACCGGCACCATGAAGGTTGAATCCGCTCTCTTCTCCGGCAAAGTGCGCGTGCTTCTGCACGCCGCTGATGCGCGCCCCGATGGGGTCCGCAAACTCAATGCCTCGGCTCGTCAGGTCCATGCCGCAGGTGCAAAAGCACCTGCGATCATAGATTGCTTGACCGGCATTGATTTGGACTTGGCGTTAGGGCGGTCAAATGTGGTACATGCGGCCCTGCTTGCACATCCGACGACAGCGGGATTCCTCGCGCGCTGCCGGAAACTCGAGCGATGGCGGACCGGATCGGTCGCCAGCGCGGAAGATGGAGCAGGCCCAGTGGGCGATGGCCGACCTCCCGATGATCTTGAAGACCATGAACGGGAAGATAACGGCCACGGTCATGGTCGGCAGGAAGAATTTGATCCAGGCCACAGTGGCCGGGACCGAAATGGTCCAGAATTTAGTGATCACGATCCCGGCGGTGAGGAGCGTGATCGCAGTTAGGACCGGCACCTGAAAAACGGTACCGGCCCCGACGGTCGAGACAGTATTGGACAAGAGTGCACCCGCGCGCGCGGCCGGATGCAAGGAACGGATACGGAATGAACGATACGAAGACACCCGGCGACAAGACGCTCCCCCCCTCCACCGGCAAGACGCTCACCTTGAAGCGCCCGGTGGAACAGGGGACGGTGCGCCAGAGCTTCAGCCATGGCCGCTCCAAGCAGGTCGTGGTGGAGAAGGTTAAGCGCCGCGTCATTGCCCCTGCTGATGCTGCTGCTACCCCGGCGCCCGCCGCGCCGGCCGCAGCCACGCCGGCTCCTGCCGTGCCTGCACCAGTTGCATCTCCCACGACTGCTTCCACCCCGCAGATTGCGGAAAAGCCTGTTCCGGCTCCGGCAGCAGTCGCATCTGAAACTCCTGCCGCACCGGTTGCAGCCACACCTGCGCCAGTGAAGGCTCCCGAACCGGCCAAGACGCCGGAAGCGGTTAAGCCCGAGGAACCCGTGAAGGTCGCTCAGACAGTTGATACCCCCACGCCGGTCAAAGCGGAGAGCGCTGCACCGGCAGCCCCGCAGGCTGCGCCCACTGCCGAGCAGGTTGTTGCCAAGGCTCCTGAGGCCAAGGTTGAGGCAGCTCCCGCAAAGCCGGCGACAGCTGCTCCTGCCCGCCCGGCCGCACAGGCGCCACGCTCCAATGAGCAGGCGCCGCGCGCCGCGCGTCCGCAGGATGGTGGCGGACAGAATCGCAGTGGTTCTTCGCAGTCCCAGAATCGCCCAGGCTCCGGCCCGCAGCGGGCGGGTGGTGCACCAGGCCGTCCCGGCCAGCCGCCACGCCCCGGCGCTCAGCAGGATCGCCGTCCCGGCGCGCCCGCAGGCCGCGCTGGCCAGCGTCAGGGCGGATCCGGTGTGGTTCTGCGCACCCTGACGGACGAAGAGCGCAATGCCCGCGCCAGCGCGCTGGCTGATGCACGCGTCCGCGCTGTCGAAGAACAGAGGATGGCCGAAGAGCGCCGCGCAGCCGAGGAGGAGGCGCGTCGTCGCGCCGAGCGCGAGCGTAGCGAACGTGCCGAGCGTGAGGCCGCAGAGGCCCGCAAGCGCGAGGAAGATGCGCGCCGCGCCCAGGAAGAAGAGAACAAGCGTCGCGCCGAACAGGAAGCCCGCAAGCGCCTTGGCGCTGATACGGCCTCCGCCGGCAACGCTTCCAATACCCGCAGCAGCGCGGCTGCACCTGCCGCCGGTGCCCCGCGCCCCGCAGGCACAGCCAATCGCGCTGCCGCCACGACCGAAGGCGAGGACGACCGTCGTGGCCCGCCACGCCGTGGTCCTGCGAACCGCCCGGTTGCTCCGGTCAAGCCGACCCGCACACTGCCCGGCGCTGAAAAGCAGCGTGGCCGTCTGACGGTTGTCACCGCCCTTTCAGCGGGCGATGAGCGTCAGCGCTCCGTGGCCTCCTTCCGTCGTCGCACCCAGCGCATGAGCGGCAAGGGCGGACAGCAGGAGCAGAAGGAAAAGATCGTCCGCGAGGTGATCCTGCCCGAAACGATCACCATTCAGGAACTCGCCAACCGCATGTCGGAGCGTGGCGTGGATGTGATCCGTCTGCTGATGAAGCAGGGGCAGATGCTCAAGATCACCGACGTGATCGACGCCGATACCGCGGAACTGATTGCCGCGGACATGGGCCATACCGTGCGTCGCGTCTCTGAATCCGACGTGGAAGAAGGCCTGTTCGATGCACTGGATGAGCCGGAGACCTTGCAGGACCGTCCGCCGGTCGTGACGATCATGGGCCATGTCGATCACGGCAAGACCTCACTGCTTGATGCCCTGCGCGAAGCCAATGTGGTTTCGGGCGAGGCCGGCGGCATCACCCAGCATATCGGCGCCTATCAGGTGACCTCTCCGCTGGGTGGCAAGATCACCTTCATCGATACCCCCGGCCATGCGGCATTCACCGCCATGCGAGCCCGTGGCGCGAAGGTGACGGATATCGTGGTTCTGGTGGTGGCCGCCGATGACGGCGTGATGCCGCAGACCGTGGAAGCCATCAACCATGCCCGTGCGGCTGGCGCGCCGATCATTGTTGCCATCAACAAGATCGACAAGCCGGAAGCCAAGCCCGAGCGTGTGCGCACCGAGCTGCTTCAGCATCAGGTGCAGGTGGAAAGCCTGGGTGGTGAGACGCTTGAGGTGGAGATTTCCGCCAAGAAGCGCATCAACCTTGAAAAGCTGCTGGAAACCATTTCGCTTCAGGCTGAAATGGTCGACATCGAGGCCAACCCTGACCGCGCCGCCGAAGGCACCGTGGTGGAAGCCAAGCTTGACCGTGGTCGTGGCCCCGTGGCGACGGTTCTGGTCCAGCGCGGCACGCTGCATGTCAGCGACATCGTGGTGGCTGGTGCGGAATGGGGCCGCGTGCGTGCGCTCATCACCGATACTGGCGCGAACACGGCCAAGGCTGGCCCGTCCATGCCGGTGGAAGTTCTCGGCTTCAACGGCACACCCGAGGCGGGTGACCGTCTTGCGGTTGTCGAGAATGAAGCGCGCGCCCGTGAAATCACCGATTATCGTCAGCGCCAGAAGCGTGATAAGGCAGCGGCCCGTTCCGCCACCATTCGCGGCTCTCTGGAGCAGATGATGAACCAGGTGAAGGCGACTGGCCGCAAGGAATTCCCGCTCATCATCAAGGGTGACGTGCAGGGTTCGGTGGAAGCCATCATCGGGTCGCTGGAGAAGCTGGGCAATGACGAGGTGCAGGCCCGCATCATCCATTCCGGCGCTGGTGGCATCAACGAAAGCGACGTGACGCTGGCGGAAACGTCCGGTGCCGCGATCATCGCCTTCAATGTGCGCGCGAACAAGGAAGCCCGTGAGGCGGCCGACCGTGCGGGCATCGAAATCCGCTACTATAACATCATCTACGACCTGGTGGATGACGTGAAGAAGGCGATGAGCGGGCTTCTGGCCCCCATCACCCGCGAGACCATGCTTGGCAATGCCTCGATCCGTCAGATCTTTGCGGTGTCCAAGATCGGCAAGGTTGCGGGTTGCCTCGTCACCGATGGCGTGGTGGAGCGTGGGCAGCATGTCCGCCTCATCCGCGACAACGTGGTGATCCACGAGGGCAAGCTCTCCACGCTCAACCGCTTCAAGGATGCGGTCAACACCGTCCATTCCGGTCAGGAGTGCGGTATGTCCTTCGAGAGCTATCAGGACATGCGTGAAGGCGATGTCATCGAGTGCTATCGCGTTGAGACGGTTCAGCGCTCGCTGTGAGCCATATCGCCCCGGCCTCTTCATGGGCCGGGGCGGCAATTTATGCCCGAATGACGGGGCAAGGTGGGTGAGATCATTTTCGAGCGAAACGGGTATCCGGTTCGCGTGCAGGAAATGATTTTACTCAATAGGTTAGAACGTCTTCTCGTTTCTATGAAACGGAGAAACGCTCTACTGCCTGTCCAGCCAGTTTATGCCGTGGTTCACGGCATGATATGGTCATCATTCCGGGGCATGTTCCTCACATTATCGTTCATGAATACGCTCCGCTGCGGCCCGCATGCCGAGAGATGGTCATTTACGCCCCATCCTTCTGCCCCATGCAATCTGCGGACAGCATTGAAATGGACACAGACGAACCGGAGCGGAGCGGTCCAAACCCGCCTCCCCTTCTTTGATATGAACTGGTGCCACCCGCATCCATGGCGCTGATGGCGTTTGCCGGAAGTGTCCGTGACCGCGGCTTCACCAGAAGACTTGTGCCAAGAGGCTTAGATATTTCATGAAATCCCCTGCCCAGACCGGAGGCGGCCCCTCCCAGCGCATGCTGCGCGTCGGCGAACTGCTGCGTCATGCCCTCGCCGATGTGCTTGCGCGCGGCGACCATATCGACCCTGTTCTGTCCGGCCACATCATCACCGTGCCGGAAGTGCGTATGTCGCCGGACCTGAAGATTGCCACTTGTTATGTCATGCCGCTCGGTGGCGGAGATATCGAGAAGGTGCTGAAGGCGCTGGAGACCAACAAGGGCCATCTGCGCCATGAGGTTTCGCGCCGGGTGGAACTGAAATCCACCCCAGAACTGCGTTTCCGCAAGGATACCTCGTTTGATGAGGGCGCCCGTATGGATGCCCTGCTGCGCTCCCCAAAAGTGGTGCGCGACCTTGATTCCGACGACGAAGAGACCCAACCCGAATGACCGCTGGCTCGCCCGCCCCCAAGCTCTCCGCTCCTGAAACGGACGCTCCTGTCGATGCGCCTCTGGCCGATGCAGCGCCAATGGCTGAAGATACCCGGTCCGCCGGCAAGCCACCGCGCCGCCAGCAGGATGACCGCCCCCGCGCGCCCCGGCGCGATCTGGATGGCTGGATTCTGCTCGACAAGCCGGTCGGCATCACCTCCACTCAGGCGGTGAGCGCAGTGAAGCGCCTGTTCAGCGCCAAGAAGGCCGGCCATGCCGGCACGCTTGATCCGCTGGCCTCCGGCTGCCTGCCTATCGCATTTGGCGAAGCGACCAAGACCGTTCCCTATGTGATGGATGGCCGCAAGACCTATCGCTTCACAGTGCGGTTCGGCATCGAAACCGACACCGATGACGCCGAAGGCAAGCCGGTGGAAACCTCGGATTTGCGGCCTTCGAATGACGAGATCCTCGCTGCCCTGCCCGTTTTTCAGGGCGAGGTGATGCAGGTGCCGCCAGCTTATTCGGCGCTGAAGATCGGCGGCGAGCGCGCCTATGATCTGGCGCGTGACGGCGAAACCGTGGTGCTGGAAGCGCGCCCTGTCACCATCTACAGCCTGGTGATGGTTGAACGGCCGGACATGGACCACGTGGTGCTGGAAGCGGAATGCGGCAAAGGCACCTATGTGCGCGCCATTGCGCGAGACCTTGGGCGCATGCTGGGTGCACGCGGCCATGTGGCCACCCTGCGCCGGGCCAGCGTCGGCTCCTTCCTCGAAGAGGATCTGGTGCCACTGGACGAGTTGCGTGAGCGCGCGGAAGCCGGCGAAGAGGCCCTGCTGGAAGTTCTCGAGCCGGTCGATTGCGCGCTGGAAGACATCCCGCACCTCTCCATTTCCCCACAGGATGCCCATCGCATGCGGTGTGGACAGAGCGTTATTCTGCGCGGGCGTGATGCACCGATCGTGGAAGGCCATGCCGCCGTATTCTGTCAGGAATCCCTGATCGCCATTGGTGATGTCGAAGGCGGTGAAATCTTCCCGCATCGCGTCTTCAACTGGGCCCGTCGCGCCCCGCCACCGCGCGGCCTGAAGCCGACAAACAAGACCGGGCAGGACTGAGCCAGCCAAACAAGACCGGATGGATGTGGACATTCTATAGCCATTCCATCCGGTGGGTGGACGGGTGGAGCGTTAACATTCCGCTGGTTCACGAGGCAAAAGCCGCTATAGTCCCGCCGCGCGGGCGCGGTTCGCCGCCGCCTGTGAGTTTCGACCGTGCTGGACGACATCCCGGCCCGGCCGCATGGCGCGTTTCCAACAGCCATTGGCGAAAGGAAACCGCTTTTTTGACCCTCTGTTGAAAGGAAAGTCCGATGTCGATCACTGCCGAGCGCAAGCAAGAGCTCATCAAGGAATATGGGACCAAGGAAGGCGACACCGGTTCGCCGGAAGTGCAGGTTGCCGTTCTTACCGAGCGGATCGTGAACCTCACCGGTCACTTCAAGTCCCATCACAAGGACAACCATTCCCGTCGCGGGCTGCTCAAGCTCGTGTCGCAGCGCCGCAGCCTTCTCGACTATCTGAAGCGGAAGAATGAAGGGCGCTACAAGACCCTGATCGGCCGTCTCGGCCTGCGCCGCTGATTTGACGGACCCGGCCTCACTGGAGGCCGGAGACGGCACACGGGAACCGACCCCACCTGCACTCTGCCGGTGGGGCCGTTTCTCCGGCTCTTCATGGGCCACCCGCCTCCCCGCGAGGCAATCCTGGGTCTTTCAGACCCGCAACATGACCGGGTGAAAGACGAGCGGAAGAGAGTCATGGCAGGATCGCCGGGCGCACCCCTCAGAACCCGAGGCGCAGCCCGGCCCGCTCAAGACGGGCCCTTGTGGCGCATAGAATGATGCGCCCGGCCGTCTTGCTCATGGCTCAAAGATTTTCCGGCTTGTTCTCTTCGCCAGCAAGAGAAAGATAAAACGCATGTTCGAGATTCACAGCGAGACGCTGGACTGGGGTGGGCAGCCCCTTACTCTCGAGACCGGCAAAATGGCCCGCCAGGCCGACGGTTCCGTGCTCGCCACCTATGGCGACACCAAGGTTCTGGCCACCGTGGTTTCCGCCAAGGAGCCCAAGCCCGGCCAGGACTTCTTCCCCCTGACCGTGAACTATCAGGAAAAGACCTACGCAGCCGGCCGCATTCCCGGCGGTTATTTCAAGCGCGAAGGTCGTCCGTCCGAGAAGGAGACGCTGGTCTCCCGCCTCATCGACCGCCCCATTCGCCCGCTGTTCCCGGCTGGCTACAAGTGCGACACCCAGGTTGTGCTGACTGTTCTGTCGCACGACCTTGAGAACGATCCCGACATCGTCGCCATGGTTGCCGCTTCCGCCGCACTCACCCTTTCCGGCGTGCCCTTCATGGGCCCGGTGGGCGCAGCGCGCGTTGGCTTCATCGATGGCGAATATGTGCTGAACCCCACCGTTGAAGAGGTGAAGGAGAGCAATCTCGACCTCGTGGTGGCCGGCACGACCGACGCCGTTCTGATGGTGGAATCCGAAGCCAAGGAACTGCCGGAAGAGATCATGCTCGGCGCGGTGATGTTCGGTCATCGCCATTTCCAGCCGGTGATCCAGGCCATCATCAGCCTTGCCGAGAAGGCCGCCAAGGAGCCGCGCGACTTCCAGCCGCTCGACGTTTCTGCTGTCGAAACCAAGGTGAAGGAAATCGCCGAGGCCGACCTGCGCGCTGCCTACAAGATCCAGAAGAAGCAGGACCGTTACAAGGCTGTTGGCGAGGCCAAGGCCAAGGTCAAGCGCTTCTATGAAGAACTGGCCCTGACCGGCGCTGCCGTGCCCACCGCCCAGATCGTCGGCGATGTGCTCAAGGCTCTGGAAGCCAGCATCGTGCGCTGGAACATTCTGGACGACGGCATCCGCATCGACGGCCGCGACGTGAAGACCGTGCGTCCGATCGTTTCGGAAGCCGGCATCCTGCCGCGCGCCCATGGTTCGGCCCTGTTCACCCGCGGCGAGACGCAGGCCCTTGTGGTCGCAACTCTCGGCACCGGCGAGGACGAGCAGTTCATCGACAGCCTGGAAGGCACCTACAAGGAGCACTTCCTGCTGCACTACAACTTCCCGCCCTTCTCCGTGGGCGAGACCGGCCGCATGGGTTCGCCCGGCCGCCGCGAGATCGGCCATGGCAAGCTGGCGTGGCGCTCTATCCACCCGATGCTGCCGGCCAAGCACGAGTTCCCCTACACCCTGCGCGTGGTGTCGGAGATTCTCGAGTCCAACGGCTCGTCCTCCATGGCCACCGTCTGCGGCACCTCGCTGGCGCTGATGGATGCCGGCGTACCGCTGCGTCGTCCGGTTGCGGGTATCGCCATGGGCCTCATCCTTGAGGGTGAGAAGTTCGCGGTGCTGACCGACATTCTCGGCGACGAGGATCACCTCGGCGACATGGACTTCAAGGTGGCGGGTACCGAAAACGGTATCACCTCGCTGCAGATGGACATCAAGATCGCCGGTATCACCGAGGAGATCATGAAGGTCGCCCTCGCTCAGGCGAAGGATGGCCGCGCGCACATTCTCGGCGAGATGTCGAAGGCGCTCTCGAGCGCCCGCGATGAACTGGGCGAGCATGCTCCGCGCATCGAAGTGCTTCAGATCCCCGTGGACAAGATCCGTGAAGTGATCGGTTCCGGCGGCAAGGTCATCCGCGAGATCGTGGAAAAGACCGGCGCGAAGGTCAACATCGAGGACGACGGCACCGTCAAGATCGCTTCCGCCAATGGCGAGAGCATCAAGGCCGCCATCAACTGGATCAAGTCCATCGTTTCCGAGCCGGAAGTGAACCAGATCTATGAAGGCACCGTGGTCAAGGTTGTCGACTTCGGCGCATTCGTGAACTTCTTCGGCTCCAAGGATGGCCTTGTCCACGTTTCGCAGATGGCGAAGGAACGCGTGAACAAGCCGTCCGACGTGGTGAAGGAAGGCGACAAGGTCAAGGTGAAGCTGCTGGGCTTCGACGAGCGCGGCAAGACCCGCCTGTCGATGAAGGTGGTGGATCAGGCGACCGGCGAAGATCTGGAAGCCAAGGAAAAGGCTGAGCGGGACGCCGCAAAGGCCGCTGCCGGTGAAGGCGACAACGCCGAGTGATGGCGCGCGGGTGGCATCAACCCGCTGTGAAAAAAGGAAAGAGCGGCCTTCGGGCCGCTCTTTCTGTTTCAGGATATGGTTCTTCTTGTCTCCGGTCTCCACGTCTTCCGCTTTTCAGGGCCCTGCACATATGGATGACAGCAATTGGATACCCTGGCATCCGCAGGAACTGGCGCAAAAGCTGGATGGACTTGCCCTACCCTGGTGCGTGGTGGGTGGCTGGGCGTTGGATTTGTGGCATGGCGAGGAAACCCGCCCACACGACGACATTGAGTTTGCGGTTCTACGCCAGCACCTGCCGCACTTTCGGGAAAGACTGGCCAGCGTCACGATTTATACCGTTGATGACGGCAGGATCACTCCGCTTGCGCCGCACGACATGCCAGCACCGGAAGCCGGGCAGTTCTGGTGCCGGGATGAAGCCGCCGGCTGCTGGCGTGCCGATATGATGATTGATTCCGGCACTCCCGAAATGTGGGTGTGCAAACGAGATCCGCGCATCCAGCATGCTCGGAATGAGATGGTGCGACACAACGCGCAGGGCGTACCCTATCTGGGGCCGGATGCGGTTCTTTTGCTCAAGGCGAAATATCAGCGCGCCAAGGACGAACAAGACTTCGCGGCAGCCCTGCCCAAGCTGAACAGCGATGAACGGATGCGGCTGGCACGTTGGCTGGCCCAGATCCATCCCGGTCATCCATGGAGCGCGCGCCTCAGCACAATCCCGGTTATGCCACCAAATTAGGGTTCAAAGGCTGATTGGAACCCGAGACAAATCTCGCCCTTCTGGAAGGGCACATATGGGCTGGCGCACAGGCATCTGGATGGCAAAGCCAAACTGATGGGCGCTGGCCGTTGTCAGCCATTTTGCATAAAACCATTCAGCATAACCACAGGCAGAGGCATCATGCTCTCCCGGCTTCATCCCTTGGTTTTCGGGGCAGAGGCGTGGAGTGTGATATACGGCCCTTTTCAAACAGACGCTCAGAACCTCGCACGTTCCAGGATCACTGAAGGCCCAATGACATAAAGCGCTTCTGCGCTTCATTGAATCCGGGAAGCACCCAACATTCTGAAATATCGTATTTTCTCCGCGAGAACCCGCATCCACTTCGCTCGAAAATACTCTGGAATGGCAGGGCCATGACCTCAGTCTCTATGACGCAGGAGGTTTCTGGCACATGCTCGGGGCCCCCTCACCCTCACGGTGCCGGGTTCTGCTCTTCGAGCTCCGCCTTTTTGCGCGCCTCATCCAACAAGTGCTCCACATCCGGCAAAATGCCTTCCACCATGCGGGCCACGCCCTTGCCTGTGGGATGCAAACCATCCGGCAGGTTCAGGTCCGGCTTGCCGGCGACACCATCCAGAAAGAAGGGATGCAGCCGCACTTGCTGTTTTTGCGCCAGATCGGGATAGATGGCATCAAAGCGCGTGCGGTAGCTCTCGCCCAGATTGGGGGCGGCGCGCATGCCGGAAACCAGAACCGGAAGCCCGCGCGCCTTCAGCCGCACCACGATATTGTTCAGAGCCGTACGGGTCACCTCAGGCGGCAGGCCGCGCAGCATGTCGTTCGCGCCCAACGCCACGATAACCGCCTGTGTGCCCTGCGGCACAGACCAATCCAGCCGCGCCAAGCCTTGCGTCGCGGTATCACCGGAAACTCCGGCATTCTCCACCACCACATCATGTCCGCGCGCCTTCAGCGCAACTTCAAGCTGGGCTGGAAATGCCTCGGAGGGCGGCAGGCCATAGCCGGCAGTCAGGCTGTCTCCCAGCGCCACGACGCGCACGGGGGCGGCTTTGGCGGCATTCGCACCCGGCAGGGTGACCGTGACAACAGAGCCAATCAGCAGGAGGGCATGGGGCAGCCCTCGCAGCGCCTTAAATATCATTTTCGATGCTTCCCTCGGGGCAGGTCTGTGATTCCCCGTATCTGATTGTCCCGCCCGCACGCCATGGCGCCTTGCGCCGCAGCCCGCCCATACGTCCCTCGCCCGTCTCAGGTTTGCTTCAGCAAAGGTCGCTTCCGGCATGAACATGTCTTCCGCTTCGCCCGCCCTCTCCCTGAAGGGGGTGGATCTGTCTCTCGGCAGCGGGGCTGCCCGTGTGCATGTTCTGAAGGACATTTCCGTCCGTATCGAGGCAGGAGAGGCGGTGGGGCTGGTGGGCACGTCCGGCTCCGGTAAGTCTACCCTGCTCATGGTCATGGCGGGGCTGGAAACTGTGGACAGCGGGCAGGTGGAGGTCGCGGGCATGGATCTCACCCGTCTCTCACAGGATGCGCTGGCCCGCTTTCGCGGGCGGCATGTGGGCATCGTGTTCCAGTCCTTCCATCTCATCCCGACCATGACCGCGCTTGAAAATGTCGCCGTACCGCTGGAACTGGCCGGCCGCGCCGATGCCTTCACCCGCGCCATGCGCGAACTGGAGGCGGTGGGCCTTGGCCACCGGGCGGCGCATTATCCGGCCCAGCTTTCCGGCGGAGAGCAGCAGCGCGTGGCGGTGGCGCGCGCGCTGGCTCCCGAGGCCCCCATTCTGGTGGCGGATGAGCCAACCGGCAATCTGGACGAAGGAACAGGTCGGCAGATTATGGACCTTCTGTTTGCCGCCCATCAGGCCCGCAAGACCACGCTGGTGCTCGTAACGCATGACCCGGTGCTGGCGAACCGGTGCGGACGCATTCTGCGCCTGCGCTCCGGTGAGATTGTGGAAGACAGCGCGCAGGGTGCGGCATGAGCCGGGACAGCACCTCGACCCTGAGCCGCGCCCTCACCCCGCTGCGTTTCGCCCTGCGGGAGCTGCGCGGGGCACGGCGGGGTTTCGCCGTGTTTCTGGGCTGCCTCATTGTCGGTGTCATGGCCATTGCCGGCATCGGCTCCTTCGCCGGCGCGCTCACTGATGGCCTGCATCGAGAGGGTCGCATCATTCTGGGCGGAGATCTGGACTTCACCCTTGTCCAGCGGCAGGCCACGCCCGCAGAGCGCACCTTCATGGAAAGCCATGGCGCGGTGAGCGAAGTGGCGCAACTTCGCGCCATGGCCCGCACTCCGGATGATGATGCCGCACTTGTGGAACTGAAGGCGGTGGATGGGGCTTACCCGCTGGTCGGCCAGCTTGAACTTGCGCCGCCTCTGCCGGAAGCGGAACTGCTGCGGGAACAGAATGGCGTATGGGGCGCGGCAGCGGATGATGTGTTGCTGGCACGCCTCAATCTGGCGCCCGGCAGCCGGATTCAGGTGGGCAATGCCACTTTTGAGATCCGCTCCCGTCTGGTGTCAGAACCGGATGCATTGTCCTCCGGCCTTGGCTTCGGGGCGCGGCTTCTGGTTTCCAGCGCGGCACTGGAGACAACCGGGCTGGTGCAGCCGGGCAGCCTTGTGCGCTGGAGCTATCGCCTGCGCCTGCCGGATGAATCCTCGCAGGCGATGGAAACCGTTTCACAACTGGCCCATGCCGAACTGGAACAGGGCGGCTTTCATATCCGCACGCGCGACAATGCCTCCCCCCAGCTGGAGCGGAATGTGGACCGCATCGCCCAGTTCCTGACCCTTGTAGCGCTCACGGCGCTGATGGTGGGCGGTGTGGGGGTAGCCAATGGCGTCTCCAGCCATCTGGCCGCGCGGCGTGATGTCATCGCCACCATGAAGGCGATGGGGGCCTCGCGCCGGGTCATTTTCACGACCTATGGCGTAGAGATTCTGCTCATCGCCCTGCTTGGCATCATCATCGGGCTGGTGCTGGGTGCGGCGCTGCCCTTCGTGGCGAGTGCGGCCATTGCGTCCCTCATCCCCTTCCCGCTCTCGCCGGTGGTGGACTGGGCAGCTCTGGGGCTGGCGGCTCTCTATGGCCTGCTGGTCGCAGCGGCTTTCACCGTCTGGCCGCTGGCGGCGGCGCAGGAGGCTCCGGTCTCGGTTCTGTTCCGCGATGGCTTTGATGCCCGTCGTCCCCGCCCCGGCCCGTTCGCGATCGTGCTCTCCGGCCTTCTGGGCCTCGCACTGGCTCTTGTGGCGGTTTTGAGCGCGGAGACGTGGCGCACGGCGGTGCTTTTTCTTGGAGTCGCCGCAGCCGTCTTCATCCTGCTGCGGTTGGTCGCGATGGGCGTGATGGCGCTCGCCCGTCGCCTGCCCCGCCCGAACATGACCATGGCGCGGCTTGCGCTGGGCAATATCCACCGCCCCGGCGCGCTCACCCCCACGGTCGTGCTCTCGCTCGGTCTTGGGCTCACGCTTCTGGTGGCGATCACGCTGATTGATCGCTCTCTCTCCAACGAGCTTAATGGCCCCTTACAGGAAGAAGCGCCCAGCTTCTTTTTCGTGGATGTGCCCTCCGCGTCTCAGGAGGAGTTCAACGGCTTCATCAAGACCCATGCGCCGGATGCGACCTATCGCTCTGTGCCGATGCTGCGCGGGCGCATCACCCATCTTGCCGGCCGCCCGGCGGAAGAGGTGCAGGTGCCCGCGGACTCCGCATGGGTGCTCCAAAGCGATCGCGGCATCTCCATGTCCGATACCCTGCCGGAGGGCTCCACACTGGTGGCGGGCGAATGGTGGCAGCCGGGAGAAACCCGCCCCCTGATCTCCTTTGATGACAAGCTCGCCGGCAAGCTGGGGTTGAAGTTGGGCGACACCATCACCGTGAATGTACTGGGCCGCAACATCACCGCCACCATCGCCAATCTGCGACAGGTGAAGTGGGAACGGCTGAACATCAACTTCGTCATGGTGTTCTCGCCCGGCACCTTCGCCGGCGCGCCCCACAGCGTGCTCTCCACCCTCACCTGGCCCGGCGGAGCGGATACGGTGCAGGAAGTGGCGCTGCTGAAGGCCGTGGCGCAGCAGTTCCCGGCCATCACCTCGGTGCGGGTGAAGGAAACGCTGGAACAGGCAGCAGCCATTCTGGGGCAGCTTTCGCTCGGCATCCATGCGGCCAGCATCATCACGCTTCTCACCTCCATTCTGGTGCTAGCGGGCGCGCTGGCGGCGGGCCATCAGCACCGGGTTTATGATGCCGTGGTGCTGAAGACACTTGGTGCCACCCGCGCCCGTTTGCTGGGGGCCTATATGCTGGAATATGCGGCTCTTGGGCTTGTCACCGCCATTTTCGCCGTGGGTGCGGGCACGCTGGCGGCGTGGGGCGTGGCGACCTTCGTGATGGAGATCGGCTTCGTCTTCTCACCGCTCGCGGCCCTTGGAGCCGTGGCTGGCGCACTGGTGCTCACCGTGGGTTTCGGCCTTCTCGGCACCTTCCGCGCACTGGGGCAGGCCCCGGCACGGGTGCTGCGGCATCTGTGAGGGTGAAGAAAAGCTGCCGGCCCCGGGTCTTTGGCCGGGGCCGGCACGTTCGCTCATGTACTGCGCAGGCTTGCGCAATGGCCCGCGGGACATGCTCCACGACCTTGAGCATGAGCTCCCGATTCAAGGTGCTTGATTCCCGCCCTCCATCCGTGTCTGCTCCCCAAAACACATGTGGGGAGAAGCGGATATGGCGGGCGAAAGCGCGCAAAGGGGTGAGGGAGACCTGGCGATAGGCGGGGAACGGGCGCTATCCGCCCATCCGCTGCGGGCAGCCGTGCTGCGCGAACTCCACGCCCGCCCCTTCGTGCCAATGGAAACGCCGCGCCGCGTTCTGCACGCCGCCTTCCTTCTGGATGGTGCTGGCGGGCAGAAAGACCGGGAAGCGCTGACACGCCTGTGTCTGGCACGCGGCGTGCCCGCCCCCGCGGCAGGAGCCCGCCACCATTATGTGGTCTTCGGCGGCGCCAGCCTGCGCTGGGAGAGCCACGCCGAATTTTCCACATATACATGGGACCTGCCCTGCACGCCTCTGGCCGTGGGCACCCTGCCCTTCCAGCCTTCGGCCTCCAGTCTGGCCAGCCCCTTCACCGAGGTTCCCCAGCCCGGCCCGCTGCTGGTGGCTGTGGATCTGCATCTGGTGCCGGATAGCGCCGAGGATTTCATGCTGGAGCGGGTGTTCGACCCCGCCAGCCTCGCCCGCTCTGATGTGAATGACGGGCTGGCCGAAATCGCCACCGATTTCCGTGCAGACCCCTCCGGTTTCGTGCGGGTGCTGGTGCGTGACCGGGGGCTGAGCGCGGAATCAACCGGCGCGCTGGTGCAACGCGTTCTGGAAATCGAGACCTACCGCACCCTGGCCCTGCTGGGCCTGCCAGAAGCCCAGCGTCTCGCGCCCGCCATCGCCGGCATCGAGAACCGGCTGAACGAAGCCGCCACCGCCATGACCCGCACCGCCGGGCTCAGTGACAACCATCGCCTGCTGGATGAACTGGTGGCGCTGGCGGCGGAGCTGGAGGCCAATGCCGCCGGCAGCCTGTTCCGCTTCGGAGCCAGCCGCGCCTATATGGAAATTGTGGAACTGCGCCTCGCCACCATCCGCGAGGTGCCACTGCCGGGCTGGCCCACATGGCAGCAGTTCCTTAATCGCCGCATTGCGCCCGCCATGCGCACCTGTGTTTCGGTGGAGGAACGGCAGGACAAGATTTCCCGCAAGCTGGCGAATGCCGCAGACCTGCTGCGCACGCGCGTGAACGTGGAGCTGGAACAGCAGAACCGCGACCTGCTCACCTCCATGAATGAGCGCACCCGGATGCAGCTGCGTTTGCAGCGCACGGTGGAGGGGCTTTCGGTTGCGGCCATTTCCTACTATGTGGTGAGCCTGATCCACTATCTCATCAAGGGATTGTATGAGGCCGGGCTGAATGATCGGCTGGGCTTTCATCTGGATGCGGGACTGGTTTCCGCAGCCCTTGTGCCGGTGGTGATGCTTGCCGTGTGGGGCGTGGTGCGGCGCATCCGCAATGCCCATGGCGATGAGGAATGACGCACCGGGGCGGGCGAGAGCCGCACGCCGCCGGAAATGGAGAGTGCATGCAACCGCTTCAGATCGCCATTGTCCCGGTGACCCCCTTCCAGCAGAACTGCTCCATTTTGTGGTGCACGAAGACCATGAAGGCCGCCATTGTCGATCCCGGCGGTGATGCTGACCGCATCCGCTCTGCCGTGACCGAGACCGGCGCGCAGGTTGAGAAGATTCTTCTCACCCATGGCCATCTCGACCATGCCGGCGCAGCGGCAGAACTGGCCGAGCATTACGGCGTGCCGGTGGAAGGCCCCACCGCCGCCGACCAGTTTTTGATGGACACGCTGGACAAGGACTGGGCCGCCTATGGCGTGGAAGGCGCACGTCCTGTGACCCCGACCCGCTATCTGGCCGAAGGTGAAACCGTACGCGTGGGTGATCTGGAACTGGACATCCTGCATGTGCCGGGCCACACGCCCGGCCATCTGGTCTATGTCTACAAGCCTGCAAACCTTGCGCTGGTGGGCGATACGCTGTTCCGCGGCTCGGTGGGACGCACGGATTTCGCCTATGGCAATTCCGAGCAACTCATCACCGGCATCCGCGAGAAGCTGCTGCCATTGGGCGATGCCATGGTGTGTCTGCCCGGCCACGGTCCGCTGACCAGCATTGGCGATGAACGCGCCAGCAATCCGTTCCTGCAGCGCTGAGACCGCGCTGCATGGGTTTTCACGGTTCGAACAAGGCCTTGTCCGTCGCCGCTGGTGAAGCGGCCGGGCGGGCGGAAAATGCACCGCGCTATGCGCTCTATTATGCACCGGCGGCAGAAAGCGCTCTCTGGGCCTTTGGCTGCGGCATTCTGGGTTATGATGCGGAATGCGGAGCGGATGTTTGCACCGCTTCGCCAACTGGATTGGACCCGGCCTTCTGGCACAACATCCGGCGCAAACCAGCGGGTTATGGCTTTCATGGCACCCTGAAAGCCCCCTTTCGGCTGGCTCCGGCGTATGATGAGGCGGAGCTTCTGGCTGCTGTTGCTGCCTTGGCGGCCTCTTGCCAGCCCTTTGAGATGCCGGCCCTGAAGCTTGCTGCCGCGGGAGATTTCTTCGCGCTCGTTCCTTCCGCACCAGTACCCGCGATGAATGCCCTAGCTCGCCGCGCGGTTTTGGAACTTGACCGGTTTCGAGCGCCCCTGACAGAAGCAGACCGTGCAAGGCGCAATCTCCACCAACTCACACCGCGCCAGCGCATCTTGCTGGAGGCTCATGGCTACCCCTTCGTGCTGGAAGAGTTTCGCTTCCACATGACCCTGACGGGCGCCGTGGCGGATGATGCGCGTGAAAATGTGGGGCGTGCTCTGGCTGCGGCTTATACTGAAAGCCGGGCCGGTTCTTCGCTGGCTGTGCAGGATATCGCCGTGTTCAGGCAGAATAGTACGGGGCAACGCTTTCGTGTTCTCCAACGCTTTGCATTGGCAGAGGTGTCGTGCATGGTTGCGTGATGCTGTGCTTCAGGCCGCATCATGGAGACGCCAGACATGACAAGCTTCTTCAACCGCTTGCGTGCGCTTTTCTCTCCCAATGCTCCCGTTGCCGACATGACGAATGAAGAGACCGTGCGCGCCTTCCATGAAGCCGTACATCAAGGCAATGTGGAGCAGGTCCGCACCTTGCTTGCCACCCGCCCGGCTCTTGCGACATCTGAAGATGAATATCGCTTCCAGCCCATTCATCTGATGGATATGTATTTCGAGCCGGAGATCTTTCACCTGTTGCTGCATCAGGGTGCTGATATAAATGCACGCAATGATGAGGGCGTCGCGCTTCTGCATATCCTGACAGATCCGGACGCTGTAGCGCTTCTGGTGAAACATGGCGCTGATCTTGAGACACGGGATGCGCGGGGGTGGACACCTCTTCTGATGCAGGCGGGCGAGCAGCAGAATGGAAGCGATGTTGTCGCGGCCTTGCTGGCATGTGGTGCGGATGCGAATGCGGTGGGCAATCGCGGAGAGACGGCGCTCGCCATGGTGCGGGAAACAGAAGATGAAACACTGACCGCGCTTCTGCTCTCCCATAGCGCGCGCCCGTAATTTCGCGCGCATCAGCATGTCTCATCCTGCCCATTTCAGGATGATCTTCTGAACAGCCAAACTGTTGGGGCGGCACCAACAGGCTGTGGATGAGACAGGAAAGCTCCTGCCTATCTGAGACATATATGCCCCTCAGAGCCCGCCCCATAAGTTGGGCATGGACCCCAATGCATTGGGATAAAAGAAGCTTCCGGGATGATAGGTCGGCATGGTGGACCATAGTAATCACGTCCCGAGCGCCCTCATAGATCGTGGCATAACCAACTGAAGTCTATCACTGCATTTAGAGATGAACTCTCCGAGTGGGATATCATCTCCCAGACCTCGTACATCTTCCTAACCAAACCTCCATCCCGGCCTGCGCATCAAAAAGCGGTGACATGGATACGACCTTCAGCGCTTTGCGTCACTCCGGAGGCCGGATGGGATGCCGCATTCGCCCAGCCTGGCCCCGATGCTTGCAAGGGTGAGCTGTGCGCCCTCTCCAATCCCGGCTCCAGCTTTGCTCAGCCACTCGATCGGCCGGTCATTTTTGTCCTAACGCACCACTCCAAATCACATGATAATCACGTCAAAACTTTTTGTTTGCATCACTCCAGAGGATATCATTAGATTAAGTCGATAAATTTAATTAAATTAACTGACATGAGCTCCGAGCACCGCACACCACGCCTCAACATCTCGCGCCTTCCTCCTATGACCGCCCTGCGCGCATTCGTGGTGGCGGCCCAGCATCGCAGTTTTGCGCGTGCGGCGGAGGCCCTGCATGTGACCCCCGCGGCCATCGGCCAGCAGATCCGCCAACTGGAAGGTCATCTGGGGCAACAGCTTTTCCTGCGCGACAAGCGCCACCAGCTTGTGCCCACGGAAACCGCTATCCGGCTGCTGCCCGGTCTGGTTGATGGCTTCAATGCGATCATCGCCGCCGTGCAACAGCTTGGCGAAGAGGATGCGAGCCAGCCGCTACATGTGTCAGTCGCCCCCTCCTTCGGCCTGAAATGGCTACTGCCGCGCCTGCACCGTCTGCGCGCTCTGCATCCTCAGTTCGATATCCGGATCAGCACCAGCACTGCTCTGGTGGACTTTGGGCAGGAGGATGCAGATTGCGCCATCCGCTTTGGCGCGGGCACCTATGAGGGGCTTTATTCTGAACTGCTGCTATCAGACTTCATCCTGCCGGTCTGCTCCCCCGCCCTGCTGGATGGCCCAAATGCGCTGACAGATCCGGCCATGCTGCGCTCTCACACCCTGCTGCATGATGATGGGGAAAGCTCTTTCGTCGGCGCGCCAGACTGGCGCAGCTGGCTCAAGATTGCAGGACTACACGATATAGATTCCGCGCGCGGGCCGCGTTTCGATCAGGCACTGATGGTGATCGAAGCCGCTATTGCCGGGCAAGGCGTGGCATTGGCCCGCAGCAATCTGGTGAGCGATGATCTCGCCACCGGCCGGCTGGTGCACCCCTTCGGAGACCCGAAAAAGGTGCAGCACTCCTATTATTTCGTCTGCCCGCCGCATCAGTTGCAGTCCGGGCGGCTTCAGCTCTTCCTTGGCTGGCTCAAGGAAGAGGCGGCGGAAGAGGCCCCCCTCTTCCGCCCTGCCTCACACATCATCGCGAAGGAGCAGGCCGCGGGACGGTGAAAACCCCACGCTCACCTGCTCACCCACCGCCGGCACCGCATCACCGGGCGACAAACGCACCACAACTTCTTCACCGCTGAGCGCACGGCCATACAGCAAGCGCCCCTCGCCGATGAAGATGGTCTTCTCAACCCTGAGCGCCAGTTGGTTTAGCCCGCGATCCGAAGGGTGCGCATCCTCCGGACGGAAGGCGAGTTGCAGTTCCTCACCGGGCTGGAAGTTCTGGCCCGGGCGCGGGGCGATGAAGAAGGTGCCATCCACTCCAGATACCTTCAGCCCCGCATCGCCAGCGCCGTGCACGGTGACGGTCAGAAAATTGGTGCGCCCCACAAAATTCGCGACATAGCGGGAATTGGGGTGGCTGTAGATGTCATCCGGCGAACCCACCTGCGCGATCTGTCCATCATGCATGATGGCGATGCGGTCTGACATGGTGAGCGCTTCATTCTGGTCATGGGTCACGAACACGGCGGTGATGCCAAGCTCACCCTGCACGCGCTTGATCTCGGCCTGCAGTTCCTCGCGCAGCTTCAGGTCCAGCGCGCCCAATGGCTCATCCAGCAGCAGCACGCGCGGATTGATGACCACCGCCCGTGCCAGCGCCACGCGCTGCTTCTGCCCGCCGGAAAGCTGGGCGGGATAACGCGCTCCGAAGGCCTCCAGCCGCACGAGGCGCAGTGCCTCCTTCACCTTGGCTTCCACCTCAGCACGCGACAGACGGCGCACCTTGAGGCCAAAAGCGATATTCTCCGCCACGGTGAGATGCGGAAACAACGCATAATTCTGGAACACCATGCCGATATTGCGCTTGTGCGCCGGCAGGCGGGTGATGTCCTCGCCATCGAACAGGATGCGCCCGCTGGTGGGCTGCACGAAACCGCCGATCATGCGCAGGCACGTTGTCTTGCCGGAGCCACTGGCCCCCAGCAGCGTCACAAACTCCCCCTGCCGGATATGAAGATCCACATTGCGGGCGGCGTGGTGTTTGCCATAGACCTTGTTGATATTTGAAAGATGAACGGCAACCATCTGCCTGCTCCTTCGCGCGCCCGGCGCATGTCTGCCTGAAACGGGAAGGCGAGCAGCGCCCGCCTTCCATCTGTTGCTTGTAGGAATTCAGGCAATCACTGCTTCTTGCCGATAACGTTGCGCTGCCACAGCTCCACCGCTTCTTCGTGGCGGTCCCAATAGGCCTTCCAGTCGGGCTTATAGAGGGCGCGGATCTGCTCGGCATTGCCCGGAAGCTTCTTCGCCAGTTCCGGATAGGCCTCGACAACCGGCGCAACCACCTTGTTGGACGGGCCGTAGGGAATTTCCCAGGCCTGCCCCACCTGCGCCACCGGATCGAGCACATAATTGATGAAGAGATTGGCCTCACGCGGATGCTTGGTGCCCTTCACCACTTCAATCGTGGTGGTGGCAGCCACACCGCCCTCCTTGGGCTGCACGAACTTCAGCGGATAGCCCTTGTCGATCAGGCCCCAGCCCCGGCCGGAAGCAATGGTGGAGGCCCATACATCACCGGGCGGGAACAGCGCTTCAAGCTGTACTGTGGAGCTGAAATAGGAGTGGGCCTTGAGATCCGCGATCTTGTTGATGCCCTTCTCGGGGGTATTCACATCACCACCCGCCAGTCGCTCGGCCTGGATCAGCAGTGCGCGGCCAGCGCCATGGCCCAGTTCACCCACCGCCACCTTGCCGGCAAGACGCGGATCCCACAAATCTTCCCAAGATGTGGGCGCAGGAATGCCGGCTTCCTTGAACTTGTCCTCATTGTAGAGAATGCCGAAGGAATAGAAAATCTGCACCGGGCCATACCCATCGGGATTCTTGGCCTCATCATACAGCCGGTCCAGATTGGTCACGATGGTGGGGTCAAGCTTGTCGAGAATACCGGCCTCAATGGCTGTCGGCTGAAGATCACCATCAATATAGACCACGTCATACGGTACATTGCGCCCCTTGGCCGCCACCAGCTTGGAGACATGATCCAGAGGATTGGCATCGATAAACTCAACCTTCACGCCCGTATGCTGGGTGAAGAGGTCTGCCGCATACTTCTTCTGTGTTTCCGTGAAGCGCCCGCCATAATTGCCGACCTTCAGGACGACATCAGACTTCGCCTGCGCATGAGCAAAACTGGTAGGCATGGTTGTGGCAGCAAGGGTGGCGGCCGCGAATGTCGCTGCCGTGATGACACTTTTCAGCATGTTATATCCTCGGTCTGAATTCTGTTTCGGGGTTTTATTGAGATCAGCGGCTTGAAATCTTGCGCGCCCACAGTTCAACGGCGCGCTCATGGTTGTCCCAGTAGGCTTTCCAGTCGGGACGATCGAGCGTGCTCAGTTGCGGAGGCAGCTTCTTCTTCAGCTCGGGATAGGCATCCACCACCGGGGCCACGGCGGCATTGGTGGGGCCATAGGGAATGTCCCAGGCCTGACCGATCTGGGCGACCGGATCGAGCGTGTAGTTGATGTAGAGATTGGCCTCGCGCGGATGCTGCGTGCCCTTCACCACTTCCAGCGTGGCACCGGTGCCGACAGCGCCGCCCTCCGGGCCCACGAATGCCAGCGGAAAGCCCTTGTCGATCAGGCCCCAGCCCCGGCCGGAGGCAATCACCCCCGCCCACACATCACCGGAGGTCAGCAGGGATTCAAGCTGGGCGGTGGAGGAGTAATAGGAATGGGCCTTGATCTCGGCAACCTTGTCGACCCCCTTGTCGACATCCCCTTCCTTGCCACCCGCCAGACGCGCGGCCTGCACCAGCAGCACACGCCCGCTGCCATGGCCCAGTTCACCCACGGCCACCTTGCCGGCCAGACGCGGGTCCCACAGGTCCGACCATTTGGTGGGCGCGGGGATACCGGCTTCCTTGAACTTCTCGGTGTTGTAGATGATGCCGAATGCATTGATGTGGTTGATCGGCCCATAGCCCTGCGGGCTCTTGGCGTCTTCATAGAGACGGGCCAGATTGGTGATGACCTGCGGGTCTACCTTCTCGATAATCCCGGCCTCAATGGCGGTGGGCTGAAGGTCGGGGTCAATATAGATCACGTCATAGGGCACATTGCGGCCCTTCGCTGCCACCAGCTTGGCGATATGATCCAGCGGGTTGGCATCAATGAACTGCACCTTCACGCCGGTATACTGGGTGAGAAGATCTGCCGCGTATTTCTTCTGCGTCTCGGTGAAACGCCCGCCATAATTGCCGACCTTCAGGACGACATCAGACTTTGCCTGCGCATGGGCAAGGCTTGGCAGAAGCGTGAGTGCGGCCAGTGTCGCCACTCCGGCGGCCGCGGCGGTGAGATTTTTCAACATGAACTGTTCTCCGTCAAAGGTCAGCCGCGCGCGGCGGAGGCGAATTTCTCGATGCCGGTGAGCCGGTCGAAGCCCAACATGATGAGAAGGGAGGCAAGGGTGACGAGGGTGCTGATGGCCATGATGTCGGCATCAAAGTTGAACTCGACGGCCGTGTAGATCTTGATCGGCAGGGTCATGGCATCGCCACCGCCGACGAACAGCGCCACCGCGATGTCATCGAACGACATGACGAAAGCGAAGATCGCGCCCGAGATCACGCCCGGCAGAAGCAGGGGCAGGGTCACGCGCCAGAAGGTTTCCAGCGGCCCCGCGCCAAGGCTCTGCGCGGCTTCCTCCAGCGAGGTATCGAAATTGGCCTGTGCGGCAATCACGGCCCGCACCACAAACGGAATGGTGAAGGCAGATTGGCCGAGGATGAGGCCAATGATGGTTCCGGCGAGCGAGACATCGAACAGATCCCACAGCACCAGCGTGAACTGGAACGCCGCAACCGCGATCACCAGCGTGGAGACCATGAGCGGGGAGAGGCAGAAGGCCGAGAGCGCATCGCGCCCCGGGAACCGTCCGCGCACCAGCGCCAGAGCGGCGGGCGTGCCTACCAGTGTGGCGATGGTGGTGGTGCCGGCAGCCACGATTAGGCTCACCTTCAGTGCATCAATGTAGCCGCTGCCGATCGAGCGATACCAGTGTGTGGTGAAGCCGGTTGGCGGAAAAGCCAGTGCCCCGGATGTGCTGAAGGATGAGACCGCGACTGCCAGAATCGGCAGCAGCAGGAAGATGAAGACCAGTGAGATGAAGACCGCCAGAAGGCTGCGCAAAAGATGGTTCATGCGCGTTCCCTCCCAATCCGCAGGGCCAGCAGCGTGGCAAGGATGACAACGGTGAGAAGGACGACGGAGGCTGTCGCCCCGAACGGATAGTTCAGCACCGAACGCACCTGTTGCTCGATGAACACAGCCATCAGCAGCACCCGCTTTCCGCCCATCATGGCCGGCGTGATGTAGGCCGCGATGGAGAGGGTGAAGACCAGCAGCCCACCTGCCAGAAGACCCGGCCGGGACAGCGGCAGCACCACGCGCCAGAAGGTTTCCAGCGGGCCAGCGCCAAGATTAGTGGAGGCCTCTTCCAGTTCCGGCGGAATGCCGCGGATCACCGTGATGAGCGACATGATCATGAAGGGCGACAGCGCATGCACGAGCCCGATGATGACGCCGGTGAGGTTGTAGACCAGCTTCACCGGCTCATTCACGAGCCCGGTGGAGAGCAAGATCCAGTTTACGAGCCCGGAGTCGCCCAGCACCGGCAGCCACCCCAGATTGCGCACCACCACGGAGATGAGCATGGGGGCCAGCACGGCGAAGGTCAGCGCGCCACGCCAGCGCGAATGGGTTCGGGCAAGAAAATAGGCCACCGGGTAGCCGATGACCGCGCAGATCGCGACCACCACCAGCCCCACCACAAGCGTGTCGACCAGAATGCCGAGATAGAAGGGGTCGCCCAGAAAACGGATATAATTGGCCAGCGTCCATGCTGGCCCGATGCGCCCCATGCTGCCGCCGGGATGCAGGCTGTTGCTGGCCAGAAAGGCCAGTGGCAACACGAACACCAGCAGCAGAACCACCAGTGCAGGCACCAGCAGCGCAAACCAGCCCAGCCGCCCCACACGCACCCGGGCGAAAGCTGTTCCCCGCCCTGCCTGCACATGCGCTGCGGGAAGAGGCAGGGAACCGCCCGCTGCCGTTACAGCAGCGCTCGCGACCAGCGCATCCAGTTCCGCATCCGCGCGTTGCTGTTCCCTGTTTCGCATCGTACCGATTTTCACTCCACGTAACGTTTTAAATTTCTAGATCGCCATTCTTGAGTGAATTGAATTTTTCAGCACGCCATTTATGTATTTTACAGGCGCAAGTTTTTCTTGCGCTGCACAACAGGCATGAGCGCACCGCCCCAGCCGCACGCACAGGCGCGGCTGGTTTTTCACCACTGTCGTGAAAGGACGTCTCAGATCTTGGTGGAAACAGGCGGCAGGCGGTCGTTCAGCAGATATTCGCCAATTGCCCGGTACTTGTAGCTCACCGGATCATGCGTGGTGTGGGTGCGCGCATTGCGCCAGTGGCGATCAAAATTGTGACGCCGCAAGGTGGCAGAGGCACTGCCAAGACGATAGATCGCCTCGCCCACGATGAGCGAAGTCGCATTGGCACTGGCCTTGGCTTCCGCCACCGCAATGGAGCTTTCCGCCAGCGCGCGCTCCAGCGCCTCACCCTCCAGCGTGCCCTCAAGCTGGGCACTGGCAGCATGGTCCAGCGCCCGCGCGGCCCTCTGGAGCATCGCCTCGGCCTGATGGAAGCTGACCGCCATCTCGCCTGTCGCATGCAACACATATGGATCTTCCGACTGCCGCTCCACACCCGCCTCCGGCATGGGGCGGGCATTATTGCGCACATTCACCAGCGCCTCATCCAGCGCCGCGCGGGCAATGCCGGCATCAATCGCGGCATGATAAATCTGCGCTGCCGCACCCACATAGCTGCGCTGCTTGCCGAACAGGGGCTGGCGGATCACCTCATACTCTTCCACCGGCACATCGTTCAAAATGGCGGTGCCGCTGGCGGTGGTGCGCTGGCCCATGCCATCCCAGTCATCCTCAATGGTGAAGCCCTCGCGCTTGCGTGGCACGATGGCCAGAATGCGCTCACCCTCTTCAGTATTGGCGGACACGAAGAGATAGTCCGCGAACAGGCTTCCGGTACAATAATATTTGCGCCCGCGCAGAAGCAGACGCCCCTGCTCGCGCACCAGCCTTGTATTCACCTCGCCAATCGTGCGCCCGCCCCGCTCGGCAAAGGCATTGGTGATGAGGCTACCCTCCAGAACCTTGCCATACCAATGGCGGCGCTGCTCTTCTGTTGCATCCAGCCGCAGCACTTCAAGAAAGAACAGATGCGGCTGGATGGACTGCGCAATATTCGGGTCGCCCCGCGCGATTTCCAGCACCGCCTGTGCCATGTCCACAAAGCTCACCTCGCGGCCACCATAGGCGCGGGGAATGCGCAGGCCATGCAGTCCGCTGGCCAGAAGCTGCTTCATTTCCTTGAAGGGCAGTCGCCGCTCGCGGTCGCGATCCGCCGCCTCACGGGCGAAATCATCCGCGAGGGTACGGGCGAGTTCCACAGCATCAATATCCGGGGCGTGTGTGGGGGTGAGAAAGGTCACTTTAGCGCTCATCCGGCATCTCCTCAGGCGTGCGCGGGCTGGCGCACCAGCCGGAAACGGTTGTCAGGGTCCTGTCCAAGCTGGGTCAGCAATTTCACTTCCCAGTCGAGATAGTCGGACATGTGCTGCGTGATATCCCCCTGCCGCTCGCGCGGGGTGAACCATGCGTCGTCCACCACATCGAGCGGATGCGGAATGCCTGCCTCCAACGGCAGACCGGCCGCCCGCCATGCCGAGTTCCCACCGGCCAGAAGCGCCAGTTCCGGGGTGCCAGGCACGCCGGCGACGCCGGCCCCGCGCAGTTCCGAGGCAGCAAGGCGTGCCCAGTTTCCATCTTCCGAGGTGAGGACAATCTGTGTGGTGCCTGCCGGCAGCTTCTCAACCGCCTGCGCAAGCCGAGAGCGAATGGCGAACCACGCCCCCGGCACATGGCCGGCCTTGTGGCGCTTGCTCAGTGCCAGATCCACCACCGCGACACCCTCGGCCTTATCCAGCAAGGCCGAAAGTTGTGCGGGAGACAGGCGCGCCACATCTCCATCTTCAAGCTGCGCGAGACCAAACAGGCGGGGGGCAGTTTCTCCGGTTTCAAGCACACCCGCCCCCAGCCCGCCGTCCAGTATCACCACCTCACTCCAACCCAGCTGTTTCAGCCAGAAGGCGGTGATGCGCGCGCGGGCAAGACTCTCATCATCCACCAATACGATGCGCGCGCCGAGCACGGCGATGAAGCTGTCCGTCTCCTGCACCAACTGGCCGCCGGGTGCTGAAAGGCTGCCCGGCAGATGCCCTTCACGAAACTCTGCGGGGGTGCGCACATCAAACACATGCAGCGTGCGCGTTTTGTCGGTGCGCCATTCCTCAAGCTGTGCCGCGGAGATATGCTCCACCTGCGCCTGCTGCGCCACGCGCGCGCCGGCCTCTTCCGCGAAGGTTCGTGCCGCGCCGGAGACAAAAGCCGGCGGATGCCCCTGTGCCCCGAAAGCGAGATCCAGCCCCTCGAGAGCCCAGGCCATGGTGCCATCCTTCAGCGACACCACCCGGTTTTTCAGCCCGCCGCTGATAAGCGCCTGCGCCCCGATGATGGAGCGCGTGCGTCCGCCGCAATGCACCACCACCAGTTCATCCGGGCCAGAGACCACATCGCCCGCACGCAGCAGCAGTTCTGCCCCCGGCACGAAGGTGGAGCCCGGCACTGTGTGGTTGTGGTGCTCCTCATAGGGGCGGGCATCGAGCAGGGTCAGCTTTTCGCCACGTGCCTGAAACTCTGCCAGTTCGCGGGCCGTGATATATGGCGTGCCCCACTCGTGCTCAATGACCTCGGCGAACGCCTTGGAGGGCACATGCACGCCGCTGTAAAGCGGATATCCCGCCGCTGCCCATGCCGCATTGCCGCCTTCCAGAACCGACACGGCCGCATAGCCGAAGCCGGCCAGACGCTGTGCGGCGGTCTGTGCCAGCCCCTCGCCCTCATCGGTCAGCACGATGCGCACATCACGGCGCGGCAGCAGCGCGGGGGCCAATGCCTCCAGCCGGGAAAGGGGGAAATTCGCGGCATGCAGCAGATGCGCGGCAGAGAAGGTTTCCTCCTCGCGCGCATCCAGAATGGCAAGCTCCGCCCCGTCCTGAAGCCATGCGCGCAGGGTGGCGGGAGAGATGGCGGGAATGGCGTCTTGCGCGCCGGAAACTAGGCTCATGTCTGCCTCTCAGTGCCGCAGCCCCGCCTGCCGCAGCAGGGGCAGGATGCGCTGGTTGAAGAATGCGATGTCGGGTTCGTAATCGAAGAAATTCACCTGAATGCCGTCGCAACCGGCCGCCTTCAGCCGCAGGCATTGGTCCACCACCTCCTCCGGCGTGCCGAAGATGTGGATGTTGCCGCCGATGATGCGTTGTTCCTGCCGGTGGCCGGTCCATGAACTGGCGTCACTGCCGGTGAAGCCGCGATTGAAGGCTGCAAGGGCCTCCTCATCCACCCCGTCCACAATGCGGCGGCGGATGGCCTCCACCTCCGCCCGGCTGTCGCGCGAGATGATGTGGGGGTTGATAAGGGTGCGGATCTCCCGCCCCTCCTCCGCCGCATAGGCTTTCACTTTGGCGTTCACATCCGGCAGCGCGCCCAGCGCATCCTCGATATCCGCGCCGGCGGGGCTGGTGATGAAGACAAGATCGGACTGGCGCGCGGCATAGCGGAAACCGGCATCGGAAGACGCTGCGCTCACCATCAGCGGGCGGTGATGCACCGGGCGGGGGGAGACATAGGCCCCCTTCAGTGACCAGCGTTCACCCGTGAAATCCAGCTCTTCATCCCGCGTCCAGAGTTGCTCCAGCACGCGGGCGAACTCATCCAGAAGCCGATAGCGCGCGTCATGGGGAATGGGAGCCTGCCCGAACTTGTCCGCCTCGCCCTGAAGGAAGCCGGTGACGAGATTCACCCCCCAGCGCCCGCCGGTCATGTGGTCCAGCGTCGCGCCGATGCGGGCCAGATTCAGCGGGTGCCAGCCATAAAGCGCATGGATGGTGGACAGCAGCACAATGCGCTGTGTGCGCGCCGCAAGGCCCGCGCTGGAAATGAGGGAATCCAGTGAATTGGCGCGAAACCGAGTGCGCCCGCCAAAGCCGCCCTTGCCCAGCCAGTTGGCAAAACCGAAGGCGAGATCGAACCCCGCATCCTCGGCCTGCGCAACAATCCGGGCATTATATTCAAAGCTCCAATCTGTCCCGCGCGGTGCATCGGAAACAGACCAGCCGCCGGAATAGATGGGCAGGAACAGGCCCAAAATCAGAGGCTGGGCCTGAAGCCGCGCCAGAGGCGACAGCTCTGGTGAAAATGTGGCGATAAAGGACAAGCCCCGCTCCAGATAGGTGCCGAATTGCCCGGCCAACATATCCAGCGAAAGTTTGGGGAGAGAAGTTATTTACACTTTGTGTGTGGGAAACAAAAATTTCACATGCCAAATATATCGGACTTTATGCCTTGCCCAAATCTCTGCACAAAGCTGGCCCGGGCCTGCGTGGCCCCATCTCATAGACCCATGAGGTGGGGCTTTGCGGCAGAGTGATTTCCCCATGGCGTATCATGGCTGATGAGAGCACTTGGGCGCAACGCGAGGCCAACTGACATCCGGAACAATCGACCTTTCATAGCGCCCGGAAACTCTCCAGTTCAATGAAATGGAAGAATGCCGCAGCCGGCAAAACAAGCGGGGACATTTGCCTTAATCGAAGGGCCCGCCCCACACACACCAACTCAGGCCTCATCCGTCTGCTCTGATCGTGTACGCCATGCCGCGATGTCCGCTTGCACGGCCTGCGTCTTGGCCAGAATGCGGCCAATGGCATTCTTTCCCACCACCAGACGCAAAGGTGGGTGTGCATCGGCCAGCGCCTCCAGAATGAGTGCCACGGCCTTTTCCGGGTCTCCACCCGAAGGCGCACCACCGCGCAAGGCGGCCGCGCGCCGTTGCCCTGCCGGGGTATCGACATAATCCGGGTGAGCAGGGGCCAGCTTCAGGGAGCGGCCGGCGAAATCGGTTCGAAATGGCCCCGGCTCCACCACCAGAACCCGGATGCCGAAGGGCGCGACTTCCAGCGCCAGCGCGTCGGAAAGCCCCTCCACCGCAGCCTTGCTGGCCGCATAATAACCCACACCCGGATTGGGAGAGAGGCCCGCGACGGAAGAGAGGTTCACCACCCATCCTCCACCCCGCGCGCGTAGCACCGGCAACACCTGCCGGGTGACATCCGCCAACGCGAAAACATTCACATCGAACAGGGCGTGAATGGCGGCATCCTCGCCCTCCTCCACCGCTGCAATGTATCCGTAGCCGGCATTGTTCACCAGCACATCGATGCCGCCGAAATGCTCCACGGCCGCCGCAACGCTCGCCTTCACCGCAGATGGGTCCGTCACATCCAGCGCCAGCCGCAGCAGGCGGGCCTCCACATCCGAGCCTGTCAGATCGGCAAGATCCTCCAGCCGGCGGGCAGTCGCAACCACATGGTCGCCCCGCCCCAGCGCCACCTGAACCAGAAGCCGCCCAAATCCGGATGAGCACCCCGTGATGAACCAAACCGCATGTTCAGGTAACGCCATGGCTCTCTCCCGTGATGAGGAGAAGAGGAATAGCCCGGCACGCTTTTATTTCACACAAATGATAAGATAATTATTCTTTGCACAGAACAAAGAAGATTATTCTCGCTTCCTCCCATCCCGCTGGCCAACATGGCGGGCGATTGTGGAGGAAGCACACCATGCCTCAGCTTTTGCACCCCACCGCACCAACCAGCAGGAAGGCCCCTATGCCCGCCTGCCATGGCACCCAAATGCCTGTGAAGAGGACCTGAGTCATGGCTGAAAACCTCACCGGCAAGATATTCTGGATCACCGGTGCATCCGGTGCGCTGGGCAAGGCAACGGCGCTGCATCTGGCTGCCCATGGCGCAAAGGTCATCGCCTCCGGCCGCAGCGTTGCGCAGACCGATTTAGGCGATGCCCCCATTGACCGCCTGCCGCTGGATGTGCGCGACGATGCCGCCGTGCGTGCGGCAGTGGACACCATCATCTCCCGCCATGGCCGCATTGACGGGCTGGTCACCAGCACCAATGTCGGTGCATTCGGTGACTTTCTCGATCTGACCGACGAGGACTGGCAAAAGGTGCTGGATGCCAAGCTGCTGGGTACGGTGCGCCCGGTGCGGGCCGTGGTGCCTCACCTTGTGGCACAGGGCAGCGGAGCGATTGTGCTTATTGGCGGGCGCGGTGGCATTGATCCACCGCCGCAGCACTTCCCCGGCTCCAGCGTGAATGCGGCGCTGGACCTGCTGGCCATCGGCCTCGGGCGGCGCTTCGGGCCGGAAGGCGTGCGCATCAATGTGGTGGCCCCCGGCCCTATTCTTTCTCCGCGTTTTGCCGGGCTTGAGGCCACCAAGGCGGGGACCGCCCGCTACAACACAGCCAGTTCCATTCCCGGCCCCGGCCGGCCGGACGATGTGGCAGGGGCCGTGGCCTTCCTGCTGTCCGATGCCGCGCGCTTCGTGAACGGAACCTCTTTGCTCGTGGATGGCGGCGGCCCGCCATACGCCTGACATGGATGGCCCGTCATCAACGGCCAGCTTTCTCCCATGCCTGTCTGCCCCCTTGCCCCTGCCCGGCTCTCACCAGCCGCGCAGAAGATGGGGTGGCCCCGACATAGCTCCGGGGCCACTCCAACCTTCTCCATCGCCCCATAAGATCGCCCGAGAGATCGCCCCACGCGGCGGTGAAGGTGCGATATGCGCCCCTTCTCTTCTGAAAGTGAGTATCCGGCATGTCCCAGAACAGCCGCACCGGGAACGAACGCCCACGCGAAATCCGCCTGAATGCCTTCCATATGAATACGCCCAGCCACTCCTGGGCCGGGCTATGGCGGCACCCGCGTGATCGCTCGGTAGACTTCACCAGCCCCGATTATTGGGTGGATCTGGCGAAGACAGCAGAACGCGGCCTGTTTGATGGTGTGTTTCTGGCCGATGTCATCGGGGCCTATGATGTCTATAGCGGCAACCGCGATGCCGCCATCCGCACCGGCGCGCAGGCGCCATCGAATGACCCGTTCGCGGTTGTGCCGATCATGGCGCAGGCCACGCAGCATATCGGCTTCGGCATAACCGCCACCCTCACTTATGAGCAGCCCTTCCCCTTCGCCCGCCGTTTTTCCACGCTCGACCATCTGACCCGCGGCCGCGTGGGCTGGAATATCGTTACCGGATATCTGAAGAGCGGTGCGGCCGGCATGGGCCACACCGGGCTGCGCGCGCATGATGAGCGCTATGCGGCGGGCGATGATTTTCTTGAAGCGGCCTACAAGCTCTGGGAAGGCAGCTGGGAAGATGGCGCGCTGGTTCAGGACCGCACCGCCGGCATTTTCGCAGACCCCGCCCGTGTCCATACCGTGAAACATGATGGGCCTTATTATCAGCTTGAGGCCGCCCATCTCAGCGCGCCCTCGCCCCAGCGCACGCCGGTGCTTTATCAGGCAGGCTCATCCGCGCGCGGACGGCAGTTCGCCGCACGCCATGCCGAATGCATCTTCCTGAACGGGCAGACCAAGCCCATCGTGCGTGAGGCCGTGGATGCCATTCGCCAGCAGGCTGTGGCTTATGGACGCCACGCAGATGACATCGTGATCTTTCTTGGAGCAACTGTCATCGTCGCGCCCACCACCGCCGAGGCGCAGGAACTGCATGCCGAATATGCACGCCATATCGACCCGGTGGGGCAACTGGCCCTGATCTCCGGCTGGTCCGGCATCGATTTCTCAAAATACGATCTCGATGAACCTGTCCGCCACGAGAAGAGCAATTCCATCCAGTCCTTCGTGGATAACAACACCATACGCGCCGAAAAGCCGGTGACAGTGCGAGACCTCATCAGCTTCAACCATATTGGCGGGCGCGGCCCGTTTCTGGTGGGCAACCCATCGGATGTCGCGCAGCACCTGCTGGACTGGGCGGATGAAACCGGGGTGGATGGCTTCAATCTCGTGCGCCTCGTGGTGCCAGAGTCCTTAAACGCCATCGTTGATCTGCTGGTGCCGGAATTGCAGGCCCGTGGGCGTTACAAGACAGCCTATCGCGCAGGTGCGCTGCGGGAGAAGTTGTTTGCGGGCAACGGCCCTTACCTGCCAACGCGCCATCCGGGCGCGGCTTACCGGCGCGGTTGAGGCCTTGCCGCTCAACCATCCCGGTGCAGCCATGGGCTCCGATGCCAAGGGCCAAATTAAAGTGCCAGCCGGCCTATAAGCCGGGTTCTGTACGGCAGGCTTGCGCCCACGTGGCGACCATTCCTCTGGGACGCCGGTTACCCGACGCCTCTAGCAGTCAACCCGGACGACGCCCCGAAGACAGGGTGGTTTCCCGTGTCGTCCCTATTCGACTTTGCTCCCGGTGGGGTTTGCCGTGCCGCTTCCGTTACCGGCCGCGCGGTGGGCTCTTACCCCACCGTTTCACCCTGGCCTGCGTAAACGCAGGTGGTTTGATTTCTGTGGCACTTTCCCTAGGGTCACCCCCGCCGGACGTTATCCGGCACCGTGTCTCCATGGAGCCCGGACTTTCCTCGATGCAAAAGCACCGCGGCCGCCCGGCCGGCTGGCGTGGGCAGGAATGGGCGCTGGCGGTCCAGTCGTCAAGGGCACACGCCACAAAAGGGCTGGACAACAGCGCCGGCTATCAACCCGCTGCGCGCCGAAGATCGGGGAAACGGAAATCCGCTTGCGCCAACCTTCTCCCCATTCGCCACGAAGAATGCTATCTGGTGCCGATGCAGCTCACATCGCCCTCCCCCGCATCCGCGCCCACCCGCGCGGTCACATCAGCCCTCGCCACACTCGCCACCGAACAGGCGGGGCTGGAAGCCTTGCGCGAAGCCATTGCCGGCCCGCTGAGCGCGGCCTTCGCCGCTGCTGTGGACACCATCCGCAATGCACGCGGGCGTGTGGTGGTGACCGGCATGGGCAAGAGCGGGCATGTGGCGCGCAAGATCGCGGCCACGCTCGCCTCCACCGGCACACCTGCCTATTATGTGCACCCGGCCGAAGCCAGCCATGGCGATCTCGGCATGATCGCGACCGATGATGTCATCATCGCCCTGTCATGGTCCGGCGAAACGGCGGAACTGCGCGATCTGGTGCATTATGCCGGCCGCTTCGGCGTGCCGCTTGTCGCCTTCACCTCACGGGTGGAAAGCGCGCTGGGTTCTGCGGCAGATGTGTTGCTCGCCCTGCCTGTAGTGGCGGAGGCCTGCCCCCATGGCCTTGCACCCACCACCTCCACCCTGATGCAACTGGCTTTGGGTGATGCGCTGGCTGTGGCCCTGCTGGAAAGCCGGGGCTTCACCGCGAGTGATTTTCGCCAGTTTCACCCCGGCGGCAAGCTGGGTGCGAGCCTCAGCTTCGTGCGTGATGTGATGCGTGCCCGCGATGGCGTGCCGTTGGTGAAGCGTGCCACCCCCATGGGTGAGACGCTGGTGGAGATGAGCGCCAAGGGCCTTGGCTGTGTGGGTGTGGTGGATGAAGATGGGCTGCTTATCGGCATTGTCACCGATGGCGACCTGCGCCGGAAAATGTCGGGTGATCTCACCCTTCAGCCGGTCGAAGCCATTATGACCCCGGCCCCCAAGACCGTGCAGCCGGACCAGCTGGCCTCCGAGGCGCTGGCCATCATGAACGAGCTCAAGATCACCGCTTTACTGGTGGCCGAACAGGGCAAGGCTGTCGGCGTCCTCCACATCCATGATTTGCTGCGCACCGGCGTGGCGTGAACACACTCTTGGGCGGCCCGAACGGGGCCGCCTCTTGCGAAGATCAAAGGGCTTTGAGTGAACCTCACTGGCCTTTGATCCAGTTATCACAGGCTTGAGTCCAGCCATCTGGCATCGGTCAACGAGGTCTGTGGCACCATGATTGACCGACCACGCATCTTGAAAACGCTCACGGAGCATTTTCAAGTGAAGGGGATGCCGGTTCACGTGAAGAAACCGCACGGATCAATCCGTTAGAGCATTTTTCCACCTCCCCGAAATGGGAAAATGCTCTGACACGACCTCACAGACAAGGCAAAGATGAAGGAGAACCCCTCCCGTCCTGCCACTCCATCTGCCGCTGCAGGATAACTCAAGGCACGTGACCTTGCCCCATCAGAACTGGACGAATTTATGCTGAAAGTGATCGCAGAAGACTTCATTCAGCCCGAGGCCATGGAGATCGTTCTGCCGCTTTATCACGAGTTGGTGGCAGCGACCCGACAGGAGCCTCTGTGCATCGCCTATGACCTGTTCGTGGACCAGAAAGACTCCGGCCATTTCATCTTCATCGAGGAATGGCCCGACAGGGCGGCGCTGGATATCCACTGCGCCAGCGAACATTTCCGCCGGCTGGTGCCCCTCATCAATGCGCATCAGCGCAAGGAAGGTACCTTCATCCTGATGGATGCCTTCCCGGCCTGAGCCTTCTTATAGCACCACGACCCGGCCTGCCGGGCGCATCGGCCAGAGCGTTTCCCCGTTTCACGCAATCGGAGAAACGTTTTCCCGGGGTAAATACCTAGCCCCGCCTACCCCTCGCCCGCCTTATAGAGACGGATGGCAGCGTGGCTCATGTCCGGCTGAGGCACTTCTTCCTCAACCGGCTGATCCGAGGGGCGCTCCGCCAGCAGGTTACGCAGGGTCAAAATAGTGCCGCCATCTGCCACGCCATCCACCTGGGAGCGGCGGAAATGGCGCTGGAAGGCACTGACCACGGTGACCATGTCTTCATCATAGCGCCCGTTCACCTCCACCCCATAGCCATAGAGCGCAAGCATGGCCTGAAGAGCGGCCACAGGCTGGCCCTCATCGCCCAGCATGAAGAAACGGCCGCCGTCCATCTGTGCCTCCGGCACCAGATGGCCGATGCCCGCCGCATGCAGGCGCTCCCACGGAAATCTCTCACCCGGATCATGCTTGCGCGCGGGGGCAATATCAGAATGCGCCAGCACCCTGTCGGCCCGGATAGAGTGGCGGGAGAGGATATCGCGGCACAGGTCCACCACCGCCATGATCTGCGCGTTTGGGTAAGGCGGCAGGCCGGCGGAATGGCCACCATTCACGATCTCGATGCCGATAGAGCGGGAGTTTGTATCGCTCTCCCCCTCCCATGATGAGAGGCCGGCATGCCAGGCCCGGTTCTCTTCGGCCACCATCTGGACCACGCCGCCATCTTCCAGCACCACATAGTGGCAGGAAACCTCAGCCTCCGGCTTCTGCATGATGGCGATAGCGGCCTCTGCCGTATCCATGCCCGTATAGTGCAGCAGCAGCATATCCACCGGCAGACGGCGGGGGCCGAAATTGGGCGTGGGCGCGATGCTGCGCACCAGTGGGCTATCCGGCTTGAAGTCCGCGCTCATGGTCTGGCCACTTCTTTACAGGTCAGGTTGAAGGTCTTGATAGGGTGCCGGAGCATTTTCAAGCAAGCCGAACACTCGTTCGCAAGAAACACACAAGTCCACCGTCCTAACGCCGCGCCTCGGTCAGCATCCGCACGGCGAGGCCGGCCAGAACCGTGCCCATCAGCCAGCGCTGCACCATGCTCCAGCCGGGACGCCGGGTGAGAAACACCGCAATGCTGCCGGCGGCCAACGCGATCATGGCGTTCACACCCACGCTGATGACGATCTGGGTCGCCCCCAGTGCCATGGATTGCGCCAGCACGCTGCCATGATCCGGCTGGATGAACTGCGGCAGCAGCGAGAGATACATGATGGCGATCTTGGGGTTCAGAAGATTGGTCAAAAACCCCATCAGGAACAGCTTACGCGGGCTATCAGGCTTCAGCTCCCGCACCTGAAAGGGCGAGCGCCCGCCGGGCCGCAGCGCCTGCCATGCCAGATAAAGCAGATAGAGCGCGCCCGTGATGCGCAGCGCGTCGTAGGCATAGGGCACCGCCATGACAAGCGCGGTGATGCCGAAGGCCGCGCAGAGCATGTAAAACACAAAACCAAGCGCCACCCCACCCAGCGAAATAAGACCCGCCACACGTCCCTGACAGATGGAACGGGAAATGAGGTAAACCATGTTAGGACCGGGCGTGAGCACCATGCCCAGCGAAATGGCCGCGAAGGCCAGCATGTTTGAAAGATCAGGCATCGCCCAACTCCACGGCATTCTATGCGGCGCTTCTGCGCCAACCCCACCCCGAACCGCTTGTTACCCCTCCGGCAAGGTGGCGAAAACAGGTTTCTTGCGCACAATTTGGTTATAGGCGTCATTCAGGGCCGCAACCCGGTCATTCGCCAGCTTCAGGGCGGCAGGGGGCAGGCCGCGCGCGGCGATGCGGTCCGGATGATGAGCTGTCACCAGCGCACGCCAGCGGGCCTTCACCTCGGCGTCTGTCGCATCCGGGCCAAGGTCCAGCACCGCATAGGGGTCATCGGGCCGGCGCACATGGCGGGCCTCGATCCGCTCATAGGCGATACCGGTGAACCCCAGAATGGCGGCGACATCCGCCAGAAACTCCAGTTCGCGCGGGTGCAGGGCATGGTCGGCCTTGGCCACATGGAACAGGGCATCCAGCAAATCCTCACGTGTGTCCGCATCATCAGCGAACATCTGCGCCACCTGCCGGGCATAAGCCTGATAGCCGGCGGTATCTGCCTTCGCGAGATTGAACAGCCGGGCGACCGCATCAAACTCCTCAGGCGGAATGAGGAATACCTCCTGAAAAGCCTTCACCTCTGACGGAAGCACCACACCATCGGCCTTCGCCATTTTTGCGGACAGGGCGATGAGGGCAACCGAAAACGCCGCAGGCTTTGGCGCGGGGGCCAAAAGGCGGTTCAGCGCAAAACCTGCCACGGCACCCAGCAAGGCCCCGAGCGGACCGCCCAGCACAAAACCCACGCCCGCGCTGCCAAGCACACCCGCCCCACCCAGAAGGCCCGAATTCAAGATATCGCTCCTGTTTAAATCAGGGTGCATTCTAGAACAAATCCAGAGCAGGCGGAACGCACCCCGGCGCGACGCTGCGTCTCATCTCAAATCCGGCAAGCGCACATGCCCGCCTTTACATTTCAGGTCAAAATGCACGGATATGCCATCCGATGCGGGGGGATGCCATTCTGAAGCTCACGCCCAGGCCTTGCTGCGGTTTCCCCGTGCCTCACACCATTTCGTCCGGCCCCATCGCAGGCAGCCACAGGCGGAAGCGCGCCCCCTGCCCCAATGCGCTTTCCACGCTCATCTCGCCGCCTGCATGCTCCACAAGGCTATAGCTGATGGAAAGGCCCAGCCCGGTGCCACCCTGCCCCTTGGTGGTGAAGAACGGGTCAAACAGCCGTCCGATATGCTCCGGCGCGATGCCCTTTCCGGTGTCCTTCACCTCCAGCATCACGCCATCCCGGCCCTCTCGCGTTTCATCACGGCTGGTCAGGGTCAGCGTGCCCCCCTCCGGCATCGCATGCAGGGCATTCACCATCAGGTTGATGAGCACCTGCTGCAACTCCACCCGGTTCATGCGCACGAAGCCGGTGGCGCTGTCCTGCCGCACCACATGGATCTCGGTGCTGGTCATGAGATGCTGCACCAGCAGCAGGCAATCACCGATCACATCCGGCACATGCACCGGCTCGCTGGTACCGGCGAATTCGCCCGGGCGGGCGAACTGCAACAGCTTGGAGACGATGATGTTGATGCGGTGCACCTGCTGGTCAATCAGGTTGAACTCGGTGCGCACAGGCCCCACCGCCGGGCCCAGCACATCGCGCGCCACATCCAGATTGCCCTGAATGACCGCCACCGGATTATTGATCTCATGCGCCACGCCGGCCGTGATCTCGCCAATCGAAGCCAGTTTCTCGGACATGACAAGACGGCGCTGTGTGGCCGCCAGCTCTTCATTGGCGGCCTGAAGCTCGCGTGTACGCTCCACCACGCGGCGGTCCAGTTCATCGGCCCAGCTGCGCAACTGCGCATCACGCTGCTGCACCCGCTCCAACAGCCCATCAAAATGATGGGCAAGGCGGCCAATTTCATCCGCATTTTCGGTAATGCCGGTGCGCGCATCCATCTGCCCGGCCTCGACCTGAGCAATGGTGCGGTCCATCGCCTCCAACGGGCGGAAGATGGCCGCCGCCCAGCGCAACAGCAGCGGAATGGTGATGAGCGCCACCAGCAGGAATCCCACCGCCGCTCCCACCAGAACCATCTGGCGCTGGGTGCGGAAGGGCGCATCGAGGAAGCCGACATAGAGCATGCCGACGCGCTCGCCCCGGCTGTCCACGATCGGTTCATAGGCCGAGATGTACCAGTCGCTCACCACGAAGGCCCGATCCAGCCACACCTTGCCCTGCCCCAGCACCGCCTCTCGCACCTCTCGCGAAACGCGCGTGCCCAGCGCCCGCTTGCCCGCAAACAGACGCACATTGGTGGAGACACGCACATCATCCACGAACAGCGTGGCCGTGCCCTCGCTCCCCTCCGGCAGGCTGCCGCGGCGGTAGACGAGGTCATTCATGGTGTCGATGAAATCGAGATTGCGGTTCAGCAGCACCCCGCCGATCAGTGCTCCCGAAGCTGGCCCAGCCCCGGCTGGAACCAGATGCACCGGCGCGCCGGACTGCACCACCAGCCCGCGCCCTTCCTCCACCCGTTTCACCGGCACCGCACCGGGGGTGGGCACCAGATCAATGCGAGCCTGCTCGGCAAGCGCGGGGGAAAGACGCGTGAGATCATCCGAGGAGAACAGGTCGATCTGCGTGCTGGCCCGCCCCTCCAGCGCATCGCGTGCCACACTCCATTGCGGTTCGCAGGGCGGGGGCACGGCTATGGCTGCGCTTTGTTCATTCTGTGAGGACGGTTGAGGGATCGGGGACGGGGCCAGCTCCTGCGACCGCCCGGGGATAGCACCCTGCATGTTTGGCTGAAGATCTGGCCTGCGCGCATCATCAGCCGCACTCTGCGCCTGCAATGGCGCAGGCTTTTCCTGCCGCCCCTCGCCCTGCACCCACGTCGCGCCCGGACGGCTGAAGGCGAGGCAGCGCCCTTCGCCATCCAGAAGATAAAGAAAATCCAGCCCCATCTCCGCGCGGCGGGTTGCCAGAAAAGCGGCCATTGCAGCCGGGTCTCCAGCCTGCGTCATCTGTCCGGCGACCTTCGCGAAAGCGACGGAATCTCCCAACGCCACAAGGCTGTTGCCGCTGTGCTCCATCAGCCGGTTCAGATACTGGCGCGCGGTGGTGAGATCGCCATTCACCTTGGTGGCTAAAAGCCGGTCGAACTGGCGGCCCCACCACCAGCCTGCCCCAGCCAAAACGGCGGGCAGAATGATGAGGGTGGGCAGAAGCGCCAGCACCAGCAGCCGCACCCGCACGGATCGCAACCGCCGCAGCACGCCCCGTCCGGCAGGCGGGAGTGTAGATGAGGCGGATGGAACGGCGGCGGATGCCGCGCCGGTGTCAGGCATTCCAGGCCTTGAGCTTGCGATCAAGTGTCTTGCGAGACACCGCAAGACGGCGGGCGGCCTCGGCCCGGTTGCCACCCGCTTCCGCCAGCACTTTCAGCATGTGGCTCTTTTCCACCATGCCCAGTGCATCGGGCGGCAGATCGGCTTCGTTGTCATTAGTCTCGGCGTCGTCCAGTTCCGGCACAACATCCTGCGGGAAATCGCCGAGAATGAGAGAGCGCTCCACCACATTGCGCAGTTCGCGCACATTGCCAGGCCAGGGATAGCGGGCCAGAGCCCGCAGTACGGAGGGAGAAAGCTCCAGCGGTGGCACACCCAGCCGGGCGGAAAGCTCTGCCATGAACTGCTGCACCAGCGGGGCAACATCGGCCGGGCGGGCCCGCAGGGGTGTGAGGTGGATATTCACCACATTCAGGCGGTAGTAGAGATCCTGCCGGAAGCGACCGGCCGCCACCATCTCGGCAAGATCGCAATTGGTGGCGGCGACGATGCGCACATCCACCGGCACCTCCCGCTCCGCCCCCACCGGGCGCACCTTCTTGTCCTCGATCACCCGCAGCAGCTTGGACTGCATGGAGGGGGGCAGTTCGCCCACCTCATCCAGAAACAGCGTGCCGCCCTGCGCATAGAAGAACAGCCCCTCACGCGAGGAAGCCGCCCCCGTGAACGCCCCCTTGAGGTGGCCGAACAGTTCACTCTCGATAATATCCGGCGCGATAGCAGCGCAGTTCACCGGCACAAAGGGCTTGGCCGCCCGTGTGGATGCCTGATGGATGGCGCGGGCGGTAACCTCCTTGCCGGTTCCGGATTCACCCGTCACCAGAACCGTGGTCGGCATGGGGGCCACGCGCGCCACCATCTGCCGGACCTCGCCGGTAGCGCCGGAATTGCCGACCAGCCCACCCACGGCCGGAATGGCCCGCGGCATAATCTGCATCACGCCCAGTTCCCGCCGCAGCACGAAATTCTCGCGCTGGAGCCGCGCCCGGTCGAGACAGCGACCAATGGCGTTCAGGATCTGGTTCGAGCGGAACGGCTTCAGCACGAAATCCGCCGCCCCCGCCCGCAGCGCCTCAATTGCGGTATCGAGATCAGCAAAGGCAGTGATGAGGATGACCTCACTGAAAAAGCCGGTGGCGCGCAACTCATGCAGCCATTCCAGCCCGGTGCGGCCCGCCATCACATTATCGAGGATGATGAGATCGAAAGAGGTCGTTTCCAGCAGGCGCGATGCGCTTTCCACATCGGTCGCCTCCGCCACATGGCGACAGCGGGAGCGCAGCATGCGCACGAGGAAATTGCGGATGCCCGGCTCATCGTCCACCACCAGAACGGAGGACTCGGCCAATGCGGGGCTGAAAGCACTCTCGCAGGGCAGATTTGCCGGAGCCTGGGTCATTATATTCATAACGTGGCCGCACTCCCCTCCCCACCGCGTGCGGTGGGGCAATCTTATTGAAGCGCATCACATCCGGCCTTGCGGGGCAATACACTTCACGCCCAAGTCTACCGGATGAACGGAGAGCGAATCCGCCCGCACCCGAAGCTCGCGGCCTCATTGCCCCTATCAATCGCTTAAATCACCTGAACGATCAAATCCTGTGCGCAGCTTTATGCAACCGCGATTGCCGGCATGGCGCGGATGCTGGAGTCCAGGCAGACGCGATCTCGCCCGCTGTTCTTGGCCTGATAGGCCATCATGTCCGCCCGGTGGATGACCTCATCCAGTGTTTCCCGTGGGTCAATCTCGACCACTCCAAAGCTTGCGGTCACTTCACGCTCCTCCAGCCCCTCGACCCGCATGGCGACAAGGCGTGCGCGCAAGCGCTCTGCAATCATACCGGCATGATCCAGCCCGGAGCCGGCAAGCAGCATCACGAACTCCTCGCCACCGAAACGGGCGGCCACATCGGAGCGGCGCAACTCGTTCTCCAGCACATGGGCGAAGCGCTGCAACACCCTGTCACCGGCGGCATGGCCGTAGGTGTCGTTGACCAATTTGAAGTGATCGAGATCGCAATAGACAAGGCTGAAAGGCTGCGGCCCCCATGTCTTCATCAGATGCCGCGCGCGCGCCTCGAACCCGCGCCGGTTTGCCAGCCCTGTCAGGGTATCAATGGCAATCTCGTGGCGCAGATCATCAACAATATCCATCACCACTGCGGCCAGAAATGCCAGTGCGAGCATGAAGCCGAAGATCAGTATGGTGAAATGCAGCACCTGCCCGAAGAGCGAGTTGTTGAACATGCTCGAGAGCACAATGAAGTCCGTCCCCTCATTGCTCAACTGCTCAAGCAGGATCAGATCGTGCGAGATGGGCAGGGTCAGCGCCATCCGGATAAAAAAGTGCAGGCCAAACAAAAGAACCGCCCAGAACAGCACACGGTCTATCACCCGCCGGGAATGACGGGCGCCCAACCGGCCAGCGGCAATCAGGATCATCAGGCCACCGCCCAGGTTCTGCACATAAATGCGAACGATGAGATTCTGCTCGATATAGAAGAAGTACCAGACCAGAAACACGATAACCGCTGAGATAATATAGTAGATACCGTCTCCGCCCTTCAGCCCAGCATGCAAAAGCGCACCTTTGGACAGAAGGAAAATGCAGGCCGTGTAAAGCGGTGCCGTCAGCACGGCATTCAGCCCCACCTTGTTCGGCACACCGAGAATTTGCATGAGCGCCGCGACAGCATAAGCGAAAAAGCCGACCGCAAAGCACAGGGCGTAACGATATTGGCGCTGATACAGCCATGCCACAAGGAAAGCCGCCGCCACGATGATGGCAACCGCCGGCCCTGTAAAAACATAAAGGCGTCCATCCGTCATGCGCGCCCGGGTCCCCGAATAACCGGACGCGCCCGCACACCGGCACGCCCATGCGAACAGAAGCCCAACACAGCTTCCGCTGGCGATACGCTGAACGCAACATTACGCGGTCGAGGCCAGCCCCAGGAAGAGCCCACCCCGGAAGAAGGCAAGGCCCCCACAGGCGAATGATCCGTCTGTGAGGGGATCGGTCCAGATGTCTGGCGGTTCAGGCAACCGGGCAATTCCCGCTGGCATAAGCCGCCACACAATACACGCAGACCGTGTCCCCTTGCCCAGAAAGGCTCTAATTCAGCAGGGAATAAAGTCAAGCTGCACTGCACACCAGTACAACTGCTGGCAAGTCGCCTGAAACAGCCGCACCCGGAACCCGCATGCTGGCGCGGGCATCCAAATGGAACCGCACGCACTTACCGGCGATAGACCAGCAGGCGCAACTCCTTCTTCAGCTTCTGGAAATCATGGAAGGTGAAGGAGATAAAGGCCGTGGCCAATGCCGCCAGAATGGCTGCGAGGAGGCCGGACCAGCCGAGCGCCGTCGTCACGAAATCATAGACCAGATAGGCCAGCAGCAGGGTGATGACGAGGGCAATACCGTAATACACCTTCGGCTGCATGCGCGAGAGCAACACCCCAACTGCAATCCAGATGACGATGGCAATGAGAATCGCCCATCCCAAACCCAGCCCGATCTTGCTGGCAACGAAATAACCGCCAAACCCACACAGCAGGATAAAAGCACCGAACAGGAACAGCCCGGCCCGCAGGCGCAGGATCGAGCGTTTACGAACTTCAACTTCCGAAGATGGCAGACTCATATCTCTTTCCAGACAATCCCGCGCGGCGGCACCAAACCCAGACATGACCCGCAGGATGCGACCAGAAGCGCTGCAACTCAATGCGCCTGCGCAACCTGCCCTGCGTCACCATATATACATCCACAATAACGGCCTGCCCGCGATTCGTATCGGTCTTCACCCAGCCTCCGCCTGCCCCAAAACCCATGGACCCCATGCAATTTTCAGCACCTCTCATCCCCGCCCGCCTGCTGCGACGCTACAAGCGCTTTCTCGCTGATATGCTTCTGGAAGATGGCACGGAGACCACGGTGCATGTGGCCAACCCCGGCGCCATGCTGGGCCTGACCACCCCCGGCAGCCGGGTCTGGCTTTCCCGCTCGGCCAGCCTCACCCGCAAGCTGCCTTTAAGCTGGGAACTGGTGGAGGCCGACTTCGGCAACGGCCCTGAACTGGTCGGGGTGAACACCATGCACCCCAATGCGCTGGTGGCCGAGGCGATCAGTTCCGGCCTCATCCCCGCTCTTTCCGGCTATGCCCGCCAGCGGCGCGAGGTGAAATATGGCGTCAACAGTCGCATCGACATTCTGCTGGAAGACGATGAGCGCCCCCGCTGTCTGGTCGAGGTGAAGAATGTGCACCTCATGCGCCACCCCGGCCACGCCGAGTTCCCGGACTGCGTCACCGCGCGTGGGGCCAAGCACCTGCATGAACTGTCCATGCAGGTGGAGGAAGGGGCACGGGCGGTGATGGTCTATCTGAGCCAGATTGGTTCTGCGCGAGATATCTCGCTGGCGCGGGATCTGGACCCAGCCTATGGCCGCGCCTTCGATGCCGCACAAGCCGCCGGTGTGGAAGCGATTGGCCTGCTCTGCCGGGTGGAGCCCTGTGGCATTTCAGTTGTGGGGGAAATTCCGGTGCTGGGCTGAACTTCATGGCCGCCATGTCTTGAGGCTCTGGCATCACAGGCCACTTCTGGTGCATATTGGCGGCAAGACTGAATTTGGAGCGTGCTCTGTCCCGGCGCATGTGCGCGGATTGATCGCGAATGGAAGACTGACGTGATGAACTATGTTGAAGCGGCGAATGCACCGCTGCGCAAGAACGGACAGATCAAGATCTACGGGCCGGATGCCTTCGAGGGCATGCGCAAGGCCGGACAACTGGTGGCGCGCATTCTCGATGCCATCGCCGAACTGGTCGCGCCCGGTGTCACCACCGCACAGATCGACGATCTGGTTTATGAGATGACGACACAGGCGGGAGCACTCTCCGCCACGCTGATGTATCGCGGCTATCGCTACAGCGTCTGCACCTCGCTCAATCATGTGGTGTGCCACGGCATGCCCAACAGCCGCCCCCTGCGCGAGGGCGACATCGTGAACTGCGATGTCACCGTCATTCTGGGTGGCTGGTATGGCGATTCCAGCCGCATGTATGCGGTGGGCGAAATTCCCCGCAAGGCGGAACGGCTGATCGAAGTCACCTATGACTCGATGATGATCGGCATCGAAGCCATCAAGCCCGGCGGGCATGTGGGCGATATCGGCGCGGCCATTCAGGAGTTCGTGGAACCCCAGCGCATGAGTGTGGTGCGTGATTTCTGCGGCCATGGCGTGGGCCGCGTATTCCATGATGAGCCCAACATCCTGCATGTGGGCCGTCGCGGCGAGGGGCCGAAACTTGTTCCGGGCATGATCTTCACCGTGGAGCCCATGATCAATCTGGGCAAACCGCATGTGAAGGTGCTGCCCGATGGTTGGACGGCCGTAACGCGTGACCGCTCTCTCTCCGCCCAGTTCGAGCATTCGGTGGGTGTGACCGAAACCGGGGTGGAGATCTTCACCTTGAGCCCGAAGGGTTACGACAAGCCGCCCTACAAGACCGCCTGAACCGGACCGCCCCTTTCCATGGTGGATGAGCCCAGCGACGGCCTGCGTGAAGCGCCTCCGCATTTCCACGGACATCGCGACCGTTTGCGTGCGCGTTTTCGCGATGCCGGTGCACAGGCGCTCGCGGACTATGAACTGCTGGAACTCATCCTGTTCCGGGCCATTCCCCGGCGCGATGTAAAGCCGCTGGCGAAAGATCTCATCGCTCGCTTTGGCTCATTTGCCGAAGTAGTGGCCGCGCCGCCTGCCCTTCTGGCGGAAGTGGCAGGCGTGAAGGACGCTATCATCACCGAACTGAAGGTGGTGGAAGCTGCCGCCCAGCGCCTCGCCAAGGGGCAGGTGAAGGGGCGACCGGTGCTCTCCTCATGGAGTGCGGTGATTGATTATTGCCGCACCGCCATGGCCTATGCCGACCGCGAGCATGTGCGCGTTCTGTTTCTGGACAAGCGCAACCAACTCATCGTCGATGAAGTGCTGCAAACGGGCACGGTGGACCATGCCCCGCTTTATCCGCGAGAGGTCGTGAAGCGGGCGCTGGAGCTTTCCGCATCCGCGATTATATTGTGTCATAACCACCCCTCAGGCGACCCGACCCCTTCGCGGGCGGATATCGACATGACCCACCGCATCATCGGTGTCGCCAAGCCGCTGGGCATTGAGGTGCATGACCACATCATTGTCGGCAAGGAAGGCCACGCCAGCCTGCGCGGTCTCGGGATGATCTGAAAATCAGGCTCATGCGCTGTGCCAGAGTTTGAGTAGGCCAGAGTTTTGGGTGGAACTGCGAAAATCCACCTCATCCGCCAGTCATTCTCCAATCCCCGCCACTTCCAGAACGATGAATGCTCCGGCTTGCACAATACAGGTCCATTATATGCCTGCGCTCGAGCTTGGCCATGCCCAGATAAAAGAACAGGCGCAACCTGCAAAGGTCACGCCTGTTCCAGAATGCTTTCGCGGATAGAAAATACACTCGCTGAAACTCTGGAGCGTTTTGGTTCATTGCATGAACCAAAACACTCCAGACCTTCTGTCCTCAGATCACTTCAGATCAGAGAAGGACACATCGAAGGAGAGCGAGGCAAGGAAGCGGTCGCCACAGCTCTTGGCGTTGGAGACCATGATGACGCACTGTTCGTCATTCAGGTCAGAGCCGTGATAGCGCAGGTCCAGCGTCGCGACCTTGTAGGTCAGGCTCGTGCCGAGGTTCCAGTAGTTGTAGCCGGAAACGTCGACATAATAGGGGGTGAGGGTGATGGGCGTGAGGAACGTGCCATTCCACGCGCTGCTGTCCAGCCACTGATGACCGAACTCACCAGACACCGTCCAGCCAATGACCTCACCGGGGCCGAAGCTCGGCAGGGTGACTTCAGCCGTACCAGACAGGTAGGTACCGTCCGTGCCGCTCGCTGCGAAATCGGTGGTGTAGTAAAGCTGGGCACCAAGGTTCAGCCAATCGGTGACCTGATAGCTGGGCTTGAAGTAGACTTCCCAGTAGTTCAGGTCGGTGTTGGCGGAAGAGCCGGGATAGAGATAGCCGGTGATACCAACATCAAGGGTCAGCTTGTCCCAGGTGTGACGTACGCCGCCATAGACATCGACTTCAGCCGAGCCGGAGCCGAGGAAGCTGACATTCGAGGCCCAGGCGCCGACATAGAACCAGTCGAGGAACGACAGTTCGGCATAACCCTGAATGGCAGCATTGCCATTGGTCTGGCTGATACCGCGGAAGACGTAGTCGGTCGCGCCGGTCACGCCGAACGACACATCCCACAGGGGGGCGGGCTCGGCCGGGGCGACGGCCTTCATCGGCATGGAGATATCGGCGGCCATGGCGGTGCCGGTCAGGAACAGGGACGCGACGGTCGCCAGCGCAATTTTCTTCATAACTTACCCCCGAAAAGATCTGTGTCTAGAAAGCACCAAATCTTCGAATGCCTAACGACAAACTTTGGGCATCAATTGCACTGGAATTAAGCAAGCCACCGAGAATGCTCGATTTTGCTGTGTCTATTATGCAACGTGAGATGTCGAATTGAGATACCCCTCAGACTGATATGGTGTGAGACCCATTCCAAAACCGATGAAACGGCACGAAAACCGCACTATTCTCCAAACGCATAAATGATGGTTGGCTCGAATCTTCGAACGCTCCCAACCTCAAAAACTATACTTATGTAGAAAGCGCCCCAGCCGTAATGCAGGTGAGACGATGCTCCATTCATGGCAGATCGTCAGGTGAGACACGCCATTTTCAAGCTGAAATCAAAAAAGGCAGGGCTATAGCCCTGCCTTATCTGCTTCCTCAACTGCCCGCATGGGCGTGCATCTGTCTTCGGCCCACCATGGGCCCAGATGGCTTACGCAGGAAAGTCGTCCCTCATTCCGTGCGACGGGATGCAAGTTCCACGCATTCGGGCACAGGCGTCACCGGCGGCTTGCCGGCGAACCATGCATCCAGATTTTCCACCACCAGTCGGCCCATGGCCCCGCGCGTAGCGAAGGTGGCGGAACCGACATGGGGCAGCAGCACCACATTCTCCATCTCGCGCAAGGCCAGCGGCACATTCGGCTCTTGCGCAAACACATCCAGCCCGGCCGAGAGAATGGCCCCACTGCGCAAGGCTTCAATCAGCGCGTCCTGATCCACCACACTGCCGCGCGCCACGTTCACGAAGATGCCATCCGGCCCCAGCGCGGAGAGCACCTGTGCATTCACGATATGATGCGTCTGCGCCCCACCGGGCAGGATCGCCACCAGCACATCCACCGCATGCGCCATTTCGACCAGATCGGGATAATGGGTGTAGGCGACATCCGTGCGCGCCGTGCGGCTGTGATACACAACAGGCACGCCGAAGGCCTCCACCCGCCGGGCAATAGCCAGACCAATGCGCCCAAGGCCGATGAGCCCCACCGTGCGCCCGCGCAGGGAAGGCGTGAGCTGGAACGGGCCGGATGTCCATTTGCCCCCCCGCACATACTGGTCGGCCTGCGGCAGGCAACGCACCGTGGCCAGAAGCAGGGCCAGTGTCAGGTCCGCCACCTCCTCATCCAGCACGCCGGGGGTGTGGGTGACGATGACATCGCGCGCCACGGCAGCCGCAACATCAACCGCATCATATCCCACGCCGAAATTCGAGATGATCTCCAGCGCCGGCAGGCGGGAGATCAGGTCCGCATCCACTTTGCGCCCACCACCGCTGACGATGGCACGCACGGCCGATGCATTTTCCGGCGTGAGAGCATCGGGGGAAATCACATTGAACCGCTCCGCAAGCGCAGGCGCGAGGGCCGGGTCCATGATCTTTCCGTTCTGAAGCACCAGCGGCCGGCTTGTATCCGTCATCCGTTCCATTCCCTCTGCGAGGTGTTGCATGGTGGCATGATAGCCCGCCCCGGCAACGCCTGATCCATTTTCGAACATATCCCGGCGGTACGATATCGCCACAAGAGGAATATGAATGCGGACGGAAAACATGCGCATGAATGTGCGGAACAGAGTGTTGGTCTTGTTTCTCCTCGCCTGTGGTGTGGCCATGGCGGCCACAGACACGGCGCATGCCCAGTCCTGCACGTTGATTATGGACGCGGATACGGGACACACCCGGATGGAGGATGGCGATTGTGACACTCGCTATACGCCCGCCTCCACTTTCAAGGTGCCGCTGGCACTGATGGGGTATGATGCCGGGTTGCTCACCGATACCCACACCCCGCGCTGGGACTGGCCGCCGAACCAGCGCGCTCCGCAACGCGACCAGAAGCCGGTGGACCCGACAATCTGGCAGGCGGATTCCGTCGTGTGGTACTCCCGTGAGCTGGCCCGTCAGCTGGGGGGAAAGCGCTTCGGCACTTATGTGCACCGGCTTGCTTATGGAAATGAGGACGTTTCGGGCGATCCCGGTGCTCGTAACGGGCTGACCCGGTCCTGGATTTCCTCCTCGCTCAAGATTTCCCCACGCGAACAGGCGGCCTTTATTCGCCGGCTTCTTGCTCAGGATCTGCCTGTTTCAGCCGAGGCCCAGAAGAAGACCAAAGACATTCTACCCGTTTTTCAGACCGCCTCTGGCTGGAAGGTGCATGGCAAGACCGGCAGCGGCAGCCTGCCCCCTCAGGGCAAGACAGAACAGGCCGGAAAACCTGTCGGCTGGTTTATCGGCTGGGCAGAGCGCGATGGAAAAACCATCGTGTTCGCACGGCAGAATATCGGCACGGATCATGGCCGACAGGGGTTGGCGGAGCGCGCCAGAATGCTGGCCCTGCTGGAAACGATGTAGAACACCCAAACAAACCGATGCGGGGGAACGGGTGGACCGCGTTCTGACGTGCCTGCGCGGTGGCGCACCACCGCAACAACCGCCCCCTCTTGTTCTGCGCGCAATCACCGCGTGCTCACATGGGATATGCTCTATAAATCCATCGCCTCCACTTTGCCGTCTCCGGCATGAGACAAAAATGCTACCTCCCTAAAACGATGCCGCCACACCCTTTGAGCGGGAGGATGACATGACCCCGAGCATCGACCTGAACAGTGATCTCGGCGAAGGCTATGGCGCGTGGAAGATGGGCGATGACGCCACCATGCTCGGCATCGTCAGCTCCGCAAATGTGGCCTGCGGCTTTCATGCCGGAGATCCGCTCACCATTCTCGCCACCGTGCGCGAGGCGGCGCGCCTTGGCGTGACCATTGGTGCGCATGTGTCCTATCCCGACCGCGTCGGCTTCGGCCGGCGGCCGATGGATGTGACATCGGCTGAACTCACCGCCGATGTCATCTATCAGATCGGCGCGCTTCAGGGCATCTGCGCGGCAGCCGGCACCCGTGTCACCTATGTCAAACCGCACGGTGCGCTCTATAATACCATTGCCAATGATGCCCGCCAGGGTGAAGCCGTGATCGAGGCGATCCAACAGATCGACCCCTCTCTGGTGCTGATGGGTCTTGCTGGAACGCCCATTCTGGAACGCGCCCGCATCGCTGGCCTGAGTATCTCGGCGGAGGCGTTCGGCGATCGCGCCTATACGCCTGAGGGGCAACTGGTGTCGCGGCGCGAGAAGGGGGCCGTGCTTCACGATCCGGAACAGGTCGCCCGCCGCATGGTGCGTCTTGCGACCGAAGGCGTCATCGAGGCCATTGATGGCTCAATCCTGAAGCTGCATGCCGATAGCATCTGTGTGCATGCGGATAGCGATGGCGCAGTCGCCATGGCTATCCGCATCCGCGAGGAACTTCTGGCCGCCAATGTGCATATTGCTCCCTTTGCCCGGAAGGAGGCCTGATGCGCCACGGCATACAGCATACGGGCATAGAGATGCGGCCCATTACGGCGGTGCAGAGGGCGAAAATCTCCGTGATAGCCAGCCATTTCCCTGCGCCTCATCACACCCCAGAGGAACGGAGCACAGCTGATCTGGCACGCCTTCATTTCGATGACGCGGCTGAGTTCTGCATGAGCGAAACTCCGGTCTTCGTCGCCGGCAAGGTCACACCTCGCGCTGCTGTCATGCCTTGGATGCCGCCCGTCGCCACCTCTCACGCACCGGGATACATGTTCGTCACCAATCCCCCCAACAGCCTCGGGCGGGTATGACCATGCGCGTCCTTCCCATCGGCCCCCGCACATGTCTGGTAGAACTGGCAGATCTTGATGCAACGCTCGCGCTATTTGATGCCATACGGGCTGATCCGGTCGAAGGTGTTGTGGAGATTATTCCAGCGGCGCGGACCTTGATGGTGCGCGTGGCCACCGGCCTTGCGGCTGATGAGAAACTGGCGGCAGAAATCCGCGCCCGCCAGCCTGCACCCGACACAAAACGAGAGGTCGGGCAGGTCGAGACCGTTGAAATCCCCATGACCTATGATGGGGAGGACCTGGCAGACGTGGCGGCCTATCTGGGGCCTCAGCGTGGCCGATGTCATCACGGCCCATCAAGCAACCACATGGCAGGTTGCCTTTTGCGGGTTTGCGCCCGGGTTCGCCTATATGACCTGCGATGACCCGCTTTTCGATGTGCCCCGGCGTCCAACCCCGCGCACAAAAATTCCGGCGGGCTCCGTGGCGCTCGCCGGCCGCTTCTGCGGAATCTATCCGCAGGAGACCCCCGGCGGATGGCAGTTGCTGGGCACGACGAAAGTGCCGATGTGGGACCTTTCCCGCACACCTCCTGCCCTTCTGCGCCCCGGTGTGCGGGCCCGGTTTGTCGCCCGCACGGCTGAGGTCTACCCGTCTGTCACCATCAAGAAGGAGGAAGCTGTTGTTGATGGTGGCCTGAAGATTATCTCCACCGCCTTTCCCATCCTGTTTCAGGATGAAGGACGCACCGGACAGAGCGAACTGGGCGTTTCTGCCGCTGGTGCGCTGGATGTGGGCGCTCTTCACCGCGCCAACCGGGCCGTTGGAAACCCATCCCGCACGCCTGCTCTTGAAGTAACACTTGGCCCCGTGCGCCTTGAAGCACGCGAGCCCCTCACCCTGTCACTGGCCGGCGCTGCGCAGAAGATCGAGATTCTCGCAAATGGCGTGACAGTGCCCGTTGCACCGGGTGCCGCTTTCGCACTGGATGCCGGAGATGAAGTGCTGATCCACCCGCCCGCCCGTGGCATGCGCAGCTATCTGGCGATACGGGGCGGCTTTGCGGTGACGGCGGTTCTGGGTTCCGCCGCAACCGACACGCTTGCCTTTATTGGCCCTGAACCGCTGAAGAATGGCGCTCTTCTGGCTGCGGCCCATGCCCCCGCCGAAGCTGTGGGCATGCCTGAAGCGCCTCCTCCCCTCCCCGGAGCCGGCGAACTGGTGGAACTGCCCGTGACCCTCGGTCCGCGAACAGACTGGTTCACTCCCGAAATGGTAGAAGTCTTTCTCACACAGGAGTGGCTGGTGACACCGCAAAGCTCGCGCGTCGGCATTCGCTTGCAAGGCGCAGAACCCCTGACCCGGAAAGACACCACCGAACTGCCATCCGAAGGTACAGAAGTCGGGGCGATCCAGATTCCCCACTCCGGCCAGCCTGTGCTGTTTCTCGCGGACCACCCTCTGACCGGCGGCTATCCTGTCATCGCGACACTCCTGCCCGAGGCGCTCGATCTGGCTGGCCAGATTCCGCCCGGTGCACGCATCCGCTTCACGGCGACACGCCCCTTCGCCCCCATCATACCTTCGAGCCTCGCATGACCCTGTTCGCCCAAGGCCCTGCCCGCCAGATCAAGCGCCTTCTGATCGCCAACCGGGGGGAAATCGCCGTCCGCATCATCCGCGCCTGCCGGGATGAAGGTATTGAAACCGTTTCCATTTACTCCGACAGCGATCACAACGCCCTATTCGTGCGCATGGCTGACCATGCCTATGCGCTGAACGGCGAAACACCGGCTGAGACCTATCTGAACACCAGCAAAATTCTGGCGGTGGCAGCGCAGTCCGGGGCCGAGGCCATTCACCCCGGCTATGGTTTTCTGTCTGAACGCGCGGATTTTGCAGCAGCGGTACAGGATGCCGGCCTGATCTGGATCGGCCCGAACCCTAAGGTCATGAAGGCGCTGGGCGACAAGATCGAGGCCCGGCGCATCGCGGAATCTGCCGGCGCACCGCTGGTGGCTGGCACGCCCGGCCCCGTGGCCTCCCCTGCAGCAGCCTTGCAGTTTGCCCGCGAACAGGGCTTGCCCATTGCCATCAAGGCCGCTTTTGGCGGTGGCGGGCGCGGCATGAAGGTGGCGTGGAGGCTGGAAGAGGTGGAGGAACTCTTCGCCTCTGCCACCCGTGAGGCGGTGACAGCTTTCGGGCGCGGGGAATGTTTCATCGAACAGTTTCTGGATCGTCCGCGCCATATCGAGGCACAGGTGCTGGCCGATACGCACGGCACCGTGCGCGTGCTGGGCACGAGGGACTGCTCTCTCCAGCGCCGCAACCAGAAGCTGGTGGAGGAAGCCCCTGCCCCCTTCCTGACCGATGAACAACGCACACGCATCCATGAGGCATCCCGCAAGATCTGCGTCCTTGCCGGCTATAGCGGTGCGGGCACCGTGGAGTTCCTGCTCTCGGCCAATGGCACCATCTCTTTTCTGGAGGTGAACACCCGCCTGCAAGTGGAACATCCTGTTACGGAAGAAACCACTGGCATTGATCTGGTGCGGGCGATGATCCAGATCGCATTGGGCGCACGGCTGGCGGATGACGGCGTGCCGGAGCCAACCGGCCATTCCATCGAATTTCGCATCAATGCCGAAGACCCGGCCCGCGGCTTTCTGCCAACCCCCGGCCGGATTGAGCGTTTCGACGCTCCATCCGGGCCCGGCATCCGGCTCGATAGCGGTGTTGTTTCCGGTTCCATCATTCCGGGCTCTTATGACTCGATGATGGCCAAGCTGATCGTGACAGGAGCGACCCGGCTTGAGGCTCTCCAGCGTGCGGCCCGGGCTCTTGCGGAATTCCGCATTGAAGGTGTCGCCTCGGTCCTACCGTTCGCGCGTGCTGTTCTGGCGGAACCTGATTTTCGTGCAGAAGACGGGAACTTCCGGGTGCATACCCGCTGGATCGAAACGGATTTTGCAGACCGGCTCGCCGAAGCCGTCGCACCTCATGCGCGCATCAATCCCGCCGTCACGCCGAGCCTGCTGCGCTTTCCGATGGAGATTGATGGAAAGCGCCACGACATAGGACTTCCGGCAGCCTTTTTATCTGCTTTGCCAATGGGCGGGAGCCCTGCCGCAGCACCAGTACACGATGACGCGGATGAGGCCACGCTCACAGCGCCCATCTCCGGCACCCTGACCCTGTGGCAGGTGAAGGATGGCGCAGAAGTTGCGGTTGGCGATGTCATTGCCGTGATGGAAGCGATGAAGATGGAAACCCGCATCGAAGCGCACCGCCCCGGGCGTCTGGTGCACCTGAGTGATGCGGGACAAGCGCTGGAGTACGCCGCACCTCTCGCCCGCATTGAGAGTATCTGAACGCTCCGGCTTCAGATGGTTCCGGTTAAGGAGCGGCTTCATAAGCAAGCTTCTCCACATCAGGTCCGGAACCGCCGGGATGGATTGAGCCTGCACCAGACTGCAAAAACAAGTGTCTTTCCCAAGTATAAAAAGAACAGCACCCATAACACCCAAGCAATACTGCCCCACATAATTCAGGCGGCAGATTAGGAAAACCCAGATAAAATCCTTACAAAGCTGCCCCAGTTTCATATTGAACTGCTATCCCATAGAGCAGCATCTGTTTGCAGCCTTATGAGAGGCGGTCATCGCACGCTTATGGCCCCGCCAGATGATCCAGCCGATGAGACGAATGTCCCGGCGCATGTCCATCTCCAGCCCGCCACCCAAATCTGGTCCCCAACCGGCCCCAAAGGCCATTTTCCTCAACCGTTTGAGGCTCAGACTCACGCAGCAAATCCATCATCCGGCTGCTGATCGCCTCAGGACTGAACATGCGCAAGATATCCGCACGGGCGTGCGTGGCCAAATCCTGCGTATCGGCAGGATGGTTCATGACATGATGCATGGCGGCACTGGCATAGGCGATGCTGGGCTCAGCCCATGTCTGTCCCTGCCACCCGAAATACTCCCCGGCGCGCAGCGCCACGGGCTTCCAGTCCACCAGCAGGGTGTTATCCGGCCGCGTGAAATCCATATTGCCGGAATAGCCGGTGCAGATGACCGGTACGCCCGCGATCATCGCCTCAGCGATATTCAGTCCGAACCCTTCAGAGCGATGAAGGGACACGAAACAATTCGCGGCGTCGAACAGCGCGCCCATCTCATCCTGCGACAGCACACCCGAGAGCATGCGGATGCGCGGACAAGGGGCCGCTGCCGCCAGCACGAGCGCCTCATCCTGCGCGAACTGCTCACCGCTGTGATATTTCATCACCAGCAATGGCCCCTCCGGCCCATCGCCGAAAGCTGCACGGAAAGCCGCGATCACCCCCAGCGGGTTTTTCCGCTTCAGGGTGGATGAAAAATCAAACACACTCAGAAAAATAAAATCGTCTCCGGTTCCAAGCCCCAGCCGGGTGCGTGCCTCCGAACGAGGAAGGTGCGCCCAGTCTTCGACTACATGGGGAAGAACGCGCACGGTCTTGCGCGATGCACGGCTAAAGGCACGAGCGGCGAATTCCGAACAGGTCCAGACCTCATTCACCAGATCGAAAGCCGGCCGCCAGGCCGCCGGCAGATCGGGTAGTTCCCAGGCCCAGTAGCCAATGACATGGGTGCCGCGCATCAGGTCTGATGGAAAAAACAGATTGCCGTTGAGCAACTCCGGCGGGTTCAGCACCACAATATTGCGCCCGGCCCGCTGCCTTGGCTCATCTGCTGGAAAACACACGCCATCACGCCCCGGCAGCGCCATCGCATGGCACTGCACCCCCGGCATGGAGCGGCGCAGCAAACGGGCGTAGCCGCGCGCGGAAGAACCAATGCCAATCTGGGATTGCAGAAACCCCCAAAGCGCCACCGCATCACGCTCAATGGGCGCGCGATACAGGCCCTGATAGCGCGGCGGAATCGGCCGCTCGCGCGCCTCACGCCTGCTTTGCCCAAGATGCCGGAACAATGCCATTTCGCCGTCACCCATCACGCAGGCGGTTTGCCGCAAACCAGTCATCAGACCGCACCAACCCACATACTTCCCCCCTTTGCAGGGAGGGGTATCATTTCACGTCTTAAGTATGAACTTGAGGGATTACAACCTAAAATAAACAATGATAAAAAATACAACCCAATTTCCAACCAAAACTGAACCTCGTTTCGCAGACCGCGAATTGCATGCGGGAGCGATAGCCAAGCGCCTCTGACGAGGTCTGGCACCACTTCAATCCCGAAATCATAGTGGCGTCTATGGCTATTTCAGGGGCGAGCATCTGCCTTCGGTGGATCCGCGCAATATGTTGTAAAATATAACGAATATCCATTTGATTGCAGATGTGAATTTTACACCATATAAGGGAATATCGTATTCTGGATGCGGCCATATTCCTTTCATAGAGCCGGGTTTCAGCCCTCATACCCGCTCAGACGGGAATGTTCACAGCTCCACAATTCAGTCGGAATCTCTCGATGTCACGTCTCTCGAAGCTGGTCCGCAAAGCAATGAACTCATCAAAAGTCTCGCAACTGGACACGCTGAACATGTCGGTGAACACTGCTTTGCAGAACCAGATGGAGATGACTTCAAAACTCGATTTGGCCCTGTCTCTTCTCAGAAACAGAGATGAACAAGACCGGGACGGATTTGAACAGTATACAACTAAATCCAACACTTCAAATGCCCCATACAGCATCACCAAAACAGTTCATGGGTGCATGATTACCAACAATCAGGACATGATCATTGGTGAGTCCATTCGCCTCACGGGATCATTTGAAGAATCCCATATCGATGAAACAATCAAATTCTTACACGAAAATAATATCAACATTAATAAATCAATATTCATAGATATTGGCGCGAATATTGGCACACATACCATTTTCGCATTGAAGAATGGATTTCAGCGTGCCCTGTGCATCGAACCAGACCCTGATAATTTCAAACTTCTGCGTATAAACCAGATTATGAATGACATTGACTCACGCTGTATAAATATTTGCGCCGCAGCGTCTGAAACAGCGGGGTCCGGTCGGCTTGAGACATCTCCAGACAATTTCGGTGACAACCGCGTCATGTCTCACCAGACCTCACAAGAGAACATTCATGCTGAACAGAACTGGCTTATCAAGGACATTGTAAAAGAGAAAGTTGATAATATTATCAACAATACAAATATTGAAATTGATAATATCGGCCTTGTCTGGGTCGATACACAGGGGCATGAAGGATATGTTTTTGGAGGCGGCAGAGCCCTATTGGCATCTCCCGCGCCAATCGTTTGTGAATTCTGGCCCTATGGCCTGAACCGGTCCGGAGGGTATGAGCTGCTTCGCTCAGAACTCAATGCATCCGGAAGACGGGTTTATGATCTCAGAGCATCCCTGAAGCAGAAGTCTCTTGTGATGCTGGATCAAGATCAGATGGACAACATGTTCCATCATTTTCTTGCGCAGGAAACGCCAGAAGCATCTCCTCACACGGACCTTTTGCTGCTACCTCCAGCCTGAAGCGCGCAGAATAAAGAAGAGCGGAGCACACCACCAGGTACTCCGCTCTCTTGTAATCTAGCCAGATAGATCAGGCCGCCACCTGGTCGTAATCAATGACACCCAGAAGGCTGATCGTCGCCCCATTATCCAGCGTCCAGGTTACAAAGCTGATATTTTTCTCATCGACATCCGATAGCCTGGAGTCATAAACAATGAGATCATGACCTGAGGAGAATGTCCGCCGGTCATCTTCCTGTTGCACGAAATCCAAGATCAGTGCGCGCGCATCATCGTCATAAGTGCGGACCTCTCCATCAATCCGCACCTGCCCAACCTTCACATCAAGCTCACCCGCCACGGAATGAAGCAACCGCTGAAGATCAATGCCAGAGGTTGTCTCGGGCGGGATATAGGGCTGCTCATCTGCAGGAGGCACTTCCTTCCCAGGCTGCGGCATGGTTGTGGAGACCTGCCCACCCGATGATAGGCCATCCCCCCGTTCAAGCCCCTGTGCATCCAAGAACTGGACCGCCGGCGTAACAGTCCGCGCAGAGGTTTCAGAGGCCGGGATCGAGGTCAGAGACAAAGAGTCTGTATCAGCCTTTCTGGTTTCTTCAGCAGTCGATGACATGCTGTGATGGCTTAGATTTCTGACAGCATGCCCCATACTGGACATATCCAGCGCACTACCGCTGAAATCCAGAAGCGCCTGCCCCAGCGATGCAAGAGCCAACCCCGAACCGCCACCTTCAGAAACAACGCCCCCACCTGCTTTCAGCTCTACTGCACTCAAATCGAGAGGAGCATCTCCAAACAAGACATCCGCCAGAACAGCGCTGAAAATTGAACCCGATCCGGTATCCGATGAGGACAAGGGCTCTGGCTCCTCAACCACAATGCCATTGATGGGATCGGTAAGGCGAGGGCCATCGGCTTTTTCTACGAAGGTCGGCAGAGTGGCGCTAGCGCCGCTACGGCCTTCAACCGGAGCATCACTGTCGCTCAGGAACCGCGCGCTGGCACCCATTCCGGAAACATCCGTAACATCCGAAATCGCCTGACCCGTAACGACTGCAACCGCCGCGAGAACGACCAGAGACTGACGCTTGTCCAGTTCCATGCCGAGACGGTCCGAAGCGCCATCAGCGTCCGTTCCGTAGGGGTCATGCCCGCCATCTCCATCACCCAGAACAGCCGCCTCAGCACTGGTGCTGGAGAGTTTGAAGAAGGCTGTCGCGACCAGAGCCACGAGGAAGGCGCTGGGGTGAAGATGGATATTGTTCCTCTGCTCGGGCGTCTCGATCCTGGGCAGCGCAAGAGGCTGGCGATCAAGAAAGGACTCAACCAGAGCGCGAAAATCCACCCCGCGCAAAACACCTTCAAAGGCCGCGCTGGCGATCAGATATGCGCCATCTGTCCGTGCGCAATGCACAATTACATCACCGCTGGTCGCATCGACGAAGACGAACCAAGGGTCGCCCTCATCCGAGAGGCCACGCTCCGTGTCCACATGAAAGCCCACTGTGATGAGCGAGCTTTCCACGCGGTAGAATTCCGCAAGTTCCTGATTGTTCCAGTCACGATCAACAGAACGTGGCCGGAACAGGGAAATGACATTACTGCCAATCATACCCTGTCTACTCCCGGAAAAAATCACACACGCTCTGATGCAGTGGCGGAACCCTGTCCATCCTCGAACAGGATTTCATAGGTCAGGGTGTCGTAGTAGCGCAGGATGATGCGAACGAACTCGCGTGCATCCATCTGTAGAGCGCCAGCCCAAACGCGATACCGCTCCGGCGGGATGCGACCACGCCCGGTTTCGAGCTGCGAGATGAAGGTATAATATTCGGTGCCGACGAGGGCTGCCAGCTCCCGCTGGGAAAGACCAAGCTCTTCCCGACGCTGCTTCAGCCAGCGACCCGCTTCCCGGCGCAGTTCAAGTGCATCGTCGGAGAGCCGACGCTGGCTGTTTCCAATCATGATACCCTCAACACCTTCCCAATCCGTCTTCCTGCCAACTATGCACAACTTAGGGGAGAGTACAAGAGTTACTGTACACCCCAGATGCCTGTAAAAACTAGCGTTCGCGCATGGAACGGCCCAATGCATCCGTCAGCGGGCGCACCAGATAATTCAGCACCGTGCGCTCTCCCGTATTGAACACCACTTCCGCAGGCATACCTGGGCGCAGGGCCGCTTTCAGGTCCGCCGGAATGTCCGTATCCGTAATCGCCACGCGCGCCAGATAGTACGGCTCATGTGTCGCCTCATCGACGAGACGATCATGCGAGATGGACATCAGCTTGCCCAAAATGAGAGGGGTCGTGCGGGAGTGAAAGTTCGGCAACTTCACCTCCACCTGAGAGCCATTGCTCAAGCGGTCCACATCCTGCACCGGCACCCGGCCATCAACAACCAGAGGTTCATTCTCCGGCACAATTTCCAGCATGGTGTCGCCAGGCCTCACCACAGCGCCCACAGTGTAGATGCGGGCGTTGATGTTCTGCACTGTGCCTGCGCGCGGCGCACGGATCTCGATCCGCTCCAGCGTGTCCTGCGCCACATTCATACGCTCACGCAGATCACTGATCTTCTGACGGATCGTGACGAGTTGCTCGCCAATCTCCTCGGCCCGCTGCTGCTTCAGCTGGCCGATCTGCATCTTCATCTCGCCGATGCTGCCCTGCGACTTGGCGCTGTCCGCAATATTGCGGCCAACAATACCGAATAGCCGCGCCTTCTCACGCTCCAGCGATGACACACGCGCCTTTGTCACCAATCCCTTGGATTCAAGGGAGCGGGCACCCTCCAGTTCATCATCAATGAAATGAAGCTGCATGTCCGCAGACTTCTTCTCCTGCGCCAGCCCCTCAATCTCGGTCTGCAACTGGCCGACACGGCTTTCCAGAATTTCGATCTGCCCAGCAATCGCGCCCTTGCGATCCCGGAACTGAGCACGCTGGTCTGCCAGAACCTCTTTCACAGCGGGCTGGTCTGCCCGATCCAGCAAGGTTTTAGGGAAGATAATCTCATCTGCCCCATCACGCTCGGAAACCAGACGGGCTTCGGATGCAAGAGCGGCATCAAGCTGGGCGCGCACCGTATCATGGCTGGCCTGGGCGGAGGTGCCATCCAAGAGGAAAAGCACCTCATCGCCCTTCACCTGCTGGCCTTCCCTTACATGGATCTCACGGATGATCCCGCCTTCCAGATGCTGCACCATCTGCCGCTTGCTCTCGACCGAAATCACACCCGGCGCAATGACAGCACTGTCCACGGAAGCGAAGGCGGCCCAGCCACCCAGCCCCAGAAAAGCGAACAGGATAACCGCATAGCCCGTGAGAGTTACCGCGCGAAAATCGCTGCTCGGGGCCGGGGCATCACCAGCCAGCGCCACCTCTTCCTTCGCCTTGTCATCTGCAACAGGCTGGGGCGGCGCATCAGCGGGCTTTTCATCCGCTGCATCCGCAATCTGCTCTTTCAGCAGATCTTCCGGGGTGATCTTCTTGATGTCGATTTTCCCCAAAGCCTGCGGGCCGTTTTCCTTCTCGTCAGACATATCAGGCCTCGCTTGCTGTCAGGCGCGGTTCTGCCGGTGCGGCGGCAGGCGTGCTGTTGACGGCGGCAGCCGTGGCCGGCCGGAAGGATGACTGGAACGAGGCATGTGCTGTCGTACGCGGGCTGGCCTGCGCAACTGCCATGGCAGGTTGCGCAACCGCGCCGATAGCAGAAGCCTGCTGCGGCATAGGCTGCTGCATCTGCCCCGAGGCGGGTTGAGCCATAGGCGCGCCGGGCTGCTGCGGGCTGGCGGCGGAATGCACCACATGCGGCTTCATCAGCCGTGCCAGCACTTCATCGCGCAGCCCATAGGCCTGCACGGCACCATCCTTCAACAGCAGGATGAGATCGCACAGCGCGAGACTGTTGGTCTTATGCGTAATGAGCACCACCGTGCGCCCGGCCTCACGCAGACGCCGCACGCAATCCATCAGCGCCTGCTCACCGGCGGAATCGAGGCTCGCATTCGGCTCATCCAGCACAACCAGTGCGGGCATGCCGTAAATGGCGCGGGCAAGGCCCACACGCTGGCGCTGGCCGCCGGAAAGCGCCTGCCCGCCCTCACCGATCTGGGTGTTATACCCATCCGGCAGATGCTGGATCATCTCATGCACACCCGCCATCTGCGCGGCTTCAATGATCTTCTCGTCATCGCCCTTGCGGAAACGGCAGATATTCTCGGCGATGGAGCCGGAGAACAACTCCACATCCTGCGGCAGATAGCCGAGATTTTCGCCCAGTTGGTCCGGGTCCCAGTGGCGCAGGTCGGAATCATCCAGTCGCACGCAACCGCCAATGGCCGGCCACACACCCACCAGCGCCCGCGCAAGGCTGGACTTGCCCGCCGCGCTGGGCCCGATGACCCCCAGAACCTGCCCCGAGGGCACCTGAAACGAAACCCCACGCAACACAGGCGCCTCACGCCCCGGCGCACGCACCACAAGGCCTTCGGCAGAGATGGTGCCGTTGGGGCGCGGCAGGCGCACGCGGGCGGAGAGCGGCGGCACATTGTGCAGCAGCTTCTGCACGCGATCGAATGCCGAGCGCATATTCACCAGCGACTTCCAGTTGCCGATCGCCATTTCCACCGGCTGAATGCAGCGCCCCACGATGATGGAGGCCGCGATCATCACACCCGGCGAGATCTGGCCGGTGATGGCGAGATACGCCCCCAGCCCCAGCACCAGGCTCTGCACGAAAGCGCGGTTGAACTTGGTGGCGGCCATCAGAATGCCGGCCTTGTCCGAGGCCGCAGCCTGCCAGCCCAGCGCGCCGGCATGGTTGGCGCGCCACTGGTTGCGCAGCTGGCCCACCATGCCCATCGCCTGCAGCACCTCTGCATTGCGGAAGGTGGTGACGGCCTGATTGTTGGCGGCAATGTTCGCCTGTGTCGCCTTGTTCAGCGAGGTGCGGGTCGCCCGGTCATTGGCGAAGGCCAGAATGCCGGAGAACACGCAGCTGATAACCGCCAGCAGCCCGAAATAGGGGTGCAGCATGGTGGCGACGATGATGTAGATGGGCACCCACGGCACATCGCACAGCGCGATAAGCCCCTGCCCCGTGAAGAATTCGCGCACCGTATCGGTGTCGCGCAGCGCCTGCACGCTGCCGGCATTGGGGTTCACCAGCGAGATGCGCTGCACGGCCATGAACATGTCCGGGCTGGCTTCCTCGTCAAACTTCACGCCCGCGCGCACCAGCACCTTGGAGCGCAGTGATTCCAGCACCGCCCAGATGAGATAGAGGAAGGCGATGATGAGGGTGAGCACCACCAGCGTGGTGATATTCCGGCTGGCCAGCACCCGGTCATACACCTGCATCATGTAGAGCGGGCCGGTGAGGCCCAGCAGGTTGATGAAGAATGAGAAGACAATGGCCGTAACGAAAGCCGGCTTCGCCAGCTTCAGGGCCTTGTCGAGTGCCGTGGGCGCCTGAACGCCCCCCTGCCCCTGTGAACGCATATTGAGCATGAATGACCGCGCTGTTCCCCGGCCCGCATGACGGGCGCGTGCCATCTATAAGTGTGTATCTATGAATATACAATCTTAGGTACGCACCACCAAGCCCGGCTTTATGTCATCGCCATGGCGGGCGGCATAAAAAACCCCGCCGTGCGAACACGGCGGGGCTCATTTCTTAAAGCGAGATCACGAAGGATCAGGCGTAGATGGTGGTGCCAGCAGCACCGGTGCCGACCGTGAGGTCAGACAGGTCAACACCCGTCAACTGGATGAGGGCGTCACCGGCCCCAACATTGGTTGCTCCACCAGCAGCATCTACGTACAGATAGGTATTATCCTGATACTGGAACAGGGCCCAATCGCCCGCTCCGCTAGCAATGTTCGCCACTGCATTTACAGCGGTCAGCAGGTCGGTCACCGCCGGAGCGGCCAGAGCTGCATTAACAAGCGCCTGGCTGGTCTGAGCAGCAAGGCCAGTATACTGCACAAGGCTGATCTGGTCTGCACCATTACCGAAATCGGTAATTTCCAGAACGCTATTCTGGAGGGCAGCATTGTTTGCGATGGATGCGGTGCTGAGGTTGCCACCAGCTACAGCTGCAGACGTGAGATTGAACACGTCTGCGCCTTCAGCACCCGTCAGAGACGAGCTGATGACATTTTCACCCACCGTACGGGTGACAGTGAAGTTGATGGTGTCGTTACCAGCACCAGCATCAAGAGCGAAAGCAGCTGTAGTCAGCAGACTATTGCCGGCAGTCAGCACGTCATTGCCGGAACCACCATTGAAAGTTGCCAGAGCCGTAAGGGCGGTGTTGCCGTTCAATGGAGCAGTAGCAGTGTTGATGGTCAAGTTACCCGTGGATTCAGAAGCGTCCACAGTAGCAACCGAGCCAGCCTCGGTCTGCAGCGTCACAGCACTATTGCTGGTGAGAGCCAGATTGATGGTATCAACCTGAATGGTAGCAGCATTGACGAGCGTATCGATGGTGACGCCGTTATTGCCGGCAACCGCGCCAGAAACCGTCACATCCGTCAGGCTGCTGTTGACGCCTTGGAACTCCACAACCGCAGCCGCAGTGACATTGTCAAGAGCCACAGTAGCATCAGATACACCACGAGCAGCGGTGATCGGCTGACCAGCGGCCGTGACAGCAGTATCGGTAAAGCCGGCCGTCTGGCCATTCGCAGAGAGCGTGATGCCAGATGCATTTCCAATCTGCCAAAGCTCCTGCACCTGCGCGCCGAAAGCAGCTGTGGTGAGATTAGTGACAACCCCGACACCTGCAGCGGAAACGATCTCTACAGTCTGGATATTGGAAATGTCGGTAGCAAGCGGCAGAGTTACGCCGGCAAGGCCCTGAACAGCAATCTGGAAGGTGTTTTCGCCCGCAGCGCCATCAATCTGGTCGAAAGGCGTGAAGGTTGCACCAGTGCCGAGAACGCCCTGGAAAGTGTCGTTTGCACCCGTACCGATATAGGTATGATTACCAGCGGTCAGAACAAACGTCTCACCCACAGCCCGGCCACGCACCGGTATCAACGAAGGAGTCGATCTCAGCCTGAGCTTCGATCACGGAAGCCGGGTCCAGCGTCACGCCAGCCAGAGCCTGATAGGCGGCGTCGAGAGCGGTTGCGTCCCACACCACATTGTTCTGGCTCAGCTCGGTGGCGAAGTACACGCCGACAGCGACCTTGTTGTCGAGAACCAGACGGCCTTCGCCGGTGGCGCCGTTCGCGATGGCGGCAATGAACTCGCCCTCGGAAACCGCACCGCTCTCAAGCTGGCCCTTCCAGAAGGCCAGACCAGCGGCATCGGCCGGACGGTTGAAGAGGTTGCCGTAGATCTGGTTGATGAAGCCATCAACAGAGTTCAGAGCCGGCTCGCGCAGGTAAGGATACAGATCCAGCGTTTCCTGCTCGTTGGCGAAGTAGTCGGCGATCTCGCCGAGCGGCATGCCGTTGTTCAGCTGGGTGATCCAGTACTGAAGACCGGCCGGATCGGGAGCGCGGTTGAAGTAGCCGACGTAAATCTGGGAAATCTGCTCAGCAGCGGTAGCCATCTCTTACCTCATTTAGTGAACACGATGCACCCCCCGTGCCCGGGAAGCGGCTGACGTGATGGAACTTCAGCCCCGCCACTCCACGCCGGAAACCGGATTGGGTGCATCGGGACGTACAGTGGATACACTACACCCCAGTTGCTGTACACCCATAAATTGCGCACTTAACAAATCAAAATCTAAGGTTGAGCAAATCGCCACTTCGCCATACAACCATAATGATACTTAATCAGAGCTACACAATCAAAAACCATCTGTGGATCAAGCGCCAATGCGCCCCTTGATGGCATGGGCTCAGACATCCGGCAGAGGCTGGATGCAAGAGCCGCAGATGGTCCGTGCATAGGTGCGGCGCTGAAGCCTCATAGGGTTAAAGCGCAGTATCCACGGAACAGAGCGTTACGCTTAAAGGGAAAATTTCTGCGCCCCGTGCGCCCAGTCATCTCGAACAGGCTCACCGAAGGCCTTCAGGACCCATGAAACAGACCAGCGAGAGACCCAAGCGACATATGAATCCATATGGCGGCGATGAGGCGCGACTCCATACAGCAATCGCTCGTTATGCCAGACCATATGGCCTGATGCCCGGCAGCATCACGAAGCCCATCCAACTGCGCGTTATGCGTGCAGATCCCTCCCTCTGGCGCAGCGGATACAGCGCGGCATGACAACACCTTCGGATTCATTGCCTGAGGGAATCGTGGCGCAACATGTGCCCAGCATCGCGCAGCGGCTTCACCTGCCGCCGCAGCCGCCCGCTCTCACGCAAGCCACTTCCCCCAGCACATGCCAGTTCAGCCAGATGCCCGTTTCTGGACAGACGAGGACGCCCAAATTGAATCCGCTCAAGCAACTGGTGCGCTATGTCTCCGCTATCTTCAAGCTGGGTCGCACCGAACAGACGGCCAAGCAGGCCCTGCGCACAGCACAGCAGGGCATGACGACGCTCCATGATACGCGCCACCAGTTTCAAGGCCTCGCGGATGACATACGGCGGGACATGCAGGGTGGGTTGGGTGATCTGAACCATGATGTGAAGCAGGTCTGGCAGTCCATCACCCAACTGGAGCGCGCGCATGAGCGCCACGCCCAGCAATTCGAGGTGATGCGCGAACTGCTGAAAACCAATGATGCCGCCGCAGCGCGGGCCATCAGCGATGTCTGCCGCCGTCTGGACCTCGTGATGTTGCATGGTCTGCCGGCGCAGGGCGCAGCCGCCACCCCTCCCGCGGCATTCACGCCTGCCCCCTATGACAGCGAGGGCTTCCGCGCCTTCAAGGACAGCTTCTATCACCGGCTGGAGAATCGCTATCGCGGTGCGCCGGAGGAGATTTCCAACCGTCTGCGCATCTATCTGCCGGATGTAGAGGCGGCTTCGATTCGCACAAACGGCAAGCCGGCCATGGATATTGGCTGTGGGCGCGGCGAATGGCTGGGCCTGCTGCGCAAGGCCGGCATTTCAGCTTTTGGCGTCGATACAAACCCGGTCCAGATCGAGGAAGCGCGGCGCGATGGGCTGGATGTGCGACTCGGCGATGCTCTCGCCTTTCTCGCACAGGCGGAAGACAACAGCCTCTCAGTGCTGACAGCACACCATCTGGTTGAGCATCTGCCCTTCGACATGGTGGCATGGATCACGCGTGAGGCCATGCGCGTGCTGGCGCCGGGTGGGCTGCTGCTGTTTGAAACCCCAAACACACGCAATGTGCTGGTGGGCGCCACGACCTTCCATACAGACCCCACCCACATCAAGCCCATGCCGGAACAGGTGCTGGGCACACTGTTCGATACCGCCGGCTATGACCCGGTGGAGATTCGCCATCTGCACCCGCACGAGCGGCTGGGTGAGTTTCTGGCGCGGCCCGATTTCAGCAATGAACTCGCGCGCCTGCTGTTTGGCCCGCAAGACCTCGCGGTGCTCGGCACCCGCCCGGCGGGGGAGTGAGCACTATGAGAATCGGCGTTCTCCGCACTCAGGTTCCCTTCGTCACCGGCGGAGCGGAACGGCACGCGGCCAATTTGTGTGAGGCCCTGAACCGGCATGGCCATGAAGCGGTGGAAATCACCCTGCCTTTCAAATGGTATCCCGGCGAGGTGTTGGCCAGCCATATCCTCGCAGCCAAGATGCTCGACCTCTCGGAGGTTGAAGGCGTGCCGGTGGACCTGACGATCGGCCTGAAGTTTCCGGCCTATCTCGCGCCACATCCCAACAAGGCGTTCTGGATTATCCACCAGCACCGCCAGGCCTATGACATGTGGAGCCTCGGCAATTCCGACCTGTTGCAGGACCCGGATGGCGAGGCCCTGCGCCAGCTTATCATGTCGGAGGATCGCGCGGCTTTTGCAGCCACCACCCATCCCATCTTCACCAATTCACGCAATGTCTCGTCCCGGCTGAACACCTATCTCGGCCTCGGTTCCACGCCTCTCTATCACCCGCCACCGCAGGCGGAGCGCATGATTCAGGGCGGCTATGGCGACTATATTTTCGCCCCCGGCCGCATCAATCCATCCAAGCGGCTGGAGCTGATTCTGCGAGGGCTGGCCCAGGCCCCCGGCGTGCGCCTCGTGGTGGCAGGGGTGGCGGAAAATCCGGCCTATCAGCAACAGCTCCACGCATTGGCGCAGGAACTGGGCGTGGCCGGGCGCGTGGACTGGCTGGGGCGGGTGGATGACGCCACCCTGCTGCGCAACTATGCAGAAGCGCGCGCCGTGGTATTCGTGCCGCAGGATGAAGACTATGGCTACATCACGCTTGAGGCGATGCTGGCGGGCAAGGCTGTCATCACCGTGGCGGATGCCGGCGGGCCGCTTGAGTTCATCACTCATGAACAGCAGGGGCTGGTGGTGCGCCCCACTCCGGAAGATCTCGGCACCGCATTCGAACAGGTGATGCAGGACAAGGCCGCCGCCGAACGGTGGGGACAGGCTGGATCCGCGCATTATCGTGCCATGAACATCAACTGGGACCATGTTGTAGAACAGTTGACCGGGACCAAGGGCAGCATGGCGGCCGCAGTCTCCTTGCCCCCCGCTGCGCGCACCCCTGAAGATGTGCAGGAGGAGAGGAACACGGAGGAGGTAGACCCCCAGCAGAAAGCCACGGCAGAGCTTGAAGCCGCCATCGCGCCCCCCTCAGCCCCATCAGACTTCCCGTTTGCTTCTGTTTCAGACGTTCTTGAAGCTTATGAACTGGAGGAACTCCCGCGTCTGATGGGCGAGGCGGACAAGCCCATAAACCCGGAACTGGCCGCCTATCTGGGCACACACTGGACCCGTTTTCTGGCAACGCTGGACCTGATCGGCGATGATGCTCCGCAGAAGGTTCTGGATGTCGGCGTTTTTCCCCCTCTCGTCTTTCAGGCGATGCTGGCAAACCGCTATCCCGGCATTGAGATGACCGGCCTGTGGGAGGGCCCTTATCCCTACGCCCAGCAGGTGCGCAGCCGATCGGCTGAATATCCGGGCTTCGATATCACCCTCTCTCCTGCCAATACCGAGCGGGACCGCTGGCCCTTCCCAGATGAGAGCTTCGATACCGTCACCGCGATGGAGATTCTGGAGCATCTGGCGCTCGACCCCTATTTCTTCTTCTCGGAAGCAGCGCGGGTGCTGAAGCCGGGCGGACGGCTGGTGGTGACAACCCCGAATGTGGTGAGCCACCGGGGCGTGTGGAAAATGCTGAACGGCATTGCTCCGTATTCGTTCGGCATTTTTGTGCCCACGGGCGGGGTTTATGGTCGCCACAACCGTGAATATGCACCGCCAGAGGTGGCAGAACTGGCGCAGGCGGCCGGGTTTGAAACCGCACGGCTCCAGACTTTCGATGTCTATGACCGCCATATTGATCCCGGCACGGCAGAACTCTTGGCCGTGCGCGGTGACAATCTGGCCCTGCGGGGAGAGACCATTTTCTATCTGGGCCGCAAAGCTAGCCCGCCGACAGGCGCGCCCGCCCGCCTTTATTATGGCGACGCCCAGCGCATGGCCGCCACCTTCCATGTCGGTGCATGGGATGATGAAACCGGCCTTCTGCGACTGGGGCTCACAAACGAGTCATCCCTGTGGTGGAACTTCATCGGCCCCCATGCCACCTGCATCCTTGCGGAATGGGTGGATGAAGATGGCATGTTGCGCCATCAGCATGTGTTCCAGCCCATCACCGATGTGGTGCAGCCGGGTGAAACCCATGAATTCAAACTCTTGCTGGACCCGGCCAACCAGCGGGAAAACATCGGCCAGCTGCGGCTACACGCCTATCAGGCGGGCGGCGGAACATTTGTGGGAACAGGACGCAGCGCACCCATCGTGCTGCCCTGCTCGCGCACGGCATTCCTCAACCTCGCGCGCACCGCGCCTCGCCTCGCGGAGAAGACCTGATGCCCCTGCGCACCAGCGCTCCCCTCACACGCGCGGGCAACAAACCCCGCGTGCACTGGATTTCACCCCTGCCTCCGGCGGAAACGGACATCGCGCATTACACCGCGCGCATCCTGCCCGAACTGGCGGACCAGTGCGATCTGGTGTTGTGGACCGATGCCCCCACATGGGACCGCAACCTGGAAAGCCATTGCGACGTGCGCCGGCTGGACCCGGACCGCATGACCCCGGCCAATTTTGCCCGCGCGGGGCAAAATCCTGGTGGGCCGGATGTGCTGTTCATCCATATCGGCAATTCCTGGGTGTTCCACAGCGGCCTGCTGCGGCTGGCGCGGCGCATGCCGTCCGTTATCGTTCTGCATGATCTGGCGATTCAGGAAATGCTGTTCGAAAGCATGACCAATCATCGCTTTCCGCAGCATACCTATATTGCCGAGATGGAGCGCTGGCATGGCGCGCGCGGACGAGAACTGGCGCAAGATATGCTGGCAGGTCGCATCCGCCCGCTGGACGTGGCCATGCAGATACCGGGCTTCGAGATCGCTCTGGACAAGGCTGCCGCCGTGCTGGCCCACACCCCCGCTGCCTATGAAGCGTCAATAAACCGTTCTGGCCTTCCGGCCTATCTGCTGGACCTGCCCTTCCGCCCCTCTACCCCCGCGCCTTCCGCCCGGCGCGTGCAGGATGGACCGCTGAAGCTGGTGCAGTTTGGCTATATCGGCCTGAACCGGAGGCTTGAGCAGGTTCTGGAAGCCATCGCGCCGCTGCGGGACGAGGTGGACTGGCAGTTCGACATCATGGGCAATGTCTGGGACCCGGCCTATCTGATGCGGCGCGCGGCGGAACTCGGCATTGCCGAACGTGTCAAGATACATGGTTTCGTGGAAGAGCCTGTGCTGGATGCAAAACTGGCTGAAGCCCATCTGGTGTTCAACCTGCGCTTTCCCACCATGGGGGAGGCATCCGGCAGCCAACTGCGCATCTGGAATGCTTCCGCCGCTGCGGTCGTGACAGATCTGGGCTGGTATGGCTCACTGCCTGATGAAGCGGTTTTCAAGATACCGCTGGAGCAGGAGCAGGCGGCCCTTCAGAACCTGATGCGGCGGATAGCGGAAGACCGCAACCTGTGCGCGCAGGTGGGCGCGGCAGGCCGTGCTCAACTGGAACTGCGCCACACCCCCGCCCGCTATGCTCAGGGCATACGGCATGTGGCGGAACACATGGCGCGCGACACCAGCAACGCCATCAAGGCCCGTGCAGCCCGCGCCGCATTGGCTCGAAGCCATGATGCTGAGGGTATACTGCTCCGGGCCCTGGAGGCCCGTAGCTAGGCTTTTTTGAGGGGTCATGAGGCTCATAGAAGAACGATCAACCATAAGCTTGTGAGGCCTTTGATGACCCGCCACCACGGCACCCGAAGTCATGGATCAGCCTATATGATTGGCGCTTGCTTCATCATGTGCACAGCCAGAGACTGAATAAAAACAGTGATATTCTCTGATATTCACCGCCGTTTCATTGCGCCACACCTTCTTCGCCATAATGGCCTCATCCCGAATGACAACCTGCTTATTCTGCATGTTGGGCGCATGCCGTCTCATCAGCAGGTACAAAATGCGTTCCGATTACTGCAAGAACAGGTTTCGGTTCCCCTGCGTCTCCATCAGGAAACCAATGCGGCCGGTGATCTCTGGGCCCTTCTGGCTCAGGCCACACTGCTGATCTCTGATGAGCCGGCACATCTTTGCTCACATCTCGCCCTTTGGCCGCACCGCGCCATGGGTGCAGATGTGCCCGTGGTGAAGACCGGAAGTGAAGACGCCGCAGAACTGGCCCTGCATTTGCGCTCCATTGTGGAAGAACCCGCACGACGACGCAGAATGGTGCTCGAACAACGCGCCTATCTGGAAACCCTGCCTCCAGATGCTCTCATTGCAGTATTTGGCGATGAGCCTGAGCCATCACCCGAGAGACGGATACATATTGGCGGATGGCGGATTGAAGGCCCGTTTGACAGTTCCTTCAGTCTTGCCATCGTCAATCGTTCCCTTGCGCAGGAGCTTGAGCGACAGGGTGAAAGCATTGCCCTGTGCAGCGTGGATGCCGAAGGCCCTCGCCCGCCAGACCCAGCCTTCCTCGCGGATGAACCCGGCGTTGAAGCCATGTGGCAGCGCAGCGCCCATCTTGCACTGCCGGATGTGGTGACCCGCAATCTCTGGCCGCCCCACGTTCTGGACATGCGCGGCCTGAACCGTGTGATGGCCAATTATGCGTGGGAGGAAAGCGGCTTTCCACCACAGGACGTCGCGGCATTCAATGCCACACTCAATCTCATCACCGTCACCAGCCATTTCGTGACGAAAGTTCTGAGAGACAATGGCGTGCATGTGCCCATTGTCATGGTTGGAAACGGCATTTTCCAACCGCCGCAACAAATGGAGCCTGCTGCGCCCCTCCTGCATCGTCCTTTCTGCTATCTTCACATATCGTCCTGCTATCCGCGCAAAGGCGTGGATGTGTTGCTGGCAGCCTGGGCGCAGGGTTTCACGCATGAAGATGATGTCAAGCTTGTCATCAAGACCTTTCCCAATGCGTTTAATACTGTATCTACACAGATTGCATCCCTGAAAACGGCATACCCGAACCATGCCCCCATCACCCTGATTGAAGCTGACATCAGCGAAGAGCGCATTCATCAGCTTTATGCTTCGGCCGATGCGGTTGTGTGCCCGGCACGGGGCGAAGGGTTTGGTCTGCCGATGGCGGAAGCCTTTGCACATGGCAAACCGGTGGTGACAACCGGATTCAGCGGCCAAAGAGACTTCTGTACACCTGAAACCGCATGGTTATGCGATTTCAGCTTTGCCTATTCCCGTGCGCATCTGGGCATGAGCGTCTCTGTCTGGGCCGAGCCGGATGTTGCTTCTCTGGTTGCCGCCCTGCGAGCCGTCCGCAAAGCTTCACCAGAAGACGTCTCAGCTAGGGTCAAGAAAGGGCAAGCTCTTCTGAAAAGCACATATAACTGGGGTGCGGTCACGCGCAAAACCCGTGATGCCGTGGAAAGTCTGGAGCAAATGGAAGATGCCATTCTACATCAGCCCAGAATAGGCAAGCTTGCACCGTGGAATCCACGCCTCCCTGTTTCTACCTATAATTCCAGATCGAATACGCTTGATGAATATGATTTTGTAAAATCACATGAAATAGATCATGCAACAGATGCCGCTTATATAAGTGACTACACTATATCAATTTTAAATATCGCAGATATCACACAGGAACTGGAGGGGCGCGGCATATCTGCCTTCATATTCCTCCACAATCTACCAGACGAAAAAACTGCATTCCAGGCAGACTATAAGCGTCTGTCATCTGCCACACGCATTATCGTGCACTCGGCTTATTTCCTCAATATATTGAAAAATATTGGCTTAGTGGAGAATGTGACTCTACTGCCCTATGGCTTGCCCATGCCGTTTCTGGGAGACCGACACGCTCAACGTCGTGCGCTAGGACTGGAAAATCGCAGGGTTCTGGCCACTTGTGGCCCTGCACATCCACACAAAGGCCTGTGGGAGATGATTGAAGCGCTCAACCTGCTGCTCCAGTCGCACCCCAACCTTCATCTGCTTATGCTGCACGAAGAATGCGAAGACAGTGCCGCAGAACTTGAAGCATGCCGCCAACTCATTTCAGCTCAAGAACTGTCTGCTCATGTCACGCTGGTGAACAAACTGCTGACGGAAAATGAGCAGATGGCCTATCTAACTGCCGCAGATATTGCCGTCTTCCCAACACAGGCCGATCGGGCATGCGTGGATAGAGATGTACGCCTCGCCATCGCGGCGGGTGTGCCATGCGCATGCACAGCTTTGCCCGTCTTCGATGATGTCAGTCCTATTGTTCGAACCCTGCCAGGCTTTAGCGCCGAGGCTCTGGCGAATGGACTAGCTGCCATGCTGGCAGATGACAAAGCACTTGAGGCGCAGACCCGGCATCAAACAAAATGGGCAGAACAAATTACCTGGCCCATCATCACCAAACGTATGAATGGCATGGTCCGTGGTCTTGTTCTCGACAGGCGACTGAGATGATTTTCTCTCCCCCATCAATCCAGATGTATTTCTTCAATAGATATTGAGATAACTCTACGATCCAATTCAGATGCAACCTGCGACTGAGCCAGTTCAAAGCGGATTTCATTCGTATCTTTCAGAATTTCCGCATTGAAAGGCAATTCAAGGAAATCCAATCTGGAGAGATCCCCCTCCTTCAACAGGACATCATTTAGGAAAGGATATGGCCACTTTGATTGGCTATTCCCAGTCATTTTCAGCCCCAACCTGCCTTTCAAAGACCTCAGATCATCCGCTGTGAGACGGAAGATGATGCGCGGGTTTTTTCTTTTCTGCCCAGCGACGATCTTTCTCCGCGATATGCCAGCCATCAAATACCAAGTGCTTACTATTATGAAAGCTCTCGAACAGGACTGACAACAAAAGACAGACGCTCGACTTCTTTCGGCGCAACATCAAGAATCCCGTGTGATATAATAGGATCTATAATCAGCACCAACATTCGGCGAAACCGCCACATACAAAACGAATATATAATATGACATTAATAGCCAAGAACTAACATATACTTCATATCATATACTCACGAACATCAACCCATGACAAAACCATAAAAACCTGAACGACTGTCATCAGACAGAATACGAAGAATGCACCTGTATATAACCATTTTTTCCCGTTCGATAATGATGAGAGCCTGAACAGGAAAAAGCTTAGAAACTCCGCTCCAGCGAGAAGAACAGGCGCCTGCCACCATATATATCTGGATATGGAATCAATCCCTGTCGAAAGCGGAATGAACATGCAGAACAACGAAAAGACCCGCGAGCTCCGCCCTTCCACGTATAAAGTGATAAACTATTGATAGTAAACAAATAGATATAGAAAAATGTAGTATGATAAAATTTGTGGGTATAGATAAAAATTATTCCATAACCCACTGAGCACCGCATCCACCCCCACCCCAACAATGGGATTTTGCACTGACGATGCCAAGTCCTACTGAATATGAGAGAAAGCGAGGGCAATCACTGCCATACCATAAGTGAAGAAAAATGCGCACATATAAAAACTTCGGAACAAGGAGCCGAGAGAGCAAAGGAAGCAAATTGCACCCAGAATGAAGGCGATATCGATCACTCGTGTTTGTAAAAACCTTCATATCACCCTCTTCGCCACGAGAACAGCGTAGGAAAGGCACAAGGCAACAGCACACGAGAGCACGCACAGCAGATAGATGCACCACCGCAGGCACCCCTTGACCCACAGAACATAAACCTTCTCTGTTTCAAGCATATGAGAGAGACGAGCGCAAGATCCAAACAGAACACAGAACCAACCGAATTGTGTATCCGACATTCCCAAATCCCATCTGCAAGATAGGGCTGCCATATGCGACAACCATTGCAGCGGAAGAATATAGGCAGAACTGCCGCTATGTGAGTAGATCAGGACGCATAATTTTACGAAGATCTCTGAATATCCCGCGAAAGAAGAAAGAAAATACGGCTTGAGTATAATGAAGAGCCCAATAAACTCCTGATACACCGGTCAGATATCTAGAGCAGCCCGTGGCGACAAGAGGGGAAAGCCGAAAAAATGCTACCGCCAACCAGTTTGCGTGCGATCGGCCCAAATTTGTCCAGGCGAAAACACCCGCAAGAGAAACAAGGGCACTAACCATCCATAGACAAAGCTTGAAATACAAACGGCAAATTGGTTCCAGAAGATGCAAAGCGAATAGCAAAGAGCGGCAATGCACCGCAATCGACCACAGGAAGATCCAACCCAAAACTTTGATTGAGAACAAATGGCCAGCGCCATTCATCCTGTCGAAGGAAAGCCCATACCGAGATAGTGCTGGCGCGGTTCCCACCATCCATTCAGGCAATATTGGACGGGTTAAGGATGGTACTCCACCAGACAATCACGAATGAAGTCATACCACTTCTGATAACGGCTCAAAAGCTGAAGCCGCTACATTTGCTTCTCAAACTTGGAAGCCACACTCATGCGAACCATAGCATCCAGTCACGCGTCACAGCCGTGCCAAAACATCCTATGAGGGCTTTTTTATAAAAAACAATCATCCCAAAGTATACATCATGCACACCCGCCCGCATGCATTCATGCGCAGATGCTCACTGCACTTCAGGCCCTCAATTCACCCTTCATAGAACCACCCACGCAAGATCCCGTTACGTAAATATACCTATCTATCCGATTGCCAAACTAGGTATTTCTGGGCGCAAATATTTCCAAATGTTTGCGAGACACAATACACACTCAGGAATCACCCCCCACGAGAGAACGCCTCACGCCAATGTCGTTTGCCCCTCATAATCGTGGAAACTGCTCAGGCTGAACTGCTGTTCAACGACAAATAAAGTTGCGCATGCAGGAGATGTAACGGCCGAAATCTGTTGGCAGTCAACCGAACTGTCATAACATAGTAAGGTTTTCAAGTCCCTACGACTGCAACTTGAGCAAGACAGCGTGACGGCATCATTCGACCCCGTTTACGAATAAAGTACTGAAATAATATGCATATACTTGATATTCAGAACTTCCCCGGAGGGACTCCATGGATCTGATCGTCGTCCTGGCGGCATTGGCATTGCTGATGTTCGCCGCCTATCGTGGGCACAGCGTCATCATCATGGCCCCGGTGGCCGCCCTGGCTGCGGTTCTGTTGACCTCCCCCTCCAGTGTCGCGCCCATGTTCAGCGGCACCTTCATGGTGGCGATGGTGGGGTTCGTGAAGAACTACTTCCCGGTGTTCCTGCTGGGTGCCATCTTCGGCAAGCTGATTGAGCTTTCGGGCTTCTCCAAGGCCATCGTGGCCGCCGTCATCCGCTGGATCGGGGCAGATCAGGCCATTCTCGTCATCGTGGTGGTGTGCGCCCTGCTCACCTATGGCGGCGTTTCGCTGTTCGTGGCGGTGTTTGCGGTCTATCCGTTCGCGGCCGAACTGTTCCGGCAGAACAACATTCCCAAGCGCCTTATCCCCGGCGTGATCGCGCTTGGCGCATTCTCCTTCACCATGGATGCGCTGCCCGGTACCCCGCAGATCCAGAACATCATCCCCACTACCTTTTTCGGCACCACCACCTGGGCCGCGCCGGCGCTGGGCATTGTCTCCTCCATCTTCATCCTCATCGTTGGCATTCTGTATCTCAACTGGCGCCGCCGCAGCTGTGTGGCCAAGGGTGAGGGCTATGCCAATGGCCCGCTGCTGAACGAGCCGGACCCGGTGGACAAGGACCACCTGCCCAACCCCCTTCTCGCCATCACCCCGCTGATCCTGATCGGTGTCGCGAACTTCATCTTCACCCGCATGATTCCGGTCTGGTATGGCACCAGCAACACCGTCGCCATGCCGGGCATGAAGGAGCCGTTGGTCACCAGCATCAACAGCGTTGTCGGCATCTGGGCCGTGCAGGGCGCGCTGCTGATCGGCATTATCTTCATCCTGATCACGGCATGGAGTACGGTCTCGCAGAAGATCGCCGATGGCAGCAAGCAGGCGGTCTCCGGCGCGATGCTGGCTGGCCTCAACACCGCTTCCGAATATGGTTTCGGTGCGGTCATCGCGACCCTTCCGGGCTTCCTCATCGTGAAGGACGCGCTGGTCTCCATTCCCAATCCGCTGGTGAACGCAGCAGTCAGCGTCTCCACACTGGCCGGCATTACCGGCTCGGCTTCGGGCGGCATGAGCATCGCGCTTGCGGCACTGGGGGACCATTTCGTACAATCCGCCACCGCCGCCGGCATCCCGATGGAGGTGTTGCACCGTATCGTGGCGATGGCCTCTGGCGGCATGGATACACTGCCCCAGAACGGCGCTGTCATCACCGTTTTGGCCGTGACCGGGTTGACCCACAAGCAGTCTTACCCGGACATCTTCGCCATCACCCTCATCAAGACGGCGGCGGTGTTCTTCGCCATTACGGTCTACTACACCACTGGTCTGGTCTGACCTTGACGGCCCCGGCTCATCGCCGGGGCCGTCTGATTTTGGTGAACGGCTATGCGCGGGTGACATCAGGACGACGAGACGTGGTGTCTGTTCACAACCTGACCTGATTGCGCCTCGTATATGGCGAGCCTTACCTTCCCGGCACAGACATCGGCATCAAGACCCTCCACATCAGATTCCGTTGCGCCAAGACGGCTGGAACGCACAAGCAGGCTTGTGCTATGCGCATCTCAGCGCTGCGATTTGCCGTTGAGGCCTGCGCAGCAGCCAGCTTCATGTTCGGAGGGCGCGGAATGGATACCGCACTACTGTTCTACGTCTTCTACATCATCGCGATTATCGCCGAAGCGATGACCGCGGCCCTTGCCGCCGGACGGCGCGAGATGGACTGGCTGGGCGTGTATATTCTGGGCTGCGTCACCGCCCTTGGAGGCGGCTCCGTCCGCGATGTGCTGCTGGGTCGCCATCCGCTGACATGGGTGGAACACCCCCATCTGCTGCTCATCACGGGTGGGGCGGCGCTCTTCACCATCCTTATCGCCCGCTATATGCATCACCTGCGGCATCTGTTCCTGTTTCTGGATGCGGTCGGGCTTGTGGTCTTCACAGTCATCGGCTGCAACATCGCCATCACCATGGGCATGCCCGTCATCATCGTCATCGCCTCGGGCATGATTACAGGATGCGTGGGCGGTGTGTTGCGCGATGTCCTGTGTGCGGATGTCCCCCTCCTGTTCCGGGCAGAGCTCTACGCCACGGTTTCCATCGTCACTGGCGCGCTTTATGTGACAGGAGAATGGTTGCAGTTGCCGCATGATGCGGTGATGATAGGCTCGATGCTGATCGGCTTGACCCTGCGTCTGCTGGCGATACGCTTCAACTGGGGCATGCCCAAGTTCGTCTATACGCAGAACCTTCACTAAGCGCTGATACGTACGTCCAATACCTCGTCTTTCAGAACCACGCACAGGACACTCCCGCCGAGGTCAAGTGTGTGTGGCTTCTCGCGGTGAACAAGATACTGCAGGAGCAGTCCCGTTCCAGCAGCACACCTTGACGTCAGGAATGATGATGGACAACTCAACCGGATCGCAGGCCACGCCACTGCTTGAAGGCGTGACGATTGTTGATCTTTCCCGCGTGCTGGCAGGGCCATTCACAACAATGACCCTCGCCAACATGGGCGCGCGCGTCATCAAGGTGGAAATGCCCCATACCGGGGATGATTCCCGCGCCTTTGGCCCTTTTGCAAATGGCAAGTCGCTCTACTTCTCCGCGATCAACTGTAACAAGGAAAGCATCGCGCTGAACCTGAAGGCGGAAGAAGATCGTGCCATTTTCGAGAAGTTGCTCGAAAAAGCAGATGTTGTGGTGGAGAACTACCGCCCCGGCACCATGGAAAAGCTGGGCTATGGCTGGGAAACGCTGCATGCGCGCTACCCCCACCTGATCTATGGGGCAGCCTCGGGCTTCGGCGATAACGGGCCTTATTCCCAGCGCGCAGCCTATGACATGGTGGTGCAGGCCATGGGCGGCATTATCTCCATGACAGGCTATCCCGGAGGCAAGCCCACCCGTGTCGGCATCTCCATGGGCGACATCACAGCCGGTCTTTACCTTGCCATCGGCCTCAATGCTGCACTCTACCGGCGCACCTTTACCGGCGTGGGAAGCAAGATCGACATTGCGATGCTGGATTGCCAGGTGGCGATCATGGAAGACGCCATCACCAGCTATGACAAGACCGGCGAGATCCCCGGGCCACTCGGCTCACGCCACCCTTCCATTGCCCCGTTCCAGGCTTTTCAGGCTTCGGACGCCTATCTCGTCATCGCAGCCGGCAATGACCACCTGTTTTCGCAGATGGCGAGGGCGCTTGACGAGCCGGGCCTTGTCACTGACCCGCGTTTCACCACCAACGAACTGCGCCATGAGAACATTGATGCTCTCGAAGCAGAGATGGAAAAAACCCTCTCCACCAACACCGTCGCACACTGGCTGGATGCGCTGAACAGCTGCGGTGTGCCCTGCGGTCCCATCAATGACATTCCGCACATGATGGCTGATCCGCAGGTCAACGCGCGCAATATGGTGGTGAGCGTGGATGACCCTGTCGCGGGGGTCATCAAGGTCGCCGGCAACCCTGTGAAGGTGACAGGACAGCCCGATACGACCAGTTTCGCCCCTCCGCCCGAACTGGATCAGCACCGGGCGCAGATCATCCAGCAGTTCATTGGCAATGATGGCGCGAAGTAGAGAACGGACATGAGCATGACAGAAACAGTTGCGCCCACTGTGACACCCGACACCCCTGCCGCCCCCATCGTGACGGGGGCAGTGGATGGCCATGTGGGTACCATCACCCTCAATAATGCAGCCAAGCGCAATGCACTAAGCCAGGACCTGCTTGATGCATTCATGACCATTCTGGAGGATTTCCGCACGCGTTCGGTGCGCGTTGTCATCCTGCGGGCGGCTTCAGGAATGAAGGTGTGGTCTGCGGGTCATGACATCCGCGAACTGCCCAAGAGCGGCAAGGACCCGCTTGGTTACAACGACCCACTGGAACAGGCCCTGCGCGCCGTGCGCTGTTATCCTGGCCCGATCATAGCGATGGTGCAGGGTACGGTGTGGGGCGGCGCGTTTGACCTCGTGCTCTCCTGCGACATGATTTTCGCGGATGAAACCTCCAGTTTCGCCATCACACCCGCCAATCTGGGCCTGCCCTATAACACCTCCGGCCTGCTGCATTGCATGAACCGCCTGCCGCTGAACCTGATCAAGGAAATGTTCTTCTCAGCCGCGCCCATCAAGGCGCAGGAAGCGGAACGCTGGGGCATCATCAACCATCTCGTGCCCGCCGATGAACTGGAAGAGCATACCCACGCCTTCGCTGAACTCATGGCCACCAAGGCTCCGCTCGCCATTGCCGTGGTGAAGGAGCAGTTGCGCGTGCTCAGCGATTACCAGCCTGTCGCCACACAGGTGTTTGAGCGCCTCCAGGGCATGCGCCGCGAGATCTATAACAGCGCGGATTATAAAGAAGGCATCGAGGCTTTCCTTGAAAAGCGCAAGCCGGTCTTCCTTGGCAAGTAGAAGATACATGCTGGCGCTTCAACGGCCAGAGGCGCCAGCATCCAACATTGCCAACAAAACACCTATCTACGAATTATATACATTCTAAAGTTTGAGTTGTTCCCACCACTCAGGGGGAAACTCATTTCGTAGAGTCAACTTTTCGGCTAGAAGAAGGGCTCTTTTTTCGGGCTGCATTACAACAGCACATGCTCGACAATAAATAATATTTCGGCCTGAGCCCTGGGGGATGGGACTTGCGCCGACTACGCCCGAAATGTCGAGCGGATGGAGTGTTTCATGAAGAAGACCCTGCGTGCATCTTTGCTGGCTCTCTCCAGCCTGGCGCTTGCGCTGCCGGCCATGGCTGATGATCTTGTGATCTATTCCGGCCGTGGCGAGAGCTTCATGGCCCCGATCATCAAGCAGTTCGAAGAACAAAGCGGCATCAAGACCAAGGCCCGCTACGGTTCCACCGCCGAACTCGCCGCCCTGCTGCGTGAAGAAGGCGCCAAGAGCCCGGCCGATGTCTTTATTGCGCAGGATGCCGGCGCGCTCGGCTCCACCACCGACCTGCTCGAAGTTCTGCCCGATGGCGTCTTCGCCGAGCAGATCGACGCCTATCGCGACCACGCCAAGAACTGGGTCGGCACCTCTGCCCGCGCCCGCACGCTGGCTTACTCCAGCGAGCGCGTAAAGGCAGAAGCCCTGCCAAAGTCGGTTTATGACATCAACAAGCCCGAGTGGAAGGGCAAGATCGGTTTCGCGCCCAAGAACGCCTCTTTCCAGGCCTTCATCACCGCCATGCGTGAGAAGGACGGCGAGGAAAAGGCCCGCGCCTTCGTGAAGGGTCTGAAGGATAACGGTGCGCGCACCTATTCCAACAATACCGCTCTGATCCAGGCCATCGCTGATGGCGAGATCGACGCCGCGCTGGTGAACAACTATTACCTGCCGCGCTTCAAGGGCCGTGATGCCAAGTTCCCGGTCGAGCAGGCCTTCTTCGAGAAGGGCGATGTCGGCAACCTGCTGTTCGTCTCGGGCGTGGGTATCATCAAGGCCTCCGACGACAAGGCTGATGCCACCAAGTTCGTGGAATATCTGCTCTCCCCGGCGGCCCAGCAGTATTTCGTGTCCACCGTTGGTGAATATCCGGTGGTCAAGGGTGTGATCCCCAACCCCGCCCTTGGCGCAGTTGCGAACCCGCAGGCTGTTGCTCCGGACGTGAAGCAGGATGCCCTAGCTGACACGGATGGCACCAAGAAGCTGCTGACCGAGCAGGGTCTGCTCTGATCCGCCACCCATGGCACTGATCCGAAATTCCAGCGGGGGCCGCCCCCCGCTGCTGCTGGCTCTTCCGGCCTTCGTGGCCGGGGGAGCTATGCTTATTCCCCTCATCTATCTGCTGGTGCGCGCCTCCAATGTGGAGTGGAGCGAACTGGTATTTCTGGTCTGGCGCCCGGCGACAGCGCTTCTGCTTGGCAATACGCTGGCGCTGGTGGTGTGCGTTGTGGCCCTGTCCACCGCCATCGCCCTGCCGCTTGCGCTTCTGGTCACGCGATATCGCATTCCGCTGCCGGGGCTTTTTTCCGCACTGTTCACCCTGCCACTGGCCATTCCCGGCTATGTCATGGCCTATGCGCTCATTGGCCTCTCCGGTTATTATGGCCCGCTGAATGTGTTCTTCGGCCTGCGCCTGCCGCGCCTAGAAGGGCTCACGGGTGCGACCCTGGCGCTGGGGCTTTATGTCTTCCCGTATCTCTTTCTGAACCTGCGCGCGGCCCTCTCATCGCTCGATCCGGCGCTGGAGGAAAGCGCCCGCAGCCTTGGCCGTTCTCCCTGTTCTGTTTTCATCAACGTGGTACTGCCTCATCTCAAACCGGCTTTTCTCTCCGGCTGGCTGGTGATCGCCCTCTACACAGTGGGCGATTATGGCGCGATCGCACTGATGCGCTTCGATGTATTTTCATCGGCCATCTACAACCAGTATGCTGGGGCCTTTGAGGTCTATTATGCCGCCTGGCTTTCACTGATGCTGATGGCGCTGGCCGCCTCATTTCTGGTGATGGAGGCATGGGCCGTGCGCGGTGTGCGGCTTTCGCGTTCCGGCACCGGAGCAACCCGCTCTGTGCCACGCCGACCGCTGGGGCGAATGCTGCTGCCCGCCATCGCATTTGTGACACTGGTGCTTCTGGCCTCTCTGGGCGTTCCGTTCGGGGTCATCATCTTCTGGCTTCTACGCACGCCGGAAACGATCGACTGGATGGCCATCGGCCATTCGGCAGTTCAAACCCTAATGATCGCCGGGCCGGTCGCACTCATTGCCATGGCGGCCGCCTTGCCGGTGGCGCTTATGAGTTCGCGCTATCCCGGCCGCCTCTCTTTCCTCTCAGAGCGCATGGTGTATCTGGGATATGCCGTGCCGGCCCTGCCCTTCGCACTGGCCATGGCGTTCTTCTCGCTCTCTGTAGTGCCTTCGCTGTATCAGAGCCTTGCTCTCCTCATCGCCACACTGGCCCTGCATTTTCTGGCGCTGGCGATTGGCCCGGCACGGGCGCGGCTGCTGCAACTGGGCCCGCGCGTGGAAGAAGCCGCCCGTGCGTTGGGCTGTGGCCCTCTGGAAGCCTTCACCCGTGTGACTCTCCCACAATTGCTGCGCGCGCTCATCGCCGGCGGGCTTCTTGCCTTCATGGTGGCGGCGAAAGAACTGCCCATCACGCTGCTGCTCTCACCCACTGGCACCCATACGCTGGCCATGAGCGTCTTCTCCCGCACCAATGAAGGCGCCCTTTATGATGCCGCGCCTTATGCAGGACTGATGATTCTGTTCTCCGGCCTGTTCATCGGCCTTGTGCTCTCCAACTCCGGCCGTAGCCGCCAAAATCGTTGATCCCGCATGTCTCTGCTGTCGCTCTCCGCCCTCACCAAATGCTTCGGCGCAACCCGCGCAGTGGATGGCGTCTCCATCGACATTGCGGATGGAGAGATTCACGCGCTCATCGGCCCGTCCGGTTGCGGCAAGTCCACCCTGCTGCGGCTTGTCTCGGGTTTCGAGACGCCTGATGGCGGTGAAATCAGAATGCGCGGCCAGCCCATCGGCCACCTGAAGCCGGAGGCGCGGGACATCGGCATCGTGTTTCAGGATTATGCCCTGTTCCCGCATCTCACGGTGGAAGCCAATATCGGCTTTGGCCTGAACCGCCTGCCGCGCGCCGAACGGGCCGTGCGCGTGGGCGAGCACATGGCCATGCTGCAACTGAGCGGGCTGGAACAGCGTTTTCCGGCAGAGCTTTCAGGCGGGCAACAGCAGCGCGTGGCGCTGGCCCGCTCTCTGGCCGCCCGCCCCGGCCTGCTGCTGCTGGATGAACCTTTCTCCAATCTCGATGCCTCCCTGCGTGAAGCCGCGCGACGAGATATTCGCAGCCTGCTGAAGGGCAGCGGCATTGCCGTGCTATTCGTGACCCATGACCGGGAGGAGGCCCTCTCGTTTGCGGATCGCATCACCGTGCTGAATGCCGGACGGCTGGAACAGACAGGTGCACCAGAGGTGGTCTATGCCCATCCGCGCAGCGCCTTTGTTGCCGGCTTTCTGGGGGCGACCAACCTGCTGCCCGCAACAGCCAAGGGCCTCACAGCCCAAACACCCTTGGGCGAAATCGGCCTGGCTGAACCAAGCGAGGGCTCTGTGATGCTATCACTGCGGCCGGAAGCATTGGAGATTCTGCCACTGGCCGCAGATCGCCCGAGTTTTGAGGTGATCGAGCGGATTTTCCACGGCTATGCCATCACCTATGTGGTGCGTGCGCCTGATGGCTCCCGAATTCAGGTTCTGACGCGCGGCGTAAACGATACGACCGTGGGGCAACATGTTGGGCTGGCAGCACTTGCCCCTGCTGTGGCGGTGAACGGTTCCTCCGCCATGTACGTGCAGAAGATATCCTGACGAAAACCTTATCACAGGCCTGCCGTATTCCAGAACCATCTACGCAACGCCACCCACTCCCGGCTCAGGGCCCCTGCATCACGCGCGGGCGGGTACTCGGCCGTGCAGGGCGTGCAATCCATCTCCTGAAATATCCCCACAGTCCATGACATACGGCATTCATGGGAGTGGCCGATGGTGCCCGGCAAACAGGTGCTTGGCAGGGCAAAACAAAGCGCCTAGTTTCCGCCCTGCCCACCCCGATAAAGCTCCACGCTGCCAGAGGTCTGCATATGCGCATCATGATGATTGGTTCTGGCTATGTGGGGCTTGTCTCCGGCGTGTGCTTCGCCGATTTCGGCCATGACGTCATCTGCATGGACAAGGATGAAGCCAAGATCGCAGCCCTTGAGGCGGGACAAATCCCGATCTATGAGCCGGGCCTTGAAGCACTGGTGCAGACCAATGTGAAGGCGGGGCGCCTGTCCTTCACCACGGACCTCAAGGCCGGCGTCGCAGCCAGTGATGTGGTTTTCATCGCCGTCGGCACCCCTTCCCGGCGCGGGGATGGGCATGCAGACCTGTCCTATGTCCATGCCGCGGCGCGTGAGATCGCACAAGCCGTGCAGGGGTTTACGGTTGTCGTCACCAAATCCACGGTTCCGGTGGGGACCGGCGATGAGGTGGAGCGCATCATCCGAGAGACCAACCCGGATGCAGATGTCGCCGTAGTTTCAAACCCCGAATTCCTCCGCGAAGGCGCGGCGATCGAGGACTTCAAGCGCCCGGACCGGATCGTGGTTGGCCTTGATGATGAGCGCGCCCGCGAAGTGATGGGCGAGGTCTATCGTCCGCTTTATCTCAATCAGGCACCGTTTCTCTTCACCACGCGGCGCACCTCTGAGCTCATCAAATATGCCGCCAATGCCTTTCTGGCGATGAAGATCACCTATATCAACGAGATCGCGGACCTATGCGAAAAGGTTGGCGCGAACGTGCAGGAGGTGGCCCGCGGCATTGGGCTGGACGGGCGCATCGGCGC
>JAUCBT010000008.1:0-23541 GCA_034676685.1 Xanthobacter sp. | reverse complement strand
GCCCGCAGCCGGCAGCTGTACCTGCCGCACCGGCTGCTCCGGGGGCAGAGCCTGCTCCTGTTCCCCCCGCCAATGTTCCAGATACCGCCGGTGCGCAGGTACGTGCTCCTGCGCCAGCTTCAACCAGTGGACAGGCCCCGATGTGAGGGAGCTTCGTCGCATTTGAATACAAAAGGCCCGGTGGAGTGATCTCCACCGGGCCTTTTTATTGCTATGGGCCTCAGCCAGGGGCATCTGTGCCACCCGGTTGCCTCAGTAAGAGAGGAACGCACTGGCGAAGAGACCTTCCGCGCGATCATCGCCGGTCAGCTTGAGGCGATACTGCGCCGTCATGTCCAGATAGGAGCGCGGTGCGGTGTATTCGTCCTCATTGAACCAGTATCTCAAGTTCACCCCCGGCCCGATGCCAAGAGCAAATGGGGTTTCAAAGCCGGTGTCATAACTGCCGCCGAAGCCGAGGAAGGCCGTGGCCACGAGCCGGTTGCTGATGGGATCGAGACGATAGGAGCGGCCATAGCGTGCGTCGAAGGTCGCGATCGTCTGCGGTGTCATAAGGAAATAGGCGAAATCACCATAAATCGCCCAGTTCTCCCACTCGGGCACATCCACGCGCAGATCGCCGCCCTCGCCCTTGGAATAGCCGACACGCAGCAGCCAGTCCTCGCGTGAGAACTTGCTGACGGGGAACAGATAGGAGGCTTCAAAGACCAGATTCTGGTCCTTGATCGGCTTCCAGCGCACGCCGACGCTCGGCTGGAAGGAATCCGCGCCGGTAACATCGCTGTTCTCGTCATAGGCGCTCATGAAGCCGCGGGCGAACACGTCGAAGATCGCGCCATCCCGGTAGCCGATATGAGGCGGACGCCAGTAGATTTCCGCGCCAATTGAGACGGTGCGCTTGCCACCAAGATTGGTGGGGCCGATGAGGTTCGAGTTTGGGGCAACGCCCGCCGAGCCGTAATTCACCGACAGATAAGCACCCCACTGGCGCGTCAGCGTTTCCACCTCGCGGCGCAGGCCGAACAGATATTGCGGGTCCAGTTCCAGCTTGCCGTCACGGTGTTCGTCGATCGCTGTTTTCAGATAATCGACGGCCTTCTCATTGTGGAAGGTGCGTCGCGCATTATAGGCGGCGTTGATGAGATTGGTGCCGCGCAGTTGCCATTTGTCATTGGCCTGCGAGAACAGCTGGAATGCCAGTTCATCCTCACCAGCCTGAGCGGCCATCACGGCAAGATCCACCGTGTTCATGCCGCGCAGGTCGCCGCGCTGATTGGCTTCCTGAAACAGGGCCAGGGCTTCCGGCTGCCGGTTCATCGCCACCAGAACATTGATGCGTGCCGCCAGCATGGCGTTCCGCTCGGTCCTGTCGGTGGCGGCACGCGCGGCCAGCTCAAAGGCGTGCAGGGCTTCCTCGCGGTTTTCCAGCGCCAGCCATGCATAGCCAAGGCGGGACTGCACGCCATAATCGCGTTCGGCCGGGCCCATCGCCTGCAATGTTGCGATGGCCAGCTCCGGATCCTTGGCCTGAAGAGCGGCATCCGCCACCGAGAGATGCGCCATGCGCGCCTGTTCCCGCGGAAGCTTGCCGGTGGCGATGGCTGCGCGGAAATCGCGGATGGCAGCGGCATACTGGCCGGTTTGCTGGCGCAGGCTGCCGCGTTGCATCAACAGGGCTGCATCTTTCGGCGTGCGGGCGAGGAGCTGATTGAGAATCCGCTCAGCTTCCCCAAACTGACCCACCCCGATCAGGGCGCTCGCCAGAAGCTGGCGATAGCCGGCATTCGCTGGGTCAAGCGCAACAGCCTTGCGGGCCAGCACGACAGCGCGGCGGAAGTCACGATTGTTCATGGCGATGAAGCCGGCATTCGCTTCTTCAAAGCCGGGTGCGCCACGCACACCTGCCGCACCGAAATAGACACCGCACACAATGCCATAGGCCGAAGGCTGGCACAGGATGCTGGGTGCAACGAGAGCCGTCGTCCGCACGGTTTCACCGCGCTCCAACCGCTCGGCCAGCTGCCGATAGGCCTTCACATCGTCATTGTCGCCGGCCTTCAGCGGCGCCAGCAGGGCCAGCGCTTCCGCGCCATCGCCCTGCGCGATAGCGGCATTGGCGGCGATCAGCCGATAATTCAGGGCCTCGACATCGGTCAGGTCACTCGCCTTGAGCACCTGTGCGAATTCCTTGGCGGCTTCCGCCACCTTGCCCTGCTTCTGCAACTGGGATGCCAGTAGGATGCGCGCGCGCCTGTCGGCAGGATCCTGCTTCAAGGCCTCCTGCGTGGCCTCGAAGGCTGCCTGTGGCTGGTTCGCGGCGAGCAGCGACTGGATGAGCAAAATGCGGAACGGCATGGAGGCCGGGGTCGCGGAAACGGCTTTCTTCGCAATCTCCAGCGCCTGCGCGGTCTGGCCGCCTTCAAGCGCCTGAATAGCCTGAGCCACGGAAGACATGAGCCGGCGCTGGTCGCGCAGGGCCACGAGGGAGGGGTCGTTCCCGGTCTGCTCGATCGCCTGCTTCAGGGTGGCATCGATCTGGTTGAACTTGCCCGAGCGTTCCAGAATATCGAGCAGCAGACGCTGCCAGACCGCATCCTTCGGATTGAGCCGAATGGCCTCCCGGATCAATTTTTCAGCCTGGGCATCCTGCCCGGCCCGATAGGCATCAAAAGCGGCCTGAGCGGTCATCACACCAGGCGCGTCTGCGCTGCCGGGAACGGGTGGGGTGGTTGCGGGCACCAGCGTGCAGCTCGGTCCATAAGGCGTATCCACGCACTGGCGAAACGGTGACTGAAGCACCTGTTGCGCCTGTGCCTTCAGCAGATTGGGATCGCGAATCTGTGCCTCTGCGGCCTCACGGCGGATCGATACGCCGGGGTCGCTCAGCCGTTCCAGCGGCTCAAGCACGGCCAGCGCGCGATTGGGGTCGCCAGCCGCAAGGGCAGCATCCGCAATGATGATGCGGGTGTCACGCTCGCTCTCGCCTCCCAGCATCTCATCCTTCAGGGCGCTATCGAAATCGGTGTTCGCCTCAGCCTTCTGGCCCTGGCGCTGGAGCAGATAGCCGCGCAGAACCCTGGGCATGGAGGCTTCGGGGTCCAGTGCCACAGCATCAGAAGCAGCCTTCTCGGCCTCATTGATCTTTCCGTCGGCGATCAGGGCATAGATGAGCAGCATGTGATAGCTGATGTCATCCGGCACCAGCGCGACTGCGGCGCGTGCCTCCTTGATGGCCAAGGTGGGATTATTCGCAGTCAGGGCCAGATTGGATGCAAGAGAAGGGGCCTGCGCCATCAGCCGCTTCTGGCTGCGCAGCTTGGCTTGCAGGCCGGCATCCCTCACGCCGGCAGCGATGGCCTCATTGCCAACCGCAACGGACTCCGCCAGACGGCCATCTGCCTCCAGCGCATCCATCATCAGCAGCCAGAGCTGGGGCGAATCCGGGCGGAACTGCTGCGCTTCCCGCACCAGCCGGATGGCTTCCTTGTAATCCTTGCGGGTGTAAGCCGCATAAGCCTGATTGGCGATGTTCCATGCCGCACCTGTCAGGCCGGGGGGCAAGGGCTGGTCTGCATCCGAAGAAGACGGCGTAGCTGCCGGGGACGGAATCTGCGCCCAGCCGGGTGATGAGGCCATGAGCGAAAGACCGCTCACCGCAGCCACCAATACCGCCTTCAGGGCGTTCAGGTTCGCAGAAGGCGCACGCAGGCCGGTGAGGCGCGGAGCAATCTGGGCATTGAGAGAGTTGGACATGCGGCTCAGGCTTTCGATATCGGACTTGGTCAGATGCCGATAGAAAGCAATCATTAGGCTTAATAAAACATGAATAGATTAATGAAGATGGTTTATTGATCGATGTTATCGATTGAAGTGTTTTGTGAAAATAAAGTCTTAATTTATGACTTTCTGGATAGTTTGTGGTAATTAAAATACTTAATAAGTGATTAATATGAAATTTATGCTTGATAGTGGCGTTAATGATTTTGGTTTTTGTTTTTGGTGGATGGGCGGTGATGGGTGCCAGATGCAGGGGCATCAGTTTGAACGCAGAAATGCGTTTACGGATGGAGTTGCAGGTGAGCGTGGTGCTCGCGCGTATGCATCAGGATGCAATTGGCAGGTGCGCCGTTTACCGCTCATTTTAGAGGGCCCGAATGCTGCGTTTTTCTGGTCTAGAGACAAACAGAAGTGCCCCCATACCGGGGCGAATATTGATTCGAATGTATGGGACGACCGCCTTCAGACCCGAAAAAAGGGCGATCATGCGAGGTGCATGAAGCTGGATCATCAAGGGTCAAGTCGGCTTCAGAACGTATAGGTTATGCCCTGTAAAGGGAGGGCGTGACTGTGCCCGGCATATGCGCGGTTCAGAAATTCTTGCCGATGATATCGCGCAAGATCTCGCTGGTGCCGCCGAAGATGCGCAGGGCCCGCGCGTCCGCCCAGGCGCGTCCTATGCCATATTCAGACATATATCCATACCCGCCATAGAGTTGCAGCAGATCATCCAGAATCTGCCCTTGCATTTCGGTGGCGTTGAGTTTCGCCATGGCGGCCATGGAGTTGTCCAGCACGCCATTCATATGCTGCGCCAGGCACTGATCCAGAAAGGCGCGCAGCATGGTGGACTGGGATAGCGCTGTCGCCAATTTGAAGCGGGTATTCTGATAATCAAGAACGCGGCGGCCGAAGACTTTCCGCTCGCGCACATAATCTGCCGCACTTGTGATCATGCCTTCCAGAGAGGCGGCGGCGCGCAGGGCGATGGCCAGCCGTTCCTGAGCCAGTTCCTGCATGGCATGCTGGAAGCCGGCATTTTCCTCGCCCAGCAGATGATCTGCCGGAAGGCGCACATTTTCGAAGAAGAGTTCGCACGTATCCTGGCAATGCTGGCCGATCTTGCGCAGGGGCGGCCCCTTGCTGAAGCCCTCTGTACCCGCTTCCAGCACAAACAGGGAGAGGCCCCGCGCGCCAAGGTCCGGAGCCGTGCTGGCCAGCACCACGACAAGGCCGGCATTCACGCCATTGGTAATGAAGGTCTTTTGCCCGTTCAGCACATAATGATCGCCATCGCGCACCGCGCGGGTGCGCACGGCCTTGAGGTCAGAACCTGCGCCCGGTTCCGTCATGGCGATGGCGCCGATCAGTTCCCCGCGCGACATGCTGGGCAGCCAGCGGTCTTTCTGCGCCGTGGTGCCGAAATTCCACAGATAGGGGGCGACCATGTCGGAGTGGATGGAAAAGCCGATGCCGAGGCAGTTTGCGCGGGCCAGCGCCTCGATGACGACGGCGGCATGGCCGAAATCGCCACCCTGTCCATAAGGCTCCGGCAGGGCACAGTTGAGCAGGCCTTGAGCTCCGGCCTTTTCCCACAGGCTGACGGGAGTGATACCAGCACGCTCCCACTCATCGTAGAAGGGCAGGATCTCGGTCGCGATAAAGCGCTCCACCTGCTGGCGGAACATCAGATGATCTTCGCGCAAGATCATGGACATGGGGGGCCTGCCGTTTCGTATCGTGGAAAAGGTATTGGGTTCAGGCAGAGGAGATGCCTGCGGGATCTGGCCCTGAAGCGCCTCTGCGTTTCAATGAAACGGAAAATGTTCTCACGTTCCAGAGTGTCGCTTCTTCATGTGAATCGAGACTCGTTTGTTGGAAAAGGCCCTATTTGCGCTGGTAGGTGTCGGTTGCATTCACCTGTCCGTGCAACACCGGCTTTTCGGCGGTGCCGGTCAGGAACAGGCTGAAATGATCGCCGGGCTCAAGGCGCGGCAAGGCGAGTGATGCGCTCGGCGTGGTTCCGCAAGACGCCACAAGCTCCGCCCGCACGGGATTGATCGACCTGCTGGCGACCCCTTCCGGCGCAATGGCGCTGAACAGCACCGGGCCGGATGGTGAGACCTTGAGTTCACCTGCGGGGCAGTCTGTTGCCAGATTATAGAAGCGCAACTCTGCCTTCAGCGCATCTCCGCCGCTGGAGCTGTCATCAATCCGGGTGAAGCTGATGGCACCATTGGTTTGCTTCGGGACAAGGCTGGTGAAACTGTCGGGACCAACCTCAATCGCCGGGTTCTTCATCCCGTCAATCTCGATGATGAGGGGCGTGCCGCCTTTCACGATCGCATATTTGCTCGCGATGGTGTCGCCGTGCAGTTCCTGCTCCGGCCCATCAGCGATTTTCACGCGCAAGGCCGCCTCTCCCGGGTTCAGGATGCGGATGAAGGACGAACCGGCAGGCGGACGGGGCGCATAAAGCCCTGCCAGCGCACCTTCTTCTGCCATTGCGGGGGCGGAGAAGGCCGGCAGCATTGGGGTGGCAAGGGCAGTCATGGAGAGAAGGAGACGGAAAGATATCATGTGCGACTCTCCTGTTTCGGACGCCTGCTGATCTCAAGATAAAGCTGTTCAAGCCGTTTGCGATCGGCCTTGTCCGTTTGTGTCAGCGGAAAGCCGTGGCACGCCAGAAGCTCGGACGGCACCATATAGTGGGGGAGCCGGCGGCCCAGACTCTCGCGCCAGTCCGCCAGTGCCTCTGGCAGCGGCAGAAGGCCGGAGGGGCCTTCGCCATTCAGTTCCACAATGCCCACAATCCGCACCAGCGTGCCATCCGGCCGCTTCAGGGCGATGGCCGCGCCGGCGCGTACGCCCGGCAGGGTGGCGAGGATGGAGTCGATTTCCGCCAGTTCGATCCGGTATCCATGCAGCTTGATCTGGTCATCGCGCCGCCCACGGAAGGTCACGAGGCCCGCCTCGTCCATCACGCCCACATCACCGGTGCGATAGCCGCGCTTGCCATTGCGGGTGAACATGCGGGTGGCATTGAGATCCGGCCGGTTGATATAGCCGCGCATCACATGATCGCCCGACACGCTGATCTCTTCATCGGCGATGAATACATCCGCATAGGGCTTGGCGCGGCCGATGGGGAAGGGAAGGGGCGCGCGGGCACGCAGCTCGGGGCCGATCTCCACCCATGTGGTCGAGCAGGTCGCCTCGGTGGGGCCGTATGAATTGATGATGCGCACGCCGGGAAAGCGCTCCCACACCGTTTCCGCCATGCGTGGGGTGAGGGATTCCGCCCCGAACACGAACACCTTCATGTCCGGCAGGTGCTCCTGCGAGAAGGCCGGGTCCAGAAACTGCTGGCGCAGGAAAGAGGGGGTGGTGGCCCAGACGCTGGCTTTCGCCTTTGCAAGATAGGGCAGGAAGGCGGCGCGGTCGGCGATCACTTCCCGCGTGCACAGGATGCAACTGCCACCGGTGGCGAGGGCACCTATCCAGTTGAACAGGGAATAATCGAAGCTGAAGAGGATCTGGTCGACGAAGGCGGGGTTCTCACCCAGCTTCAGGTCGTCACGAATCCAGCCGGCGAAGAGGCCGAGGCTTTCCCGCCCGATCTGCACGCCCTTGGGGTCTCCGGTGCTGCCGGAGGTGAACATGATATAGGCCACGCCCTTCTCATCCAGGGGGGCCGGGGTGTTGTCCAGCGCCCGGAAGGCCCGCGCCTGTGCATCATAGAGCACGCCGGAAGAGACGATCTGCGCGATGCGGGCGATACGGTCTGGAGGATTGATGACATCGACCGGCACGAAAGGCGCGCCAAGGCGCAGGCATCCCAGTATGGCGATGAGGAAGGCGGGCTCCTTGTGGCCGGTGATCATCACTGGCTCATCCTGCCGCACGCCATTGCGCCGGGCAGTCTCTTCCCAGTCCTTCACGGCTTCGAAAAGCCCGGCCCAGTCGAGCGTGCCATCGGCATGGATGACCGCCGGGTCCTGAGCCCCGGATTCGCGATGGGTGAAGTCGAACCGGTCGAAATCGAAGCGCACGGATGCCCCTCCCGAGGAAATCTTGTGCCCGCAGGGCATTCAGCTTTCTCTGCCCGTCGCAGAGGCCGGCGTGCGTTCCGTTGGGCGGCACGCCGGGACCGGAAGTCGGATCAGGTCTTGCCGGATGCTTCCACGAAGGTGGCGATGCTGGCCACCGATTCCAGATGGACATCAATCTCGGACGGCGGAATCTTGACCCCGAACTCCTGCTCGATCGCGAGCGCCACGTCCACGGCCGAGAGCGAGTCCACAAGCCCGGATTCGATGAGCAGCGTGTCCGGCTCGACGCTGGTCAGGACAATGCCTTCGATAATTCCGCTGATCTTTGTCTCAAGTTCCGAACGGCTCATGGTCACTCTCCTGCGATTTTCAGAACTGGAAGTATAGGAAACGCGTTTCCCTGTGAATGTTGACCAGGCAGAGCAGCAGCAGAAGCAGCGCGATGCCAAGCCAGATCAGGTTCGGCTTCCAGCGCATCCACGCCACAGGGGCTTCTTCCGGCTTGAACAGGGCAGGCGAGAAGCGACCGAGAATCTGGTGCGCATTGGGGGTGAACCATGCGATGGCCAGAAGCACTATGACATAGAATAGCTGGAGGTGATGCCCGATGAGCAGGCGCCACATATTACCGGGGCTCATGCCGGGCAGCAGGCTGAATGTGCCGATGCTTTCAGCCCCACGCAGCCCCGCCATGCCCTTGAGCAAAGCGATGGCATCATGCACCCCTTCCGCACGGAAAAAGGCCTGCGCGACCAGAACCGCGATGAAGGTGATGGCGACGCTGACGCTGCGCGTGAGGATGCGCGGCAGGCTGAAAGCTGCTGCCGCACGCTTCGCCACGAAAAGACGCCATCCGTGATTGATCGAGAGATAACCGGCATGCAGCAGGCCAAACACCAGAAACTGGAAGCCTGCCCCATGCCAGATGCCGGCCAGCGACATGGTGAAGACGGTGGGCACAACGATGGTCGCGGCAAAGCCGCCCGGTGAGCGTGCGGCGGCGGTTCCCACGGGCAGGCCGCGCTTGGCGCGGACGCGGGAGATGCTGACGGCAAGCGGGTAAAACAGATATGCCGTCAAATAGCGCGTGAAGGTCATGTGCCAGCGCGACCAGAACTCGATGATGCTGCCGGCCTTGTAGGGGGAGTTGAAGTTCAGCGGGAACCGGATGCCGAACATCTTGGCCAGACCAAGCGCCATGTCGGAATAGCCGGAAAAGTCGAAATAGAGCTGCAGGGCATAGGAGATACTTGCCCCCCATGCGGCCCAGAACAGCAGATTGCCCGGTTCCGCGAAGCCGGCATCGGCATAGGGCGCGATCTCATCGGCCAGCAGCACCTTCTTCGCCAGTCCGATCAGGAACAGCATGCCGCCAATCGAAAGGTTCTCGGGGCGGAAGCGGTAATTCTCGCGCTCCGCAAACTGCGGCATCATTTCCTTGTGGTGCAACAGGGGGCCGGCAATGAGATGCGGGAAGAAGGTGACGAACAGCACATAGCTGAGCAGGCTGCGCTCCTTCACGATGCCGAGGCGGCAATCCAGCAGATAGCCAATCTGTGTGAAGGTGAAGAAGGAGATGCCCAGCGGCAGGATGAGGTCATTCATCCCGCCCGAGGTGACGCCGAGGTCGCCCATGAAATTGAAGAGCGCCACGAAATATTTGTAGTGGAACAGCACCAGCAGGTCCGTGCCCACACCCAGCGCCGTCACCAGTGCCTGAAGGCGCGGGCGCGGGGCGAAGTGCAGGATGAGCAGCCCGACCACATAGTTGAAGGCGATCGATGCCGACAACAGCATCACGAACTGCGGGTTCCACCAGCCATAAAAGATGAACGAGGTGATGCAGAGCCACAGCGCCGCCAGCCGCAGATTGATGGCGCCGGCCACATAATGGCCCGCCAGTGCCACGGGCAGGAACAGCAGCAGGAAGATATAGGAATTGAAAAGCATGGGTTTGCGGCTCTTACCAGGCTGCAGGCAGTGCGTTCAGGCTCTCAAGTGCCGCCTTCTCCCGCTCGGCGAGGGGAAGAGACAGGGCGCTTTCGGAAAACTCCCAGATCACGAGCTTGAGCGAGGAGGGCCAGCTGTTCGACTTCTCCAGCGTTTGCTGGAAGGCGCCGCTGAACTGTCCGCCATCCATGCTTTCATTCCAGACTTCCTGGCCAAGGCCGATGCCAAGCCAGGATGCGAAATTGCTGCGCCGTCCGTTCGAACTGCCGGCAAGAAGAACCTCGACAGGCGGTGCCGTATCCAGCAGGCCGACCTCACGAACAGGGTCGATCTGCTGTGGCTGCACGGTTTCAAGGTCCGGACGCCAGCCCTGCGGCGCGTCAATCAGGCCGGAGAGCACCAGCAGGTCTCCACGCAGGGGCTCGGCCGGGCCGGGTGGGTGGATGTCGAAGGTCTGCGCCCCCTTTGGTGCATTCAGCAGCGGCAAGGTGGCCGCGGCGACGGCGGAGGCGGAAATGCGCGCGCCATCGACATTCATGTGCACATCCGTACGGAAGAAGAGGGGGCGCTCATGCCCCTGCATCGCCGTGCGCAGATCGACGAATGGGATGCCGGCCTGTGTCAGTTCCTGTTCCCAGCGATCGAAACGCCGGGTCTGGGCGTCATCAATGGACAGGCCACACAGATGGCTGGATTCGATGCGCGCCTTGTCCGGCACGACCACGACCAGAAGGGCGATATTCTTCTCGCGCAGAAGCTTTGCCCAGTGGCGCATCAGCTTCTGGCGCATGTTGAAGGGGGCATCTCCCCCATCCGTCGGCGCGCGCAGGCCGTCGCGATAGAACAGCCATTGCGGGCAGCCAAGCGCCACCTGCGCCCCGGTATCACCGAGGAACCGGTAGCGTACGGCCGCATTGGCCATTTCCAGATCGGGTTGCCCCGGCAGACGCAAATCCGCCGTAAGCGCCGCCATCGCCTTGCCGTCCAGCCACGCCGATGGCGCAAGATCCGCCACGCGCAGATTGGACTGGCTGATGGTCCAGCCGCTCCAAACCAAACCTGTAAGCAGCAACAAGCTCCAGACCCACGCAATTACCCGATGGTCGGAGACTGCAGCATCCTGCTGCCTGTCTGTCACAATTTATCCTCCAAGAGCCGCCTTGACGCGCTGGAGCCAGGTGTCGGGCGACATCAGCGATGCGCTGTCCCACCAGCCCTGTGCATCAGGTCCATAGGAGAAGGTTGGCTCGAACATCTGCCAGACGATCACCTGAGGCTTGTGCTGGCGGAATTCCGGGGATTCCAGATATTCCAGCAGCATGATCCACGGCCCCACATTGCCAGGCTTCCAGTTCAGGGAAACCGGCCTGTCGAGTACATTCGACAGCTTCTGCGGGAAGCCGAAATAGGGTTGCACCATGCTATGGCCCACCACATGCACGGGGGCAGGAGCCTCATCCAGAAGCTGGGTGCTCTCAGGCTGGCGGCGTACAGTATACACGTCGCGACCCAGCGCTTTGCGCTCATCCGGCGTCAGGAACAGCTCGGCAAGGTCGCCATAGCGGCGCTCCTTGAACAGCGCTCCAAGCGCCATGCCCGAGCCCTTCGCGCCGGCCAGATTGGGCGTGCCCTGAAGAATCATCGCGGCCGTTCCATCAGCCGTCGCGTCCACCGCATCTTGGGTCCAGTGCTGGTCCGCGCGGTAGAAAACGTCTTTACCCGCCTTGCGCAGGGCCTGCAGCGTGGCGTTGTCGTCGAAGGTGGGGACGCCGGCCTTCTTCAGTTGTTCCGTGATGCGGGCATAGCGCCCCTGCACGTCCGGGCTGATGCGGGTGCCGTCCGGCAGCTTTTCGCTATAGAGGCGGGCCTTGTCGGGGATGACGAGAATATCGAGCTGGATATTTTTCGCGGCCAGCAGTGCGCGCGCCTGCGCGATGAGCTGGGTCGATTTGTCGATGCCGCTGCGGTCCAGCTGGGTCAGGCTGCCCCATCCGGGAAACAGCCAGCCATCGCGCCCCTTGATGATCGTGGAGTTCGACTGCGCCTGTGCCTGCGTTACGGTCAGGGCCGGCAGGAGTGCCGCTGCCGAGGTGGCGAGTGCCAGACTCCATGCCATGCCCGCAAGCCGGGCCGAGAATCTTGTTCGCCGATCACGGGAAGTGGCGCCCATCTCAATCTCCTGAGGCTTGGGGGGAGTGCTTGGGGGAGGGGAGTGTACGACAACGCGATGTGAGTAATGGAATGCGTGTGAAGTGAAAAGGGTTTTGATCGCATGACTTGCTCCGCATCCGGGCTTGCGTCGGATGCGGCCAATCTCTTCATGCAGGCTTGCATCAGGTGGTTCCGGGTTGCAGGGCGGCTAAAACTCGCCTCCCGACCTCACATGTCCGGGCAGAGACCGCCCTTTGCGGGTCTTTCAGACACCTGAAACGGGGGCTATCCACCCGCCCAGCTCACGCCGCACCACCGCTTCCAGCACATCAATCCCGGCTGGGCGGTCATTGAGGCAAGGCAGGGCCGCGAACTGCTCGCCGCCATGTTCCATGAAGTATTCGCGATTTTCCTCGCCGATCTCTTCCAGAGTCTCCAGACAGTCCGACACGAAGCCGGGGGTGAGGATGGCGAGGCGCTTTACGCCGCTATCGGCCAGCGCTTTCACGGTTTCGTCCGTATAGGGGGTCAGCCACTCCTCCCGGCCGAAGCGCGACTGGAAGGTGAGGCGCAGGCGCTCTTGGCTCATGCCCATGCGCGCGCGCAGCAGATCCATGGTCTGGCGGCAGTGCTCCGGATAGGGGTCACCCCTGTCGACATAGGATTTCGGGATGCCGTGGAAGGAGGCGAGAATCACCTCCGGCTCGAAATCCAGCGCCGCGAGCTGCTTCTCCAGTTCACTGGCCAGCGCTTCGATATAGGCCGGATCATCCTGCCATGTTGGGGCGATGCGAATTGCTGGCTGACGGCGCATGGTCTTCAGCACATCAAACGTCGCATCGCCCACGGTCGCGGTGGTGGCGGCGGCATATTGCGGATAGAGCGGCACCACCAGAATGCGCGCACAGCCTGCCGCTTCCAGCGCCGTGATTCGCGAGGCAATGGAGGGATTTCCGTAGCGCATGGCGAAATCGACCTTGATGCGCGGGTCTACAGCGCTCAGCCGTGGGGCCAGCTTTTCCGCCTGCGCACGGGTGAAGGTCAGCAGCGGCCCTTCATTGCGCTCATTGTTCCAGATGCTGGCGTAGTCGCGCCCCTTGGGACCGGGGCGGATGGTGAGAATTACCACATTGAGAATGAGCCACCACAGGGCCCGGTTGGTCTCGATGACGCGCGGATCTGAGAGGAATTCCTTCAGATAGCGGCGCATGGACCAGTAGTCCGTGCCATCGGGCGTACCAAGATTGACCAGCAACACGCCGATGGGGGTGTCACGGTCCCCCCAAACGGTCTGTGTGGTTATCGGGGCGGGGGAAGAGGGTGGGGTGTTGTCTGTGGGGCTCGTCATGGTGCACAGCATATATGGATTTTCACCGCACACAGATGCGGCAATGCGTGACCAAATTACGCGCGCGAGCGCCAAGTGGATCACAGAAGGGGTGGATCCTATGAAAGGCCTCGCGGCCAATTGCGTGGCGGGAAGCCTTATGTGAATTGGTCCGTATAGAAATGCCCTGCGCACCGGGTGCATCGGAACAGAGATATTTCCTCCAGCGATTCCGGTTCGCCCTGGGATGCGAAATCCCGACGGGCAGGCGCGGGGCCACCAGCCCAGTATCGATGCGTCTTCTGGACTGCGACCAGTTCATCGAGATTTTCCGGTGAGCCGGTGAATTCGCACCATGTGCCGCAGCACAAAGGCCAGTCGAGTTTGCCCTGCAGGAACAGCGGAATATTGGGAAGACGGTTGAAGTCCGCCCACGCTGCCTCGGTATTTTCGGCAAAACGGGGAATCGTGTCTTCCACCGACCATGTATCGGTGCGCCGGACATTGCCGCTATTGATGCAGGGCGCGCAGAGCCAGCTCACATCCGGTTCAGTCTGCGCAAGCTCGGGATCTGCCGCTTTTTCCGCATCAATGATTTCACCGAAATAATCATAGATGGGCTGATTCTGGCATCCGCAGTGATGGCAGGCATCGGCATCGGCGAGACGCAGGGCGTCATCAGCGACGAAGGTGAAAACCGAACCCATATCAGCCGCCCTCCCTTGGGGTGCCTGACGGGCGCGCGCAGGACGAGCCGAAGGCCTTCGCTATGTCGCGCATTGGCCCGCAGATGCAGACATGCTCTGCGCCCCGCAGGGCTATGTCTTTGATTTTTCTTGAAAGTGGGATGGTGGGCGCGACAGGGATCGAACCTGTGACCCCTACGATGTCAACGTAGTGCTCTCCCGCTGAGCTACGCGCCCATCCCCGGGAAGCGCCTCTATAGAGGCCCTCTTCACCGGATGCAAGTGGCGAATGAGAATTCATGCCGCCGCGAGCATTTTTCCTACTTCCGCCACCAGATCACGCAGGTGGAACGGCTTGGACAGCACCTTCGCCTCGGAAGGAGCTTCATTGTCGGCATTGAGCGCCACCGCCGCGAAGCCGGTGATGAACATCACTTTGAGGTCGGGATCGAGTTCGGTGGCGCGGCGCGCCAGCTCGATTCCATCCATCTCCGGCATCACGATGTCGGTGAGCAGCAGTTCGAATGGCTCCTCGCGCATCCGCTCATAGGCGGATTTGCCATTGTCGTAGGACGCCACCGAATAGCCGGCATTTTGCAACGCCCGCACCAGGAAGCGCCGCATGTCGTTATCATCTTCGGCGAGCAGGATTTTGGACACGCCATTTCCCCTGTTGTCTGAAATCATGTGTCTGTATGGCTCTGCCCGACCGGACTGCCGGACCACCTCTGACCTGTCTGGCCCAATCAGGTAAATTCGAGGTGAAAGCCGAAACGCCCCTTCACATGACCTCGCATGCCAGTCATCATGTGGAACACAAACGGCTTTTTTGAATTTTTCCAGGATTTTACAGCGCCTGATGACTGCCAGCATTGCTGATTCAATCGATCCTGCCTTCGAAATTCGCGGCGTGCACGCGGGCATGGGGCCATTTATTTTCAACTCCCCGCATTCGGGGCGCACCTATCCGCGCAGCTTTGTCGAGCAGGCGCGGCTGGATTTTGCCACCCTGCGCCGTTCGGAAGACAGTTTTGTCGATGAACTGTTCGAGGGTGTGGTGAAACATGGTGCGCCTTTCATGCGGGCGCTGTTTCCCCGCGCCTTTCTCGACCTGAACCGTGAGCCCTATGAACTCGACCCGCGCATGTTCGAGGGGCGGCTGCCACCTTATGCCAACACGCGTTCCCTGCGGGTGGTGAGTGGGCTCGGCACCATTGCGCGGGTGGTGGGTGAGGCCAAGGAGATCTATGCGCGTCGTCTGCCGCTGGATGAGGGGCTGCGGCGCATCGAGACCTATTACAAGCCCTATCATGGCGCGCTGAAAGATCTGCTGATGCAGGTTCGGCGGCAATGGGGGCTGGTGGTGCTGGTGGATTGCCATTCCATGCCATCGACTTCCATCCGCGATCCGGCCGCCCGCGCGGATTTCATTATCGGCGACCGGTTCGGCACCAGTTGCAGCGCGCTGGTGACCGATGCGCTGGAGCGGGAGCTCTCGATGGCCGGATATTGCGTGCTGCGCAACAAGCCCTATGCCGGCGGTTATATCACCGAGCATTATGGCAATCCCTCAGCCGGGGTGCATGCGGTGCAGATCGAGGTGAACCGCGGGCTCTATATGGAAGAAGCCATTTATGAGCGTGGCCCGTGCTTTAACCAGGTTCGGGATGACATTCAGGCCGCCATGGTGCGCATGCTGGAAACCTTGCGCACACGGTTGGGTCCGGTGCGGACTGCGGCCGAATAAGCATCTGAAACAACAAGCTATTGTCGGATTTTTACACCAATTGTGACCAAAATGAAAAACGTGCCTTGCGTTTTTCGAATGGCAGGTATACGAATTCCACGCATCGGCGATGGCGTGTCTGTGCAGGTACCTGAAGCGCTTGAAGCGCAGGGTGTTGTGAAAGACAGACAAGTTTCCGGAAGATCTGGCTTAGGCCTCCGCGTTCGTCCCCCGAGCGTGTTGCGCTTCAGATCGGAGCCGAAAAAAGAAAGGGGCCGTCCGCGTAGGCGAACGGCCCAAGTCTAGGGAGGAAACGCCCAAGGAGGGCAGCGACAAAGCGACGCCAATCGCCATGTCGCAATGCAAAAATGCCCCTTGCGGTGCCAGAAATCAAGTGCTGCTTTGTCGCAGGGCTTATTTTTTCGAAAAACCAATCTAACTTATTGATTGAATTGAATTGCTTCCCGCATGAAATGTGCCGTTGCGTCATGTTTCAGGCGTGCCAACGGGTAGAAATTCAGGCGAATTTGTGGCGAAGCAGCGAATCCACCGCACTGCGAAAATCGCCGGATTCGTTTGATTCCCAAATCACTATGGCGTTGTCGCGCAACGCAATCCGCTCAACACCCTCATTCGCGTAGGCCGCTGATTGTGCAGGACGGCTCAGGGCATATCGCTTGCTTGCTGCTCCGTGGAGTTATGCGCGTTTCGAACCTGCCAAAAGAAAGGGGCCGTCCGCGCAAGCGAACGGCCCAAGTCCAGGGAGGAAACGCCCAAGGAGGGCAGCGGCACTGCAATAAAGAATGCCGCGCCGCATCAATATGCGGCCTTGGGCCTGATGCGACAAGGCAGGTAGGCGCGGATAGTTTGAGCAGCGCGATGGGGTCTATCAGACTGTATTTTATCGTGTTTTCCAGACCTGTTCATTTTTTCATCTGCTGCGCGAAGCGTGCTGCCTGAATCGCGGGCGGACTCTGTCGCCAACCTGTCATTCTTTGCGTCACCGGCTTGATCGCACAGCTCTTCCACGGCATGAGAAACGAGTGCCGGGGCAAGCCTGCCCGGATCGGATCATCCAATCTGATGGCGCGACAAGAACGGGAGTGGCGAGAGCATGTCTGCGGTGGCCTTCGATGAGTTCGTGCACACACTGGCGACCCGCTCCGGAGAAGCGATTCTGCCTTTCTTCCGCACCGCGATGGGGGTGGATGACAAGGGTGGTTCCTACGGGTTCGATCCGGTGACCGAAGCCGATCGGGCTGCAGAACATGTGATGCGCCGTCTCATCCGTGAGACATTTCCCAGCCATGGCATCATTGGCGAGGAGTTCGACAATCAGGATACGGATGCCCCCTATGTCTGGGCGCTGGACCCGATTGACGGCACCAAGTCTTTCATTTCTGGCATGCCGGCCTGGGGCACGCTCATCGGCCTTCTGAAGGAAGGCACCCCGGTCTACGGCATGATGCACCAGCCCTTCATCGGCGAGCGCTTTTTCGGAAACGCTTCCAGCGCACGCTATCGCGGGCCGGCGGGTGAGCGTCGGTTGGTGACGCGGGAGTGCAAGAGGCTCGAAGACGCCATTCTCTACACCACCAGCCCGCTTCTTATGAATGAGGTGGACCGCGCTATTTTCGGCATGGTGGAGGAGAAGGTGCGCCTCTCCCGCTATGGTGGCGACTGCTATGCCTATTGCATGGTGGCGGCCGGGCTGGTCGACCTCGTTATCGAGACCGGCCTCAAGGATCATGACATCGTGGCGCTGATTCCCATCATTGAGGGCGCGGGCGGTGTTGTTACCACCTGGGAGGGAGGCTCTCCCGCCAGTGGGGGGCGCGTGGTGGCGGCCGGCAGCAAGGCCGTTCATGAGCAGGCCCTGCGCATGCTCAACCCTTAGGGGGCGCTCTTTCGGGCGCTGCCACTATATATAAGTAGTCAGAACTTCGCAGGGACATGCTCCGGGGCTGCGCCGATCAGCGCGGTCTGCCGGTCTTCTCAAGGTCGGCATTGATGCACATGTGACGGTTTCGGCGCAGAATCCTTTTCACGGATACCGCTTTGCCATTCTTTTGCGCCATGTTCTGGATCATCTGGCCCCGTCCGCTTTTTGCTGGGCGGGGGTGAGGAGAGACCTGATGGTGCGCGAATGCCGCCCGGTGCAAAGCGTGGCAGAGCTGTGGGGCAGGGCTGGTGGGATGCTGGCACTGAGCTTCGTGCTGCTGCTGGCGTTTTGTGCCGCACCGGGGGCCTTTGCTGGGCCGCTTGGGGCCGGCGCGCAGGCGGATGCATCTTCCGCATTTTCAGCCCCGACCTCCAGCAGCCTCACCCGAAACACTCTGTTCGCACGCCATAAAAGCACCCCGCCCTTTACCGTGACCGCAGAGCGAACGGTTGAGGGCGCGCTGCTTCTGCAATGGGCTATCCGGCCCGACACCTATCTCTATCGCAACAGCATTTCCGCATCTGTTGATGGTCGACCCTTGCCCTTCGCACTGCCTCCGGGTGTCGAGAAGGATGACCCCAATTTCGGTCTGGTGCGCATCTTTCATAATGCGCTGGACGTGCATATCGCTGCGGCGGATGTGCCGGCTTCCGGCATGCTGCATGTGACGTGGCAGGGCTGCTCGGATCAGGGCATCTGTTATCCGCCGGAAAGTGGGACGCTTGATTTCTCGGGCCTCGGTGGCGGTGCACAGAAGCTCGTGGTGGCAGAGCCAGGTCTGCCGGACCGATTGTCGACATCCGTGCCTGCTGCCGCATCATCCATACAGGCACCGGCATCTTCGGCGGAGAATGCACCCTCCGCCGCTACGGCTTCGGTAGCGCGCGCTGCGACCGGCATCGAGGATGCGCCTTCGGTCTCATCTCCTGCCAATGAAGCGGGCGGCTCTGCTGTGGCGTCTGAAGCGCTCTCGTCCTGGTCTCCCGCCGCCGTACTCACCGGTGATCCGCTCTGGATGATGGCGGTGTTTCTGGGCTTCGGGCTGCTGTTGTCGCTGACCCCCTGCATGTTCCCGATGATCCCTATTCTGGGTGGCGTGCTGGCACGCTCCGGACAGCAGACCATGGGGCGCGGGGTGGCGTTGTCTTCCACCTATGTGCTGGCGATGGCCTGCGCCTATGGGGTGCTGGGTTTGGTCGCCGGCTGGTCCGGGGCAAATCTTCAGGCAGCCCTGCAAACCCCATGGGCACTGGGCGTGATGGCTGCGATCTTCGTGATTCTCGCGCTCTCCATGTTTGGTCTGTTTGATATGCAGATGCCTTCCGCCCTGTCCTCGCGCCTCTCCGGGGTGATGCCGGGCGGTGGTGGATCCATGGGCAGCGCGGCCATGCTGGGTTTTGGTTCTGCGCTGATCGTGGGGCCGTGCGTGACCCCGCCACTGGCGGCCGCGATGCTGACGGCCGCGCAGACGGGCGCGGCCGGGCGTGGGGCGGCCGCGCTGTTCATGCTGGGGCTTGGCATGGGCTTGCCGCTGATTGCCTTTGGTGCATTTGGTGCGCGGGTTCTGCCGCGCTCCGGGCCATGGCTGGTCCGCGTGAAGGGTGTCTTCGGCCTCATCTTCCTCGCGGTCGCGGTGTTCCTCGCCACGCGGCTGATGGATGGGGCACAGGCTCTCGCGGTGTGGGGCATCTTTGCGTTGGGTGTTGCGGTGTTTCTCGGTGGTTTTGATCGGCTTGAAGCCGGGGCGCACTGGAACCAGCGCATGGGAAAGGCATCCGGTCTTGCCCTCGCGGTCTATGGCGCGCTGCTGATTACGGGCTTTGCCGGTGGCGCCAGTGACCCGATGCGACCGCTTGGCTTCTTGTCTGTCCATGTTGCGGAAGGGGGCAAGGCTGCTCCGCAGCGGCAGGTTGTTACCGATATGGCCGGGTTTGAGGCGGCGCTGGCCCGCGCAGGTGCGGAAGGTCGGCCCGCGCTGGTCTCCTTCACCGCCGACTGGTGCACCGTTTGCAAATCAAACGAGAAGGTGCTGGCCGAACCCGCTCTTGCTCCGGCGCTGGATCAGGCTGTGTTTATTGCCGCCGACGTGACCAATTATGGGCAGGCAAGCCGGGCGCTGATGGAGCGCTTCGATATTATCGGCCCGCCTACCATGTTCGTGGTGGATCCGGCAGGCCGTGAGGTGCCCGGCTCGCGTATGATCGGGGCCATCCGCGCCGAGGAGTTTTCCCGCACGCTGGGGGCGGCGACGGGCGGAGGCTGAAGCCGGCAGGCGTGCCCTTTCGTCAAACCGAAGCCTTTTCTTCAGAATGCAACGCCCTCACAGCCTTCGCGGCATGCATATTGATCCGTTCGGGCCATGCTTGTGCGTGCGAGGCGGGGGCGACGGATGCTTCCGCTTCACTTATTGTTCCGATGACTGGCAGGCTGTTTGCAGGAGAGGCGCAATGTCCGAAGGGGTGAAGGCGATGGCTGCCGTTTTTGGGGAAAGGACTATGCGCCGGGTCTCTGGCCGATTCCGCATGGTGCTTCTGGCCGCGCTTCTGGCTTGCACGTCTTCCGGCCCGCTTTTGGCCGCGGCCCCGAGCGCGACGGGTGCACATGAGGCTGGCGCATCCGCACCGGCCATAGATGAAGGCATGATACTGGGTGATCCGGCATCACCTGTCGGTGGTAATCCCAAGGGCGATGTCACCATCGTCGCCTTCTTTGATTACAACTGCCCTTATTGCAAGAAGACCGATCCGGTCATCGAGAAGCTGGCGCAGAAGGATGGCAATATCCGCATCATCTACAAGGATCTGCCCATTCTTGCGGAATCGTCGGTCTATGGTGCGCAGCTTGCGCTCGCGGCGAAACATCAGGGCAAATATGCGCAGGCGCGCCGGGCGCTGATGGGCCTGCAAGCCGGAAAGAGCGACACCAGCGCCATGCGCCAGGCGGTGAGCCGTGCCGGCGTGAACATGACGCGGCTCGACAAGGACCTGAAAACCCATGGGCCGGAGATCATGGCCTATCTGCGCCGTAATCTCGAGCATGCCCGCTCGCTCGGTCTTCAGGGTGTGCCTGTTTATCTCATCGGGCCATACAAGGTGGCGGCAGCACTCGATGAGGCCGGCTATGCCGAAGTGGTCAAGGATGCGCGTGATCGGGCCAAATGAACGGGCCATGTCGATAGACAACGTGAGCAGGCTTGGGTGCCTTTGCGCGCCTCAGGGGCTGAGCAGGTGCGCCCTGATACGCGCGCCGCACCGCTCGTGACGCACTCTGCATGGAGCGCCAGCGGTTGCGGCTCACTGTGAGATCATCTGTAAACGGAGGCATTCCATGGCTGCCGCGCAATCAGGGCGAAGGCCTGATGCACGCCCGTTTGCTCTCAGCCGATAGATGTGCCGGGAATGAAGTCATCGAAAGCGGCCCAGAATCGGGCGCGAAGATCATTCCGCTCGGTCAGAATTTCATGGCGCGCGCCATGAATCACCACCAGATCAGCGGTGGGGCAGTATGTGGCAAAGCGAGAGATGGCCGGGTTTGAAACAAGCCGGTCATTGCCACCGGCGATGAGGCGCAGCGGTGTGCGGATGCGCGCCATGTTTTCCACACGCCCCACCTCTGTCATGGCGGTGAAAGCGGCATCCACCCAGCCAAGGGTCGGCGGGCCAAGACCCAGATCCGGGTGCATGCGCACCACTTCTGATATCCGCGCATAGCGTTCGGGATCCGCGGTGGAGAAATTGCGGGAAAAGGGGATTTCCGTCACCGGGCGTAATGTTGCACCAGGGGGAAGGGCGTGGGCTAGGCCATGGCGGGCCAGCAGTGCAATGAGCGGGCGGGTGAGTTTCTGGAACGGGATGACGGATAGCCCGAGCAGCGGTGTTTCCAGAACCATGCGCGTGAATGGGAGGGGCGTGCGCAAAAGCGATTGCAGCAGCACCAGCCCGCCCATGGAATGGGTGAGTGCGTAATAAGGCGGCGGGCACAAAGGCAGCACCGTTTGAACAAAGGCATTCAGGTCGCGCTGATAGTGCTCAAAGCTGTCCACATGCCCCTTGAGGCGGGGCGAGAGTTGGCGTTTGGAGCCGCCCTGTCCACGCCAGTCCAGAGTTGCCACGGCGAAGCCTCTGGAGCGCAACTCCTCGATCACCTCGAAATGCTTCTCGATGAACTCGCATCGCCCCTGAAGCAGGGCGACTGTCCCCCGTTCCGCCCCCCGTCCCCTCCAGCGGGCGGCCCGCAGCTGCACGCCGTCATCCGTGATGATCTCGTGCAGCCTGGCCCCTTCGGGCACAGGGTTGGCGGGAGTATCATAGAGAAGCATGGAAAGCGCGGCTCCAGATTGCAGGAATAATTGCGTCTGAGGGGAACACATATATAGCCTGCTTGATATGCCTTCTGCCCGGCATGACGGAAAAGACTGCATGCCGGGTCAGTGTATCGCGCAGGGCTGCCGGCAGAAAAAAAGGCGGCACCGGAAGGGTGCCGCCGTGGAGGGTCAATAAAGGGAGGGGCCACCCGGAAGGGGTGGCCCGGAAAAGTGGCTCAGTGCGTCTGCACGTGAGGGGCGCTTTCGACACGGTCGGTCGCCGTGGTGATGGGAATGAGGCGCGGCTTCTTGGTCTCGGGAATGTTGCGCACGAGATCGACGTGCAGCAATCCGTTCTCAAGCACCGCACCTTGCACTTCCATATGGTCGGCCAGCTGGAAGCGGCGTTCGAAGGTGCGGGCGGCGATGCCACGATAGAGCATCCGGGCGCTTTCCCCTTCCTCACCGGCCTTCTTCTCTCCCCGCAGGGCGAGCGTATTCTCTTTCACCTCTATGGAGAGGTCCGCATTGGTGAAGCCGGCGACAGCCACTGTGATGCGATAGGCATTCTCACCGGTCCGCTCAATATTATAGGGCGGATAGCTGGGCGCAGCGTCCACGCCATTCACGGAATCAAGCAAAGAGAAGAGCCGGTCGAAACCAACGGTGTTGCGATACAGGGGAGACAGATCAAAGTTACGCATGGCATATCCTCATAAAGCGACATGCGAACCCGCCGAAGCCGGGTTCAGTTCAGCGCTGTCGGTTTGACCAGCGCTTATCCGGATGTGGGAATGGTTTCGCGCGTCGTCAAGGACACACGCCAGGGACACCGCAGGCGCGCAGACAGGAGATGCAGGATGTTTCGCAAATGGGCCGAACTCTCTTCCCCCGCGCTGGCTGCGCTCGATAAGGAAAAGCTGATTGCCGTTCTGCCGGTGGCGGCTGTTGAGCAGCACGGTCCGCATCTGCCTTTGGGCACGGATCTTCATATTGCGGAAGGCTATCTTGCGCGCATCGCACCGCTGGTGCCCGAAGACCTGAGCGTTCTGGCTCTTCCGGTTCAGGCTATCGGCAAATCTGACGAACACCAGAATTTCACTGGCACGCTGACCCTGACGCCTCAAACCGCCATCACGGCATGGGTGGAACTCGGGGAGTGCCTGGCGCGTGCGGGGGTGCGGCGGGTGATCCTCATGAACACCCATGGCGGCAACGTGCCGGTGATTGATCTGGTCGCGCGGACATTGCGGGCGCGTCACGCCATGTTGGTGGTGTGCTGCTCAATGCATCGCTTTGGGTATCCAGCCGGGCTTTTTGAGGAGCATGAGCGTGCCCATGGCATTCATGGCGGCGATATCGAGACATCGCTGATGCTCGCCTTCCGGCCGGAGCTGGTGGAGATGAGCCGGGCGGAGAACTTCCAACCTTATAGTGTGGGTATGGAGAGCGAGTTTGCGCGGCTGCGGGCAAACCACCCGGTGGGGTTCGCATGGATGAGCGAAGACCTACAGGAAACCGGTGCCATGGGAGATGCCCGTGGCGCGACAGCTGAAAAGGGCGAAATCGCTGCTCAATATGGAGTGGGTGGCTTCATCGAGCTGCTTCGGGATGTTTCCCGGTTCGA
>JAUCBT010000007.1:0-89709 GCA_034676685.1 Xanthobacter sp. | reverse complement strand
TTGCGGGGGCAGGATTTGAACCTGCGACCTTCAGGTTATGAGCCTGACGAGCTACCGGGCTGCTCCACCCCGCGTCAAAGCCGAACAAGTGAGCCACTTGGGCCGCCCCGTTGGCGTGGTGCTTATGTAGCAAGGCACTCTGAGAAAGGGAAGGGGGGAAGCCCGGAAAAGTGTCGTGACTAAACAAGGCTGTGGATATCCTCCCCGTCACAGGCTCGGACATATGCTGGTGGTGTGGGTGATGCCGGTGTAAACATCAAGAGACTTATCAAGGACTTGATGAGTATCTGATATGTGGTGTGGTGCACCGGAGGCTGTTGATATGGATTGGCGCGAGGGGGGCTGGAGCGGCAGTCTGGATCTCTGGGCACGGCGCAATGCCAAATCTCAGGCGCGCGCGCATCCCAAGTTGCATCTGGTGCGATATGGGGCCGCGGAACACATCATGCGCGGCCTGTTCTCCATCCGCACATTTGGCGGCTTCATCGGGCTATATCTGTTCATCAATCTGATGTTCGGCGCGCTGGAAATCTTCAGTGTCCACGTTGCACCATCATGGCTGCCGGATCCGGGCAGCTCTGATCCTGAAGTAGCGGTGGAATTGGAGGGGCTCATGCTGAATGTGTCCAGCTATTTGCTGGGCGCGCAGATCGGCCTTCTTGGCGTGATATCGCTTTCCCTAACCTTGGTGACACTGATCGCACAGCGGGAAGGGTCGTCGACCGACATCCAGCTTTACTATCATGAGTCACTGGCGCTTGAACTTGTGGCCAGTTGTGTGGCGCTGGCTGTTGTCTTGTGTTTGCAATTCGTGTGGCCGCTCCAGATGCTCTTGTATCATGTTGGGCTTGGTGCAGGCATGCAGGTCTTCAAGCTCACGCTATTTTCATTGCATCTGTTCTGGTTGCTTGTGAATCTCTGTGTCGCATCTTATTTCATCATCATCACATTCCAGTTTGTTCAGCAGTCTGCGCGTGAGCGATTCCGGAACCGTTACACGGCCTATGTGGTGTTGCCGCGTGATTTGTGTCGCGCTTTGCGGGAACAATTTTACCTCATGGCCGGGCGGGAGACGGGATCAGAGCAGCCCCCCGCCTTTGTTTTCGGGCAGGAAGGGGAGGGGGTGCCGGAACTGTCCCATGATTTCCCCCATCCTGTCGCCTTGTGTGATGTGCGCATGCGTGGGGTGAACTGGGTGGTGCGTCACTGGCTGGCCCGAAGCCTCCGGCACGAGAGGGAGGCCGTGCAGGAAAAGCCGCCCTGCCTGTTCTTCTCGCCGCAGATGGATGAGCCTTGCAACGGCCCTGTCATATGGTGCCATCGTCGGGGTGGTGTGCCACTCTCATGGGTAGAGCGGCTGGTGCTGAGATGTTCCTTTCGCTTTCAGCGGGTGCGGACGCGTCACGAAGAACCAAGCCCGGCTCACATTTTGGAAGGACTGATTGAGAACACGATTGCGCAGGTCGACCGGCAAACCCCGGTAGCTTTTGATGGCGCGTTGGGTGAGTTGCTCCGCTACCATCAGTTCATTCTGGGGCTGAGTGTGGCGCGCGGCGCAGATGGGCAACCATTCAGCTTCACCGCATTGCCGGGCTTCGGCTGGCATCCAACGCACAGGCCGTGGAGTGGGCAATATCGACGCCTGTTTCACCGCGCAGCAGAGTATCTTGGAGAGGATGCTCATTTTTTCCATTGCCTCAGCCAGACACCATCTCGTCTGTTGCCCCGGCGCGGAGAAGCACCGCTACCGGTGAATGTCACGCGGGAGCTGTTCCGGCTCGGGCCCCTGCTGACCCGGTCTCTGGAAAGCTGGGTGGAGCATCGGGCTGCTGCTGATGTCACGGGAAACGTCTGGCGTTTTATGTCTGTCGGGCCTGGATGCTGTGATCCATCATGAGACTGTGCCTGTGATGGTCAATGCATGGGAGCATATGCTGCGGGATGTTTCTCATCTCTATAGCTGGCCTGCCGCCGTGCAGAAGGATGCCGCATGCCAATGGCAGGCCTTCCAGGAGAGTTTCGACTTTCTGTTCCAGCACCTGTGCGAGACGGCGCATAGCCTTGCCATTGCCATTCATCATGGCGATGCAACGGCTGCATCTGGATTTGCCGCCGCACTTGAGCGCTGGCCTCGGCAGGTGCTGGGCAAGGGGAATATGCCGGATGCGCGGGTGCGTGATCCCTGGCGTCATCCTGCTCTGATAAAGATGGAGTGGGCCAGAATTCAGCAAATGAGCCCTGAATTTTCTGCCCTTGGTCCTTCGGCATTGTTCGCGGATGTACTCCAGAACGCTCACGCGGACATGGTGTTGATGACTTCTGGGCTTTTGCTCTCTCACGCCCCAGATAATGAAGTCGGCGAGTTTTCTTCACGGATCGCCAGCCTGCTGCTTTCAAATTCAGGAAAGCAAGCCTTTCCAGTGGGGCTGGCTGCTTTCCTGAGGCTTTCAGAGCGGGAGGTGGATCATCAAGAGCTTATCTACAAGAGCGAACTGAAACGTGTGTTTCAATTTCTCGATACTGCGCTGGCGCATGCGGCCCAGACCTCGCCACCGCAGCAGGACAGCATTACTCTTACTCAGAATGATTGCACGCGGACTGAGCAAGAGGGGGTGAGGCTTGCGCTTCTTCTCACCATCATGCTCGAGCAGGGTAAGAGTGAGGAGCAGCTTATATTTCTGCCTGATGCTGGCGTTTTACAAGATATGGCCATGCAGCGGCTTCTATCGTTGCTGGATGATCCCTCGCCACATCTGGAGGCCAGTTTGCGTCGCCTTCACAATGATGAGAATGCGCCAGAGCTGTGTGCACGCCTGAAGCGGATCATTACATCCGCCTGATATCAGCACCGATGACAAGCACTCCATCTGTAGCTGGCCCCATCCTGCCATCAGTTCGAGGCTGGTTCCGTGCCGAAAACAGGGTCTGTGCAGTGCTTGGGCTCAGAGGGCTCTGCTCACTGTCAAAGACCGGAACCGTTGGTATAAGGTGCGCATTGCACCGGAAATGAAATGATGTGTCGGGGAAAATTCATGGCGCGCGCACTGTGGAAGAAGGCCTCTGTCCGGGCTGTTTTGCTGGCCACTCTCGCATCTGTTTCCCTTGCGCCTGCAACCCTAGCGCAGGAACTCCGGGTTCCCGGCTCCGATGCCGAGGTGAAGCTCTCCTTCGCGCCCGTGGTGGCACGCAGCGCGCCGGCAGTTGTCAATGTGTATGCGCTCAAGGTGCGGCGCACGAATAACCCCTTGCTTGAAGACCCCTTCTTCCGCCGCTTTTTCGGCGGGCAGGGCGGGGCACCGGAGGAGCGCATGCAGCGCTCCCTCGGTTCCGGCGTCATTGTCGAGCCATCTGGCATTGTCGTCACCAATTATCATGTCATCGAAGAAGCCGATGAGATCCGCGTCGCGCTCAATGACAAACGCGAATATGCCGCTGAAATCCTGCTGCGAGACCAGCGTACGGATCTCGCCGTGTTGCGCATCAAGCGCGATGATGACGAAACCTTCGCCACATTGCCCCTCGGCAATTCAGATCAGCTTGCCGTAGGCGACATCGTTCTGGCTATCGGCGACCCCTTCGGCGTGGGGCAGACCGTGACTCAGGGCATTGTTTCCGCTCTTGCGCGCACGCAGGTGGGTGTTTCGGACTATCAGTTCTTCATCCAGACCGATGCGGCCATTAATCCTGGCAATTCAGGCGGCGCGTTGGTGGATATGGCCGGGCGGCTGGTTGGTATCAACACCGCCATTTATTCCCGCTCGGGTGGCTCCCACGGCATCGGTTTCGCCATTCCGGTGAATATGGTCAGCACGGTGCTGGAGCAAGCGAAGGCGGGTGGCACTTCGGTGCGCCGGCCTTGGCTGGGTGCGCAATTGCAGGCGGTGACCCCGGATATCGCCAATGGTCTTGGGCTCGAGCGCCCCATGGGCGCGCTGGTGCAGCAGGTGATGCCCGGCAGTCCGGCGGATAAGGCTGGCCTGAAGTCTGGAGATCTCATCACTGCCGTGGAAGGGCAGGGCGTGGAAGACCCGCCAGCCTTGCATTACCGTATGGCCACCCGCCCACTGGGCAGCCGTGCGGCACTGGCGGTGCAGCGCGAAGGCAAGCCCGTGACTGCGGTGGTAACACTGGAGTCCGCTCCGGAAATTCCGACACGGGATGAGGTTCTGATCCAGTCCCGCTCTCCATTCGCCGGGGCGAAGGTGGTGAATCTGTCTCCGGCTGTAGCGGAAGAGTTGAGGCTGGATGTCGATGCCTCTGGCGTTGCCATCGCTAATGTGGCGCAGGGGTCTCCGGCTGCGCGTGCTGGTCTGCGCCCGGCGGACATCATCGTGGAAATCAACGGCCAGAAGGTCGCCAATACCGCCGAGATGGAGCAAATCACCAGCGCGCCCATGCGTGGCTGGCGGATCGCGGTGGACAGGGGCGGGCGCATCATCACCGCTCTCCTTCCGGGCTGAGGCATTCAGAATGGCGGACCTGTTCGAGAGTGCGGGATTGGGAGAATCCGTTGCGCGGCCATTGGCCGACCGGCTGCGCCCCACAACGCTGGCGGAAGTGGTGGGGCAAGATCATCTGGTGGGGCCGGATGGCGCACTCACGCGCCTGCTGGAGAACCGCTCGCTGGGCTCACTCATCCTTTGGGGCCCCCCCGGCACCGGCAAGACCACGGTGGCGCGCCTGTTGGCCAATGAGACGGACCTGCATTTTGAGCAGATCTCCGCCATTTTCTCCGGCGTCGCAGACCTGAAAAAGGTATTCGAGCAAGCGCGCGCCCGTCGTCTGACCGGCAAGGCCACGCTGTTGTTCGTGGATGAGATTCACCGCTTCAATCGGGCCCAGCAGGATAGCTTCCTGCCGGTGATGGAAGATGGCACCGTGACCCTCATTGGCGCGACAACCGAGAACCCTTCTTTTGAGCTGAACGCGGCGCTTTTGTCCCGTGCCAGGGTGATGGTTTTCCATGCGCTGGATGTGGAGGCCATTGGGCGTCTTCTGGTGCGCGCCGAAGAGGTGGAGGGCAAGCCGCTTCCGCTGACACAGGAGGCGCGAGAGGCTCTCGCCAATATGGCGGACGGAGATGGCCGCGCGTCGCTGACACTGGCTGAGGAAGTCTGGCGCGCCGCGCGTCCGGGTGAGATCTTTGATATTGCCGGGCTTGCCGAGGTGGTCCAGCGCCGCGCGCCCATCTATGACAAGAGCGAGGACGGCCACTACAATCTCATCTCTGCCCTGCACAAGGCGGTGAGAGGGTCCGACCCGGATGCCGCGCTCTATTATCTGGCGCGGATGCTGGATGCTGGGGAAAGCCCGCTGTTTCTGGCGCGACGTATCGTGCGCATGGCCTCGGAAGAGGTGGGTAATGCAGATCCGCAGGCCCTCATTCTCGCCAATGCCGCCAAGGATACCTATGACTTTCTCGGCTCTCCGGAGGGGGAACTGGCTCTGGCGCAAGCCATTGTCTATATTGCCACCGCACCGAAATCGAACGCCGTCTACACAGCCTACAAGGCCGCCCGTAAGGTCGCAGAGGCGGGCGGTTCGCTGATGCCTCCCAAGCATATCCTCAATGCGCCCACCAAGCTGATGAAGAAAGAAGGCTATGGTACCGGCTATCGGTATGACCATGATGAGCCGGATGCATTCTCAGGGCAGGATTATTTCCCGGAAAGTCTGGGCCGTCAGAGCTTCTACCATCCGGTAGAGCGTGGATTCGAACGGGACATTCGCAAGCGTATGGACTACTGGGCCAGACTGCGCGCAGAGCGGAATAAGGGCTGAATATATTACAAAATACATGTTATATTTGTGTAATTAACGTTCTTTAAAATCTCTTCCAGCGCCTGAGAGGCAGGAAACATGCAGGGAGAGCTGGGATGACATGCGAGGCAAAAGAAGCGCAGAACGCGGGTAGCAGCCAGGTCCTGGATGATATGACCCTTGAGGCCGTTTCGGCCGGCGCGTCCTCGATTGGCGGCTTCCTGTCACAGCCGGCAGCGGAGACAGGCAAGGAAGAGTACGAACTCCAGGGAGATATCTCGAAAAGCCCGATCACGAGCATCAGAGGGAGCGATTATATTGTTGTTCCCTCCTGGTCGTAGCCTTTCAAAGCCGTGGTAACCCCGCCTCCAGTGGCACAACTGGCGCGTTCTTGGACTGTTTCAGCGTGAGCGCGGTCTTCACATTGCGCACATTCGGTGCTGCCGTCATTTCCAGCACGAAGGACTGGAATGTCCGCAAATCTGGCGCCACGCACAGCATGATAAAATCCACATCGCCCGAAAGCATCCAGGCCGAGCGCACCACCGGCCATTGCGTGATGCGCTGCTGGAAGGCGTCGAGATCCGTTTCCGCCTGGCTGATGAGATGCACCATGGCGAAGGCCATCAACTCATAGCCCAGGCTCTTTTCGTTCAGCAGGGCGCGATAGCTCTGGATAATGCCTTCTTCTTCCAAAGAGCGCACGCGGCGCAGGCATGGCGGCGCGGAAATGCCCACGCGACGGGAGAGCTCCACATTGGTGATGCGCCCGTCACGTTGCAGCTCGTCGAGGATCTTCCAGTCGACAGCATCAAGACGGACGGTCAAGGCAGCATCTCCATTTGTGAGTTTGGCGGCACCTTAGTGCATGAATTCCGCAAGGCAACGAAATAATCTTTCGTCGCAGCCCGTTCCGGCTTCCTCTCTGGAATAACAGGGACTTTTGTTCCGGCATCTTGTGGCACTGCAATGAAGCTCCTACATTTACGCATAGCTTACGTTGCGCAGTACGAATGGCTCCCGAGCACGGGATATTCGCATGGCGTATGGTTTCGAGGACATTATGAGCGCCCAGCACGTCAAGGTCGTCATTATCGGCTCCGGCCCGGCCGGCTACACGGCCGGCATTTATGCCGCCCGCGCCATGGCGGAACCGGTTCTGTTCGAGGGTATCCAGCCTGGCGGACAACTCACCATCACGACAGACGTTGAGAATTATCCCGGTTTTGCAGATGCAATTCAGGGGCCATGGCTGATGGAGCAGATGCGGGCACAGGCCGAGCACGTGGGCACAAAGATCATTTCCGATCACGTTGCCTCGCTCGATCTCTCTCAGCGTCCCTTCCGGCTAACCACGGAATCTGGTGATGAGTGGACGGCGGAAGTCGTGATTCTCGCCACGGGCGCTCAGGCGCGCTGGCTGGGGCTTGAAACCGAGCAGACTTATCGCGGCTTTGGCGTTTCTGCCTGTGCCACCTGTGATGGCTTTTTCTATCGCGGCAAGAGCGTCATCGTTGTCGGTGGTGGCAATACGGCGGTGGAAGAAGCTCTGTTCCTCACCAATTTCGCCTCCAAGGTCACGGTCGTCCATCGGCGTGAGGGGTTCCGGGCAGAACGCATTCTTCAGGAGCGGCTGTTCGCCAATCCGAAGGTGGAGGTCATCTGGAATGCGGAAATCGCCGAGATCACGGGTGCGGAAAATCCGAACCGCGTCACCGGGGCAGTGCTGCGCGATACCGTGACCGGCCAGACCCGCACACAAGCCGCAGATGGCGTGTTTGTCGCCATCGGTCACGCACCGGCAACGGAGCTGGTGAAAGACCAGCTCCGCCTGAAGGATAGCGGCTATGTATGGACGGCTCCCGATTCCACGGCCACCTCTGTGCCCGGCGTTTTCGCGGCTGGTGATGTGGCGGACGATATCTACCGCCAGGCTGTGACGGCTGCCGGACGCGGCTGTATGGCGGCCCTGGAAGCAGAGCGCTTTATGGCCGAGCACCCCACCCCTGCAGTGGCCTGATGACATACAGGATGGTTCATGACGCCCATGCGGGATGGACCATCCTGTAAGACTTATTCGAATTGGCCCGTTCTCGGGTCTTTCCAGATGTTTGATATGACAGTCCGGCAGTGTACCGGACCTGCGCAGGGAGCCAGGCCCCATGGATTGGGACAAGCTGAAGGTCTTTCACGTTGCTGCGGAGGCCGGCTCCTTTACTCATGCCGGTGAAACCTTAGGGCTGTCACAGTCAGCCGTGAGCCGTCAGGTTTCCGCGCTGGAAACCGACCTCAAGGTGCCGCTGTTTCACCGCCATGCGCGCGGCCTGATTCTGACGGAGCAGGGTGAACTGCTCTACCGCACCGCCCATGATGTGTTTCTCAAGCTGGAAGCTGCCCGTGCGCAGCTGACCGACAGCCGGGAAAAGCCCAATGGTGAACTGCGTGTCACGACCGCCATGGGCCTTGGCACGCATTGGCTCACCGCGCGGGTGGGTGAGTTCAGCGAGATGTTCCCGGATATTCGCATTCAGCTCATTCTGACTGATGACGAACTGGATCTCGCGATGCGTGAAGCGGATGTCGCCATTCGCATGCGTCAGCCGGTGCAGCCAGATCTTGGTGCAGCGCAAGCTTTTCACGGTGAATTATCACGCATATGCCTCGGCGGAATATATCAAGCGCCATGGCCAGCCACGCACGCTGGAGGAGCTGGATCAGCACCGGATTGTTCTGCTGGGGGGGCCGATTCCTCATTTCTATCAGGGGCTGAACTGGCTCGAGTTTGCCGGCCGCCCCTCTGGCCCGGGGCGCATCCCTGCCTTTGAGGTGAATAATGTGCTCAGCCTCCGCCGTGCGGTGGAGTGCAGCGTGGGGATCGGCACGTTGCCGGACTATCTCACGGATGATGGCGGTTCACTGGTGAAGCTTTTCACGGATGGCGAAATGCCGAAGCTGGAAGCCTATTTCACCTATGCTCAGGAAATGCGTTCTGTGGCGCGTATTCAGGTGTTCCGTGACTTTCTGATTTCGAAAGCCCAACGCTGGAGTTATTGACCGGCAAACAAAGAGTGCGCTGACAACTTATAGTGGTTTCAGATGGTCTTTCTCTTCTGAAACGGCTGCTGTCGTGCAACACTCCGAGCCGGCCATTTCATGGCCCGGCTTTCCTTTCAAAGGAAAGCCCCGTCGAAGCCGACTGAAGGGCTGAAAAGCATTTCTGTCTGGTGGGTTCTAATTGAGGAGAGGGATTATGGCACTTCTGAAGCGTGGGCTTGCCGGTGAGCCGGTAAAGATTCTTCAGGCCAAGCTTGGCGTCGAAGCTGATGGTCAGTTCGGTCCTGGCACCGAAGCCGCCCTGAAGACCTACCAGAAGGATAATGGCCTGTCGGCTGATGGTATTGCTGGCCCCGATACGTTTCTGGCCATGGGCCTGCCCGAACTGATCCTGCTCACCACAGGCTCGCGCGGTGAGGCGGTGAAGACCCTTCAGACCGCCCTCGGTCTGACTGCTGATGGTGTTTATGGCGCCGGTACGGCTAAGGCCGTGAAGGAATTCCAGGAAAAGAATGGCCTGTCGGCTGATGGTATGGCTGGCCCTGTCACCCTTACCAAGGTTGAGGCTTTTTCCGGCATCATCACTGCTGAGGCTGTGAGCAAGGCTCAGTCCGGAGATGCTGCTGCGGCTCCTGCGGATGGCCAGAAGCCAGCTGGCGAAGAGGTTGTTGCTGCGCCTGCAAAGAGCATCTGGCAGAGCATCACGAGCATTTTCTCCTGATATTCACCCCGTGCGGGCTTGGCTTATGAAGCCAGGTCCGCGCCGGGCCTGCCCTTATCGTGGCGGCACTGCTCTGGTGGTGTTGATGGGCTATTGAACGATAGAACCTTCAAGAGGGTGGAATGGATCAGTCTTCGCTAAAGGGAGAAACGTCCAGACCACAGCTTGCTGCCCTAACCCGCCAGGACAAGCCTGATATTTTCACGGATGTCGGTCAGTTCATTCCGGATGCGGTTCTGGATATCCGCTATTTTGGTGCGGATAATTTTGTCGGCACTAGGGTGGATGGATACCATGCGGCATTAGCCTGGCTCACACGCCCCGCAGCAGATGCGCTGTGCGAGGTGGCACTGCACGCGCGCCGGGAAGGTTTGCGCCTCAAACTTTTTGATTGCTACAGACCCGCCCGTGCTGTCGCCCATTTTGCGCGCTGGGCCGAGGATCTTGAAGATACCCGCACCAAGCCAGCCTATTATCCGGATCTGGAGAAAAAAGCCCTGTTCGCGGAAGGCTATATCGCCGCGCGCTCCGGCCATTCACGCGGTTCGACTCTGGACCTCACACTGGTAGAGGCCGGGAGCGGGCGGGAATTGGATATGGGTACACCGTTCGATCTGTTCAGCTGCACCTCGTGGCCAGACTCGGAAGACGTTGGCGCATTAGCAATATCCAACCGGCGGCTTCTGGCGGAATTAATGGCAGCACAGGGGTTCGAGCCCTTTTTCATGGAGTGGTGGCACTTCACCTTGAAAAAAGAACCCTTTCCCGAAACCTATTTTGATTTTCCGATAGAGTAGAAAGCCGTGGCTTCCGGGCCAAAAGAAAAGGGCAGAGGGTGAAATGTCCACCCTCTGCCCTTTTTCATTTTGATCAGACTGTTTTCAGGCTTCGCTGAGGGGGGTGCTGGCGCGGCGTTCAGCAGCGGCCAGTTCCTCAGGGCTGAGTGTCGGCTCCACCATGGCGATGAAATGCTCTGCAAACGGGCTTTTTCCGGCCTTGGCCCGCAGAAGCCATGCATATGCGGCTACACGATCGCGTGGCATTCCGGCCCCGGAATGGTGCGCCGCACCCAGCATAGCCTGCCCATCGGCATCATTGGCCTTGGCTGCCTTGCGCCACCACTGGACAGCCTCAGAAGCATCCGGAGCAATGTGGGCAGTGGGCAAGCCCTTGTAGGCGATCATGCCCAGACGGGTCATAGCCGCGACAACGCCCTGTTCAGCCGCTGCGGCAGCCCAACGCCGTGCTTCCACCGCATCAGCCTTCGTGCCGTTTTCGCCATTCAGCAAAATCCAGCTCAAGGTATCCTGTGCCACGGAATCGTCATCCTCGGCAGCAAGGCGATAGAGCTCTACAGCGCGTTCAATGTCCTGCGGCCCGCCATGGCCCTTGAAGCAGAGCGTCGCGAGGTTGCGCCGGCCCACCGGGTCGCCATCTTCTGCGGAAAGCTCCAGCCACTGACGGGCAAGTTCATAATCCTGCTCGACACCCAGTCCATCAATGAAGCAGGCACCGATATTGTTCTGCGCGCGGCTGTTTCCTGCACGGGCCAGCGGCTCCCAGATCGAAAGAGCTGCTTCATAGTCCCCCGCACGGGCGGCCTTGAGCGCATCTTGCATCAGGTCTTCGGTTGGGTCGCCATCATCCTCGGAAGACTCATCTTCAGGTATGGGGGCTTGATCCATCTCAACTTCCGGCGCAGGTGCGGGGACGGCCGTGCCGAGATCAATCTCCAGCGCCCGCTCCAGTTCCTCTTCAAGCTCCAGAACGATGTCATGGGGCGAGAGTTCGGTGGGGGCGGTTTCCTGCACGTCCATGCGTCGGCGTGGGGCAATGAGCGGACGCCCTTCCTCTGCCTCATGCATGGGCAAGGAAGCTTCGGATGTGGGATCTTCCGCAGACTTGCTCTTGAGACGATCCAGCCAGCTCATCGGGTTTCTCCCGGGGTCTCGTCCACCGGCATAATGCGGCAGACGGATGGTTTGGCCGGCACGAGACTGGCAGACGACAGGGCGCGCGCTGCGCGCATCAGACCTGCGTGTGCGAGAGACCCTGAAAGAAGCGTCATGCTTTCCTCAATGAACTCCTGGATCAATCCAGGCCGGCGGAATAATTGTGACACCAGCAGCCCTGCGATGCGACTCGCCAGCCATGGTTCTTTGTTCGACGTAAAACGTAATCTCTTCCGGGCCAGTCGAAAACCGGCTCCGAATGAGGACGACAGTCAGGCTTGAAAAGCCGTGTCGCCAGCGCCCGCGATAATCCCTTCCATTGGGACCATTTGTTGACGCGTACATGTCCACATCGTTGCACAACACAATTCCGGTTCACGAACCGACATGTTTCACGCCGGATGATGCATCGTGCGCTCCGATAATCGCAGCCGGATGTGAAATTTTCGTTTGTATTCACCCCGAAAACACAATTTTCACAGGGGTGGTTCAGCCAGAACTGTGGGGCCAAAGACTTCCTCGAAGGCAACACGAAGAACCGCATCCACTTCCGGCATGGAAACGGGCAGGCCCAGATCGGCAAGGCTGGTCACGCCATGCTCGCGCACGCCGCAGGGAATGATTCCCGTAAAATGCCCGAGGTTCGGCTCCACATTCAGTGAAATGCCGTGGAAAGTGACCCAGCGGCGCAGGCGAATGCCGATGGCGGCTATCTTGTCTTCCTCACCATGGCGCGGGACCCACACACCGACTCGGTCCTCACGTCTCTCACCGGTGACATTGAAGGCCGATAGCGTGCCGATCAGCCAGCTTTCCAGTGCGCTGACATAGCGGCGCACATCCGGTTCACGCCGCTTCAGGTCCAACATCACATAGGCCACGCGCTGACCGGGGCCGTGATAGGTGAATTGCCCGCCGCGACCAGCCTCAAACACCGGGAAGCGTTGGTCTACCAGATCTTCCTGCCGGGCACTGGTGCCTGCGGTATAGAGGGGCGGGTGCTCCAGCAGCCATACCGCCTCGGCCGCGCGCCCTTCGGCAATGGCGGCAACGCGGCGATCCATAGCGGCAAGAGCATCCGGATATGAAACAAGCCCCTCGCTCATGCTCCATTCCACAGGGGCTGCGTCCTGTATCAGGGCGTGCAGCGTGGTGGCAAGGCTGGCGCGCGTGGGGGCCGGGCTGGCAGTGTGTGTGCTAGCTGAACTCATGATGGCACAGGGAATAGCGCATTTGTGCGTGGCGTCCAGAGCTATGCTCAAATGGCGTCATCCACAGGCTTGTTGGGAGTTTTGACGCTTTCATGTCGAAGGGCTTGTGGTGCGGAAATTCCTCTGGTAGACGATTGCTCCTGTTCGGAACGGCAGCGCTGAACCGGCAGGCACATACCACTGATTGCGGTCGTGGCGGAATTGGTAGACGCGCTAGCTTGAGGTGCTAGTGGGGAGACCCGTGGAGGTTCGAGTCCTCTCGTCCGCACCAGTGTATGCGAAATATAGGCGGCCTTGTGCCGCCTATATTCGTTTTTGACCTATGCTTTTCACACAAATTACATCGCACCGGCCCAGTGCGATGGGCAAAACTCTCTTCACGGCATCGCAGATATGCGGCGGCTCTGCCCCTCAGAACGGTTTCAGCCTCCCCCAGTGCTGGCCGGCACAATATGCACCACGCGATAACCTCGCTCTGAGAGCGCACGCAGAAATGCGGGAATCATCGCAGCTGTCTGTTTCTTGGTGTCATGAAACAAAATGATTCCGCCGCCCGCAGTATCCAGCCGTTGCAGAACCAGATTCATCTGGGTTTCCGGTGTCATCACATTCCAGTCGCTCGCCCAGAGGTCGGCTCCGAAAACGGCGATTCCTTTTTGATCCAGCCAGTTCAGCAGTTCTGGTGAGGATGCGAATCCGGGGAAGCGGAAAAAGGGGACGCGCGGTAAGGCGCCACTCTTGCCATAAGCAGCCTGCTCATCTGCTGCTATCCCGCGTTCGATCTCGCTGATCGCCGCAGGCAACGGCAGGCCGGCGAGGGTGATGGCTGGGTGCGTCATGGAATGATGGGCAATAGTATGCCCATCCGCCAGCATGCGTTTGACAAGCGCTGGCCGGGCTTTGGCATTCTGCCCGATCAGAAAGAAGGTTGCACGGACACATTCCGCGTTCAGGGCATCCAGAATGGCCGGCGTGGTTTGCACCCATGGGCCATCATCAAATGTCAGCACCACTTCCTTTGGGCCAAGCGGAAGGGTTTGCGGGAATGATTTTTGCCCGACATGAAGGCCGACGCCCGGTTGCACGGGAACTTCCATGATGCGCGCTGTTCCCAGCGCTCCAGGCTTATGCGTGCAAGCCTCTTCTGATGCGCTGGCAGAACTGCTCAGTGCGAATATGATGAAGAGGGTGCAGATGTGCCAAAGCGGGCCAAAACCTGTTCTTCTAACCAGCTTGCTCATGCAAAACCCGAGTGCACGTGAGAGGACATGAAAAAGCCCGCGACCTTAGAGGGCGCGGGCCGATTTCAGAGGGCCGGAAAGGCGGGCTGTCCGGCCCTTGATATCACTTCTTCTGGCTGTCCTGGGGGGCACCAACGATGCCCTTTACGGTGCCCGTGACGGTGCCGACTGCACCACCGACCACGGCACCAACCGGGCCGGCAGCCTTCTCACCAGCCGCTGCGCCAGAAACTGCACCGTCCTTGGCGCCAACCACGCCACCGGTCACGCCGCCGGCAACACCACCAGCAACGCCACCAACAGTGCCACCAACAGCAGCGCCAACCGGGCCACCGGCTTCACCGGCCTTGGCGCCGTGAGAGGCACCCTGGCTCGCGCCCTGGACGACGCCCTGAGCAGAAACGGCGACGGGAGCAAGGGCGAGAGCGAGAGCCGCAGCGCCTGCCATAAGAGTCGTCTTCATAGCCGATCCTTTCTTGATCAAAGTAGCCCCAGACCCGCCCTGACTCGGGGGATCGGTAGGCAATCAGCGCCTATCTATTGAGCGCCTTCGCATAGACATAGCCCCGCTTACGCTGGCTTTCTACCTCGCACCAGCTTTTACACCCATAAAGAGTAAGCTCTGTGCCTTTTGCCAGCGTTGTCAGGACTCTGGACTTGCCGTTGGGCTGGACGCGAAGACGCACATTCTGGTTGAGACGTACGGTTCGGCTGGAATTGGAATCGCTCTGTGCAGAAGCGCTTTGCACACGCGATGATGCTCGCGTTTTCGCCTCTTTCAGAACCTCGATATCAGCCATGGGCATATCATCTGGGTTGTAAGCCAATTCATCGCGCTGCTCTGGTTGGGCAGGGACGCTGGGTTCAACGAAAGCCTGAGCCGAAGCCGGGGGAGGCGTCATGGAAAGGCGAGGAGTAATGGAGCCGGTTTCTTCCACGTCATCCAGAGGGGCCGGGGCAGAGGGGATGTGTGCTGCCACCTTCTGCTGAACGGCCGGCTGTACTGCGGGGTGAGTCGTAATTTCCACCTTGGCGCTGACCGCACCGGAGGGCACGCTTGTTTCCTGCGTTAGCAGGCCAAAAAGGGTTCCTGCGGCGAGAATGACCACAGCTAAAGAACTGCCCATCATTGGCCAGAACGCGCTGACGGTCTTGCCCGGTATCGGCTGCGGCACGCTCTCCGGGTTGCGCGGTCCCATGCCAAAGCGCGGCTGAATGGCCTGAAGGACAGGCGCGGAACCGGAGATTCCGCTCCCCTTTCCCCCGAAGGAGAATGCCTCTGCGCGCAGCTGTGCTGGCTGGAGGGCCACCATGGAACTTACCTCATGCCAAAAGAATTCAATGACACGAGGTATCGGCCGGGCGGGTTGATGTTTGGTGAAGCACGGAGCGTCTCATCTGTTCTCAATGAGATGATGAGCGCACAAAAAAGCCATATCCAAGCATGCGAAAGCGAAAAACATGAGCCAGTTCCAGTACATATCAGTCTAGAAACAGCTGTGGCAAAGATCGCGACATGGTTAAGGTATAGTGAATCTGCGCTGGACCTCAGTGGCCAGGCACACGCCACCATGTTTCCGGTTGGCTGCCATAAAGCGATGGGGTTTGTGGATGTGCGATCCGGCTCCAACGGGCCAGCCATTGTCCGGGTGTGTGGAAGAGCGGCACGGCATAGGCTCCGGAGATCAATATCCGGTCGAGCATTCGGGCGGAGGAGACAAAGCGGGCCTCATCCTGTACCGAGATCAGGGCTGAGATCGCGGCATCCAGAGCCGGGCTGCGGACGCCCATATAGTTACGCGATCCGGGTGTGTCCGCGGCAGCTGCACCGAAATAGAATGCCTGCTCATTCCCGGGGGAGAGGGATTGCACCCAGGTGAATGGCATCATGTCAAAATCGTAGCTTTTACGCCGGGCATTGAACTGCACACTGTCCACATAGCGAACACGCGCCGTGATGCCGGCACGACGGAGCTGGCTGGAGTAAGCAAGAGCCAGCCGTTCATGCTCGCGCGTCGCCACCATGATTTCAAAGCTGAAGGGCTCCCCGGTTTTGGCATCCACCAATGCACGGTTACGCAGGGTCCAACCCGCATCTTCCAGCAAAATCAATGCAATCCGAAGGCGGTTCCGATCCCTGCCCGACCCATCTGAAACGGGGGGGCGATAGGTGCCATCGAGCACATTTGGTACGACGGCTTCAGGAAAAGCTTCCAGCATTGAAAGCTCCTGCGCATCAGCCGCATGATTCATGAAGGAGAGCGAGGACCCATGGAAGAAACTGGCTGTGCGTTGATACAGCCCATAATACAGACTGCGATTGAGCCACTCAAAATCAAACAGTTCAATCAGCGCATGGCGAACGCGAATATCTGAGAACAGCGGGCGCCTTGTATTGAATACAAGGGCTGAATAAGGCCTCGGGGTGCCTGTCGCGATGGTTTCCCGCACCACGTCGCCAGTCTTGGCAGCAGGGAAATCATAGCCGGTCTCCCAGCGGGTCGGGTCTGCTTCAAACCGGGCATCAATGAGACCTTTTCGGAAGGCCTCGAATTCGGTGTTCGCATCCCTAAAATAGACGTAGCGAATTTCATCGAAATTATAGAGACCGCGATTCACAGGCAAACTCGCGCCCCAATAATCCGGGGCACGCTCCAGCACGACACGCGCGCCAGCTTCTATCGTGCGCACACGATATGGACCCGAGCCGATGATTGGGGTGAGGCCACTTTCATCAAACAGTTCTGGATCAATGGCTTTGGTTGAGATGACCGGCATCAGGCCGATGATGAGAGCCAGTTCCGGGTCGGGTTCTGCAAATATGAAGCGAACAGTCTGAGCATCAATGGCTTCGGCTTTGGCCACCTTTCCGTAATAGAGACGGTAATTGGGGCGGCCTTTTCCGCGCAGAAGATGGAAAGAGGACAGCACCTCGGCGCTGGTGATGGAGGTGCCATCGGAAAATCGGGCGCGCGGATCCAGGCTGAATTCCACAAAGCTGCGTGCGGCATCGGTGGTCACGGTGCTGGCTATCAGCGGGTAGAGGGTAAAGGGCTCTCCATTCGAGCGCATCATCAGGCTCTCGAAGACAAATCCGCGCATGCCGCTGGGTGATGTGCCCTTCACCACAAACGGATTGAGACTGTCGAATGTGCCGATTTGCGAGAGGGTGAGTTGCCCCCCTTTTGGTGCACCTGGATTGGCATAGGGCAGGGCGGTGAAATCATCAGGCAAGGCCGGGCGGCCATGCATGGCTATGGAGGTGGCGGTAAAGGTGCTCTGATGCCACCCATCGGGCTGAGGAACTTCAGCAGAGGCATTCTGTGCTGCATGGGCAAAGCGGCCCCCGAGGCCAATTGCGACCAGCCCCAGCAACGCAAAGATGAACACCCTGAAACCGTACCGCATCAGCCTCCCCATCCGGCTCATGGTTCTTACGCGCGAATCGAGGCTTTGTCGTGTATTGGCCTCAATTATCGGCAATTAACACGCCTTGCATGTTGTGAGGTTCACGGTTACGGGGTTTGCCACCGTTCCGCCTGAATTGGCGATGAGAGAGCCGAAGTTGAACAGGGGCTGACGCGCTGCCATGACGGAGAGATGCGGGCAGCGGCATGCACCACAGGAAAGGCCACAATGATCAAGACCCATACCATCGCGCAGCTCAAGCTCGGGCTCGTTGCGTCGCTGTTTACTGTAGCGCTTGCCGGGCCGGCCTTTTCCCAGTCGACCCCTGCGCCGGCCGCTGGCCAGGCCGCTCCGGCTGCTGGTGAAGAGGAGAAGGTGAACTTCTCAGCCTCTCCGTGGCAGAAGATTTGCCAGGAAAACCCGCAGAACAACAAGAAGGTCTGCATTCTCAGCCAGATCCTCGGCGTTGAGAACCAAGCGATCGCCAAGGTTGATCTGGTGGAAATGGAAGGCGAAGCCAAGAAGCGCCTGAACGTCTCCGTGCCGCTCGGCATGCGCATCCAGCCCGGCATGCGCATCACCCTCGACAAGGATCCGATCGCCATTCCCTTCATCATCTGCCAGCCCATTCAGGGTGGCGGCGCAACCTGCCTGGGTGACGTGGAAGTTGGCGCGGACTTCGTGGCCAAGCTGAAGAAGGCGAATGCCGTCTATCTCCAGATGGTGAATGGCCCCGGCCGCACCCTCAGCCTGCCGATCTCCAATAGCGATTTCGGGAAGGCCTATGACAGCCCCGGCGTGGATGCCAAGGTTGCCATGGAAGAGGAAAAGAAGCGCATGGAAGAGGCCCAGGCAAAGCAGCAGCAGCTTGAAGAGCAGAACAAGGCTGCGCTGATGAAGAAGGGCCAGGAACTCGAGCGCGCCCAGTCTGGCAAGTGAGCAGCAGTGAACGGATCTGGTGATCTGATTTCATGCTCCTCCTGATTGCTGGATGAAAACATCCGGTTCAGATTGGCAAAGACATAAAAACGGCGCGTCTTTCAGAGACGCGCCGTTTTTATGTGGAAGATTGCAGATGCAGGAAGGACAGCTGGACGGCTATGCCGTCTGGGCCGCCCAACTGTTTTCAGAGATGAACCTGCTCTGATTTCGACGCCACTTCAGGCGAAGCACTCAGTTCAACTGGCCGGCACGGATACGCCAGCCACCGGCACCATCATCTCTCAGCGCTTCGGCTACCTTGGGGTGCCGCACGGGTTCGTCAGAGGTGTCCAGTTCCAGATTCTGCTCGGAGACATAGGCCACATATTCCTGTTCCGCGTTCTCAGCATACAGGTGGTAGAAGGGCTGGTCTTTCAACGGGCGGATATGTTCCGGAATGGAAAGCCACCATTCTTCGGTATTGCCGAAGACAGGGTCGACATCGAACACGACGCCCCGAAATGGAAAATGCTTGTGCTGCACGACCTGCCCAATGCGGAATTTCGCCTGACGCAGGATCGGAAATTCGAAGTCCTCTGTCGCCGCCTCTGGGGGAGGAGCCATCACCCTGCGCACTGCGGGTGTGCCGGCAGCGGATCGCGAGCCTGTTTTCTGAGTGCTCATGGACCGTCTCCTCTGCGCCCCCATGCGCCGGCCCGATCTCGAGCGGCATTTTACATGCCGGCAAAATAGAGCATTCTTCCGCGTGTGCGAAACAGGAAAATGCTACGCACCATACTTATTCAGCAGGAACGCGTATGACTGCAACAGTTCGTCCTCGACTGAAGTCTTTCAAAGAAAAAGTCCGTTCAACGGTATTTTTCGACATTAGACTTCACTGAGCGACGGGTTCTATCTGACGGGGCATCTTTTCTGCCCCCTTGTCGCGTGATGCAACACAAGGGGGCAGTCAGAACATCAGGCGATCACAGGCCGTAGACCTTGGCCATATCGGCATCCTTCGCGGCGACAATGCGGGCGAGGTCCACCATCACCTTCGCCTGTTTCCAAGTGGCGTCGTCCTGCATCTTGCCGTCGATCATCACAGCGCCCGCGCCATCCGGCATGGCTTCCAGAATCTTCAGGGCAAAGGCGACTTCCGCGGGATCCGGCGAGAAAACACGCTTGGCGATGTCGATCTGGGTGGGGTGAAGCGACCATGCGCCCACACAGCCCTGAAGGAATGCGTTGCGGAACTGGCTTTCGCACGCCGCCAGATCTGCAAAGTCACCGAACGGGCCATAGAAGGGCTTGATGCCATTGGCCATGCAGGCATCTACCATGCGGCCAATGGTGTAGTGCCACAGATCCTGCTGGAAACTGGCGCGGGGCTTGTCGCCGTCCGGGTCGGCCAGAACCTTGTATTCGGGGTGTCCGCCGCCAACGCGGGTGGTCTTCATGGCACGGGAGGCCGCAAGGTCCGCCGGGCCAAGGCTCATGCCATGCATGCGGGGAGAGGCGGAGGCAATCGCCTCCACATTGTTCATGCCCTCGGCGGTTTCGAGAATGGCATGGATGAGGATCGGCTTGCCGATGGCATGCTTCGCCTCAAGCTGAGCCAGAAGCTGGTCCAGATAGTGAATGTCCCACGGGCCATCCACCTTGGGCAGCATGATGACATCGAGCTTGGCGCCGATCGCGCTCACAATCTCGGTGATGTCATCCAGAACCCACGGGCTGTTGAGGCAGTTGATACGGGTCCACAGGCCGGTTGTCCCGAAATCCGTGGCCTGCGCCATCTCGATGAAGCCACGGCGCGCGGGCTCCTTGGCATCCATGGGAATAGCATCCTCGAGATTGCCGAGAACCACATCCACCTGCCGGGCGATTTCCGGCACCTTGGCGCGCATTTTCTCGATATGTGGCGGCACGAAATGAAATCATGCGTTCCAGCCGCACCGGCAGTTCGCGGTAGGGTGCGGGTGCGCCGATGGCGAGCGGCTTGAAGAACTGACGCGGAAGTTTCATGCGTTTCCCCCTTGCTCCGGGTGCAGGAAGCGGGGGGTACCCCTGCCGCCCGGATGAAAACGGACGGCAGTGCAGCATAGCTTTCCTCGCCGCGCAACGAAGAGTCGCAAACGTCAGGTGGTTCCCTCAGGCTGCGCGCTCGCCCACACCCATGCGCATCAGTAGCCGGCGCAGGGGGCCGACACGGTCGAGCATATACATGCCAACGCCCCGTACGCTCTGAAGCGGCAGGAAATCGGAAAGCAGAGAGCGGTTCAGGAGGTCCACAGCGCGCATCCGGTTTTCGATGTCGCTGCGCCGGGCGCGCTCATAGCGGGCCAGCAATTCAGGGGCTCCCGGATCCTGTCCATTCACTACCGCCTTGGACACCAGATCCACCAGCGTCTCGGCATCACGCAGGCCCAAATTAAGCCCCTGTGCGCCAATAGGCGGCATGATGTGCGCCGCTTCACCCAGCAGGGCAATGCGCGGGGCATGGAGAGAGACCGCCGTTTCCGCGGCAAGCGGGAAACTGCCTCGTCCCGGACGCATGGTGAAAGCGCCCAGAATGGAAAAAGCCCGCCGCTCCAGTTCCCGTGCCAGCGCGGTATCGTCCAGGCTCATCAGGTAGCTGGCGTCGGTTTCACTCACCACGCACACGATGCTGGAGCGATCTCCCGGAAGGGGCACCAGCGTGAAGGGGCCCGTGGGGGTGTGGAACTCCGTGGAAGTGTCCTCATGCGGTCGGGTATGGGCGACGGTGGCGGTGAAGGCCACTTGTGGATAAGCCCGGCTGCGCAGAGAAATGCCGACAGACTGGCGCACGATGGATGATCGCCCGTCTGCGCCCGCCACCAGCCGCGCCCGAATGGGTTCACCTTCGGCAAGATGCAGGGTCACGCCCTCATCATCCGCCTCAAGACTGGTGAGTGATGTGCGCAGAAGTGTGAGGCCGGGATGCTCCTGCGCCGCCAGTAACAGGGCATTGCGCAGCACGTCATTCTCAAGATTGTAGCCAAATGCCTCAAGACCGATTTCAGCAGAGCGGAAGGTGACTTCAGGCGCACGCACCAGCCGCTGTGTGGCATCGGATATGCGCATGTCACGCAGGGGGGCGGCAGCTTGTTGGAGCTTGTCCCACACCCCGAAGTCTTCAAGAATTTTCACAGACCCGTCCAGCAACGCTGTGGTGCGGTGGTCTGCCTTGCGCTCCGGCCCGGTGATCAGAGCCGTGGATGCTCCCCGCGCCAGCAGACCCAGCGCCGTGGCCAGCCCGGCCGGGCCAGCACCAATAACCGCCACATCATGCATCTTCTGCGCTGGCATTTCATTCTCCCACGCTTTGGTCACTTTGGTGCAGGCCTTCAGCAGCTTGGCCCGGAGCACGGCAAGCCCGCGCCCTCACAGATGTTCGTCTGGATGAGTGTAGCCGAACCGAGATCGCCATGCGCGCGGTCTCTTGCCTCAGGAGCGTGTCTTGGAAAAGAGAAATTGTTTCAGGGGGATAAGCTCTGCGGGCGTCTGTGCACAACGTCTCCGGCCGGTGAAGTCATATGCATCCCACGGCATGAGCGCATTTTTCTATCCAGATTTGGTAAGCCGCATCAATCGCTGGCCTTTCTTCCCCTCATTGGCATTTTGATTGAGGATGCCTTCGAGATGCCCACTCCCAAGGGCTACATTTATGCCGCTATGGCGGTTCGGTTGGGCCGGGCAGAACACGATTTCTGCCGGTCTTCATGGAAAACCGCATTGCCGCACGCTTGGTTGAACGCACGCAGGCGGAACACGCGCCGCCATGCTTCCTCTTGCCCGAACCCATATGCGCCTTATGATCTAGGCCAAGGAAGGCTGGGGATGCATGAAAGCATGCCCTCGCAACACTTTCTCGTCAGCGACAGGGAGCCGATTCCGGCTCGCAATCGATAAAGGGCCGGATCATGACGCATGCCATTCGGGTTCATCGTACAGGCGGGCCAGAGGTTCTCACATGGGAAGAGGTGAATGTGCCCGCTCCGGGGCCCGGTGAGGTTCAGCTTCGTCACACCGCCATCGGCGTCAATTTCGTCGACACCTATTTTCGCAGCGGTCTCTACAAAACCGCCAGCCTTCCCTTCGTGCCCGGTAATGAAGGGGTGGGCGTGGTGACGGCTATTGGGCCCGGTGTGGAAGGCTTTCATGAAGGTGACCGCGTCGCCTATGCTACGGCCATTGGTTCCTACAGCGAAATGCGCAATGCCCCCGCCGCCATGCTGGTGCATCTGCCGGATGCGATCGACGACCGCACCGCCGCCGCCATGATGCTGAAGGGCCTGACGGTGCGCTATCTGGTGCGCCGTACCCATGCCATCAAGCCCGGAGATGTCATTCTGCTGCACGCGGCAGCCGGCGGAGTGGGGCTCATTCTCACCCAATGGGCGCGGCATCTGGGCGCTACGGTCATCGGCACTGTTGGCTCGGAAGAAAAGGCTGAACTGGCTCGCGCCAATGGGGCGGATCACGTCATTCTCTATCAGGAAGAGGATTTCGTGAAACGGGTGCGGGAGATCACCTCCGGCAAGCTGTGTGATGTGGTCTATGACGGCATCGGGCAGGCGACTTATCCCGCCTCGCTGGACTGTCTGCGCCCGTTGGGTCTGTGGGTCAGCTATGGCAATGCATCTGGCGCGATAAAGGACTTCGACCTGCTGCTGCTCTCCCAGAAGGGCTCACTCTACGCCACGCGCCCCACGCTCAATACGTTCGTATCCAAGCGTGAGGAACTGGTGGGTGCATCGAATGAACTGTTTGAGGTGGTGCTGTCCGGCGCGGTCAAGATTCCCGTGCATCAGACCCATCTCCTCAAGGATGCCCGCCATGCCCATGAGGAGCTGGAGGCACGCAGAACCACCGGCTCGACCCTTCTTCTGCCCTAAGGGAATATAATATCCCCGTGAAGGACAGTGGATCACCGTGCCTGCACCGGTGCCATGCGGCTCGCGCATCTTGCGCGAGCCCTTCTTTTTTCAGATGATATTTCAATGAAAAAGAAGGACAGGGCACATGCGCCCCATCCGTGTTCCGACGGATCGTTCCCGGCATGATGCGCCAATACGAACTCGTCGATCGCGTTCGGCGGTACAACCCTAATACCGACGAAGCGCTGCTCGACCGAGCCTATGTGTATGCCATGATGGCGCACGGACATCAGGTGCGTGCATCGGGGGATCCGTACTTCTCCCATCCGCTCGAAGTGGCGGCGATTCTGACCGATCTGAAGCTGGATGACGCGACCATTGTCGCCGCCCTGCTGCATGATACCATCGAGGATACGGACGCCACCAAGGCCGAGATCGAGCGCCTGTTCGGTGCGCAGATCGCCACGCTGGTGGATGGGCTGACCAAGATCAAGAAGCTGGATCTGGTTTCCAAGCAGGCCAAGCAGGCAGAAAACCTGCGCAAGCTGTTGCTGGCCATCGCTGATGATGTGCGCGTGCTGTTGGTGAAGCTGGCAGACCGGCTCCACAACATGCGCACCCTGAAATGGGTTCCGCCGGAAAAGCGCAGCCGCATCGCGCAGGAAACACTGGATATCTATGCCCCTCTTGCGGCCCGCATGGGTATGCAGGACATGCGCGAGGAACTGGAAGACCTCTCCTTTCGCCAGCTTTCAACCGAGGCTTATGAGTCGATCGCCAACCGTGTCTCGGAACTTCGCCAGCGCAACGGGCCGCTGGTGGAGGATATTGAGCGGGAAATGGGGGAGGAACTGGCCTCACGCGGCATTGTGGCCGAGGTGAAGGGACGGGAAAAGCGCCCCTATTCCATCTGGCGCAAGATGGAGCGCAAGGCCATCGGCTTTGAGCAATTGTCCGATATTTATGGCTTCCGCATCATGGTCGGCAGCATAGATGATTGCTATCGCGCGCTGGGGGCCGTGCATACCAAGTGGCCGATCGTGCCGGGCCGGTTCAAAGATTATATCTCCACGCCTAAGCCGAACGACTATCGCTCGCTGCATACCACCCTCATTGGCCCGCGCCGCCAGCGTGTAGAACTGCAAATCCGCACGCGGGATATGGATGAGATCGCCGAATACGGCATTGCCGCCCATGCACTTTACAAGGATGAGTCCGGCGCTCCTGGGGCAACGCTGTCCAGCGAGAGCCGCGCCTATGCCTGGCTGCGCAAGACCATCGAAAATCTCTCGCAGGGCCTGTCACCGGAAGAGTTTCTGGAACACACCAAGCTGGAGCTATTTCAGGATCAGGTTTTCTGCTTCACCCCCAAGGGCCGGCTCATCACCCTTCCGCGCAAGGCAACACCGATTGATTTTGCCTATGCGGTGCATACCGATGTCGGCAATACGGCCGTGGGCTGCAAGATCAACGGTTCCATCGCCCCGCTGGTTTCCGAACTGAAAAGCGGTGATGAGGTCGAGATCATCACCTCCAAGGCCCAGACCCCGCCGGGAGCGTGGGAAACCATCGCGGTCACCGGCAAGGCGCGGGCTGCCGTGCGCCGCGCGACCCGCGCGGCTGTGCGGGCGCAATATGCCGGGCTTGGTCGCAAGATCGTGGAGCGGGCATTCGCCAAGGCAGGCAAGTCCTTCTCTGATGATGTGATGATGCGGGCCACTCCACGTCTAGCCCGGGTTGCACCGGAAGATGTGTTCGCGGCCATTGGGCGCGGCGAAATCAAGACCGATGATGTGGTGCGCGCAGCATATCCCGAATGGTTGCCTCCGCGCCCCGAGGATCGACTTCAGGGCGGCCGTGCCCCTAATGGTGAGGGCTGGTTCGAGCTGAAGGGCAGCCATAATCTCAAGTTCAAGATTCCCGGAACCATGGGTGAGGGAGAGCTTGATGAAGCTGGCGTTATTCCCATCCGCGGCATCAACAGCGCTCTGCCGGTGCGGTTTGCCCCGGAGGGAGGGGCCGTGCCGGGAGACCGGATTGTCGGTATCCTGTCACCGGGTGAAGGCATAACCATCTATCCCATCCAGTCCCCGGCCTTGCAAAGCTTTGAGGATGCACCGGAACGCTGGCTCGATGTGCGCTGGGATCTGGATGAGCTTTCCGACGTGCGCTTTCCCGCCCGCATCATCGTCACCGCCCGTAATGAGCCGGGTGCGCTGGCGCAGGTTGCGGGTGCCGTGGGTGACCATGGCGGCAATATCGAAGGGCTGGTGATGCGCTCGCGTTCAGCAGACTTCACCGAAATGGTGATCGACATCGAGGTGTTCGATCTGCGCCATCTCACCAGCATCGTCACGGACCTCAAGGCGCGTGAGGTTGTTTCCGCTGTCGAGCGTGTCAATGGTTGACGGGGCGGGCGGTGCCCCCATGGAGAGACAGATGGACAATGAGACGCCTGTGCGCCTTGGGGTGAATGTGGACCATGTGGCCACTGTGCGGAATGCCCGAGGCGGTGTGCTGCCGGACCCCGTACGTGCTGCCCTTCAGGCACAGATGGCGGGTGCGGATGGCATCACGGCCCATCTACGCGAAGACCGTCGGCATATCCGTGATTTCGATATGGAGCGGCTGAAGGCGGAGCTTATCGTCCCTCTGAATTTCGAGATGGCGGCCACCGATGAGATGATTGCCATCGCCCGCCGTATCCGTCCGCGCGCGTGTTGCCTTGTCCCCGAACGCCGCGAGGAACGCACCACCGAGGGTGGGCTGGATGTGGCCGGCCTGATTAATGAACTGCGCCCGCGTATTGCTGCCCTGAAGGAACTGGATATCCGGGTTTCTCTCTTCATTGCCGCCGAACCCAAGCAGATCGCCGCCGCCCATGATCTGGGGGCAGACGTGGTGGAACTGCATACGGGCGCTTGGTGCGATGCCATCGCGGATGATCGGGAGCGAGAGGCCGAGACCGAGTTCGCGCGCATTCGCTCGGGTGCGCGGGATGCTGCGGCTCTGGGTCTGGAGGTCCATGGCGGCCACGGGCTCAACTACGCCACCGCCGAACGCATGGCTATGCTGCCTGAGATCGTGGAACTCAATATCGGTCATTTTCTCATTGGTGAGGCTATCTTCGTTGGTCTGGAAGGGACCATCACGACGATGCGCGGGGCTATCAACCGGGGCAGGGCGCGGCTCGCGGAAGAAGGTGCAGCATGATTCTCGGCATTGGCTCGGATTTCTCCGATACCCGTCGCATCGCGCGCTCCATCGAGCGGTATGGCGACCGGTTTCTGGACCGTATTTTCACCCCTCAGGAGCGGGCGAAGGCAGATGCACGTGTCCGCCGGGTGGAAACCTATGCCAAGCGCTTCGCCGCCAAGGAGGCCTGCTCCAAGGCTCTGGGGACGGGGCTGAGCCATGGCGTGTTCTGGCGGGACATGGGGGTGGTGAACATGCCATCCGGCGCGCCCACCATGCACCTGACGGGTGGGGCCGCAGAACGACTGGCACAGATGACACCAGAAGGTTTTGATGCGGTCATCCACCTCTCGATCACCGATGAAGGGCCTTTGTGCGCTGCCTATGTGGTGATTTCCGCCGTGCCCCGCATTTGAGCCGATAGCAAAAGGGATTGGGACGCCGGCAGGCAACTGTCCGGAGCGCGTTGCCGTACGCGCGTTAAGCCTCTATAGGAGGCCGGGAGTATGAGGTGATGCATGGGTGCATCCAACCTCAGTTTCGGCGCAGTTGAATGCTTCCTGCACCATCATTGTGATTTTCGGAACCGGAATGACCGCGACCAGCGACTCGAAGAAAAACAACGGCGGTTTCATGGAAACCGTCCAGGTGATCGTACAGGCGCTGCTGATCGCGCTGTTGATCCGCACCTTCCTGTTCCAGCCCTTCAACATCCCCTCCGGGTCGATGAAGGACACGCTGATGATCGGCGACTACCTGTTCGTTTCCAAATATACCTATGGTTATTCGCGCTTCTCACTGCCGCTTTCTCCAGATCTGTTCACGGGTCGCATCTGGGGGGCTCCGCCGCAGCAGGGTGATGTGGCGGTATTCAAGCTACCACGGGACAATGAGACCGATTACATCAAGCGTGTCATTGGCTTGCCGGGTGACAAGATCCAGATGATTGATGGCTGGCTGCATATCAATGGTCAGCCTGTGAAGCGTGAGCGCCTGTCGGATATCGAGCAGGATGACGGCACCGGCCAGAAGATGCAGGTCAAGCGCTGGCGCGAAACCCTGCCGAATGGTGTTTCCTATACCACCCTCGATATGGTGGATAACGGCTTCTACGATAACACCCCGGTTTATGATGTGCCGCTGGACCATTACTTCATGATGGGCGACAATCGCGACAACTCGGCTGACAGCCGTGTTCTCAGCCAAGTCGGTTATGTTCCTTATGAGAATTTCATCGGCAAGGCGCAGATGATTTTCTTCTCGCTTGATGAAGGCAGCTCCGCCTGGCAGGTCTGGAACTGGCCTTGGACCGTGCGGTGGGACCGCCTGTTCACGATGGTGAACTGAACGTGCGCACAACAGACCTTTCGGCGGTTGAGGAGCGGATCGGATATCGCTTCAAGGACCGCGCTCTGCTCGATCTTGCGCTTTCACATATCAGTGCTGTGAAAGGCAAGTCACCCCGCCTGCGCTCTTATCAGAGGCTTGAGTTTTTAGGAGATCACGTGCTGGGCGCCGTGGTTTCCCACATGCTCTATGATGCTTTTCCGGGGGCGGAGGAGGGCGAACTCTCCCGCCGTCTGGCAGAACTGGTGCGCGAGGAAGCCTGCGCCGAGGTTGCGGCCGATATGGATCTGGGGCCGCATATCCGCCTTGGCTCCGGCGAAGCGCAGTCAGGCACTCACAAACGGTGCGCTATTCTGGCGGATGTGGCCGAAGGTGTCGTGGCCGCAGTATTTCTGGATGGTGGTTATCCGGCCGCGAATGATCTGGTGGAGCGGTTCTGGCGTCCGCGCCTTGAGACACCGCGCCGCCCGCTGCGGGATGCCAAGACAGTGTTGCAGGAGTGGTCGCAGGCACGCGGTCTGCCGCCGCCTTCCTATAGGGAGGTTTCGCGCAGTGGACCCGACCATGCGCCAAACTTCATTATATCAGTAGACCTTCCCGGCCAGAAATCGGCTGAAGCGGAAGGCGCATCGAAACAGGCGGCGCAGAAAGCGGCCGCAGCAGCCTTCCTTGTGCGGGAAGGCGTGTGGAACGGAAACGAGACATGAGCAAGAAGCCACAGGATACGGCTGGCGCGAACCCGGATGCCGCGACGCCGCAGACCGGCGCACCCGAAGGTAACGAAGAGGAAGAGCCCGCCTTCGTCGTGCCAGAAGACGAACTGGACGAGGACTTCGACGACGATCTGGATGATGATCTGGACAACGACGACGAAGATGATGATGAGGGCGAGGCTGGTGTGGTTGCCACGCCTTCCCCGCTCGCCCCTTTCGAGACCCCAATGGGCCCCACACGCTGTGGCTTCGTGGCTCTTCTTGGCGCCCCCAATGCCGGCAAGTCCACGCTGACCAACGCGCTGGTTGGCACCAAGGTGTCCATCGTCTCCCACAAGGTCCAGACCACCCGCGCCATCATGCGCGGAATCGTGATGGATGGTGCAGCCCAGATCATTCTGGTGGACACCCCCGGTATCTTCGCGCCCAAGCGGCGGCTGGAGCGGGCCATGGTGACCAGCGCATGGACCCATGCCTCTGATGCCGATGTTCTGGCGCTGCTGGTGGATGCCAAGCGCGGGCTGGATTCCGATATCGAGGCCTTGCTGAAGCCGTTGGCAGACATCCGCCGTCCGCGCGCGCTGATCCTGACCAAAATTGATCTTATCCGTCGGGATACGCTGCTGGTGCTGGCGGCGAAGATCAATGAACTGATGCCGTTTGACAAGGTGTTCATGATCTCCGCGCTCACCGGCTCGGGTGTGGACGATGTGCGCCAGTGGTTCTCACAGGCCGTGCAGCCCGGTCCGTGGCTCTATCCGGAAGACCAGGTCTCGGATGCTCCCCATGCGCACGCTGGCGGCCGAGATCACGCGCGAGAAGATGTTCCTGCGCCTGCATGATGAACTGCCATATCGCTCAACGGTTGAAACCGAGAGTTGGAAGGAACTGCGTGATGGCTCTGTTCGGATCGAACAGACCATTTTCGTGGAGCGGGACAGCCAGCGCAAGATCGTTCTGGGTCGCGGCGGCGCAGCTATCAAGATGATTTCATCGGAGGCGCGGGCCGAAATTGCCGAGATTATCGAGGCCAAGGTGCACCTTTTCCTGTTCGTAAAGGTGCGCGAGAACTGGGCCGATGATCCGGAACGGTATCGTGAAATGGGGTTGGAATTCCCGCGAGGGGGCTGAACCTCCGGGTTCAAGGATCACAGTGGGGGAGCCGCATCGTCATGGAATGGTGCGATGAAGGCATCGTGATCGGGGTGCGTCGTCATGGCGAGGGCAGTGCCATTGTGGAACTGCTCACCCGCCAGCGTGGGCGTCACCTTGGCATGGTGCGTGGATCCCGAAAACTTGCACCCATCATCCAGCCTGGAAACACGGTTTCCGCCCATTGGCGCGCGCGGCTTGAAGAGCATATGGGCAATTATACCCTGGAGCCTCTTGCCCTGCGCACCGAGAGGCTGATGGGTCTGCCCCACGCCACCTATGGCCTCACCCATATGAGCCAACTCCTGCGCTTGTTGCCGGAGCGGGACCCGCAAGACGGGCTTTATGCCACCTTCAGCGCCATACTGGATGCGCTGGGCGATGTGGATGCCGCCGGTATTCTACTGGCGCGGTTTGAACTTGCCGTGTTGCGGGAACTGGGCTTCGGACTGGAACTGGAAACTTGCGCCGCTACAGGCCAGCGCGATGACCTGATCTATGTCTCGCCCCGTAGTGGGAGAGCCGTGAGCCGTGGGGCAGGTGCTCCTTATGCCGAAAGGCTGTTCGGCCTTCCGCCTTTTCTGACAGACGCGCGCGCCCATCCCGCCCAGTTGGAGGTGGAGGAAGCTTTTCGCTTGACCGGCTATTTTCTTTCCAATCGGGTGATGGAGCCGCGCGGCACCTGCTTTTCAGAGGCCCGCTCCGGCTTCATTGCGGCTTGGCGACGCCAATCCGAGGTGCGGACTGCCGACGGAATGGCATAGACCCTGCGCAAAAGGCGGACGCGCTACTTTCCGGCGCGCCCTTGCGTTCTGTCAGTTGGGGGCAACCAATTCGGAACGGGCACGGTCATAGCGCCACATGGCACCGGGCATCAGATGAAAACCGCCAATGGCGCGCTCAATGCCATTCTCGCTGGCGTGGTCGAATTTGCCCCGCAGGGCCGCCGTTCCTGCCTTGGTCAGTGAGATTTCCGCCCCAGCATAGGCGCGATAGGCCAGTTCCGAAGAACTGCCATCTTCCTGGGTAAAGGCCATGCTGCCGCAATCATTGCAACTGAAGGGCAGGCCGCTGACCAGTGGCTCATGAGCAAAGGCCAGTCCATCCAGCCGCAGGAAAAAGGGCAGGTCTGCCAGAAACTGGGCTTCATCCATCGCGTTCACGGCAGCAAAAACATGCGCCACCTTGCGCGGTCCATCTACCAGTTGTTCAAGAATCCGCTCTTCCGTGAGGGAGAGGCCGGTATGGGGCGCGGGCAATTCGGCGAGCAGGCGCTGAAGGGCAGGTGCAAGATGGGGCAACGCATCGTGCCGGCCGGTGGCGAATGCAGCGAGGGCCGTGGGCGTTGGGGCGGTAAAAGCCTGCCACGCATCCCGCGCTGTTTCGAGCTGGAGAGCGGTCACGGGCTTTCGTCGTGACTTCAGCGCCTTGATGGCATCTGGATCAAGCACACCGAGATATGTGTTCGCCTGCACCAGAAACAGGCCCATGCGCTCCGGCTCATGGGCAAAATAGTGCAGGAGCTGGATGAGTTGGAGTTGGTCATACAGATCATGCTCAAACCACAGCTCCACCTCGTTATAGGCGGAATGAATATCAACCAGCCCATCGCGGCGGGCAAAGTTGATGCGCACTTCATCCTGCGGCAGGCCCAGTGCCTCTGAAAGAAATTCGGCCCGCACATCAGAAACTTCGTCCAGCGTATCGCTGGCCGGTACAGGGCCATCATGCAGCATGTCCTGCCATGGCAGGATCTGGCCTGCCAGATTGGCGTCTCTCAGACGCTCAACCGCAACATCCCCGTTGGTGATGATGAGCTTCGGCATTCCCTTGTCTCCACCAGCATTTCGCTCTCCAGGGAACGCGGCGTCCGGCCTTCTATGGACCGATGTCGCAGACGAGATGCCGGATGGGCAGCTCAGCCGCGGCCGCGATAGGGCGCGACCCCCGTGTCGGGAAGCCATGCGCCAGCAGGCAGCGTACCAGTTTGCCAGAAAACGTCGATGGGGATACCGCCGCGCGGATACCAATAACCCGCAATGCGCAGAAAGCGCGGATCCAGCAGAGAGACCAGCCGCTTGCCGATGGCAACCGTACAATCCTCATGGAAAGCACCATGATTGCGAAAGCTGGCGAGATAGAGCTTCAGGGACTTGGACTCTACCAGAAAGCGGTCCGGCACATAATCAATCACCAGATGGGCGAAATCCGGCTGGCCCGTGACAGGGCAAAGCGAGGTGAATTCCGGGCAGGTGAAGCGCGCTACATAATCCGTGTCGCTATGCGGATTGGGCACACGGTCCAGAACCGCCGTTTCAGGCGAGCCGGGCATCGGCGTGTTGACGCCAAGCTGAAGGGGGGAGTCCGTCATTGCGGGGCCTTTTGAAACATCATCGGGTGCTGGTGTGTCGCCCCGGAAGCTGGCATTTGAGGTCGGCATAGCTCTACCCCGTCGCTTCTTCAACCATAATGCGCCAACATCGGTGCATGCTTGTGCGCGCAGCATGATCTAATTCGTTTTCCAGACCGGAAATGAATGTGGAGCGCGTCCAGCCCCCTTCGCACGCACGCGGGATCGCGCTAGAAGCGACCGGCATGGTCGCACGACCGCGCTTCGCACACCTGAGTCATCTTGCGGGATGAGCCGCAGCAGGGCGTGCGCTGCAAGAGAGAACAGGGAAGGACCATTCATGACCGCTATCGTCGATATTATCGGCCGCGAGATTCTCGACAGCCGTGGCAATCCGACGGTTGAAGTGGATGTGGTGCTGGAAGATGGCTCCTTCGGCCGCGCGGCCGTGCCCTCCGGCGCCTCCACCGGTGCCCATGAGGCCGTTGAACTGCGCGACAATGATCAGGAGCGTTATCTCGGCAAGGGCGTGGGCCGGGCCGTGGATGCGGTGAATGACGAGATTTTCGATGCCATCGGCGGGTTCGATGCCGAAGACCAGATTGCGATCGACAGCACGCTGATCGCGCTGGATGGCACGCACAACAAGGGCCGTATCGGCGCGAACGCCATTCTCGGCGTCTCCATGGCTGTGGCCAAGGCTGCGGCGTCCGCATCTGGCCTGCCGCTGTACCGCTATGTTGGCGGCGTGAACGCCCGCGTTCTGCCGGTGCCGATGATGAATATCATCAATGGCGGCGCGCATGCCGACAACCCCATCGACTTCCAGGAATTCATGATCCTGCCTGCCGGTGCGGAGAGCTTCTCGGAAGGCCTGCGCTGGGGCGCGGAGATCTTCCACACCCTCAAGTCCTCTCTGAAGGCTGCCGGTCACAACACCAATGTGGGCGACGAGGGCGGCTTTGCTCCCAACCTGCCTTCCGCCGATGCCGCGCTGGACTTCGTGATGACCGCCATCGAGAAGGCGGGCTTCAAGCCGGGCGAAGACGTGTATCTGGGCCTCGACTGCGCCTCCACCGAGTTCTTCAAGAACGGTGCTTACCATTATGAAGGCGAGGGCAAGGTGCGCGATATTGATGCGCAGGTGCAGTATCTGGCGGACCTCGTCGCCCGCTATCCCATCGTCACCATCGAGGACGGCATGGGCGAGGATGACTGGGCCGGCTGGAAGCTGCTGACCGACACCATTGGCAACAAGTGCCAGCTGGTGGGTGACGACCTGTTCGTGACCAATGTGGAGCGTCTGTCTCGCGGTATCCGTGAGGGCGTGGGCAATGCCATCCTCGTGAAGGTGAACCAGATCGGTTCGCTGACCGAAACGCTCGATGCGGTGGAAATGGCTCACAAGGCTGGCTATCGCGCCGTGATGTCCCACCGTTCTGGCGAGACCGAGGACTCCACCATTGCCGATCTGGCCGTGGCCACGAACTGCGGTCAGATCAAGACTGGCTCGCTGGCGCGTTCGGACCGCACGGCCAAGTACAATCAGCTTCTGCGTATTGAGCAGGAACTGGGCGATCAGGCCCGCTATGCTGGCAAGGCTGCGCTGAAGGCTCTCGCCTGAGCCTCTTTTGCTTCAGGTTAGATAATGAGACGCCCGGCTGTCACGCAGCCGGGCGTTTTCTTTTTTCGGTAGGGCTTCAAACGGTGTGGGCCGTTATGAGTGCGTGGTCATAACCTGATTGACCAGTTCATGTATCCCGCCCCACAGCATCTGAAGACCGATGGCCAACAGGATGAAGGCAAACAACCGCACCAGAACATTCGTGCCATTTTTGCCCAGAACGCGCTCAATGGTGCCAGCTTCCCTGAAGGCGAAATAGATGGTCAGCGACATCGCGGCCAGACCCGCCAGTGCGCCGCCAAAAGCCATCGCGATATCCGACCATTCACCGCTGGGAATGAGCCCATGCCCTGCACCCAATGCAATTGCGGTGGCAATAGCGCCGGGGCCGACTGTGAGTGGCATGGTGAGGGGATAGAAGGCGCTCCCCATCACCTCGTCATCCTGAATCATCTCTGTTTCGGCTTTTTTATCCGGATCGCTACCCTGATGGAGAAGGCTCCAGCCAAGAGAGGCCACGACGAGGCCACCTGCGACATTCAGAACCGGCAGGGAAACGCCGAAGAAAAGCAGAATCTGTGCGCCAAACAACAAGGCGCAGAACAGGGTGACAAAACCATAGATGGCGATCTTGCGCGCCATTCTTTCCCGGACCTTCGCAGAGCTACCTCTTACAAAAGACAGAAAAATAGGAGCACCCCCAAGAGGGTTCACAATGGGGAACAGAGCGGCATAAACAGTGAGAAAGATGTGAAAGGAAGAGGTCATCCGCTCAAATCCTTTCGTGCATGATCCGAAAGCTGAAACAGCACGCATTCATAATGAGAGTGGCGCGTCATCCTGAGCGGCATAACGCAACTGCGAACAAAGGTATGCCTATAGGGCATAAGCCCGCGCAGAAATTCAAGCGGATGATATACGGATTGGCTCGGGCCAGCAGGGGTTATCCGCCCGCCTCTTCCACGCGCTGCCACCCCTCGGGGGAAAGGCGCTCCAGCGGCATGAAGCGTTGCTTGTATTCCATCTTCCGCGACCCCTTCACCCAATAGCCCAGATAGACATAGGGCAGGCGCATGGAGCGCGCCTTGGCGATGTGGTCGAGAATGATGAATGTACCGAGAGAACGCTGAGGCACATTGGGGTTGAAGAACGAATAGACCATGGACAGGCCATCGCTGAGGATGTCTGTCAGCGCCACAGCGAGCAGGTCACCCTTGGAGCGGGTCTGCAACTCCTCGCTCCCCGGCGGGATTTTCTTGCGATACTCCAGCACATAGGTCTTCACATGGGTGTCTTCGACCATCATCGCGTAATCGAGAACGCTCATGTCAGCCATGCCACCGGAGCCATGACGGCTGTTCACATAGGCCTGGAACAGGGCGTATTGCTCTGATGTGGGCGAAGGCGGCTTGAATGCACCGTTCACATCCGCATTGTTGGCCAACACCCGGCGAAAGCTGCGGCTTTCGTGAAACTCATCCACACAGATGCGCACCGAGATGCACGCCTTGCAGCCCTCACATGCCGGACGATAGGCGATGGACTGGCTGCGGCGAAACCCGCCCTGGCTGAGCACATCATTCAGCGCCGGAGCCTCTTCACCCACCAGATGGGTAAAAACCTTCCGCTCTTCCCGCCCGGGCAGATACGGGCAGGGCGCAGGCGCCGTCAGATAGAACTGCGGCGTATCGCGGGGGTGCTCACTCAAAGTCTTCGGGCCTCATCTCCCTGTAGCATCACAATAGCAACGGGGCGCGTCAAAGGAGAAACGCGCCCCGGATATCATTTCCTGTATAATCTGAAGCCGGCTTGCAGGCTCCGTCAGGAACGACGCAACATTGCAGCCCTGCGCTCATTGTTCACGACGACCGTGCCCAACAGAAAATCATGAGCCAAGCGGCGTCGATTATTGAACAACGCCACGATCAGGATCAACGGGCTAAGAGCGCTGACAGAGACCCAAAAACACACCGCATGTACCGCGCCCAGCACCGAATAGGCCGGCCCGCCATACCAGGTGCGCAGTTCCAGATCCATCAGCCGCATGCCGAGTGTCGCCGAGGCCGGAGAGCCCAGCGTGATGGCATTATAGGCAATGGCCCAGACCACGAAAGCCGGCCCCAGAATTGGGAACAGCATCCAGCCAAGGCTGAGCGTGACGATGCCGAAAATGAAGATGAACACGGCCAAGATAATGATCGGGCCCAGAATCATCACCGCATCCACACAGAACGCGACGATGCGACGGGACAGGACACCCTCAAAATATTCCGGCTGTGTGACCGGATCATAGGCATGAGGGCGCGCGCCGTCGGAAAGACCAACGCGCGGCGGCTCCCTGGATGCGCCACTGGCATCATATGTCACGCTCAATCCTCCTTTGCCCCTTATGAAAGGTAAGAACTGCTTCACCTGACGCAAGGGCTGACTGCAACGGGAAGAACCGCACCGGACGAGAGAGGCGAATGGTGCGCTTACCAGTCCAGTCCGGCCTCGTTGAGACGCTCCACCTGGAGGCCTATTTCCTTCAGCGCCTTCAGGATGCTGTCTGCGTGGGCGCGGTCACGGGTTTCTACGGTCAGATCCAGACGCGCACCCTTGGCGGGTACATCCAGGAAGGTCCGGCTGTGATGCACATCCAGAATATTGCCGCCTAGCTGGCCCAAAAGGGTGGAGATGCGGCCAAGCATGCCCGGCCGGTCCAGAATGGTGAAGCGGAAGGAGACGATGCGGGACTCGCGCTCAAGTTCTCGCAACAGGATGCCCGCCAGAACCCGCTCATCAATATTTCCGCCGGAAACGACAAGGCCTACAGTCTTTCCCCGGAACCGCTCGGGCTCTGCCAAAAGGGCTGCCAGACCCGCAGCCCCCGCACCTTCGGCCAGGGTTTTCTGATGCATCAACAGTGCATTCACACTGCGCTCCAGCGTGGTTTCATCGGCCAGAATGATGGATGGCACCAGCTTGCGAATGATTTGCGCGGTTAGTCCACCCGCAGATGGCACGGCGATACCCTCGGCCAGAGTCGGGCCGCCGCAGGGGCGAGCAATGCCGGTGAGGGCTGTCCACATGGCTGGATAAAGCTCAGCCTCCACGCCCACGACTTCCGTATGCGGAGAGCGGCCCGCAAAGGCTATGGCCATACCTGAAATGAGCCCGCCGCCGCCGATCTGCACAGCCACGGCATCGAAACGAGGTCCATCCTCGATCATCTCCAGCGCAATCGAGCCCTGACCGGCGATGACATCTGGATCATCATAAGGGTGGACGAAGACACGCCCTTCCAGATGGGTGATGCGCTCGGCCTCCAGAAAGGCATCGGCGACTGTCTCGCCATACAACACCACCTTTGCGCCATGCGCCTCGGTGGCCATCACCTTCACCTGTGGTGTCGTTTCCGGCATCACGATCAGGGTGGAAATGCCAAGCCGCCGTCCGTGATAGGCGACAGCCTGCGCGTGATTACCGGCGGACATCGCCACCACACCGCGCCGCGCCTCTTCTGGCAAAAGACGTGAGAGTTTCACCAGCGCACCGCGTTCCTTGAAGGATGCAGTGCGCTGGAAGTTCTCATACTTCACCCACACATCTGCCCCTGTCAGCGCGGAAAGGCGCGGGGCAGGCAGTGTCGGGGTGCGCAGAATGGAGCCTTCCAGCAGGGGGCGCGTAGCCTCCACATCCGCAAGGGTCAAAGGCAGGTCGCTGTGGGCGGCCTCGGTCATGGTCGATCCTTGTCCAAAGGCGGCAGGATGGGTTCAGCGGCCTGCCGCGAGAAGTGTGGCGACACGAGGTGCAAAATAGGTGAGGATGCCATCTGCACCCGCACGCTTGAAGGCGGTGAGGCTCTCCAGCATCAGGCGCTCGCCATCCACCCAGCCATTACGGGCCGCACCCTCGATCATCGCGTATTCACCAGAGACCTGATAGGCGAAAGTGGGCAGGCCGAAAGCCTCCTTCACCCGCCACACGATATCGAGATAGGGCAGGCCGGGTTTTACCATCAGCATGTCCGCGCCTTCCGCTACGTCGAGTTTGGCTTCTCGCAGGGCTTCGAGACCGTTGGCGGGGTCCATCTGATAGGTGCGCTTGTCACCGGAGAGGGTCTTCGCGGTGCCGATGGCATCGCGGAACGGACCATAGAATGCCGATGCATATTTCGCGGCATAGGACATGATCTGCACGTCCTGGAAACCGGCATCATCCAGCCCGGCGCGGATTGCGCCCACGCGCCCATCCATCATGTCAGAGGGAGCTATGACATCAGCCCCTGCTTCGGCTTGCACGAGCGCCTGGCGAACCAGAACGTCGACCGTTTCGTCATTCAGAATCTGGCCATCTTCCAGCAGGCCGTCGTGCCCATGGCTGGTATAAGGGTCCAGTGCCACATCGGTGATGAGGCCGATGCTGGGCACTTCAGCCTTGATGGCTCGCAGGGCGCGGCCGATGAGATTGTTCGCATTGAGTGCTTCAGTCCCATTCGGGTCACGCAGGGCCGGGTCCACATAAGGAAACAGGGCGAGCGCGGGAATTCCGAGTTTGGCGGCCTGCTCCGCTATGCGCACCAGTTCATCCACCGTATGGCGTTCCACACCGGGCATGGAAGGCACTTCCGTACGGCTTTTCTCGCCTTCCATCACGAAGACGGGCCAGATCAGGTCATCCACCGTCAGCGTGTTCTCACGCACCAGCCGCCGCGCCCAGTCATTCTTGCGATTGCGACGGGGACGGTGAACCAGATCCAGCGAAGAAGAAGCGCCGGAGCGGGCAGGGCGGGAAGTAGGGGTAGAATTGGTCATGGCAAGCTCGAATCGCTACGGCCAGCAAGATGGTGGCTGGCCCGGGCGGAAGGATGCCATTCTTATAACGCGGCTTGAGCTCAAGCGAGATCAAAATCCCCAGAGAGGGTGCCAAAAATATGGAAAATATTCAGAATAACAACAAGTTGGAATAGTTCTGTCTTTTTGGGCGAGGATGCTGGGTACACACGTCTGCCTGTTCGCCAGAACCGCAGCACAGACGGAGCGAGGGGGGGGATGACCCCATCTGTGCTGATTAAAGCTGGCCTGCCATCAGTCTTCGGTGGCAGGTGCGGTCTTCTTGGCAGGACTTTTGCGCGTAGCAGGCTTCTTTTCTGCTGTTGCAGCGGTCTTTCTGGCCGTCTTTTTCGCGGCAGGCTTCTTGGCTGCTGCTGTTTTTGCTTTCTTGGGTGCAGCCTCATCGTCCGCAGTTGTGGTCTTCGCCTTCGAGGTGCGGCTGGGGGCCTTGCGACCCTTCGCCGGCGGAGCGCTCGCAGCCTTGGCATCAATCAGTTGCACGGCTTCAGCCAGCGTCAATGCCTCAGGGTCTGTGGCCTTGGGCAAGGTTGCGTTGATCTTGCCAAGGTTCACATATGGCCCGAAACGTCCGGCCCGCACAGTGATGGAGCCGCCCAGCGTGGGGTGTTCGCCCAGGTCACGCCCGGCAGGCGCTGCCCCGCGACCGCGGCCCTTGCTGGCCTTCTCCGCGATGAGCACCACGGCGCGATTGAGGCCGAGGGCGAGAATATCGTCCCCATCCTCAAGATTGGCATAGGTGCGCCCATGTTGGACATAAGGGCCGTAACGGCCGATGCCGGCAAGAATCGGCTCTCCATCCTCCGGATGCCGCCCCACTTCGCGCGGCAGAGCCAGCAGTTTAAGGCCGGTTTCCAGATCGACATCCGCCGGAGCAAGCCCCTTGGGCAGGGATGAGCGCTTGGGCTTTTCCTTGTCCTTGGCCTCTCCAAGCTGGAGATAGGCCCCAAAGCGACCCACGCGAACGGTGACCTCTTCGCCAGTTTCCGGATCCGTGCCCAGCAGGCGCTTGCCATCACCCTCAGGCGCACCCTCACTGGCGGAGAGCGGTTGGGTGTGTCGGCATTCAGGATAGTTAGAGCAGCCGATGAAGGCGCCGAACTTGCCCATCTTGAGCGAGAGCCGCCCCGCGCCGCAGGTGGGGCACAGGCGCGGATCCGTGCCATCAGCCTTCGGCGGGAAGACATGTGCGGTGAGCATCTCGTCAAGCGCATCCAGAACCTGCGAGACACGCAGTTCCTTGGTGGCCTCAACCGCAGCGTGGAAATTCTCCCAGAAGTCGCGCAGCACGTCCTTCCAGTTGAGTTCGCCAGCGGAGACTTCATCGAGCTTTTCTTCCAGCCCAGCGGTGAAATCATATTCCACATAGCGACTGAAGAAGCTGGACAGGAATGCCGTGACAAGACGACCCTTATCCTCCGGCACCAGCCGCTTCTTTTCCAGCTTCACATATTCACGGTCACGCAGCACAGCGAGCACGGCGGCATAGGTCGAGGGGCGGCCGATGCCGAGCTCTTCCATCCGCTTTACCAGCGAGGCTTCAGAGAAGCGCGGCGGTGGTTCTGTGAAATGCTGTGTGGTGGTGATATCGCGCCGGTCCAGCCCCTCATTCGCGCTCATGGCAGGCAGGCGGCGACCTTCCTCGTCTTCGTCATCATCATCCTTGCCCTCGCGGTAGAGGGTCAGGAAGCCGTCGAATTTTACCACCGTACCGGTCGCGGTCAGGTCCAGCGTGCGGGGACCGGCCTTGGCCTCGATATCCGCCGTGGTGCGCTCCAGCAGTGCCGATTCCATCTGGCTGGCGACAGTTCGTGTCCAGATCAGCTCATAGAGCCGCGCCTGCTCGGCATCCAGATGTCGCGCCATATCGCGTGGATGACGGCTAGGATCCGTGGGGCGAATGGCCTCATGTGCTTCCTGCGCATTCTTGGCCTTCACCGTATATTTGCGCGGCACGCCGGGCAGATAACGCGGTCCGAATTTTGAAGAAATGGCATTGCGCGTGGCTGCGATCGCCTCGGGTGCCATATCGACGCCGTCAGTACGCATATAGGTGATGAGGCCAACTGTCTCGCCACCCAGGTCGATACCCTCATAGAGCCGCTGGGCGAGCTGCATGGTGCGGGCAGGGGCAAGGCCCAGCTTGCGGCTGGCTTCCTGCTGGAGGGTGGAGGTGGTGAAGGGCGGTTGCGGATGGCGCTTGACCGGCTTGGCCTCAACGCCCCGCACACGGAAGCTGGCACCCTCCAGGGCTGCGCGGAAAGCGGCAGCCTCTTCCCCGGTGCCAACCGTCAGCCGAGTGATCTTCTTGCCATCTGCTCCGGACAGGCGGGCTTCGAACTCCTCGGCCCTTGGGGTCGCGAGTTTTGCGACGATAGACCAGTACTCACGTGCAACGAAAGTTTCAATCTCGCGTTCCCGATCGCAGACCAGACGCAGCGCCACGGACTGCACGCGCCCGGCAGAGCGTGCGCCCGGCAGCTTGCGCCACAGAACGGGAGAGAGATTGAAGCCGACCAGATAATCCAGTGCCCGTCGAGCAAGGTAGGCATCCACCAAGGAGACGTCGATTTCCCGTGGCGCCTTCATGGCCTCCAGAATCGCCTGCTTGGTGATGGCGTTGAACACCACCCGCGTGACTTTCTGGTCCTTGAGCGCCTTTTTCTGGCGCATCACTTCCAGCACATGCCAGGAAATGGCTTCGCCTTCGCGATCCGGGTCAGTCGCGAGAATCAGACTGTCTGCACCCTTCACCGCGCTGGCGATATCATTGAGCCGCTTCTGCGCTTTGGGGTCGATTTCCCACAGCATGCGGAAGTCCGCATCCGGGTCCACTGATCCGTCCTTGGAGGGCAGATCCCGCACATGGCCATAGGAGGCTATGACCTCATAGCCCGGGCCCAGATACTTGTTGATCGTCTTCGCTTTGGCCGGCGATTCAACGATGACGACCTGCATAGCGTCTCTGTCTCTTCAGAGGCCGTGCGATGGGGCACGGCCCGTTGGTGGGCTGCGACAGCGTGACCAAAGGTCATGTCAGTGAGACATGATCACACTACTCGTTTCAGACGTTCGCCTGATGCAACCACAAGCCGTGGTCACATGAGAAATGCTTTGGCCCTGTGTCGAAGGGCGGGCGCAACATGGTCAGCTGTATCGCACCTGTCAAATGCGTTCTCGAGGTTCCTCCTCCTGAGGGTATTCAGGACATGCAACCTAAGGTATGTTTTATTATGTCGTTCAATCTATAAGAGAATAGCTTATTGCCAAATTCATGTGTTGGACAGGATCGTTCCATGGACAAAATTCCGGATGCCACCGCACCGAACGATCCCGCTGTCTTTGCCTCTTATGTGGCACAGATCAGCGGAGAATTGGCGCGGTTGTCGCGAGATAACGGGCTTCCTACACTCGCCTACATTCTTGAAATGGCCCGTATGGAAGCACGTAATGCAGCTCTTGGGGAAGCTGACACAGCTCCCCCAAACTCTCCGGCAAGCTAAATTCAAGATTAGAGCTTCAACGCAGAGCGACCAGCCCACTTCCGGGACGGTCCAGCCGGCCAGCAAGATCAAGTTCGAGCAGGGTGCCATGGACTGCGGCAACCCCGCATCCCGACAGGCGAACCAGATCATCAATCGCCGTTGGTGTCGGCCCCAGCAGCGCCAGAATAACAGCATGAGGATCGCTCACCTCTGCACCTGATTTCGGAGCCATAATTTGCGGGATGGCAGTCCGATCCTCCACAAATAGAGGGAATTGCTGCGAAGCTTGGGGCAGGGGTGATGCTGGTACGTTGGCTTGGCTTTTCCCTTCGACCATGGGGTTCAGCACCTCCAGCACGTCCTCTGCTGTCAGGACCAATGTGGCACCCTGCTTGATGAGGCGGTTGGTGCCTGTTGCTCGCGGATCCAGAGGGGAACCAGGAACCGCAAATACTTCACGTCCCTGCTCGGCCGCCAGTCGCGCCGTGATCAGAGAGCCGGATCTCATGGCCGCTTCGACCACCACGACGCCATAGGACATTCCGGAAACGAGTCGGTTTCTGCGCGGGAAATCGCGGGCGCGCGGCTCCCAGTTCACCGGCATTTCCGAGACGAGAACGCCTTCTTCCGCAATTTTCTCCATCAGGCGAAAATTTTCTGGGGGATATGGGCGTGCAAGACCACCGGCGAAAACGGCCACCGTCCCTGTTCCAAGGCTTGCATCATGCGCCACTGCATCAATCCCGCGAGCAAGACCGGAGACGATCACCCAGCCAGCCGCGCCCAAATCCCGTGACAGTTGCGTCGTCATGGTCCTTCCGGCGGCGGAGGCGTTGCGAGAGCCGACAAGTGCCACCATCGGCATGCGCAGCAATGTCCGGCGTCCCCGAACGGCAAGAACGGGTGACGCGTCATCAAGTACGCGCAGCGGCACAGGATAGTCTGTTTCACAAGATGCGATCAGGCTCGCACCCATGGCTTCCAACGCCGCAATCTCGTCTTCTGCTTCCATGCGGGAAGGAGTTTGAGGCGGCAGAAGACGGCCACCGCGACGGGCGAGGGTCGGTAAGGCCTCAAGAGCTGAGGCGGCATTTCCAAATTGGGTGATGAGTGCGCGGAATGTCCGGGGGCCGATATTTTCCGTGCGGATCAGACGCAACCAATCCACCCGCTGGGATGGTGTCAAAACAGATTCAGGGTGGGTGCGCGAATCTGCTCCGGCTGCTGTCTCATTCATCACCCTTTTGCGCCGATCTTGCCCTCGGTGCCATTCAGGAGACGACGGATATTCTGCTGATGCTTGGCCCAGAGCAGCGCTGCCAGAACGGCCAGCAGCAAGGCGACGGGTCCATCGCCCAGAAGGGCGACCACGATGACCGTCGCCAAGGATGCGATGAGCGCCGAAAGGGATGAATACCGGCTAAGATAGGCCACCAGAAGCCAGACGACTGCAAACGCCAGAGCTCCCTGCCACGCCAGACCGAGAGCGACACCGAGAAAGGTCGCGACTCCTTTGCCGCCACGAAAGCCAAGCCACACAGGGAAAATATGCCCAACAAATGCGCCAAGACCAGCTGCAATTCCGCCCTCAGGACCGAACACAAGAGACGCGACCACCACTGCAACTGTGCCTTTGAGCGCATCGCCTAGCAGGGTCGCAGCCGCCAGATCCTTCCGGCCAGTGCGCAGCACATTGGTGGCACCAATATTACCAGAACCAATGCCGCGAATATCCGCCGTGCCAGCCGATCGGGTCAGCAGCAAACCGAATGGCACGGAGCCCAGCAGGTAGCCAAAGGCGAGCGCGATGGGCAGGGCCAGCAAGGGCGACAGATCAGCAAGCATGGTCGGCTTTCAATCCCGGGAGGCTCAAGCGTATTCGTAGACAACTTCACCCGCAACGATGGTGCGCAGGACACGGCCCGTCATCCGGGCCTCATCGAACGGCGTATTACGTGAGCGGGATTTCAACGTTGCAGGATCAAGCAGGAACGGCATATCCGGATCGATCATGATCACGTCGGCCGGAGCGCCAGGGCGCAGGGTGCCCGCATCCAGCCCCAGAAGCTGGGCCGGGCGGGTGGAAAGCGCCCCAAGCAGGGTGACAAGACTCACCGATCCGTCATGCACAAGACGCAGGCCGGCTGAAAGCAGGGTCTCGATGCCGATGGCCCCATGCTCGGCCTCCGAAAAGGGAAGACGCTTGCCCTCCACATCCTGCGGGGTGTGATCGGAAACAACCACATCAATTAGACCGGATGCGAGGGCTTTAATCAAAGCCTGCCGGTCGTGATCCGCGCGCAGGGGTGGACGCACCTTGAAGTAGCTGCGGTAGCCTGCAATATCGAGTTCATTGAAGCTGAGATGATTGATGGAAGCCGATGCCGTGATGGGCAGCCCGGCTTCTTTCGCGCGCGCCAGAATATCCAGCGATTCGGTACAGGTGAGTGCGGCGGCGTGATAACGGCCGCGCGCATCGCCCACCAGCCGCACATCTCGTTCCAGAATAATGGCCTCTGCCGTTTTCGGTATACCGGAAAGACCGAGACGCGAGGCGAACTCGCCCTGATTCATATCACCGCCCGAGAGAGTCGCGTCTTCCGTGTGGTGGACGATGAGCGCATCAAAATCGCGCGCATAGGTGAGCGCGCGGCGCAACACGCGGGCATTCATCACCGAGCGATGGGCATCTGTGAAGGCAACTGCACCGGCAGCCTTCAGCAGGCCCATCTCGGTCATTTCCTCACCCTTGAGCGCCTTGGTGATGGCGGCCATCGGGTGAATGCGCACCACCGCCGTGTCTCGTGCACGGCGCAGGATGAAGTCCACAATCGCGGGTTCATCCACCACTGGGGCCGTATCTGGTTGGCACACAAGGGTGGTCACGCCGCCGGCAGCGGCCGCATGGCTGGCGCTGGCGAGGGTCTCCAGATGCTCGAAACCCGGTTCACCCACAAATGCGCGCATGTCGACAAGGCCGGGGGCGACGATGGTACCGCCACAATCCACCACCTCGGCACCGTCGGGCACACCTGCGGCGGCAAGGCCAAAGGCGGCATCTTTCACCACGCCTTCAGCGAGGAAGACATCACCCCGAAAATCAGCCCCGCGAGAGGGGTCGACGACACGGGCATTGGTCAGCAGGAGCGGGCGTGGCTCCCGAAATGTACGGGGATCACGCATTGGGCAGCTTCCGGGCAAGGGTGTCGAGCACGGCCATGCGCACCGCAACGCCCATTTCCACCTGTTCGCGAATGAGAGAGCGCGGGCCATCGGCAACAGATGAGTCGATCTCGACACCGCGATTCATTGGGCCGGGGTGCATCACCAGAACATCCGGCTTGGCATGGCGCAGTTTCACGTCATCCAGACCGTAATAATGGAAATATTCCCGCACCGAGGGGATAAACGAACCGCTCATGCGCTCACGCTGAAGGCGCAGCATCATCACGATGTCTGCACCCTCAAGGCCCTGCTCCATACTGTGGAAGACCTCGACGCCAAAATTTCCGATGCCTGCTGGCAGCAATGTGGAGGGTGCAACCACGCGCACTCGGGCCCCCATCTTTGCCAGAAGCAGCATGTTGGATCGGGCCACGCGCGAATGCAGAACATCGCCACAGATAGCCACGGTCAGATTTTCCAGTGGCCCCTTGTTCCGGCGAATGGTCAGCGCATCCAGCAAGGCCTGAGTCGGGTGCTCATGGGCACCGTCGCCGGCATTGATGACGCAGCAATCGACCTTCCGCGCCAGAAGCGCGACAGCCCCCGAAGACTGGTGGCGCACCACCAATATATCCGGGTGCATGGCATTCAGCGTGATCGCGGTATCAACCAGTGTCTCACCCTTCTTCACCGAAGATGAGCCAACCGACATGTTCATCACATCCGCCCCGAGTCGCTTTCCGGCGATCTCGAACGAGGATTGCGTGCGGGTGGAGTTCTCGAAGAACAGGTTGATCTGGGTGCGACCACGCAGGGTCGTACGCTTTTTCTCGACCTGCCGGTTGAGTTCAACGAACTCTTCCGCAAGGTCAAGCAGGCCAGTGATTTCACTGGCGGCGAGTCTTTCGATACCGAGAAGATCTCGGCCCGAAAATGTGAATGCGGGAGCATCTGGCATGGCAAGCCAAAGGGATAGCGACAGCGCCCCCTTCCGGCAAGCTGAATGGCGGCATAGACACGTGGAATTCGTCTGGTGTGTGACAGTAGCGGGATAATTTCCGGGGGAATGCATCTCTGTTCACAGGGAAAGCCCACCAGCCAATTTCACTTCACGACTCATGTACGGGGCGCTGCGCCATAATTCTGCTTCTGGCGCGGGCAATATCGGTTTTTCAGATATGGTTCGGGTTTCGTACCCGGTGTGCCGAAAAGGGGAGTTGGCATCATGTCGCGCAAGCTGAGCGGGAAAGCATGGATGGTGGCCATTGCGCTGGCCCTTACCGCTGGGCTTGCCGCACCTGTGCACGCAGCCCCACCCGAGGCCGGACAGCAGGAGCAAGGCACAAAGAGCTGGTCTCGCGCCTATGGCGTTGGTGCTTGCGTGAATTGCCCAGGTGGCACAGGCCTGATGGCGGGTGAGGATGTCGGGCGCGGGCTCATGGGGGCGGCTTCCGGTCTTTTGGATGCCGTGACTGCACCTTTGCGTCCGGCAGCAGGTGGCCCACCACCAGAGGTGTTCAACCAACAGCCGCCGGCCGGCTATAATTGCTGGGTCGATGTTGGCAGCAGCCGCGCTGGTTACTGGGCCAAATGCCCCTGATGTGTGCCCCTGAAGGGCAGCTTTCCTGTTTCAGAATGAGACGGCACAGCATAAGTTTCTGAGAACAGGGCGTGGACCAGCCGTGGCCTAATCACAATTCCGCGCCGGTTTCCTCTTCGTTCAACCGGGCTGCGCGATGGTCCAGAAAATCCAGAGCGCCTTGCAGGATGAAGGCCGCTGCGTGCTGGTCCACCACCGCTGCGCGTTTGGCGCGGCTCACATCTGCTGAAATCAGCGCCCGTTCCACCGCTGCCGTTGAAAGTCGCTCATCCCACAGGGCGATCGGCAAGGGTGTGAGTTTGGCAAGATTGCGGGCAAATGCCCGGGTGGCCTGAGCGCGCGGTCCTTCTGTGCCATCCATGTTCAATGGCAGACCCAGCACGAAGCCTACAGCGTTCCGTTCTGCTGCCAGCACGAGCAGGCGCTGGGCATCTGCCGTGAATTTGGTGCGGCGAACGGTTTCAACCACAGTGGCAAGCCGGCGGTCGGGATCGCAAGTCGCGACGCCAATCGTCTTGGTGCCGGGATCCAGCCCTAGTAGAGCTCCACGCAGGGGCAGGAGATCGGCAAGCTCGCTCAGATGGCCGATAGGGCCGGGGGTGATGTCTGTCATTGGGTTCGTGTCGCACGAGTGAGGGACGGAGGAAAGAATTTCCGCCGATTGGCCTCTCTCAGTCGCGCGCAGCCTCGGCAAGCATTTCCAACGCCACCAATACAGAGGCATGGCGCACGGCATCTCGTCCAATATCTCCGAAACGCATTTCCCGCTGCGCCACATCTCCATCTTTGCGCGCGCATGCAAAATGGACGAGCCCCACCGGCTTTTTCGCCGAACCGCCGCCCGGACCTGCCACGCCTGTTATCGAGACAGCAGCATTCACCCCCGCCGCCCCGCATGCACCTTGGGCCATAGCGAGAGCGGTCTGTTCGCTCACGGCGCCATATGCCTCCAACACTTCGGCCGGCACGTCCAGCATGTCCATCTTGGCAGCATTCGAGTAGGTGACGAAGCCCCGGTCCACCACATCGGATGAGCCCGGAATAGCCGTCAGCGCGCCGGCAACGAGGCCGCCGGTACAAGATTCGGCAGTGGCAAGGGTCCATCCTCGTCCCCGGAAGAGCGAAAGAACCGCCTCAGCCCGTGCAAAGGTTTCGGCATCGATCATTTGTCATCCTCCACGAAGGGCAGGCGGATGGTAGCGCTGGCCATGGCGGCGATGCCCTCACGTCGGCCCGTGAAGCCGAGCTTTTCGCTCGTGGTGGCTTTCACACTGATGCGCGCCACCGGCACGCCGGTGATTTGGGAGATGGAGGCCCGCATAGCATCGCGGTGCGGTCCCACCTTCGGCGCTTCGCAGATGAGGGTCAGGTCCAGATGGGCGATACGCCCGCCCAAGGCATGAACCTTCTCCACCGCGTGCTGCAGGAAGCGATCCGAAGATGCGCCCTTCCATTGCGGATCAGATGGAGGAAAATGCGCGCCAATATCCCCATCACACAGCGCACCCAGCAGGGCGTCCGTAAGAGCATGCAGGCCGACATCGGCGTCTGAATGACCAGCGAGGGCGAAGTCATGCGGAATGGAAATCCCGCCCAGCATGACATGATCGCCTTCCGCAAAGGCATGCACATCATAGCCCGTGCCGGTACGCACATCGCCCAGTTCAGTCCAGAAGGGGCGGCGGGCCTGCTCCATGCCGCGGGCTTTGGCGAAATCCTCGGCCGTGGTGAGCTTCATGTTGGTGACTTCTCCTGGAAAGGTGAAAACGGCATGCCCGGCCCATTCCATCACCGCAGCATCATCGGTCAGTTCCAGAATGCCGGACTGCGCTGCCAGAGTATGTGCTGCGCGAAGGGGAGCATAGCGGAAGGCCTGTGGTGTCTGTACGGCGCGAAGGGATGCGCGGGCCAGTGTGGAAATGACGCGCCCCTCATCATCCACCATCTTGATGGTATCAGTCACTGGCAGAACTGGCACCCCGGCTCCATACGCCTGCGCAGCCGCAATGGCGCGCGCGATGAGGGCAGGGGAGGCAAACGGCCGGGCGGCATCATGCACCAGCACAATCTCGGGCGAGATGGTGTCAAGAGCATCAAGTCCGGCAAGAACAGACCCCTGACGGCTCTCCCGCCCGGTAACGGGTGTCATAATTTTAGGCAGATCGCCCACTGCTTGGGCAAACATCTCGATGTCATCAGGGTGTATGACGGGCAACACCGCATCAATGCTCGACTCTTCGGCAAAAAGACGCAGGGTTTGACGCAGCACCGGCTCTCCATGCAGCAGACGATACTGCTTGGGCAGGCCTGCGCCAGCCCGGGTGCCTCGGCCGGCGGCAACGATGATGACGACACTGCGCATGGCTTCTCCCCTTTTAGCTCGCCTTGAAGCGCGTTGTGCGCGTTCTGGCAAGGGCTGCGCGGAGGAATGCAGAGTCCGTTGCAAGCGATCTCGGAATGTAAGTGCCTATGGAACCATAAAAAATTTTGAGCTCTCGCGGGATTTACCCGGAATTCCGCTCCTGTGATCCGTTATATCTTGCAATGACCCATGTCGCGTCTAAAATAAATGCATAAACAAGGAAGCCTATTTTCTGTGCAAAAATTAAGCGCGCAACCTCCGGCAGAATTGCGGATTGGCCCGCATATCCTTCCAAATGCAGTGGTTCTGGCTCCCATGGCTGGCATCACGGATGCGCCCGTGCGACGCATGGTGTCGCGCTATGGGGCGGGGCTTGTGGTATCTGAAATGATCGCAAGCGAGGCGTTGCTGGACGATCATCCGGAAATGACCCGGAAGGTGCAGGGCGAGGGCGTGCCCCTGCACGCTGTGCAACTCGCCGGAAATGCCCCCTACTGGATGGGTGAGGCGGCCCGCCTGGCTGAGGCTGCGGGTGCTCAAATCATTGATATTAATATGGGATGCCCCTCCAAGCGGGTCACAACAGGGGCGGCTGGCGCGGCGCTTCTACAGGATCTGCCGCTGGCTCAGCGCATCATCGAGGCTGTGCGGGGGGCGGTTCAGGTTCCGGTTACTTTGAAGACCCGGCTTGGCTGGGATGGTGAAACCCCGACAGCCGTTGAACTGGCCCGCATTGCAGAGGCTTCCGGCCTGTCTCTGGTGACAATTCATGGGCGCACGCGGTGTCAGTTCTATACCGGTCAGGCGAACTGGGTCGGAATTCGCGCCGTTGTCGATAGCGTCCAAATTCCTGTCCTTGCCAATGGTGACCTGACCCGGGCCGAGGATGCGCATGAAATGCTTGAGGTATCTGGCGCGGCTGGGGTGATGATTGGACGGGGCGCACAGGGGCGGCCCTGGTTTCCGGGGCAGGTGGCTGCCGTTCTGGAAACGGGCCAGTCGCCTTCAGATCCCACCCTGCCCGAACAGCGCGAGGTGCTGCTGGAGCTTTATGAGGGCTGGCTTTCCCTCTATGGCCTCGCCCTTGGCATACGACAGGCCCGCAAGCATGTGGGCTGGGCGCTGGAGGTGGCCTGCGCGAGCGCCGGAACCGTTCCGGCAGAAGAATTCATCCGCTCCTGGCGACGGCGCCTGCTCACCATTGAAGATCCCAATGCGGTGAGAGCCGGCATCGTGGATGCCTATGACGAACTCATGTGGAGAACGGCGGCATGACGGCCGACGGCATGACAACGGACAGAAAAACCCAAATGGAACCAATGGGTAAAAACGGGCAGAGCCTCAGCTCCGCCATTCTGGATGCGGTGCCGCATCCGCTCTTCACCATTGCCGGGAACGGCCATGTGGTGGAGGCAAATGTTGCGGCGGAGACCTTCTTTCAGGTGAGCACGCCGCTGCTTCGCCGCCGTCTTTTCTCAGATCTGGTGCCTTTTGGCAGCCCGCTGCTGGGGTTGATCGAGCAGGTGCGGGCGCGGTGCGCGCCGGTGAATGAGTATCGGGTTGATCTTGGAACGCCGCGCAATGGGGGCGAAAGGATCGTCGATATCCACCTTGCCCCGGTGGCAGACCATCCCGGCCATGTGGTTGTGATGTTTCAGGAAAAAACAATCGCGGACAAGATGGATCGGCAGCTCACTCATCGTGGTGCGGCACGCTCCGTCTCGACACTGGCCTCCATGCTGGCCCATGAGATCAAGAATCCGCTCTCCGGCATTCGTGGTGCGGCGCAATTGCTTGAGCAATCAGCAAGTGACGAAGACCGCATGCTGACACGACTGATCTGCGATGAAGCCGATCGCATCGTGAAGCTGGTCGATCGCATGGAGGTTTTCTCCGATGAGCGGCCGGTGGAGCGCATGCCGGTGAATATCCATGCGGTGCTGGAGCATGTCCGCACGCTTGCAACCGCCGGGTTCGGTCGTGATGTGCGCTTCGTGGAGGAATACGACCCCTCCCTTCCGGCGGTCTTTGCCAACCGGGATCAGCTCATTCAGGTCTTCCTGAATCTGGTTAAAAATGCGGCAGAAGCCATCGACGGCATGCCGGATGGGGAGATCCACCTCACCACCGCCTTCCGTCCGGGCGTGCGTCTGACGGTTCCCGGCGTTTCCAGCCGCGTCAGTCTGCCGCTTGAGTTTTGCGTGCGTGACAATGGCCGCGGGGTGCCGGATGACCTTATGCCGCACCTGTTCGATCCGTTCGTAACCACCAAGCCGACCGGAAGTGGCCTGGGTCTTGCTTTGGTTGCAAAGATCATTGGCGATCACGGTGGCCTTGTTGAATGCGAGAGCCAGCCGCGTCGCACCACATTCCGCGTGCTCCTGCCCATGTATCGCAGTGGGAGCGCCACTCCAGAGTCCAACTGAGGGTCCTATATGCCAAGCGGAAGCATACTGGTCGCAGACGACGATGCCGCGGTCCGCACGGTGCTCAATCAGGCTCTGTCTCGTGCAGGGTATGACGTGCGCTCGTGCGGGAACGCGGCCACCCTCTGGCGCTGGGTCAGCCAGGGCGACGGCGATCTCATCATCACCGATGTGGTGATGCCGGATGAAAATGCCTTCGATCTCCTGCCCCGGATAAAAAAGGCGCGCCCGGACCTGCCGGTCATCGTCATGAGCGCCCAGAACACCTTCATGACGGCCATCCGCGCTTCCGAGCGCGGGGCTTATGAGTATTTGCCCAAGCCATTCGACTTGAAGGAGTTGATCTCCATCGTCGGTCGCGCGCTGGCTGAGCCGCGCAAGGGGCATGGGTCCGGGCTTTCCCCCGAGGATCAGGAAAACATCCCGCTGGTGGGCCGTTCTGCTGCCATGCAGGAAATCTATCGCCTTCTCGCCCGCCTGATGCAGACGGACCTGACGGTGATGATTGTGGGCGAGAGTGGCACTGGCAAGGAACTGGTCGCCCGTGCGCTGCATGACTATGGCAAGCGCCGCAGTGGCCCCTTTGTGGCCATTAATATGGCAGCCATTCCGCGCGACCTGATTGAGAGCGAGTTGTTCGGCCACGAGAAGGGGTCGTTCACCGGTGCCACAGCGCGTAACCCTGGTCGCTTCGAGCAGGCGGAGGGAGGCACCCTCTTTCTGGATGAAATCGGTGACATGCCGATGGAGGCGCAGACGCGGCTTCTGCGTGTCCTCCAGCAGGGCGAATACACCACCGTTGGCGGGCGCACGCCCATCAAGACCGATGTGCGCATTATCGCGGCCACCAACAAGGATCTGCGCACCCTTATCCAGCAGGGCATGTTCCGTGAAGATCTGTTCTTCCGGCTGAATGTCGTGCCCTTGCGCCTGCCGCCCCTGCGCGAGCGCTCCGAGGACGTGCCGGACCTGATGCGCCACTTTTTCCATCTGGTGGAACGCGAGGGTCTGCCGACCAAGCAGATCGATGCTGCTGCGATGGAGAAGCTGAAGCGCTACCGCTGGCCGGGCAATGTGCGCGAACTGGAAAATCTGGTGCGGCGACTTTCTGCGCTTTATCCGCAGGATGTCATCACAACAGCTATCATCGATGCCGAGCTTTCAGACTCCAAGCCGGGCGTACAGGGCGAGGAGCCAGCCGGAGATACGACGCTCGCAGCCTCGGTGGAGCGGCACCTCACCACGTACTTCTCAGGCTATGGTGATGACCTGCCCCCGCCCGGCCTCTACCACCGGATTTTGAAGGATCTGGAATACCCATTGCTGTCGGTTGCCTTGGCGGCGACGCGGGGCAACCAGATCAAGGCAGCAGAACTTCTGGGGCTCAACCGGAACACCCTGCGCAAGAAGATTCGCGATCTCGATATTCAGGTGATCCGAACCAACCGATAAGACCCCCGGACGGTTTCTCCGAATCCATGGATCGGAGGCATCACCTGATCCAGACCATCATCTTCGACATTGCCAAAAAGCCGGGCGTCTGATGACAGCGCCCGGCTTTTTATTTGAGGGCCAGCGCATATTTTGCCGGATCAGGATACCGATCTTGCAGAATGCTGGGTGCAAATGGCGCGTGTGCCGCAAAATGTCACATTTTTGCACCAGTGTCGTTTCACTGCATCACCCATGTCCATATGGTGGGCGTTTGAGCGCAGCTGCTGGAGCAAGGGCGATCGATAGCATGACGAACACGCCAGCCAATGATGGCCCAGTGCTTCCGCAGCGCAGGCAGGGCCTGTTTGCGCGGTTGCTGCCACCAGTGGTCATGGTTCTCGCACTGGCCTCCGCCGTGGCCACCTTCCTGATTCTCATGGGCCTGACCTCCATCGTGCCGACGCCGGAGGTGGTCATCACCACACTGGCCATCTGTGGCGGGGCAGGGCTGGTGCTGCTGGCCATCATCGCCCTTGAGGTCTGGCGCATCCTGCGGGCACGAATGCGGGGGCGGGCGGCGGCGCGCCTGCATGTGCGCATCGTCGGGCTGTTTGCCGTGGTGGCCGTGGTGCCGGCCTTGGTCGTGGCCATTGTCGCCAGCCTGACACTCGACCGCAGTCTGGACCGATGGTTCGCGACCCGCACACAGGATATTGTGGCGACCGCAGGTTCGGTGGCGCAGGCCTATGTGCGCGAACATGCCCTGTCCATTCGCGGCGATGTCCTCGCCATGGCGAAGGATCTTTCTCGGCTCAAGCCACTTTATGAATCAGATCCGCAAAAATTCCGCGAAGTTCTGACCGCGCAGGCTGCCTTGCGCAATGTGCCGGGTGCACAGATCATCCAGCGCGATCTTTCCGTGGTGCTGCGCGCGGATTTGCGGACCGAGCGGGAATATCTGGTGCCGGCGAATATCGCGATCAATGAAGCGGAAGTCGACCAGCCCATCATATATCTGCCATCGAACGCTGACTTCGTCAGCGCCGTTGTGCCATTGCAGAATTTCAACGGTCTGTATCTCTATGTCGCCCGTCCGATCGACCCGCATGTCATTGGCTTCCTGAAGGTCACCAGCGACACGATTGCGGATTATCAGGCGCTGGAAGAGCGGCGGTTCAATGTGCAGTTGGCGTTTGCCATCATGTATGCGCTCATCACCCTGATCGTGCTTTTGTCTGCGATGTGGGTCGGCATCAACTTCTCAAGGTGGCTGGTTGCTCCCATTCGCCGGCTGATGTGGGCCGCCGACCGGGTGGCCGCTGGGAACCTTGATGTGCAGGTGCCCGTCTACAAGGCGGAAGGCGACCTCGCGACCTTGGGTGCAACCTTCAACAACATGACGGCCGAACTCAAAACCCAGCGGAATGATATCGAGCGCGCGCGCGACCAGATCGACAGCCGTCGTCGGTTTACAGAAGCCGTTCTGGCGGGTGTCGGGGCCGGGGTGATCGGTCTGGATGCGGATGAACGTGTCACCATTGCCAACCGTTCGGCCGAGCGCCTGCTGGGCGTGTGCGAGGCCGAAGCGCTGGGGCGGAAGCTGGCGGAAGTGGTGCCCGAAACAGCAGCCTTGCTGGCCGAAGCGGAGAAGGCCGGTGAGCGGATCGTTCAAGGCAATATCACGGTGCAACGCGGTGGTCGCGAACGTGTGCTGGCTGTCCGCGTCACCACAGAGCAGTCATCTGAGGGCGACCATGGCTGGGTGGTGACGCTGGACGACATCACCACCCTCATCAATGCCCAGCGCACGGCCGCATGGGCGGATGTCGCACGGCGCATCGCCCATGAGATCAAGAACCCGCTGACCCCAATTCAGCTTTCGGCGGAGCGGCTGAAGCGGAAATATGGCCGCCACATTACCCAGGACCGGGACGTGTTCGACCAATGCACGGATACGATCATCCGGCAGGTGGGTGACATCGGCCGCATGGTGGATGAGTTCTCCTCATTTGCCCGCATGCCGAAGCCGGTGGTGGATGCTCAGGATATGGCGGAGACTATTCGACAGACCGTGTTCCTGATGCGCGTTGGCTATCCAACTGTGGAGTTCGAGATGGAACTGCCCGACCGGATGCCAGCCCGCTTTGATCGACGGCTATTATCTCAAGCTCTCACAAATCTCCTCAAGAATGCCACAGAAGCCATTGAAGCCGTTCCTGAAAGCGAGCGTGGGCAGGGACGGATTCGGGTCAAGGCAGAACGCGTGGGCGAAAACCTCATCATAGATATTACCGATAATGGCATGGGGCTGCCCAAGGATCAGCGCAGCCGGCTTCTGGAGCCTTATGTGACCACACGGGAAAAAGGGACGGGGCTTGGCCTCGCCATCGTTGGGAAAATCATGGAAGAGCATGGCGGCTCCATCCAGCTTCAAGACTCGCCCGATGGGCGCGGAGCATGGATCCGTCTTTACCTGCGCGCGGATGGACGGCCCGCAGAAGCCGCAACCGCGACAGGCACAACGGAAGCCGGGAGGGCCTGACACATGGCCATGGACATTCTCATCGTTGATGACGAAGCCGATATCGGCGAACTGGTGGCCGGCATTCTGGAGGATGAGGGCTTTAGCGCCCGCACGGCCCGGGATGCGGATGGGGCTTTGGCTTCTATCGCCGCACGCCGGCCAAACCTCATTTTTCTTGATATCTGGCTTCAGGGCAGCCGCCTGGATGGGCTGGAACTCCTGAATGAAATCAAGGCCCAGCACCCGGATGTTCCAGTGGTGATGATCTCGGGGCACGGCAACATCGAGACCGCCGTGGCCGCGATTAAACGCGGGGCATATGACTTCATCGAGAAGCCGTTCAATGCTGACCGTTTGGTGATGGTTGCCGAGCGTGCTCTGGAAACGCTGCTCCTCAAGCGCGAACTGAAAGAGCTGAAGCAGATTGCGCCGAATGCACGGCTTCTGGTCGGGCAGTCCAGCGCTATCCAGCAGCTTCGCAATACGATTGAGCGCGTGGCACCCACCAACAGCCGCATTCTGATTGTCGGCCCATCCGGTGCGGGCAAGGAACTGACTGCGCGGATGATCCATACGAGCTCCGCGCGCACGCATGGCCCCTTCGTGGTGCTTAACGCAGCGGCCATAACCCCCGAACGTTTGGAAGTGGAATTGTTCGGCGTGGCGGAAAGTGAGGGGCGCGAGGCCAAGCGCGGGGCTCTTGAGGAGGCTCATGGCGGTACGCTTTTCCTCGATGAGGTGGCCGACATGCCGCGCGAAACCCAGAGCCGTGTGCTCCGGGTTCTGGTGGAGCAGACCTTCACCCGCGTTGGTTCGAATGAGCGCATCAGCGTGGATGTCCGCATCATTTCGTCCAGCGCCCGTAATCTGGAAGACGAGATCGCGCGCGGCCACTTCAGGGAAGACCTCTATCATCGCCTTTCCGTGGTGCCAGTGCGCGTGCCTCCACTGGCTGAGCGGCGGGAGGATATTCCCCATCTGGTGGAGTTCTTTGTCGACACTATCTCACAAACTACTGGCATGCCGCGCCGCCTTATTGGCGAGGATGCGATGGCGGTTCTCCAGTCGCATGACTGGCCCGGCAATGTCCGCCAGCTGCGCAACAATGTAGAACGGCTTCTGATTCTGGCAGGTGGTGACCCGGAGGGTACGATTACCGCCTCCATGCTGCCGCCGGATGTGGGCGCACTTGTACCCAGTCTGCCGAACGGCAATGGGGGGGAGCACCTGATGGGCCTGCCACTGCGTGAGGCACGTGAGGTGTTCGAGCGCGAATATCTGGCTGCCCAGATCAGTCGCTTCGGCGGGAACATTTCCCGTACAGCGGAGTTTGTGGGCATGGAGCGCTCGGCCCTGCACCGCAAGCTGAAAGCGCTGGGTGTTGGCTGACCACCGGCACCGTCAGCACAAGTAGGCAGGGCACCCTACAAAGGCGAGGCGCAGATGTTGGAACAAATGCCCGCCCATCATCTGGGGCAGGGCATTTTGCAATGACGAACGAGCACTAAGGGCAGGAGGCGATGGTGGGGATAAAGGGTGGACTAAAGCTCGCAACCACGCTGCTGGTTTGCCTGTCTGCCTCCCTGCCGGCCCTTGCCCAGAGTCTGCTGCCTCCATCCACGCTCAAGGTGGCTCCACAAGAAGGCTTTGCGAAGTCGGATAAATCGCCACCGACAGCGGTCCCTGCGTCACAGCAGAAAATCCGTATCATCGGTAACCGCTCTATCTATTCGGATGAGGAGGTCGAGCGGGCCATCGCCGTGCTACGCACCCACTGCCAGCCACTTGGTGGGGAACAGTGGGAAGATTTGACGGATATTACCGCCCGTATCACACCTGAATATGCCCCATACAGGCAGGAGAAAGGCTGGAAAACGGCCATTCATGTGACCGCGGTGATTTCTGGCAAACCACGCCATATTCCGGCGGAAGATGGGCGGATGGGCGTCTTTGCAGGGCGCACGCTTTATTTCTTTATTGGCGGGGCTTCCGCGCCCGGCATTTTTGTCAGTCGCCAGATCGGAAAGTATCTGTGCGGCCTGCCAAGCTACGAATCGGGGGATATCGAATTTCTCCCGGTTCAGGAACTGGACTTCCTGAACCGCTGAACTTACCCGCCGGCAGCAAGACATGCAGGGATATCGCGCAGGGTGGACTCGTCATTTGCGCGGCGGCGGCATAGCCTGCCGCCGGATAGGTGGCATGTGCGCCGAACTGTGATGTGGATGCCAAAGGGCAGGCTGAAAAACTTCGGCTGATGCAACCGGCAGTAAGGCGGATAAGGGAGACACCATGCGTGTCGTGATCTGCGGGGCAGGGCAGGTTGGGTTCGGCATCGCGGAGCGTCTCGCTGCGGAGCAGAACGACGTCTCCATTATCGATTCGGACCCTCACCGCATTCAGATGGTGACAGAGCAACTGGATGTGCGCGGAATTGTCGGATGGGGCGCGCACCCGGATGTGCTTGCGCGGGCTGGCATTGAACAGGCGGATATGCTGGTTGCCGTCACTCTGCATGACGAGGTGAACATGGTTGCGTGCCAGATCGCGCACGCTCTGTTCAATGTGCCGACCAAGGTCGCCCGCATTCGCGCCCAAACCTATCTCGCGCCAGAATGGAGCGACCTGTTCTCCCGTGAGCATCTGGCGATTGATGTGGTCATCTCACCCGAGATTGAGGTGGGTGAGATGGTGTTGCGTCGCCTCTCCCTACCCGGCGCGATAGATACGGTCACATTCGCGGATGGCGCGATTGTCGCCGCAGGGGTAATCTGCGGAGAAGACTGCCCGATCCTCAATGCCCCCTTGCAGCAACTCACCGATCTCTTCCCGGACCTGCATGCCACGATTGTCGCCGTTAGCCGGAATGGGCGCACGATCGTGCCTTCGGGCATGGAACAGCTTTATGCGGGCGATATCGCCTATTTCGTCGCTCAGGCCGACCAGGTTGAGCGTACGCTTTCCATCTTTGGCTATGACGAGGTGCCCGGGCAGCGCATTGTGATCGCCGGTGGCGGCAATATCGGTTTCTACGTTGCCCGTGAGCTTGAAAAGCGGAACCCGCTGGCGCGCATCAAGCTGATCGAGCATGACAAGGAACGCGCACAAGCCATTGCCGAGGTGACCAGTCGCACTCTGGTGCTGAATGGCGATGCGCTGGAGCGTTCCATTCTGGATGAGGCAGGAGTGAGCGAGGCTGACATCATGGTGGCTCTCACCAATGATGACCGCATCAATATCCTCTCCTGCCTTCTGGCTCGCCAGTTGGGTGCGCGGCGTATTCTGGCGCTGCTGAATGAGCAGGGCTATGCCTCCTTCGCACGGGGACTGGGCATCGAAGCTCATGTAAATCCGCGCCAGATCACGGTTTCCAAGGTGCTGCAACATGTGCGCCGCGGACGCATCCGGGGGGTTCATGCCCTGCTGGATGGTTCGGGCGAATTGATCGAGGCTGAAGCACTGGAAACCTCGCCTCTGGTGGGCAAGGCATTGCGTGACCTCAATATTCCCGATGGTCTGCGGATTGGTGCCATTTTGCGGGATGGCAAGGTTCTCCAGCCGCGCGGCGATGTGGTGATGCGGGCGCATGATCGGGTAGTGTTGTTCGCGCTGGCAGAGCGCATCAAGCGGGTGGAGCAACTGTTCCGCGTCGCGCTTGAGTTTTTCTGATCGCGCATAATGATCAATTCCGCCCGTCCGCTTTCAAGTGCCCTTGCTGCCATCGGGATCATGGCGCTGGTGCCGGCCATTGTGGCTGTGCGCGTCGATGGAAAACATGCCTCGACCTTCGTCCTCACGGCCCTGCTGTGTATTTTTCTGGCTGGAGCCATGCGCTTCACGACACAGGGCAGTACCTTTCGTTTTCGCCGAACGGATGGGCTGATCGGCCTCATATTGCTGTGGGTGGTGCTGCCGATTGCCGCCATGCCTTCTATCGCGGCAGTGGGCGGTCTTGCCCCTCTTGCCGCCTGGCTTGAAGCGGTCTCGGCGTTCACGGCCACGGGTATAACCTCGGTTCAGACGGGGCCGCGCAGCCTTTATGTCTGGTTCGCTCTTCTGCAATGGGGTGGAGGACTTCTGACGCTGACATCCGTCGTGGCCGTGCTCGCGCCTACAGGCCTTGGTGGCCTGCCAGACCGCACACCGCGCGGCGGCATGATGCCGGATGTGGTGGACATGCGCAGCGTGCTGCGAGAAATCGTGCCGCTCTATCTGGGCGGTACGATAGCCTGCTTCTTGATGCTGCTGATAGATGGGCAGAGTGTCTATGTGTCCTTCACCCTGGCTTCTGCGGTGTCTTCAGCGGGCGCGCACTTGCCGCCGGAAGCCCGGATTGCCCTGGAAGCGGATAGCGCCCCCAAATGGCTGCTGATGCCCTTCCTGCTGTGGAGCGCCACCAGCGTGCTCTGGCACCGCACCCTGTTCTCTCGAAGGGTCAACAACTCTCCGGAGCAGAAGGAGAGTCTGGCTCTGCTCATTTATTGGGGCATTCTCGGCATCGGCCTTGGTGCCATTCTGGTTCGCAGTTCCAGCCCGAATGCGCTGGAGGCATTGCGGGATGGGTTGTTTACGGCGGCCTCGTTGATTTCAACCAGCGGCATCGGCCCGGATAACGGGACATACCAGAACCAACCTCTGGTTCTGGTCCTGTTTGTGGTGATGCTGGGCGGGGGGGCGCTCTCGGTTACAGGCGGTCTCAAGATCATGCGCTTGCGTGCCATGTTGCTCCGCGCGCGCGGAGATCTGTTGCGGCTTATCTATCCCAATCTTGCCCAATCCGTCAGGCTTGGCGAAAGCGGGATGAGTTCCACTATGCGGGGGGTATGGGTGGCGACGGCGACCCTGTTCGCGGTCTTCGGTGCCTGTGTCATCGCCCTAGCGCCCGGCCTGCCCTCGCTTGAAGCGGCATTGGCCGCCGCCGCCGCCGTAGTCAGCAATACCGGGCCGGTTTATGATGCAGCCGGGTTTGGCTGGCCACCACTGGCCTCCTTGCCCACAGGATCGGTGCTTGTCGCCGGCATTGCGATGATCGCCGGCCGACTGGAGATCATCGGCCTGCTCGTCATTGTTCATTTCGCCTTCTGGCGCACCTGAGGCACCGGGCTTTCATGTCTCGTATCGCTTATGTCAATGGCCGTTATGTGCCCCATGGCGGGGCAAGTGTTCATATCGAGGACCGCGGTTACCAGTTCGCGGATGGAGTCTATGAGGTCTGTGAAGTCCGGCGTGGCAAGCTGGTGGATGAGCGTCGGCACCTGGACCGGCTGGAGCGCTCGCTCCTCGAATTGCAAATCGACATGCCCATGAGCCGCATGGCGCTGGAAGTGGTTTTGCGCGAAACGGTGCGGCGCAATATGGTGCGCGAAGGCATTGTCTATCTCCAGGTTACCCGTGGTGTCGCCCCCCGTGACCACGCCTTTCCCTCACTGGATACCCCGCCCAGTCTGGTGGTGACCGCGCGCAGCCAGAATGTTGCGGCGCGCAATGCGATTGCACAGGCCGGCATTGCCGTTATTTCCCTACCTGAAACCCGCTGGGCCCGTGTGGATATCAAGACTGTCGGCCTGTTGCCCAATGTGCTCGCCAAGCAGGCCGCGAAAGAGGCTGGCGCGCGCGAGGCGTGGTTTGTGGATGCACAGGGCTTCGTGACCGAGGGGGCCTCCAGCAATGCATGGATTGTGACAAAAGACGGGGCGCTTGTGACCCGCCCCGCCAACAATGCCATTTTGCGCGGCATTACCCGAACGGTTGTGCTGGAAGAGGCAACAGCGATGGGGCTGCGCGTGGAAGAGCGTGCATTCACCCTTGCGGAAGCGCATTCTGCGACAGAAGCATTCAATACGGCTGCATCCGCTCTGGTTATGCCTGTTGTACTGCTGGATGGACAAATGATAGGTGAGGGCAGGCCGGGGCCGGTGGCTTCCCGACTACGAAACAGTTTTTACGATTTTACCGAGATTTCCCCATAGCTGGAGGATCGCGGTTATAGTGCATGGCAAAAGACTGTTGCACTGCCTCAAGGCTGTGTCATCTTAGCCCAATAACACCACGAGCGGCTTTGCTATTTCTGCGTGTGGCGCGTGGACATAACGCCGAAACAAACGGATACGAAAATGGCGGCGGAACGTACGCAAAATCTTCAGGACACGTTTCTTAATCACGTACGTAAGAGCAAGACACCCCTCACCATTTTTCTGGTCAATGGGGTCAAGCTGCAAGGCGTAGTCACTTGGTTTGATAATTTCTGCGTGCTTTTGCGCCGCGACGGCCATTCCCAACTCGTCTACAAGCACGCCATTTCAACGATCATGCCGGGCCAGCCGGTTCAGCTTTTTGACCCGACTGATGAAGGGGCGGAAAAAAGCTGAAACTGTGGAGCACATCCCTGGAGCGGGGCTTAAGGGCAAGAATGGCATGAGTAACGCAGAGGAAGAAACCTCGGGCGTGGATCATCGCGTGAAACCCACGCGTTGCGCAGTTATCACGCCAGCCCTGGCACGGCGCGCCCAGCGCAAGAAAGCACCAGAGCGGCGCACGCCAGAGGCACGGCTGGAAGAGGCCGTGGGCCTCGCTGCGGCTATCGAACTGGATGTGGTTTATTCCGACCTTGCCCCGCTGTCTGAGATCAAGCCTGCGACCTATCTTGGTGGCGGCAAGGTGGAAGAACTCGCGGACCTCGTGAAAGCGGAGGAGATTGAGCTCGTCTTCTTCGATGCCGCTCTCACACCGGTGCAACAGCGCAATCTTGAAAAAGCGTGGTCCACCAAGGTCGTGGATCGCACGGCGCTGATCCTCGAAATCTTCGGCCGGCGCGCCCGTACCCGTGAAGGGTCTTTGCAGGTGGAACTGGCCCATCTGAATTATCAGCGTTCACGTCTTGTGCGGTCCTGGACCCATCTGGAACGCCAGCGTGGTGGCTTCGGCTTTCTTGGTGGCCCCGGAGAGACCCAAATCGAGGCTGACCGCCGTATGATCGGCGAGCGGATCATACGCATCGAGAAGGATCTTGAGCAGGTCAAGCGCACCCGTGGCCTCCATCGCGCCAGCCGCAAGCGGGTGCCTTATCCGGTGGTGGCTCTTGTGGGCTATACCAATGCCGGAAAGTCGACACTCTTCAATCGCCTGACACGGGCGGATGTGATGGCGCAGGACCTGCTCTTCGCCACGCTGGACCCGACCCTGCGCGTGGTAAAGCTGCCTCACGGCACGCCTATCATCCTTTCAGATACGGTGGGCTTCATATCAGAACTGCCAACCCAGCTCGTCGCGGCATTTCGTGCCACGCTGGAAGAGGTTCTGGAGGCTGATCTTGTGCTGCATGTGCGAGATATATCCCACCCCGACACGGAAGCTCAGGCGCAGGACGTCGTGGATGTGTTGACTGATCTTGGTGTCGACCCCAGCGAGGGGCGACGCGTTCTGGACGTCTGGAACAAGATCGACCGGCTAACAGCCGAAGATCTTGAAGCGCTGGAAAACCAGCTGACGCGCCGCGATGGGTTGTCTGGACCTGTTGCCGTTTCTGCGCTCACCGGCGCGGGCACGAATGATCTGCTCACTGTCGTGGAGCAGCATATCACTTCGGGACGCAGTGTTCTGGCGGTTACTCTGGACGCAGAAGACGGAGAAGGTCTTGGCTGGCTCTACCGGCAGGGTGAGGTGCTCAACCGGGAGACCGGGGTCGAGGGCATGCAGCATATCCAACTGCGAATATTACCCGAGCGTGCCCCGCTCATCGTGCGTCGGTTTGGTTCGGAAAGAGTGCAGCAGCTGCATGTTGAGCCGAACGGGCAGGGGGACTGAATATCTCACATGGTCCGCTTCTGATATGACAAGCACAATAGCTTGAGCAAAAACACCTCGCAGCTTGAACGCTGTGAGGTGTTTTTCATTCCGCCTCAATCTCAGGAAACGGGTTTTTCGGAGGCGCGTTCAATATGCTTGGCCTGCTGCCACAGCGCTTCCATCTCATCCAGACTGGCTTGCTTTGGCGCCCGTCCCTGTGCCGCCAAAGAGCGCTCTATATGGCCGAAACGGCGTATGAACTTGTCGTTTGTCCCACGCAATGCGGCTTCGGGGTCCACGTCTGCATGGCGCGCCAGGTTGGCGACGGCAAACAGTAAGTCTCCAATTTCATCACGAACGGCATCCGTGCCTCCTGTTGCCAGAGCTTCTGTAATCTCATCCGTTTCTTCCCGGATTTTTGACAGAACCGCGCCGGCATCATCCCAATCGAAGCCGACAGAAGAGGCTTTCTCTTGCAGCTTCACAGCGCGAGTCAGGGCAGGAAAGGGCAGGGGCACGCCGGATAAAATGCTCTGTTCATCTGCCTCATCCGGTAGCCCAGCCGCTGCACGGCGCTGGGCTCGTTCGCGTTTTTCCTCCGCCTTGATCTGCCCCCACAAGGCCTTCACGTCATCTGCAGGCCATTCTCGGGCATCTCCAAAAACATGAGGGTGCCGACGGACCATCTTGCCGGTAATCGCCACGACCACATCACCGAAATTGAAATGCCCGGCTTCTTCCGCCATGCGGGAGTGGAAAACCACCTGAAGCAGAAGATCTCCCAGTTCCTCGCACAGGTCATCCATATCTGCGCGCGCCACAGCATCGGCGACCTCATAAGCCTCTTCAATCGTATACGGCACGATGGTTTCGAAGCTCTGCACCAGATCCCAAGGGCACCCTGTCACTGGCGTGCGCAAAGCCACCATGATTTCGAGCAGACGCGCAACATCTCGAGGGTCAGCCATTGCCGGGTCCTTATCGCCAGAGGTTTGAAGGAGGTATATATCAAAAGCTGGGTTCTGACCGCGGGACGCTGTGAGACCAGGACGGGGAGGGCAGAGTGTACGAAACCATAACGCAGCAAGACAACGGTTCTGATAGCTCCATGCGGATTGGAGAGAGAGCCGTCGTACTGCCCGATCAGTTTGATGCAGGTCTCTACTTCATCGGCCGTGCGCGTACGCCCTGGACAGAACGTTCCGCATGCCCCCGTCGAGGCGATGCGGAAAATGGGCCTCTCTGCACGCTGGAGTTGGACCCTCTGTGGAATGACGCCCTGATTGGGCTAGAAGCATATCCGCAGATTCAGTTGCTGTACTGGATGGATAAAGCGCGTCGTGATCTCGTGATGCAGAGGCCTGGTCAGAAGAGAACGCCGGATGCCCCGCTCAGATCCACCTTTGCCTTGCGGTCCCCGGTGAGGCCCAATCCCATAGCATCATCCGTACTCACTTTGATTGATGTCTCGGTTGGCCCACAAGGAGGTCGCCTGAGCGTGCGAGGGCTGGACTGTATGGATGGCACGCCCATCCTTGATATCAAGCCTGTGTTTCCCAACGCCATCTAGCAGGTGTTTGTAAACTCAGTGGTTTGCCCACTGAGTTCCATGGCAATCTGAAATTCGCAGAAGATATATTATGGAACATAATAAGCGCCAATGCGACGGGTGATCGGGCGGATTTTTAATTTACGGAAATTAAAAGTAGTTAACGAATGGTGATCTTCATGCCGTCAAAAGCAGGCTCAACTCCATTCGGCAACCGACGCCTCAGTGTCTCATAGTCCATATCGGTATGGAGATTGGTCAGGATTGAGCGGCGCGGCTTGAGTATCTCGATATGATGCAGCGCGTCCTGCAAACAAAAATGAGATGGGTGCGGACGATCGCGTAGAGCATCCACAATCCAAACATCCAGCCCGGTGAGGTGCGCCAGAGCGCTTTCAGGTAGGCCATTCACATCACTGGAATAGGCCGCGCCATCAAACCTGAAGCCAAACGAGTCGATATCTCCGTGATGCTGAAGAAAGGGGCGGGCCATGATGGCACCTCCCGCCCCTTCAACGGCAATCTCGCTATTCTCATCAAAGGTGCGAGCATTCAGGATCGGCGGGTACGAACTGCCCGCCGGCGTCTCAAAGCAGTAGCCGAAGCGGCTCTGGAGCGCCTGTAGCGTGACATCATCCGCATATGCATCCATGCACTTCCCGTGCATCAGGAATAATGGGCGCAGATCATCAATGCCGTGGGTGTGGTCCGCATGCGCATGGGTAAATAGAATCGCATCAAGGTGCGTGACATGAGCGTCTAGTAACTGCTCTCGCAAATCCGGAGAGGTATCCACCAGAAGTGTCGTCGTACCATGCGCTCCCTGCCGCTCCACCAAAATGGAACAGCGCCGCCGCCTGTTACGCGGGTGAGATGGATCGCAATCGCCCCAGCCCTGCCCCACTCGCGGAACGCCGCTGGATGAACCGCACCCAAGTATCGTAATGGTGAGAGACATAACCATCCCGTGAATGATCAGAGCTGGATGAATTGCTCTTCACAATAGCCGCACCATCTAAGCAGAAAGTGAAGCGCACTTCATGACGTGCATAGCAGGGTTAATAAGTGAAATAAGCGCGCGAGCACGGTGGAGGATATAGGGCCGCTTAGATATTAAATGGCATCTGCCGATTGAAATTGGCACCCACAACAGGCCAAACAGCAGGTCATGTGAAGATCAGGAGAGTTTACCTGAAGGGGATTTTACTTCACATAATTTATAGAATGGTCGGAGCGAGAGGATTTGAACCTCCGACCCCTAGTCCCCCAGACTAGTGCGCTAACCGGGCTGCGCTACGCTCCGACGTGGTGTGCAGAGATAGAGGATGACCCGGCTCAACACAAGCGTCTTTGGGAGCAAAGTGATCCAAGCTGTTCAGAATCTGTGGAAATCGCACTTGTTCTCAAATCATATAAGGCGGAAAAAAGGCGCAAATGGGTAAAATGCCCCTTACTCACCTGAAAATTGTGACATTCTGAACAAACTGCACCGTCATTCGAACTGCCTTCGAAATAATCGGAAGGCTGAACGGATGAAACGACGCGTGGTACTGTCTTGCGCTGTGCTTGGTATGATGGCAGGTTTTTACACATCAAGCCCGGCACGTGCGGACATCCCCACCGGCATCGCCTCCTACTACTGGCAAGGCCAACGCACAGCAAATGGTGAACGGTTCAACCCGGAAGCAATGACCGCGGCCCATCGCCATTTGCCCTTTGGCACCAAGGTGCGCGTAACCAATCTCAAAAATGGACGCAGCATCGTTGTCCGCATCAATGATCGAGGGCCCTTCATTCGCGGGCGTGTTATTGATGTTTCCAGGGCAGCCGCCCAGCAGCTTGGCTTTACACAGCAGGGACTCACGCACGTCTCTCTGGCCGTGATCCGCTAGCCTTATGGCTGCTTTTCATCATCCAAGACGCTTTCCATCAGCCGCTGGCATTCGCTGAGTTCATACAGCGCAGCCTGTAAACGATGGATGTCGTCTCGTGACAACACAGGCATGACCCCCTGCCCCGGCATGCGCATATCTGCTCGTGCCGTGTGCGGGGCATAAGCACCCGCCGGTTCCGCGTCCCGTGGATCAATTCCATAGCGCATGCGTGGAGCCGGTGAGGGCTGCGGCACTCGCTCCACACGCTGTTCGGAGGCCTGATGCTCCGTCCGGCTACGCGGCTCTGGCCACTCTTCCTCCCAACTCGCACGTTCTTCCCATACCGCGCGCCCATTTGGCGTCCGGCGCATATCTACGGGCGGCAGATCAAACTCCTCAACCACCGGCTCGGTGAATGGGCCAAACCGACGTGGCGCAGCAGACGGCTCAACCCTGCTTGCGGGGTCGAGGTTTTGCTCATTCCTTGCCGCTGGATATGACGGCTCGAAATGATCTGGAGCTACACCTCTGTGCCGCCCCTCCCCTTCGGGAGATTGCTCCCGGCCTTCGATATCCTGTATCCGACCGAGATGGGAATCTGCGTACTTCACATCCCCCCCCCTCTGTCCCGATTGAAGCCCGATACGCATCCCGTTCATCCCGCATACCGCCTCGCACCACGGCCGGTAGATCATCCGGCTCCATTTCATCCAGCCGTGGAGAGGATATACGCGTGTGTTGCTCAGAGATCGGCCTGTGTCTCTGAGGCACATATTCTGAGGGCGGCCCCAAATGATCTGAAACGTGAGATGCAGCAGCCTGTTGTTCCTGGTCTTTCAATTTCCGGATACGAGATTCCAAAGACTCGGATGATTCGTCTCCGGCAAGGGGGCCATCCATGAACGGGAGCAGGGGATCCTGATATTCCGGTCTCGGCGCAGTTGCGATATGTGCCGCAGGACCACGGCTCGGACGTTGCTGGAGCACAGGCTCTGACCGTCTCGTCTCGCGAGCAGGCTCGGGGGCGAAGGAGGGATCAACTCTGTCCAGAGCCGGTATATCCGGCTCATCACCCGAGAAAAATCGTTCATCATCCTGATGCGCTTCATGCGAATGAGGTTTGTCGGGCTCTGCCGGTGAGGTGAATTCGCCCTCGAAACGACGCTCCTCAATTATACGCTCTTCGTAAACGCCTCGGGCAAACCGGCGCTCTTCCATACGTTGAGCCGTTCCCCGGATGCGGGGCGGTAACTCGGCATTGGGTATGTGATCTTCAGATGCGAAATCCTCTTCCAGATTCAGGTCTGGAAATGGCAATGGCGGCTCGTCCAAAGCAGGTGGCAGCCTCTGAGGCTCTTCCTTCTCCTTACTGCGGCGCAGCGGCAGCAGTCCAAGAAGCCCCCCAAATGACTTGCCCTCTGGAGTATCATCCCCGGCAGCACTGCGAATAGCAGCAACATCGCCTTCGATGCCTAAATCCTGAACATGGCGAATGCCCTGTTCTTTCAGGATTTTCTGAGCACCCTTGATTGTGAAGCCATCTTGATACAGCAGCCGGCGTATGCCGCGAAGCAGGTCGACATCCTCAGGTCGATAGAAACGCCGCCCCCCCGCCCGCTTGACGGGCTTGATTTGATGGAAGCGTGTTTCCCAAAAACGCAAGACATGCTGCGGCAGGGCGAGTTCTTCCGCTACTTCGCTGATCGTGCGGAAAGCATCAGGATCTTTTCCGATCTCACGCGCGTCAGACACTATGTCCTGCCCCTTGCTGCTTCTTTATGAGCGTACCCGCCAGCCATACTTCTGGCGCGCCCCATCCACGGCCGAATCGTCATTCGTCAGTGGGGAACATCCGCGATTTTAGTCGAGAAAATATGAACCCGGAAAGAGAGCATCAAGCCATGCGGAAGCTGCTATCCGCACGGCGTAGGACCTCAGTCCTTTTCTGAAGCGTCCGATTCGATACCGTTAATACGGTTCTTCAGGATGCTGGAGGGTTTAAACACCATCACCCGCCGGGGTTCAATGGGCACTTCCTCGCCGGTCTTGGGATTGCGGCCAATACGCCGCCCCTTGTCCCGCACCACGAAGGAGCCGAAGGAGGACAGCTTCACCGTCTCCCCTTCCACTAGGCAGTCCGCGATTTCCTTGAGCACCAGTTCTACAAGAGCGGCGGACTCTGTCCGAGACAGACCCACCTGCTGATAAACGGCCTCACACAGATCCGCGCGCGTCACAGTCCGACCAGCCATGTGTCTTCCTGACCTCTCAAAAAGATTGCGCCAAACCAGTGATCTCTTCACCGCCGGCTTTTCATTTCCGCATCTGTGAAGACGAAATCACGTCGTGATGTGAACCTCTATACGCAGCAATGGGCAACGTCATGCGGAACAAGACTAGCCACGAGCGGCAACCACGGTCAACGCTATTTGCATTTCACCAGCGCAGCAGGGCGGAACCCCAGGTGAAGCCGCCGCCCATCGCCTCAATCAGCACCAGATCGCCCTTCTTGATGCGCCCATCTTTATAAGCGGCATCAAGAGCCAGAGGAATTGATGCCGCAGAGGTATTGCCATGTTTGTCGACCGTCACGACCACCTTTTCGGGTGCGATGCCAAGCTTCTGTGCGCTGGCATCGATAATCCGGCGGTTTGCCTGATGCGGCACGAACCAGTCGATGGTCTGTGCGCTTTCACCGGTTGCGGAGAATGCATCGACGATCACGTCCGTAATCATGCCGACAGCATGCTTGAAAACCTCACGGCCTTCCATGCGCAGATGACCAACCGTTCCCGTAGAAGATGGCCCGCCATCGACATAGAGCTTGGCACGGTGGCGTCCATCGGTCCGCAAATGGCTGGTCAGTACGCCGGAGGTGCCTGCTTCCTCAACCGGCACGCCTTCCAGCACCATGGCACCTGCACCATCACCAAACAGGACGCAGGTACCGCGATCTTCCCAATCCAGAATGCGAGAGAAGGTTTCAGCCCCAATCACCAGTGCACGACGGAAAGCGCCGGTCCGCAAATGGGCATCCGCGGTTGAAAGTGCGAACACGAAACCGGAACAGACAGCCTGCACATCGAATGCCGCACCGCGGGTGATTCCCAACTCGGCTTGAATCACCGAGGAAGTCGCAGGAAAAGTCTGGTCTGGTGTTGAGGTCGCCAGAATGATCAGGTCGATATCGGCCGGTTCCAGTCCGGCGTCATCCAGTGCGCGGCGGGCAGCAGCCAAGCCGAGATGGGACGTAAATTCGCCTTCCGCCGCAATATGGCGCTGGCCAATGCCCGTTCGCTGCACGATCCATTCATCAGACGTGTCAATGCGCGCGGCAAGGGCGGCATTGGTTAGGATATGCTCCGGGAGATAGGACCCGATACCCCTTACGATAGACCTGATGCCGCTCACGATTGTCCTTCCGCACCAACTGGCTGAAGCGCCTGTTCTGCCTGTTCCAAGGGTTGGCGGCTCATAAGGCTGGCCTCGATCCGCGCCAGCAGTTGGTGGCGCACCATGTCATAGGCAAGATCGACGGCAGCCGCGAAACCTTCCGCATCAGCACCGCCATGGCTTTTAATAACAATACCATTAAGGCCAAGGAAAACCCCGCCATTGGAACGGCGCGGATCCATTTTCTCTTTCAGCACCTGAAAGGCATCCCGGGCAAGCAGAAAGCCGATGCGCGCGCGCAGCGTTCGCCCAAGAGCGCTACGCAGATAGGACGCCACCTGCTTGGCGGTGCCCTCCGCCGTCTTCAGGGCAATATTTCCGGCAAAGCCTTCGGTCACCACCACGTCCACGGTGCCCGCGCCGATGTCATTCCCCTCGACAAAGCCGTGGTAATTCACCGGCCCCTGCTCTTCCCGCAGGATGCGCGCGGCTTCCTTCACTTCGTCGATGCCCTTGATTTCCTCAACCCCGACATTGAGCAGACCAACCGTCGGATGCTCAATATCGAACAGCACATGGGCCATAGCGGAGCCCATGATGGACATTTCCACAAGGCTACGCGCGCTGGCACCGATGGATGCCCCGACGTCCAACACAACACTTTCACCACGCAACGTCGGCCAGATGGCAGCAATGGCGGGGCGACTGATGCCAGGCATGGTGCGCAGGTTGAAATTGGCCATGGCCATCAGCGCACCGGTATTTCCGGCTGAAACGGCGGCATCCGCCTCTTTCAGTTTCACGGCATCGATCGAGCGCCACATGGAAGACTTGTAGCGGCCACGCCGCAGCGCCTGGCTCGGCTTGTCATCCATGCCGACGACGACATCCGTATGGACGACCGTGGACACAGCGGCCAGCTTGGGGTGCGCCTTCAGGGCAGCATTCACCCGCGTGGAGTCGCCGTAAAGAACAAAGGAGAGATCAGGATGCTGACCGAGGGCGATCTCCGCTCCGGCAAGAACCGTCTCCGGACCATGGTCTCCCCCCATGGCGTCGAGAGCGATGCGGACGGCTGCGGTCATCTAGAAAAGGCTTTCATGTCAGCGGCGGGGCTCAGACGTGCGGAAAGACCAATAAACCGGCTCCACACTCCATCCTTCCGGTTGGAACGAGGCCCGGGCTCATGGCCCTGTGACATGCGCGGCGACGCCATGACAGATGCATAGATACACCTGACGCGTCCGGCTTCCGGAAAAAGGAACACGATACCGTGTCCCGTTGACCGCGGGCGGACAATAACGTCTCCCCCGCGCATCGCAACCATCTCCATCACTTCCCGCCCGTTTGCTTAGGACTAGTCTTTGAGGCGTGAAAGAGCCGAGAAAGGCGAGAGGGCCGTCGGATCCTGCTCCGGCACTTCAAATACGGCGTCAGGTTTACGGGGATAAGGATCAATCCCGAGTGCCAGATACTCAACGGCAAGAGCGCCCACATCAATACGCCCGTCCTGAATCTCATCTGGAGGATCATAGGATTCGTCCTCCAGCGATTCGGGGGGTACAGGCGTTCCGGCTGGAACGAAATGGACATCAACCTCTTCATTGAGGGGGGCTTCAAAAAGCTCCAGCGTCACGCCACAAGCCTGCTTGATGATGGCATGCACCATGCCTGTTGCATGGATGCCATCGTCACCTTCATGCGACAGGTTGATGCGCGCTTTGAAGTCGCGAATCTCGCTGACCTCCATACGGCGCGCGAGCGCGGCAAGAATTTCGGCATCCGCCTTCAGTTCGACATCAAGCCCCCGGGAGCTGATTTCGGAGATGGTGATGATGCGACTGAGGGGCTGAACCGCCCCAGCGTGTTGCACGGTGTCATTCTGCTGGGAATCAGACATGGCTCAGCCTCGCGCATATTCGGGAGCGGCCAGAGGAAACTCGCCTCGGGCCAGCATGGTGAAGGGGGTATTTCGCAGGCATACCGCTGCGTCTTGCACATATGCAGCCAGGGCCGGCGCATGTGTGCTTTTCTCATCCTCGTAGATATTGCGGGCCAACGCGGTGGCGAGGACATCCTGATCTGCCGCATCCAGTGCCACATCATAGGCCGCAGCGCGCCCGTAAAAGGCTGCGCCAATCTTTTTCATTTTCTTTGGCACCGAAAGATCACCCACACCCATTTCCCTGAGGGTGCGATCCATATCGTCCGCGAATGTGTCGAAGATATCCTGAGAGAGCGCTTTTTCCGCCTTGTCGCTCCCCTTCAGGCGATGGCACAGCAACACGGTGTGGAGAACCACCATCTCAAACCGCCCCTCAAGCGTATCGGGAACGCCGAAGTCGGTGTAGAAGACGGGATGCCGTGACTGCGTCACGATCGCGCCGTAGAGACGCTGAATGGTGACGCGGGTTTTGTTTGAACGGAATAGATTGAACATCGCTCTTAAGAATCAGGCAGGGCTCAGTATCGTATGAAGTGCTTGCCCAGCGGCGTAAAGCCCGCGCGGCGTGCTGGCAAGGCTTTGTATAAAATGAAGGCTGCCAGTTGCGTCGAAATGAGGACAGAGTCACCAGACATGGTGGACAGCAGATGAGGGACGGTGTGGTGACACGGCACTTCGGAAAGTTGCGGCAGTCTGATGATGGCATCACAGCCATTGAGCCTTTGACACGTCCAACCGCGCAGGGCAGACGCCGGATTTCCGCAAGCTGGCCACTGGCTCTTGCCCTTTTGACGCTGGTGCCGGCGATAGCCGGATGCGCCAACATGGTGAGCGGCACGGGCACAAGCCTTTCCGGCATCTCGCGGACCTACCAGCGGGGGTATGTGCTGAGTGAAGGCGTTCTGGATCAGATTCCAGTCGGCTCCAGTCAGGAGCAGGTGCTGCTGGTGATGGGCACCCCCTCGACCGTCGCGACGGTGAATGGAGAGGTGTTCTATTATATTTCCCAGACCGAAAAGCGCGTCGCCTTCCTGAAGCCGGAAATCACCGACCAGCAGGTGGTTGCCGTGTATTTCGACAAGAACCGCCGAGTTTCCCGCGTGGCGCATTACGGCGTCAAGGATGGCAAGGTGTTCGACTTCGTCTCGCAGACGACCCCGACCAGCGGCGAAGAACTGAACCTCGTTCAGCAGATGATCGGTCTCATCACCTTCTAGTGAAATTCAACGGCCATGAATGAAAAAGGGCGCGGCTTCAAGCCGCGCCCTTTTTGCTATCTTCATGTGAAGCTTGGGGAAAAGTGATTGGGCTGGAAACGCGCAACGCCCCCTCACCTACCCCGCTCACGGGCTACATACACATTGTTCTGTAGCCCCGTGGCGCAGTGACTTGCTCAAGGCCAGGGGCTCAAGATCAAAGCGCGGCGTGGGCAATGCCAAGAAAATCTGCGGCCTTCAGGCTTGCGCCACCGACAAGAGCGCCATCCACATTCTCGGTGGCCAGAAGGGCACGCGCGTTGTCTGGCTTTACAGATCCGCCATAGAGGATGCGGACCTTCTGGGCTTCATCCCCAAACCGTTCCGTGAGCACATTGCGGATCGTGGCATGCACCTCGGCGACATCTTCTGGTGTCGGCGTGCGTCCGGTCCCGATAGCCCATATCGGTTCATAAGCAACCACCAGCGTCTCGCCCGTTGCGCCCTCCGGAATGGACTGACGAACCTGACGACTCACAACGGCGGATGCATCTCCTGCATCCCGTTCCGCCAGAGTTTCGCCCACGCAGACAATCGGTAGCAGCCCGGCGCGCCATGCGGACTTAACCTTGGCATGCACAATCGCATCGCCTTCGCCATGATCGGCCCGGCGTTCTGAATGTCCGAGAATGACAGCAACCGCACCGGCATCCCGCAGCATCTCCGCGGAAACATCGCCAGTGTGCGCGCCAGTAATATTAAAGTGGCAATCCTGACCACCGAAACGAATAGCGTCGTGCGAATCTGCTGCGAATCCCTCAAGCAGAACCACGGGCGGGCACACGAGAATATCGGCCTTTTCAGCGAAGTCCGGGCTCAGTCCTGCTGCCATTGCGGCCAGTTCCTGTCTGGATTGACGGGATCCGTTCATCTTCCAGTTTCCGACAATCAGAACGCGGCGCTGGCTGCCCATGGTCATATTCTCCCGGAAAAGCTGGCCTTCCCGCCCCGGGCTGGCCTTGATCGCGCTCTAGCAGAGCAGAGGACTGGCTGCAAATGACTGGGCAATGCATGAACGCGCCGTTGCCTGCCCCCCGGCCGATCCCTATGATGCGCCGCTTCCGCGCCGGCTTCGCCCGCGCCTATCAGATGATTGGTCGATGGTACTTCAGAATCTCCGCAAGGGTGCGTCCGGCTGGATCGCCAAACTCTTTCTCATTCTGCTGGTGTTCAGCTTCCTCATCTGGGGTATCGCGGACGTCTTCCGAGGCATGAGCGAGACCGAGGTCGCGACAGTGGGCAAGACACAAATCCCCACAGCCGCTTTTCGCCAACGGTATCTGGATCAGATCCAGCAGCTTGGGCAGCGCGCAGGCCGTGGCATCACGCCGGATGAGGCGCGCGCTTTTGGTCTTGATCGCCGTCTTCTCAACCAGATGATCGCGGATGCGACACTGGACGAGAAAGCTGCACAGATGAAGCTCGCTGTCAGCAATGAAGAGCTGGTGCGGCTGATTTATGAGAATCCGTCCTATCGCGCTCCCGGTGCGGCTGCATTTGATCCTGCCTATTTCGCGCAGCTTCTGCGCTCCAATGGCATGACGGAACCACGCTTCCTGGCCGCAGAACGCCAGCGCGCAATGCGTCAGCAGCTTGCTGCGGCGTTTGGCGAAGGCATTACAGCCCCCAAAACGCTGGTGCAGGCACTGGAGCGCTATGAGGGCGAAGTGCGCAATGTGTCTTACATTGTCGTCACGCCTGCGGCCGCGGGCCCCCTCCCCGCTCCTACGCCGGAACAGCTTCGCGCCTATTATGACGCCAACAAGATCAGCTTCCGCGCCCCCGAATATCGCAAAATTGCCCTGATCGCCCTCACGCCGGATGAAATCGCCGGCAAGCTTGAGGTCAGCGATGAGGATGCGCGTGCGGCATATGAGGCTGACAGCACCAAGTTTGGTAAGGCTGAAAAGCGCGAAGTGCATCAGATCATGTTCAGCAAGCCGGAAGATGCAGCAACTGCTGTTGCACGTATCAAGTCCGGTGCCAGTTTCGCAGACATCGCTACAGATCAGGGGCTGAAGCCGGAAGAAACCAATCTCGGTCTCGTCGAGAAGTCCGCGATGCTTGATCCTCAGGTGGCTGAGGCCGCTTTTGCCTTGGAACCGGGCAGTGTCAGCGAGCCGGTTGCCGGGCGCTTTGGCAGTGCCGTTCTTCATGTCAGCCGCATAGAACCGGCGAGCCTGAAGCCGTTTGACGATGTTAAAGCAGAATTGAAGCGTGACATCGGGATGCGGCGCGCCGAAACCCAGCTTCTGGATGCGCATGACGCCCTTGAGGATGACCGCGCTTCCGGCTCCACCCTCGCAGAGATTGCCCAGAAGCAGGGCTTCCGATACCAGACTTTTGATGCCATCGACCGTTCTGGACGCACACCTGAAGGCACGTCGGCAGCGATTCCTGGTGGGGCTCCTCTCATTACCGAAGCATTCAACGCCGCACCGGGCATTGAGACGGAAACAGTGCAGCTTCCTCAGAATGCTGGCTTCATCTGGTTCGAAACCCTCGCCATCACTCCGGCCCGAGATCGGGACTTTGATGAGGTGAAGGATGCAGTTGCCGCGCGCTGGACCGAGCAGGAAACAGCCAAGGCCATTGCCGCCAAGACGGCTACGCTTCTGGCACGGGCCCAAAGCGGCGTGCCACTGTCTCAGATCGCAGGTGAGGCCGAACTTCCTCTGCGTATTGCAGATGGCATGCGTCGTGGCCGGACAGATGGAGTTTTCTCAACAGAAGCGGTGGACCGTGTCTTTGAGATGAAGGAACTCGGCTTTGGTGAGGCTCAGGCCATGACCGCGCCGGACCGTATTCTGTTCCAGGTGTCTCAGGTCATTGAGCCTCAGGTGTCCGCTGAGGATGACCAGCGCGTCGCCAATGAACTCTCGCAGCAGATGGAAAATGATATTCTGCTGCAATATCTTGGTGCCCTCCAGAAGCAGATCGGCGTTCAGGTCAATGAGCGGGCGCTGACTCAGGCTGTCGGCGCCGGGACCGGCAACTAGAATGTTTCTCCGTTTCACAGAATCGGAGAAACATTCTAATTCATTGGTAGGTCGCATTTTCTTCCCGCGAACCGGTACTCACGTCGCTTGAAAATGCTCTAGGTGGTCTTGATCGTGACTGAACCTTTTGATCTTGAAGCCTTTTCCCGGATTTATGCTGCCGGGAAGGCCCAGGTGGTGACGACAAGCCTCGTTGCCGATCTGGAAACGCCGGTTTCGGCCTATCTGAAGATTGCGGGCGAACAACCCAATGCGTTCCTCCTCGAATCCGTAGAGGGCGGAGAGGCACGCGGGCGTTATTCCATGATCGGGCTGGCACCAGACCTGATCTTCCGCGCGACTGGTGACAAAGCAGAGATCAATCGCTCTCCCGCGCATGATTCCATGGCCTTTGTGCCATGTGATGCGCCACCGCTTCAGGCTCTGCGTCAGCTTCTTGCTGAATCGGCCATTGATCTGCCGGAAGGTGCGCCTCCCATGGCTGCCGGCGTGTTCGGCTATCTGGGCTATGACATGGTGCGGCAGATGGAGCGCCTTGCTCCAGCCAAACCGGACCCCATAGGCGTGCCCGAAGCCCTGCTGATCCGCCCCACGATTATGGTGGTGTTTGATGCGGTGAAGAATGAGCTCACCGTGGTGACACCTGTGCGCCCTCAAGAGGGAATCAGTGCTCGGGCAGCCCATGAAGCTGCGCTGGAGCGGCTGGAAAAGGTGGCGCTGGCCTTGGAAGGGGCCGTTGCTCATGCCTCACCAGAGCCCTTCCATGGTGAGGTTCTAGCCATCTCCAATACCGAGCCAGCCGAATATCTGGCCATGGTGGATAAGGCGAAAGAATATATCCGCGCCGGGGACATTTTTCAGGTTGTGCTATCCCAGCGCTTTGAGAGCCCCTTCACCCTGCCCCCCTTTGCTCTTTATCGGGCTTTGCGGCGGGTGAACCCTGCCCCGTTCCTTGTGTATCTGAATTTCGAAGGCTTCTCGGTGGTGTGTTCCAGCCCCGAGATTCTGGTGCGCTTGCGCAACGGTGCCGTTACAATTCGTCCCATTGCCGGCACCCGCAAGCGTGGCGCGACCACAGCTGAAGACGATGCACTGGCGATAGAACTGCTTGCAGACCCCAAGGAGCGGGCCGAGCATCTCATGCTTCTGGATCTGGGCCGAAACGATACTGGTCGTGTCTCGCGGACTGGTACGGTCAAGGTCACGGACAGCTTTTTCATCGAGCGCTATAGTCAGGTAATGCACATTGTCTCCAATGTGGAGGGACAGCTGAAGGATGGTGCGGATGCACTGGACGTGCTGGCCGCTGGCTTCCCTGCGGGCACGGTTTCCGGTGCTCCCAAAGTGCGTGCGATGGAAATCATTGACGAGCTTGAGAAGGAAAAGCGCGGCATTTACGCCGGCTCCATTGGCTATTTCGGCGCAAATGGCGAAATGGACACATGCATTGTCCTACGCACCGCAGTGGTGAAAGACGGACGTATGTATGTGCAGGCGGGTGCTGGCATCGTTTATGACTCCGTACCCGAGAGCGAGCAGCAGGAGTGTGTGAACAAGGCTAAAGCCTTGTTCCGCGCTGGCGAAGAAGCTGTGCGTTTTGCGGCCCGGGCCAGCAATGGCCAGTAAGAAGGCGGCCGCGATCTCAAGATGGTGATGCCGGAAGGCACCTTCTCTCCGGAAGCTCGCGATATGCGCGCCCTTATGCTGGGTCTTGTGGCTTTGTTTCTGGGGGCCATCTATGGTTTCAGCGTTGGCACAGCTTTCGTGCCAGGAGCCGAAATCCTGGCGGGTGTGGTGACGGGTATATGTGGAGCGGCGCTGACCCTGCTGTTTTGGAGCATTCTGACGTTTCTTCCCGTACACAAGCGTGTTTCGCGCATGTTGCGGGCTGCCTTGGCTATGATGCTTGCCATGCCAGTCAGCGTCTATGCGGCAACATTTTTGGTTCTCACCGTGCAGGACCCGAGGACAAGCTGGCAGAAGCTGTCTGATGTTATGGAACTGGGTCTTTTCATGGTGCGGTTTTCGGTTGCACACCTTGGATTTATCACCTTGCCGGTATCGGCTCTGGCGGGTGCGGCTACCGTGGCAAGATAAGGCGGCATATGGTCATGCTTGACCCTGCGGACCGGTTCGCGCTTTAAAAATGGATGAGTACCCGATGATGTCGGGAGTTGGAGCGTTCATGACGACCGTCACGCTGATCGATAATTATGACAGCTTCACCTACAATCTCGTGCATTATCTGGGCGAGTTGGGCGCAGCCGTCACTGTCCATCGTAACGATGCTCTGAGCATTGAAGAGGTGTTAGCAGAGAAGCCGGGTGCCATTGTGATCTCACCCGGCCCATGCACCCCCAGTGAAGCAGGCATCTGCTGCGATCTCATCAGCCGGGCGAGCGAGACGGTTCCGATATTCGGCGTCTGCCTCGGCCATCAGTCCATAGGGCAGGTGTTTGGCGGGGATGTCGTGCGCGCGCCAACTCCGATGCATGGCAAGATGTCCGAGATTATGCATCAGGGCCGGAGCGTGTTCCGGGGCATCAATAGTGGTTTTCAAGCCACCCGTTACCACTCCCTCATCGTCAAGCGTGACACCCTCCCCGACGATCTGGAGATCACCGCCGAAACGGCGGATGGCCTCATCATGGGGCTTGCCCACAAGACCCGACCTGTTCATGGCGTGCAGTTCCATCCGGAAAGCATCGCTTCCGAACATGGCCATACGCTGCTGCGTAATTTCCTAGAGATTGCAGATGCCTTTAACACCACTCATCCGCGGGGATAGACGCGCGACGCGCACAGGCGCATACCGGCTTGCGAATAGCGGGGCCGATACGTCTGGATTTTGCCCGCTCGCCATTCAGTCGCCGACCCGCTGAGGACAAGACATGACCGACGAGTTCAAGCCCCTTCTCGGCAAGGTGGCAACAGGCGCCAGCCTCACCCGGGAAGAGGCTGCTCTGGTCTTCGACAGAATGATGTCCGGTGAGGCGACCCCCTCGCAGATGGGCGCATTGCTGATGGGCCTGCGGGTGCGCGGCGAGACGGTGGATGAAATCGCCGGCGCCGTTTCTGTTATGCGTGCAAAGATGCTGCCGGTTCAGGCACCTGCTGGAGCGGTGGATATTGTCGGCACTGGAGGAGATGCTTCCGGTTCCTATAATATTTCCACCTGCGCATCCTTTATCGTAGCTGGTGCAGACGTGCCTGTGGCGAAGCATGGCAACCGTGCGCTTTCCTCACGCTCCGGTGCGGCGGATGCGTTGATGGCACTGGGCGTGCGCATTGATCTTAGTCCTGAAGGCATTTCCCGCTGCATCAGCGAAGCCGGGATCGGCTTCATGTTCGCACCCAACCACCATGGGGCGATGAAGCATGTGGGACCGACCCGGGTGGAAATGGGCACGCGCACGATTTTCAATCTGTTGGGGCCACTCTCCAACCCTGCCGGGGTGAAGCGTCAGATGGTGGGCGTATTTGCCAAGTCCTGGATTGTGCCGCTGGCTGAGGTGCTCAAGACACTAGGAGCGGAGCGCGCCTTTGTGGTGCATGGCTCCGATGGGCTGGATGAAATCACCCTCACCGGGCCGACCGATATCGCGGTGCTGGAGGACGGGCACATCCGCACTTTTGAAGTCACACCGGAGGATGTCGGCCTGAGCCGCGCTCCGGCTGAGGCGCTCAAGGGCGGAGATGCTGCTTATAATGCTGCGGCTCTGCGTCGAGTGCTGGAAGGCGAGCCCAGCGCCTATCGCGATGTCTCTATCTTCAATGCGGCCGCGGCTCTGGTTGTGGCCGGCACCGTGCCGAACTTGCGAGATGGCGTGGCATTGGCCAGTGAAAGTGTGAATTCCGGCTCCGCCCTTACCCGGCTTGAAAAGCTGGTTGAGGTTTCGGCCAAGCTTGCTCCGGAGGCGGCACAATGAGCAATATTCTCACCCGTATCGAAGCCTATAAGCGCGAAGAGATTGCCGCTGCCAAGCGTGCACATCCACTGGCGGAAATCGAAGCGGCGGCCCGTGCTGCTCCGCGCGTGCGCCCGTTTGCAGGCGCTGTCGAAAAGACACTGGCGGATGGACAGACCGCTCTGATCGCCGAAATCAAGAAGGCGAGCCCTTCCAAGGGGCTGATCCGTGAGGACTTTGACCCGCCAAGTCTGGCACGCGCCTATCAGCGCGGAGGGGCTTGCTGCCTTTCAGTTTTGACGGATGCTCCCTCTTTTCAGGGTTTGCCAGAATATCTGGGCACAGCCCGCACCGCCGTAAGCCTGCCGGTTCTGCGCAAGGATTTCATGTACGACACCTATCAGGTTGCGGAAGCGCGGGCTTGGGGCGCGGACTGCATCCTCATCATCATGGCTGGCGTGGATGATGCCATAGCGCGTGATCTGGCTGCGGCAGCAACCTCTCACGGCATGGATGCCATAGTGGAAGTTCATGACGAAGCGGAACTCGACAGGGCGTTGGACTTGCCTTGCCGGCTCATTGGTATCAACAATCGCGACCTGCGCACCTTCAATACGGATCTTGCCACCTGTGAAAGGCTGGCACCGCGCGTCCCCAAGGATCGCATCGTGATCGGCGAAAGCGGGATTTTCACCCCGCAAGATGTGGCAAGGCTTGCCCTTTCGGGCATTGGCACCATTCTGGTCGGTGAGAGCTTGATGCGACAGGCCGATGTAGCCAGCGCCACATCTCAACTCCTGTCTCTTTAGTTTTACGGTGCGCGGTGAGAACAGAATGCCGCCCACTGCGGCTTCACTGTTTTCCTCACATTCAGAAAAACCATCCCATCATAAAATAAACACCCCGCATGAAGTGAGCGTCTCCCCCGTTTCTTGAAACAGAGGCACGCGACTGACGGTGATAGCCATGTCCCATCTCACGCATCTGGATGCTCAGGGCAACGCCCATATGGTTGACGTTTCGGAGAAAGCCGTCACGTCACGTGAAGCTGTGGCGGAAGGCTGTGTGGTCATGGCCGCCGAAACGCTCGCGCTCATTCTCTCAGGCAATGCCAAGAAGGGAGATGTGCTTGGCGTCTCCCGCATTGCGGGCATCATGGCAGCCAAGCGCACACATGAACTGATTCCGCTGTGCCATCCTCTCATGCTCACAAAAGTAGAGCTTGAACTCGTGCCGGATGAAACCCTGCCGGGCCTGCGTGTCATGGCGCGGGTTAAGGTCTCGGGCCAGACGGGGGTGGAGATGGAAGCGCTGACTGCTGTCAGCATCGCCTGCCTCACCATTTACGATATGGCCAAAGCCGTTGATCGCGGCATGTGCATCGATGGCGTTCGGTTGCTGGAAAAAACCGGTGGCCGGAGCGGACATTGGCAGGCACAGGAATAATCAGACCCCATCAAGCAAAGAGGTTGCAGCCATGGCGCTTATGCCCGTTGAGGAAGCCCTGAGCCAGATCGTCTCCACAGCCCCATTGCTGGAGATGGAGACTGTGCCGGTTGGCGAAGCTGCCGGTCGTGTGCTGCTTCAGGATGTGGTTGCGAAGCGCTCTCAGCCGCCGGCCGATATGTCTGCGATGGATGGGTATGCCGTGCGTGGTGAGGATGCGGAGAGGCCAACCGTGACATTGCGTGTCATCGGAGAAGCCGCCGCCGGTCGGCTTTTTCTGGAGACTGTCAGCGCTGGCGAAGCGGTTCGTATTTTTACGGGCGGCGTCATGCCGAAGGGAGCCGACACGGTTGTGATCCAGGAGGACACCACGCGTGAAGGCGACAGTGTCACCACAATAACTGCAACCCCGAAAGGCCAGAATGTCCGCCTTATGGGGTGTGATTTTCGGCAGGGTGCGCCAGGCCTGAAGGCCGGTCGTCGCCTGACGGGACGAGATATCATGCTGGCCGCAGCCATGAACCACGCCACACTGCCGGTAGCGCGCCGGCCCCGCGTGGCGCTGATGCAGACGGGAGATGAACTTGTTCTTCCCGGCCAGGGCAGCGGCGCGGAAAGTGAAGTGGTGGTCTCCAATGTCTATGGACTGGCCACTCTCGCACGTCAGCTCGGGGCCGAGGTGGTAGACCTTGGCATCATCCCCGACCAGATGGAGGCCACCCGCGCAGCTATCGCGCGCGGGGTGAGCGGTGAGTTCGACCTACTGGTGACCACCGGCGGTGCCTCAGTCGGCGACCATGATCTTGTCGCCCCTGCCCTACGCGCTGAAGGTGTTGATCTGCGCATTCACAAGATCGCTCTACGCCCCGGAAAACCGCTGATGTTCGGCACCCGTGGCAAAGTGCTGTGTCTGGGGCTGCCCGGCAATCCGGTTTCGTCCCATGTCTGTTCCGTGGTGTTCATGGCCCCTATCCTGCGGGCCATGCAAGGTGAAGTCGCAAACTCGATGCCGACCATGCCAGCGCGCCTTGCTGAACCCGTGCCGGCCAATGGCGCGCGCAGGGATTTCATGCGTGCGACCACTTCACGAGATAAGGACGGCGCGCTGCTCGTCAAACCGGCCAATCTTCAGGACAGCTCAATGCTGGCTATCCTTGCACGTGCGGACTGCCTGCTTGTGCGCCCGCCTCAAGCCCCGGCCGCAGCGGCAGGTGACACCTGTGAAGTCATCCCCCTTTTTGATTAGCGCCATTTAACTTTATCTTCACCCTTGCGGAACACAAATAGAACAGATATGAATTGTTCATGATTTGTTTCGCACATCACAGGTTTGGCGGGTTGGCATGATTGAGGCATACCCTCAGCCATCGCCCCCTGCTCAGACCGAGACGGGGGCGTCAAGATGCTGACACGTAAGCAGTATGATCTGCTTCGATTCATACATGAACGCGTGCAGGAGACTGGCGTTCCGCCTTCCTTTGACGAGATGAAAGAAGCGCTGGACCTAAGATCAAAGTCCGGCATCCATCGTCTCATCACTGCCTTGGAAGAGCGCGGTTTTATTCGTCGTCTCCCCAATCGGGCGCGGGCGCTTGAGGTTGTTCGTCTGCCCGATAGCGCTTCACCTGGCATCAGTGGCCGGAATGGCGGGCGCGGGTTCTCCCCTTCCGTGATCGAAGGCAGCCTTGGACGCGTGCGGCCAGCTATCGAAGGGGATGACGAACTCCCACAGCACGGTGTGGCTGTGCCCCTTATGGGGCGCATCGCAGCTGGCACCCCCATTTCTGCGATCCAAACGCGAAGCAATACGCTGAATGTGCCCCCCGAAATTCTGGGCTCCGGCGAGCATTTCGCTCTGGAAGTGCGGGGGGACAGCATGATTGAAGCCGGCATTCTGGACGGTGATACGGTGCTGATCCGTAAATGCGAAAGCGCCGAAACCGGAGATATCATCGTCGCGCTTATTGATGATGAAGAAGCGACCCTGAAGCGCTTGCGGCGCAAGGGGGCATCCATAGCGCTTGAAGCGGCTAATCCGGCTTATGAGACCCGCATCTTCGGGCCAGATCGTGTGCGTATTCAGGGGCGCCTTGTGGGGTTGATGCGCCGTTACTGATATCTAACACCAGATTATTCTGCCCATGCCTCGGCCGCAGCGGAGCCTTGCGGCCATGGCTCTGGGACATCCAATGTGGGCACCGCTTTAATTGGCGGCAACCATGGGCGATTTATAGATGGAGAGCGGGAGGGCACTTCCTGCAAACCCGTAGCGCTCTGATAAAAAGCCAGAGCGCCCGTGCGAGCCAACTCATCTGCGGTGATAACGCGCGCAGAGCACTCCCCAGGAGGCATATGCTGTGTCACCACGATCTGTGCATGCAGACAATCGGCCTCCAACCCTTCCGGCCGGATTGAAACGGCAAGTTGCCCCCCATTGTTGGGCAAAGTGGCCGTGCAACCTAAAGCATCGCATCTGAAAGCATTTGCAAGCTCAGAATCTGCCGATGTCCGACGGTCTCCCTCTCGTCCCAGCCACTGTTCAGCTGTCAGCCGTCCTCGGCGAGCATTTAGAATAGAAAGCTCTCCGTCTGGACTGCGTATCGCTACTGTTTGCCCATTTGGAGCGATCAGGATATCCGGCCGAGCGGGCGGACCGGCGGCTAGAGCTGCAAGAATGAGAAATGGGAAACCCGATAGGCGGAGCATGCCTCGCAGCAGACATGCACAGAGCAGCGCCAGAGTGAACCAAGCCAAAGTGGTGCCATTCACCCAAGTCACCGGCACATCTGCACCGGGCAAGGACGCAACCCAGTCCGAGACGGCAACCATGATCTCGATACCGAGCCCCATGATAGGCCATGCAAGTCCGTCCCACCCCATGGGAATCAACAGCACTCCGATCAGGCCGAAGGGCATGACCATGAAGGAGACTGCGGGCATCGCTGCAAGATTAGCCAGCAGGCCATATGTCGCCGAACGATGAAAGTGATATGCCCCGAAGGGAGCCGTAGCTGTGCCGGCCAAGAGGGTTGTGGCGGCAGTGCCCGCCATAAACACCAGTGGCACCACAATCAGCCATCTCTTCCAGCCTTCTGTCCGGGACCGGAGGTGAGCGATACTCAAGGCCTCATACCCACCCACGAGGGCAAGTGTTGCGGCGAATGACATTTGCGTACCCGCACCAAGTATCGCAAACGGGGATAGCAACATCATGATGACAGCGGCAACCGCTACGGTGCGCAATGTCAACGCCCTGCGCCCCACCATGACGCCAATGAGAACGAGCGCAATCATAATGAAGGATCGCTGCGCCGGTGGGTCATTGCCAGAGAGCATCAGATAAAATGCACTCCCCCCCAGAGCAAGCACGGAAGCTATCGACTTGATGGGCCAGCCCAGAGCCAATGCTGGAAACAAAGCCAGTCCTCCACGGGCAATGGCAAACAGCGTGCCCGCCACCAACGCCATGTGAAGACCTGAAATGGAGAGAATATGTGTGAGACCAGAAACACGCATACTCTCTTCCACTTCCGGTGAAATAGAGGTGCGATCTCCGGAGACGAGAGCCACGGCAATTGCTGCGGTCACACCATCAAGAGAGTTATAAATGCGCTCTGAAAGTCCGGCGCGGATGCGATCCACCATCACAGCGAAACGTACGGAGAAAGGCTGCGCACCTTGGGGTTCGATCTTTGGCACACCCAGCCCGAAGCCGACGGCTCCAATTCCGGCAAACCAGGGTGCGCGCCCGAAATCATGCGCTCCGGGCATGGCGGCTCCCAAAGGCGGTAACAACTGAGCTAATTGTGTGATCCGCACACCAACTGGAGGTGCCGTTCCCTTTCTCAGGGTCAGACGGACCAACTCTGGCAATTGGCTCAGTCCCCGCACAGGGGGCCCATCAAGCCGCAGCAGAATGCGATCACTGCTGGCTCTCCGCTCCACCTTCTCCACATATCCGGTCAGGCGCACAGGAAATCCGGGCGGCGTGACTATCTCATGTGCAATCCATGCCGTATGTGCCGCAGCAATCGCGAAACCAGAAGTTCCAGCAGCGAGGGCAAGCAATAGACCGAAAGTTAACGCGTGATCTCGGGCAAGGATGGCTCCAGCAAGACTCAGCCCGGACAGAAGCAAACATGCCACGAGAGCGGGCTCTTGAGAGGCGCTGAAATAGAGCACAACTCCCAGCCCCATCATCACAGGCAACCAGAGAACCAACCGTCCAGACCGGATTTCATCCGCCCAGTCCGCCCTCACCCGCCGCAGGAATATGCACGCGTTGTCGGTAATGATACGGGCCACACGGGCTTTCCTCTCGGCGCTCTTTTGCCCGTTTATCCCCTCGCACTCACGCATTCCGTATCCAGGTTCCTTGTCCGGGTTAGCTATGCTACACGGCGGGCACTACGCATCATGTTTGCGCTGCACCGCTATGGTTCGTCCATGGCATAATCTGCCCAATTGCCAGGCTTGCTTTACGCGATCCGGCACGGTTTGAGTTCTCCATGTCTGAGATCGTCACACGTTTCGCTCCTTCGCCCACCGGCTTCCTACATATTGGCGGCGCCCGCACCGCGCTGTTCAACTGGCTTTATGCCAAGGCCAAAGGCGGCCGGATGCTCCTGCGCATCGAAGATACCGACCGCCAGCGTTCGACCACAGAGGCCATCGAAGCGATTCTCGAAGGACTGAAATGGCTCGGAATCGACTGGGATGGAGATCCAATCTATCAGTTCTCCAGGGCCGAGCGGCATCGCGCCGTGGTGGAAGAGATGCTCGCGCGCGGGGCAGCCTATCACTGCTATGCATCGCCTGAAGAGCTTGATGAGATGCGGGAACTCGCCCGCAAGGAAGGCCGTCCGCCGCGCTATGATGGCCGCTGGCGCGACCGCGATGCCTCAGAAGCGCCTGCAGATCGTTCGCCCGTGGTTCGCCTGAAGGCTCCACGAGACGGTGAAACTGTTATTGAAGATATGGTGCAGGGCACGGTTACCTTCCCGAACAAGGATCTGGATGACCTGATTCTGCTGCGCTCTGACGGCACGCCCACTTATATGCTGGCCGTGGTTGTGGATGACCATGACATGGGAGTGACCCATATCATCCGCGGTGATGACCACCTGACCAATGCTGCCCGCCAGACGCAGATTTATCGGGGTATCGGCTGGGATGTGCCGCATATGTCTCACATTCCGCTGATTCATGGACCGGATGGCGCGAAGCTTTCCAAGCGGCACGGGGCTTTGGGGGTGGATGCGTACCGTGACATGGGCTATCTGCCCGCCGCATTGCGCAACTATCTGGTCCGCCTCAGTTGGAGCCATGGCGATCAGGAGCTATTCTCAACTGATGAGATGATCCAGCATTTCGACCTGGATAAGGTCGGGCGCTCTGCAGCACGCTTCGACTTCCAGAAGTTGGAAAACCTGAACGGACAGTATATTCGCGCCAGTAGCGATGATGAGTTGATGAGTGCCCTTGATGTCGTCATCCCGCATCTTGCAGATGGAAAGGACCGCCTTTCATCCTTGACGCCGCAGCGTCGCGAACAGCTGCGCGCAGCCATGCCGGGCCTCAAAGAGCGCGCGAAGACCCTGCTTGAACTTCTGGACAATGCCAGTTTTATCTTTTCTGAACGTCCGTTGGCCCTTGATGAGAAAGCGGAGAAAATTCTCAATGATGAAGCACGTGCTTATTTGAAGGGCCTGTTGCCTCTTCTTGAGACAGTGGACTGGACGGCAGAGGCAATTGAGAGCATGGTTCGGGCTTATACGGGTGAGGCAGGCATTAAGCTTGGTGCTGTAGCGCAGCCTTTGCGCGCAGCCTCAACTGGAAAGTCGACTTCTCCGCCCGTCTTCGATGTGCTGGCTATTCTCGGACGCGAGGAAAGCCTCGCCCGGATCAAGGATCAAACGGTGTGATTGGTTTTCGCAAAACTCATACCACCCCGGTAGAACTCGACCTGATGGGGCTAAAATGCCCCCTCCCCGCTCTGCGAACCCGCAAGGCACTCGCGGAATTGCCGACAGGTGGGCGCCTTGTTATCACCTGCACAGACCCCATGGCTGTCATCGACATTCCCCATGTGGCGCAGGAGACGGGTGCCATACTTGAAAACAGAATGGTTGAGACAGGGCGACTGACTTTCACCATCCACAAGCGAAACTGATTTTTCAGTAATCTAAATGTTTGTGACTTTGTGATTGGGTGGTTTTATGACCGCACTCATGGTTGAGACATAATGAGAAACCCTGCCAACAATCCACAGTTTCTGGTCTGATTGTTTTTATTTCTCGATATGTAAGCTTGACCCTGCCGCTTCAAGCGCTTAACCAACAATGCAGTGAGCCCGTAGCTCAGTCGGTAGAGCACGTGACTTTTAATCATGGGGTCTTGGGTTCGAATCCCAACGGGCTCACCAATAATCCCTATGACTTCAAAGAAGAGATGCTTCCTAGATTTTTCGCCTAGGAAGCATATAGGAAGCGGAGCAGGTGTAGCGCGCAAAATTGAATGTCAGCGCGCGCCAAATCAAATGTCAGTCACACTCGCTGGCTTGAAGAGCCCTTTCAAGGTATCTGAAGGATCCCAATCGCACATCATATCGTAGCCTTCTCAAGCTGACCTGATCCCCAAGTCCCCTCCGGTTTTACGAAGAGTCCTTGGGTTGATGTTTGGCCCTAAGCGGCCTGTTTTTCCAGTGCCAGATTTCTGGCGAATTCGCTGGGCGTGAGATTGCCCAGCGAGGAATGCGGCCGATGGTTGTTGTAATCATCCTTCCATGCGCCGATCCGCATCCTGGCTTCGGCCAGTGATGTGAACAGCGTCTCGTTGAGGCATTCATCGCGGAAGCTGCCATTGAAACTCTCGATGAAGCCGTTCTGCATGGGCTTGCCCGGAGCGATATAATGCCAGTCGATCTGCCGGTCCTGGGACCAGCGCAGGATCGCCATGCTGGTGTACTCGGTGCCATTGTCACTGACCACCGTCGACGGCCTTCCTCATTGGGCAATGATGGCATCAAGCTCGCGCACCACTCGCCGACCGCAGAGCGAGGTGTCTACGACCAGGGCGAGGCATTCCCTGGTGTGGTCGTCGACAACGGTCAGCACTCTGAACCGCCGGCCATCGGTGAAAGCATCGCTGACAAAGCCCAGGCTCCAGCGCTGGTTGGGCTGGTCCGGCACAATGATCGGCCGTCGTGTTCCCAAGGCACGTTTACGGCCGCCGCGCTTGCGCACCTGCAGCTTCTCCTCGGCATAGAGGCGCCTGAGCTTCTTGATGTTTATCTCGTTGCCCTGTCGCTGCCGCATCACATGGATGCGGCGGTATCCGAACCGGCGCCGTTGGGCGACAACGGCCTTCATAGCCTCTCGCGGCTCGCTGTCATCCGGCCGCAGGCTGCGATACCGCACGCTTGATCGATCTACGTCCAGAACTTCACATGCTCGCCGCTGGCTCACCCCATGCACCAGGCGGGCATGAGCCACCGCATCCCGCTTTGCGTCGGGCGTCACCATTTTTTGCTGCGACATCCTTGAGGATGGCATTATCCAGCATCGCCTCGGCCAGGAGCTTCTTGAGCCGGGTATTCTCGTCCTCCAGCGTCTTCAGCCGACGGGCATCCGACACTTCCAGGCCGCCATACTTGGCCTTCCACTTGTAAAAGGTCACACTGCTGATGCCGTGCTTGCGGCACAGGTCCGCCGTCCCCAGCCCGGACTCCTGCTCCTTCAATATCGCGATGATCTGTTCTTCGTTGAACCTGCTGCGCTTCATGCGTCCGCCCTCTGTTGCGGCGGACGCTACCAAAATCTGGAGGAAACCTAGGGGATCAGGTCAATAATGCACCACCAAATGCCGGGACTAAACAACCTAATCTCCTTGGGTTGAACATTAAAAGCTCGCTTCCGAATAGCCGGATCTTTTTCTCATCGCTAAAGATCGAGAGAACAGCGCGGAAATTTTACTGCACCTGCGATGAAGCCGGTGCCGATGTGTTCGATTACATAGAGCGCTTCTACAATCCGCATCGCCAGCATTCGAAACTGGGCTATATCAGCCTCATGAAGTCGAAGCTCGCACGATACAGGCTTAAGTCCCTGTCCACGAAGCGGACAGAAGCTCAGTTGGCTACTCTGACCGCATGTCCAGTCGTAGCGCTCCCGTG
>JAUCBT010000006.1:0-75932 GCA_034676685.1 Xanthobacter sp. | reverse complement strand
ATATCCACATATCAAAAAACCCCCTCATAAACATGAGGGGGTTTTTTGTGCGTTAAAATCACAGTAAAAAACGCACAGAAATAGATATAGCTAAGCAGCAGACTGAGTTCGGGCCAAACCTAAAATGCGTACCTTGCTTGATATGGTGGGCGGGTGCCATTTAGATGGATTGATATGCCCGAGAGCATTTGAAGCCGTTCTCTGGCACGAAATTCTGCTCGCATCAGAAGAACTTCTTTTCTGATGACTGGACTGCCCCTAAAGTCGGGCGTTCAGAAGGATGCAATATGGCTCTGCGTTTCACGCTTCGGCAACTGGAGTATCTTGTCGCGGTTGGGGAGTATGGCTCCGTGACCGAAGCTGCGGAACGGGTGAATGTTTCTGCGCCCTCGGTTTCGGCTGCAATTTCACAGTTGGAACGTGAGTTTGGCATCACGCTTTTTATCCGAAAACATGCCCATGGCCTTTCGCTGACGTCTGCCGGGCGCGCCTTTGTGGATCAGGCCCGGCAAATTCTCGCGGAAGCATCACGATTGAATGCGCTCTCCAATGAGTTGACAGGGCTGGTTCGCGGCCCGTTACATGTGGCGTGTCTCGTGACGTTTGCTCAAGCTGTCATACCGGCTTTGCGCAGGGCGTTCTGCGATGCACATCCTGATATTGAGTTCTATCAATATGAGCGCGATCATGCCCGCATTCTGGAGGGCTTGCGGATGGCCCGTTTTGATCTCGCGCTGAGCTATGATCTGGATATTCCTTCGGACATAGAGTTTCATGAGCTCGGGGTGTTGCCCCCACATGCTGTGCTTTATCGGGGGCACCCTTTGGCTGGGCGCGACAGTGTCACCGTGAATGACCTCGCGCCGCATCCCATGATTTTGCTGGATCTGCCTCATAGCTCAAGCTACTTCATGTCGTTGTTCCGGCTCGAAAATCAGACACCGCATATTGTCGAGCGTACGCGGGACATGGCGGTGATGCGTGCCATGGTGGCCAATGAGTTCGGATATTCCATCGCCAATATTCGCCCGCTTGCCGATCTGACGGGGGATTGCCATAAGCTTGTCTTTGTGCCGATCACCGGCGATTTGCGGGCCATGCGCATGGGCATTCTGGCTATGAAGAACACGAGCATGCCGCTCACGGTCCGTCGATTCATCTCATTTTGTGCTGACCTGATGCAGGGCGATGTTGTGGCCGGTTCGCCTCCTGCCTCCGCTCCGGACAGGCTTGTCGCACCAGTCTGAGCATCATCTCACATTGAAGCGCATTTTAAGATGGTCTGCGTGATTGAGATAGATCATCCGGATATAGAGAAGTCCCTCACTGCCGAGGGTGTCGCCTCAATATTGGGCGACCGCCCAGAATTGCGAAGCTGAAATCTTCTACTTTCCGAACAAGATTTGAAGAGGCCGAGTCGCCTTCTCTACACGCCAGAAAGAGGAGGTGGCCTCTCCCCGCGCTTTAGTTTAATTTACTTACAGATACATATGCTTGATGGTGTCATCAGCCAGCATCTCTGCCCGCGCACCCTCAACCATGATCTGGCCGCGCACGATGAGATAGCCGCGATCTGAAATCGTCAGCGCCTTCTCGGCATTCTGCTCAATCAGGAGCACGGTCTTACCCTCGGCATGGATGCGCGCGACCGTATCGAAATACTCATCGATCAGCTTGGGGGAGAGACCGAGCGAGGGCTCATCCATCACCAGCAGTTCCGGGTCGCCGATCAGCGCTCGTGCCAGTGCCACCATTGCCTGCTCGCCACCAGACATGGTGCGTGCCTGTTGGCCCATGCGCTCCTTCACGCGCGGGAACAGATCATAGATCAGCTCGAGGCGCTCATCGAAGCTGACCTTGCAGCTGGAGGCATCATAACCCAGCTTCAGGTTCTCGCGCACGGTGAGGGAGGGGAAACAGCCGGCGCCCTTCCGGTACGAAACCCACACCAAGAGCTGTGAGCTTTTCCGTGCCCTTTTGCGCCACATCCTGCCCCATCAGCCGCGCGGTGCCGCCATCCAGCGGCAGAAGGCCGGAGAGTGCCTTAAAGGTGGTGGATTTGCCCGCGCCATTCGGCCCCAGCAGGCACACCAGCTCGCCTTTTCGGACATTGAGCGACACGCCGCGCAGCATGGAAACCTGACCATAGGAGGTGCTGATGTCATTCAGTTCAAGCATCTTCCACCGCCTTCTGCCCCAGATAGGCCTGCTGCACGCGGGGCAGCAAACGCACCTCCGCAAAATTGCCCTCGGCGATCTTCTTGCCATAATCGATGACGATCACATCATCCGGCAGCTCGGCCACAAGGCGCATGTCATGTTCGATGATGAGGAAGGAGAGGCCCGGATTTTCCTTCATCACCCGGCGGATGTCTTCCATCAGCTCGGATGTGTCGCGGTCGTCCATGCCGGATGAGGGTTCATCCAGCAGGATGAGGCGGGGATGGGAGGCCAGCGCGCGGGCAATCTCCAGCCGGCGACGATCTGCCTGCGGCAGAATACCGGCTGGTTCATAACGCCGCTCATAGAGTTCGTTGGAGAGGCCCTTGAGGATCTGCTCCGCCTCTTCCGCGCAGGCCTCCAGCTCGCGCTTTGAACGGCCGGGCAACAGCAGGGCTGTCAGCACGCCGGTTTTGGTGCGCGAGTGCATGCCGATCATCACATTGTCGAGGATGGAGAGGTCCTCGAACAGGCGCGATGACTGGAAGGTGCGGGCGATGCCCTTGGCTGCAATCTTGTGCGCGGCCTGCCCGGTGATTTCCTCACCCTCAAAGATCACCTGCCCGGAGGTGGGCTTGTAGATGCCGGTGATGAGGTTGAACAGGGTGGACTTGCCAGCCCCGTTCGGTCCGATGATGCAGGTGATGTGGGAGGCCGGCAGCTCGAAATTGACATCGTCAACGGCCACCAGACCACCAAAGCGGATGCCAAGCCCGCGCAGGGACAGAAGCGACTGGGTCATCAATGGCCTCCGTAGTGGCGCTGGCGCTGCGGGAACAGGCCCTTGGGACGCAGGATCAGGAACAGGATTACGACAACCGACACGAACAGCAGGCGGTAATCCGAGAAGATCCGCAGCTTCTCCGGCAGCAGGGTCAGCAGGAAGGCCCCGACGATGACGCCGAAGGTGTTGTCCATGCCGCCCACGATCACCATGGTCATGATGGTGACGGAGACGAGGAAGGTGAAGTTGTCCGGCGAGATGTAGGACACATAGAAGGCGTAGATGGTGCCGGCGAAGGCCGCCAGAAACGCATCCACCGCAAAGGCCAGGATCTTGTACCATGCCACATTGATGCCCTGGCAGCGCGCCGCCAGCTCATCGGCGCGGATGGCGTTCCAGGCAAGGCCGATACGGCTGGAGTGCAGGCGCTTGGCCGAGAGGATCGCAAGGCCCAGCAGGGCCGCCGACAGATAATAGAAGTTCGCCTGCGAGGGGAGGCGGAAGCCGAACACATCAATCGGCCGCATGAAGGAATGCCCGAACAGCGAGGGGGCGGGAATGCCGACCAACCCGTTGGGGCCACCGGTCCAGTCCAGATTGTTCAGCATCTGGTGGATGACGATACCGAAAGCAATCGTCACCAGAGCCAGATAGCTGTCCCGCGTGCGCATGGCGGGGATGCCGAGCAGGAAGCCGAAGGCCGTCGCCATGATCGCGGCTGCCGGCAGCGTGGCCCAGAGCGAGAAGCCGAAATGGATGGCCAGCAGCGCCGAAGTATAGGCGCCGATGCCGTATGTCGCGCCAGTGGCAAAGTTCGGAATATTGGCCGAGCCAAGCTGGAAGTTGAGCGCCAGTGCCAGCACCGAATAGAGCAAGGCGACAATCACCAGATGCAGCGCATAGGTATTGCCATTCAGCACGAACGGGTAGGTCAAAACCAGAACGATGCCGAGCATGGTGGCCAGACGGCGCTGGGACTGGAATGCGCCGACAATCGCATCCTCAATCTGCGGGCGGACCTGCACGATAGCGAAGCCGATGCCCATCAGCGCCAGCAGGGCCAGAACCATGGGGGTCGAATCCGCCGTCAGCAGACCCCAGAGCAGGGCGGCTCCGGTCAGTTCAGCGAGAATGACGGTAAGGGCAGGGGGAAGCAGCATGAAGTGTGGAGCGGGGGCAGACGTGACGGACATGAATCAGACCTTCTCCACCACGGTCTTGCCCAGCAGACCGCTTGGACGCAGACACAACATCAGGATGACCAGCAGGAAGGCGAAGACCAGCCGGTAAGACGCGCCATCAGCCAGAGTGGCCTGGACGATGGCTTCAATGCCCGCAATGGCGAGCGCGCCGAGGATCGCGCCGGAGATTGAGCCAAGCCCGCCAATCACTGCCGCCGAGAAACCAATGAGGCCGAGCTGCACGCCGAAGTCGAAACGCAGCACGCCGGCATGGCTGGCAAAGAACAGAGCGCCGAGCGCACCCACGGCAGATGCGAGGAAGAATGTGAAAGCGAAGATCCGCTCGGGATAAATGCCCATCAGGCGGGCTGTATCGCGATCCTCGGCCACAGCCCGGATGCGCACGCCGATGGGGGTTTTGAGCATGAGCAGATACATCAGCACAATAACGACGATGGTTGTCGCGATAATCACCAGGGGCTGGATTGGCAGGCGGTTGTCACCCAGCATGATGAAGCCTTCCGCAATGGCCGGGAAGGCCTTGGGGTTCGAGCCCTGGGGGTAGAAGCCGCGGATCATCTCACGCACGGCGGTGCCCAGGGCAACAGTGGCGACAAGCGCCATCATGGCCGGGGATTTTCGAAAGCGGCTGATGACCAGCCTGTCTGCCCCGATGCCGATGAGGCCAGTGAAGACAATGGCCACGGCAAGCGCCGCCAGAATGGCCGGCAAGCCGGCATTTCCCGCAGCACCCAGAATGGCCTGCAATGCAGCCAGCGCGATAAATGGCCCAATCATCGACACATCTCCATGAGAGAAGTGGATGACATTGAGCAGCCCGAACAAGAGACTGAAGCCGATTGCTATCAGAGTGTATATACTGCCTAGCACAATCCAGTTCATAAGGTGTTGAACGAGAAGGCTATCCATATCTTTCCACCCTGCTGATCTCGGCTCTTCTTGACGGGAAGTTGCGTAATGAAGCCGGAAGTGTAAATTAGAAACAGGCCGCTCGAGCATAGCCTTTTCCGAAACGCCGGTTCAGCAAAAACGAATTCTCAAGTCCTGTGCGTCGCAATGATACTGTTGCTGACAATAAAAAGAGTGCGCAGGCGTGCGTGTGTCCGGGTCTGATTTTTCTGAAAATCAGGGCGGTGTGCGAAGTCTGGAGCCCCTTAGGGGCCATGCATCCATAAAATGTCAGAGAGGTTCTGCCCGCATCGCGCGCTCACGCGCGCACGTTCTCATGACGAGGGACATTGATGGCTCATTTTCGCACCAGCCGCCGCACCGCCATTGCGGGGCTTCTGCTTTCAGCTTTCGCCTTTTCTGCTCCGGCGTATGCCGAGAAGACCAAGGTGAAGCTCGGTTTCCTTGGCCCCCTCTCCGGCGGTAACGCCCAGCAGGGCCTTGGCGCCAAGAACGGTTTCCTGCTGGCCATCGAGCAGGCCAACGCCAATCCCGATTCCAAATATGAGTTTGAAGGCGTCGTTCTGGATGACGCCTCCGATCCGCAGACCGGCGTGTCTGCCGCGATGAAGCTGGTCAATGACCCGAACGTGGCCGCGGCGACCGGGCACTGGAACTCCCCCGTCGCACTGGCGACCATGCCGGTTTTCGCTCGCTTCCAAACTCCGCTGATCGTGTGGGGTGCGATTTCCCCTGCCATCACCGCGCAGAACCTGCCGGAAGTCACCCGCGTCACGCCGACCCTGCTGACCGAGAACAAGCCGCTTTCGGAATGGGCGGTGAAGGATCTGGGCGCAAAGCGCATTGCGATCATCGCCGACACCTCCGATTACGGTAAGGCGAACGCGGAGTCGGTCAAGCAGTTCGTGACCGAGGCGGGCGGTGAGATTGTCTCCACCGACCTGCTGCCGGTGGGCTCCACCGATTTCCGTACCATTCTGACCTCGCTCAAGTCCAAGAATGTGGATGCGATCTATTTCGGCGGTGTCATCACCGAGGCCGGCATTGTCGCGCGCCAGATGAAGGAACTCGGCCTCGACAAGCCGATGCTGGGCATTTCCGGCATGTATGACCCGGAGTTCATCTCCGTGGCGGGTGAGGCGGCTGCAGAACGCCATCGTTTCCTATCCGGCTGCATCCGTGACGCCGAAGATGGAAAAGATGAACGCCGATTATGCCGCCCGCAAGTTCGCGGAGCCGGCAAGCCCCTACACGAAGTATGCCTTCGATGCGACCAATGTCATCATCCAGGCCATCAACGACAAGGGCGTGAAGGACAAGTCTGAACTTGCCTCCGCCATCCGTGCCATCAAGCATGACGGCGCTACCGGAACCATCACCTTCGACAAGAACGGTCAGACGGAAACCCCGATCAAGATCGAGCTGAAGACGGTGCGTGACGGCAAGTGGACCGCCTACGAGTCCAAGTGACCCTGAATAAGTGACTTTGTGCCCCCGCCTTGTGCGGGGGTGCGTTTATCCGCGCGCTGTGCGCATCAAGGAAGCCCCCATGCCCGTCCATACCCGCATTCGTCCGTTCAACACCAAGCAGACTTATCCGGAGCAGAAGCTGAACAACGACCTGTGTCAGGCGGTTGTGGCGCGCGGCTCCATGGTGTTCGTGCGCGGGCAGATCTCGCAGGATCTCGACACCCGTGAGAGCCTGCATGTCGGCGATGCTGCTGCCCAGGCGCGCAAGGCCATGGACAACATCAAGATGCTTCTGGAAGAGGCCGGTTCCGATCTCTCCCACATCTGCCGGGTGGTCGTGTATCTGATCGACATTCGCTATCGCGAGGCTGTCTATCAGGAAATGGGCAAGTATCTCGACGGCGTGTTCCCTGTCTCCACTGGTCTGGTGGTCTCCGCGCTGGCGCGCCCCGAGTGGCTGGTGGAAATCGAAGCCACCGCCGTCATTCCCGACGAAGCCTGAGGCGAGGGCGAGATGACCTTCTCCATTTCGGGCCGCTGCGCTGAAACCGGCATGTTCGGCATTGCGCTGTCTTCCTCGTCGCCCTGTGTGGCTGCACGCTGCGCCCATGCCCGGGCCGGGGTCGGCGTGGTCGCGACACAGAATGTGACGGACCCGCGTCTTGGCCCTCAGGGGCTGGACCTGATGGCGCAGGGCCTTTCCGCTGAGGCGGCGCTGGAGCGTCTTGTCTCGCAAGCGCCGCATATCGAATACCGCCAGCTCGCTCTGGTGGATGCGCAGGGGCGCACGGCCGCCTATTCGGGGGCCAGAACCCTCGGGACCTACGGCGTGGCTCAGGGCGATAATGTAGTGGCGGCCGGCAATATGCTGACCTCGACAGGCGTGACCCGTCAGATGGTGGCCACCTTCGAGGCTTCGAAGGGCCAGCATCTGGGGGACCGGCTGATCGCGGGCATGCGTGCTGCCATCGCGGCTGGTGGCGAAGAAGGTCCGGTCCATTCCATGGGCATGCTGCTCGTGGACAAGGTCTCGTGGAATGTCGCGGATCTGCGCATCGACTGGACCGAAGGAGATCCGATCGAGGAATGCGCGGCGCTCTGGGAGCGCTGGCGCACCGAAATGGACGCGTATGTCACACGGGCGCTGACCCCGGCTGGTGCCCCGAGCTATGGGGTTCCTGGCGACCTGTGACTAGGGAGGGGGCAATGCCCCCTCCCTTTCCTCCTGAATCCCGTATTGGACAGGCCATGATTCCCGCCACGACCGATATCCTCGCCCGTCTCATCGCGGAACCGACCGTCTCGCGTCGCTCAAACCTGGCCCTTCTGGATTATGCCGAAGACCTGTTGCGCATGGCCGGAGCGCGGACTGAGCGCTTTGTCCATCCGGAAGGAAACCGGGCCAATCTATGGGCCACCATCGGCCCTGAGGGCGGTGGTGGGGTCGTGCTCTCCGGCCATACGGACGTGGTGCCGGTGGATGGGCAGGCGTGGAGCACAGACCCCTTCATCCTGACCGAGCGGGATGGCCTCTATTACGGGCGCGGCACGGCAGACATGAAGGGTTTTGTCGCCGCAGCTCTCCGTGCGGCGCTTTTGGCAGGGCAGAGGACGCTGAAGTCTCCCCTCCATCTGGCTTTGTCCTATGATGAGGAAATCGGCTGCCTCGGCGTGCGCGGTATGATCGAGGCACTTGCGGGCAGGGCGGATCGTCCGGCCCTGTGCATCATTGGCGAGCCGACAGGGATGCGCATCGCCAATGGCCACAAGGGCAAACTGGCGCTCCGCGCCTGCTGTCACGGGCAGGAAGGCCATTCCGCCCTTGCGCCCAATGCGCTGAATGCTCTCCATCTGGGGGCTGGTTTCATACAGGCATTGGAAAAGCGGCAGCAAAGCCTGAGTGCCGATGGCGCACGGGATCTGGACTACGATATTCCCTATTCCACCATCCATGCGGGGGTGATGCATGGGGGCACGGCGCTCAACATTGTGCCGAACCTGTGCGCGATCGATTTCGAGATCCGCAACATCGCCGAGGATGATCCTCAGACCATTCTGGCTGGCATTGAGGCGGATGCGGAGGCGATAGCCGAGCCCTATCGCGATCGCTTCCCGCAGGCGCGGATCGAGATCGAGAGCGTTTCCGGCTATCCGGGCCTCAATACCCGGCCGGATGCGCTAGCGGTGCGGCTGCTTCAGCGCATGCTGGGTACGAATGAGCCGACCCTGAAAGTGGCTTTCGGGACAGAAGGCGGGCTGTTCGATCAGGAACTGGGCCTTTCAACCGCCATATGCGGTCCCGGTCATATGGACCAGGGGCATAAGCCCGATGAGTTTGTGAGCGCCAGCCAGCTTGCGCAATGTGATGCGATGCTGGCACGCCTTGTTGCGGAACTGGAGAGGGGGCTGGACTGAGAGGCATGTGCATTCTCTCCAGGAGTGTTGGTTGCGCGGCGTCCGGTTTTTTCTTCTGAACCTTCACGAAGAACAAAAATCTTGATTGGAATGACCCGGGTTCATCAGTAACCCGGAAGGGCTTTCTTGTGCCCGCCTCATCTCTTCGGCAAGACCTAATCAAGGCTGAACGAAACACTTATTTCGACCGGATATGACCTCTCATAGCATTTCAAAAGACTATGGCCGGACTGGCCGAACCTCAGCCCGAAATGGACAAGGACGCCGAGATGGCAGTTGAAAAAGTGGACACGCTGGTCATTGGCGGCGGGCAGGCCGGTATCGCCATGAGTGAGCATCTCGGCAAGCGGGGTCTGTCTCACCTCGTGCTGGAGCGCAATCGCATTGCCGAGCGCTGGCGTTCGGAACGGTGGGATTCGCTGGTGGCCAACGGTCCTGCTTGGCATGACCGTTTTCCGAACATGACCTTTCCCGGTCTTGACGAGGATGCCTTCGCACCGCGCCAGAATATTGTCGACTATTTCGAGGCCTATACGAAGCAGATTTCCTCCCCCATCCGCTGTGGGGTCGAGGTGACGTCTGTCGAGAAGAAGGCGGATGGCTCCGGTTTCCGGGTCGAAACCTCGCAGGGTGAGATCGAGGCGCGCAATGTTGTGGCCGCGACCGGTCCCTTCCAGCGCCCGATCATCCCGACCGTTGTGCCGAATGATGTCGGCATCACCCAGATCCACTCCAACACATACCGCAACCCGGCCCAGTTGCCGGAAGGCGCGGTGCTGGTGGTGGGCGCTGGTTCTTCCGGCGTGCAGATTGCTGAAGAACTGATGAAGGCGGGTCGCACCGTCTATCTCTCCGTGGGCCCGCATGACCGTCCGCCCCGTCGCTATCGCGGCCGTGATTTCGTGTGGTGGCTGGGCGCGCTCGGCCTGTGGAACGCCGAAGCCATCGAACCCGGCATGGAGCATGTCACCATTTCGGTGAGCGGTGCGAATGGCGGTTACACGGTGGACTTCCGCAACCTTGCGGCTCAGGGCATGACCCTTGTCGGCCTGACTGGAGCCTACAAGGATGGCGTGGTGAGCTTCTCGCCTGATCTCGCCAAAAACATCGCGCTGGGTGACAACAACTATCTCTCCCTGCTGCGGGCAGCCGATGCCTATATCGAGAAGAACGGCCTTGATCTGCCCCCCGAGCCCGAGGCGCATGTGATCGGTCCTGATCCGGAGTGCGTGACCAATCCGCTGCTGGAACTGGATCTGGCAAAGGCCGGTGTGACCTCCATCGTGTGGGCCACCGGTTATGCTCTGGATTTCAGCTGGCTGAAGGCCGGCACCTATGATGACCGGGGCCGTCCCGAACATCATCGCGGTGTCTCGCAGGAACCGGGTCTGTATTTCCTCGGTCTGGCATGGCTGGCGCGTCGGGCTTCCCCCTTCATCTGGGGCGTGTGGCACGATGCGGACTATCTGGCCGGTCATATAGAGGCCAATCGTCAGGGCTGAGCCACGGAACATGTTTGGGTGAAGCGGAGCGTTTCGCCCGAACATGCCCGCTCAATGCCGGGGTACTTCTGCTGCGTGCCTCTCGGGCATGTGGTCAGGCCGGCGAGATGTTTGAGCGAGGCCATATGGCGCTGGTCAAAACCGGGACAATGGTATTCCCAGACAGAAATTATGGAACACGGGCGCGCCGGGCAGGTGGGCCCGTGTTTTCGTATGGGCGGCCATTCCATGTGTGTTGCTTTTCAGGGTGTGTCGTCTGTCCGCAGCGGGTGGCGGCTATGATGCGCCTACTTTCTGACCTCTCATCCCGCACCATGAGGTGAAGGTTGCGCGCCCGTGCGGATGCTTTATCCGCCTGAATGTCGGCACACATGAAAAAGCCCGCCCCGGTGGGGGCGGGCTCATCAGGCAGTTCTTGGAAATGAGGTTCAACGCCTCATCCGGCTCTGCGCCGGTCAGCGCAGATCGATCTCGAACTTCGCTGCGGTTTTCTCTTTCACTTCCTCAAGGCTCACGCCCGGAGCAAGCTCCTTGAGCACCATGGTGCCGCCGCGCTTGGTGAATTCGAAAACGGCCAGATCGGTGATGATGAAATCGGTCACGTGCGTGCCGGTAAGCGGCAGGGTGCAGCGTTCCACCAGCTTGGGCGCGCCGGATTTCTCCACATGCTCCATGAGCACGATCACCTCACGGGCGCCGGCCACAAGATCCATCGCACCGCCCATGCCCTTGACCATCTTGCCGGGCACCATCCAGTTGGCGATGTCGCCATGCTCGGAGACCTGCATGGAGCCGAGGATGGAGAGGTCCATATGCCCGCCGCGGATCATGGCGAAGCTGTCCGCGCTGTTGAAGTAGGCGGTTTCCGCAACTTCGGTCACGGTCTGCTTGCCGGCATTGATGAGATCGGCATCCTCTTCGCCCTCATAGGGGAAGGGGCCGATGCCGAGCATGCCGTTCTCGCTCTGGAAGGTCACGTCCATGCCTTCGGGCAGGGCATTGGCCACGAGGGTGGGAATGCCGATGCCCAGATTGACATAGAAGCCATCACGGATCTGCTGGGCGGCGCGGGCCGCCATCTGTTCGCGGGTCCAGGCCATCACTTCACCTCCTCGGAACGCGGACGGGTCGTCACCTTCTCGATCCGCTTTTCCGCGCCCACGCTGAGCACGATGCGGTCCACATAGATGCCGGGTGTATGGATGTTATCCGGATCAAGCTGCCCGGTTTCCACCACCTCTTCCACCTCAACCACGGTGATCTTGCCAGCGGTGGCCATCATCGGGCTGAAGTTGCGCGCGGTCTTGCGGAAAACGAGATTGCCGGCCTTGTCGGCCTTCCAGGCCTTGATGATGGAAAGGTCCGCCTTCAGGGCCGTTTCCAGCACATAGTTCTGGTCATCAAAGACAGCGGTGGGCTTGCCTTCGGCGATGACGGTGCCATAGCCGGTCTTGGTGTAGAAGGCGGCAATGCCCGCGCCACCCGCACGGATGCGTTCGGCCAGCGTGCCCTGCGGGTTGAATTCCAGCTCAAGTTCGCCGCTCAGATACAGTTTCTCGAACAGCTTGTTCTCACCCACATAGGACGAGACCATCTTCTTGATCTGGCCATTGGCAAGCAGAATGCCCAGGCCGAAATCATCGATGCCGCAATTGTTGGAAATCACCGTGAGGTGCTTGGGGCCAAGATCACGGATGGCCGCGATGAGATTTTCCGGAATGCCGCACAGGCCGAAGCCGCCCGCCATGACGGTCATGCCTTCGGAAACCACGCCTTCCAGGGCGCTTTTCGCGTCGGCGAAAACCTTGTTGCGCATGAATGCTAGTCCTCTATGGCGCCGGTTCCATCCCCCTTTTGAGCAGCCTGCCGGCGAAGGCCGCCCCCGCCGTCTGTGTCTTCATCACGGGTCTGGCTTTGGGGGCCATGAGTCGAAAATGAAGGCCAGCGGCAGCTTGTCTTTTCCTAGTCCCCCAGGAACCAGATGCCAATAGGGGGCCGGTCTAATGCCGGTGTGCAGGCATCTGCCCGGATGGATAATGAGTGCGCGGAAGAGGGAGCTTTTGCACACGCAAAACCATCGACAGGGCGGCTGGCAGCGGGCATAGGCGAGGTATGTCTCTTCGCGCACGCACATCCATCGTTTCCCTCGCCACGTTGGGCTCCCGCATGCTGGGATTCGTACGCGATGCCGCGACGGCGGCGGTGCTTGGGGTGGGGCCGGTGGCCGATGCGCTGGCTGCAGCGCTGACACTGCCCCTGCTGGCCCGGCGCCTTCTGGCTGAAGGAGCGCTGAATCTGGCCTTCATCCCTGCCCTTGCGCGCGAGATGGATACCAATGGCGCTGTTGGTGCGTCTCAGTTGGCCCGGGCCACGCTGGTGCTGCTGGTGGGGGTGCTGCTGGTTGTTTCCACCCTTGGCGCCATTTTCATGCCGACGCTTATCGGCCTTCTGGCTCCCGGTTTTTCTCCGGAGGGGACGCGGGCTGAGCTTGCCATCTGGTGCGGGCGCATTGCCGTGTTCTATTTGCCGCTGGCGGGTCTCTCGGCCATTTATGGCGGCATCGCAAATGGCGCGCAGCGCGTGCTTTTGCCTGCGCTTGCGCCGGTGGCTGCTAACATCACGGTTCTGGCTGTCATTGCCATTCTGGTCTGGCGCGGCATGATGGCGAGCGACCAGGCCGCGCTGGCGATTGCCGGTGCGACTGTGGCAGCAGGGATCAGCCAGCTTGTCCTGATGTTGCGGGCGGCAAGTGGCTGCCCGGTCTCTCCCACCCACAAGCTGCGCGGTGGCGGAGAGGGAACGTTCACCTCGCTGGTGGTGTGGCGCAAGGCGGCCGGCGTGTTGCGTAATGCGCTTCCAGCCCTGCTCTTTGCCGGGCTCAGCCAGTTCCGCTTCATTATCATCGCCGCTCTGGTATCTGCCACGGATGGAGCCTTTGCGGCCTTGAACTATGCCCAACGCCTGATGGATCTGCCGCTGGGGCTGGTGGGGGCAAGCGCCGGTGCCGTGCTGTTGCCTCTGCTGGTGCAAGGTGGACGTGAGAGCCGCGATGAAGCCGGGCGGGCCGTGCTGGCGGCGCTGGCGTTCGCTCTGCCGGCCGCCATTGGGCTTTTCATTCTGGCCGACCCGGTTGTGCGTGTCCTGTTCCAGCGGGGCAGTTTTGATGTCCAGGATGTTCAGGTCACAGCCGCCATGCTGTCCGTACTGGCGCTGTCTCTTCCGTTTCAGGGGCTGGAGCGAGTGCTGAGCGCCATGGCTGCGGCAGCCGGTATGATGCGGGTGGCCGAAAAAATCGCTCTGGGGTCTTTGGTGTTATGCCTGTTGAGTGGGCTGATGCTGGGCTGGCTGGGCAGCCCGCACGGCTTTTCCGGCGTGGCGCTGGTGGCTGGTGCTGCCGCGCTTTCGGCCATAGTCTCCGTTGTCGGGATGCTGATTGTGCTGGTACGGGCCGGGCATCTTGAACTGGATATGCAGACGGTCCGCATGGCTGCGGGATTATTCATCTGTGGCCTGCTTATGGGGCTATCTGTCTGGGGAATAGAGGTTCAAACGCGCGATCTGGTGCCTGTCGATGGTGCAGGTTGGGCGCGAGCCGTGCGGCTGGTGGGGTTGGTGATGAGCGGCATGCTGATCTATGGGCTGGGCGCGCTGGCTCTTTTCCGCCTTTTGCGTCACCGCGCGCAGTTGGAGCACTGAAGCCAGCCAGCCTCAGACTGGCTAGCAGACCCATTCAATCGGAAGATGAGCCGGTTTGCGAGATCGCTGGTGGCATGAGCGTGTGCCGGCCATGGCCCAGTCTTATTTTGCAAGGGAACATTGCCCCTTTCCAGATCAAGCTATATATATAGAAATATACCTTAAGTTACTAGGGTACCTTAAGGTGCTGCTGCATGTCTTTGGGCATGCGGCGTCGTAGTGGTCTGGGAGAATTTAAAGACGATGCGGCAGACGGCGGGATACGTCCCAAGACTGCTGACAGTCTGAATGGTGGGTTTAATTTGGCCAAATGTAATATGAATATACTTTATATATTTGATATATAAATCGAAAATACAAACTAATAAGTTCTGAGTTTATATATAAATATTAATCATAATTACGGTGATTTTAATTTTATATAATTGAAATACTTTAAATTCGGGGAGGGTTTTTCCATGTTGATACGGCATCTCAGGTTTTTTGTAACACTTGCAGAAGTGGAGCACTTTGGACGCGCCGCAGAGTTGTGCCATGTGACGCAACCGACCCTTTCACAGGCAATCCGGAAGCTGGAAGAAGATCTCGCCCTTGTCCTCATCATCCGGGGGCACCGCTTCACAGCCCTGACCCCTGAAGGCGAGAAAGTCTTGCGCTGGGGCCGGCAGATCCTGACAGATTATGACAATCTGCATGCCGATCTGAATGGTGGAAGGCGTGGCGGATTGAGCGGAACGCTTCGTCTGGGCGTCATTCCGACAGCCATGCCGCTGGTGTCATTCCTCTCGGAAGAGTTTGCGGCTCTCAATCCTTTGGCGCAGATCGAAGTCCGCGCCATGTCGTCCAGAGAGATCGAGAAGGGCCTTGGGAATTTCGAGATTGATGGCGGAATTACCTATCTCGACAACGAACCGCTCTCTCATGTGGTGCGATTTGAATTGTATGAAGAGCAATATGTCTTTGCATGTCCGAAGGATCACCCTCTGGCCTCATACAAGACGGTGACGTGGAAAGAGGCGGTTGAGCAGCCGCTCTGTTTGCTTTCCGCGGATATGCAGCATCGGCGCATCCTGGATAATATTGCTGCAAGCGTTGGGGTGAAGCTTGCCCCCCAGATTGTCAGTAATTCATTTCCAGGGGTGGCGGCACATCTTCGAAGTGGCATCTGGTGTTCAATCGTGCCCCAGACGTTTGCTTTCGTTTTTGACAGCACAAATTATCTCTCCATGCAAAGCCTGAGCGGACCCATCCATAATCAGGCCATTGGCCTTGTCCTTGCCGACCGGGCACCCCAATCCCCCATGTCCAGCGCCTTGCAGGCATGCGTTGAAAGTGCCCATGTGGCCCAGCGCTTCAAGGGCATTCATGGCAAAGCACAAGCTCCCATTCACCTGCGGCGGGCTTCCGCAGCTTAGTATTATTTCTATTTTCGCTGCCGCGATGCAGAAAGAGAATGAGCTATATGAGGTGAAACTACAGATATATATGAGTTAATATTTTTTTGCACTGCACCTCCATCGGCCATGCCTATCAATACGTGAAAACAATTCATTGGATGCGTCAGCGCGCCGCAGTCAAGCTGCACCTGTCTCTCAGACAAGTATGTTCAACCTGAGATGACCCGATGCCTAAAGCTGAATGCTGGCTGATTAAATCCCCGCCTGAACAGAACGGGGAACGCCGCTGATTTGCCCATGAACAGGATGGTTTTTCAAATGCCATCCTCAATAATTGAAGGGAAGAAGCATGGCCAAGGTTGTTTGTGTCCTTTATGACGATCCGGTAACCGGTCAGCCGAAGACTTATGCCCGTGACGATCTTCCGAAGATCGACAAATATCCGGACGGTCAGACCCTGCCGACGCCGAAGGCCATTGATTTCAAGCCGGGCACGCTTCTTGGCTCGGTGTCTGGTGAACTTGGCCTGCGCAAATATGTCGAGTCACTTGGCCATGAGTTTGTTGTCACCTCCTCCAAGGATGGTCCCGACTCCGATCTGGAAAAACATCTCGCCGACGCTGAGGTGGTGATTTCCCAGCCTTTCTGGCCCGCCTACCTCACCGCCGAGCGTATCGCCAAGGCCCCTAAGCTGAAACTGGCGCTCACCGCCGGTATCGGCTCGGACCATGTGGACCTTCAGGCCGCCATCGATCGCAACATTACCGTGGCTGAGGTCACCTACTGCAACTCCATCTCGGTGGCAGAGCATGTGGTGATGATGATCCTCGGCCTCGTGCGCAACTACATCCCCTCCTATCAGTGGGTGGTGAAGGGCGGCTGGAACATCGCCGATTGCGTGGAACGCTCTTATGATGTCGAAGGCATGCATGTAGGCACGGTCGCAGCCGGTCGCATTGGCCTTGCCGTGCTCAAGCGCCTGAAGCCGTTCGACATGCATCTGCATTACACGGACCGCCACCGTCTGCCGGAAGCGGTGGAGAAGGAACTGGGCCTCACCTGGCATGCCACGCGTGAAGAGCTTTATGCAGCCTGCGATGTGGTGACGCTGAACTGCCCGCTGCATCCCGAAACCGAGCACATGGTCAATGACGAGACGCTGAAGCACTTCAAGCGCGGCGCCTATCTGGTCAACACTGCACGCGGCAAGCTGTGCGATCGTGACGCCATCGTGCGCGCTCTGGAAAGTGGCCAGCTGGCCGGCTATGCCGGTGACGTGTGGTTCCCGCAGCCAGCGCCGCAGGATCACCCCTGGCGCACCATGCCGCATCATGGCATGACGCCCCACATCTCCGGCACCTCCCTTTCCGCCCAGACCCGCTATGCGGCTGGTACGCGTGAAATCCTCGAATGCTTCTTCGAGGGACGTCCGATCCGCGATGAATATCTGATCGTGCAGGGCGGCGCACTGGCTGGAACCGGCGCTCACTCCTACTCCAAGGGCAATGCGACGGGGGGCAGCGAGGAAGCTGCGAAGTTCAAAACCCTCAAGTGATCTGGTCCCGGCCCACGCATTTGTGTGCGTGGGCCGGAAACGCATGGAGTATCGGCATGCAGCCAGATCCTGATGTCACACGCGTCCCGACAATATTTGACGCAGTGCGTACCTATATTCAGAAAAACGGACTTGTTTCAGTTGTTTCAGGGTTGGGCGGAACCTTGACCATATGGTTGCTGGCGCAGGCAACGGAAACATTCGAGCAACTTCTGCTCATTGCACCATTCGGCGCCAGTTGCGTTCTGCTGTTCGCCTTGCCGCAGAGCCCTCTGGCCCGGCCGCGCAATGTCATCGGCGGGCATTTTCTCTCCGCCCTTGTTGGTGTCACGGTTTTCGCACTGATGGGGGACGGGGCAGTAGCTTGCGCGATTGGCGTTGGCTGCGCGATAGCCGTCATGCAGTTCACGGGCACACTGCATCCACCCGCGGGCGCTGATCCGCTGGTGATTATTCTGACAGGAGCGGGCTGGTCTTTCCTCATCATGCCTATTCTGCTCGGGGCTATTGGCCTCGTCATTATGGCCGGCCTCTATCACCGCTTCATTTCGAAACGCCCCTGGCCCGTGTGATGAGACGGGCGTGGCGCCGCCATCAGAACAACAGGCGCACCACCCAAAATAATAAAGCTGTCGGTGCGCCCTGAATTCCCGGACAAACCGGGATGGGGAGGGAACATGACTGCCACGCATGCAGGACAGGGCGAAGGGCACAACGTGCCTGCGCTTTTGTCTCGAGAAAGAACCATTGCCAAAGCGGGCTTCAACCGCTGGCTTGTACCACCCGCAGCATTGGCCATTCAGCTCTGTATTGGCATGGCCTATGGGTTTTCAGTCTTTTGGCTGCCACTTTCGCACGCCATCGGCATCACTGCCCCCATCACATGTGAGGGGATGGGGCTGATGACCGCCCTGTTCACCACCACCTGTGACTGGCGCGTGGCAGATCTGGGGTGGATCTATACGCTCTTCTTCGTTCTGCTTGGATCATCTGCCGCAATATGGGGCGGATGGCTGGAAACGGCCGGCCCGCGCAAGGCCGGTTTTGTTGCTGCACTGTGCTGGTGCGGTGGCATGGCGCTGGCTGGCATCGGTGTGATGTTCCATCAGTTGTGGCTGATGTGGCTCGGAGCGGGCTTCATTGGCGGCATTGGCCTTGGCCTTGGCTACATCTCGCCGGTCTCGACCCTCATCAAGTGGTTTCCGGACCGGCGTGGCCTTGCAACCGGTATGGCAATCATGGGGTTTGGCGGTGGTGCGATGATTGGTGCGCCACTGGCAGACAGATTGATGCGTCTGTTCGCCACCGATGTCTCCGTTGGCGTCTGGCAGACCTTTCTTGTCATGGCTGCCATCTATCTGGTCTTCATGCTGGGCGGTGCTTTCGGCTATCGCGTTCCGCCAGCGGGTTGGACGCCCGAAGGCTGGACCCCACCACCCGCCAATGCCAAGTCCATGATTACACAGGGGCATGTCCATCTGCGCGATGCACATAAGACAAAGCAGTTCTGGCTGATATGGCTTGTGCTGTGCATGAATGTCTCCGCCGGTATCGGCGTCATCGGCATGGCGTCTCCAATGATTCAGGAGATCTTCGCCGGGCACTTGATTGGCCAGCCGGGTTTGACCTTCACCCAGTTGAATTCCAGCCAGTTGATGGCCGTTGCAGCCATCGCCGCCGGTTTCGCAGGGTTGCTGTCGCTCTTCAATATTGGGGGGCGTATTCTGTGGGCCTCCGCTTCAGACAAGCTGGGCCGGAAGAATACATATTTTGTCTTCTTCGGTTTGGGCATTGCACTTTATGCCCTCGCACCCATTGCAGCAAACATGGGCAATCAGGTGCTGTTTGTCGCCATGTTCTGCATTATCCTGTCGATGTATGGTGGTGGCTTTTCAACCGTTCCGGCCTACCTCGCGGATATCTTCGGCACACAGTTCGTGGGCGCGATCCACGGACGCCTGCTGACGGCATGGGCGACCGCAGGCATTCTTGGCCCCGTGGCGGTGAACTATATTCGTGAAGCCCAGATCGCAGCGGGCATTCCACGTGCGCATGTCTATGATTTCACAATGTATATCCTTGCTGGTTTTCTGGCGATCGGCCTGATTGCGAACATGCTTGTGCGGCCGCTCGACAAGAAGTGGTTCATGTCGCCCGAAGAAGTTGCCGCGCTCCAGTCCAAGGGGCAGACGGCCGTGATCAAGACAGGCTCTTACGGCATTGATCGCGGACGGTTCGATCTGTCCACGGCTCTCGCATGGGCGGCGGTTGGCATTCCGCTGGCATGGGGTGTCTGGACAACCCTGGTCAAGACACTCGCCTTGTTTGGCTGACATCCCGGCAGAAACAGCCGGAAAGCGCGCGGCACATCAGTCGCGCGCTTTCCACTTTTGGAGGGTTCCTCATGTCTGGTCTGTATTCGAACCTGCCTATGCGGGTGGGGCACACGCAATGCCTACCCCTGTGCGGTCCGCTTCCACCTGCACGTGGGCGCATGCTGTCCAGCACAACGCTGCTCGTGACCGATGATGCCCGGCCTGAACTGATCTGGAAATTCACGCCCTGGGAGAAGGCGGAACTGGTGGAAGGCGAGCTGGATATCTACGCGCGCCTTCAGGCACTTGAGGAGAAGGCGGGTATCGTGCAGTTGCTGGGTGTGGGTGGCACGCATGAGTATCTGGTGCGTGCCTATGAGCGCGCGCATCACGGCGAACTGCATCGCTTCCTGCGGAATGAAAAGGGAGAACCGCACCCACCTCCACCGGAGCAGACGCGCGCCATTCTTGCGCAGATTGCACGCGCCATGGTGGGTTTGCATGCTCTGGATATTGTTCACCGGGACATCAAGGCGGAGAATATCCTCGTTTTCAGGACCCTTAGCGAGCATGCCCCCGAAGTAAAACTGGCTGACTTTGACCGCGCTATCGTGCTTCCCACCGATGCGCAGAAGGAAGAACCGGTCGGATCACTGTTTCATATGGCTCCAGAGCTTCTGGCCTGGAAGCCCTATGACCGGCGTGTCGATATCTATGCTTTCGGCATTTTGATGCATGAAGTTGCACATGGCGGTGCACGCCCCTATCGCGATGTGGCCACCGGCCTGCCCGGTTCACTTGATGCGACGGAATTCGCCCGAAAGGTGATTGAGGACGGTTTCCGTCCGCAATGGCATCAGGACGATACGCAATTGCAGGCACTTGCAGCCCGCTGCCTCATGGCCGACCCGCAACAACGCCCCGACTTCCCGGAAATTCTTCATGAGCTTGAGAATGAGCCAGTCCCTAGGATGATCCATGGTGTACCGCGCCCGGTGCCGCAGCTTCCCCGCTCCATGGGCATGGCAAGCGATGCGGGCCGGCACAGGAGATCCATGGAAGACGCCGCCAGCATTCTTCAGCGCGATGACATGCTCATCCTTGCTGTGTTTGATGGGCTGGGTGGTGCCCGCAGCAGCCAGTTTGCAGCGCGACACCTGCCTCTGGTTCTGGCGGAACAACTGGGCACTGCAACCAATTGCGAACCGGATTATATCGAAAGCGCTATCCGTGAGGCGTTCGCTGCCACGCAGGCGCGCCTGCGCAGGATCGACCCGCACATCACATGCGGCACAACGGCGACGATTGCCGTGGTCTGCAAGGATGACATCCATCTGGCATGGGTGGGGGATTCTCCAGTCGGCATATTCCGCGCCTCGCCGTGCGATGATGCAATGACCCTGACCGTTCCGCATCACCCCTCGCAAGCGCATGAAGCAGAGCGTATCATCGCTTCCGGCGGAGAGGTACGGCGCGAACTGCGCATGATGGATAGCGGCGAAATGGTGGGGTGGGGACCATTGAGGCTCTTTGTGCCGCATATGCCCGTGGGTATTGCCGTTTCTCGTGCGCTTGGCGTGCCAGACTTCGGGCCGGCATTGAGCAATGAACCCGATATTCTCCGGTTTGAACGGGGGGCGGGTGACGACATTCTGTTTCTGGGATCAGATGGGGTGTTTGAAGTGCTTTCGCTTCAACAGGCCCGGAATATTGTGATGAATGCCGAAAGCCTGGCCAAAGCCGCTGATGCAATCATCGCCGCAGTTCTGGAGGCCGGGGCACCGGATAATGCCACCATCATCCTGTTCGATATGCGAGACAGGATGGGCCGCCCATCCTGAGCGCAGCGTGGCCATATATATTGTCTCCGTCTCAGCGCTTGTGGCCGTGAAGGATCCCTTCCGGTAGTTCAGGCAGGAAGGATGCGCCCATCGCCTCAATCTGTGCCTGAACCCTCTCTGCGGCGGCAGATAGGCGGGCGGTTGCGGGATGTACAAGAAACCATTGCCGTATCAATGGCATGCCGGGTACATCCAGAGCGACAAGCCGGCCCGTTTGGAGTTCATCCGTCACCGTATGCAGGGAGAGGAACGCCACGCCAAGGCCGGCCATCACCGCTTGCTTGATGGTTTCATTTGAGCCCATCACGGTTGGTATGACGGAACGCCCCTCGGGCTGTGACTCCAGATAGCGTGTCATCAGAATGCGCGTGCCAGAACCATCCTCACGCGCAATCAGGGGGTGTTCGAACAATTCTCGCGCCGTCACGCGCCGGCCAACAAGCGGATGGTCTGGCGGTGCGACAAAGCCGTGCGGGTGCGGGCCAATCACGGTCGAGGCCACCAGTGGCTGGCGTGGTGGTCGGCCCATGATGGCAAGATCAATCGCCTGGCGCTGAAGATCGGAAATGATGCCACCCCGATTGGCTTCAACCAGCGCAATCTCGATGCCCGGCAGCAGGTGCTTGAGCTGCGCCACAAGGCGTGGCGCGAAATATTTGGCGGTTGAAACCATGCCAAGAGTGACATGGCCGGCATGGCCGGATTTGAGCGCCCGCACCTGGGTGACGCAGGCCGCGAGCGCGATCTCGATACGCCGCGCGGTTTCCAGAACCGGCTCAGCCTCTGCTGTGGGTGCAGAACCGTTGCCATGCTCAGCCCGCTGCAAAAGCGGCACGGCAAGGGCCGTCTCCAGCCCGCGGATTTGAGCATGTACGGCGGGAGGGGTCAGCCCCATTTTTTCTGCCGCCGCCGTGATGGAGCCCGTTTCTGTAACGGCAACAAGGGCGCGCAACTGGCGGAGGGTGATGGAAAGAGGGCGAGGCATTAGATTTTTCTGAATGGCAGTTGGATATTTTTAAATATCCCCGAATTTCGGTCTATGGCAAGTTTTATTCAAATAAAAACATGTCGGGAGGGCGCGCCATGAGCGCAGATCAAGCGGTAATTCCGCATCAGCACATCCCGATACAGTATCTGGATGTGATCGAAAGAATAGCGTTCGTTGTTGCAGGCCTTTCATTGCGCATCGCAAAAAGCGACCCGGCAGATACCCTGCATCAGGAGATGCAGGCCGATGGCGGTGGTGGCGATGTGCAGAAGGCGCTGGATATCATCGCCGATGATGCCTTCTGCGCTGCGCTTGCCGGATCGCAGGTGCGCCACCTTGTCTCCGAGGAGCAGGATACGGCGTTGACCCTGAATCCCGAAGGTGATCTGGCGCTGGCGATCGATCCACTCGATGGTTCATCGAATATTGATGTCAACGCGCCGATCGGCTCCATCTTCGCCCTGTACCCGGCGGGAAATACCCCGGAAGAAAGCTTCCTCCGCCCGGGTTTCGAGATGTGTGGGGCGGGTTATGCGATCTACGGGCCGCAGTGCTGCCTCATCCTGACCTTTGGCGAAGGTGTTCAGAAGTATCTGCTCGACCCGGAAAGCCGCCGTTTCAATCTTGTCAGCAATGGGCTGAGCATTGCGCGCAAGTCCTGGGAATTTGCGATCAACGCATCCAATTACCGCCACTGGTCCCGGCCCATCCGGGTGTGGGTGGATGATTGCATGGCAGGCGCGACCGGCCCGCGTGAGAAGAACTTCAACATGCGCTGGCTGGCCTCGCTTGTTGGCGAAACACACCGCATCCTCACCCGCAGTGGCGTGTTTCTTTATCCCGCCGACAGCAGGCGCGGATATGAGCGGGGCAGGCTGCGCTATCTCTACGAGTGCGCCCCCATCGCCTTCATCATTGAGCAGGCGGGCGGACAGGCCACGGACGCGCTGAACCGCACTCTCTCCCATATTCCGCAGAGTCTGCATGAGCGCAGCCCCTTTGTCTTCGGTTCGGCGGACAATGTGGCGCGCGTGGCCTCCTATCACGATCTGCCGGAGGCGGAGACAACCGCGCTCTTCAGCAATCGCAGCCTGTTTCGCACCTGAGGATATCCCCATGAGCATCCGTCATCCGATCATTTCGGTCACCGGGTCGTCAGGTGCCGGCACCACGATGGTGAAGCACACCTTCGACCAGATCTTTCGCCGTGAAGGCATCAATGCCGTCTCCATCGAGGGGGACGCGTTCCACCGTTTCGACCGCGAAGCGATGAAGAATGAACTCGCCCGCCGCACCGAGGCCGGAGATCTCACCTTCTCGCATTTTTCCTATGAGGCAAATGAACTTGCCGAGCTGGAGCGCACCTTCCGCATCTATGGCGAGACGGGCTCCGGACGCACCCGCCACTATGTGCATGACCAGAACGAGGCGGAGCGCTATGGCACCCGCCCCGGCACCTTCACAGACTGGGCTCCGTTCGAAGACGGCTCCGATCTGCTCTTCTATGAAGGCCTGCATGGTTCGGTGGTGAATGACGAGGTCGATATCGCCCGCTGGGGTGATCTTAAGATCGGCGTGGTGCCGGTGATCAATCTGGAGTGGATTCAGAAGATCCACCGCGATCGCGCCATGCGCGGCTACTCCACCGAGGCCGTGACCGATGTGATCCTGCGCCGGATGCATGCTTATGTGCACTGCATCTGCCCGCAATTTACAGAAACAGACGTCAATTTCCAGCGTGTTCCGGTGGTGGATACATCAAACCCATTCGTGGCCCGTTGGATTCCAACAGCAGATGAAAGTCTTGTTGTTATCCGCTTCAAGAATCCACGCGGTATAGACTTTCCCTATCTCACCACCATGATCAGCGGGTCATGGATGACCCGGGCGAATTCCATTGTGGTGCCCGGAAACAAGATGGATCTGGCGATGCAGCTGATCCTCACCCCCCTCATCCTGCGTTTGCTCGCCCGCAAGAAGCAGGCCTGAAAGGGCACATCCTATGACTGAAGTCTTGGCAACCGCCAATGAGCGGACGATGGCGCACGCCTTGCGTGTGCTGACAATGGATGCCGTCGAACAGGCAAAATCCGGTCATCCTGGCATGCCCATGGGCATGGCGGATGTGGCGACCGTGCTGTTCAACCGCTTCATCAAGATCGACCCCACAGCCCCCGACTGGGCGGACCGGGACCGCTTCGTCCTCTCGGCCGGCCATGGTTCGATGCTGCTTTATGCGCTGCATCACCTGCTGGGCTATGCAGACATGGGCATAGCCGAACTGCGCGCATTCCGCCAGTGGGGCAGCCGCACGGCTGGCCATCCCGAATATGGCCACACGCTGGGGGTCGAGGTCACCACCGGTCCGCTCGGGCAGGGCATCGCGACTGCGGTGGGCATGGCGCTGGCAGAACGCATGGGCGCGACCCGTTTCCCCGGTCTGGTGGAGCATGCCACCTATGTCATGGCCGGCGATGGTTGCCTGATGGAAGGCGTGAGCCAGGAAGCCATCGACATTGCGGGGCACCTCAAGCTGTCGCGGCTGATTGTGCTGTGGGATGATAACCGTATCACCATTGATGGCGCGACCTCTTTGTCCACCTCGGTGGATCAGGCGATGCGGTTCCGGGCGTCCGGCTGGAATGTCCTGTCCTGCGATGGTCATGCACCGGAAGAGATTGCCGCCGCGATTGAGGAGGCGCGTCGTTCTGATCGCCCGACCCTGATTGCGTGCCGCACCCTGATCGGCTGTGGCGCACCCAACCGGCAGGGCGGATGTGATGTGCACGGCGCGCCGCTGGGGCCGGATGAAATCGCCGCCACCCGCGCGAATCTGGGCTGGACCGCACCGCCCTTCGAAATTCCGGCAGAGGTCTATTCCGCCTTTGCTCGCGTCGCCGCCCGTGGTGCAGCCGCACACATGGCATGGCGGGAGCAGCTGACCACCTCGCCCCTGCGTGCCGCATTCCTTGAGGCGCAGGCCCTGAACCCGCAGGCGCTGGATGCGCCGATGGCGGACTACAAGGCGAAGCTGATCGCGGAGAAGCCGAAGGTCGCCACCCGCAAGGCCAGTGAAATGGCGCTGGGTGTGGTCAATGCCGCGCTGCCCTTCACCATTGGCGGATCGGCGGACCTGACCGGCTCCAACCTCACCCGCACCCGCGACATGAGCGCGATCACGGCGGATGATTTTGAGGGCCGTTACATTCACTGGGGTATTCGCGAACATGGCATGTCTGCGGCCATGAATGGCATGGTGCTGCACGGCCTGTTCCGCCCCTATGGCGGCACCTTTCTGGCTTTCGCGGATTACTGCCGCCCGGCCATCCGCCTCGCCGCGCTAATGGGCGTGCCCACCATCTTTGTCATGACCCATGACTCAATCGGGCTTGGCGAGGATGGGCCAACGCACCAGCCGGTGGAGCATCTCGCGAGCCTGCGCGTCATTCCCAATCTCACGGTCATTCGCCCCTGTGATGCGGTAGAAACCGCAGAGGCATGGGAAATCGCCCTCGCGACAAAAGACCGGCCTGTGATGCTGGTGCTCTCGCGGCAGAACCTGCCGACCCTGCGCCAGAGCGCGGATGAGAACCTCACCGCGCGCGGGGGCTATCTCCTGCGGTCTGCCGAGAAGCGTGACGTGACATTGATCGCGACTGGCTCGGAGATCGAGATCGCGCATCTGGCGGCCGAACGGCTGGCGCAGGAGGGGATCATGGCGGCCATCGTTTCCCTGCCGTCATTCGAACTGTTCGCGGCGCAGGATGAGGCCTACCGGCAGGGCGTGCTGGGGGATGTCCCGCGCATCGGTATCGAGGCGGCGCTGCGCACCGGGTGGGACATCGCGCTTCGTCCCTCGGATGCGTTCATCGGCATGACCGGATTTGGGGCCTCCGCGCCCGCGCCGGAACTCTACCGGCAGTTCGGCATCACAGCGGATGCCGTCATCCGCGCGGCGAAGGGAGCTTGCAGGACATGACGATCAGACTCGGCATCAACGGCTTCGGTCGCATCGGGCGCAATGTGCTACGCGCCATCGTGGAATCCGGGCGCACGGATGTGGAGATCGTGGCCATCAACGATCTCGGCTCGGTGGAGACCAATGCACATCTGTTGCGTTTCGACTCTGTCGCCGGACGCTTCTCGCAGGCTGTCGCGACGGGGCCGGACTGGATCGATGCCGGGCGCGGCCGCATCCGGGTCACAGCCATCCGTAACCCCGAAGAGCTGCCCTGGGCGGATGTAGACATTGCGCTCGAATGCACCGGCCTGTTCACGGACCGTGAGAAGGCGGCGCGGCATCTGAAGAACGGGGCAAGGCGCGTGCTGGTCTCCGCCCCCGCCAACGGGGCCGACAAGACGGTGGTTTATGGCGTCAACCATGACACGCTGACACCCGGTGACGTGGTGGTTTCGAACGGCTCCTGCACCACCAATTGCCTGAGCCCGGTGGCGCAGGTGCTGCACCAGTCCATCGGCATCATGCGTGGCATCATGACCACGATCCATTCCTACACCAATGACCAGCCCTCGCTGGATCAGGTGCACAAGGATCTTTACCGCGCCCGTGCAGCGGCGCTCTCCATGATCCCGACCTCCACGGGGGCAGCCAAGGCGGTGGGACTGGTGCTGCCGGAGCTGAAGGGGCGGCTGGATGGTTTCGCCATCCGCGTGCCAACCCCCAATGTCTCGGTTGTCGATCTGGTGTTCGAGGCGGCGCGCGACACGACGGCGGAAGAGATCAACGCGACCATCCGCAAGGCTGCCGATGGTCGTTTGCGCGGCGTGCTCGGCTATACCGACCAGCCGAACGTGTCGTGTGATTTCAACCACGATCCCCATTCCTCCATCTTTCACATGGACCAGACCAAGGTGATTGATGGCGGTCTGTGCCGCGTCATGTCCTGGTATGACAATGAGTGGGGCTTCGCCAACCGCATGCTGGATACGGCGGCGGTGATGGGGAGGCTCTCATGATCCCCTCCATTCATGAATTGGATGTCAAAGGCCGCCGGCTGGTGGTGCGTGCAGATCTGAACGTGCCGATGCAGGACGGGCGGATCACCGACACCACCCGTATCGATCGTTTCGCCGCCGGTATGCGACCGCTGCTGGCAAATGGCGCGGCGCTGGTCATCCTCTCGCATTTCGGCCGGCCGAACGGGCAGGCGGACGCCACCTTCAGTCTTGCCTCCGTGCGTGCCGCGCTTGAGAGCGCACTGGAAGCATCGGTGTGCTTTGCGGATCTGGAGGCAGCGGAAACCGCTGCTGCATCCTTGCGCCCCGGCAGCGTTCTGCTGGTGGAAAACCTGCGTTTCGACCCAGGTGAGGAAACGAACTGCCGGGATCTTGCCCGCCGGCTTGCGGCGCTGGGCGATATCTATGTGAATGACGCCTTCTCCTGCGCCCATCGTGCCCATGCCTCCACGGAAGCGATCGCGCGCATTCTGCCATCGGCGGCCGGGCCGCTGATGGCAGAAGAAATTACCGCCCTGCGCGCGGCGCTGGATGCACCGGCCCGCCCGTTGGTGGCCATTGTCGGCGGGTCCAAGGTCTCATCGAAGATTGCGGTTCTGCGCCATCTGGTGGGCCGGGTCGATCACCTCATCATCGGCGGCGGCATGGCCAATACCTTCCTGTTCGCGCAGGGCGTGGCAGTGGGCAAAAGCCTGCATGAGAAGGACCAGACCGAGACGGTGAACGAGATTCTGCGTCTTGCCGCCGCCTCTGGCTGCACCATCCATCTGCCATCGGATGTGGTGGTGGCAAGAGAGTTCCGCGCCGATGCCCCGGCCGAGTTTGCGCGCGCCGATGCATGCCCCGAAGACGCCATGATTTTGGATGCGGGCCCGCATTCGGTGGCGGCTTTCCAGGCGGTGCTGGATGGGGCGCAGACCATCTTGTGGAACGGGCCTCTGGGCGCATTCGAGTTGCCCCCCTTCCACATGGGCACGGTGCTGCTCGCCCGGCATGCGGCGGGCCGGGTGCGGGCCGGAAAGGCGGTGGCTGTGGCCGGCGGTGGTGACACCGTTTCCGCTCTCAACACCGCCGGTGTCACTGCAGACTTCACCTATGTCTCCACCGCCGGTGGGGCCTTTCTTGAGTGGCTGGAGGGACGCGAACTCCCCGGCATAGCGGCGCTGAAGCGCCAGAGTGAGAGGGTTTGACATGGCGCTTATCACCTTGCGACAGCTTCTCGACCATGCCGCGGCGCATGGCTACGGGGTGCCCGCCTTCAACATCAACAATATGGAGCAGGGCCTCGCCATCATGGAGGCGGCGCGTGCCTGCGATGCGCCGGTTATTCTTCAGGCCAGCCGGGGCGCGCGCTCCTATGCCGGAGACCTGATGCTGCGACGGATGGTGGAGGCGATGGCCGAGACCTATCCGGAAATCCCCATCTGCCTGCATCAGGACCATGGCAACAGCGAAGCCACCTGCCTCACTGCCATCCAGTCCGGTTTCACCTCGGTGATGATGGACGGCTCGCTGGAAACCGACATGAAGACCCCCGCCACATACGAGTACAATGTGGCGATCACCGAACGCGTGGTGCGTGCCGCCCACTGGGTGGGGGCATCGGTGGAGGGCGAGTTGGGCGTGCTCGGTTCGCTGGAAACCGGCGAGGGCGAAGCCGAGGATGGCCATGGCGCGGAAGGCAAGCTTGAACTCTCGCAGCTTCTGACCGACCCGGCGCAGGCCGAGGATTTCGTGGCGAAAACCGGCGTGGATGCGCTTGCCATCGCCTGCGGCACCTCGCACGGGGCCTACAAGTTCTCGCGCAAGCCGGATGGCGAGATCCTCGCCATGTCGGTGATCGAGGACATCCACCGCCGCCTGCCCAACACCCATCTTGTGATGCACGGCTCTTCCAGCGTGCCGCAGGAATTGCAGGACATCATCAATGCCCATGGCGGCGAGATGCCCCAGACCTTCGGCGTGCCGGTGGAAGAGATTGTGCGCGGCATTCGCCATGGCGTGCGCAAGGTGAATATCGACACCGACTGTCGCATGGCGATGACCGCCGAATTCCGCCGCATCGCCACCCGCAATCCGCGCGAGTTCGACCCGCGCAAATTCCTCAAGCCCGCCATGGATGCCATGGCGAAGCTCTGCCGCGAACGGTTCGAGGCCTTCGGCACGGCCGGGCATGCCTCGAAGATCAAGCCCATTCCGCTTGAGCAGATGGCGAAGCGCTACGCCTCCGGTGCCCTCGGGCCCACCTCCTCCACCGCCAAGGCCGCCTGAAAGGAACCAGGACAATGAACGTCACACAGGAAATCCGGGGCAAGGAACGTTATAAGGCCGGCGTGCTGAAATATGCCGAGATGGGCTACTGGAACGGGGACTATGTGCCGAAGGACACGGACCTTCTCGCCCTGTTCCGCATCACCCCCCAAGAGGGTGTGGACCCGATCGAGGCCGCCGCAGCCGTGGCCGGCGAAAGCTCCACCGCCACCTGGACCGTGGTGTGGACCGATCGCCTGACCGCCTGCGACCAGTACCGCGCCAAGGCCTATCGGGTAGACCCGGTTCCGGGCCGGCCGGGCGAGTATTTCTGCTATGTGGCCTATGACCTCATCCTGTTCGAGGAAGGCTCCATCGCCAACCTCACCGCCTCCATCATCGGCAATGTATTCAGCTTCAAGCCACTGAAGGCCGCGCGGCTGGAGGACATGCGCCTGCCTGTGGCCTATGTGAAGACCTTCAAGGGACCACCCACAGGCATCGTGGTGGAGCGCGAGCGGCTGGACAAATTCGGACGCCCGCTTCTTGGCGCAACCACCAAGCCGAAGCTGGGTCTTTCCGGCAAAAACTATGGCCGCGTTGTGTATGAGGGGCTGAAGGGCGGCCTCGACTTCATGAAGGATGACGAGAACATCAACTCGCAGCCTTTCATGCACTGGCGCGATCGTTTTCTTTACTGCATGGAGGCCGTGAACAAGGCCAGCGCCGAGAGCGGCGAGGTGAAGGGGCACTATCTCAACATCACCGCCGGCACGATGGAGGAGATGTATCGCCGCGCCCAGTTCGCCAAGGAGCTCGGCTCGGTGATCGTGATGGTGGACCTGATCGTGGGCTGGACCGCGATCCAGTCCATCAGCGAGTGGTGCCGTGCCAATGACATGGTCCTGCACATGCATCGCGCCGGTCATGGCACCTATACCCGCCAGAAGAACCACGGCATCAGCTTCCGCGTTATCGCAAAGTGGCTGCGTCTGGCGGGCGTCGATCACCTCCATACCGGCACCGCCGTGGGCAAGCTGGAAGGCGATCCGCTGACCGTGCAGGGCTATTACAATGTCTGCCGCGAGATGAAGAACGAGGTGGATCTGCAACGTGGCATCTTCTTCGAGCAGGACTGGGCCGACCTGAAAAAGGTAATGCCTGTCGCCTCTGGCGGCATCCATGCCGGGCAGATGCACCAGTTGCTGGACCTGTTCGGCGATGATGTGGTGCTGCAGTTCGGCGGCGGCACCATTGGCCACCCCATGGGCATTCAGGCCGGCGCGACTGCAAACCGCGTGGCGCTGGAGGCCATGGTATTCGCCCGCAATGAAGGGCGCGACATCAGGAATGAAGGGCCGGAAATCCTGCGTGCTGCCGCCAAGTGGTGCAAGCCGCTGGAAGCCGCTCTCGATACCTGGGGCAACATCACCTTCAACTATACCTCCACCGATACATCGGACTTCGTGCCGACGGCATCCGTCATCTGAGGAAAAATAACATGCGCATCACACAGGGTTGCTTTTCCTATCTGCCGGATCTGACAGATGAACAGATCTGCAAACAGGTCGATTACTGTCTTGGCCGCGACTGGGCCGTGGGTGTCGAGTGGACCTACGACCCCCATCCCCGCAACACCTATTGGGAGATGTGGGGCAACCCCATGTTCGACCTGAAGGATGCCAGAGGCGTGATGCTGGAGCTGGAGGAGTGCCGCAAGGCCCATCCGCAGGCCTATATTCGCTTCAATGCCTTTGACTCGGTTCGTGGTTTCGAGACGGTGACGATGAGCTTCATCGTCAACCGCCCGGAACATGAACCCACCATCCGCATGGTGCGGACCGAGGTTCAGGGGCGCTCCGTGCACTACACCCACGAGGTTCAGCGCTGACATCACGCCCGGAGGACACGCGCCTCCGGGCCATTTACCGCGCCTGTGCGGGAAAGGAAAAATCTCATGGACGGGGAAAACGTCGCAACCGTTGATCTGCACGCCGAATATGAGAGCGCGGGCGTGCGAGAGGTTCTCGAGGAACTGGACCGTGAACTGATCGGCCTTGCCCCGGTCAAGGCGCGTATCCGTGATACGGCCGCTTTCCTGCTGGTGGACCGCAGCCGGCGGCAGCTGGGGCTGACGCAGGAAATCCCCACCCTGCACATGTCCTTCACCGGAAACCCCGGCACCGGCAAGACCACGGTGGCGCTGAAGATGGCCGGGCTGCTGCACCGGCTGGGCTATGTGCGCAAGGGTCACCTTGTCAGTGTCACCCGCGATGATCTTGTGGGGCAGTATATCGGCCATACCGCGCCCAAGACGAAAGAGGTTCTGAAGAAGGCGATGGGCGGCGTGCTGTTTATTGACGAGGCCTACTATCTCTACCGACCCGACAATGAGCGTGATTACGGGCAGGAGGCCATCGAGATCCTGCTTCAGGTGATGGAGAACATGCGCGATGATCTGGTGGTGATCCTCGCGGGTTATGCAGATCGGATGGACCGTTTCTTCCAGTCCAATCCCGGCTTTCGCTCGCGCATTGCCCACCACATTGATTTTCCAGACTACTCGAATGATGAGCTTCAACGCATCGCCCACGCGATGCTGACCACGCAGGGCTATCACCTGTCTGCTCAGGCTGAAGACGTGCTGGGTCGCTACATCACCGCGCGGCGCGAACAGCCGCATTTCGCCAATGCGCGTTCCATCCGCAATGCGCTGGACCGGGCGCGTCTGCGTCAGGCCAGTCGTCTGTTCCGTCATGAGGGGCCGGTGAGCGCGACCATGCTGTCCACCATCGAGGCCGAGGATATTGCAACCAGCCGCGTCTTTTCTGGCGGGCTGAAGATTGGAGAGCCGGCATGAGCGCGCGCAAGATCCTGATCGCCCCCTCCATTCTCTCGGCGGACTTCGCGGCACTCGGCGCGGAATGCGCGGCTGTGGAGGCGCAGGGTGCGGACTGGGTGCATGTGGATGTGATGGATGGTCATTATGTGCCCAACATCACTATCGGCCCGGCTGTGTGTGCCGCCATCCGCCCGCACATCCGGGGGGTGATGGATGTGCATCTGATGATCGCGCCGGTGGATGCCTATATCGAGGACTTCGCCCGCGCAGGTGCAGACATCATCACCGCGCATCTGGAAGCCGGGCCGCACATTCACCGCACACTTCAGGCCATTCGTGCAACCGGCTGTAAGGCCGGGCTTGCGCTCAATCCCGGCACCGGGCTCGATGATGTGGGCTATCTGCTGGATATGGTGGACCTCATCTGCGTCATGACGGTCAATCCCGGTTTTGGCGGGCAGTCTTTCATTCCCTCGCAGGTGGAGAAGGTGCGTCGCCTGCGCGCGATGATCGGAGACCGGCCGATCCATATCGAGATTGATGGCGGTGTCACCCCCCACACCGCGCCGCTGGTAGTGGAAGCGGGGGCAGATGTGCTGGTGGCGGGTTCTGCCGTGTTCAAGGGCGGTTCTCTCGCCAATCCATCCGTTTATGGCGAAAACATCCGTGCCATCCGCAGCGCTGCGCAACGAACGGGATGCCTGACATGAAGGCGCTCATCTTCGACATTGACGGCACGCTGGCTGAAACCGAGGAACTGCACCGCACGGCCTTCAATGCGGCCTTCGTCGCGTTTGCAATGGGCTGGCACTGGGATCGTGAGACCTATCGGGACTTGCTCACCACCACCGGCGGCAAGGAGCGCATCGCCCGTTATGCGCATGAAATGCATGCCGGCACGGTGCCTGTGGCGCTGCTGCATGCCGAGAAGACCCATCTGTTCACCAAGCGCGTGCGCGAAGGCATTCGGTTGCGCCCCGGCATCCGTGAACTGATGACCCAGGCGCGCGCGGAGGGATTGCGCCTTGCCGCTGCCACCACCACCAGCCCGGAGAATGTGGAGGCCCTCTGCCGGGCTGCCTTTGGCCAGCCGGCGGATGAGGTGTTTGATGTGATTGCCGCCGGCGACATGGTCGCGGCCAAGAAACCTGCCCCAGATGTCTATTTTCTGGCTCTGGAGCAACTGGATGTGGCGCCGCATGAAGCCGTCGCATTCGAGGACTCCCGAAATGGCGTGCGGGCCGCGCGCATGGCCGGAGTGCCCGTCATTCTGTCACGCGGCATCTATACCCTGCATGAACCGGCTTCAGAGGCTACACTCAATATCGACTGCTTCGCCAATCTGGGCGGGCTCGTCGGGCTACGCGCGCGGCTGGGGGCACTGACATGAACATCATTTTCGATCTCGACGGGACACTGGTGGACAGCGTTGCAGACATTCGCACGGCCGTGAACATGGTGCTGGCGGATGCTGGCCGTGAAGGACTGGACCTGCCGCAGGTTCGCAGCTTCATCGGCGAGGGTGCGCAGATGCTGATCCGCCAGGTGATTGAGGCCGTCGGGGCGGATGAGGCCCTTCTGAGTGACTGGCATCGCGCCTTTCTCGACCATTACGAGAAGGTGATGATGGATGACACCCGTCCCTATCCCGGCGTGGTGGAGGCGCTGACCGTCCTGATGGACAGGGGCGCGCGCCTTGCCGTCTGCACCAACAAGCCGGAAGAGCCCGCACGGCGCATTCTGGCTGCCACCGGGCTCGCGCCCTTCTTTGAGGCTGTTGTGGGTGGAGACACCCTGCCCACGCGCAAGCCATCACCCGAACCCGTGAGGCATGCCATGGCGCTGCTCGGGGCAGGTGAGGCAGCGTTTGTGGGGGACAGTGAAATTGACGCCGCCGCAGCTGAAGCCGCCGGCCTTCCCTTCTTCCTGTTCACGGAAGGCTACCGCAAGATGCCGGTGGAAAGGCTGACGCATCAGGCTGTGTTTGATCACTTCTCGCAGCTCCCCGATCGGATTGGCGAACTGTTGCCGGTCTGAGGTTTTCCTTAATCGCGCCTGTCATATCCGGCCAACTGGAGGACAGAACGCCATGATCCTTCATCGCAACCGCCGGGCGAAGATCGTCGCCACAGTTGGTCCCGCTTCCGCTGCGCCAGACATGCTGAAAGCCCTCTTTCTCGCGGGGGTCGATACGTTCCGGCTCAATTTCAGCCATGGCACTCACGATGACCATGCCAGCGTTGCTGCGCATATCCGGGCGCTGGAAAAGGAAATGGGCGTTCCCATCGGCATTCTTCAGGATCTTCAGGGACCGAAGATCCGTATCGGCGTTCTGGCCCAAGGCAGCCTGCTTCTGGAAAGCGGCCAGCGCATCCGCTTTGTGCTGCCGGAAGATGGCGGGGCCGGTCAGGTGGGCACTGGGCCGGGGGATATTCCCCTGCCCCACCCGGAAATCTTTCAGGCCGTTTCCCCCGGCGATGACCTGCTGATTGATGACGGGCGCGTGCGTGTCACGGTGCGCGCTGTCAGCCGTCATTTCATTGAGGCGGAGGTGATGGCCGGCGGTCCCATCTCCAACCGCAAGGGGGTGAATGTGCCCGGTGCGGTTCTCGAGATCTCACCTCTGACCGCAAAGGACCGGGCGGACCTCGCCTTCGGTCTGGAACTGGGTGTGGACTGGATCGCCCTGTCTTTCGTGCAGAAGCCCTCCGACATGCTGGAGGCCCGTGCGCTGATCGGAGAACGGGCGGGGCTGGTGGCGAAGATCGAGAAGCCTTCCGCGCTTCAGCATATCGACGACATCATCCGGCTTTCAGATGCAGTGATGGTGGCGCGCGGTGATCTCGGCGTTGAAATCCCGCCCGAGGATGTACCGGGCCGCCAGAAGGAAATCATCCGGGCCTGCCGGCTGGCGGTGAAGCCTGTGATCGTCGCCACGCAGATGCTGGATTCCATGATCAATTCGCCCGCACCCACCCGGGCAGAGGCTTCTGATGTCGCCGGGGCCATTTATGACGGGGCCGATGCCGTGATGCTTTCAGCGGAGTCCGCAGCCGGACGCTATCCGGTCGAAGCGGTGCGGATGATGGACAGGATCATCGAGAAAACCGAGCATCACAGCCACTATCGCCTGATCGTGGATGCCACGGAGCCGGATGCCGCTGAATCGCCCTCCCATGCGGTTGCAAGCGCGGCGGCAGATGTCGCGCAGTCGATCGGTGCGGTCGCTATCGTCGCCTATACGTCGAGCGGCGCAACAGCCGCGCGCATTGCCCGCAAACGTCCGCCGGTGCCGATCCTCGCCATGACGCATTCTGATCTGGTTGCGCGCAAGCTCTGCCTGCTGTGGGGAGCCATCAGCCTGCCTTCACCGGATGCCGGCAGCTATGACCAGTCTGTCAGTGCTGCGCGCGCTGCGGTTCTGGCAACGGGACTGGCGCAGGTCGGTGATTATGTGGTGGCCGTTGCCGGCATACCTTTCGGGGCATCCGGCAACACCAATAATCTGCGGGTCATCAAGGTGGGGAAGGCCTGAGGCCAGCATATGCATCATCTTGCAGGAGATCAGCTCGAGCTCTGACATGATCTGATCTCCTGTCTGTGCGCTCCGCAGTCCTTTATTCGGACACAGATAGATGTCGATAATCCGAGAATATCAATATCTGTCGGCTTTTATTGAATGTCAGATCTAGATCTGAAGGCAGATATATTTCACCGAGATATAGTCCTCTATCCCATATTTTGAGCCTTCCCGGCCCTGACCGCTTTCCTTGACGCCCCCAAATGGCGCGGCTTCGTTTGAGATCATACCGGTATTCACGCCGACCATGCCGTATTCCAGTTGCTCTGCAACGCGCATCACACGGCCTACATCGCGGCCATAGAAATATGAGGCAAGGCCGAAGGGTGTGTCATTGGCCAGCGCGATGACCTCCTCTTCACGTTCAAAGCGGAAGATCGGGGCGACAGGGCCGAAGATTTCCTCATCGAAGAAGGCCATCTCCCGGGTGGTGCCCGTGACAATGGTGGGCTCGAAGAAGGTGCCGCCAAGTGTATGCGGATTGCCTCCAAGCGCGATGGTCGCGCCCTTGGACCTCGCATCATCCAGAAGCTCTCGCACCTTGCTGACCGCCGCGCCATCAATCAGGGGGCCGATCTCGACACCCGGCTGCGTGCCGGCTCCAACCTTGAGGCGGGATACCTGCTCCGTCAGGCGCTGGACGAAGGCATCATGTATGCCGGCCTGAACGAACAGGCGGTTTGCGCACACGCAGGTCTGCCCGGCATTGCGGTATTTGGAGGCCATCGCTCCCTCAATAGCCGCATCAAGATCGGCATCATCGAAGACAATGAAGGGCGCATTGCCGCCCAGTTCCATCGAGGTGCGCTTTACGGTGTCCGCGCACTGTCGCATCAGTTCCTTGCCAACCTCCGTGGAGCCGGTGAAGGAGAGCTTGCGAATGGTGGGGTTGGCAGTCAGTTCCGCACCGATGTCCCGCGCCGCACCGGTCACGACCGAGAGCAAACCTTCCGGCACGCCCGCACGTTCGGCAAGAACAGCCAATGCAAGGGCCGTGAGCGGGGTTTGGCTTGCGGGCTTCAGCACCATGGCGCATCCGGCGGCCAAAGCGGGGCCGATCTTGCGCGTGATCATCGCCGCCGGAAAGTTCCATGGCGTAATCGCGGCCGTGACCCCGATCGGCTGTTTCACCACGATGATGCGTTGACCGCTGGAAGCCCCGGGAATGGTGTCGCCATAGATGCGCTTGGCCTCTTCCGCGAACCATTCGATATAGGAGGCGGCATAAGCGATCTCGCCTTTCGCCTCGGCAAGCGGCTTGCCCTGTTCACTGGTCAGGATCAGGGCGAGGTCATCGGTTGCGGCCGTGACCAGATCAAACCATTTGCGTAGCACAGCAGTGCGCTGCTTGGCCGGGCGGGCGGCCCACAGCACCTGCGCCTCCTTTGCCGCTGCAATCGCCTGCGCAACCTCTGCCCGGCTGACGGAAGGCACGGCGCCGATCTCATCACCCGTTGCCGGATTGGTGACGGTGATGGTCTTGCCGCTCTCGGCAAGGGTCCAGCGCCCGGCGATCAGATTGCGGTTTTCCAGCAGTGAGGGATCATTCAGCTTCAGGGACATCATGCCTCCTTCACCAGCCGCTGAAGGGCGGTGCGGGTCTCAACGGGAATGGGGCAGGGGCGGTGCGTGGCTGCATCCACATAGACATGGATGAAGAAGCCTTCCGCCGCCGCGATGTCGCTGTCATCCGCGAACAGGCCGATATCGTAACGCACCGAGGATGAGCCCAGCTTGGCGACCCTCAGGCCCGCCGTGATCACCTGCGGATAGGACATCTCACCATGATACCGACACCCGGTTTCCGCCACGAGGCCGATGGCCGGGCTGTTCTTCGTATCCAGCAATCCGTTCCGGATCAGCCATTCGTTTACGGTGGTATCGAACATCAGGTAATGAATGACGTTGTTCAGATGCCCATACACATCATTGTCGCTCCAGCGCGTGGTGTGCTGGCGAAAATGAACGTAATCGGCGCGTGTACCGGGTGGCGCGCGCATGTCACCAAGCCTCCTGATAAATGGCCAGCGCATCTGCCTGCGTGACAGGGCGCGGGTTGTTGATGAGCAGGCGCTGCTGTTTCATCGCATCCGCCGCCATGCGGGGCAGAGCATCTGCCGGAATGTTCACATCGCGCAAGCGGGGCGGCATGCCGAGGCGGGCGATAAGATCCTGAAGCGCGGTGATGAAGGCCTCGCCGCGCGCATCATCGGGCACATCGGCCAGATGCGGAAAGGCATCGGCTGCAATCTCGGCATAGATGGCATCGGCGGCCGGCAGGTTGAAACGCAGCACGGAGGTCAGCACCAGTGCATTCGAAAGCCCGTGCGGAATATGAAAGATACCGCCCACCGGGTAGGCGAGCGCATGCACGGCGGCAACGGGTGAATTGGCGAAGGCTTGTCCGGCCAGCATGGAGCCCAGCAACATGGCTTCCCGCGCACCAACATTGCCACCATCGGAAACGACGGTTTCAATATTCGCCCCCAGAAGCCGCAAAGCTTCGCGTGCCAGCATCCGTGACAGCGGGTTATTGTTGGCGCTGGCTGAGGCATAGGCCTCAATTGCATGCACCATGGCATCCACGCCGGTGGCTGCGGTGATGGGGGCGGGCAGGCCCAGTGTCAGTTCCGCATCCAGCAATGCGATATCCGGCAGGATGAGAGGAGAGGATACGCCACGCTTCTCATCACCGCTCACGGTCAGAATGGCGACAGGCGTAACCTCGGAGCCGGTGCCTGCTGTGGTTGGCACCAGCACCAGAGGCAGGCGCGGCCCCTTGGCGTTGTTCACCCCCCAGGCTTCGTCGAGCGGTTCGCCCGAGCCCAGCAGCAAGGCTGCAACCTTTGCCACATCCAGAGACGAACCGCCGCCAAAGCCGAGCACGCCCGTTGCTCCGGCAGATCGCCCAGCCTCGATCGCAGCGTTCAGAGTGGAAATAGAGGGGTCTGCTTCCACCGCATCGAAGATGGTGACCTCATGACCCGCTGTTCTCAAAGCGCCGATGGCGGGATCGACCAGTCCGAGCTTGCGCAAACCCGGATCGGTCACCAGCAGGATAGTGCGGCCCAGAAGCGCGCCGGCATGCATATGGATCTCTTTCGCTGCACCGGAGCGAAAGAGAATGGACTTTGTGGTGTTGAAGACGAAGGGCGTCATGTCTGCCTCCGGTTTGCCAGAACGCCCCGAGGGGCGGGTGCTTCAGACCATCGAGAAGCCGCCATTCACACTGATGACCTGCCCGGTCACCCAGGATGCCGCATCCGTCGCAAGAAAGGCAACAATCGGCGCGACATCATCGGCTTGGCCGATCCGGCGCAGGGGATAGGCCTTGACGATCTTGTCCATGTTCTTGGCAAGAAAGTCCGGGTCGCTGTGCGAGGTCTGGATCAGCCCCAATGAGACGGTGTTGACGGTGACATTGTTGCGGCCGAGCTCACGCGCGATGGATTTTCCAAGCTGCACCGTTGCGCCGCGTGCAGCGGCCGCCAGCGCCAGATTGGCTTCGCCGATACGCGAACTGTCGCCGACGATATTGATGATGCGTCCGCCATTTTGCTGGATGAAATGCGACGCCACAGCATGGCTGCAATGGAGTGCGCCATACAGGCAGGTATCGATCTGGGCTTTCCAGTCTGCTGGCGTACTGTCGACAAATCTCTGGTACTTCACATAACCGGCATTGTTCACAAGAATGTCGATACGGCCATAGTCAGCAATGATCGCCTCAATCATGGCCTGAACCTGATCATAATCGGAGATATCGGCCCGGTATGATCTGGCAGTGCTGCCAGATGCTCTCAGCTCTGCAACCAGATCGTCGGCCTCCGCTTCAGATTTACGGTAATTGACGGCAATGGTTGCGCCAAGAGCGGCCAGTTCACGGGCAATTTCAGCTCCGGTGTCGCGACCACCGCCGGTCACCAGCGCGACCTTGCCTTCGAGGGACAACTGCATGGAAAAACTCCTGGGAGGACATGGACCGCTCAGTGGCGGCGATCCGAAAGGCGGCCGAACAGATATCCGACCATGGCAATGAGGATGAGTTGGACCGCAGCGCCGAACTCGGGCGTAAGGGCTTGTGCTGAAGGCAGTATCAGCGGGCTGCCCTGTCGTTCGCTCAGCCACAGGAAGGCGAACACGAGCGCCATTGCCAGAGCGGCAAGAAAGGGCGCTTTTGAGCCGCCGGAAGGTTGGGGCGGCGGCGGGGGCGCATAGCCATAGGGGGGCGGAAACCAGCCCGGGCCCGCGAAGGGCGGAGCGCCCGGCGGCACCATCATCTGCGGCGGAACGGATGCTCCGCTGATTGGAGCAGAAGGTGTGCCCTGTGCCGTGGGTGTGGCTTCCGCCTGCGGGGAAGAGGTTTGTGCTGCCCCGCCATCAGCATGATACTGGCGGCGGATTTCGGATGCGAATTTCTCGAAGAAGGCCTCGGACATCTTCTTCGCGGTGGAGTCGATCAGACGGCCACCAAGCTGGGCCAGTTTGCCGCCCACTTGTGCATCGACACTGTAATTCAGCATCGTGCCGCCCTCGACCTCATCGAGGCTGATCAATGCGCTGCCTTTGGCAAAGCCGGCAACCCCGCCCTGTCCTTCTCCTGTGATGCGGTAGCTCACAGGAGGGTTCAGTTCAGAAAGTGATATTTTCCCTCCGAATTTGGCCGAAACAGGCCCGACCTTCATGGAAGCCGTGGCTTCCATTTCGGTTTCGGAGGTCTTGTTCAGAGTCTGGCAGCCGGGCACGCAATTGCGCAGAATTTCAGGATCATTGAGCGCCTTCCAGACTGTTTCCCGTGTCTCCGGGATCAGCTTCTGACCCGACATCTCCATGCGCCAACCTCCTTGTTTTTATGAGAAGAACGATGTCTTGCGCACCGTTCCCCGCGCGTCCTCCTCCATTGACATGCCCTATTGTAGTCTAGTAAAGCAAGTGAAAAATAGAAATTGATCCCGAATGTGGACAGGCGGCTTCGCACAACCTTGACGGTTGGATGAGCCGTGTAACCCTTCGGAGGGGAGGTGGCTGTGAAGCCGGCAAGATTTGACTATGTCCGGGCTGAAAGCATCGCGCATGCGCTTGACGTGCTGGCGCAGCATGGCGACGAGGCGAAGATCATTGCCGGGGGGCAAAGCCTGATGCCGATGATCAACTTCCGGCTGGTGAAGCCTGCCGTTCTGGTCGACATCAATCGCATTCCCGGTCTTGAGGTGATCGCGGATCGCGGGGATCGGCTGCATATGGGCGCGCTCGCCCGCCACCGGATGACGGCCAGTGATGCCGTGGTCTCGCGCAAGCTCCCGGTGCTGCATGATGTGATGCACTATGTGGCGCATATGACCGTGCGCAATCGCGGCACCTTCTGCGGCAGCGTCTGCCATGCCGACCCTGCCGCCGAAATGCCCATGATCGTGCAGATGTTCGATGGCGAAATTGAAATCGCGTCGGCCGGTGCGCGGCGTGTTCTGCCGGCTTCCGAGTTCCTGGTCGGCTCTCTGGTCAATGCGCTGGAACCGGATGAAATGGTCACCGGGATCAGCATTGGTACCTCCCGGCCCAATGAGGGCTGGGCTTTCGAGGAATTCTCACGCCGGCATGGTGACTTCGCCATGTCCGCCATCGCCATCACCTTCCATGCGGATGAAGAGGGAGCGATCCGCAATGCGCGGATCGGCATGACGGGCGTGGGTGAAACCGCGATGCGGATGCAGGGGCTGGAAGCACTGACCGAGGGCCGCCAGCCCGATGCATCTTTGCTGTCTGAAATGGCGCAGTGGTTGCACGATACGCTGACCCCCAACACCGACATTCATGCGAGTGCGGATTACCGGCGCAACCTGTCTGGCGTGCTGGCTGGCCGCGCCATTCGCAAGGCGCATGCTCGTGCACTTGAGCTGCGAAAGGTCGCATCATGAGGGAGAATGAGCCCATGCACGGGGGCAAGATCGACGTGACCTTCACCGTGAATGGCATGCATCACACGAGGCAGATCGAGCCGCGGATGCTGCTCTCCGATTTCCTGCGCCATGAACTGGGCCTGACCGGCACGCATGTCGGCTGTGAACATGGTGTGTGCGGTGCCTGCACCATCACCCTGAATGGCCGCTCCGCCCGTTCCTGTCTGACGCTGGCCGTGATGGCTGACGGCATGGATATCGAGACTATCGAAAGTGAAGGCACGCCAGACCAGCTCTCGCGCATCCAGAAGGCGTTTCAAGACCATCACGGGCTTCAATGTGGCTTCTGCACCCCAGGCATGGTGATGGCCATTGCCGACCTGCTGAAGCACCACCCTTTGGAAACGGACGATGACATCCGCGAGGGGCTTTCGGGAAACATATGCCGGTGCACCGGCTACATCCACATTATCGCGGCTGTGCGTGAACTGGCCCGTGAAAGAGGACCGCTGACATGAGAATGGACATTCTTTCCGCTGGCCGTCTCAAAATGCGCAAGTCCATCTATATGCCTGCCGAGAGCAAGGAAGAGATGGTGGAGCTTCCGGTTATCTCCGTCCTGCTGCGTCACGCATCGGGAAATGTGCTTTTCGACACAGGATGCGCGCCGCAGGTGGCGGAGGATCCCGAAGGCCGTTGGGGGCCTTTGGCGCGGGCCATGCAGCCGATATTTTCCGTTGAGGACACAGTGCTCCACCAGCTTTCTGCGCATGGCCTTGGGGCGGACGATATTGATCTGGTCATCTGCTCCCATCTGCACCCTGACCATTGCGGCTGCAATGCCTCTTTCACCCGCGCCAGTGTGATTGCACACAGGGCGGAACTGGCGGCCGCCCGTATGGAAGGTGCGGAGCGCATGGGGTATCTGCCACAGGAATGGGAGATCGCGCAGGTCTATACGGAAATCGACTGCCAAAAGGACCTGTTCGATGATGGGCGGATCGTGATCCTGCCCCTTCCGGGCCATTCCCCAGGCCTCATTTCCGCGCGGGTGGAACTGGAGCGCGATGGCGTCTTTCTTCTGGCATCGGATGCCGCGCCCATGATGCGCCACGTGGATGAAGGTTACGCCCCCAAGAACAGCTGGGATATGGAGCAGGCCATCCATTCGCTGGCCGAGATCCGGGCGCTCAAGGATCGCGGGGCGCGGATCATCTGCGGTCATGATGACCAGCAATGGCATGAACTCTCCGCACGGAAAGAAGGGTTCCGATGAAGAAACCCGATTATTCCGATGTCACTATGCGCCCGAAAATGGTGGGTAGCCGTATCAAGCGTACGGAGGATCTGCGCCTGCTGACGGGCACGGGTGAGTATGTTGATGACGTGCAGGTCCCCGGCATGCTGCATGTGGCGATCCGCCGTTCAGATCAGCCGCATGCGCGCATTGTTTCCATCGATGCCAGCGGTGCGTTCGACATTCCCGGTGTGGTCGGCGTGTTCGACATGTCCGATTTCGAGGGCGAATGCCAGCCGGCGGTGCCGACATCACGCATGAAGGATTATTACGCGACGCCGACATGGCCGCTGGCGCGCGGCAAGGTGCGCTATGTGGGGGAGCCGGTGGTCGCGGTGGTGGCGGAAAGCCGCTATGTGGCGGAAGATGCGCTGGAACATGTGCACATAGAATATGAACCATTGCCATTCGCCATCCGTCAGGTGGATGCGGTGAAAGATGATGCACCTCTTCTGCATGAAGAGGCGGGCACCAATGTCATCATCAAGCGCGAATTTCTCCGCGGAGATGTGGATGACGTCTTTCGCAAAGCCCCTCACATTGTGGGCGACACCTTCCGCATGACGCGCAAATGCGCCAGCCCGATGGAAAACCGCAGCTATATGGCGGTATGGGACAAGCGGCGGCGCTCTTTGACCTTCTACACCGCCTCCAATATTCCCGGTGTGGTGCGCGATGTGCTTTCCGGTTGCCTCGGGCTGTCCAGCCATCAGCTGCGTGTGATTGCGCCAGATGTGGGGGGCTCCTTCGGCGGCAAGGGCTCGTTCTATGGCGAGGAAATGCTGGTGTGCCTTCTGGCGCGCAAGCTCCAGCGCCCTGTGAAATATATCGCCGACCGGCTGGAAGATCTGGCCGCCATGAGCCAGGCTTTTGATGAGCGGATCGAGGCGGAGCTGGCCTTTGATGATGAGGGGCAGTTTCTGGGTTTGCGCGCGGATGTGATCGGTGATGTCGGGGCGTTTTCCATCTATCCGTGGACAGCTGCGCTGGAGACTGTGCAGGTCATCAGCTTCATGCCCGGCCCCTATAAGATCGAGGCTTATCGCGGTCGCATCCGGGGGGTGATGACACCCAAGCCGCCCACCGGCCCGTATCGCGGCGTGGGGCGGCCCTCATCCACACTGGCGATGGAGCGCATGGTGGAGATGGCGGCCCGCAAGATCGGCATGGATCCGGCCGAAATCCGCCGTCGCAATCTGGTGCGGGATGACGAATTTCCCTATCGCACCGCGCCGGGCATCATCTGGGATCAGTCCGCCTTTCAGGAGTGCCTTGCGGGGGCCTGCGCCGCTGTGGACTATCCCCGTCTGGTCCAGAAGCGTGACCGCATGCGCGCCAAGGGGCGCTGGGTCGGTATCGGCATGGCGAGCTATGCGGAGTTGACAGGCATCGGCTCACGCATCTCGGTTGCCCCGGGCATGCCGATCAATACCGGTACGGAAACGGCGAACATCTCCATCGATGCAACGGGTGTGGTGACAGCCGCTTTCGGTGTCGCCTCACACGGGCAGGGGCTGGAAACGACGCTGGCGCAGATCATCACCGATGAGCTAGGCTGCACCATGGATGACATTGTGGTCCTGCATGGAGACAGCTCTCTGGTGCCAATGAGTTCGGGCACCTATGCCAGTCGTTCGGCGGTTCTGGGGGGCGGGGCGGCAACCCTTGCGGCACGGGCGCTGAAGAGCAAGGTGCTGGAGATGGCCGCCATCCTGCTGGAAGCCAATGCTGATGAACTGGATCTTCATGGCGGCATCATCACCGCGCGCAGTTCCAACCAGAGCCTGTCGCTGAAGGAGGTGGCAAAGGCCGTCTATAACCAGATGGGTCGCATCCCGCGCGATAAGCGCGTCGATCTGGTGGTGCAGGAAACCTATGATCCCTATCTCGGCACGGCCTGTTCCTCGACCCACCTGTGCATGCTGGAGGTAGACCCCGGCACATTCGGGGTGAAAATCCTCAACTATGTGGTGGCGGAAGACTGCGGACGCATCATCAATCCTATGATCGTTGACGGGCAGGTGCATGGCGCGGTGGCGCAGGGCATCGGGGCGGCGCTGCTGGAAGAGATCATCCATGACGAGCAGGGGCAGAGCGTGGCGGCCAGCCTTGCCGATTATCTGCTGCCGGTCGCAACCGATGTGCCGGACATCGACATCGTTCATATCGAGGCTGCCCTGCCCAATAATGTGGGTGGCTTTCGCGGCATGGGGGAAGGGGGCACCATCGGGGCACCCGCGACCATCGCCAATGCAATCTCGGATGCGTTGGCGCATCTGGACGTGAAGGTGAACATGTTGCCGGCAACGCCGGAGCGGCTGTTCCAGCTGGTGCGCGCCGCGCGGGAGAAGAATGGGGCATCGGCCTGATGCCCCATGCCTTTACTCGGGTAAATCGTATCGCAGGATATAGTCCGTATCGCGTGCATGGATCGGCTGCTTGCATTCCGAGCAGACGACGATGGGCGTGAAGTCATGCCCACAGGCCTTGTGGCGCAGACGCATGGGCGGCTTGCCATTGGCCAGCCATTTGTCGCCCCATGCCATCATCACGATCATCGGCTTGTAGAGCGCTAAACCCTTTTCGGTGAAGCGATATTCCTGCCGATCGCCATTGCCGTAGGGCGTGCGCCGGAAGACCTCCGCCTCCACCAGCCGGTTCAAGCGGTCGGTCAGGATGTTGGGTGCAATGCCGAGATTTTCGCGCATTTCCTCAAAGCGCCGCACCCCTGTCCAGCCCTCGCGCAGGATCAGGAAGCTCCAGCGGTCGCCGATAATGGCAAGGCTGCCTGCCACCGTGCAGGGGCGCACGCGCTGGAGAAGGGTCGGGTCGGAGCTGCGACGGGAGCGCGGGCGCGCCTCGGCAGGCTCAAACCCTGCACCCGGTCCGTCACGCGGCGAGACAGAGCGCGCATCAATCGGCTCAAGGCAGCTCGAGCAGACCGTGATCGGGTGGCACTCCTTGCCGCATTTGGTGTGGATGAGCTGGAGCGGCGGCAGTTCGTTTCCACATAGCCAGGTATCGCCGAATTCCATCAGCGACAGCATGGCGGGGAAAAGATCCTTGCCGCGTTCTGTCAGGAAGTACTGGTGCCCGGGCTCACCGGGCCGGCGGCCGATGGCGAGTATCTCTTTCTCAACCAGGACATTCAGCCGTGAAGACAGAGTCTGGCGGGGAATGCCGAGGCGGGCCTGAAACTTGTCAAACCGGCGCACGCCGAAAAAGGCTTCGCGAATGATCAGGAAGTTCCAGCTGTCCAGAACGATATCGATCGCGCGCCGGACAGAGGAATGCCGCTGCATCACGACAGGCAGATTCAATGGCGCGGCTGCGTCCGGTTTCATTGCAAAGAAAGACCTTTTAAGAGACATGCCCCTTATACATATCCGCCTGATTATGCAAACCCGCCACAGTCGGGTAGCGGGTTTGCTTTCTCTTCTGAACCTTAATGCCCGGCATCCCTGGCCGCGGGCGCATTGCGGGTGAGGTTGCGGCGCAGATATTCAACCGTCTCGCCATAGAAACCGCGCCGGAAGAGCATGACGCAGGCCATGAACACTACGCCCACGACCAGCGATACAGGCAGCCCCGATGTCGCAAGGATATGGCCGATCATCACCACGAAGATTGCGCCGAACAGCGGGCCCCACAATGTGCCGATGCCGCCGATCAGAACCATCAGCACGACTTCGCCCGAGATGTGCCAGGAGACATCATTCAGCGTTGCCAGCTGGAAGGCAGAGGCCTTGAGTGCACCGGCAAGCCCGGAAAGAGCCGCAGACAGAGTGAAGGCCAGAAGCTTGTAGCGACTGACATTCAGGCCGAGCGACGTGACCCGTGTTTCATTTTCGCGAATGGCACCCAGAATATGCCCGAATGGCGAATGCACCGTGCGCCGGATCAGCAGCAGGCAGGCCACCACAATCACCAGAACCACATAATAGAGCGTGCTGGTATTGCGCAGATCCAGAAGCCCCAGCAGTGTGCCGCGAGGCACATTCTGGATGCCGTCCTCGCCACCCGTGAAGGGGGCCTGAATGGCGAGGAAGTAGACCATCTGCGCCAGAGCCAGCGTGATCATTGTGAAGTAGATGCCCTGCCGGCGGATGGCGATCAGCCCGAAGATGAACCCCAGCGCGCCACCCACCACCACACCGAACAGCAGTGAAAGCTCGAACGGCCAGCCCCAGATTTTGGCGGATTGGGCAAAGGCATAGGCTGCTCCGCCAAAAAAGGCGGCGTGCCCCAGAGACAATAGGCCCGCAAAGCCAAGGACGAGGTTCAAGGCCGCAGCAAACAGCATGAAGCAGAGCACTTTGACCAGAAACAGCGGATAGATCGCCAGAGGTGCAAGCAGCGCCACCGCAATCGCAAGTGCCAAAAAGCCATAACGCCAGGGAGCGGAAACCAGACTTGGCCGGAAATCCTTGTATCGATGGACCATTTTACTTGTCCTTTCCGAACAGCCCGGCCGGGCGCATGAGCAGTACGAGGATCATCACGATGAAGACGGTGATGGCGGATGCCGTGGGGAAGAAAACTTTTGTCAGAGACTCCAGCACCCCCAGCATCAGGCCCGTGACGATGGACCCCATGATGGAGCCCATGCCGCCAATGACCACGACAGCAAAGACAATGATGATGAGGCTTGAACCCATATTCGGGCTGACCTGATAGATCGGCGCGGCCATGACGCCGGCCAGGCCCGCCAGAGCCACGCCGGCCGCATAGGTGAGCGTGAGCATCAAGGGCACATTGATGCCGAACGCGGTGACAAGCTTCGGATTTTCTGTAGCGGCGCGCAGGCGAGCGCCCAACGGCGTTTTCTCGATCACCACCCATGCCAGCAGGCAGACCGTAAGCGAGGCGACAACCACCCAGGCACGATAGATGGGCAGCACCATGAAGCCAAGATTATAGACACCCTGAAGACTTGCCGGAACGGGATAGGATTTGCCGCCTGCGCCGTAAAACCAGCGGAAAACGCCTTCCAGTGCCAGGGCGAGGCCAAAAGTGAGCAGCAGGCTGAAGAGGTGGTCCAGCCCATAGAGGCGGCGCAGCATGGTCCGCTCGAACAGTGCGCCCAGCGCGCCCACGATCAACGGTGTCAGCAGCAGGGATGGCCAGTAGCCGACGCCGCCATAGGTCAGCAATCCCCACGAGACGAACGCGCCCAGCATGTAGAATGCGCCATGGGCAAAGTTGATGACATTGAGCAGGCCAAAGATGATGGCGAGACCCAAAGACAGAAGAGCGTAGAAAGATCCGTTGATGAGGCCAATCATCACCTGTCCCGAGAGGACGGCAATTGGCACTCCGAAAAATTCGGTCATGATGCCCTCTCAGATGCCGAGATAGCGGTTCAGCTTGTCCATGTGCGAAGACAGGCTGCCATTGTCGATTTCATCGATGATGCGGCCCTGCTCCATCACATAGTGACGGTCGGCGACGCTTCGGGCGAAGTTCAGATTCTGTTCGACCAAAAGAACGGTGATGCCTTTTTCTTTCAGCTTCACAAGAGCATGGCCGATATGTTCGACAATGACGGGTGCCAGCCCCTCGGTCGGTTCATCCAGCAATATGAAATCACACCCCGTGCGCAGGATGCGCGCCATTGCCAGCATCTGCTGCTCTCCCCCCGAGAGGCGGGTGCCGATGGTGGTGTCGCGTCCCTTGAGGTTGGGAAACAGGTCGTGGATGTCCTGAATGGACCATCCGCCGGAACGCACGATGGGCGGCAGCATCAGGTTTTCGCGCACGGTCAGCGATGAGAAGATCCCCCGTTCCTCCGGCACGAAACCAAGCCCCAGATGGGCCACACGATGAGGCGGGGCGCTGAGCAGGTCTTTGCCGTCAAACAGCGCGCGCCCCTTGCGTTTGCGCATGACCCCGGCGAGCGCGCGCATGGTGGATGTCTTGCCCGCGCCATTGCGCCCGAGCAGCGTGACAACCTCACCGCGCCGCACATGAAATGATGCCCCGTGCAGAACGTGGCTTTCGCCATACCAGCCCTCAAGGGCTTCCACCTGAAGTCGCGTTTCAGCCATGTGCGCCTCCCATATAGGCCGAGCGCACTTCCGCATTGGCGGAGACCTCTTCATAGCTGCCCTCGGCGATCTTCTCGCCCCGGCGCAGCACGGTGATGCGGTCTGAAATGTTGGCGACGACTTTCAGATTGTGCTCGACCATGAGCACCGTGTGCCTGCGTCCCAACGCATGAATGAGCGCGGCTGTGCGTTCGATATCTTCCTGCCCCATGCCTGCCATGGGTTCATCCAGCAGGATCAGTTCGGGGCGCAGGGCCAAGGTGGTGGCCAGTTCCAGAGCGCGCTTGCGGCCGTAGGAAAGGTCTGATGCGCGTGTATAGACCAGATCTTCCAATCCGACCTGGCAGATCAGTTGATGCACTTCATCGTCGAAGCGATGCAGTTCATCTTCGGACTTCCAGAAACCCCAAGTGTCTTTGCCATGGGCCTGAAGCGCAACGCGGATATTTTCGTAGACCGTCAGGTGGGGAAAAACGGAGGAGATCTGAAATGAGCGCACCATACCCATGCGCGCAATCGCGGCTGGCAAGGCGCGCGTGATGTCGTTGTCCTTGAAGCGGATTTCGCCACCTGTTGGCTGAATGAACTTGGTCAGAAGATTGAAAAGGGTGGATTTCCCCGCTCCGTTCGGGCCGATCAGCGCATGGATGTGCCCCGTCGCGACCCGCAGATCCACACCTGCGATGGCGACGAAGCCTCCAAAGGATTTGCGCAGCCCCTTCGCCTCGAGGATGCAACTCGATTCGCTCACTGTGTCTCCTCCCTGCCGCCCTGTCCGGGCGTTGTGCCGATCGCTTCTCTTCGAAAAGTTCTATCCGGCATAAAAGTCTAACTATGAAACTGTGATGCGTGTCAACTGCGCCCTCTTAAGTCGCGGTGAAATGGGCGTCATGGCGTATTAATTGGCCTATTGACGTGAAAAGTCCAATAATGCAATTAATATCGCGTTCGATAATGATACTGAAAATGGTATCACTTCATTTGGGAGGATGAAGGCATGGTGCGCTTGAATGCACGCACTTTGCGGCCGGCCGCTCTTGCAGCCGCGTTGCTGGTTTCCGCAAGTTACGCCCCCGTTCTGGCGCAGAATCCACCGGTCAAGATCGGTGTGCTGACCGACATGAGCGGACAGTTCAGCCATGAGGCCGGTGAAGGTTCCGTGGCGGCTGTGAAGATGGCGGTCGAGGATTTTGGAAAGGACGTTCTGGGTCGCAAGATCGAGGTTCTGGTGTCCGATCACCAGAACAAGCCGGAGCTTGCCGTTTCAACAGCTCAGGAATGGTATGAATCGGGTGGCGTGAATCTGATCGCCAACCTGATCAATTCCGGCATCGCGCTCGCAGTTGCCGGTGTTGCGGCGGAGCATAATGGCATTGCCATCGTCAACGGCTCTGGTTCATCCAAGCTGACGGGTGAGGGATGCACGCCGCACTCCGTTCATTATGCCTATGATACATATGCGCTCGCCAATGGCACTGCACGGGAACTGGCGAAGCAGGACCATAAGAAATGGTTCTTCCTGACCGCAGACTATGCTTTTGGCCACGCTCTGGAATCGGATGCGAGCGCCATTCTCAAGTCGCTCGGCGGGACGGTTGTGGGATCGATCCGCTATCCCATCGAAACGACAGATCACAGCTCATTCATGCTTCAGGCGATGGCTTCTCCGGCAGATGTCGTCGCCATTGCCGGTTCGGGCACCACGTTCATCAATGCCGTGAAGTCTGCGGGCGAATTCGGGCTGACCAATCAGGGCAAGACCCTCGCCGGTCTTCTGGTGTGGCTGACGGATACCCATTCTTTGGGGCTGGAAGCCGCGCAGGGGATGATCCTGACCAATGCGTTCTATTGGGATCGGGATGATGAAACCCGCGCCTTCTCCAAGCGGTTTGCAGAGCGTGTCGGCCGCCCGCCACACATGGGGGATGCTGGCGATTATTCCTCGACCATGCATTATCTCAAGGCCGTGCAGGCTGCCGGCACCACGGATGCGGATGCCGTCATGGCCAAGATGCGCGAAATGCCCGTGAATGACTTTTTCGCCAAGGATGGTGTGATCCGCGAAGATGGGCGCATGGTTCACGACATGTATGTGTATCAGGTGAAAACACCGGCCGAATCCACGGGCGAGTGGGACGTCTACAAGCTGCTGAGCGTCATCCCGGGCAAGGAGGCTTATCGGCCCCTGTCTGAAAGCACATGCCCGCTGGTGAAGAAGAACTGATCTCCTGCGGCCAGCATCCGTTTGCCTGTGCTGGCCGCATATTCCCGCAGGAAAATGACGATGACAGATATAGTGGTCAGCATCGAAGATGGTGTGGCGCTGGTGACCTTGAACAGGCCGGCGCAGCGCAATGCACTGACCTATGCCATGTGGAATGGCCTTGACACGATCTTCTCCTATCTGGGGCGAGATCCGGCTGTGAAGGCCGTGGTACTCACGGGTGCGGGCAGTGACTTTACCGCCGGCGCTGATATCGCCGAATTTGCGCGCATTCGTGATGATACCGCACAGGCGCGCGCTTATGAGGTGGCCGTGGATCTGGGGTGTGATGCCATTGCGCGCTGTCCCAAGGCTGTCATTGCGGCGTGCAAGGGCTACACGCTGGGCGGTGGCATGCATGTGGCCATGTCTGCCGATTTCCGTTTCGCGCCCGCGGATGGTCAGTTTGGCATTCCCGCCGCGCGCCTGTCGATCGTGTATGGGGTGCAGGCCACTCGCAAGCTTCTGGCGCTGGTGGGGGTGAGTGAAGCCAAGCGCATTCTTTATGGTGGACATCGCTTTGGTGCGGAGCATGCGCTGAATGTGGGGTTGATCGACAAGGTTTGCGTATCCCCTCTTGATGAGGCGATGAGCTTCGCCCGGGATCTGGCTGCCACATCTGCGCCGCTTACAATCGGTGGTGCGAAATATATCCTGAATGGCCATACCATTGGCGGCTTTGATCCTGTCGAAGCGGAGCATCTGATTGATGCCGCGGCTGACAGCGCGGATTATCGCGAGGGGCGCGCGGCATTTGCCGCGAAAAGAGCCCCCGCCTTTCGCGGCTGCTGACACGCCATAAAGGGTATGGAGGCGGTCACCCGCCACCGGGAGGAAATAATGATAAGACTTGATCTGATTGCGCCAGTCGGCACGCTCCTGCTGCAACATGCTGCGATAAGGCCAGATAAAACTGCCTATATTGATGATACACGCAGCACGACTTGGGCTGGTCTTGAGGTTGAAACGGCAGAGCTCGCGCGGGACCTCATCGCGGGAGGGTTGCAGCCCGGCCAGTCCGTTGCCATCTGGCTGGCCAATTCCGTGGACTGGGTGGTGGCGACCCTGGCCACGATCCGGGCCGGTGGTGTCGCGGTGCCCATCACCGTTGAGGCCACCCTGCATGAAGCCGAGTATCGTCTTCAGGACAGCAGCGCGGCGGTGATTTTTGCGGATGCGCCCACTCGTCCCGTCATTGAGCAGATGCAGGAAAAAGGACGGGAGCTGCCGCGCATCATCTGGCGCGAAGGTGGCTTGCCGTCGCCGGCCGCATCCTCTTGCGCATTACCCGATGAGGACATTCATGCACCAGCCTTCATCGTTTATACGTCGGGCACCACGGGTACGCCGAAGGGGGTGATCCTCACCGTGCATTCGATGCTCTGGGTCAATGCGGCCTGCTGGGTGCCGATAACCGGGCTGTGTGCGGATGATGTGGTGTTGGCGCCTTTGCCCTTGTTCCACTCTTATGCGATCAACATCACGGTCCTTGGCATTCTGGCCACGGGTGCAACAGAACGGATCATGACGCGCTTTTCGCCCGGCCGCGCGCTGGAACTGTTGCAGGCCGGAGAAGTGACGCTGCTGCCGGGCGTGCCCACCATGTTCCACTATCTGCTTCTCACCGCGCGGGAGAAGGGGGGGTGCGATCTGGGGCGGCTTCGGGCTTGTATTTCCGCCGGTGCGATCCTTCCGGCTGCGCTCAATCGGGATTTTGAAACCTATTTCGGGGTTGAGCTGCTGGATGGCTATGGGATCACCGAAACCTCGACCATGGTAACGATGAACTGGCCGGGCCAGAGCCGTGTCATGGGCTCATGCGGGTTGCCGGTTCCAGGTGTATGCGTGCGCATCGTCGACCCGATCACCTGTGAGGATCGTCCGCGCGGTGAAGAAGGGGAGATGATCTGCTCTGGCCCCAATGTCATGCTGGGATATCTGAACAAGCCGGAAGAAACGGCCAAGGCATTGCGCAATGGCTGGTATCATACCGGAGATCTGGCCCGTTCCGATGAAAATGGTTTCCTCACCATTACGGGACGCCTCAAGGAACTGGTGATCCGCGGCGGGCAGAACATCTCGCCTGCGGAGATCGAGGAGGCGCTTCTGACTCATCCATCGGTGCGGGATGCTGTCGTGGTCGGCGTGCCGCATGAAACGCTTGGTGAGGTTCCCGTGGCTTATGTCGTCTGGTCATCTGAGCCCGTGACATTTGAGAGCATGACCGAATATTGCCGAAACATTCTTGCGCCATACAAGATACCGGCAGACCTGCGTGCGGTTGATGAAATTCCAAGAACAGGTTCCGGGAAGGCAATCCGTTTCAAATTGCGGGAGAAGTATATTCTGGAGAGCTGATGAGGGCGGCAGGCTCCTCTTCTCGAACACCCGCCGACTGGACTTGAGAGCATGAAACAGGCTGAAAAGACTGTGCATGCTCTGTTTATCTCGGATCAGGGTGTCTGTGCTTCAGCATGCGCAAGTCTGTTCAGAAGAACGACATGCATGAAGCTGGATCACCCCGATCATCATCCATAACAGTGGTCTTGCAATCAGTCAGCTCCGCAATATCTGCATCTCGATCAATTTCTAAATGTGTAAAGCCCCACATCAATGGCATCCGCGCGGAACCCGCCTTCACAATAGCTCAGATAATAGGTCCATAACCGGCAGAAATCATGATTGAAGCCGAGCCGCTCCATTTCCGGTTGAGCGGCCAGAAAACGTGTGCGCCATGCTGCAAGGGTGTGGGCATAGCTCAGTCCGAAGCATTCCTGTCCCACCAGTTCCAGACCGGCAAGGCGGGCGTGATCGGCAATGTGTGTTTTGGTCGGCAGCATGCCGCCCGGAAAGATATGGCGCTGGATGAAATCGGTCTTGCGCTTGTAGTCCTCGAAGCGGTCTTCCGCGATCGTGATGACCTGAACAACCGCCAGTCCGCCCGGCTTCAGGCAAGCGCGAAGCTTTTCAAAATAGGATGGCCAGTAGTTTTCACCGACGGCTTCTAGCATCTCGATGGAAACGATGCGATCATAACGCTGCATGACATCCCGATAATCCTGCAGGCGCAATTCTACCTGCAACCCAAAAGCAGGATCGGCACGCACCATGTCTTGCCCATATTCCAGTTGCTCCCGTGAGAGCGTGATGCCGGTGACATGAGCTCCACTGCGCCCCAACTCCCTGGCCAGCCCTCCCCAGCCGCAGCCGATTTCCAGAATCTCCTGACTGGGCTTTATATCCAGAAGGGTGATGATGCGGGCAATTTTGGCCTGCTGTGCCGCCTCCAGACTCTGGTCTGGTGTGGTGTAAATGGCGGATGAGTAGCTCATGCTGTCATCAAGCCATGCGCGATAGAAATCATTGCCAAGGTCGTAGTGAAACGAGATGTTCCGGCGGCTTCCCGCCTTGGAATTGGCGCGCAGGGCATGACGTATCCGGTTCCACAGGCGCACGGGTGGAAGGGCGGCAACACGCGCGGCAAGCAGGGGGATATTGAGCGCGGCAAGTTCGATGAAGGCCGGCAGGTCGGGGCTCGACCAGTCTCCGGCAATGAAGGCTTCCGAGAAGGCGAGATCCCCGCCGGTCACCAGCCGTCGCAATGCGCGCCAGCGATGCAGAACCAGCGTTGCCTCGGGCCCGGAGACGGGCGCGCGCCAGACCAGCCGTCGCCCTTCAGGGGTCACCACGGTGAGCGTGCCAACCGCAAGCCGCCCGAACAGGCGGGCCAGCACCGTCTCCTTCAGGCCGTGAGAGGGGCGTCCGCCACCATGCGCATGAGGGGGTTCGTGATTGCTGGATCGGCTTTCCATGTCCTGGGTCCGCACATGTGCGCCAGATGCGTGCCCCGGATCATATTCTTCACGCAAGACAGCGTTCGTGCAGTTCGGGAGTGGTGTGCGGGCAAGAGGTTGCATGAGGTTCGATCCTCAGGAATGGGGAGGCGGAGAAATGCTGACGGGGGAGGCCGGAGCAGGCGGGCGCCGGCGCAACCGGATGCCTTTGGCCCAGATCCATAGGGCTTCCCAGTGGATGCCGGCCATCACCTTCAGGGTCAGCAGCGGATAGATAACAAGGGCGCGGGCAAGCTGGCGATCGGTCAGCGGATGCCGGGTGGCGGCGTGAACCGCGCTCAACACAGGTCCTTCAGCATCGCTGACAAGAATGGCAATGCGCACATCCTCTCCCGGAGGTTGAATGCGAAAACTGTAGGTGAGGTCCATGTCCATGAAGGGCGAGACAAAGAAGTGCTTGTCCGCCTTCTGGCGCAGCGGCCATGTTTCATTCGCGCTGACCGGGATCAAATAAGAGTGGCGCTGGCCGAAGGTGTTGTTCACCTCATACAGAATGGCCAGAAGCCCGCCATTTCGCCGATAGCAGAAATAGACACTGATCGGGTTGAAGGCATAGCCGAACAAACGGGGCATGGTGAGCAAGCGCACTTGCCCGCCATCCGGCTCCAGCCCCGCCGAGACGAGCAACCATTCTACCTGTTCCCGGAGCGAGCCACCATCTGGCACGCCATAGTCGCGGTCATAAAAGCTGAAAATGTTGAACCGGTTCCGGGAGAAAAGATGCAATCTGCGGTCCAGATCGTCGATTTCATCCAGATCCAGCAGCAATGAGAAGATGCGATAGGACAGGCGATGGCGTTTCGGCTTCACCCGCATATGCATGACGGATCCGGCATAAAGAGCTGAATCGGTTTCGCTCATGAGGCCAGCTCCGTTGCTGTCCAGTCCCACCGCGCCGGTGCAGCAGAACGCTCAAGGAAGATACGGCCGGATTCATCGGCAACCTGCCATGGGCGTCGCACGCCGCCCAGAGCCTCTGCCACGGCAAGCCCGGCCTGAAGTCCGTCTTCGTGAAAACCCGCACCGAAATAGGCGCCACAGAACCAAACCCCGCCATCACCCTGAAGTGACCACAGCCGGGATTGGGCCGCCATCGCCCTGGCATCGAACAAGGGGTGCTCATAGTCCGTGCGGTATGCAACCGATGCGGGGGCAGGCTCTTGTGTCGGGTTGAGCGTGACGAACAGTTGCCTGTCTTTCGGGATGTCCTGCAACAGGTTCATCCAGTAGGTGACGCACAGCTTTTCATCGACGCGCCTGTCTGCCAGATAATTCCATGCGGCCCATGCCACACGGCGACGCGGCATAAGCCGGACATCGTCATGAAGAATGGCGGTGTTCCGGCTGTAACGAAATGCGCCAAGCAGGTTGCTTTCCGCAATGCTGGGCTGGTCCAGCATGGCGAGGGCCTGATCGGCATGGGTCGCGATAACCACATGATCGAAATGGCTGGTCTTGCCCTCACCATGGGTGACGACCACACCCTCCGGCGCGCGTCTCACGCCGCGCACGGGCTGGTTCGTCACGATCCGGCCTTTAAAATCCTTGCGCAGCCGCGAAACATAGGCCCGACTTCCCCCCATGACGGTGCGCCAGATCGGGCGATCCAGAAATTGCAGCAGGCCGTGATTGTCGCAGAACCGCACGAAGGCGGCAGCCGGATAGCGCCCGACACTCTCTGCCGGGGTCGACCAGATGGCCGCTGCCATGGGATAGAGATGATCACGCCGGAAGGCATCACCATAATTGTGGGCGTCCAGATAGGTGTCGAGGCTCTCCAGCCCCATGGCCGGCAGGTCGCGGCGGGCATTGCGATAGAAACGCAGCAGGTCGGCCAGCATGGAGGCGAAACGGGGCGAGACCAGATTGCGCTTCTGTGCAAACAGGCCACGTATTCCGGTGCCTGAATATTCCAGCCGCCCGCCATCCAGGGAAACCGCGAACGACATGTCCGAGTCGCGCGTTGGCACTTCCAGATGGGCGAACAATGCGGTGAGGTTCGGATAGGTTTTTTCGTTATAGACGATGAAGCCGGTATCGACCGGCACGCCTTCGACCTCCACCGTATTGGAGTGGCCGCCCAGCCGCCCCTCGGCCTCAAACAGGGTCACATCATGACGCGTGGACAGAAGCCATGCCGCTGACAGACCGGAAATGCCGGAGCCGATGACCGCAATGCGCAATCCCTCCTCTCGGGCGAGGTCCTGACGAATGTTCATGGCACGTGCTTCCCGGACCGGTGGAGTGATGAGGCGGCATTGTCTAATGTGTACGCAGTCGACTTCCCTCTGGATCACTGCCCGCCGCATGATCCGATGGCGGGGATGATGCGTAGAAGGGATCATGAATGCTGTGCTGGAACATCCCCTCTGCGGTGGGTCAGATCCGCGCCGGCCCCCGCGACGGGGGCATGTGGTGACACATCTGATGGAAGACGGCGCGCGGCCTGATGGCGCGGAACTGGCGCGCCTGATCGTGCGGATTGCGTCTGAGCAGGACCGGCAGGCCTTTGCGCGCCTCTATGCGTATTTCGCCCCGCGTCTGCATGCTTTCCTGCGCAAATCCGGCCTGCCGGCCAATACCGCCGAGGAGATCGCGCAGGAGGTGATGCTCTCGGTCTGGCGCAAGGCTGGGTATTTCGACCCCGCCCGCGCGGGCGCAGCAACCTGGATTTTCACCATCGCCCGCAATCTGCGCATCGACCATCTGCGTCGCAATCGCGTGGTGGCCACGGCGGAAAGTGCGGTGCCGGATGAGGAGGGAACCGCGCCTTCCGGAGAAGCGCTGCTTCTGACCTCCGAACGAGAGGCCAGCGTGCGTGCGGCGATGCAGACTCTTTCTGATGACCAGGCAACCGTGCTGCGACTGTCCTTCTTCAATGACAAGGCGCATTCGGAAATTGCCGCCGAGCTTGGTCTGCCGCTCGGGACCGTGAAATCACGCGTGCGCCTTGCCCTTGGGCGGCTGCGCGCGCTGCTGGAAGACAAGTCATGAAAATCCGTCATCACGCAACTGATGAAACGCTGATGCGCTATGCGGCGGGTCGGCTGCCCGCAGGGGCGACTATGGTTGTTGCGACCCATCTGGAAGGGTGCGCCACCTGCCGCAGCCGTGTGGCGCAGTTTGAAGCTGTTGGCGGTGCGCTTCTGGAAGACATGGAGCCTGCTCCAATGGCACCGGATGCCTTCGCTGCGGTTATGCGGATGATTGATGCCGAAGACGGGAACGGGGTGACAGCCGTGGTGCCGGATTCAATACGTTCCGCGCACGCGCCGGCGACACTCCCGGGCGGCATTCCGCTTCCCGCGCCGCTGCGACAGTGCGAAATGGGCCCGTGGCGATGGATTGGGCTTGGGGTGCGGGCCAGCGCACTTCGCTTGCCCGATGAGCCCTCTGCACGGCTCACCCTGCTTCGGGTTGGTCCCGGGCGCAAATTGCCAGAGCATGGCCATTTCGGCACGGAATTCACGCAGGTTCTGGTGGGGTCATTCTCCGATGAATACGGGCGCTATATGCCCGGAGACCTTGCAGAAATGGACCATGAGATCGAGCACCAGCCAATTGTCGACCCGGATGGCGAGTGCATTTGCCTTGCTGCTTTTGATGGCAGCATGCGGCTGAGCGGCTTTCTGGGCCGTCTGCTCCAGCCTTTCGTCCGGCTATAGGTGCATGATGCGCGATGCCTTTTTGCTCATCGCGCTTGCTGTTCTTGCAGGCGGCGCAACCATCGCTTGGCTCGTGCCGATTGCGACGCTGAATGTCCTTTCGCGGCTGGAGGCCGTGCGGGTCAGTGCTGGGCACGCCTATGGTCCGGGCCCACGCCATGGGCTGGATGTCTATCTTCCGGCTAAAGCGGTCACAGATCGCCCGGTGGCTGTGTTTTTCTATGGCGGCGGCTGGGAAGAGGGAGACCGCGCGCTTTATCGGTTTGTCGGAGCAGCGCTGGCAAGCCGGGGCATCGTGACCATGATCCCCGATTATCGGGTCTATCCCGAGGTTTGCTTTCCGGGGTTCCTTCAAGATGCCGCACAAGCTGTGCGCTGGGCGCAAGAGCATGCAACCGAATTTGGCGGTGACCCCGGCCGGATGGTTGTTGTGGGCCATTCGGCAGGCGCACACATCGCGGCCATGTTGGCCTTTGACAGGCAATGGCTGGCAGAGGTGGGGCTGGATGCGACGCGTGATCTTGCCGGCATGGCGGGTCTGGCCGGACCATATGATTTTCTGCCCCTGAACACGCTGACACTGGAAGAAATCTTCGGTCCCGAGCATGAGCATCCCCTCAGCCAGCCGATCAATTATGTCTGCGGAGGTGAAGCTCCGGTCTTTCTCGTCACCGGTTCCAAGGACAACATCGTCGATCCCGGCAACACTGCGCGCTTGGCGGCCTGTATTCAGGCTCATGATGGTGAAGTAAACGCGCGGTTCCATTCACGCGTGGATCATGCCTCCATTCTGGGGGCATTTGCGCGGCCATTGCGCCTGCTTGCGCCGGTTCTGGATGAGATAGCGGGCTTTATCCACGCCCTGCCTTCCAGGAGGTCCGTGTCATGAATGTGCTTGTCGCTTTGGCCGGAATTGCCGCCGGGCTCAGCCTTGCGATGGCGATGGCGATGGCGTGGTGGGTGGCCCAAGCGCAGCGGCAACCATGGTTGGGTGGATACGATCTGGTCGTTTTCAACCGGCGCAGCCGCAGTTGTTGGTGCGCTTGCGCCCTTAAGTCCAGATTCCTGGTTGCCGCGCCAACTGTTCGTGGCCGGGCTGGTCGCGATCTGGTCGTTGCGCCTTGGCGGACATATTTTGCGGCGCACATGGGCCGGCCATGATGATGAGCGCTATGCCGATTTGCGCCGGCAATGGGGAAAAGATGCGCCGCGTCGTCTGTTCCAGTTCTTGCAGGCTCAGGCGTTGGCCGGTTTTGTGCTGGTGGTTGCCGTCGCTTGCGCCGCGCATCAGCCGGAACAAGGCTGGAGGGTGTGGGATCTGGTGGGGGTGATGCTGTTCTTTGCTGCCGTGCTCGGGGCAGGTGTTGCAGACCGTCAACTTGCCCGCTTTCGGGCCGATGCGTCCAATCGCGGCCGTATTTGCGATCAGGGCCTGTGGGGTATGAGCCGGCACCCGAATTATTTTTTCGAATGGCTGGGGTGGGTCGCTTATCCTGTCATCGCATTCGATCTTACGGGGCACTATGCGTGGGGTGTGGCTGCCTTTGCAGCTCCGGTGCTGATGTATGTTGTGCTTGTCCATGCCTCCGGAATTCCACCGACAGAGGCGCATATGTTGCGCACGCGCGGGGCGGCGTTCCAGTCTTATCAGAAGCGGGTGAATGCATTCTGGCCCGGGCCACCCCGAGCCTGAGTTGCGCGGGGTTCAGGTGCCGGCCACAGCCTGCGTGATGAGCAGGCCAGCAGTCGCGGAAACCGCTGTGAGAAACGTGCCCCATGCAATGTCCACGACTGAAACCAGAGCCGGCCAGTTGCGCAGAGTGGCATGGTTGGTGAGATCATATGTCGAATAGGCGATGAGCCCAAACAGCGCGCCAAATGCGAGTGCTGTTGTCCAGACCCCCGAGGTCAGGGCCGGCAGAACCGCAAAGACTACGATGCCCAGCACATAAAGCAGGTAGAACAGGACTGCGGGAACGAAATTGACCTTGTCCGCCATCATGCCCCCAAGCAACGGCTTGTAGAACCGCCCGGACATGAGAGTGAGCCAGATTGCATCCATGGCCAGAAAGGTGAGGCCTGTTGCTATGTAACTGATGGCATACGACATGAGCTTGGCCCCGAACGGCAGTTGCGCTTCATGCTTTTACGGGTGCCGCATTGTGGTGGATCAGTTCTGCTCTTTCTCACATGAACCGCGGTACAGGAGCCCCAGACGCTCTAAGTGGGGCAGACCCTGCCATGAAAAGGCCTGTCATGTTCCGCCTGAATCGTGCGTGGCCTGCCGTGCGGCTTCAAACAGGGCTTCGCGATGCCCATCAGCCTCCGCCGTTTTGACAAAAGACACGGTGGTGACGACGCAGGCGATTTCATTCTGCGCATTGAAGACAGGTGCGGCTTTGCCCGTGAGCATCGAGAACAGGTGTTCGTTCAGTTCCGCGCCCCCTGCCTCACGAATGGCATCGCGTATGCCGGCTTTGGGGGCTGGGCCACGGAAGGCCGCCGGTTGCCGCTTATAGACGGCATCAATTTCATCCTTATCCAGATAGGCCTGAAAAACCAGCCCGCAGGCGCTGTTGTTCACCGGCAGCGCATCACCCAGCGAGACCGTGCTGAGCGAAAAGGCGGAGTTGCGATACCAGTGCACGACAGTCGGCCCACGTTCGGTCCAGATCGCCACACCGCAGCTGGATGCAATGCGCATGGAGAGAGACTTCATCGCTCGCGCGGCAACTTCAACAGGGTTGATGCGTCGCAATGCGCAGATGCCGATGCTGAGCGCAGACGGGCCAAGATCATAATGGCCCGTGATGTCATCCTGCGCCACCAGACGCTCGCGTACCAGGCTCTGCATGTAACGGTGCGCGGTGGAGGTGCCGGTTTTGGCGCGCCGGGCAATCTCACCCAATGCCATCGGACCTTCAGAGCGTGCCAGAATCTCCAGAAAGCGGGCCGCAATGGAGACAGACTGGACCGTGGAGGAGCGCTTGCTGGCGGTTTTCTCGTCTTCAATCTCAATCTCGATCATGGCCGCATCTCCGGGCCAGACAGGCTATGGCGGGAAGGAGCACATGTTTTCATTGTTCTGATCATGCCCGAGAAAGACCGGAGGGAGAGGCGTGCATATCGCTGGCCACGCCGGGCGATATGTTGGACACAAGCTAAGGTGGCACGACGGTGAGATCAATCTGTCTGCCCGCACCCGGCGCATCCTTTTCATCTTGCACATATGGGATGTGCAGCATTGGTGTGGCCGATCAAACACGCCGGGAGATCCGTCGGTTCCGTGCGCGGCGCATCATGTTGACATGCAGAATGCGTCATGCAATGCAGAATTAATAATCATTCGCAAGCTAAGGCCGTGCTCCCAGCCAGCGATCCTTTTCCGGATAGACGGGGCCTCTCATGTCGTTGAAATTTGCCGCGCCGCTGATGCGTGGTGTCAGCACGTTCGCCATCCTGTGCGCTATGGGAGCATCATCGGGCTTTGCTCAGGAAGATGCCGCCATTGCCGGCCGTGAGGGGACGATCATACTTGAGGCGGTCACCGTAACAGGGGAAAATATTGAGCGTGATCTGAAGGATACAGCATCTTCTGTGGTGGTTATCACGGGCCAGGAGATTCAGCGACGCCTGACGGGTGACACCTCGATCTCGCAGGTCGTGAACGGCACTCCGAACGTGGTGTATCCCGATACAGTGAGTGCGCCTGTTATCCGAGGTATGGACTCACAAGGCCCGAATACGGGTGCTGGGGCGTTTTTCGCGGGAACAGTGCCGCGTGCCACCATCAATCTGGATGGACATTACCTCAATTACAATGAATTCTACTTTGGAGCGACCTCAAGCTGGGATGTGCAGACTGTGGAGGTGTTCCGCGGCCCGCAGACCACATCTCAGGGCGCGAACGCCATTGCCGGCGCGATCATCGTCAATACCAAGGACCCGACCTTCACACCGGAGGGAGCTTATCAGGCGGAAATCGGCAGCTATGCCAGCCGGCGCGTTTCGCTGGCTTTCTCTGGTCCAATCGTGAAAGACGAACTCGCAGCGCGCGTGGCGCTGGATTACTCCGGTCGCGACACCTTTATTGATTATGTCAATCCGCAGTTCCAGAGTGGCGCCACAGACCTGAACTTCAAGGCACTGACCGGTCGCGCGAAGCTGCTCTGGGTGCCATCGGCGCTTCCCGGTTTTGAGGCCAAGCTCACCTATTCGCACAACTCGACTAACCGGCCGAGCCAGGAGGCCGCGACAGCGCCGTTCGACAAACTGCAAAGCAATACGGCCACCATGCCCACTTGGGCGCAGGATACCAATACGGGTATTCTGGACCTCAAATATGATTTCCAGAATGGATATCAGGTTTTGAACCAGACCCAGTTCTCGGACTCATCCGTGCGCCGCACCGCGCCAGTACGCACCAATGGCAGCGCGGATATTGAACAGCAGAATGTCTCGAATGAAACACGTGTTCTGTTCGGAAATCAGGGTGATACGCTGACGGGTGTGACCGGTCTTTACTATGCGAATACAAAGACAGATGAAAAACTCTATCTGCGTGGGACCTCAAAGTTCGATGACACGAAAGACAATCTTGGTATCTTCGGTGAAGCCAGCTACCGCCTGACTGACAAATGGACCCTGACCGGCGGGCTGCGTTATCAGCAGGATCACGTGCAACGCCTGGGCACATCCACCTTCACCCGGACGCCGGTGGATTATGATGAAACCTTTAATGCGCTGTTGCCGAAGATTTCTCTTTCCTATGCGCTGACGCCGGAATGGACCGTGGGCGTCATGGCCTCGCGCGGGTACAATCCGGGCGGCGTGTCTCTTAACCTGACATCCGGCCAGTGGCAGACCTTCCAGGAAGAAACGCTCTGGGACTATGAAGTGTTCGTGCGTGCGAACCTGATAGAGAACAGGATGTTCCTGAACGGCAACATATTCGTGATGGATATCAAGGATATGCAGTTCAACATTCCGGTCGTTGTCTCGACCGGTGTGGTGCAGTCCTATACCATCAACGCCGAGAAGGCGAAGGCCTATGGCGCGGAACTGAGTGTCGATTACCGAATTTCTGAAAGCCTGCTGGTGAATGCGGGTGCAAGTCTTCTGCATACGGATATTCAGGAAATTTCCAGCAATATCGAATTGCAGGGCAATGCGTTTCCCAAGTCTCCGGGCGTCATGTTTAATGTCGGCGTCAGTTGGGATATCACCGAGAAACTTAATGTCTCCGGTCAGGTGCGCCATCTTGCGGGATATTTCTCGAATGTCGCCAATACGCCGGAATATGAGGTCGACCCCTACACCGTTGCAGATGTGCGGGCGAGCTATGACTTCAATGATGGCTTCCAGATCTATGGATATGTGAAAAACCTCTTCGACGTGCGCGCACCCACCTATATCCAGCAGAACCGCAGTGTTGTTGGCGGTATTGAGGCCAGCATGGTGGAACCGCGCATGCTAGGCGTAGGTGTGCGGGGCACCTTCTGATCTGAAGTCCGGCACAAGCCATAAGGTTCTGTCTTGAAGAGCAAAAAGGCCGCCGCGTGATCTATTCGCGTGGCGGCCTTTTTTGTTTCCAATACATGTGACGCCACAGGTGGAGAGGTTCAGCGCACCTCCAACCCCAGATGCGCGCGCAGTGTTTCACCTTCATAGTGCGTGCGAAACAGGCCGCGTTCTGCCAGTGCAGGGACCAATTGTTCGAGAAAAATCTCCAGCGAGCGCAATGAGCCTCCGGGCAATGCGATGAAACCATCAATCGCGCCGGCTTCAAACCATGCGATGATATCCGCCAGAACATCCTCGACTGTACCAACTGAAACCCAGTGTCCCGACCCGACAACTTCGGGTTGCTCGAGTAATTCTTCAACTGTTGGATGGTGAAGCTCAATATAGCGCCGAAGCAGATCGGCATGGGTGCGGCTGCGCACCGGCTGTGAGAGGGGGGGCAGCAGATCTGGCGTCACACGGCTGCCCGGCTGCAAATGGGTGATATCCAGCCCGAGAATGGTTTCGAGCGCAGCATGGCGATGCTCGGGGGTCAGATGCGCATGGGCGCGACGGTGTAACTCCCGGGCCTCCTCACGCGTGTCTGCCAGAAAGAAATAGAGCCCCGGCAACACACGCACCGCATCGGCATCGCGTCCTAGTCGTTCCGCGCGCGCGTGCAGGTCCGTGCGCAGTTCGATGGCGGCGGCCATGTCCGGGGTGGAGGCGAATGTGGCGTCGGCCACGGAGGCCGCAAATTCACGTCCGATGTCGGATGCGCCGGCCTGAAACAGAGGAGGCGCGCCGGCAGCATGCGCGGCCACATTCAGCGGACCTTTCACGCTGAAGAATGTGCCTGCATGATTGATGGGCTGTGGCCCGGCGCTTGTGGCGCGGCTGCTGAGCGCATCGTGCGGATAGCTTGCCCACAGTTCACGCACCACCTGCGTGAACTCGGCTGCCTTCTGGTAGCGGATATCGGTTGAGGGCATGGGCGCGTCGCTGAAATTGTCTGCGCCGTCGATAGAGGTCACGATGTTCCAGCCCGCCCGCCCCTTGCTCAGCCAGTGGAGGGACATGAGCTGGCGCGCCACAACATAAGGCGGGTTGAAGGTGGTGGAGGCCGTGGTGACAAGGCCGATCATCTTGGTCGCATGCGCAATTGCGGCCAGCATGATCGTAACATCCAGCCCGATATAGGCTTTTGAGGTGCCGGACAGGCCCCGCCGCATCGCCAGAACATCGGGTTTGAAGACGAAATCCAGGCAGGCCTTTTCTGCTGCCTGTGACAGCGCGATATAGAAAGCGGCCGGGTCGCGTGTCTGGCGCTCACTGTCATGGGGTTCTGGCGGATTGCCGATCGTCCAGGTCTCGGTGAGGCTGAGGCCGATATGAAGCTGCCGTTTCACGGTCATGTTCGCCAAATCCTGCAAGGGGTTGGTTCAGATATGTGCAGAAGCGGGTGCACCGGCCGTGCGACCCTTCGGCACCACCAGCGGGGTGCCGGAAACCGGGTCTGCAATGATGACACAGGGCAGGCCGAATACAGTTTCAATGAGCTCCGCACTGATGATGGATTCCGGCTCACCTTCGGCGATGATCGCCCCTTCCCGCATCGCGATGAGATGGGAAGCATAACGGCACGCCTGATTGAGATCATGCAGCACCGCGATGATGGTGCGCCCCTGCCGGTTGAGCTCTGCCAGAAGCTCGAGAAGTTCGATCTGGTGGGCGATATCGAGATAGGTTGTGGGTTCATCCAGAAGCAGGATTCCGGTCTCCTGCGCCAGCACCATGGCGATCCAGACCCGCTGGCGCTGTCCGCCGGAAAGTTCGTCCACAGTGCGTTCAGCCAGCGCAGTGATGCGGGTGGCCTCCATGGCGGCGTGGACCGCGCTTTCGTCCGCCTTTGACCATTGCCGCAGGAAGGACTGGTGCGGATATCTGCCGCGCGCGACCAGATCTGCCACTGTAATGCCGTCCGGCGCATTCGAGCTTTGCGGCAGCAGGCTGAGCTGGCGCGCAACCTCTTTTGCAGGCAGCGTATTCAAGCTGCGACCATCCAGAACGACCTGTCCGGAGACGGGCGGCAGAAGCCGCGAGAGCGCCCGCAGAAGGGTGGACTTGCCGCAGGCATTCGGTCCGACAATGACCGTGAACGCGCCATTGTGGACCGCAACAGAGAGGTTCTGGGAGATCGTCCGCTCATCATAGCGCAGGGTCAGGGCTTCAGCGCGCAGGCGATGGCTCATGCGTATTTTCTCCGGCTGCAACATATGCAGGAGGGCGTTCGGATGGTTGCCACAAGGTGCGGGAAGGGCTGTCCCATGCTGATTTGGGCATCTGCAAGCAGGATTAGTATTGCATGGTAAAGGTCAAGATATCATCTCAATTGATGATGTCGCTCTGCGGTGCGTCTGATTTATGCCGACGTTGAGGGTGATCATATTTAGACACATTGTAATGAAGGTGCATGATATGTGGATGCGATCCACTTCGGACCTGTTGTCTCTGATGAGATGCGCAATGGTCGAGATCATAACGCCATCTGGTTCGGAAATGGCGTCATGGGATGGGGCACAAGATTGAGCAGGTTTGAATTCCTCAAACCTTGATGCTCTCCCCTCAAATCATATTGCATTGCGGAATGCAATTCGTAATGTGGGATGAAGAAAGCACCTTCCGGGGGTGTGCGGGCGCATGCCTGCACCCTGTGTCGGAAGGGTGCGAGGACGTGCGGTTCCTGGATGGACGCATGGTCTGGCCGTTTCCGGAGGATTTGAGTCTCATGGGTAATCCGCGCGATGAAAGCGTCGAGGATCGTCAGGGTCTGCTCGCGCAGGACGATCATATGGGCGGTATGGAACGCATTGAATTGGTGGTGACGGATATTGTCCGGCCATTTCAATCCGTCACGCGCGTGACGGCCAGCATCTCGCCTTCAAGCCCGGAGATCTGGCAGCGTCCCAATGTGGCCGTGCGTCTTGAGGTGGAATCGCCTGAGGGGCAACGGCCGGTCTCTCGGATTTACACCGTGCGCAGCTTTGATGCTGCCCGCAGTCTGATTGAACTCGACTTCGTCATGCACCCCGACGACAGCCCCGCCATGCGCTGGTTGGCGGGTGCGCATGTGGGGCAGGCAACCATGCTTGTCGGCCCGCGCCCGCATTTCGTGCCGGACTTCGCGTGTGGCCGCAAGGTTGCGCTTTTCGCGGATGAGACGGCGATCCCCGCTGTCTATGCCATATTGCAGCACTGGCAGGCTCCGGCGCAGGGTGTTGTCTATATCGAGACAGCAAACCGTGCGGCCTTTGATGAATTGCCAGATGTGCCCGGCGTACAGAAGCACCTGCTCTTGCGCCGGAGCGATGAACATCCGGGCGAAACCACATATCTTGTTGATGCCGCCCTGTCTTTGCCTGACCCGAAGGTGTGGACTGTGTGGGCGGCGGGAGAGCGGGGCACAGCACGCGCCATCCGCAAATACTTCACGGAGGATCATGGCCTGAGCCGGGAAGAGGTGCGCGTCTTCGGATACTGGAGGGCGGGTGTCAGCAGTTCACAGATCGATCGGGTACGGCTCGGCCATTATACGGATCTGCGTGCGCGCGGGGAAAAGCTGGAGCGGTTTGAAGACCTTGATCTGCCCGTCTGAGAATGCCGGGATGCGTTGGCCATATGCGCCATCGTACCTGAGCGCCGGCATGACCTGAAAAGACCCGATGATGAATTTTGCAAAATACCCAGCCGCACTGGCGCTTATGGGCGTGGTTTTTCTGGCCGGCGTTCAGGCTGTACACGCGCAATCTGCCGATTGGCCGCGCACCGTCACGCATGAGGCGGGCGCGCTGGTGCTGGAAAAGCCGCCGCAGCGGGTTGTCTCGACCACGCCGAGTGTCACCGGCATTCTGCTGGCCATCGGTGCGCCGCTCGTCTCCAGTGCCGCGACCTCCCCGTCCAACCTGACGGATAAAAAGGGATTTTTCTCCCAGTGGGCGGATATTGCCGATGAGCAGGGCGTTGGCATCCTTTACAGCAATCTGCGGTTCGACCCCGAAGCCGTGATCGGTGCAAACCCGGATTTGCTGGTGGTTTCGGCCACGGGTGCGGACAGCGCCGTTCAGCATTATGCGGAACTTGAGGCGCAGGGGATTCCGACATTGGTGGTCAACTACTCCAACCAGCGATGGCAGGAGATCGCGACCAAGCTGGGCGAAGCCACGGGGCTGGAAGCCGGTGCGGCTGATGCGATCAAACGCTTCAATGATTATGCCGCGCAGGTTGCCAACACGCTCAAGGCACCCCAGGCGCCGGTGAGTATTGTCGGCTACAATCTGGGGGGCAGCTATTCCATCGCCCGGCCGGAAAGCCCGCATGCGCAGCTTCTGTCGTCGCTTGGCTTCGAGGTGGCCGGCTTGCCCCAAAACCTGATGTCACAGGTCACGCGCCGTTCGGATTTCGAATTCATCTCCCGGGAAAATCTCTCGGCGGCCATATCCGGTGAAACGGTTTTCCTGCTCAATGGAACGGACGCGGATGTGGCGGCCTTTCTCGCGGATCCGGTCCTTGCCAATCTTCCGGCAGTGCGGAACAAACAGGTCTATCCGCTCGGCCCCACATCATTCCGCATCGATTATTATTCAGGCCGGCAGATGATCGACATGGTCGCCCTGAATTTCCGCGCGCCATGAGAATCCCAGCATGAGCGTGCCGGTATGAGTGATGAGGTGCTCGGCACCCGCACGCAGAAGAGGCGGGGGGGCCCAAGACGGTACTGGCGTCGATGGGGGCTGCTGGTGGGCCTGCTGGTGCTTGGCGTCGGCATTGTCCTCAGCCTTGGCATCGGCTCACGCCCGGTGCCACTCCATGAAACGCTGCGGGCATTCCTGTCCTATGACCCGCACAATGATCTGCACCTCATCATTCGCACATTGCGGGTGCCCCGCACGCTAGTTGCCATACTGGCGGGGGCGGCGTTGGGGGTAGCAGGGGCGATCATGCAGGCCGCGACCCGTAACCCTCTGGCAGAACCGGGACTGCTCGGCATCAATGCGGGCGCGGCGCTCGCGGTGGTGCTCAGCGTGGCCCTCTTCAATATTTCGAGCATGGCCCATTATGTGTGGTTCGCCTTCATTGGGGCGGGGTTGGCTGGTGTTGCGGTCTTTCTGCTGGGGCAGGCGCATGAAACCGGAACCAATCCGGTACGTCTCGTTCTGGCTGGTGCGGGGCTTTCCGTGATGCTCGGCTCGATCGCCGGGATCGTGCTGCTGAACGTTCCGGTGACGGTGTTCGACAATTTCCGCACCTGGTCGGCCGGTTCGGTCGAGGGCAGGGGGGCAGATGTGGTGAGCGTGCTGGCCGTCTCGGTCGCCATCGGCCTCGCCATTGCCCTGTCCATTGCCGGCAGCCTGAATGCGCTGGCTTTGGGGAAGGATCTGGGGCTGGCGCTCGGGGTCAGCGTGCGCACCACATGGACCCTTTCCTGTCTGTGCGTGATGCTTCTGGCGGGGGCGGCAACAGCGGCTGCGGGGCCAATCGGCTTTGTCGGGCTGGTCGCGCCCCATATCTCCCGGCTCATCTGTGGGCCGGATTATCGCTGGATTCTGCCCTATTCAGCGCTGTTCGCCGCCATTTTGCTGCTGGGGGCCGATGTGGTGGGGCGGGTGATCGCGATGCCCTCTGAAGTGGCGGCCGGCATCATCGCATCTCTCATTGGCGGGCCATTCTTCGTGCTGGTCGTGCGCCGCTTCAGGCTGAACAAGCTATGAGACGGCCTGCTGTCTCCACCCTGCGGCTCGGGCCGGTGTCTTTCCGCTGGCGCATGCGCACCCTTGTCATCTGCGCGGTGCTGATGCTGGTGGGGCTGGGGCTCGCGATTATACTGCTTGGCACCGGAACGCTTGCCTTCTCTCCCGCCGAAGTTCTGTCCAGCCTCGCGGGCGGGGGCGAGAACGCGCTGGCAGACAGGGTCATCCAGCGCATCCGTCTGCCGCGCGTGCTCACGGCGCTTCTGGTTGGGGCATCGCTGGGCATGGCTGGCTCCATCTTCCAGTCCATCTCCCGCAATGCGCTTGGGTCTCCGGATATTATCGGCTTCACCTCCGGGGCCGCGACAGGAGCCATTGTCCAGATCATCCTGTTCGGGGCCGGGCCGCTTGAAACCGCGCTGGCGGCGGTGGTGTCGGGCCTTGCCACGGCGGTTGCTGTTTTTCTGCTGGCGCTGAAGGGGCGCAGCACCGGGGGCTACCGGCTGGTGCTGGTGGGCATCGGGGTTGGTGCCATTCTTTCCGGCGTGAATACGGTGCTGCTGGTGATGGGTGATCTCGATCAGGCGATGTCCGCCCAGATCTGGCTGGCCGGCTCTCTCAGCACTCGCACCTGGTCTCATGTGCTTCCAGCCGCCATCGGTTTCGCGGTGATCGTGCCGGTCGCCATTTCCCATGCCCGCCATGTCAATCTGATCGAGATGGGGGACGATGCAGCCCTGCAACTCGGTGTGGCGGTGGAACGCACACGGCTGATTGTGGTGATCGCGGCTGTTGCCCTCACCGCGCTGGCGACAGCGGCAGCCGGGCCCATCGCCTTCATCGCCCTTGCCGGACCGCAACTTGCCAAGAGGCTGACCCGCGCGCCGGGGGTGCCGCTTGTGTCCGGTGCGCTGATGGGAGCGGTGCTGCTTCTGGCAGCCGATCTGCTGAGCCAGCGCCTGCCGCTCCAGCTCAACATGCCGATCGGCCTCACCACCGGTCTGCTGGGCGGGTTTTATCTGTTGTGGCTGCTAGTGCACAGCAAGCGGATTTGAGGCGCGCGTTCTGGGGAGACGTACAGCCCGGCATATCTGTGCCGCATCATCATTTCATCTCCCGTTCCCGGTCACCGGGAACGGGAGATGTCAGTTCAGGTTCATGCCTCGTGGCGAATGATGCCATTCATCATCGTCAGGTCCACCCGCGCACTGTGGATGTCGTGGGAATCGCCCGTCAGAATATTACGATCAAGAATGATGAGATCCGCCAGCTTGCCCACTTCCAGCGAACCAACCTTGTCATCCATGCGCAACTGATAGGCCGCACCCATCGTGTTGGCATGGATGGCCTCAATGACGGACAGGCGCTGGTTCAAGGGTTCAAGCACGGGCGCATCCGGCTGGCCGGCAAGCTGGCGGGTGACGCCAACCTCAATCGCATCCAGCGGCTTGTAGGTGGAGAAATAACCCGCTGCCGGCCAGTCCGTGCCAAAGGAGATACGGCCGCCGGATTTCAGAATGTCCTGCGGGCGATAGAGCTGGCTCTGGCGGGCCGGACCATAACGCTCCAGCATGTTCTGCATGGTGTCCGGATCGGCGGAGAGCCAGTTGGCGGAGAATTGCGCGGTGACACCCAGCTTGCCGAAGCGGGGATTGTCGCTGTCCTCGACATAGACCAGATGGGCAATGGCGTGACGGCGGTCTCGCGGCGGGTTTGCCGCGATGGCGGCCTCTATCGCATCTAGCGCGGTGCGGGCCGTGCGTTCGCCGCAGGCATGCACATGCACGTCAAAACCGGCCGCATCTACCTTCCCGATCAGTTGGTGCCACTGCTCCTCGGTGAAAGGGGAGCCACCAGTGGAGTCCGGCTTGTCCGCATAAGGTTCGATCAGCCATGCGGTGTAGCCGCCCTGTGAGCCGTCGCCGACAATCTTGAGAATATCGACATGCACCAGCTCACTGGAAACCCGGCTGCGGATGTCATTGAGCTCTGCCACCACATTGTCGATGGGCAGGGATTTCACCGAATAGGAGGCCGAGACCCGGAACGGGAGCTCCCCGCGTTTCTCCACATCCGTATAGAGGTCGATAAGCGCCTCCTGGCTCCCGCCAATGGGGGGCACGCCGGCGTCGAACACGGTGGTGATACCGGCGGCCGAAGCCTTGGGCAGCCAGCTCTCCATCAGCTTGCCCATATTGGCGGGAGAGATCGGCTCCACCGCATTCACGAGGCCGAGAACAGCGTTGACCTCCAGCACATAGCCGGTGGGGTCACCATTCTGGTCGCGGGCATAATAGCTGAAGCGGGGGATCGGGTCCGGCGTGTCGCGGTTCACGCCCGCCATCTCCAGCGCCTTGCTGTTGGCCCACAGGCTATGCCCGTCAATGGCGAAGAAGAAGGCCGGGCGGTCTGGCAGAATGCGGTCCAACTCTGCACGGTTGGGGCCTTCGGGCGGGAACATGTCCACCCGCCAGCCGAAGCCGCGGATGGGGCCGGTGGGGTGTTCCCTCGCATACTGTTCAATCGCGGCCAGCGCATCCGCGCCCGTGGGCAGTTGCAGATCAAGGCCGGAGGTGAGGAACGCCCCGAGGAAGGGATGGGTGTGGCCTTCCACGAAGCCGGGCATCAGCAGGCGGCCCTTGAGGTCGATGACCCGTGTGTTCGGCCCGGCCAGCGCCATCGCGCCCGCCTCATCGCCCACATGCACGATGGTCTTGCCCTTCACCGCCAAGGCTGTGACGGCCCCTGTCTTCGGGCCATGGGCCGGACCAGCCACCGTATGGATGGGGCCGTTATGGAAGATGAAGTCCGCATGGGGGCTGGATGCACCGGCTGAGCCACCATCCTCCCGCGCGAAGGCCTCTGTCGCCTGAAACACGGAGCCAAAAGCGGCCATAGCCGTCATGGCCGCGCCAGCGCGCAGAACCGTCCGCCGGCTTGCTTCCCCCTTATCCCCGAAAGCGGTGAAATATGAAGCCCATCGACATGCCTGACACATCTGGCCACTCCCTGGCGGCGCCTTCAATAGCTCAGACTGTTACGCCTTGTCCGTTCCGTTGCAAGTGGTGTTGCAAGCGATTTCCTGGAGGCTCAACATGATGGTTTGCGGTCGGATCATATTCTTCCAAAATCCCGATAAAGCCCACGCAGACCATCCACCCTGCCGGGCAGAGCGGCGAGCCGTGAAGGCGACGCCCGGGTGCTGCTGAAGCATGATGTATCAAGGCCGGATATCGGGCAAAGCATGTGGACAGGCAGAAAGATGGCGAGGTCTGGTTTTGCCTTGTCATGATGTTGCTGGCCGCCATGCCCATGCCGCTTTTGTTCTCATGTCGAACCTCCTCCCTCCCCACCCCGCTGACAGCCCTTGCATCCAGCCCTATGCGGTGGCATGACCCGGCAACTTCATTCTGGATGCATCGCGGGCCGAAGATGTCGAATGAGACTTCGGGCGGGTGCCACCGGGCCGGGGTCGCGCGGAGCGCGGGGTCGGCAAGGGTTCGTTCTCACCGGATGGCCGACGCCGTGCTCTTTGGGCACTGCGGTTTCATCCATTTGTTTTGAAAGCCGGCGCGGGTCGCGGATGCGGTGCGCGGCGGATACAGGCCGGGCGGTTTGCCGCCCTTGAGGAGGGTCGCCATGGCGGCGGTCGCGGAACGCGTTTTTTCCGGCGTGCAGCCCACGGGCAATCTGCACCTTGGCAATTATCTGGGCGCCATCAAGCGCTTCGTGGCGCTTCAGGAAAGCCATGAGTGCATCTATTGCGTGGTGGACCTGCACGCCATCACCGTCTGGCAGGACCCGGAAGAACTGAAGCGCCACACCCGTGAGGTGACGGCCGCCTTCATCGCCTGCGGCATCGACCCCAAGGCCCATGTGGTGTTCAACCAGAGCCAGGTTTCCGGGCATGCTGAACTGGCCTGGATCTTCAACTGCGTCGCGCGCATGGGCTGGCTCAACCGCATGACCCAGTTCAAGGAGAAGGCGGGCAAGGACCGGGAGAATGTCTCTCTGGGCCTGTTCGCCTATCCCAGCCTGATGGCGGCGGACATCCTGCTCTATCGCGCTACCCATGTGCCGGTGGGCGAGGACCAGAAGCAGCATCTGGAACTGACGCGCGATATTGCCCAGAAGTTCAATACGGATTTCGGCCCTTCCATCGCCGCCAATGGCCATGGCGAAGGCTATTTCCCGCTGACCGAACCGCTGATCGCCGGCCCCGCCACGCGTGTGATGAGCCTGCGGGATGGCGCGAAGAAGATGTCGAAGTCGGATGCGTCCGATTTCTCCCGCATCAACCTCACCGATGATGCCGATGCCATCGCCGGCAAGGTGCGTCGCGCCAAGACCGACCCTGAGCCGCTGCCCTCCGAACTGGAAGGGCTGAAGGGGCGTCCGGAAGCGGAAAACCTCGTGGGCATTTTTGCGGCCCTCTCCGATATCGCGAAGGAAGATGTGCTGCGCGATTTTGGCGGAGCGCAGTTCTCGGCTTTCAAGGCGGCACTGGTGGAGCTTTCGGTGCAGAAGCTGGGCCCGATCGGCGGCGAGATGCAGCGCCTGATGGCCGACCCGACCTCGATCGACGCCATTTTGAAGGATGGTGCAGACCGGGCGCGGGTGATTGCGGACCAGACCATCCGCGATGTGAAGGACATTGTGGGCATGGTGCGCGGCTGAGGCCATCCAGGCATTTTGGGGCGAGACGGAGCTGGTTTGTGTCAAGGAAAGTTGCGATAGCCCTGCATGCAGGAGCGCTTTTCCGGTTTCATGAAACGCAGCAATGCCCCGTCTTATAGAAACTGAAAAAGCCGCCGGGCGTTGGGTTCGGCGGCTTTTGTTTTGTGGGGAGGATGGGGGCATCTCCTCGGTTCGGAACTCCAGTTTGCTTTGTGAGCTGGATCGTTCTCCTGTTTCACGGAGCTGGGGAAACGATCCATATGGAGCGGGTTCTCGTGCCCACCCTGAGGCCGGAAGGTATCGTCATCACGGACGATCTGGGCAGAAAATATCTGGGGCCCTCCAAAGCAGGCTTTGCGCCAGACAGTGGATGCAATCCACCAGATGAGTGCTATAGCGAGACCAGCACTCATCTTCGCTGGCCGGGCCTACCTTCATCATGAATGGGGCCTTCTCTCCAGCCAATGCGCATATGGGTCGTGGAAGGTAAACGCAAATATAGAGGTGAACCTTGCTTTCCGAGGTCGGCTCCACCATCAGCGCTGCTGATTCCTTCATGCATATGCGCATTATCAATGGCATGGGCATCAGCCTGTGCCTTTCTCGCCTTCTGGTATTTGCAGCAAAATTTGTACAAAGCCCAAATAAATACAAATTTTCCGCCATACATGCAGGCTGGATTGTTGTCATATTGCTATGGCTGATAGCATTTTGGTGGGAGTATTTGATGACCTCAAACTCCCGGTTACTTAATGTCGGAACTTATGTTCTTGATATTTTATATGTATTCGGGCTCTTTTTCATATGTGTCACCTTGACGCCGGATGAGGTACGAGAAGACAGAAATTATGAAAAGTACCTTTTTGAAAGACGTATATTTCTATTCTCTGTCATATTTTTCCTTGCATCTATTGATATGGCTCGCGACATTCTAAATGAAATACATCAAGGAAACTGGAGCGAAGCGAAGCTGAGCGCTATTTACGATTCAATTGCCCTAGCGCTTATTGTTATTGCCATGTTTATAAAGGCCAGAATATTTCAGTATTTTATAATTGTAATTCTTTCACTAAGCAGTTTGATTGGTCTTTTTATGCAGT
>JAUCBT010000005.1:0-7091 GCA_034676685.1 Xanthobacter sp. | reverse complement strand
GCCGTTGTCTGAATTCATTGATTCTGTTTGTCTTTGAATTCTGGTTCAAGGCTGGCCTTCAGCAGACGATTGCTGATGGATGAACAATGGCGTCGTATCGAAGCGCACCAACCCCGCCGGGGTTGGTGCGCTGGCGTTATCGACCGGGTGCGCCGCTGTCCAGGCACGGTTTCGACGCTGGTCGCATGGTGGCGTTTTGGAAGCGGCTCTTCCATGTTTGGGCCGACACGCCGGGCTTCGAATACATCCTGATCGACAATACGATCTCGAAAGCCCATGCCGATGCGACCGGCGCAAAAGGGGAGAACTGCCGCTATCGGCAGCTCGCGCGGGAGCTAATCACCAAACTGCACGCAGTCGTCGATGCACTCGGATTGCCTCTGCGGATACATCCAGCGCCGAGGTGGTTGGGAATTCCTCTCAGGTACAAGCACTTAAGTGTCTGATCACATGGTTTGCCGGGAACTCGGGATCAATCCAAAGACGGTAGCGAAGTGGCGCAAGCGTTAGATGGTCGAGAACATGAAAACCGGCCCGAAAGAACCTCAATCGACGGCTTTGACCGCAGCAGAGGAAGCGATGGCCGTGGCTTTCCGGCCCCACACATTGCTAACGCTGGACGATTGTCTCTATGCACTTCAGTCTTCGGTCCCGCATCTGACCCGGTCAGCGCTCTGCCGCATCCTTCCGTTCTTCCGCATCACTTGTCGGGCGGCCTGCCCAGAACCCGGCCAGGAGAGAGCCGGAAATATTGTGCCAGACCGAGAAGATCGCCCCCGGAAGCGCGGCCAGTGGCGAGAAATAGAGATTGCCCAGCGTGGCCGCGAGCCCGGAATTCTGCATGCCCACTTCGAGGGCGAGGGTCCGGCAAATCGACTCGTCAAAGCCCAGCAACCGGGCGCCCCAATAGCCGCCCAGCAGGCCGATGGCATTGTGAAGGATGACCCCCACCAGCACGACAAAGCCGACGCTGGCGATGCTGCCCGCACTTCCGGCCACCACAGCGGAAATGATGGTGAGGATGGCGAGGATGGAGATCAGCGGCAACGCGGGTTCCACGGCGCGCACCACAGGGCGGGCGAAATGGTTCAGCAGCAGGCCCAGCGTCACCGGCAGAACCACAATCTGCAGGATGCTCAGCAGCATGCCCATCACATTCACCGGCACGGCATCGCCGACATAAAGCCAGGTGAGCAGTGGGGTTGCGACCACGCCGACAAGGGTGGACAACGCCCCGATGGTGACCGCCAGCGCCACATCTCCGCGCGAGAGATAGACCATGACCGTGGAGCTGGTGCCGCTGGCGACACTGCCCACAAGGATCATGCCGGCGGTCAGTTCCGGGGGCATGGCCAGCAGGCGAGCCAGCAGGAAGGCGGCCAGCGGCATCACCAGATAGTGCAGCCCGATGCCGGCCAGAACCGGGGCCGGGCGCAGGAGCACGCGCCGGAAATCCGCGAAGGTAAGGGTGGCGCCCATGCCGAACATCACCAGCATCAGCAGCCAGCTGACCCATGGCAATATGGTGCGGAAGGTGGAGGGCGCGAAATAGGCGGTAACCGCGACAAGGATGGCCCAGAGCGGAAACAGGCGCGTGAGAAGAGGCATGGGACCGGGCCGGTGATCGGAGAGATGGCTGTGGATGAGGATATCGCGTCAATGCGTCATTCTCATCGGCAAGAGGCGGATTTTATGCGTCCTTCTCCCGAAGCGGACAAGCCGCCTGCGTGCATGCCGGCTCATACGCATGCGCTTGCCTCATCACTCATGCTTGTGAAGGAGGTGCGGGGACTTGGGTTAAGCCCCAACGGTGCGAGAGCCAGTTCCTTGCATCGGTCAAAGACCGGGCGAATGGCCTTTCTTGAGGCATGCGGCGGGAGGTGACCGGCATAAGGGCTGCTGCCGGTTTCATGGAAAGTTGCGCGTGTATGGAGCGCTAGCCTTGCTTGAGGAAATGGGTCAGGTGCCGCAAATGAAAACGGCCGACCCCGAAGGGCCGGCCGTATCCTGTGTGAAACACGATATGCGCGAAATGATGCGCGCACATCATCCGTGGCCTCAGTGGCCGAAGGCCTTCACGATTTCCTCGGTCATCTTCTTGGCATCGCCAAAGAGCATCATCGTGTTGTCCTTGAAGAACAGCTCGTTATCCACGCCGGCATAACCGGCAGCCATGCCGCGCTTGATGAAGAGCACGGTCTTGGCCTTCTCGACGTCGAGGATCGGCATGCCATAGATGGCAGAGGTCGGATCTGTCTTGGCCGCCGGGTTGGTCACGTCGTTCGCACCGATGACGAAGGCGACATCTGCCTGCGCGAACTCGGAGTTGATGTCCTCCAGCTCGAACACGTCCTCATACGGCACCTGGGCTTCGGCCAGCAGCACGTTCATGTGCCCCGGCATACGGCCTGCCACCGGATGAATGGCGAACTTCACTTCCACGCCCTCATCTCTGAGCATGTCAGTCATTTCGCGCAGCGCATGCTGAGCCTGCGATACCGCCATGCCGTAGCCGGGCACGATGATGACCTTCTCGGCATTCTTCATGATGTAGGCTGCATCGTCCGCCGAACCCTGCTTCACAGGGCGGGCCTCACCGCCACCAGCTGCGCCAGCCGCAGCGGCATCGCCACCGAAGCCGCCGAGAATGACGGAGATAAAGGAGCGGTTCATGCCCTTACACATGATGTAGGACAGGATCGCGCCCGAGGAGCCCACCAGCGCACCGGTGATGATGAGCGCGGTGTTGCCCAGCGTGAAGCCGATGCCGGCCGCCGCCCAACCCGAATAGGAGTTCAGCATCGACACCACGACAGGCATGTCCGCGCCGCCGATGGGGATGATGAGCAGCCCGCCGAGAACCAGCGACAGGATGGTGATGATCCAGAACAGCGTGATCGAACCGGTCATCACGAAAGCGATGACGAGGATGATCAGCAGCAGGGCCAGACCGGCATTGATGAGATGACGGGCCGGCAGCATGATGGGCTTGCCGCTCATGTTGCCATTGAGCTTGGCGAAGGCGATCAGCGAGCCGGTGAAGGTGATGGCGCCGATGGCCACACCCAGCGACATCTCGATCAGGCTGGCGGCCGGCAGGTGGCCGGGGTCACCGATGCCGAAAGCGCGGGGCGCATAGAGCGCGGCCGCGGCCACCAGCACAGCCGCAAGACCCACCAGCGAGTGGAAGGCCGCGACCAGCTGCGGCATCTCTGTCATGGCGATGCGCTTGGCCACCACGGCGCCGATGCCGCCACCAATGGCGATACCGGAAATCACCAGCACCCAGCCGACGACATCAGACGGAGGCTGAAGCGCAAGGGTGGTGAGGACGGCGATGCCCATACCGACCATGCCGAACAGGTTGCCCTGTCGCGACGTGGTGGGATGCGAGAGACCGCGCAGTGCGAGGATGAAGAGTACCCCCGCGACGAGGTAGAAAAAGGCTGCGAGATTGGCGTTCATGTCCCGCGCCTCACTTCTTCTTCGAGTACATGGCGAGCATGCGGCTGGTTACCATGAACCCGCCGAAAATGTTCACCGATGCAAGGATAAGGGCCAGGAAGCCGAACACGCGTGCCCACCAGGCATGTTCCGTGTCCACGATGGTGGGCACGCCGACAGCGAGCAGAGCGCCGACCACGATCACCGACGAGATGGCGTTGGTCACGCTCATCAGCGGGGTGTGCAAAGCGGGGGTCACCGACCACACCACATAGTAGCCGACGAACACCGCCAGCACGAAGATGGAGAGGCGGAAGACGAACGGGTCGATCGCGCCGCCGGTGGCCGCATGGGCCACGGCACCGAGGGCGGTGGCCGCCTGATCGGCATAGGCCTGCGCGGCATCAGCGGCCTGCCGGGCCACTTCAGCCGCAACGCGCGCCTGTTCAACGGCTTGATGCGCCGCGGGGTTGGCGGAAACTGGGGTCATTGGGCAGCTCCCTCGGTCTTCGGAGCAAAGTTGGGATGCACGATCGCGCCATCACGGGTGAGCAGCGTGGCTTTCACCAGCTCGTCATCCCACTTCACGGCGAGGGTCTTCGCGCTCTTGTCGACCATGGTCTCGAAGAAATTGAAGATGTTCTTCGCATAGAGCGGCGAGGCGGATGCAGCGAGGCGGCCGGGCACATTGAGATGGCCGACAATCTTCACGCCATTCACATTCACCACTTCACCGGCCAGCGAACCTTCCACATTGCCACCGCGCTCCACCGCCAGATCGACGATGATGGAGCCGGGACGCATGGAGGCCACCATCTGCGCGGTCAGCAGGCGGGGGGCCTGACGTCCGGGGATGAGGGCGGTGGTGATGACGATATCCTGCTTCTTCAGGTGCTCGGCCACGAGGGCCGCCTGCTTGGCCTGATATTCGGCAGACATCGGCTTGGCGTAGCCGGCAGTGGTTTCCGCCTGCTTGAACTCATCGTCCTCTACCGCGACGAACTTCGCGCCAAGCGAGGCGACCTGTTCCTTGGCGGCGGGCCGCACGTCGGTAGCGGTGACGATGGCCCCCATGCGGCGGGCGGTGGCGATGGCCTGAAGACCGGCAACGCCTGCGCCCATGATGAAGACGCGCGCGGCCGGAACGGTGCCGGCGGCGGTCATCATCTGCGGCATGGCGCGGCCGAACTCATAGGTCGCATCCACCACGGCGCGGTAGCCGGCCAGGTTCGCCTGCGAAGACAGAACGTCCATCACCTGCGCGCGGGTGATGCGAGGCATCAACTCCATCGCGAAGCTGGAAATGCCTGCGTGCGCCATGGCTTCCAGAGCGGCATCATTGCCGTAGGGGTCCATGATCGCCAGTACAAGCGTGCCCCGCTTATACGACGAAAGTTCAGCTTCCGTCGGACGGCGTACTTTGAGTACGACATCCGCGCCAGCCAGTGCTTCAGCGGCGGAAGCCGCGATCGTTGCGCCGGCGGCGGTATAGTCGGTATCGAGAATACCGGATTTGATGCCCGCGCCGGCTTCGACCACCACTTCGGCGCCGAGACCGGCAAGGCGCTTCACCGTATCCGGAGTTGCGCCGACTCGCGGCTCGCCGAGATCAACCTCGGCGGGGACAGCGATTTTCATCTGTTATGTCTCCAGTGCTCCAAAGCCCCGCTGGACTCAGAGGAGGAAGATCGATTCGTGAGCGAGAATGGCGGCCCTGATACTGGAGAATCGGGCTGAAACCCGATCATCCATCACCATTGCCATGGCATGAAAGCGCTTGCATCCGCAGGCGCAGAAATGGGTTTCATCCCCCTCCACGCAGTCGGGCCCGATCATGCCAAGAGCGCCCATTCCAACCCCCCATGCCTATGCTCTCCCTTTGGGGCATAGCTGACCACCCGTTATCTGGCAACAGGTGAGGTGGCACACAGCTTCCCTACCCGGTGCGCGCGCAGGGCGCAGGGCTTGATATCCCCTATTTGTTCTTCATTCGTTCCAATTTTCGTGTTAAGCATAAGGCATGATGAGCCCCATTGCTTCCCACACCCATCCGGTTTGCGGCCAGCCTCCGGGCATGGTCCTGGTAGAACCGTGTGCGGTAGAAGGCCCTGGCGCTATGGTGGAGGCGGAACGCCGGCGAGGACGCGGGGCTGTTTCCAATGCCACCGGGCGTTTCGAGTCGGCAGCCCGCATTGCTTTTGATGATGGCTGGCAGAGCCTCGAGGATCTGCCGCCTTTCCGAACCGAGGTGACCGAGGAGCGCGCCCGCACCGTCATCACCCGCAATGATTCACCCGATGTGGGTTTCGACCGCTCCATCAACCCGTATCGGGGCTGCGAGCATGGCTGCGTCTATTGCTTCGCCCGGCCGACCCATGCCTATCAGGGTCTTTCGGCCGGGCTGGACTTCGAAACCCGCCTGTTCGTGAAGCCGGATGCGCCGGAACTCCTGCGCAAGGAACTGTCGCACCCGCGCTACAAGCCGAAGGTCATTGCCCTCGGCACCAATACCGACCCCTATCAGCCGATCGAGCGCCAGTATGAAGTGACCCGGCGGCTGTTGGAGGTGCTGGCAGAATTTGGTCATCCGGTGGGCATCGTCACCAAATCCGGGCTGGTTGCGCGCGATATTGATATTCTTGCCCCGATGGCGGAGCGGGGTCTGGTGAAGGTGGCCATCTCGATGACCACGCTGGACCCGAAACTCTCTCGCCTGATGGAACCGCGCGCCGCCAGTCCGCTGCGTCGCCTCTCCACCATTCGCGTCCTGAGCGAGGCAGGTATTCCGGTGACCGTGCTTACGGCCCCGCTCATCCCGGCGCTGAATGACATGGAGGTGGAGCGCATTCTGGATTCCGCCAAGGCCGCCGGAGCAAGTGCGGCGGGGTATGTCACCTTGCGCCTGCCGCTGGAGGTGGCGGACCTGTTCCGGGAGTGGCTGGTGACCCATTTCCCGGATAAGGCGCGTCATGTGCTGTCTCTGGTGCGGCAGATGCACGGCGGCAAGGATTATGACCCAACCTTCGGCAAGCGTATGCGGGGGGAGGGGCCTTATGCCTGGACCATTGGGCGGCGGTTCGAGATCGCGGCTCGCAGGCTGGGGCTGGAAGGAAAAGGCCAGAAGCTGACCACAACCCACTTCCGACGGGCACCGGCGGTGGGAGAGCAGCTCTCCCTGTTTGATTGAGGGCTTGGCTTCACGCTTGCGTGGAGGCGGCGTTCCTCATGGCGGACTGCTACGGAAGACCCGTATGATGCTTGAAAATTAGCCTTAGGCTCACTCAGCATCATACGGGTCTGCCTCATCCTTGCAGGTGCAACACACTCGCTTGAATGATCATATTGAGGCTGCCGCACCGTCGATAATACTTCAATACTGAAGCGGACCGCCCGCGCGGGAAGGGCTGAGCAATAGTCTGATCGTGACGGTCATCGGAAAGAGCTGCAGACATCAGATGATGATCAAACCCACCTCTTGTATGATGAAGTACTCACACCGAGGCCATCCGGTTCAATCAAGATCCGAGCCACACTCAGGATATGCCCCGAAGCACATTTAGAAATTTCAGTTTATTATCCCATGTCTTTTGAGGGTAATTGGGGCGTAACCCTTCTGGTCTGGTTGTGTTGCGCTCGACCGCCTCCTC
>JAUCBT010000004.1:0-113010 GCA_034676685.1 Xanthobacter sp. | reverse complement strand
CCGCCCTGTTACATAAAGAAAAAGCCGGGGCATGCCCCGGCTTTCTTGTATTTTATATGGTTTGGCTCAGGCGATGCAGGACAAGAAGCCTTCTTGCAGCGCCTTCTCGTTCAGGTGCCGGCCAATGAAAACAATGCGGCTCAAGCGGGCCTCATCATCTTTCCACGCACGCTGATGGTCGCCATCAAGGATCATGTGCACGCCCTGGAACACAAACCGCTCAGGGTCATCCTTGAAGGAGAGAATGCCCTTGGAACGCAGAATGTTCTGGCCCTCGGTCGCCACGAGATTCTGAACCCAGGGGAAGAATTTGTCAGCGGAGAGGGCCTTCTCCGTGGAGAAGGAGAAGGACTGCATTTCATTATCATGCACGGCCTTCAGGCCATGGTGGTGGTCGTGTCCATGGTCATGCTTGTGGTCATGTCCATTATCATGGTCACAGCCGCAGTCCGGTCCGTGCTCATGGTGATCATGATCGTGAGTGTGCCCATGGTCGTGCCCATGATGATGGTGCTCATGGTCATGCTCATCCACGTCCATGAAAGCAGGCTCAAGCTTCAGAATGCGGTCGAGATCAAAAGCGCCCTGATTGAGCACCTTGTTGATGTCGATCTCTGAACGTTGGGTGCGATGAAGCCGGGCATAGGGGTTGATGCCACGAATACGGGCTTCGACCTCTTCCAGCTCCTCCGGCGTTACCAGATCGGTCTTGTTCAGCAGGATGACGTCAGCAAAGGCGACTTGGTTCTTGGCCTCAGGCGCATCCTTCAACCGATCTGAGAGCCACTTGGCATCGGCAACCGTCACGACAGCGTCCAGCTTGGTTTTAGTCTGGACATCCTCGTCAACGAAGAAGGTCTGAGCTACCGGAGCAGGGTCGGCAAGGCCTGTGGTTTCGACAATGATGCCATCAAAATCGTTCTTGCGACGCAGAAGGCCGTCAATGATACGGATGAGGTCGCCGCGCACAGTGCAGCACACGCATCCGTTGTTCATTTCGAAGACTTCCTCGTCGGCACCCACCACGAGGTCATTGTCGATGCCGATCTCGCCAAACTCATTGACGATGACAGCAAACTTCTTCCCATGATTCTGGGACAGGATGCGGTTGAGCAGCGTCGTCTTGCCTGCGCCGAGATATCCGGTCAGCACGGTAACGGGGATCTTCCGGGACTGTGTGTCAGCCATGAGTCTCACCTGATATGAACCACCCCGGCATATAACCGGGGCGGGACGCTGATGATGGGGTGCCTTTTAATCCGGTCACCCCTGAAATGCCCGCCGTAGTGCGTTCACTGTGACAGGGCGTTGGAAAGAGCGTTCGCGTTGAAGCGGATCATCTCGATGTAGGTACTCGCGGGGCCTTTGTCATCCGAAAGGGCGTCAGAATAGAGCGCGCCGCCCACCTTCGCGCCGGTCTCCTTGGCGATGCGTTCCATCAGGCGGGGATCGCTGACGTTTTCGATGAAAATGGCGGGAATCTTCTCGGCTTTGATCTGGCGGATAATGCGCGCGACGTCCTTGGCGGAAGCTTCGCTCTCGGTCGAGACGCCATCCGGTGAAATGAAGGCCACGCCATAGGAATCCGCGAAATAGCCAAAGGCATCATGCGAGGTGATGATGCGGCGGCGCTCCTGAGGGATCTTGCTGATGGCCTGCTTCACGTCTGCATCCAAGGCATCCAGCTTTGCGGTATAGGCAGCAGCATTGGCAGTGTAGCTGTCTTTACCGGCTGGATCAGCGGCAATCAGCGCATCGCGGATGTTGGTCACATAGATTTTGGCATTACCGACAGATTGCCAAGCATGGGGGTCCTGGTCTCCGTGGTTATGGCCTTCGTGCTTGTGGTCATCATGATCATCATGCTTGTGGCCATTTTTGTCATGGTCATGGTCATGGTCATGGTCGTGATCGTGGTCATGGTCATGGCCTTTGGCGCCATGATCCTTATCGTGATCATGCTCATCTTCATCCGCCTTGCGGGGCGTGATGCCCTTGGTGGCCACCACAATTTCTGCCTTGGTGCCGGAGGCCTTGGCAAGACGCTCTGCCCAGCCCTCAAAGCCAAGGCCATTCACGAAGATGATCTTGGCTGCAGTCAGCTTTTTCGCATCTGCCGGTGTGGGCTGGTAAACATGGGAATCTGCATCGGGGCCCACGATGGTGGTCACACCCACACGGTCTCCGCCCACCTGCTTCACGAAGTCCCCCAGAATAGAGAAACTGGCGACCACCGGCAGCTTGCCATCATCAGCAAGGGCTGGGCGGGCAAGACCAGGCGCGACAAAGGCTGCCAGCGTTGCTGCCAGCACAAAACGTCTTGAGAACATAGTGTTTCCCTTCAGGCTTCCAGATGGCGACGCGGAAGCAGGCGTGAAAGCACCCCTCCCGCGGGGCCGAAAATAACGGCGAGCCCATAGGCAACGCCGGCCACCAGAACGATGGATGGGCCGGATGGTGTGCCCATGTGATAAGAGAACAGCAGGCCTGCCATGCCGCTGCAAAAAGCAATGCAGGTGGAGAGTGCGACCAGTGCCGAAAGGTCGCGCACGAAGAAGCGGCTCGTTGCCGCCGGCAGCATCATCAGCCCCACGGCGAGCAGCGTTCCAAGCGCGTGGAAGCCCCCCACCAGATTGAGCACCACCAGCGCCAGAAAAATGATGTGACTGGGGCCGCCAGAGCGACTGACCGAGCCGAGGAATACTGGGTCCACGCAATCCATCACCAAAGGCCGCCAGATGATGGCGAGCGTGATGAGGGTGATGGTGGTGATGCCGGCGATCAGCAGCAGTGTGGCATCATCAATGCCCAGTACGGTGCCGAAGAGCACATGCAGCAGGTCGACATTCGAGCCGCGCAGCGAGACGATAAGCACACCCAGTGCAAGGGAGATGAGGTAGAAGGCCGCCATTGAGGCGTCCTCCTTCAGTTCTGTCGCCCGCGCCACCACACCCGCGCCCACGGCCACCAGAAGCCCGGCAATCAGGCCTCCAAGGCTCATTGCGTAGAGGTTCAGCCCGGCGAACAGGAAGCCGATAGCCGCGCCGGGCAAAATGGCATGGGACATTGCATCGCCCGTCAGCGACATGCGCCGCAGCATCAGGAAAACCCCAAGCGGCCCCGCACCCAGCGAGAGTGCGAATACGCCGATTAGAGCCCGACGCATGAACTCGAACTCGGCAAAGGGCGCGATGAGCATGTCGTAGAGGGTCATGCGCTTTGTCCGGGTGGCATGGTGTGTTTCTTCGTTTCATGGAAACGGAGACGTATTCCAGCTCTGTGATTGGCAGCGTTTTCTTCAAACGAAGCTGCATCCGCTGGACTTGAAGGTGCGTGAGGGGTGGGGCGCATGGTCGGTTCAGGCCGCACAGAAAGGGGCATCATCGCGCCAAGCCTCGCTGTTGAGCCGGGTTTTGCGGAGATTGTCCTCGCAAAGAACCTGTGCCGTATCTCCCCACGCGACCACAGAGCGGGCCATGAGGAGGGTTTTGGGAAAAGCGCTGCGGACCATGTCAAAGTCATGCAATACGGCCAGTATGGTACGACCCTGCCGGTGCCACTGCTGAACAAGCGCCACAAGGTCTGCCGTGGTGCGTGTATCCAGGGCGCTGAAGGGCTCATCCAGCAAGATGAGTTCTGCATCCTGAAGGAACAGCCGCGCGAAAAGGGCGCGCTGCATCTGGCCACCTGAGAGGGTGCCAATGGGGCGGCTCTCGAAGCCTTCAAGCCCTACAGTGGCGATGGCGGTTTCGATCCGCGCCCTGTCTGCACGGCCAATGCCGCCAAACAGACCCGCGCGCCGCCACAGCCCCATGGAAACCAGATCATAGACATGGATGGGGAAGGAGCGATCAACCTCTACGCTTTGCGGCAGATAGGCAATCTCACGCGTGGAAAGGCCTTGAAGGTCTATGCTGCCACCCAAGGGGCGCAAAGTGCCGCAAATACCCTTTAACAGGGTGGATTTGCCCGCACCATTCGGCCCGCATATCGCCAGCAAATCTCCCTGTTCAACCTCTCCATCCAGATGATGGACAGCCGGGTGACGCTCATAGCCCAGCGTGAGATCCTGGAAAGAGAGACGCGCGGTCATGGCTTATCCTGCCACCAGAGCCACAGCGACCCATAGCGGCGCAAGCAGCAGAAGGGCGATAGCCAGCCGCGCGGCAACGGACATGCGCAATACGGAAACCCCGATGCGAAATGCGGGCCGGGCGTATGTGCTCCCTTGATGATGGCTATGGGTGTGCGCCGGTCGTGCAAGGGAAGCCCCATCCTCCGGCGGATGCGTAGGGCGGGCTGATGAAAACGGAGCAGCTTGCAGGGACATCGGGATTCCATCCTTGCTGCTTCTGATACAGTGTATCGGCGTTGACGTCCAGCACTCAGCTATACTTATGAGCCAATAAAAAGGGCCGGACATAATCGCCCGGCCCTGAAATTACTCAAATGCGATGCGGCATCACTCAGTCGCGGAACACAACGGTGCGGTTGCCATTCAGCAGCACGCGGTCTTCCACATGCCACGAGATGGCGCGGGCGAGAACGCGCCGCTCGATATCACGCCCCTTGCGCACCATGTCCTCTGGTGAGTCCTGATGGGAGATGCGCTCAACATCCTGCTCAATGATGGGACCTTCATCGAGATTGGAGGTCACATAATGAGCTGTAGCACCCATCAGCTTCACGCCGCGCTCATGGGCCTGATGATAGGGCTTGGCCCCCTTGAAGCCCGGCAGGAAGGAGTGGTGGATATTGATGCAATGTCCGGAAAGCTTGGCAGAAAGCCCATCCGAGAGAACCTGCATGTAGCGCGCAAGCACCGCGAGTTCCGCCTGGCTGGACTGGAACACCTCCCAGACCTGCGCCTCCTGTTCCATTTTGGTGGCTCGGGTCACGGGCAGGTGATGGAAGGGCACATCTGAGAAGTCCAGATGCGCATAAGTTGAGCGGGGATGGTTGGAGATGATGCCGACGACATCCATCGAGATTTCACCAATCCGCCAGCGATAGAGCAGGTCGGCGAGGCAATGGTCGAATTTCGAGGCCAGTAGCAAAACGCGCCGCTTTTCGGCCTTGGCGCGCAATGTCCAGTCAAAGGAGAAGGGCGCGGCTACGGTAGAAAAACCGATGCGGATGCGTTCGATATCGGCTTCACCCTGCACGATGTTGAAGACCATGCGCAGGAAGAAGCGTCCGCTCTCGGTGTCATCGAACTGCTGTGCTTCAAGAATGTTGCAGCCATTCTCGAACAGGAAGGTGGAGACAGCAGCCACGATGCCCGGACGGTTGGGGCAGGAGAGGGTGAGAATGAAGTGATCAGCAGGAGTTGTCACGAAAATCAGCCTTGCACTGTAAAGCCTTGCGCGCATCGCCGCATGGCGGAAACGGGTGATGAGGAAGGCGCGCGCCGCGCTGCGATCAACCTCGCGCGCTCATGCGTGCAAAAGTCTGCAAATGCCGCGTCTCTTGACCATGCTGGAAGGCAGGCTTGTGTTCTGGGAAGGTGAGGGTGAGCACCTTTCGGCTTCCTTCTGAAGGGCGGACACTCTGAGTTTTATCGACCATAACCATAAGCGCCATGCCGTATAAGAGCGCCATGGTCGCACCATAAGTGCTTGTGTTGTCGGAGCGGGGAATGGATCCGATTTTTCCACAGGCAGTATGGAAATGTGACGGGGGTATGGACAGGCCGTCAGATCCTATCTATACAGCCCTCCACCCCCGAGGACATTGTTCCTCTGGCGGATGCCCGGGTAGCTCAGTTGGTAGAGCATGCGACTGAAAATCGCAGTGTCGGCGGTTCGACTCCGTCCCCGGGCACCATTCTGTTTCCATTACATTGGTATAACTGGCTTTTCTCATTCTTTTTTCCCACCGTGATCGGCGTGGAATGAAAAGTGGGCAGAGCCATTCGCCTTTAGAGCCGCTGCTCTGAAGTGCGGGGTTTTTGGCCATGATAGCGGTGGTCATTCTGGATGGGGCTGGCTGATGTTCTCAATCGGGCAACATCCCCTGTTCTCGCCGGATCAGAAAGCTCCCGCGTCGCACGGCATATCTGCGGCAAGATCAGGAACCATTTCGTTCGTGTCACGTTCTGTATGAGAACAGGAGAACGAACATGCCGCGTGGTGTGCTTTATGGTGTAATTATCGTGCTTGTTGGGGTCGCTGGCTATTTCGCATATGATGCCTACCAGAGGGATCAGAATACGCTCGAGATTCAGCTCGGACCGAATGGCTTGAAGATTGATCCTCCAGGCAGATAATGTGCGGGTTTGCGCTTTTCCATATCTGGCGCTGGATGGGAACATTTGGCTGAATTTTGTGAAATACGCCAGAATGCGAATTATAGTCTGACATAGCCCAGACATCAGATATAGGCGGTGTGAGGCGGCGTTTTAGTGTTGACGCACGCGCCGGTTCACACGCCGTGCCACACTCTCCCCGAGGCTTTGCAGGGCCTGCGTCAGTGCAATCAACACAATGACGACAACCAGCATCACTTCCGGCATGAAGCGCTGATATCCATAGCGAATGCCGAGGTCGCCCAGTCCGCCGCCACCGACTGCCCCCACCATTGCAGAGTTCGAGAGCAGGCTGACAACGGCCAGCGTGATGCCCAGAACAAGGCCGGGCAGTGCCTCTGGAATCAGAACCTTGCGCACGATCTGGAAGGGTGTAGCGCCCATGGCCAGAGAGGCTTCCACCAAGCCCTGATCCACCTCCCGCACGGCGGCTTCCACGATTCTTGCGATGAAGGGCGCTGCGGCAGTAGAGAGCGGCACAATGGCTGCCGTGGTACCAATGGATGTGCCCGCGATCAGCCGGGTGAGGGGAATGATGGCCACCACCAATATGATGAAAGGGGTGGAGCGGGTGGCATTTACGACAAGTCCGAGAATGCGATTCACCGCAACAGCTTCGAACAGCTCGCCCTTGCCGCTTGTGGCAAGAAAAATGCCCAGTGGAAGCCCGATGGCGGTGCCGATCAGTGTCGCTGCTGCAACCATATACAGGGTTTCAAGCGTGGCCTCATAGATCAGGCTGAGCAATTCAGGAGACATGGCTGATCAACTCCGCCGTTGCACCCTCACTCGCAAGGGCGAGGGAAAGCCGGCCATTGTGCCAGCATTCGGCCGGCACGCTGATATAGAGAAGAGCGAAGGGCGCGCCACCAATGGTGTCGATTTGCCCGCCCAGTAAAGTTATGTCTATGCCCAGTTCGCGCCCCAGCCGGGTAATGATGGGCTGGCTGGCGGCCTCTCCGGCCAGCGTGAGGCGAAGAAGGGCCGTATTTGGGTCGGTACTGGCCTGTTTCAGCGCCGCTGCGGGCAAATCTCGCCCCGGCAGGCTGCCAACGAAGGATTGAGCTGTGGTTGTGCGCGGGTGGGCGAAGACCTTCTGCACCGGGCCTTCCTCGATCATGCTGCCAGCCTCCATCACACCAACGCTGTGGCAGACATCCTTGATGACCGCCATTTCATGAGTGATGAGCATGATGGTGACGCCCAGTTCCGCATTCACACGCGCCAGCAGGGCTAGAATCGAGGCTGTGGTCTCCGGGTCCAGCGCACTGGTTGCTTCATCGGAAAGCAGAACCTGCGGGTCTGTCGCCAATGCGCGGGCAATGCCAACACGCTGCTTCTGGCCACCAGAGAGTTCGGCGGGATAGCGATCCCGCTTGTCGGCAAGACCAACCAGATCCAGCAGGTCGAGAGCCTTGGTGCGGATGATTGAGCGCGGGAGGTTCAGCAGTTCAAGGGGGAGGGCGATATTGTCGAAGGCGGTGCGGGAAGAGAGCAGATTGAAATGCTGGAAGATCATGCCGATCTTCCGTCGTTCTGCGCGCAAATCCCGTGCATTCAGGCGATTGATGGTGACGCCACCCACAATCACATCCCCCGCACTGGGGCGCTCAAGTCCATTAATGGTGCGAATGAGTGTAGACTTACCTGCACCAGAGCGGCCGATGATGCCGTAAATCTCTCCCCGCTCAATGTGCAGATTGATATCGTTCAGGGCCGGAATGGCGACGCCTGAGCCGCGCTGGGCAAAGCTATGGGAGACGCGGTTGAGAATGATGGCAGCATTGCCGCCGCCCTTCTGCTCCGGTTCGGATACTCCCCCAGCTGAGAGGGGGGAAGCAGGGGAAGGGACGGCGGCATCAGCCTGAAGCATCATGTTCCAATGGCCGGTGTGGCAGAGCCACTCAAGCGGCCTGGAAAAGGCCCTGCGTCGAGGGGCGGTCAGCAAGGGTTTGGCGCGCGCTATCAAGCGCAGCCCGAACCGCATTCACGGTAAGGCCGTCACGCCGTAAGATCAGGCCGATTATCGGGTCAGCCAGTATCTCGTCAAGCGTGGGCTCGTAGAGATGAGGGCGTGCGTTGTGTGCGGGGTTCGCGGAAGTCATAGTTCTTGTCCCTGAAGCGGACGTGCGCAAGACTTGCGTCAAAAGCGCATCCATCCGGAATGTGCGTCGGAAATGAAGGCCGTTTAGAGCCGTACAGGGCGCTGCTGACAAAGGGTCATGGCGCAACTCCTTATGTTGCCCCACCACGAAGTCACTCCGTGGCGCTTTAGCATTGGTGACGCGGTGCAAGCTGCTGGGTATCAAATGCCGCGTTCCAGCGGTTCATTTCTGCCGGACACCGATATCCTTAACAGGGATATGCCTAAAGTCAATCATTTCTGTAGACTATTGGATTTGAACAATTTCAATGCGTCGTGCAGGGTATCGTGTGCGTCGTCGGTTTTAAGTCTATAAAATTAGTACACTAATAGCAGGCCTGTCGCAGCCTGAAGGGTGTGGCAATTCCAGCCTTGTTTCAGCTAGGAGAAGAGCATGAGTGCCGTTTCCCGTCGTTGGTTCAGTGCCGCTTTCGGTGTCCTGCTGGCCACCACCGCTCTCGTGCCCGTACATGCGAGTGAAGCGCTCAAATTGGGCGTTATCGGTGGAGATGAAGAGGAAATCGCGGAGGTGGTGAAGAAGGTGGCCGCGCGGGACGGGCTGGATGTGAAGATCATCACCTTCTCGGATTACACGCTGCCGAATGAGGCGCTCTCCCGCGGCGATCTGGATGCCAATGCCTTCCAGCACAAGCCTTATCTGGATGCGCAGATCGCCTCGCGTGGTTACAAGCTGGCGCCGGCTGGCGTCACGATCGTCCAGCCCATCGGCTTCTACTCGCTCAAGATCAAGGACTTCAATGATCTGCCGAATGGGGCACAGATCGGTATACCCAATGATCCTTCGAATGGCGGGCGGGCGCTGAACCTGCTGGCGGAGAAGGGGCTTATCAAGCTGGCACCTGGCAAGGGCCTGTCTCCCTCGGTGCTGGATATTGTCGAGAATCCGAAGAAGGTGAAGTTCCGCGAGCTGGATGCCGCCCTGCTGCCACAGCAACTGGCGGATCTGGATGGGGCGGTCATCAACACCACCTATGCGCTGGGTGCGAAGCTGGACCCGCGCAAGGATGCACTGGTGCAGGAAAGCCGCACCGATAACCCTTATGAGAACATCATCGTGGTGCAGGCAGGCAATGAGGACAAGCCCAATATCCGCAAGCTTATCTCGGCTTATCAGTCGCCGGATGTGAAGGCATTTCTGGAAACGCGCTTCAAGGGGGCCGTTTTGCCAGCGTGGTGAGTGCGGGTGTAGTGGGCTTTCCGTCCTGTTATCGGGAAGCCTGCTGCATATGCATCCTGACAGCTTGACCCAGTTCGGGAGAGCAGGGAGCATTTCCGATAGGTGAGGGCAGGGCTGGGGGTATCTCGGTCACAACAATCCTTGCATGCTGCGCTGCAATTGGCTCTTCTCCGGCCAACTCTGGTCGGACTCATTTCATGAACATGCTGCGGATTTACTGGCGCGCGCTGGCACTGCTTGGCCCTCAGGCGAAAATGGGCGCGGTGCTGGCGCTTTCCAATCTGGCGTTGGCCATGGCCCAGTTTGCCGAGCCGATTCTGTTTGGCCGTATCATCGAAGCGCTGGTGCAGGCACAAACCGCTGCGCGTATTCCCACTTTCGACGAAATGACCCCGCTTCTGGCCGCTTGGGTGGGTTTCGGCCTGTTCAATATCGCTGTGGGAGTCATGATCTCCCTGCATGCGGACAGGCTTTCTCATCGCCGCCGTCTGGGGGTATTGACCCAATATTTTGAGCACGTGCTCAAGCTGCCTCTCAGCTATCACGGAGAGACCCATTCCGGCCGGCTGCTGAAAGTGATGCTGGAAGGGGTGAATGCCCTGTGGGGCCTGTGGCTCTCCTTCTTCCGTGAGGATTGCGCGGCCATCATCTCGCTGATCGTGCTGGTGCCGGTGGGCATCTATATCAATTGGCGGCTGGGCCTCATTCTCATCGTGCTCATGGTCGTTTTCGGTCTCGTCACGAGCTATGTTGTGCGGCGCACTGAAACGATGCAGCGGGAGGTGGAGGAGCATAATTCCAGCCTCGCGGAGCGTTCAGCAGATGCGCTGGGTAATGTGGCAGTCATTCAAAGCTACACCCGCATTGAAGCTGAAGTGAATGATCTGCGCACCACTGCGAATCGTGTGCTTGCCATCCAGATTCCCGTGCTCTCCTGGTGGGCGGTGGTGTCCATGACCACCAGAGCGGCCACCACGCTCACCATTCTGGTTATCCTGCTGGTGGGGACATGGCTCTATATTCAGGGGCTGGCCAATATCGGTGAGATTGTCACCTATGTGGCCTTCGCAAACCTGCTGATTGGCAAGCTGGATTCGACCGTCGGCTTTTTCAATCGGTTGCTCATGTCTGGCCCGCGTCTCGCCCAGTTCTTCCAGGTTCTGGATACGGTGGGTGCGGTGCGCGACGCTCCCGATGCGAAGCCGCTGGCGCATGTGAAGGGCGATGTGGTCTTCGATCAGGTCTGTTTCTCCTATGATGGCAAGCGCCCGGCGCTGGAGAATGTGAACCTGCATGCGCGGCCGGGGCAGACCTTCGCGATGGTCGGCACGACGGGGGCGGGTAAATCCACTGCTCTGGCGCTGCTCCACCGTGTGTTTGACCCGAAATCCGGAGCCGTGCGCATTGATGGGCAGGATCTACGACATGTGACGCTGGAATCGCTGCGCTCTGCCATTGGCGTGGTGTTTCAGGAACCGCTGCTCTTCAACCGCTCGATTGCGGAAAACCTGCGCGTCGGCAAGCCGGATGCAACCGATGACGAGCTTCGCGATGCCCTGCGGCGGGCGCAGGCGCTGGAACTGGTGGAGCGCAACCCGATGGGGCTGGATGCACTGGTAGGTGAGCGCGGGCGGGCGCTCTCTGGTGGGGAACGCCAGCGTCTTTCGATCGCGCGGGCCATATTGAAGAACTCACCGATCCTGATTCTCGATGAAGCCACGAGCGCGCTGGATGCTGCAACAGAGGTGAAGGTGCAGGCCGCTCTGGATGAGGTGATGCGCGGGCGCACAACCTTTGTCATCGCCCACCGTCTGGCGACCATCCGCAACGCCGACCGCATTCTGGTGTTTGAGCATGGCCGGGTGGTCGAAGAGGGCAACTTCGATGAACTGGTGGCTCAGGATGGTCGCTTCGCCGGGCTGGCGCGCGCGCAGTTCATGGCGGAGAAGAAGGGGACGGTTGCCGCGCCATAGCGACGCGTCCATCCGCTTCAGGGGGGGTAAATGGGTCCCCGGACGCCTGCTTGCTGGAGATGGAGTCAGGCGGCTGCGAGGTTGCCCAGAGCGGCCTCAACCTTTGTTGTCACGTCTGTGCCCACACGTTGCAGCGGAAGAGGCGGATCGCCGACCTTGAGGCTGAGCTGATCTGCGATCGCATACATGATGCGCAGGCTGCCATATGTCTGAAACAACTCCCAAAGAGGCGTGAGGGCGGTATTGAGATGTCTTGTGTCGCCTTTCTGCCCGGCCTGCGCGGCCCGTGTCAGGCGTAGCGCGATATCAGGGAGAAGGCCCGCGACGACGCTGTACCAGGCCGCACCGCCTGCCAGAAGCGACGATGCCGCTCCCCAGTCGCCACTGTAGCCAATACGGAATGTTCCCAATGTGTGCTGCCGTAACGCGGTGAGTTCGCCGGTGAAATCTCCGTCTGCAGGAAGGGGCATCTTGATTGCTGCGATCCGGGGTGTGCCGGCGAGTCGGCCGATCAGTTCTGCGGTAAATCGGAAGCCTGTTGTTCCCGGATTATTATAGATGCACAGCGGCAGCTCGGTTGCGCTGGAAACGGCGAGATAATGCTGCGCGGCCTCATCCTGTGTCAGGGGCGTATAGGACATGGGGGCGAGAAGAAGACCGGCAGCCCCGGCACATTCGGCATCACGGGCCAGTTCCTGTGACCAGCTTGTCCTGAGGGCGCCAACGCCAACGATGATGGGCACGCGCCCGGCGGCAGCCTCCAACCCTGCGGCGAGTGCGCGTTTGCGCTCGCTTCGATCGAGATAGGCATAAATGCCGGTGCTTCCCAGCAAGCCAATGGAGTCCACTCCAGCCGTGGCGAGGCGATCAACAAGAATGGCGAGAGCATCCACATCAACGATGCCTTCGGCGTTCGTTGGTGTCAGGGAGAAGGCGGATAGCCCACTGAAGATGGATGACATTGCGCGTGCGTCCTGTTCGAGCATAGGCTCGGGACATCAGTTTCGCAGTGGGATGAGGGGGCGGCAAGAGCACTAACGGCTATGTGAAGCGGCAGCCCCAGTAGGGGGAAAACCCAACAGATGTCACAGACACAAAACATGTGTGTCATTATCAGTCTGATTGCAATTTTAGGATTTTCATAAAATGGCGGGAGTGACGGGGCTCGAACCCGCGACCTCCGGCGTGACAGGCCGGCGCTCTAACCAACTGAGCTACACCCCCGTTTCGACCGCTGCATTTCAGCGCCGCCGGAGTGATGCGGTAGATATAGAAGCTGATTTTCCCCGTCAAGCAGGTCGTGTCACATGGGCGGCATGGCTTGTGGATATCCTCATCGGTTCGTTGCCAGCTCTATATTTCTGGGTGAACAGACTTTTCACGAGATTTTCCAAAACTGTCCATTCGCACCCATACTTTGCATCCACATTGTCAGAAAACTGGAATCGATTCAGGGAGGGAACGATGAACCGCTCCGTTCAAATGCCAAATGGGGCACATGTTCCCGTGCTTGGGCAGGGAACATGGAAAATGGCGGAGAGCCCGAAGTTACGTGCGCAGGAAATTGCATCATTGCGCAGGGGGCTGGAGCTGGGGATGACCCTGATCGACACGGCCGAGATGTATGGCGAGGGTGAGGCCGAGATTCTGGTGGGCGAGGCGATCGCAGGGCAACGTGATGAGGTTTTCCTGGTCAGCAAGGTCTATCCCCACAACGCAAGCCAGACCGGCGTCGTCGCAGCCTGTGAACGCGGCCTGCGACGCTTGGGAACAGACCGGCTGGACATGTATCTGCTGCACTGGCGCGAGGATATTCCGCTTGAAGAGACCCTGATGGGGTTCGAGGCGCTTCAGGCCGCAGGCAAGATTCGCATGTGGGGTGTCAGCAATTTTGATGTCGCCGACATGGACGATCTGGCCGAGGCCGGTGGGCAAGCCTGCGCCACCAATCAGGTGCTTTACAATGTCACGCGTCGGGGGCCGGAGTTTGATCTGTTTCCGATGCTTCAGGCGCAGGCTGTTCCGGTGATGGCATACAGCCCGCTGGAGCAGGCCATTCTTCCAAAGGGCGGTGCGCTGGAGAGCATCGCGCGAAAGCATGATGCAAGCGTTTTCCAGGTGGCCCTGGCTTGGGTGATGCATCGGCCCGATGTGATTGCCATACCCAAAACCAGTCATGTCGCGCATGTGGAAGCGAATGTGCGCGCTCTTGAAATTCGGCTGGATGCGGATGATCTCGCCGCTATCGATGCCACTTTTCCGCCACCTAACCGCAAACGTCCGCTGGAGATGATCTGAGGCGGTTACGGTTCGAAGTAGGGGGCGGCTTCGGGATATGGCTTAAGCGAAGAGCAGGAGAGAGGAGCGGGCGGCTGCCGATACAAGCCATTCGCCTGCCTCCATCGCACCGCTGAACTGCGGAAACATATCTTTGTATGAGTAAGCAATAGCCAGCAGCAGAGCGATCACAAGCCAGAACACGATAGCCGTGAGGGATTGCGGCAGCCGTCCCCGCGTGCCGCGCCATACGCCCGCTCCTATGAAGATGCCGATGGACAGCAGCACCACAAGCTGGCCGAACTGTTCCGTGCTGATGCCTGCCACCTGACCCTGATCGTGGTGGGTGACCAGTATGATCAGGCCGATCAGCAGACCTGCAAGCAGGATGATGAGCAGAGTGTTTCCGCCTCTCATGCGCGGTGCTCCTTGCGTGCCTTGCGTTCGGCCCGCAACACCGCAAGACGGGACGGCAGGTCTGCCATGATGCCTTCTCGCTGCTGCGGGGTGAAATAGGGCCAGCCGGAAATTTCATCCAGCGTGCGCCCGCAGCCGAGACATGGGCCGGCGTTCGGAGCAAGCACACAGACGCGCACGCATGGCGTTTGCATGCTGGGCATGGGCGAACTGTGCGGGGTGGGCATGAGCATCGCTCCCTGCTCAGGCTGGAGTTTGAACCGGGTACCCGGTTTTTCGGTGCCGGGAGGTTTCCATCTGCGCGCTGGTCAGCATACGGCACGGTTGCCGAAAGACTCGCCAGATGCGCAGGACATTCGATCATTGGCCTCAGGCAAAGATAAGCACGGCCAGCAGGAACACAATCTCACTGATCTGCTGTGTGGCCCCCGCGACATCGCCAGTCTGTCCGCCCAGAAGCCTGTTTGATGCACGCATCATCACATAAAGAGCGGCCAGAGGGGCAATGATGCCGGCGAAGGTGGCGCCAACCCCGAATGTCGGGATGAGGATGACCGCAACGATCAGGGCAGCCATCAGTGCGCAGGTCAGCGCGGCCTTGTGCGAGGGCTGCCCGAATGAGGCGGAAGCGCCGTCCGTGCGGGCGGAAGGCAGAGCACGCAGCATCAAAATGCCAGTAGCTCGCGAGAATGCAGATGCCGCCACAAGCGCGAGGGCCGCCTGTATTGGTGTGAAGGCTTCCATCAGCGCCATCAATGCACCCAAGCGCAGCAGCAGGGAGAGTACCAGCGCCAGAGCACCATAGCTGCCCACGCGGCTATCCCGCATGATGGTGAGGCGATGGGCGATGTCGCGCCCGCCACCCCAGCCATCGGCTGTATCTGCCAATCCGTCTTCATGCATGGCTCCGCTGGCCAGCACCAGAACGGTCAAGGCAAGCGTGGCAGAAAGAAAATCCGGAAATCCGGCCAGCGCACCCAAAAACAGGGTCAACCCGCCCAAAAGGCCCATCACAGCGCCAGCAAGCGGAATGGCATAGGCCATGCGGTCCATATCTGGTGGAGCCCAGGCCTGTGCCTCATCCGCCGGACGCGGGGTTGGAAGGCGGGAATAGAAGCGCAGGGCGGTGAAGAGGTCCTGGGCGATCTGATCCAGCGTCATGTCAAATCCGTGGTGAGGCATGGCTGCGCCGTCTACAGGGTGCCGCAGCGCAGACGCGCACTTCTTAGGGCTGGAAATGGCGGCAGGGTCAAGGCAGGAATGGCTGTGTGACATTCATGCAACGTGTTTCTGAAAGACGTGAAGAGTTGAAAACGAGCCCGTTCCCTTAAGGTCACATTTACGCCTGCCCCTTCTAATGGCCCCATGTTCATATGTGGCGTGCGAGTACGAGCAAATGCGTAAATCATGCGGGACCAGAGGGCGTAACGTCTTCGCGCGAGTAGCCGTGCTCGGACTCGTTTCCGGCGCGATTGCCGGGTGCAGCTCCGATGTCGGTCGTTTTACCGGCCAGCAGGCCGCTCCTGATGTGACTGGCTCTCTCGGCTCCATGGCGGGCCGTGCGCCGGCTCCGGTGGGTGCGGGGCAGGGCGGCATACAGCCTTATGCCAATCAGGCGTATGGTGCTGCTGCTAACCAGGCTTACAGTGCAGCCCAGCCATATGCGGGCCAGGCGGCCTCTTACGCCGCTTCCGGCCAGCAGCTCTATGGCAGCGCACAGCAGACCTATAATTCTGGCGTCCAGACAGCCACGCGCATGGGTTCCCATCTGGTGGAAGGGGGCGAAACGCTGAACTCCGTTGCTCAACGTTATAATGTGCAGCCTGCTGCCCTTGCTGCGGCAAATGGCATTGCGCCCGGTAACACCGTGCGCACAGGTCAGTCTCTGACCATTCCTCAGGCCTCGTCCGTCGCGCAGGGCGTGGCGGCGGCGAATCTGCCTTCAGGGCAGGCTTCTGCACCACAGAATGCCGCTCTGCAGCCCACCACGCTTCAGGCGCAGGCGGCAGCTGTTCCTGCACCGGCTGCACGTCCAGTCGTTGCTGCCGCTCTTCCTCCGGCAAACCCCGCTCCGACAGCGGCTGCACCGGTGGCTACAATCGTACCGCCGGCCACACCTGCTGCTACGAAAGTTGCTGCGCCAGCCAGCGTGGCTGAAGCGGTGGATAAGGTGGATGATGAGCCGCGCAAGGCAGGTAGCGGGCCACAGTTCCGTGCGCCGGTTCGTGGTCGCGTCATCGCCGGCTTCGGGCCAAAGCCGGGTGGCACACGCAATGAAGGTGTGAACTTCGCGGTGCCTGCCGGCACGGCTGTTCGTTCTGCCGAAGATGGCGTCGTGGCCTATTCCGGCAACGAGCTGAAGGGCTATGGCAACCTCGTGCTGGTGAAGCACGCGGATGGTTATGTGACCGCCTATGCCCACAATAGCGAACTGACGGTGAAGCGCGGTGAGACCGTGCGTCGCGGCCAGATCATCGCCAAGGCCGGGCAGACCGGCAATGTCCAGTCGCCGCAGCTTCACTTTGAAATCCGCAAGGGCTCCACGCCGGTAGACCCCAGCAGCTATGTGGCAGGTCTCTGAGCGGTCTGGTCCGAGCAATGAGAATATCAGAGCGGCCGGGTCATTCCCGGCCGTTTTGTTTTGTGAGGCGGTGTGCCTTGTGTATGCGCCTGTCGCTGAAAGCCTGGGGTCGTCCCGCTTGACGGGCCACATGGGCGCACTTCATACCACGGATGAAACCATCTGCTGGCCGGGGCAGGATCACGGCAATGCAGTCTTTGCCATAGTCTGATGGCTCTTTCAGGCTGTGGCGGTGCAGGAACAGAACATGACGTCACTGGCCTTTATCGCGGGTTGTTCAGGTCTCACTCTTACGGGTGAGGAAAAGGCATTTTTTGCCGCCAGCCAGCCATGGGGTTTCATCCTGTTCGCCCGCAATGTGGAGACGCCGGAGCAGATCCGTGCGCTGGTTTGCGAGTTGCGCGATGCCGTGGGCTGGAACGCGCCGGTGCTGATAGACCAGGAGGGCGGGCGCGTGCAGCGCCTGCGGCCGCCGCACTGGGCGTCGTACCCACCCGGCGAGGCTTTCGGTGCGCTCTATTTGAAAGACAAGGTTGGCGCGCTTCAAGCCGTGCGGTTGAACTCGCGCGCACTGGCTGCCGATCTTGCGGCACTCGGCATTGATGTTGACTGCCTGCCCGTGGTCGATCTGCGCCATCCTGATGGTCACGGCATCATTGGCAACCGTGCTTATGGTGAAACGGTGGAGGCGGTTTCCGCTTTGGCGCGTGCGGCGGCGGAAGGGCTGCTGGATGGCGGCGTTCTGCCCATCATCAAGCATATCCCCGGCCATGGCCGTGCCCCCGTGGACAGCCATGAAAAACTGCCAGTGGTGCATGCCCCGCGTGCGGAACTGGAGCAGGCTGATTTTGCCGCCTTCCGCGCTGTCGCGAACCTTCCCATGGCCATGACCGCACATGTGGTCTATGCCGACCTCGACCCGAATGCTCCCGCAACCACCTCAAAGCTGGTGATTGATGAGATCATTCGCGGGCAGATCGGCTTTGATGGTTTGTTGATGAGCGACGACCTCTCCATGGGCGCACTGGCGGGTGATATGGCCACACGCTGCACCAGTTCCATCGCGGCTGGATGCGATATGCTTCTGCACTGCAATGGCCGGATGGATGAGATGGAAATCATCGCCGCGCATGCGCCTGTGCTTGCTGGCGTGGCCGCAGAGCGCGCCGGGCGTGCGCTGGCCCTGCGCAAGCCTGCCGGACAAATCGATGCCGTCGCGCTGCGAGCAGACGTTGCCCGCCGCATCGGTTTCGTGGCCTGAGCATGACGACAGACGAAGACACCTTCGAACTTCCAAGGGGCGTCTCCCCGGAAGAAGGGGATGAGGGGGCCTTCGTTGTCGATGTGGATGGGTTCGAGGGGCCGCTTGATCTGTTGCTGGCTCTGGCGCGCACGCAGAAGGTGGACCTCAGCCGAATTTCCATTCTTGCTCTTGCGGATCAATATATCGCTTTCATTGAGCAGGCGCGGAGTGGACGGCTGGAGCTGGCCGCGGATTATCTGGTGATGGCGGCATGGCTGGCTTACCTTAAATCCCGCCTCCTGTTGCCGGCTCCGCCACAGGAAGAGGGGCCGAGCGCCGAGGAACTGGCAGCAGCTTTTGCTCGTCGTCTGCACCATCTGGAGCGGATTCGGGATGCCGCCGCGCGGTTGATGGGCCGGGCACAAATGGGGCGTGACGTGTTTCCCCGCACCATCCCGGAGGTGGAGAATGAAGCCTCGCGCCCGGTGATTTATACGGCCAGTCTTTATGACCTGCTCAGCGCCTATGCCATTCAGCGCCAGACGCAGGCGCTTTCCGCCGTCACCCTCAAAATTCGTGCGGTCTGGTCGCTGGCTGATGCGCGTGCAAGGCTGGAAAGATTGCTGGGCGCAGACATTCTGATGGACTGGATGCGGTTGGACCAGTTTTTGCTGGAATATACCGCACGGCCAGATCAGCGGACGACAGCGCTGGCCTCCAGCTTTTCCGCAAGTCTCGAAATGGTCCGTGAGGGTGTGCTGGATATTCGCCAGGATGCGCCTTTCGCACCGCTCTGGTTGCGGGCCCGCCCTGCCGCGTCGGTTTCGTCAGGGGAGGGTGCATGAAACGCCCCGCACCCCGGATCGATCTGTTCGATGTGCGCCCTGATGATGAGCGCGCCTTCGTTTTCGCGCAGGATTTGAGGGTGATCGAAGCGCTGCTGTTTACCGCGCCGGGGCCAGTCACCGCCGCTGCGCTGAAACCGCACCTTTCCGCGAAGGCAGATATTGATGCGCTGATGGCGGCGCTGGTTCAGGATTATACGCCGCGCGGTGTGAATATTCTGCGTGTGGCCGGAGGCTGGATGCTGCGCACGGCCCCGGATCTGGCTCTGGTTCTGACAGACCTTGTGCCAGAGCAGCGCAAATTGTCGCGTGCTGCGGTCGAGGTTCTGGCCATTATCGCCTACCACCAGCCGGTGACCCGGGCGGAAATCGAGGAGATTCGGGGCGTCTCCACCTCGCGCGGGACGCTGGATGTGTTGCTGGAGACCGGTTGGATTCGTCTGCGTGGTCGCCGCCGTACGCCCGGCCGGCCCGTGACCTATGGCACGACGCCCGCCTTCCTCATTCAGTTCGGGCTTGATTCTGTACAGGATCTTCCGGGCGTGGATGAACTGAAGGGGGCCGGCCTGCTGGATGGGCGCATTCCTCCAAGCTTCACGATTCCGATGCCATCCGACGATCTGGAGCCCATGGAGGATGAGGAGCCGCTGGATGCGCCGCTTGATTTCACGCTTGTCTCCGAGACGCCGGATGACAATGGGGAAGCCTGAAAGACGCCGCCATCCCATCATCTTGTCGTGTACCGCTGCATCCCGTTGCGCGTGCGTCCTTGTTTTCGCCGCCTGAGATGCATAGAGTCGTCATTGATAAAGAGTCCCGGCCGGTTCCACGGCGGGAGAGAAATACCTCTCGGAGGGTAACGAGATGGGTTCACTGAGCATCTGGCACTGGCTCGTTGTGCTTGTTGTGGTGCTCCTTCTGTTCGGTCGCGGCAAGATTTCGGATCTGATGGGCGACGTGGCAAAGGGCATTAAATCGTTCAAAAAGGGCATGGCGGAAGACGAAGACGTCGCCAAGCCTGCGGCTGGCACAACCGAGCCACCGCGCCCGCTTTCGCATCAGGCCACGACAAGCGCCGAAGCGGAGAAGAAGCCGGTCTGATTCCGGCTGTTCGCGTTCTTCTGAAAAGGGCGGCACCGCCGTCGGCCCGAGGCGCTTATGTTTGAGATCGGCTGGACGGAGCTGATGCTGATCGGCATTGTTGCGCTGATCGTCATTGGCCCCAAGGAACTGCCCGCGGTGTTACGCACCGTGGGGCGCACCCTGACGCGCGTCCGGCGTATGGCCAGTGACTTTCAGGGTCAGTTTCAGGATGCGTTGCGCGATGCTGATGTGGCTGAGATGCGCGATGAAATTGCCAAGGTGACGGACGTGGCAAAAAAAGCCATGCCGGCTAAGGCCAAGGATTTGTTCGATCCGTTACGCAGTGTGCGGGATGAGATTCGCGCCAGTGTCATGGGCGCAACTGCCGCTTTGTCTATTCCCGAAACACCGTCAGCAGAAGTAAAAGATGCGGCTGCTGTAACAGATGCAGCCACACATGATCCGTTGCAGGCGGTGCGGGATGAAATCCGCGCATCCGTTGCAAAGGCGCTGCCTGAACCGGTGCAGGATCACGATCTTCTGCCTCCTGTTCCGCCCTCGCCACTAGAGCGCGCCGAACTGCCTCTGCCGTCTCTTACCGAGGGTGCCGATGTGAGTGTGGCGGTTGAGGAATCTGATACGCTGGCCCGGCCTGCGCATGCGGCTGCCCCATCCAACACGGCATCATGAGCGGCCAGCACTCCATGAACGAGCATAACGTATCCGCCGGGGACGAGGTCGATGCCTCCAAGGCGCCGCTTGTTGAGCATCTGATCGAATTGCGTTCTCGACTTATCAAGTCGGTGGTCGCGTTTCTGATCTGCTTTTTTGCGTGCTTCATGCTCGCAAAGAAAATCTACAATATCCTGCTCTGGCCTTATGAGTTCGCCACGGATTTCGCACCGGGCATGAAGCTCATCTATACCGCGCCGCAGGAGTTTCTGTTCACGCAGATTAAGCTGGCGCTGTTCGGGGCTGCATTCCTCTCGTTCCCCATTATCGCGATACAGGTCTACATGTTCGTGGCACCGGGACTGTATCGGGATGAGCGGGCCGCTTTTCGTCCTTATCTCATCGCCACGCCTGTTTGTTTTTTGGTCGGGGCCGCATTTGTCTATTTCATCGCCATGCCCATGGCGATGATGTACTTCCTCGGCATGCAGCAGGTTGGTGGGGACGGGCATGCGGAAATTTCTCTGCTGCCACGGGTGTCCGAATATCTGTCGTTGATCACGACCCTCATTCTGGCTTTTGGCCTGTGCTTCCAGCTTCCCGTCATTCTCACCCTGCTGGCGCAGATCGGTCTGGTGACGCAGCAAATGCTGCGCAAGGCGCGTCGCTACGCCATTGTCGGCATCTTTATTCTGGCTGCCATTCTCACGCCGCCAGATGTTGTCAGCCAACTCGCCCTTGCCCTCCCGACCCTCCTTCTCTACGAGGTATCGGTCTATCTGGTGGGGGCAGTCGAAAAGCGCCGGAAGGCAGAAGACGACGCGAAAGCCGCGAGCGTATCTGACGCCGACTGAGGACGGTTTCCCTCATTATCAGAAAACAGCCCCAAGCCTTCCGTTGTGCGGGAGGCGGGGAAATATTTGCGTGCGCCCGAACGGCATTTGCGTCGATGGGTGCTCGGCGACGGAGTGAGGCCATGCACGATATCAAGTGGATTCGCGAGCAACCGGCAGATTTCGTTTCAGGTCTTTCCCGCCGCGGCGGTGATTCCGAAGATGCGAGAATGCGGGCCGATCTGCTGGCGAAGAAGCTGATCGGGCTGGATGAGCAGCGCCGTGCGGCCGTGACCACGCAGGAAAATGTGTTGGCCCGGCGCAACGCGGCTTCCAAGGAAATTGGTGCGGCCAAAGCTGCGAAGGATGAAGCGCGCGCCACTGCATTGATGGACGAGGTGTCGAAGCTCAAGGCGGAGCTGCCAGCCCTCGAGGATGAAGTGCGATCGGTGGAAAAGATGCTCGATAGTGTCCTTTCCTCCACGCCAAACCTGCCGCTTCCCGAGGTGCCACTGGGCACGGATGAAGCGGGCAATGTGGAGCGCGAGGACCATCGTTTCGGTGCGCCGCGCAGCTATAGCTTCACGCCTCGCCAGCATTTCGAGGTTGGCGAAAGCCTGGGCCAGATGGACTTTGAAGCCGCTGCCCGTCTTTCGGGTGCTCGCTTCGTGGTCAATAAGGGGCCGCTGGCACGGCTGGAACGTGCACTGGGACAGCTCTTTCTTGATACCCACATCCAGGAGCATGGCTATCTGGAAGTGAACCCGCCTGTGCTGGTGCGTGACGATGCCATGTATGGCACGGCGCAACTGCCGAAGTTCGAGAACGACCAGTTCCCCACTTTCCGCACCGAAGAGTTTGATCTCGCGCTGGAACAGGCGCAGGCCGCAGTGGCCGAGCAAGTGAGTGCGCTGATTGCAACCGGTGTGGACCCCAAGACGGCGCTGGAGAAGGCCAATCTTGCGGCCCATGTCCGCAATGCCCAGCTCGGCAACCGTCTGTGGCTGATCCCTACCGCCGAGGTGCCGCTGACTAATCTGGTGCGCGACAGCATTCTGACAGAAGAAGAACTGCCGCTGCGTTTCACAGCGTTGACCCAGTGCTTCCGGGCTGAGGCAGGCTCTGCCGGCCGTGATACGCGGGGCATGATCCGCCAGCATCAGTTTACCAAGGTGGAGATGGTCTCCGTCACCACGCCGCAGACCGCGCTGGATGAACTGGAGCGCATGCTCTCCTGCGCAGAGGCCGTGCTGAAAAAGCTCGATCTGCCTTTCCGTGTCATGACCCTGTGCACGGGTGACATGGGCTTTGCCTCACGCAAGACCTATGACATCGAGGTGTGGCTGCCGGGCCAGCAGGCTTATCGTGAGATTTCGTCCTGCTCGGTGTGTGGTGATTTTCAGGCCCGCCGCATGAATGCGCGTTTCCGCCCGAAGGGGGAAAAGTCCCCGCAGTTCGTGCACACGCTGAATGGCTCCGGCGTTGCCGTTGGCCGGGCGCTGGTGGCCGTTCTGGAAACCTATCAGCAGGAAAATGGCTCCGTGGCGGTGCCAGATGTGCTGGCGCCTTACATGGGCGGGCTGAAGCTGATCGAAAAGCTCTCCTGAGCGCGGATCAAAACACGAAAGGGCGAGCGCACCATGCGTATCCTGGTCACGAATGATGATGGCATCAACGCACCCGGCATCGATGTCTGCGCTCGCATTGCCCGTGAGTTCACGGATGATGTGTGGGTGGTGGGACCTGAGTCAGACCAGTCCGGCGTGGCCCACTCCCTGTCCCTGTCAGATCCGCTGCGCCTGCGCCAGATTGGCCCTCAGCGGTTTGCCGTGAAAGGCACGCCGACGGATTGCGTCATTCTGGCTGTGCGTCACCTGATGCGTGATAATCCACCGGATCTGGTGCTCTCGGGTGTCAACCGCGGCCAGAATATTGCGGAAGATGTGAGCTATTCCGGCACAGTGGCTGGGGCCATTGAGGGGACTATTCTGGGCATTCCCTCCATCGCTCTTTCTCAGGCTCACAGCTTCGCGAACCGTTCGAACCCCACTTATGAGGTGGCGCAGGCCCATGGTGCGCGTGTTGTGCGCAGGTTGCTGGATGAGGGGATTCCGTCTGGCATCATCATGAATGTGAATTTCCCGGATCGCGCGCCGGATGAGGTGACGGACATCGTGGCCACCTTCCAGGGCCGGCGTGACCAGCAGATCATGAAGATTGATCCGCGTTATGATGGGCGTGGCATTCCTTATTACTGGATTGCCTTTGACCGTTCTCCGCCAAATACAGCGCCCGGTTCTGATCTGCGCGCACTAGATGAAGGCCGGATTTCGGTGACCCCCTTGCGGCTGGACATGACGGATGAGCCGCAGATGACCAAGCTTGCTCAGGCCTTCGCGAAAAAGTAGAGCTTGGGCGCAATGGCACTGCCGGTTCAGTTTCATGTCCGGGCCGGGCTCTGGCAAAGCGGGCCTCCCGCACTTATAAGCATTCATCACGGACGGGCTCAGGCCCGGCCGCTTTTCTGCTTTGGAGAGTGTCTTCATGAACGGCTCCCCGCGTTCCAGTGCTGATCTTGACCCGCGCCGTCGCCGCTTGCTGTATCGCGCCTGGCATCGTGGCATCCGGGAAATGGACCTCGTGATGGGGCGTTATGCTGATGCGGAAATCGGCAATCTCTCGGAAAGCGAGCTGGATCAGTTCGAGCATCTGGTCGATGCGCAGGACCATGATGTCTTCTCGTGGGTGAGCGAGACAGTGCCGTTGCCGGCCGAATATGACACGCCGCTGTTCCACAAGATGAAAGACTTCCATTATTCCGGCCGTGGCCTGCAGGAATAATCGACCACACTTTCCGCCCGAACCTGCCAGTGAAGCGGCCTAACCTGTGATGGGCCGCATTTTGCCCCGGAGTCTGCCCTGTGAAGCGCCCCCGTCAGCTTGCCGAAGCGCTGGTCAAAGGCCGGTCTGTCCTGTTCTCGCGTGTTGCGGACGGGATGGAAGCGATGGTTGTGGCAGATCTGGCTCGTGCCATCGCGGCGGAGAAGGATGCACCCTGGCCCAGCCTCACAGTTGTGTGCCGGGATGGGCAACGCCTGGCCGCTCTGGAACGCGGATTGGCCTTCTTCGCGCCAGAGCTGGAACTGCTCTCTTTCCCGTCATGGGATTGCCTGCCTTATGACCGTGCATCGCCCAACCCGGCCATTGTAGCCCGGCGCATGGCGACATTGGCACGGCTGTCGCGGGTGAAGGGCGGCGGTGCAAGTGTGCTGCTCACCACCGTGAATGCCACGGTGCAGCGTGTGCCGGCCAAGGCTTTGGTGGCGGCGCAATCGCTTTCAGCCGCGCCCGGGCATTCCATCGCGCTGGATGGGGTGGCGGAATGGGCGGAGCGCAATGGCTTCATGCGCAACTCCACGGTGCGGGATACGGGCGAATATGCGGTGCGTGGTGGGCTGATCGATCTGTTCCCGCCCGGTTATGAGACGCCGATCCGTCTCGATTTCTTCGGCGATACGCTGGAAAGCATCCGCTCATTCGATCCTGAAACCCAGCGCACCACGGGGCAGTTGCGGGCGCTGGATCTGGTGCCGATGGCTGAGTTTCAGCTCACAACCGATACGATGCGCCGTTTCCGCATGGCCTATGTGGCGCAGTTTGGAGCAGCACAGAAGGGCGATACGCTCTATGAGGCGGTGAGCGAAGGTCGCCGGCATGCCGGCATGGAGCATTGGCTGCCGCTGTTCCATGAGGGCATGGATACGCTGTTCGATTATCTGGACGGTGGTCCAATGCTGCTGGACTCGCTGGCGCAGGAGGCGGCCGGCGAGCGCGTGGCGCAGATCAAGGATTATTACAGCGCCCGCAAGGATGCGCTGGAACAGGCCGTGAGCAGCACTGTCTATAATCCCTTGCCGACAAAGCAGCTTTATCTCACCGGAGATGAGTGGAGCGCGCATATCGCAGCGACCCGGCTGGCTTCCATAAGCCCCTTTGCCGCGCTTGATGGGCGTGCGGGCACTGTCATCGACCTTGAAGGAATCAAGGGCCGTTCTTTCGCTGTGGAGCGGGCCGATCCCGAGGGGAATGTCTTCGATGCGGCCGTGGCCCATGTGCGCGAGCTTCAGAAGAACAAGAAAGTTATCCTCGCCGGCTGGTCTGAGGGGTCTCGTGAGCGGCTGGGAACTGTTCTAGCTGACCACGGGCTGACCAGTTCCACCCCGATATCCAGGTTCGGCCTGCTTGGAGCCATTCCGCGCAATCAGGCGGTGCTGGCGGTCTTTGGGGTGGAAGCCGGGTTCGAGACGCCGGAATTCGCTGTTATCGGCGAGCAGGACATTCTGGGTGACAGGCTGGTGCGCCCCAAGCGCAAGGCCCGCAAGCCGCAGGATGTTATCTCCGAACTCACCGCGCTGACGGCCGGGGATCTTGTGGTGCATGTGGACCACGGCATCGGCCGCTTCATTGGCCTTAAAACCATCACGGCCGTGGGGGAGCCGCGCGATTGTCTGGAGCTTCACTATTCGGGTGGCGACAAGCTGTTCCTGCCGGTTGAGAATCTGGAACTTCTGAGCCGGTATGGTTCGGAAGAGACCGAAGCCCAGCTTGATAAGCTGGGTGGCGGGGCATGGCAGGCCCGCAAGGCGCGGATGAAGCGGCGCATCCTTGAGATGGCGTCTGCTCTCATCAAGCTTGCCGCCCAGCGCCAGCTTGGCGAAGCGCCGAAGCTGGAGCCTGCAACCGGGCTCTATGATGAATTCCGCGCCCGCTTTCCCTATGAGGAGACGGACGATCAGGATGCCGCCATCGAATCCGTACTGGAGGATTTGGCTTCCGGTCATCCGATGGATCGGCTGGTGTGCGGAGATGTCGGGTTTGGCAAGACCGAGGTCGCGCTGCGCGCGGCCTTTGTCTCCGCGCTTTCCGGCAAGCAGGTGGCCGTAGTGGTGCCCACCACATTGCTGGCCCGACAGCATTTCAAGACCTTTAGCGATCGTTTCCACGGCTTGCCGGTGAATGTGGGGCAGGCCTCACGCATGGTCACGGGTAAGGCGCTGACGGCTGTGAAGAAGGGGCTTGCAGACGGCACGGTGGATATTGTTGTCGGCACCCATGCGCTCCTGAGCAAGACCATCCAGTTCCGCGATCTCGGCCTCGTTATTGTGGATGAGGAGCAGCATTTCGGCGTGTCGCACAAGGAGCGGCTGAAGCAGTTGCGCGCCGAAGTGCATGTGCTGACCCTGACAGCAACTCCCATTCCGCGCACATTGCAACTGGCCATGACCGGCGTGCGCGAACTCTCCATCATTGCCACGCCGCCGGTGGATCGTCTTGCCGTGCGGACCTTCGTGACGCCATTTGATCCGCTGATCGTACGTGAAGCGCTGCTGCGCGAGCGCTATCGTGGCGGGCAGAGCTTCTATGTGGTGCCGCGTATCGAGAATCTGGCTGAGGTGCGCGATTTCCTCGCCGCCGCGGTGCCAGAGGTGAAGGTTGCCGTTGCCCATGGGCAGATGGCGGCAACCGCACTGGAAGACATCATGACCGCTTTCTATGACGGGCAATATGATGTGCTGCTCTCTACCACCATCGTGGAATCCGGGCTTGATGTGCCCAATGCGAACACACTGATTGTGCATCGGGCGGATATGTTCGGTCTCGCGCAGCTTTATCAGCTACGCGGGCGTGTGGGCCGGGCGAAGGCGCGGGCCTATGCCATCTTCACCGTACCCGAAAACCGGCCGATGACGGCGCAGGCGGAGCGGCGGCTGAAGGTGTTGCAATCTCTTGAAACGCTTGGTGCGGGCTTCCAGCTTGCAAGCCATGATCTGGATATTCGCGGCGCGGGCAATCTGCTGGGCGATGAGCAGTCTGGTCATATCAAGGAAGTGGGCTACGAACTTTACCAGGAGATGCTGGAGGAGGCGATTGCGCACCTCAAGGCCGGCATCACTGATTATGTCGATGACAAGTGGTCGCCCAATATTACCATCGGCATTCCGGTCATCATCCCTGAGGAGTATGTGGCAGACCTGTATGTGCGTCTGGCACTGTATCGCCGTCTGGCAGATCTTCAGGAAGATCAGGACATTGATGCCTTCGGTGCGGAGTTGACCGACCGCTTTGGCACCGCTCCGCCGGAAGTGGCGCAGCTTCTGCAACTGGCCAAGATCAAGGCACTGGCGCGTGCGGCCAATGTGGAGAAGGTGGATGCTGGCCCGAAGGGCGTGGTTCTTGGCTTCCGCAAGAATGAATTTTCGGACCCCTCCGGCCTTGTGAAGCTGATTGCCAATGAAGGTGCAGCAGCAAAGGTGCGTCCGGATTTTAAGGTGGTGTTCATGCGCGAATGGGCTTCAGCTGAAGCGCGGCTGAAGGGGACGCTTGATGTCCTGAAAAAGCTGGCGGCTCTCGCTCAGAAAAAGAAGCTCTGACATGCCAGCATGCAGGTTGGTTGAAAATAGCGCGGTGGAGCGTGGCCATTGGGCCACGGCCCGCTTTTCTTGCAGATCTCGGCTCTGACCCGCGCGGATGTGACTTCCCTAAAGCCGGATTGATGGTTAGAGGCAGGCATAGTGCCCCGTCTCGCCGGTCATGTCCCCGTTCATGGGTTCTGGCCTTGTCGAGCCGCGCACCCACCCTTTTCCGCATCAGGAGCGAACATGAGCGAGGAGCTAGATCCCGCCGACGCGAGTCGCGTCGATTCCATGCCTGACCTGCGGGATAACGAAGACAGTATCACCGAGGCATTCCGGGACCGTGTGGTCGAAGCCATCGAAGCGCGGGATGTGGATGCGCTGAAGGCCATTGTCGCAGACCTTCACGAAGCGGACATGGGCGGTCTGCTGGAAGCGCTGGACGGGGAAGAGCGCCGCCGACTGATCGAGCTTCTCGGCACAAGTTTCGACTTTCTTGCGCTGACCGAGATCGATGAAACAGTCCGGGTGCAGATATTGCACGGCCTGTCTCCTCGCACGGTGGCGCAGGGACTGCGGGCACTGGCCTCGGATGATGCGGTCTACATCCTTGAGGATCTGCCCGAGGAGGATGTCTCTGCGGTTCTGGAGCATATGCCTGCGCCGGAACGCGTGGCGCTGCAACGTTCACTGGATTATCCGGAAGAGAGCGCCGGCCGGCGCATGCAAAGCGCATTCATCGCTGTACCGCCGTTCTGGACTGTTGGACGCACCATCGACTACATGCGCGAAACTGCGGACCTGCCGGATACCTTCTATGAGGTGTTCATCGTAGATCCTGCCTATCGATTAGTCGGCTCTGTTTCCCTGGACAGATTGCTGCGCACACGCCGCCCGGCCCTGATGACGGCGGTGAAGACCGAGCGTCAGCCGCAGGTGGTGCAAACCTCCGATGATCAGGAAGACGTGGCGCGCATGTTCGAGCGCTACAACCTGGTTTCTGCACCCGTGGTGGATGAGGCTGGCCGTCTTGTCGGCGTCATCACCATCGATGACGTGGTGGACGTCATCCAGGAAGAGGCTGACGAGGATCTGCGCGCGTTGGCTGGTGTGGGCAGCGACGAAGAGCTTTCAGATACAGTTGCTTATACCGCACGCAGCCGGCTGCCGTGGCTGACAATAAATCTTGGTACGGCCTTCGTGGCATCCTCTATCATTTCCCTGTTCGAGGGCACGATCGAGAAAATGGTGGCGCTGGCCGTCCTCATGCCCATCGTTGCCTCCGTGGGTGGAAATGCGGGCACGCAGACCATGACCGTGGCCGTGCGGGCGCTCGCCACGCGCGATCTGAGCAGTCACAATGCCCGGCGCGTGGTCTTGCGCGAGGTGCTGGTCGGGCTCTTCAATGGTTTGGTGCTGGCCTGTTTGCTGGGCATTATCGCATCGCTGTGGTTTGCCAGCATCGATCTGGGTATCGTCATCTCGGCAGCACTGGTGCTGAATATGGTATCCGCCGGCCTGTTCGGTATTCTCATTCCCATCATCATCTCACGGCTCAAGCTCGATCCGGCTGTGGCATCGGGCGTATTTGTGAGCATGGTCACGGATGTCGTGGGATTCCTGGCATTCCTGGGGTTGGCGACCTTGTGGTTCACATGGCCCTGAGATCGAAGGCCCATCAGTGGTTGTGCAGAGCCCCGATGTGTAATTATCCATATCGCTTTTATGCACCGGCAAAATATCTCTGCGGTCATTTAAGCGCTTGCACCTGAATGGCAACTATTGGACATAATTGGCGCGCATTGGTTCCGGCAGATTGCCGCGCGCAAGCGTATGAGCTGGGCGGTTAAGGGGGTCGTATCATTTTACGACGATTACAGGCTCTTTTGTGCCAACCCATTGTTGCGGGTGTCATCGTCTTTGCCGTGCTGCTGGGCGGTGCGGCGGTTGGCCTGAAGAATATTGCCGGCTATTTTGATGCCGAGACAGCTGCGCGCAAGCAGGCTTCCGTGCGTTATGCGATCTCCAGCCATGCCTCTGCCATGGCGGGTGCTGCAATGGAAACGGCTGCCGAGAAGGACACTCTGGCAAGCCTTATTCATCAGGACTATGCGCGCATTCATGCGATGCTGGGGCAGCCGCTTGGCACGCAGTTCGGATTTGAATTTGTTTATGTCACGGATGCCGCCGGACAACTCGTGTACAGCTCTGAGTTTGGCCGGGAAGGCGCGCGTACATATTTTGGCGTTCTGACATCTGCTCTGGAGCGGCTGGCGCATGACGTGCCTCCGGGTGGGGCAGGGCTGGCTGTGGCAGGGCCAAGCCGTGCAGCCATGCTGGTGATGCATGTGTTTCGCCAGACGGATCCGGGCCTGAAACTTCCCCAGCCCTTGCGTGTTTATGTGGGAGACATGGTGGATTCCGAATTGCTCGGCACCATTTCTGACTCAGCAAAAGCAGATAGCCTCCAGCTCGTCGAGCGGAAGCCGGAAGATCAGCCGGCATTGCAGATGGCAAATCTATCGGGCGGGAAGCCATTCTGGTTGGCATGGGACGATGGTGATGCCGGGCGTAACTTACTTACCAAGTTCATGTTGCCGCTGGCGGTTGGTGCCTCTCTGTTTGCTCTTCTGTTCTTCATTTTGATGCTGCGTTTTCGCAATCTGGCGGGGGCACTCAGGCTGAAAGAGGCTCAGGCGAGAGAGCTCGCGCAGAGTGACCAACTGACGCGCCTGTCTAACAGAGAGTATTTCCTGTCTCAGTTCGATGCTGCACTGGGAAAGCCGGGCGAACAGCGCAAGGTTGCGCTTTTCTTTATCGACCTCGACTCCTTCAAAGACATCAATGACATCAGCGGACATGCGGTTGGTGACGAAATTCTGCGTGAGATTGGTGCGCGTCTCAATGCCTGCATCGGTCGCAATGGGCAGGCCGCGCGTTTTGGCGGTGATGAATTCGTTCTGTTTGTTGAATTTGAAGATGTTGAGCAACTGGAACAGCTCACGCAGACTATTTTTTCTTCAGTCGGCCGCCCGATAAAGGTGGAGGACGATGAGTTGTGTGTCAGCGTTTCCATCGGCAGGGCACATGCTCCGCGTGATGGCAACACGTCAGGCGAGCTGTTGCGGCGTGCGGATATTGCTCTTTACCGTGCCAAGGCCGAGGGGCGGGACACGTGCCGGGAGTTTGAACCGCGCTTTGAGCAGGAGCAGCAGGAACGTCGCCGGATTGAGCGCGAACTGCTCGTGGCGCTGGATAAGAAGCAGCTTTCTCTGCTCTATCAGCCGCAGGTCGATGTTGAGAGTGAACTGGTGGTGGGGTTCGAGGCGCTGGTGCGTTGGGACCATCCCACGAGAGGGCGTATCCGGCCGGATGAATTCATTCCGATTGCGGAGCGCGCTGGCCTCATTCATCTGATTGATGCCTATGTCCTGCGGGCGGCTTGCCGGGATGCTAAGGCTCTGCCGGGCGTGATGATCTCGGTGAACATGTCACCTCTGGATCTTCGCCATCCTTATATTATCGAGAATATCCGCAAGACATTGCAGGAAACGGATATGGATCCTGCGCGGCTTGAACTGGAACTGACCGAGAGCGCCATTCTGGATACCAGTACGGAAAGCATGGAGATGCTTGAGCATATCCGGAAGCTGGGCGTCTGCTTTGCACTGGATGATTTCGGGACAGGCCATGCCTCACTGGTTCATGTCCGGCGTTTTCCCATCAACAAAATCAAGATCGACAAGTCATTCATATTCAATCTCGGTTTGCAGCGGGAAGCTGCATCCATTGTCGAGTATGTTGTTCGGCTGGGGCGTTCTCTTGGAATCATCCTGACAGCGGAAGGGGTGGAAACGCGAGAGCAACTGCGCTTTCTGCGCGCATTCGGTGCGCATCAGGCACAGGGCTATCTGTTCGCTCCTCCGCTGCCGCTCTCTGTTGCAGCCAATCTTCTGAAGCAGCAGATTGAAAGCCAGCAGTCTCCTGAATGGCCGATATCTCCTGCTCTCGCGGCAGCTGCGCCCGGCACGGCTGACGCACGCGCCTCTCATAACCAGATGAAGTGATATCCGCAGGCCCGATCTGGTTTTTCGGGGCTTGCAATCACGGCCTCAATTCCATACGGGGCGGCAGGGTTGAACAGGTGTCCGAAATGGATATTTGAGTGTCAGCCTTCAGCCAGATGGGACATGCGCTGTGATCGAAACCTCGCCTATCGACGGAAAAGCATTCGCCGCAGACCTGCGCGTCCGCATTGCGGCAGAGGTGGGAAGCCTCCGCGCCCAGCATGGTATCAAGCCCGGTCTGGCCGTTGTTCTGGTGGGGGAGGACCCGGCCAGCCAAGTCTATGTGCGAAACAAGGCCGCCCAGACGATCGAGGTTGGGATGTCGTCATTCGAGCATAAGCTGCCGGTGGACACGTCTGAAGATGACCTCCTGGCTCTGGTGCAGAGGCTGAATGCGGACCCGGCCGTGAATGGCATTCTAGTGCAGTTGCCATTGCCCGCACAGATTGATACGGCGCGGGTGCTTTCAGCTATTGATCCCGCCAAGGATGTCGATGGCTTTCATGTGGTGAATGCCGGGCGCCTTGCCGTGGGGCTGGAGGCGTTGGTGCCTTGCACACCTCTAGGCTGCATGATGCTATTGAAGCATGCTCTGGGATCGCTCGCCGGGCTGGAGGCCGTGGTGGTCGGTCGCTCCAATATCGTCGGAAAACCCATTGCCCAGCTTCTTTTGCAGGCAGATTGCACGGTAACCCTCGCGCACTCCCGCACGAAAGATTTGCCATCTGTGTGCCGCAGGGCAGATATTCTGGTGGCTGCCGTGGGGCGCCCGGAAATGGTACGCGGTGACTGGATCAAGCCCGGTGCGACGGTCATCGATGTCGGCATCAACCGCATCCCTAAGGAAGATGGCAAGACCCGTCTGGTGGGTGATGTGGCCTATGCCGAGGCGCAGGGTATTGCTCGTTTCATCACGCCGGTTCCTGGCGGCGTGGGGCCTATGACCATTGCATGTCTGCTTCAGAATACGCTGACGGCCACACGGCGTCAGTCTGGTCTCTGAGGTCGCGGGTAGGTGTCTATTGCTGCACCGCCGCGCTTCACGTTGAGGTTGCGGCGCAGCATGTTTTTCTATCGCCGGCTGACTGGTTTTGCGGCATGCTGAGCGGATGATCCGCATCCGGTCGCAAATGACTGGGCGCGGCTTCGGATGAAGGTTCCCCGCAGAGTGGTCAGCGACCTCTTCTGTAGAAGGCAACCCGCCGAAAGGAAATGCCAGGGAGCCGCCCATGACCACCGAATCCACCCAAGCCCTTTCCGCTGTCGAGATCGAGTGGCGGTTACGGACAGAACTGCCGTGCTGGCATTATGCAGATGGCTGGCTCCAGCGCACGTATCGCACCGGTGACTGGAATGCGACGCTGTTGGCGGTGAATACCATCGGCCAACTGGCCGATGCTGCCTGGCATCATCCTGAGCTAGCCGTCTCTTATGGCATGGTGGAGGTTCGTCTCCAGACCTATGATGCGGGTGGAGTGACGATGCGGGACTTCAACCTCGCACGGGAGATGGATGCAACCATGCTACGGGAGGCGGAGGTTGACCATCCGACACCCATGCCGGGCATGACGACGGACGATACGCAAATCGCGAACCCCATGCATGGGTAACTTCACCCGCCTGCTCGGGTGATTCTACCGGGTTTAACTTTGCATGAAGCGCCGCGCCCTAGCGGCGCTTTTGCGTTGAAATATGTGTCTCGTAGCGCCAACCGGATATTGGGCTGAAAGAGACGGATTTTCCTTCATATTGACGTATCTTCGGGGAGTTATGGCACTTGAGGTGTCGCTTCAGCGAACTTCAATGGCGGGCTCAACTGTGGTTCCTTCCGGGGCAAGGTTGCCAGTGCATGGCCGGGGGGAGTAGGTGACTGCAAGGATATGCGGCGCGACGCCGCCAGACGGAACAGGATGACGATGACGCTTCACACGCGAGTCGCTGATGCCAAACAGCTCATCTCTGGCGCAACTGGCGACTGGGAGGTTGTGATCGGCATGGAGGTGCATGCCCAGGTCGCCTCCCGAGCCAAGCTTTTCTCCGGTGCTTCCACAGCCTTTGGTGGTGAACCGAATGATCATGTCTCGCTGGTGGATGCTGCCATGCCGGGCATGCTGCCTGTCATCAACAAGGAATGCGTGGCTCAGGCTGTGCGTACCGGGTTGGGGCTGAAGGCGCAGATTAACCTCACCTCGGTGTTCGACCGGAAGAACTATTTTTATCCCGATCTGCCGCAGGGCTACCAGATCAGCCAGTTCCAGCAGCCTGTCGTGGGCGAGGGCGAGGTTGTGGTCGATTTGCTGGATGGTGAGAGTTTCACTGTCGGTATCGAGCGGTTGCATCTGGAACAGGATGCGGGCAAGTCCATCCATGATCTCTCTCCCACCCAGAGCTTTGTGGACCTGAATCGGTCTGGCGTGGCGCTGATGGAGATCGTCTCGCGCCCGGACCTGCGTTCTTCGGAAGAAGCGAAGGCCTATGTGACCAAGCTGCGCACCATTCTGCGCTATCTGGGCACATGTGACGGCGACATGGAGAAGGGCAATCTGCGCGCGGATGTGAATGTCTCTGTGCGCCGTCCCGGTGCGGCGCTGGGTACCCGCTGCGAGATCAAGAACGTCAACTCCATCCGCTTCATCGGACAGGCGATCGAGGTTGAATGCCGTCGTCAGATCGAAATTCTGGAAGATGGCGGCAAGATCGACCAGGAAACCCGCCTGTTCGATCCCAATAAGGGCGAGACCCGCTCCATGCGCTCCAAGGAAGAAGCGCATGATTATCGCTACTTCCCTGACCCGGATCTGTTGCCGCTGGTGCTGGATGCTGAATGGGTGAACGGCCTGAAAGCTGCCTTGCCGGAACTGCCGGATGAGAAAAAGGCGCGCTTCATCTCCGAATATGCCCTGAGCTCCTATGACGCTGGCGTGCTGGTGGCTGAGCGCGAGTCGGCCGATTACTTTGAGGCGGTGGCGAAGGGGCGTGATGGTAAGGCTGCAGCGAATTTCATCATCAATGAGCTGTTTGGCCGCCTGAACAAGGAGGGCAAGGATATCTCTGCCTCTCCGGTCACGCCTGCGCAGATTGCGAGCATTATTGACCTGATTTCGGAGGGCACGATTTCCTCCAAGATCGCCAAGGATCTGTTTGAGATCGTCTTCACTGAGGGCGGTGATCCGCGCAAGGTGGTGGACGAACGCGGTATGAAGCAGGTGACTGATACTGGCGCGATCGAAAAGGTGGTGGATGAGATTATCGCCGCCAATCCGGATAAGGTTGCGCAGGTGCTGGCCAAGCCGACGATGCTGGGCTGGTTCGTTGGGCAGGCCATGAAAGCCTCCGGTGGCAAGGCCAACCCGCAAGCACTGAATGATATTCTGAAAGCCAAGCTTGGGCTCTGAGATTTAAGGGGGAGGCGCGCTTTCTCCCTATGCCTTTTCAAAAAAGCCGGGCAGCCTGATGTGGCTGGCCGGCTTTTTTGCTTGTGAGAAAGTTCAGCCTGTTTTCAGGAGTTGCCATGCTCCAAGTGAGCCAATGTCATAGGCCTGCTGGCTCCGGGCGATTTTGGCATCGGCATCTGAAGCATCACCCGTGCGATGCTCCACCCGGTCCACCCGCACGCCAAGGCCTGCTTCGAGCCAAATGCCGGAGAAAGGCACGCCCATTTGCCGGGCCACATCTTCCATGGCATTGCGTTCAGCCAGACGAGAGTGAACGGCATCCACGATGACACTCTGGCCGGTGGCAAGCGCATGAGTGGCGAGGCAAGATAGTCGGCTATATATTTTCTGAGTCACGGCAGGTGCATAGGCCTCAGGCGGCAGAGGCTGTGTTTCCGGGACCCCAAACATCAGCTTACGCTCGACATCGCTGCGCAAGACCAGCGCGCCCGGTGGCCGGCCAATGAACGGGGCCCATGCCATGGCGCATGTGCTCTTGCCAGAACCTGAGAGGCCACCAATGGCAACGAGCCTCTGTTCACCATTGGTGATGACTGTAGGGGGCGGAGGCAGGGATACTGGCATCTGGATTGATGACACAGAGCATCCCGTATGGCTGGGCATAAGGAACGAATGGGCCATTTGAAACAGATGGCGAATGCGTTCTTGAGAGGCCAGCTTCTGCTCTCCCGACAGGTGATCGAGACCCGTCGCTTCCACTTTGGCGCGGATGGCGGCTCGCATGCTCAAAAAGAAGGGCAGGGCGGCGAGACCGTCAATATTGGCGACATCATTGTGAGCGCGAATGTAGCGGTTAAAGATGCCGTTCGCAGTGCGTCTGAGGTCTCGCTCCCATAAGTCCATCAGGAGGAAGGCCAAGTCATAAAGGATGTCGCAGGTTGCGATGTCCTCATTGAATTCGATCGCATCGAACAGACGTGGGTGACCTTCCAGCACCACAATATTACGAAGGTGCATGTCCCCATGACAGCGGCGCACATAGCCTGCGATGTTTCGCGCCTGGAGGAGTGGGCGCAACTGGTTGAGTGCATGCTGCGCCGTATCGCACAGAGCCTGGACCTCATTTGATGAAAACAGCAGCGGAAGGCCCGAAAACTCAGCGCGATTATCTGAAATATAGTCGGCAAAAGATTTAATTGTGTCGTGGCCTATTTTTACCTCGGCGCGCGCATGCGCGGCCACAATAGCCTGTGAAAGTTCGCTGATGAGTGGGGCAGAAAGATCACCTGCCTCCACGACATGGTCCAGAGTGCATGATGTATCGAAGCGGCGCATCCGCACGGCATATTCCACGACGTCCCCACCCCCTTTCAGGCATAGCCCTTCAGAAGACGTGGTGATGGGAATGACATCCAGATACAGCTCAGGCGCATTTATCTGCCCAATGCGCAGCTCCGCTTCGCATGCTTCGCGGCGCTTCTGGAGCGTGGAAAAGTCCATGAATGGGAAATAAACGGCACGTTTCACTTTATAGGCGAAGGGGCCAGCCAAAAATACAACGGCACCGTGCGTATCAATCCGCACCACCTTCTCATCTATGGGCAGATGGTGCGTCTGTGGATCAGCCAGAAATGAAAAAACCGCGCCTTGATCGGCGATAACATGGCTGTGCCCGGCTTGGGCCGAGGGAGTGGCCATCGCATCCTCGTGGCGCGGTTGTTTTTCATGGGCTGAGGCGAAGTCGTCTCAGGTCTAGGATGCCCGACGACCGCACAGCAGAGCAATGGACAAAGCCTGTGTGAACAGCGTTGCCGCCGGACCACCAAGATTGCCTCTGGATGCCTGCAAGAGCCCGCCAAGGACGAGAACTACGAACGTAATATTGATGAGATCAAATCGCCCTGCAGTTGCGCGACCCATGGTGTCGTTCAGGGTGGCCAGCAGGGCTTTGGTTTGCTCGACGGGTGTGTGCGGGGCGTGAGAGGTGATGGAAACGCCCGCCTGCTCCAGCACGCCGGAGAGTGAAGCCCAGGCTTGACCATGGTTCACCACAAGACTGCGGGAGCCGGGGCGCGCTTCAACGCGCACGCCCTCAGTCTCCGCAAGTCGGTCACGACACGCAACCAGAACGTCCAAAGTCACCGTATCCGTCGCGACAAGGCGCGTTCGCCCGGCAACCTGATGGGCGATCCTCATCTGGATGGGCTGAGACATTTAATCCTCAACCTTCCGAGGTGTTCTCCGGCGGAGTGTTCTCCGACGGTGCGGGAGTGGTAGCAGATGCGCGCTTGCGTGTGGATGAGCGGCGGCGCACGGGCTTGGCTTCTTCTGTGACCACTGGGGCGCTGACTTCAACCGGTGCCGCAGCCTCTTTTGGTGCAGCTGGGGTGCGGGCTGCGGTCTTACGTGCAGCGGGCTTGCGAGCCGATGTGCGGGCTGCGCTGGTCCGGGCTGTCGAACGACGCGCGCGGGAGGTCGTCTTCTTGACGTCCTCAGAGACCTGCTCTGCCGCTGCAGCAGTTTCGCTGGCAACAACGGCAGTCGCTGCGGCGACAGCTTCAGCAACATCTTCGGCGGGCGAATCGGAAAGTTTATCCGTTACGCGCGCAGCGGCAGACTTGATGCCGGTCGCGGTGTCGGCGAGCAGGTCTTTTACCTCACCTCCGGCCTTAACGACGGCATCACGCGCAACATCATAACCGGCTTTGCTGGCCTTGGCGGCATCCTTGGCCACCGGCCGAGCCACGCGCGCAAGCTTCGGGGCCACGGCGACAACGCCGGCACCCAGAGCAAGGCCAAGAAGAAACCCGCCGCGCGCAAAGAGAAGAGGAGACATGCTCACCGTTCCTTGTTGATGTCATTTCAAATGAAGACTTAACGGTACTTTACGGCGTAATTGCCACTTTGAGAACGCCGTCGCGTTGATGTCCGAAGAGATCATACGCTTTTTCGATATCATCCAACTTGAACCGGTGGGTCACGAGGGCCTGCGTATCAACCCGCCCGGAAGCGACAACTTCCATCAGCCGCCGCATGCGCTCCTTGCCGCCAGGGCAGAGCGTATTGACGATGGTGGTGTCGCTGAGCCCGGCTCCGAAGGCATCCAGCGGAATCCGGAGATCTGTCGAATAAACGCCAAGAGAAGACAACGTGCCGCCGGGCCGCAGAACACGCAAAGCGCTCTCGAATGTCAGCTGGGTACCCAGCGCTTCGATGGCGACATCCACGCCACGCCCGTCTGTCAGACGCAGAATTTCTTCAACCGGATTGGTCTTGGTGTAGTCCACAAGATCTGTGGCACCCATGGCACGGGCCACGTCCAGACGGGCTGGAATGCCATCGACAGCGAAGATTCGCGTCGCGCCCATCAGCTTTGCACCTGCCGTGGCGCACAGGCCGATCGGGCCTTGGGCAAACACCACGACACTGTCCCCGATGCGGACATTGCCACGCTCTGCTCCGGAAAAGCCGGTGGACATGATGTCAGGGCACATCAGAACCTGCTCATCACTCAGGCCGTCCGGTACAGGCGAGAGATTGGCCATGGCATCCGGCACCAGCAGATATTCTGCCTGCGCACCATCAATGGTGTTACCGAAGCGCCAGCCGCCGGCAATCTTGAAGCCATGCTTGGTGCGCGGGCCATCCTGCGAACCGCATCCACACAGGCAGGCATTGGAGTAGCCGGAAGGCGTAATCGCCCCCGCAATCACGCGCTGGCCTTCTTCAAAGCCCTCAACCGCCGAACCAAGTTTCTCAATGATGCCCACGGGCTCATGGCCGATGGTAAGGCCCTTGGCGACTGGGTATTCGCCCTTGAGAATGTGAATATCTGTGCCGCAAATGGTCGTGGTGGTCACGCGGATGAGTGCATCCAGCGGGCCGACATCAGGAACAGGCTTTTCATCAAGAACGATGCGGCCTTTATCCACGAAAATGGCGGCCTTCATCATTTTCTTCTGTGGGGTAGAACGGCCGGCCTGGGCTGAGGCCTTCTCCAGAATGTCGGACATGCTCTGCACCTCCCATTTATAGCGCCTTCTCGTAAGCTATCACGCCAGGAAGTTGAGGCATTGACGCTTATCAATAGGCAAGACTGTAGTGTGCAGATTTTTGACGCCAGAACAATGACATATATTTGCATCTGCAAAGATGTCGGGGCTCGTGTCACTCCGGCGGCGGGTAAGTGTGGGTGCCGCCGCAATAGTCTGTAACTGTAAAATCTCCACCGTTCTGGCCCAGATAACCGGGTGTCAGGGGGATTTTTCCAGCGCCCCCTGGAATATCAAGTACATAGGTGGGCATGGCCAAGCCGGAAAGACGTCCGCGCAGCGCGCGCATCAACTCCTGTCCTTCAGGTATGGAAAGACGGAAATGAGCGGTGCCGGGTGCCATATCTGGATGGTGCAGATAATAAGGTTTGACCCGGTATGCGACGAGGCTGCGGAACAGGGTCGCCAATGTCTGTGCATCATCATTCACGCCGCGCAGCAACACGGATTGAGACAGCAGCGGGATGCCTGCATCCGCCAGTCGCGCCAGAGCGGCCCGGACCTTGGGCGTCAGTTCACGCGCATGGTTCACATGGATGGCGACATAGCTGGTTAGGTCTTCGGCTTTTAGTGCGTTGACCAGCGCTGCATCCACTCGCTCCGGGGCTGCGATCGGTACACGCGTGTGAAAGCGGATGATGCGGACATGCGGGATCTGGTTCAGGCGTCCCACAATTTCCCGCATGCGCCGGGCAGAGAGCATGAACGGGTCGCCACCTGTGAGAATGACTTCCCAGATGTCCGGATGAGCTTCGATATAGGCGAATGCATCTTCCAGAGCCCGCGGGGAGAGGGCGGTTTCCGCGCCTGGTCCCACCATCTCCCGCCGAAAGCAGAACCGGCAATAGACCGCACACACGCCGATAATCTTCAGCAGCACCCTGTCTGGATAGCGATGGACAATGCCGGGTACAGGAGAATGGGCTTGGTCACCGATCGGGTCGGCCAGTTCTGCCGAGGTGGTTTCCAGTTCTGCGGCCTGAGGCAGAAATTGCAATGCGATGGGGTCTGACGGGTCTGATGGGTCCATCATTTCCGCGAGATTGGGGGTGACCGCAATCGCGTAACGCCGGCCCACGGCGGTCGCATCCGCATGTGCATGATGCTGTATCAGGCCCTCTGCCAGAAGGTCACCAGCACTGCGCAGGGTCGAGCGTGCATCAGGAAGGATTGTGTCTGCCTGATGTAGGGCTGACATGACAAGAGTGGGGCGGGGCATCTCTGACTCATCGGCGCCTGCGTATATATCCCTGAATGAGGGGCGTTCGACCCGGCGCAGGGGAAGCCTTTCTATAAGGGGACACCACGAAGACGCCAAGCTTTGCTCAAGTGCTGGCCTCACGCGGCAGCGGCTTCATGTCTGTGATGTCATCTCCGCGGCTAAACGCGAGAGAGAGGCGAAAGCTGTCGGCCATCCGTTCTGCCTGCATAATGGCACGGGCTGCGTGCTGTGGAGGCAGGGTGCGCCGCGCGACGGGTCGAAACAGGATCAACCAGCGTTCAAACTGCGCATCCGAGATGTTGCCGATGGCCATATGGGGCGGCAGCGGCCGTCCATCATAACGCCCACTCTTCAGTACAACAGAAGACCAGAAATCACACATTTTGGCGAGATGGACCGGCCAGGCCTCGCTGGCGATATGAGCATCAAACATGGGGCCGATGAGAGGGTCGTTGCGAACCTCGTCATAGAAGCCATGAACCAGATCTCGAATGGCCTGCTCACCAATGGAATCGGTCTCGTCGGAAGAACTGCCAATGGGCTTCGGTCCGGGATGAAACGCCGTGGGCATATCTGATATTCCTTGTTTGGCAGGCAGCCATGCAGTTGAAATTGGATATTCCGCCGCCCCGCGCAATATGTCTGATGGTCTGTGCGACCCGCTGCCACACACGTTGCATGTATGTCGCTTTCCGGGATGGTTGTCTTTTTTCAAGGTGACTCTTTCCGAACTCTTCCAAGGCCCGCCTTGCAAAAACGTGAGCGATGTGGCTCTTGAACCGGGCGCTGATAGGCTGGGCCGGCCCCGGCAGCGGCGGTCTTTGGGGACAGTGGGTCCGGAGGGATGAGATGACCGATTTCGTCGAGCTGCGTCGCGGTATGGTGGACAGTCAGGTCCGCGCCAATGACGTGACAGACCTTCGTATCGTCGGTGCCATGTTGGAAATTCCGCGTGAGCACTTCGTGCCGGAAGCTCTCAGGACCTTCGCTTACATTGATGATGATCTTGCCATTCGTCCCGCTGCTGATGGCAAGCCTGCGCGCCATCTCATGGAACCGATGATTCTCGCGCGTCTGGTGCAGCTTGCCGATGTGCAGGCTAATAACCACGTGCTCGATATCGGCACCGGTACTGGCTACTCGGCGGCTCTGCTCTCTCGTTTGGCGCAGCAGGTCGTGGCGCTGGAAGAAGATGCAGGTCTTGCTGCTACCGCTGTCCAGACGCTGAGCGATCTGGATGTGGACAATGTGGCTGTGATGCAGGGGCCTTTGAATGAAGGCTGGGCCCCGGATGCAGGCTATGACGTGATCTTCCTGAATGGTTCGGTCGATGAGGTGCCGCAGGCACTTCTGGACCAGCTCAAGGACGGCGGACGACTCGTTTGTATCGTCGGGCGTGGCGGTGCCGCACGGGCAACTGTCTTCACGAATATGGCAGGCACGATCGCTGAAATGCCGGGCTTCAATGGTGCGGTGCCCTTGCTGCCGGGGTTCGAAAGCAAGCCAGCCTTCGTTTTCTGAGGAAGATGTGGCGCGATTGCCGCGGTGCCGAAAAAAAGGGGCGAACAATCGAACCGGTCGGTTTCGTGAATCGGCTGGTTCGAATAGTGTTCAGGTCCGTTCTTGCGCGACGGGGGCGACGCGTCATTTTTGTTCTATGCCGGTCCAGGAGATTTAGATGTCGCTTGCGACAAGCATTCGCCGAAACGTAGCTCTCTGCCTGGCTGGTCTTGGGGGCGTTGCCCTTTCGGTTTCCGGTGCCGCTGCCCAGCCGCTCGATGCCGCTCTGGCCGCAGCTTATGTTAATAATCCTACCCTGAATGCCCAGCGCGCGGGGACGCGCGCCATGGATGAGAACGTTCCCAAGGCGCTCTCTGGTTATCGTCCTGTGGTGACTGGCTCAGTAACCGCCGGTTTCAATGCCACCGAGATGAGAACCGCCACGTCGTCGCAAGGGGCCATCAACACATATGGCAATGCCTGGCCAACCACATTCGCGCTGACTGTTGCCCAAAGTCTGTTTGATGGTTTCCAGACTGCGAACTCAACGGAATCAGCGGAATCACAGGTGCGTGGGTCTCGTGAAACCCTTCGCAATACGGAGCAGGTCGTTCTGCTTCAGTCTGTGACCGCTTATATGAATGTCATTCAGGCGATTGCCTTGCTTGATCTTCAAAATGAAAACCAGCGTGCACTTGATCAGGAACTGCGCGCAACGCGGGACCGCTTCAATGTGGGTGAAGTCACGCGTACTGACGTGGCGCAGGCCGAGGCCCGTGTTGCCGATGCTCAGTATCAGGTCAGCCAGGCTATCGCGAATCTGAGTTCTGCACGTGCCGCTTACCGTCAGGTCATCGGTGTTGAACCCGGCAAGCTGTCGTTTCCCAGTTCTATTGAGCGGATGATTCCCAGTAAAGTGGGGAGCGTGATTTCTCAGGGTCTTGCAGACCATCCGGCAATCAAGGCGTCTCAATTCGCTGTTGATACCGCATTGTTCCAGGTGAAGGTGGCTGAGGGTGCGCTTCTGCCGAATCTCAGCCTGCAGGGTCAGGTTGCTCAGTCCAATGCCAGCAGTCTCAGCACCACGCGTCTTGGGAATGCGGCTGTCACGTTGAATCTTTCTGTGCCGATTTACCAGGGTGGTGTTGAGTACGCCAATATCCGCCAGGGTAAGGAACTGCTGACTCAGGCGCGGGTGGAAGTGGATGTGAACCGAGACACTGTTCGTGCGCAGGCCGTGCAGTACTGGGGCTCGCTGGAAGCATCCAAGGCTCAGATCGATGCAGCTCAGGCTGCCGTGGCCGCAAATACACTCGCACTCCAAGGGGTGCGTGAAGAGTGGCGGGTGGGGCAGAGAACCACAACGGATGTGCTGAATGCACAGCGTGAACTGACCAATTCGCGTTCAAGCTTGGTGGTGGCGCAGCGTGATCGGGTGGTCGCTGCTTATTCCCTCGTTGCCACTGTCGGCCGTCTCGATGCGACATCTCTGCGTCTGAAGGTGCGGAACTATAACCCTGTAGTGCATTACAATCAGGTGCGCGACAGTTGGGCGGGCGTACGTACTCCGGATGGCCAATAGTTAGTGGGCATTCACACCGCAAGCATTGCGACAGGTGGTGTGAATGCCGTATTTTCAAAGAGTTGGATGATTCCCGCGCCTTGTGTGTCGTGCTGCGCCAGAGGCGAGTGGGCGGCATATGGAATGAGATAGCGATATGCCCGTGAGCCCGAAGGCACAAGAACCGTCGATTGATGAAATTCTGGATTCTATCCGTCGTATTATCGCGGATGAAGATCTGGCAATCGATGTGGCGGATGAGGTGAACGGGGCATATGCGCCGCCATCGGCTGTTCACTCTTCGTCTCAGGCGAGGCCGGGTGTGCAGGCTGTGAGGCGGCATGCTGAAGATGTGCCATCAGTTGCGCGTGTTGTTCGTCCGCAGTCGTCGAGTGTGGAGAGAGGTGTGCGTTATGCGCCAGCTGCCTCTGTTCAGGCAGAACCTGAGCCGCGTTATCGTCCTGTCGAGCAGTCTGCACCTGCTGTGCGTGTTGTGAACCCGCCTGTTCGCGAACCTGAGCCGCGCCGACAATCCGTATTAGCTCAGAAGCCGACTCGCGAATCCTCCCGTCAGGAAGGATATGTTGTTGAGACGTGGCCTCAGGCCGGAGGAAGCGGGGCGAGTGTGGCGCGGCAGGCCAACAACTCTCTCTCCAATCACGGAGAAGATCGCATGGACAATACTGTGCCGCCCCTTTCAGGGCAGAATGCAAACGTTCGTCCGCGCCCTGCAAATACTGCACCGCAGATCAATGATCCGCGGGCTTCTGAAGAGCGCACGCCCTTGCCGCGTCGAGATTTGTTGTCTCCCGCTGTTGATGCCGCTGTAAGCGCGGCTTTCCAGTCACTTGGAGACTTGGTTCTGCCTCAGCATGAGCGGACCGTAGAGGATCTCGTGAAGGAAATTCTTCGTCCGATGCTGAAGGAATGGCTGGACCAGAATCTTTCCGGGATCGTAGAACGTTTGGTGCGGGCTGAGATCGAGCGGGTCACCGGGAATATCCGTTAATCTTTGAACGTTACGGATCCGATCTTTGCAAACCTCCAAGCTTGACCATGGGTTTCATCGGTCATGCGCATGCTGAAACCCCGGTGCTCCTCCATCATATGAATTGATCGCAATCTCGCCTTGCTTCTGCCGTGACGTCAGGTTTGAAAGAGTGGAAACGACCTGTCGTTACGAGATGTCATGAAGAGTTTGATGATGCCGATTCAAGGGGTGCGACGTCTTATCGTGACGGGATGCATAGGGGCTGTGCTGTCTGGCGTTCTTATTCCGGGTGCTTTCGCCTGTCCGCTGACCGCGCGGCCAATGCCGTTGCCGATTCTTGGAGAGGCTCAGTCCATGCTGGCGCAAGGGCGCCCCATCTCCATACTTGCCATCGGTTCATCCAGTACGGCTGGTTATGGGGCATCACGTCCGCAAAATACCTACCCCTCACAATTGGCGCTACATCTCTCCAACGCGTTGGGACCGCACGCTGTTGAGGTCATCAATGCGGGTGTTTCTGGTGAACGAGGCGCTGCCACCTTGCGTCGACTGGAAGCCTTTATGGCCCAGCCAGAAAAACCCGACCTGATGATCTGGCAAGTGGGGACCAATGACTCTGTGCTGGGCGGTCAGCCCAGTCGTTTGGCAGAGACGGTCAACAAGGGGCTTTCAGCGGCGAAGGCTGCGGGTGTCCCGGTGATTATTATTGATCAACAATATTATCCGCTCATTCTGAATCGTCATCGCTACGAAGATTTTGTCAGCGCTGTCGACCAGACTGCGCGGGTGCATGGGGTATCAGTTCTTCCGCGCTATGCCATGATGAAGGATTGGGCTGCGCGCGACCCTGAGGGGTTTCGCAAGCTGCTGGCATGGGATCGGTTTCATATGAATGATGCCGGATATGCCTGCCTTGCACAGTTGCTTTCAGATTCGATTCTGGAAAGTCTACGTGGGGCGCAGAAACAGGCGGGCGCACTGTCGACGGCACAACAGCCAAAGCGCGCAAATGCCTCGGGAGTACATTGACACTCGCCTCGTGTTTGTCCAAGTCAAGTGAATGTCAATTCAGCTAGAAATTTTACCGGATAGAGCGTCAGGCCATTTCATTGCACGCTGATCGAGAGGGCTCCACTCGCGTGCTCCGTCTGAAGTGGAGCTGATATTTGCGTAATGGATCCGGTCATGGTCGTGCCGAGAGATCTGTAAAAGGCAGAACTCAAGATCACTTAGTATATGCAGAGGAAGGTCGCGTGATGTTAGGTGGCGGCATGTCCGAGCATGCACCAACTTGAGCAAATCACGACTTTTCATGATCACTAAGTTATAAGTGAAGCGAATGTACGCTTAATGGTACAGGTGAGTGGACTTGAACCACCGACCTCCGGTTCCACAGACCGGCGCTCTAACCAACTGAGCTACACCTGCATAACACCCGAGCCATTTGCTCTGAGTGAGTGCGGAACATACTTGGCCTTATTCTGAATTTCAAGAGGAGTTTCACAAGAGCTCCACAGGCATTTTCAGAATAAATCTCGATGTTCACTTATAAGGCGAGCGCATCATAAGGTTTTGATATTAAACGAATTTCGTAGGGTGGACAGAGGCTTCTCGCGTGAGCGGAGAGGAGCTGGGGCGCTGTTCTGGTGATATTCGGCACTTTCTCAAAAGAAATCCCACATGCCATCAAGGGAGCATCAGCGCACAGGCCCGATTACATGGCGTGATTCCTCATGTTGAGTGAGTGCAAACATAAAAAAGCCGGCTCCCGAAGGAGCCGGCCACAACTGGCACGAAATCAATACCAGAACTATTCGGCGGCTGCCGGAGGAGGAGCAAGCTCCGCAGTGGGGTGGTAAATTTCGCTGCCCGTATCCCTGAATTTCTGTGCCATATCGGCCATGCCTTTGGCCGCTGTATTGTCCGCTTCCGCGCGGGCAATATCGCCAGCCTCAATCTTCAACTCCTGCGAAATCTTCATGGAGCAGAATTTGGGGCCGCACATCGAGCAGAAATGCGCAACCTTTGCGCCTTCAGCCGGCAGGGTTTCATCATGGAATCGCTCGGCCGTTTCCGGGTCCAGCGAGAGAGCGAACTGGTCTCGCCAGCGGAAGGTGAAACGTGCCCGGGAAAGGGCATCATCACGAATGCGCGCGGCAGGATGACCCTTGGCAATATCTGCCGCATGGGCTGCGATCTTGTAGGAGATCACGCCGGTTTTCACATCGTCCCGGTCTGGTAGACCCAGATGCTCCTTTGGTGTGACGTAGCAGAGCATGGCTGTACCGAACCAGCCGATCATCGCCGCACCAATGGCCGATGAGATATGATCGTAGCCGGGGGAGATATCCGTCACCAGCGGGCCAAGCGTATAGAAGGGGGCCTCGTGGCATACCTTCAACTGCTTCTCCACATTCTCACGAATTTGGTGAAGCGGCACATGGCCAGGGCCTTCAATCATCACCTGACAATCATACTTCCACGCGATCTCGGTCAGTTCTCCCAGCGTCTCCAGTTCGGCGAACTGGGCGGCGTCATTGGCATCGGCAATAGAGCCGGGGCGCAGGCCGTCACCGAGCGAGAAGGAGATGTCATAGGCTGCGAGAATCTCGCAGAGCTCTTCAAAGTTCTCGTAGAGAAAGCTCTCCTTGTGGTGGGCAAGGCACCACTTGGCCATGATGGAGCCGCCGCGTGAGACGATGCCCGTCACCCTGTCTGCCGTCAGCGGCACGAAAGGCAGGCGCACGCCGGCATGAACGGTCATGTAATCGACGCCCTGCTCGGCCTGCTCGATCACTGTATCGCGGAAAACCTCCCAGTTCAGGTCTTCGGCAACGCCGTTTACCTTCTCCAGCGCCTGATAGATCGGCACCGTACCGATCGGCACGGGCGAGTTGCGGATGATCCATTCGCGGATGGTGTGGATGTTTTTTCCCGTGGAAAGGTCCATCACCGTGTCGCCGCCCCAGCGGGTGGCCCACACCAGTTTGTCCACCTCTTCCGCCACGCCTGATGTGACGGCAGAATTGCCGATATTGGCGTTGATCTTCACGAGGAAGTTCCGGCCAATCGCCATCGGCTCGATTTCAGGGTGGTTGATGTTCGCGGGAATGATGGCGCGGCCGCGGGCCACTTCCTCACGCACGAATTCCGGGGTGATCTCAACGGGAATATGTGCGCCGAGCCCCATGGCCTTGTGACGGGGATGCGCACCGCCATTGTAAGCAGCCAGATTTTCGCGGGCCGCCACATACTCCATTTCAGGGGTAATGATGCCGGCTCTTGCATAAGCCATTTGAGTGGGGCGCTTGCCGGCCTTCGCGCGCAGGGGCTTGCGGCCGGTGAGATCGAACTGCGGCAGGACGGACTCTTGGCCCACCTTCAGCCCGTTATCTTCCGGGCGAATAACACGCCCTTCGACTTCCTCGACGTCACCACGGGCGCGAATCCAATGCGCGCGCAAAGGTGAGAGGCCCTTGGTCAGGTCGATGATCGCATCCGAATCTGTGTACGGACCTGAGGTATCATAGACGCGAAGGGGGCGCTCTTCCGGGTCGGAAAGGGCGATCTCACGCATGGCGACACGGATACCGGAACGGCCGGCCTCCAGATGAACCTTGCGGGATTGGGGCAGGGGGCCAGTCGTCACTTTTAGCGACGAGGTGGAGGCTTCATCGAGCACTGTGCGGTTCTCCATCAGGCTGGCGCATGCAAGAGCAGGCGCGGGCATAGTGAGAGCCGGGATTCAAGCTACAGGAGGAGGGCACGGCAGGCGCAATTGCACCTTGGCCATACAGGTTCCGATCCCTTCGCCGGTATGACCCGGATCAGGTTCGAAGGGTCATCGCGGTGCCTGAGCCACAAGGCTGGCAGGCAAAACGATATCTCAGCCCCTTCTCGGGACCCCCCTTGGAACAGTCTCAGTGTGGGAAGCCACAGCGGCAAAGTCAATGCCTCGTCGCAGCTCCCGTACCGCGTGGCGGGTGGAGGAGCATACTGAGGTTTGCAGGCAGGTGATCTCGCGGCGTGTCCGATGTAAAGGTGACGGACTGTTTTCAAGCGGTGGGTCAATTCAATGGTGCCCGCCTGCCATGCAAGGTTCGGTATCCATGCAGCAATATCTCGATCTCATGCGCCGTATTCTTGCTGAGGGCGTGCGCAAGGACGATCGCACCGGCACTGGCACTCTTTCCGTGTTCGGTCATCAGATGCGTTTCAATCTGGCCGAGGGGTTTCCGCTCGTGACCACGAAGAGGCTGCATCTGCGCTCCATCATCCATGAACTGCTGTGGTTTCTCGCGGGCGATACTAATGTGGGTTATCTGCGGGAAAATGGCGTCAGTATCTGGGATGAGTGGGCCGATGAGCAGGGCAATCTTGGTCCGGTCTATGGCCATCAGTGGCGCTCATGGCCAACCCCGGAAGGTGGTGTAATCGACCAGATCTCTGATGTAGTGGCTCAGATTCGGCGTAATCCTGATTCCCGCCGGCTTATCGTTACGGCATGGAACCCCGCGGATGTGGCGAAGATGGCGCTTCCTCCCTGCCACTGCCTGTTCCAGTTTGCCGTGGCGGATGGAAAGCTCTCGTGCCAGCTTTACCAGCGTTCGGCTGACGTATTTCTGGGCGTCCCCTTCAATATCGCTTCATACGCCCTGCTGACCCATATGGTGGCGCAGGTGACAGGACTGAAGGTTGGGGATTTCATCCACACGCTGGGAGATGCCCATCTGTACCTCAACCATCTGGATCAGACCCATGAGCAGCTTGAGCGCACCCCGCGCGGGTTGGCGCGTCTCAAGTTGAATCCGCAGGTGGGTGATCTGTTTGCCTTCAAATTCGAAGATATAGAGATTGAGGCATATGATCCTTGGCCTGCGATCAGGGCACCGGTTGCGGTGTAGGGCACGTAATCATCGCCCGAACATTCTCCGGGCGTGCTCTTGTCACGAAGTTGTGTCAGTCTGACACCATCGGACTCGATGTTTCAGGGTCAAAGTTTCAGGGAGAACATGATGGCCGACGCAGGAAGCCTTTTGGGTCAGTTGCTTGGTGCTGCGCTCAGCAATGGCGGCGTGCGTGGTGGGCAAGGTGGCAATAATGCCTCCAGTGGTCTGCCCGGTGCGCTGGGAGATGTGCTTGGCCAGGTTCTCGGCGGTGGCGCAGCGCGTAATGGCGGGACCTCCGGTGGTGCAGGCGGACTTGGGGATCTTCTCGGTCAGGTTCTCGGTGGCGGTGCACCCCGTGGGCAGAGCACGAGTGGCCCATCTGGTGGATTGGGCGGCGGCCTTGGTGATCTTCTGGGACAAGTTCTGGGTGGCGGCACAACGCAGAGCGGCCCTTCCGGTGGTTTGAGCGGCAGCCTCGGGGATATTCTGGGGCAGGTTCTCGGCGGTGGCGCTGCACAAGGTGGCACGCAAGGCGGCGCATCGCGCGGCGGCAGTCTGGGAGGCAGCCTTGGTGATCTGGCCGGTGCCGCACTGGGTGGCGGTTCTTCTGGCTCCGTGCCTTCTTCCAGCCCCTCGCACGTGCCTGCGCCCGCACCGAAGCCTGCGCCTTCCGGCGGCACGCAGCCAGCTGGTGGCAATGATCTGGTGAAATATGGTGGCCTTGCGGTTATCGGAATGCTGGCTTTCAATGCCTTCCGCAAATGGCAGGCTCAGGGTTCCCAGGGGCGCTCCAACTTCGTTTCCGACCCTGCGGCAGGACAGGATGGCTTCGCTATCGAGAACGTACCCGGTGGCCCCGAGGCTTTTTCCAATGTGCTTCTGGCCGCCATGGTGGCTGCTGCACAAGCCGACGGGCAGATCGATCAGGATGAATTCAATCGCATTGTTGGCGGTCTTGAGAAGATCGGGGCAAGTGGTACGGATCAGCAGGCGTTGATTGAATATCTCTCTGTTCCGGTAGATCCTCAGATTCTGGTCTCTGCGGCTACCACCCCTCAGGCCGCGAGTGCGATCTATGTTGCTTCGCTGATGGCGATTCAGCCGGATCACCCGGCAGAACAGAAATATTTGACCGATCTTGCTTCGCGTCTTGGGATTGAGCCAGCCCTGAAGGCGCAGCTGGATTCGGACTTGGCCGCAGCATGAGGCTCTGATGCGAAGTTCTTAGGTGGTGAGCGTTCGTTTGCCTGAGATACTCTGACGGAAAGCCCGGTTAGCATTTATGCCGCCGGGCTTTTTATTGGCTTTTCAGGAGATAGCTTGTGCGCTGATCGCTGCTATCAGCTTATCCTGAGCACTCTCCGGAGTGCTGCGCGGCCAGTCTGCCATTTGGTGGCGGAAAAAGGTGACTTGCCGTTTGGCATAGCGTCTCGTATCGCTTTGCCCTTCGGCAACGGCTTCATCAAGACTGATCTGTCCCGCCAGATATCGGGTGAGGGCTGGTGCGCCATGGGCCTTCAAAGCGGTGCGAGTTGCCGGCAGATTGCGTTCCGCAAGCCGCCTGACTTCATCCAGAGCGCCAGCCTTGAGCATGCCAAGGAAACGGGCATCAATTCGCCCGCACAACTCCTCTCTCTCCATTTCCAGCACCATGCGTATGGTTTGGTCTGGGGACAAAAAGGGCGTTTGAACGTCTTTCTGCCAGTGGGAGAGCGGGCGGCCTGTGGCGTGTTCCACTTCCAGTGCACGCAAAATGCGTTGTCGGTCATTCGGGTTCAGACGGAGGGCAATCTCGGGATCAATTTTTGAAAGCTGGGTATGGAGCTCGAGATTGGATCGTATTTCTGCCCATGCCCGCAGATGTCCGCGTGTTGTTTCAGGGATGGAGGGAATTTCAGCCAACCCCTGTGTCAGTGCTCGAAAATATAGTCCTGTTCCGCCAACCAGAACTGGAACCTGCTTTGCACGCCAGGCATCAGCAAGTGCGTTCCTGGCGTTCTCCACCCACCGACCGACAGAATAGTCTGTATCCGCATCGACATGGCCATAGAGGCGATGAGGTGCTATGGCGAGGTCTGCGACATCTGGCCGCGCCGTCAGCAGGTGCAGGTCGGCATAAACTTGCATGGAATCTGCATTAATCACGACACCTTGCAGGCGTTCCGCCAGCGCCAGCGCCAGTGCCGACTTCCCGCTGGCTGTCGGGCCAGCGATGAGCACCACCAGCCCTCTCATTCCTTCATATTCCGGTATCGTCATGGCTTATGTTGCAACGCTGATCTCAAATCCATCCTCACCCGCGATCTCGCGGGAGGTTCTTCACAAGGCGAAGACCGTTTTGCCCCGGGCGCAGGAACCCGTGGTGCTGCATCAGAATGTGGCTGCTGATATCCACTTCAAGCCGACCCTTGGAGCAGACACACGCGCCATTGCTGAAGAGGTGCGCCAGATTCTGGATGGAGCACCTGTTGATGTTGTGGTGCAGCTTGAGGCCGGCCGGCGCAAGCGTCTTTTCCTTGCCGATATGGATTCCACCATGATCGGGCAGGAATGCATCGATGAACTGGCGGATTGGGCGGGTCTAAAAGCCCATGTTTCCGCTATTACCGAGCGCGCTATGCGAGGGGAAATCGAATTCGAGCCGGCTCTGCGTGAACGGGTGGGGTTGTTGCGTGATCTGCCGGTCAGCGTTGTGGCGGATGTGTTGAGGGAGCGTATCCATCTCACGCCCGGCGGCATGGAACTGGTGGCGACCATGCGGGCGAACGGTGCATATGCTGCGCTGGTTTCCGGTGGCTTCACTCTCTTCACCGAAGTCGTTGCCGGGAAGATCGGTTTCGATGAACACCGCGCCAATATTCTTCTGGTTGAGGGAGATGTTCTGGCCGGAGCTGTCGCCGAGCCGATTCTGGGTCGCGAAGCCAAATATGCCGCGCTGGTGGAACTGCGGGACCGTATGCATCTGGCCCCTTCAGAGACGCTGGCCGTGGGAGATGGCGCGAACGATCTGGCGATGTTGGGGGAGGCTGGGCTGGGCGTGGCGTTCCACGCAAAACCGCAGGTCGCTGCGGCGGCTCATGCACGTATCGATCATGGGGATCTGACCGCGCTGCTGTATCTGCAGGGCTATACCCATGAGGAATTCCGTTTGAGCTGACTAAAAGGTGCCGGCTTCCCCGGCAACCTTCTGTTCAAGAGAGTTCCCGCGTCTTTCAGGAACGCGGGAACTCTCTTTGCTTGTTCCCAAGGCTGCGCGTCCGCAACTGTGAAATTATATTGGCGACGTCTAATCCAGAGGTAGCGTCACGAATTCCTGCTGTCCCTCACCATCGGATACCAGAAGAAGTATGGCGTTACGCCCGCCTTTGCGCATCGCCTCTATTCGGCGTTCCACGGCATCGTTGCTGTCTACGGCCTCTTGGCCGATCTGCACGATGACAAGACCGGTGCGCAATCCGCGCTCTGCTGCGGGTGAGTTTTCAACAACCTCGGTAATCACCATGCCCTTGATGGCAGGTCCGATCTTGTGCTGCTCTCGCAACTTCTCGGAGAGAGGCGCAAGGGTTATGCCCAGCGCTTTTTGCTGAGGGGCCGGCTTCTCCTTTGGTGCCGGTGAAGTCTGTTCATTCTTCGCCTCTGTTTCATCCGCCGGCATGCGTGCAATTTTCAGACGCAGGGTCTGGGGCTTGCCCTTGCGGATAATATCCACAGGCACGGTCCGATCCGCCATTGTGTCCGCAACCGTCCGGGTGAGGTCCCGGACCGATTTGATATCCTTGCCATCGAATTTGAGAATGACATCTCCAGCCTGTAACCCGGCAAGGGCTGCGGGGCCGCCCTCATTCACCACACCCACAAGGGCGCCTTGGGCGTTTTTCAGATCGAGTGTTTCCGCGATCTCATCTGTCACAGGCTGGATGCGGACGCCGATCCAGCCACGTCTTACTTCCCCGAACTCCTGAAGCTGGGAAAGAACAGGTTTGGCGCTAGAGGCGGGAACGGCAAAACCGATACCGATGGAGCCGCCCGAGGGGGAGATAATGGCCGTGTTCACCCCAACCACCTCACCCGCCATATTGAACAGCGGGCCGCCCGAATTGCCGCGATTGATGGCGGTGTCAGTCTGAATGAAGTTGTCATAAGGGCCGGCATTGATGTCCCGGTTGCGGGCGGAGACGACACCTACGGTGAGCGAGCCGCCAAGCCCGAACGGGTTGCCGATCGCCATCACCCAATCACCCACCCGGAGGCCATCCGAATTGCCAAAACGTACGGCCGTGAGGGGCTTTTCCGGCTTTACGCGCAGCAGCGCCAAGTCTGTCTTGGTGTCGCGGCCGATCAGTTCTGCCTTGAGCTTCGTGCCATCATTGAAGTTGGCATAGATTTCATCCGCATCGGCGATGACGTGGTTGTTGGTGACGATGAGCCCCGTTGGGTCAATCACAAAACCGGATCCGAGTGATGAGACGCGGCGGGGGAGGTTCTCTCCACCATCTTCCTGCCGTTGCTTGAAATAGTCTTCGAAGAACTCCTCGAACGGCGCTCCGGGCGGTAAATCCGGGACTGGTACGCTGCGGGAGGCTGCAACATTTTGTGCCGTGGAAATATTTACCACGGCATCCATGACTTGCTCGGCAACATCGGCGACCGAGTCCGGCCCTTTGGAGGAGGCCGCATGCGCTGGCGCTGTGAAATGAGCCGCGAGGCCAAGGGGGGCAACCGTGCAGGCCAAAGCCAGAGTGAGGGCAGCAAAGGAAGAATGGCCGGATGAGCGACGGCGATATGACAACATGGCTTTCCTCAATTCGGCCTCGGCTTCCGATGCGCTGCAACACGAGGCGTGCGCCAGAATGTGACTGATTCTAGCAGGCTGAAACTGGCGGTTCTGTGGACATTCATCTTATTCGTCAGGGAATGTCTGCACATATCCTGCTGTATTCAGAGCCTCGAAAAGGAAACGGCGGGGTGTGTTTCCACGCCCCGCCGTTCTCAGATTTCTGCCATTACAGGGCGTTCAGTTTGCCGGGCTGGTTGCGCTCGACGTACCGACCGGGTTCTGGAAGTAGCGGAAGAAGCTCGAATCCGGGCTGATCAGGAGCTTCGTGTCTCCCGCCTTCATGCTGGTCTCATAAGCCTGCATGGAGCGGTAGAAGGAGAAGAAGTCCGGATCGCGACCGAAGGCATCCGCGAAGATCGCATTGCGTTCCGCATCGCCTTCACCGCGTACCTTCTCACCCGTGGACGAAGCTTCGGCAACCACGATTGTGGCCTCACGCTCGGCCCGTGCACGCAACCGCTGGGCGGCTTCGTTACCCTGAGCGCGAATCTCAGCCGCTTCACGCTGGCGTTCAGTCTGCATGCGCTGGAATACCGCCTGACTGTTGGCTTCCGGCAGATCTGCACGACGGATGCGCACATCCACAACGGTGATACCAAAGCCAGCCGCTTCCCGGTTCACCTGTTCGGCGATCCGACGCATCAGGCCTTCACGATCATCACGGACAACCGAGATAAAGGTGCTCTCACCCAGCACACGGCGCAGAGCCGAACTGAGGATGGTTGCGAGGCGGGAATTCGCCGCCTCGACAGTGCCGACGGCCTGATAGAAGCGCAGCGGATTGGTGATGCGGTAGCGTGCGAAGGCATCCACCACCAGACGCTTCTGATCTGATGCAATGACTTCCTGAGAAGGCATTTCCAAATCCAGCGTGCGGTTATCCAGATACACAACGCTATCGATGAACGGCACCTTCCAGTGCAGCCCCGGTACGGTGACAGGCTCCAAAGGTTCACCGAAGCGTAGAACCAGAGCCTGCTGTGTCTGGCTCACAATGAATGCCGCTGAATAGAGGACCACAAGGCCAACGGCGACGAGGACGGCGAGAATGACGCCAAAAACCTGATTCCTCACTGCTGACCTCCCTGCGTGGTGCGGCTGGCAGCCGGCTGACGGTTGAGCAATTCATTCAGCGGTAGCACGGGAAGCACACCGCCTGAACCTTGCCGGCCGGTGCCGGGATCGACGATGACCTTGTCGACCTGACCGAGCACCCGCTCCATGGTTTCCAGATACATACGCTGGCGCGTGACGTCTCTGGCCTTGCGGTATTCTTCGTAGATGGAAAGGAAGCGGGAGGCTTCACCGCGCGCTTCCACCACAGTGCGCTCACGATAAGCCTGCGCCGCATTCTCGATGCGAGAAGCTTCACCGCGTGCTTCCGGCAGAACCCGGTTGGCATAGGCCTGCGCTTCGTTCTGGGAGCGTTCGGCGTCCGCGCGGGCAGCCTGCACATCGCGGAAGGAGTCGATGACCTGGCTTGGCGGATCAACCTTCTGGAGTTGTACCTGCGTGATGCGCACGCCAGCGGCGTACTGATCCATTGTCCGCTGCATCAGTTCCTGAACAGCGGTTTCGATATTCTGACGCGCGCCAGTAAGGATCGGCTGGATATTGGTGCGGCCGATAACCTCACGCATGGCGCTTTCCGCCACAGCCTTGATGGTGCCCTCGGGGTTCTGAACGTTGAACAGATAATGTTCTGCGTTCGAGATGACCCAGAAAACCGAGAAGTCCACATCGACGATATTCTCGTCACCCGTGAGCATCAGGCTTTCTTCCGGCACATCACGCATGGCGGCACCGCGGCGCGGCTCATCCGCAACCCGCATGCCGATATCGATGCGGTTCACGCGGGTGACCTTGGGGGTCAGCACCGACTCAATGGGGAAGGGCAGGTGGTAGTTCAGGCCGGGCTGGGTGATGCCCACAAATTTGCCAAACCGCAGAACAACGCCCTGTTCATCCGGCTGCACGCGATAAAAGCCGGACAGAAGCCAACCCGCGAGCACCAGCAGAATGATCAGAATAATCCCCTTCGCACCGAACGAGCCCGGCATCATGGTGCGGAGCTGGTCCTGACTGCGGCGGATGATGTCTTCGATATCAGGTGGCGTTGGTCCGTTGGAGGATGGCCCGTTTCCCCATGGGCCGCGCGGCCCACTCCCCCATGGGCCGCCACTCTGATTTTTCCATGACATCCGTGTCTCTCCCCGGCGGCGCCTGGTAGGCGACCGCATCACACCGTGTCCCGCCCTGGCGCTACACAAGGCGAAATGTGCATTTGCACGTCTTGCCTCATCAGCAGAAGCGCACCAGAAGGCATGCTTCTCAAGAATATCGCGCACAGGATGACAGACCCGGCTCAAAGCTGTCTGAAATCCACCGCCCGCAGCCTTGGCCACCGACCAGATGGTTATAGGGAAGCGGCCCTCGCCTTTCAACGCGGGGGCCGCTTGCCCACATCATGCAAATAGGATGCTCGAGCGGTTTACGCAACGGGAGGAGATGTAACTCCGGTGCGTTCCAGGCCGGTTGCATTGCGGGAATTTTGTGCCGCCGTCCGATAATGATCGAGCACGAACAGCCGGATGGCGGAAGAAAGGTTGCCTTGATTCCGCGCAGCATCAATGCTCGCCACGAGATCAGAAAGGGTCAGGCGACGTCCGCTGGCGACCTCTTTGAGCGCATCCCAGAAGGCATCCTCCAAACTCACACTGGTTTTATGGCCGGCGATGACAATGGATCGCTTAACCACGGGGCTTTTCATTTTTTTCCCTTTCGGTCAGGGCATGGCCTTCAAGGAGGCGGCGCTGACGTGCCAGTGCATCGGCTGTGATGTCGCGTTCAGCGCGGGTTCTGCCGAATCGAACGCGGTTCTCTTCCGCTTTGGTCTGTGACGCCTGGCGCGCTCGCATTTTGCGCTCACGATGAAGACTGATCACGTCGCCCAATTTGCACCTCATGGAATGGCCGGTTCCCCCAAACCGACCGATTAGACTTGTATACACGAGCAGATAGACAGCATGTCCACTCCGATTTGTGTGATAAAACCGGCGTAGTGCTCAAGTTTTGTTGCAGCCTGTGAACAGGATACCTCTACAAGATGGGCAAGGATATGGCGATTTGCCTGTTGCAGAACCTCCGCCGGCTACCTCCCTGGAATAATTTTAGCGGTTTGACGGCAATCACTGGCGCTTTCCGTTCACCCTGAACATACGCACACTCCCCGTGCGGGCATGACATGTGCTAATGAGCCGCCGCGCGTTTTACGGTTATGAAAGGGTTAATCTGATGACCACCCGTACCGAGACTGATACCTTCGGTCCCATCGAAGTTGCTGCGGACCGTTATTGGGGAGCGCAGGCACAGCGCTCGCTGGGCAATTTCAAGATCGGGTGGGAAAAGCAGCCCCTGCCGGTCGTCCGGGCTCTCGGAATCGTGAAGCGCGCGGCCGCCGAAACCAACCGCGATCTGGGACGGCTTGATGCCGGGCTGGCTGAATCCATCGTCACCGCCGCACAGGAAGTGATCGACGGTAAGCTGGATGAACACTTCCCTCTGGTGGTGTGGCAGACCGGTTCGGGCACCCAGTCCAACATGAATGCGAACGAGGTCATCTCGAATCGCGCTATCGAGATACTTGGCGGTGAGATGGGCTCCAAGAAGCCAGTCCATCCCAATGATCATGTGAATATGAGCCAGTCGTCCAACGACACTTATCCAACCGCCATGCATGTGGCGTGTGCGGAAGAGGTGGTGCATCGGCTCGTTCCCGCCCTGCGCAAGCTGCATGCGGCGCTGGCAGCGAAGTCCCAGGAATGGGAGCACATCATCAAGATTGGTCGCACCCATACGCAGGACGCGACTCCGCTGACCCTGGGGCAGGAATTTTCCGGTTATACCCAGCAGGTCGCAAACGGCATTCAGCGCATTGAAATGACACTGCCTGCCCTGATGCAGCTTGCACAGGGTGGTACCGCAGTCGGCACCGGCCTGAATGCGCCTGTCGGTTTCGCCGAGAAGGTGGCCGAGCATATTGCATCCATCACCGGCCTGCCTTTCACCACGGCACCGAACAAGTTCGAAGCGCTGGCGGCCCATGATGCCATGGTGTTCACGCATGGTGCGATCAATACGGTCGCGGCTTCGCTGTTCAAGATTGCGAACGACATCCGCTTCCTTGGCTCGGGCCCGCGTTCCGGCCTTGGCGAACTTTCCCTGCCGGAGAATGAGCCCGGTTCCTCGATCATGCCCGGTAAGGTGAACCCCACCCAGTGTGAGGCGATGACGCAGGTCTGTGCGCAGATCTTCGGCAACCATGCCACGCTGACCTTCGCTGACAGCCAGGGCCATTTTGAGCTGAACGTGTTCAACCCGGTGATGGCCTATAATTTCCTTCAGTCCGTGCGTCTGCTGTCGGATGCAGCCGTGAGCTTCACAGACAACTGCGTGGTGGGCATCGAGGCGCGTGAGGACAACATCAAGGCGGCGCTGGAGCGCTCTTTGATGCTGGTGACCGCTCTTGCTCCGAAGATCGGCTATGACAACGCGGCCAAGATCGCCAAGACCGCGCACAAGAATGGCACCACCCTGCGCGATGAAGCCGTGGGCGGTGGATATGTGACGAATGAAGAGTTCGATGAGGTGGTTCGTCCTGAGAAGATGATCTCTCCGAACTGATCCGCCTTTAAAGTGGTTCTTAAAGTGGCGCTCCGGTTAAAATCGGCGCGCCACTTTCTTTTGTGAGGCGGGATTGTCCGGTAAGTTCCGTATCTATCGCCCGCCTGTCGGGCGCGCATGATGAATGGGGAGCATATGGATCAGTCGGTCAATATCGACGACCTTCACCCCACACAGCTCACTCTGGGGCTGGCAGAAGTCCGGGCCCGCGCAAAGGCGATGCGTGCAAGTTCGCCGGATGACTTGAAAAAGCTTCTGGCAAGTAAGTCCGTGCCGCATGTGCTTGGCCCTCATGGGCGGATTTATATTATCGATCACCACCATCTGTGCCGCGCATTACTGGAAGCTGGCCATGGACAGGTGATTCTCGGTACGCGCCTTGAGGATTGGTCCGATCTTGATCTCAAGTCATTCTGGGCACGGATGGAAGCGCACAGCTATTGCTGGCCCATCGACATGAATGGCAACAGGCGCCCCTATTCCAAAATACCGCCCCATGTTCGTGAACTGACGGATAATCCGTGGCGTACCATCGCCCGCTCTGTGCGTGGGGATGCTTATTCCAATGAGGATACGCCATTCCAGGAGTTTAAATGGGGGGATTACTATCGTTCCTTCATGACCCAGCGTCTTCTGGAATGCGATATAGAACTGGCGAGAGAACTGGCCGTGAAGCTATCGCGCAATGAAGAGGCGCAGGATCTTCCGGGGTATCTTGGGCGCGACGGTGCCAGGTCGCGCAAGGCGCGGGTGCGAACATGAAGCTGATGAGGATCAGGAGAAGGCAATGACTGCAATGGTTCAGAGTGTGGGCCGCCTGAAGGCTCCGGTATTCATGGTTCTGTTGTCGATGTTTCTGGCTGGCTGCGGAATCAATACGATTCCGACGTCAGAAGAGCAGGCTAAGGCCTCCTGGAGCGAGGTGCTGAACCAGTATCAGCGGCGTTCCGATCTCATTCCGAATCTGGTCGAGACGGTGAAGGGCTATGCCACCCATGAGCGTGACGTGCTCACCGAGGTGACTGAGGCGCGTGCCAAGGCCACTGCGGTGCGCGTTGATGCCTCAACCATTACCGATCCTGAACAGTTCCGCCAGTTTCAGGAGGCGCAATCCCGTCTGTCTGGAGCGCTTGGGCGGTTGCTTGCCATTACTGAAGCTTATCCAGACCTGAAGGCGAACCAGAACTTTCTGGCCTTGCAGTCTCAGATCGAAGGCACCGAGAACCGCATCGCTGTCGCGCGTCGCGATTATATTGAATCAGTCAGGGTCTATAATACCGAGTTGAAGACTTTCCCCGGCGTGTTGTGGGCCTCAACCCTGTATCGGTCCTACAAGCCGATGGAGACATTCACGATCTCCGAAGAACAGCGGCAGGCTCCGCAGGTGAAGTTCAACTGAACACATGGTGCCAGCCCCATGTGGGTTGGGCGTCATGACCCGTGTCCTGATGGTGGCATGCTGTTGGGGCACGGGCGGATGTGAGCGGGGCAGGGGCATGGACGGGCATAGCGATAAATCTCAGGTCATCCGGTTGCATTCGCAGATGCAGCTTTGCCTGTGCGTGATGCTTGCCCTGATTCTGTTGATGCTTTTCGGGGGCGAACATGCTTACGCCGCCCCTGATTATCCCAAGCTGACAAGCCAGGTGGTGGATGAGGCTGGTATCATTGATCCCGTCACCGCAGCACAGATGGCAACCGAACTGGCGGCCCAAGAACAGAAGACTTCAGATCAGCTTGTGGTCGCCACGGTGCGATCTCTCGATGGATTACCGATCGAAGATTATGCAAACGGGCTATTTCGTGCATGGAAGCTGGGCCAGAGCAAAGAGAACAATGGCATTCTGCTGCTGATTGCGCCCAATGAACGCAAAGTCCGCATCGAGGTTGGTTACGGCCTGGAAGGCATCATGACCGATGCCGTGTCCAGCACGATCATCCGCAATGCTATTATTCCGGAATTCAAGGCCGGAAACATGGGCGAGGGGGCTGTAAAAGGCGCTCAGGCCATTCTGGAGGTCCTGAACATGGATCCAGATGAAGCCCGCGCTCGTGCTCGTGCACTGGAAGATGACCAGGACAGTCTGACGGACGATGACGTTCTGGATATCATTCTCTTCCTGGTCTTTCTCGGCTTCCTCCTCTTTGTCATCTGGAGATCTGGCGGAGGTGGGCCGGGAGGACGTCGGCGTCGGCGTATCGGTGATGCTCTTGCGGGTGGAACGGTTTCCACCTGGGACTGGGGCTCTGGCTCGGGCAGTTCTGGTGGGGGAGGGTGGTCCGGCGGCGGCGGTTCTTCCGGCGGCGGTGGCGCATCAGGTAGCTGGTAGGCTTGCTCTCTCACACTCAAGCCGACCCAATCGATTGAATTTATTCCCGCTGGGGACCACGGCTTGATTCTTCCCAAGATTAGGTCAGAGCTAGAATAGGTCGTGGAGTTTTCCTTCTGCCCGTTGATGGGGCGATGTCGTGCACATTGAAGGGATGAGGGATGTCACCTGTCGCGAATGCTGAGCGGGATAGAGCTGCGGCGAGGGCTGGTTTATCACCAGAGCAACTGAAGCATGTTGCAGAGGCTATCGCAGCTGCGGAGCAGAAGACGTCAGCTGAAATCCGGGTGGTTGTTTCCAGGGTGCCTGTTGTAACCCATCCTTTCTTCCCCATGCTCTGGGCCGGGCTTGCAGCCTTGATTCTTCCGTGGGGAATCCAGTTTCTTGGCAATTTCTCAAGTCTGTCGATTCTTCAGGTTCAGGCGATTATCTTCATGGTTGCCGGGGGCATTCTCATGCTGCCCAGCCTGTCTGAGTATGTGGTGCCGCGTATGGCGCTCAAATCAGCGGTCCGAACCGCCGCGATCGAGACATTTCTGGCGCACGGCATGGTGCAGACAGCAGGGCGAACCGGGGTTCTGATTTTTGTTGCGGCCCGAGAACGTATGGTTGAAGTGGTGGCAGATGAAGGTGTTCACAGTCATCTTGGCCCATCCACATGGGCCGAAATCTGTGCCAGCATCGCCAGCCATGCCAGTTCCGGCCAACTGGGCGAAGGGTTGGTGAATGGTGTGGCTTTTGCGGGTGAACAGCTCGCTGTTATTCTTCCACCTCAGCCGGGCGCGATGAATGAACTTGACGACCGCGTCATTATTCTTTGACCGGCTGAATAAAAAGAATTGCTCAAGGAAGGTCATATGCAAGGGAAGGGCGAACGGGATCGGCATATTGTGGCCCCCCTGTCGTTTTCCGCTGTTCCCCGGTTTACCCTCATGGCTTTCCAAGAGGGGCGCGGCAGCCTAGATTGCGGCCGAGCCTTAGGGGGCTCACTCAAGGCAAAGGGCTAAATCTCATGACCAAACCCGCCGTTCGCGTCGCCGTCACGGGCGCCGCCGGTCAGATCTGTTACTCGCTGCTGTTCCGCATCGCCAATGGCGACATGTACGGCAAGGATCAGCCGGTCATCCTCCAGCTTCTTGATCTGCCCCAGGCCCAGGCCGCAGTGGGTGGCGTGGTGATGGAACTCGAAGACTGCGCCTTCCCGAATCTCGCCGATGTGGTCATCACCGATGATCCGAAGGTTGCATTCAAGGATATTGATGCGGCGATTCTGGTGGGCGCGCGTCCCCGTTCCAAGGGCATGGAACGCGCTGATCTGCTGTCCGCCAACGCAGAGATTTTCAAGGTGCAGGGCCGCGCTCTGAACGAAGCCGCCAAGCGCGACGTGAAGGTGCTGGTTGTTGGTAATCCGGCCAATACCAATGCCTACATCACCGCCAAGAGCGCACCGGACCTGCCGGCCCGCAACATCACTGCCATGCTGCGCCTGGATCACAATCGTGCTCTTTCGCAGTTCGCGAAGAAGGCCGGCGTACTTTCTCAGGATATCGAGAAGCTGGCCGTGTGGGGCAACCATTCGCCCACCATGTATGCCGACTATCGCTTCGCCACTGTCAACGGCAAGTCGCTGCCGGAACTGGTGAATGACGAGGCCTGGTATCGCGACACCCTGATTCCCAAGGTTGGCAAGCGCGGCGCGGCGATCATCGAAGCACGCGGCCTGTCTTCTGCGGCATCTGCGGCCAATGCTGCGGTTGACCACATGCATGACTGGATCCATGGCACCAATGGTGGCTGGGTTTCCATGGGCGTGGCGTCAGATGGCTCCTATGGCGTTCCAGAAGGAATCGTCTTCGGCGTGCCGGCCATCTGCTCCAATGGCGATTATGAAGTCGTTAAGGGGCTTCCGATGGACGAGTTCTCCAAGGAGAAGTTTGGCGTGACGCTGAATGAGCTTCTGGAAGAGCGTGATGGCGTTGCCAGCCTCCTGGGCTGATAAAAGTTAAATATGGTTTACGAGGCGCGACATTCCGGTGTCGCGCCTTTTTCATAATTGTTTCAAGCGGGTGGCAGCCGAGCTGGAATGTGAATCCCAGGGATGGTTGCTTTTCTTGGCCAGAATGCCTGCAAACACTTGACGTAGAGCGACTCTCTGGGTAAAAGCAGCCCACTTCACGGCAGGCAGTCAACGCCACATCGAGAATCGCAGTTTACGGAAATCGCCAACCAATTGGTTTCCTTGCATTCCCGGGCTTCATGACGCTGTCAGAAAGAGCACTGCGATAACTTCAGGTGCATGATCGCAACGCCGTTACCCTCTAGGGTGTTCTGAGCGTGGTGATCCTCTGTGGCGGCATGGTGTGCCCAAGCTATTCAGTTTGGGAAGCGCCATTTCTTTCGTGGTGTGGCCATTGGTTTTCCTTTGGCTTCAAAGAATTCGCAGGCCCTTCGGGGTTAGTCATGGCGATCCTTGAGGGTCGTTGAAACGAAGAATGCGGCCAAGGCCGCAGATCAGGACGAGGCGAAGGCGTACATGCCGACGATCAACCAGCTGATCCGTAAGCCGCGGGAAGCGCAGAAGGCGCGTGATAAGGCGCCTGCGCTCCAGGCGAGCCCCCAGAAGCGCGGTGTTTGCACTCGCGTTTACACCACGACCCCGAAGAAGCCGAACTCGGCGCTTCGTAAGGTTGCAAAGGTGCGGCTCACCAATGGCTTCGAAGTTATCGGCTACATCCCGGGTGAGGGCCATAACCTTCAGGAGCATTCCGTGGTGATGATCCGCGGTGGCCGCGTGAAGGATCTTCCCGGCGTGCGTTATCACATTCTGCGTGGTGTGCTCGATACGCAGGGCGTCAAGAACCGGAAGCAGCGCCGTTCGAAGTACGGCGCGAAGCGGCCGAAGTGATTGGCTAAGTGAGGAATTAAATATGTCTCGTCGTCACAAGGCCGAGCGCCGCGAAGTTATCCCAGACGCGAAGTACGGTTCTGTCGTCCTGTCTCGTTTCATGAACTCCGTGATGCGCGATGGTAAAAAGTCTGTTGCTGAAGGCATCGTCTATGGCGCGCTTGATATCGTCGAGGCGAAGGCCAAGCATGACCCGGTAGAGGTCTTTATTCAGGCTCTTGAGAATGTCGCCCCTGCGGTAGAGGTTCGCTCTCGTCGTGTTGGTGGTGCTACCTATCAGGTTCCTGTGGAAGTGCGCAACGAGCGTCGCCAGACCCTGGCTATCCGTTGGTTGATCACTTCTGCTCGGGCACGCAATGAGAAGACCATGGTGGAGCGTCTCTCCGCTGAGTTTCTTGATGCTGCCAACAATCGCGGCTCTGCCGTGAAGAAGCGTGAGGATACGCACCGTATGGCGGAAGCCAACCGTGCCTTCTCGCATTACCGCTGGTGACCGGAACCGAGGACTGAGCTATGCCGCGCAGCCACGCGATCGAGGACTACCGTAATTTCGGCATCATGGCCCACATTGATGCTGGCAAGACCACGACCACCGAGCGGATTCTCTTCTATACGGGTAAGAACCACAAGATCGGTGAGACCCATGATGGGGCCTCCACGATGGACTGGATGACCCAGGAGCAGGAGCGCGGCATCACTATTACGTCTGCCGCGACGACTGCGATCTGGAATGGTCACCGTCTGAACATCATCGACACTCCCGGCCACGTGGACTTCACCATTGAGGTGGAGCGTTCCCTTCGTGTGCTTGATGGTGCCGTGTGCGTTCTCGATGGCAACCAGGGCGTTGAGCCTCAGACCGAGACCGTTTGGCGTCAGGCAGATAAGTACAATGTGCCGCGTATCGTGTTCGTCAACAAGATGGACAAGACCGGTGCAGACTTTTATCGCTGCGTCGAAATGATCGTTGATCGCGTGGCTGGCAACCCTGTGTGCTGCCAGTTGCCGATCGGCGCCGAGAGTGATTTCAAGGGCGTCATCGATCTCATTCGCATGAAGGCCGTTGTGTGGGAAGACGAGGCACTTGGTGCCAAGTTCCACGATGCGGAAATTCCCGCGGACCTCGTTGATAGGGCCATTGAGTATCGCGGCAAGCTGATTGAAGCTGCGGTTGATCTCGATGATGATGCGATGGCTGCGTATCTTGATGGCGTTGAGCCGGATGAGGCGACCCTTAAGTCGCTGATCCGTAAGGCAGTCATCGGGCGCGTATTCAACCCGGTCTTCTGCGGCTCGGCCTTCAAGAACAAGGGCGTTCAGCCCCTGCTTGACGCTGTCGTGGACTTTTTGCCGTCCCCCATTGATCGCGGTGCGATCAAGGGTATCGACTTTAAGACCGAAGAAGAGACAGATCGTAAGCCTACCGACAATGAGGCTTTGTCCGTTCTTGCATTCAAGATCATGGACGATCCCTTCGTTGGAACGATCACTTTCTGCCGCGTCTATTCTGGCGTGATGGAAACTGGCATGGGTCTGCTCAATTCCACCCGAGACAAGCGTGAGCGCGTCGGGCGGATGCTGTTGATGCATGCGAATAATCGTGAAGACATCAAGGAAGCCTATGCAGGCGACATCGTCGCTCTCGCAGGCCTCAAGGATGTTCGTACAGGGTGATACTCTCTGCGATCCGGCCAAGGCCGTGATCCTTGAGAAGATGGAATTTCCTGAGCCGGTCATCGAAATCGCTATTGAGCCCAAGTCCAAAGCGGACCAGGAAAAGCTCGGTATAGCTCTTTCTAAGCTGGCTGCAGAAGATCCGTCCTTCCGTGTGTCCACTGATTTCGAAAGCGGTCAGACCATCCTTAAGGGCATGGGCGAACTGCATCTCGATATCAAGGTCGACATTCTGCGGCGGACCTACAAGGTTGATGCGAATATCGGTGCCCCTCAGGTGGCTTACCGTGAGACGCTCAGCAAGAAGACCGAAGTGGATTACACTCACAAGAAGCAGACCGGTGGCACTGGTCAGTTTGCTCGAGTGAAGTTCATCGTAGAGCCGAACGAAGTTGGCAAGGGCTTCCAGTTTGAAAGCACCATTGTCGGTGGTTCGGTGCCGAAGGAATATATCCCCGGTGTCCAGAAGGGCCTCGAGAGTGTTCTTGGAGCGGGTGTTCTGGCGGGCTTCCCCGTAGTTGACGTGAAGGTGCAGCTTATTGACGGCGCCTATCATGAAGTGGATTCGTCGGCACTCGCGTTCGAGATTGCATCTCGTGCGGCGTTCCGTGAAGCTCTTCAGAAGGGCGGAGCGATGCTGCTCGAGCCCATCATGAAGGTCGAAGTGGTGACTCCGGAAGATTATACCGGCTCCGTCATCGGCGATCTGAATTCCCGTCGTGGCCAGATACAGGGTCAGGACATGCGTGGTAATGCCAATGTCGTGAATGCAATGGTGCCCCTGGCCAACATGTTTGGTTATGTGAACACCCTGCGTTCTTTCAGCCAGGGCCGTGCCACCTTTACAATGCAGTTCGACCACTACGAGCAGGTGCCGTCGAACGTAGCTCAGGAAATTCAGACCAAGTACGCGTGAGCGTAGGCCTGAGTTTCCAATTCGCCCTTTAGTTCAGCCAGAGAGACCCAACGGAGCGTCCCATGGCCAAAGAGAAGTTTAACCGTTCGAAGCCGCATTGCAACATCGGCACCATTGGTCACGTTGACCATGGCAAGACGTCGCTGACGGCTGCGATCACGAAGGTTCTTGCCGAGACCGGCGGTGCGTCGTTCACGGCCTATGACCAGATCGACAAGGCGCCTGAAGAGAAGGCCCGTGGCATCACCATTTCCACGTCTCACGTGGAATACGAGACCGCGAACCGCCACTATGCGCACGTGGACTGCCCCGGTCACGCCGATTATGTGAAGAACATGATCACCGGCGCGGCGCAGATGGACGGCGCGATCCTGGTGGTTTCGGCCGCTGACGGCCCGATGCCCCAGACCCGTGAGCACATCCTGCTCGCCCGTCAGGTTGGCGTGCCGGCTCTGGTGGTGTTCCTGAACAAGTGCGACATGGTGGATGATCCTGAACTGCTCGAGCTGGTTGAGCTCGAGGTTCGTGAGCTTCTGTCCAAGTACGACTTCCCCGGCGACGACATTCCGATCGTCCGTGGTTCGGCGCTCGTTGCGCTTGAGAATGGCGATGCGGTCCTTGGCCACGATGCGGTTCTTGAGCTGATGACCCAGGTCGATGCTTACATTCCGCAGCCCGAGCGTCCGGTTGACCTGACGTTCCTGATGCCGATCGAAGACGTGTTCTCGATCTCCGGCCGTGGCACGGTGGTGACCGGTCGCGTTGAGCGCGGCATCGTGAAGGTTGGTGAGGAAGTCGAGATCATCGGCATCCGTCCGACCCAGAAGTCGACCGTGACCGGCGTTGAAATGTTCCGCAAGCTGCTCGATCAGGGTCAGGCTGGCGATAACGTTGGCGTGCTGCTGCGTGGCACGAAGCGTGAAGACGTTGAGCGTGGACAGGTTGTGTGCAAGCCGGGTACGGTGAAGCCACACACGAAGTTCAAGGCTGAGGCGTACATTCTGACGAAGGAAGAAGGCGGTCGTCATACGCCGTTCTTCAACAACTATCGTCCGCAGTTCTACTTCCGCACGACGGACGTGACCGGCGTTTGCACGCTGCCGGAAGGCACCGAAATGGTGATGCCTGGCGATAACGTCTCCATGGAAGTTCTGCTGATCGTGCCGATCGCCATGGAAGAAAAGCTGCGCTTCGCTATCCGCGAAGGTGGTCGCACCGTTGGCGCCGGCGTCGTCGCCGCCATCATCGAGTGATTTGAACAAAAAGAAACGGGAGCGCGCCGCGCTCAGCAGAAAGCTTAGCGCGCGTGTTCCTCATTCCCGGAGCCTTTGAGCCATGAACGGCCAGAACATTCGAATTCGCCTAAAGGCATTCGATCACCGCATCCTTGATGCGTCGACGCGCGAGATCGTTGCCACGGCCAAGCGCACGGGTGCGCAGGTCCGCGGCCCGATTCCGCTGCCTACGCGGATCGAGAAGTTCACCGTCAATCGCTCGCCGCACATCGACAAGAAGTCGCGTGAGCAGTTTGAGATGCGTACTCATAAGCGGTTGCTTGATATCGTCGATCCGACTCCCCAGACCGTGGACGCGCTGATGAAGCTCGACCTCGCCGCTGGCGTCGACGTCGAAATCAAGCTCTGATAAGAGGCGAGGAGACACGACCATGAGGTCAGGCGTCATCGCCCAGAAGGTCGGCATGACCCGCATCTTTACCGATGCTGGCGAACATGTGCCGGTCACTGTGCTGAAAGTCGAGAGCTGCCAGGTGGTTGCCCACCGTACGCTCGATAATAATGGTTATGTTGCGGTTCAGCTTGGTGCTGGCCGACGCAAGCCGAAGAACACCACCCGCGCCGAACGTGGCCATTTCGCTGTCGCTCAGGTTGAGCCCAAGCGTAAGGTCGTTGAGTTCCGCGTGCCTGAAGAAGCTCTGATTCCCGTCGGCGCTGAGATCACAGCTGACCACTTCGTTGTTGGACAGTATGTTGATGTCACCGGTACGACAATCGGTAAGGGCTTCGCGGGCGGTATGAAGCGTCACAATTTTGGTGGCCTTCGCGCGTCTCACGGTGTGTCCGTCTCTCATCGTTCGATCGGTTCTACCGGCGGACGTCAGGATCCTGGCAAGACCTTCAAGAATAAGAAGATGCCTGGTCATATGGGTGACGTGACCGTCACCACGCAGAACCTGAAGGTCGTGATGACCGATGTGGAGCGTGGTCTGATTGCGGTTGAGGGTGCTGTCCCCGGTCATGCTGGTGGATGGATCACTGTCCGTGATGCCGTAAAGAAGCGTCTGCCTGAAGATGCCCCTAAGCCAGGCGCTTTCAAGCTCGGCGAAGCGGCTATCGAGGCTGCACCTGTAGCCACCAATGAGGAGGGCGCGTGATGGAAATCGCCGTCAAGACGCTGGATGGCGCTGATGCGGGTTCGATCACGCTGTCAGACGACATTTTTGGTCTCGAGCCGCGTGCAGATATTCTGCACCGTTGCGTGACTTGGCAGCTTGCCCGCCGTCAGGCTGGTACGCACCGCACAAAGGGTCGTTCGGAAATCAACCGTACGACCAAGAAAATGTATAAGCAGAAGGGCACGGGTAACGCCCGTCATGGTGCCGCTTCTGCTCCCCAGTTCCGGGGTGGTGGTCGCGCGTTTGGTCCGGTTGTGCGTTCGCATGCCTTTGACCTGCCCAAGAAGGTGCGTGCGCTCGCTCTGAAGCATGCTCTGTCTTCCAAGGTGAAGGCAGCCAGCATCGTGGTGGTCGACAATGTGTCGCTCGCCGATCCGAAGACTAAGGCCCTGAAGGAGCGCTTCGCACAGCTTGGCTGGGCGTCGGTGCTGATCGTTGACGGGGCGCAGGTGGAAGAGAACGTGGCTCTTGCCGCGCGCAATCTTCCTTATGTCGACGTTCTGCCTGTTCAGGGTATCAACGTGTACGACATTCTGCGTCGCGACACGTTGGTCCTGACCAAGGCCGCTGTTGACGCGCTGGAGGCGCGCTTCAAATGAGTTCCGCGCGCAATATCGAACCACGTCATTATGACGTGATCCTTTCGCCGGTGATCACCGAAAAGGCGACCACCGCAAGCGAACAGGACAAAGTTGTCTTCAACGTTGCGAAGACTGCGACCAAGCCTCTTATCAAGGAAGCGGTCGAGAAGCTTTTCGACGTGAAGGTGAAGAGCGTGAATACGCTGGTCCGCAAGGGCAAGACGAAGATCTTCAAAGGCCGCCGTGGCATCCAGAGCGATGTCAAAAAGGCTGTCGTGACCCTCGAAGAGGGCCAGAAGATCGACATCACCACGGGCCTGTGAGCTGAGGGGAACGGGATAAGACCATGGCGCTGAAGCATTTCAAGCCGGTCACGCCGGGCCTCCGCCAGCTCGTGATCGTCGACCGGTCCGGCCTTTATAAAGGCAAGCCGGTAAAGAGCCTCACGGAAGGAAAGCATTCCTCCGGTGGCCGTAACAATAATGGGCGCATCACTGTGCGCTTCCGGGGTGGTGGTCACAAACAGACCTATCGTCTCGTAGATTTCAAGCGTAACAAGCGCGGCGTTGCTGCGACTGTTGACCGGATTGAATATGATCCGAATCGGACAGCATTCATCGCTCTTCTCAAGTACGAGGATGGTGAGCTTGCCTATATCCTGGCTCCTCAGCGTCTTGCTGTCGGCGATCAGGTGATTGCCAATGAGCAGGTCGACGTGAAGCCGGGTAATGCCGGTCCTCTCGCCAGCCTGCCGGTTGGTACGATTGTGCACAATGTTGAGCTGAAGCCCGGTAAGGGCGGCCAGATCGCCCGTTCGGCTGGTACTTATGCTCAGATCGTTGGTCGCGATCACGGTTATGTCATCCTGCGCCTGAATTCCGGTGAGCAGCGTCTGGTGCTTGGTGCTTGCTATGCCACCGTTGGTGCGGTTTCGAACCCGGACCACATGAATACGTCGCTGGGTAAGGCGGGCCGCAATCGCTGGTTGGGTCGCAAGCCTCACAACCGCGGTGTGACCATGAACCCGGTCGACCATCCGCATGGTGGTGGTGAAGGTCGTACCTCTGGTGGCCGTAATCCGGTTACACCCTGGGGCTTTCCGACCAAGGGTAAGCGCACCCGTAATAACAAGGCGACGGACAAGTTTATCGTGTCCAGCCGTCACAAGCGCAAGAAGTGAGGGCCTGACATATGACTCGTTCTGTTTGGAAGGGGCCCTTCGTAGACGGTTACCTGCTCAAGAAGGCGGATGCCGCGCAGGCTTCCGCTCGCAGGGACGTTGTGAAGATCTGGAGCCGGCGCTCCACCATTCTGCCCCAGTTTGTGGGCTTAACCTTTGGCGTCTACAACGGTCACAAACATGTGCCTGTTGCAGTCTCCGAAGAAATGATCGGCCACAAGTTCGGAGAGTTTGCTCCGACCCGTACCTACTACGGACACGCGGCCGACAAGAAGTCGAAGCGGCGGTGATAGGCCATGGGTAAGCAGGCAAAGCCGCGGGCTCTCGCGGAAAATGAGGCGAAGGCGGTTGCGCGCAATCTGCGCGTTTCCCCCCAGAAGCTGAACCTGGTCGCGGGCCTGATTCGCGGCAAGAAGGTGGCTACTGCTCTTGCGGATCTCGAGTTTTCTCACAAGCGGATCGCCCGCGATGTGAAGAAGTGCCTCGAGAGCGCAATTGCTAATGCCGAGAACAATCATGAGCTCGATGTCGACGATCTTATCGTCGCTGAAGCGCATGTGGGCAAGGGATTGGTCATGAAGCGGTTTTCGCCGCGTGCACGTGGCCGTGCTTCTCGCATTGAGAAGCCCTTTTCCCACATCACCATCGTGGTTCGGGAAGTTGAGGAGCGGGCCTGATGGGTCAGAAGGTCAATCCCGTCGGGCTTCGGCTCGGCATCAACCGCACATGGGACTCGCGCTGGTTCGCCAATAAGGGTGAATACGGTCGCTTGCTTCATGAAGACCTGAAGATCCGTCAGATGTTGTTCAAGCATCTGCGTCAGGCTGCGGTTTCCAAGGTGGTTATCGAGCGTCCCCACAAAAAGTGCCGTGTGACGATTTACTCGGCTCGTCCGGGTGTTGTCATCGGTAAGAAGGGCGCGGACATCGACAAGCTTCGCAAGAAGGTTGCCGAGATGACCAGCTCTGAAGTCTTCATCAATATCGTCGAGATTCGGAAGCCCGAAGTCGACGCGCGTCTTGTGGCTGAGTCGATTGCTCAGCAGCTTGAGCGCCGTGTGGCATTTCGTCGCGCCATGAAGCGTGCCGTGCAATCTGCCATGCGTCTGGGTGCTGAAGGCATTCGTATCAATTGCTCCGGCCGTCTCGGTGGTGCGGAAATTGCCCGGCTCGAGTGGTACCGTGAAGGTCGCGTTCCGCTGCACACCTTGCGTGCGGATGTTGATTACGGTACTGCGACCGCCTTCACCACTTATGGCACATGCGGTGTCAAAGTGTGGATCTTTAAGGGCGAGATCCTGGAGCACGATCCCATGGCGCAGGACAAGCGCTTGGCTGAAGCGGAAGCTGGCCCCTCGTCTCGCCCCCAGCGGCGCGAGCGTGGTGACCGTGATCGCGCTTGACGGCCAACTAGAAAGAAGGCGATTAAGCCATGTTGCAACCCAAGCGCACGAAGTTCCGCAAGCAGTTCAAGGGCCGTATTCACGGCGTTGCGAAGGGCGGTACGGAACTCAACTTCGGTGAATTCGGCCTGAAGGCGATGGAACCGGAGCGCGTGACGGCGCGTCAGATTGAAGCCGCGCGCCGTGCCATGACCCGTCACATGAAGCGTGCCGGTCGTGTGTGGATTCGTATTTTTCCTGACGTTCCGGTGACTGCAAAGCCTACCGAAGTGCGTATGGGTAAAGGTAAGGGTGCGCCGGAGTATTGGGCTGCTAAGATCAAGCCCGGTCGTATCATGTTTGAGATTGATGGTGTGAGTGTGGAGCTGGCGCGTGAGGCGTTGACTCTCGCAGCCGCCAAGCTGCCGATCAAGACGCGCTTTATTCAGCGCATCGCCGAGTGAGGAGAGGCTCATGAAAGCCGAGGACGTTCGGGCCCTCAGCCCCGATCAGCTCGCCGATGAGCTGCTGAAGCTGAAGAAAGAGCAGTTTAATCTGCGTTTCCAGAAGGCCACCGGACAGCTGGAAAACACGGCGAGGTCTCTTGAGATTCGTCGTGATATCGCGCGGATCAAGACTGAACAGACCCAGAAGCGTGCCGGTTCGCCGGCACAGAAGGCGAAGTGAGGAAGCGATGCCGAAGCGCGTGCTCCAGGGCGTCGTGGTGAGCGACAAGACGGACAAGACCGTTGTGGTCCGGGTGGAGCGTCGCTTCACTCATCCGTTGCTGAAGAAGACCGTTCGCCGGTCCAAGAAGTATCATGCCCATGACGAACAAAACGTCTGGAAGATTGGTGATACCGTTTGGATCGAGGAACATCGTCCGATTTCCAAGCTGAAGAACTGGATTGTGATCCAGGGCGATAAGCGGGCGGAAGTTTAAGGTCTTGTAATTTTCTCTCATCCGGGTATGAGCATCCGGGTGAGAGATTCGTTCCGATGCTGGGTCCGTCCATTTTCGCATTGAAGTATGGAGTGGAGACCGCATCGCGACGTTACCGTGTTCCGATGAGCGGGCACGGCGAACAAGGGTAAAAGGCAATGCTGGTTTTCTGGCAACGCCCGATGACGAGAACAGGTGCGTCATGATCCAGATGCAGACCAATCTCGACGTGGCGGACAATTCCGGCGCGCGTCGTGTTATGTGCATCAAGGTGCTCGGCGGCTCCAAGCGCAAATATGCTCACGTTGGCGACATTATTGTTGTGTCCGTCAAGGAAGCGATTCCGCGTGGCCGCGTGAAGAAGGGCGATGTGATGAAGGCCGTGGTGGTGCGTACCGCCAAGGACATCCGTCGCGTTGATGGTTCTGTGATCCGCTTCGACAAGAATGCTGCGGTTCTGATCAACAACAACAAGGAGCCGGTTGGTACCCGTATTTTCGGGCCGGTTCCTCGTGAGCTTCGCGCCAAGAACCACATGAAGATTATTTCTCTGGCGCCGGAGGTTCTGTGATGGCCGCTAAGATCAAGAAGGGCGACAAGGTCGTCGTTCTCGTCGGTCGTGACAAGGGGCGTACCGGCGAAGTCATTCAGGTTATGCCTAAGGAAGAGCGTGCGCTCGTCCGTGGTGTGAACATTGTCAAGCGGCACCAGCGCCAGACACAAAGCCAGGAGGGTGGGATTATCTCTAAGGAGGCTCCCATTCAGCTGTCGAATGTTGCCATCGCCGATCCCAAGGACGGCAAGCCGACTCGAGTTGGCTTCAAGGTGCTGGAAGACGGAAGCAAGGTCCGTGTGGCTAAGCGCTCCGGGGAGAAGATTGATGGCTGAGGAAAACTACCTTCCCAAGCTGCGGACGTATTACGATACTGTTGTTCGTCAGGCGATGGTTGAGCAGTTCGGCTATGCAAACCCAATGCAGGTGCCGGCGATCGAAAAAATCGTAATCAATATGGGTGTTGGCGAAGCTACAGCCGACACTAAGAAAGTTACGACTGCTGCCGCAGATTTGGCTCTTATCGCTGGTCAGAAGCCTGTTTTGACGCGTGCTCGTAAAGCCGTTTCAAACTTCCGTCTGCGTGAAAATCAGCCGGTTGGCACGAAGGTGACCCTTCGCAAGGTTCGTATGTACGAATTCCTTGATCGTTTGGTTACGATTGCTCTTCCTCGTGTTCGTGACTTTCGTGGTCTGAACCCGAAGAGCTTTGACGGGCGTGGCAACTATGCCATGGGTGTTAAAGAGCATATCGTGTTTCCTGAGATCAATTATGATCGTGTTGAGCAGATTTGGGGCATGGACATTATTGTCTGCACCACTGCAAAGACCGATGAAGAAGCCCGCGCATTGCTGAAGGCGTTTAATTTCCCCTTCCGTCAGTGATTTTCAGGTTTATGTGAATCTGGATGCGCAAATTGCGTGGGTGATTGTTTGTAGATTTTCCGGCAGTGGGAAGTGAGCGCAAAATGCCACTCTCAGACGCGGAGAACAGGAGCAAAAGATGGCGAAGAAAAGCGCGATCGAGACAAATGAGCGTCGTCGCAAGCTGGTTCAGGACCATGCTGCGAAGCGCGCTCGTCTCAAGGCGATCGTGAATGACAAGAGCATTCCTCTGGAAGAGCGGTTTGCTGCAACGCTTAAGTTGGCTGAAATGCCGCGGAATGGTGCGCGTATTCGTATTCGCAACCGTTGTGAGGTTACTGGCCGTCCGCGTGCGTTTTATCGCAAGCTCAAGGTGAGCCGTATTGCACTGCGCGAGCTGGGCAATCAGGGGCAGATCCCCGGTCTCGTCAAGTCGAGCTGGTGAGGAGAGCGTCATGTCTGTGAATGATCCGATCGGCGATCTCATCACTCGTATTCGTAATGCTCAGATGCGCCGTAAGGTGAAGACGTCCTCCCCTGGGTCGCGTCTTCGTGCAAGCGTGCTAGAGGTTCTGCGCGACGAAGGTTATATTCGCGGTTTTACTGCGACTGACCACGGCAATGGCCGTAGTGAGTTCGAGATTGAACTAAAGTATTTTGATGGCCAGCCAGTGATCCGAGAGATTTCTCGTGTGTCCAAGCCTGGTCGGCGTGTTTATGCTTCGGTGAAGAACCTGCCTCGCGTTGCCAACGGTCTGGGTATTGCGGTTGTCTCCACGCCTCAGGGTGTGATGGCCGACCACGAAGCTCGTGACAAGAATGTTGGCGGCGAAGTGCTCTGCACCGTATTCTGAGGCGAGGGAGAGAGAAATGTCGAAAATCGGCAAGCTTCCCGTCGCTATTCCTGCGGGCGTTACTGCAACGCTTGAAGGTCAGACGGTGAAGGTTAAAGGTCCCAAAGGTGCGCTTGAAGTGACCCTGGTGGACGAAATAGCTGCAAAGCTCGAAGGCGGTGAATTGCTGCTTTCTATGAATGGTGAGACGACTCGGCATCGTTCTATGTGGGGGCTTTCTCGCACCCTCGTGGCTAACATTGTCGAGGGTGTCACCAAGGGATTTGAGAAGAAGCTCGAAATTACCGGCGTTGGTTACAAGGCCGCGGTTCAGGGCAAGTCGCTCAATCTCGCGCTCGGCTATAGCCATGATGTGCTTTATGCCATTCCTGAGGGCATCCAGATTACAACGCCGAAGCCCACTGAGGTGATCGTCGCTGGTATGGACCGCCAGAAGGTTGGTCAGGTCGCTGCAGAAATCCGTAAGTTCCGGCCGCCGGAGCCCTATAAGGGCAAGGGCGTGAAGTATGCCGGAGAATTTATCTTCCGTAAGGAAGGCAAGAAGAAGTGATGGAGGCGGACCATGGCTAAGGATCTGGAGGCGGTTGTCCGCCGTAAGGCCAAGGTGCGCAGAGCAATTCGCGCTGCTGCCAATGGCCGTCCACGTCTTTCGGTTCATCGTAGTTCTCAGCATATCTATGCTCAGGTCATCGATGATGCGAATGGCGTGACTGTTGCTTCTGCTTCAAGCCTTGAGAAGGATCTTCGCTCTTCTCTCAAGACTGGTGCGGATACTGAAGCTGCTCGTGTGATCGGGAAGCTTGTTGCTGAGCGCGCTCAGGCCAAAGGGGTCACCTCTGTGGTATTTGATCGCGGCGCATACATTTATCATGGGCGCGTCAAGGCGCTCGCTGAGGGCGCCCGTGAAGGCGGCCTTCAGTTCTGACGCGAGGACGAGCAGATATGGCCCGTGAGAGGGAGTCGCGCCATGAGCGCGAAGATCGCGATAACATGTTTGTGGACAAGCTTGTTCACATCAATCGCGTTGCAAAGGTTGTAAAGGGCGGACGTCGTTTTGGCTTCGCTGCCCTTGTTGTTGTTGGCGACCAGAAGGGTCGCGTGGGTTTTGGTCATGGCAAGGCGCGTGAAGTGCCAGAAGCTATTCGCAAGGCAACGGAGAGCGCGAAGCGCTCGATGATCCGGGTTCCGCTTCGCGAAGGGCGTACGCTTCATCACGATGTCCATGGGCATCACGGTGCTGGTAAGGTGATCCTGCGTGCGGCTCCGGCCGGTACAGGTATCATTGCTGGTGGCCCGATGCGCGCTGTGTTCGAGACGCTCGGCATGAATGATGTGGTTGCTAAGTCCTTCGGGTCTTCCAACCCTTACAACATGGTTCGTGCGACTTTTGATGCGCTTAAGAATCAGGACAGCCCGCGTGCCGTGGCCGCCCGTCGTGGCATCAAGGTGTCGCAGCTTCAGTCCCGCCGCCGCGTTGAAGACGCGGAAGCGACCGACTGAGGGACGCGAACCGCAGGATAGGAACGCGTCATGAGCGAAAAAACCATCACGGTGGAGCAGGTCGGTTCTCCGATCCGTCGACCGGCTGATCAGCAGGCTACGCTGGTTGGTCTTGGTCTGAACAAGCGGCACCGCCGCTCCACTCTTCAGGATACGCCGGCCGTTCGTGGTATGATCGCGAAGGTCGCCCATCTCGTCCGAGTGGTCGAGGGCGAGTGAGGATCTGAGCCATGAATCTCGGTGAAATTCGTGATAACCCAGGTGCCCGTAAAGGGCGCATGCGGGTCGGCCGCGGAATCGGTTCCGGTAAGGGCAAAACCGGTGGTCGCGGTGTAAAGGGTCAGAAGTCCCGTGCTGGCGTTGCCATCAAGGGCTTTGAAGGCGGTCAGATGCCTGTGCATCGTCGTCTGCCCAAGCGTGGCTTTAATAATATTTTCCGGGTTGACTATAATGAAGTCACCTTGGGGCGTATCCAGGCCGCGCTTGATGCTGGCAAGATTGATGCGGCTCAGCCGATCAATCTTGATGTCTTGATTACAGCTGGTGTTGTTCGCCGGGCTAAGGCGGGTATCCGTTTGCTGGCGACTGGCGAGATCAAGACTGGGATTACCCTTGAAGTGGTGTATGCCACTGAAGGAGCCACTGCAGCGGTTGAGGCCGCTGGAGGAAAGGTCATCGCGCTTATCCCGCTTGATGCGGGTAGCGAGACCCTCTGAACCGATATGGCCGGGCCTTGAGCCCGGCCATTTTCTGTGCGCGGCGCGGCATTCGCCGAGCAGTTCTCTCTTGGCAGTTTCGGCAGATGTCGGATATGTGCTGACAAGTGGGATGCGATGCTGCTTGCGGATGCTATAGCCTCGCCCTTCATCAGGGCCACTTTCGTTAGAGTGGTATCGAGCGGAGCAAGGCATGGTCTCGGCGGCGGAACAACTCGCGGCGAACCTTAACTTCAGTGCTCTTGGCAAAGCCGAAGAGCTTAAGAAGCGTATTTGGTTTACCTTGGGTGCGCTTATTGTTTACCGACTTGGCACCTATATCCCAATGCCGGGTATCAACCCAGATGCGTTGGCAGAGGTGTTTAAGGGTGCGCAAGGCGGAATTATCGGCCTTTTTAATATGTTTTCGGGCGGCGCGGTTGAGCGCATGGCAATCTTCGCCCTGAATATCATGCCTTATATTTCCGCATCGATTATCATTCAACTGCTGACCAGCGTGTCGCCGACACTCGAAGCCTTGAAAAAGGAAGGTGAGTCTGGGCGCAAGCAGATCAATCAGTACACGCGGTATCTGACCGTGGTGCTCGCGGTTTTCCAAGCCTATGGAATTGCTGTTGGGCTGGAAAGTTCTGGGAGTGTTGTCGCTGATCCAGGCTGGTTCTTTCGTATTACCACCGTGGTGACCCTCACGGGTGGAACGATGTTCCTGATGTGGCTGGGGGAACAGATCACTTCACGTGGAATTGGTAATGGAACGTCGTTGATCATTTTCGGTGGCATTGTCGCCGAGTTGCCTGGTGCCTTTGTTCGTACTCTCGAGCTTGGTCGTGAAGGTGCTATTTCAACGCTCGTCATTCTTGCCGTGCTGGTCGTAGCAGTTGTTGTCATCGCCTTCATCGTCTTCATGGAACGTGCTCAGCGCCGTCTGCTGATCCAATATCCGAAGCGTCAGGTCGGCAATAAAGTATATGAAGGCCAGTCCTCTCATCTGCCGTTGAAGCTCAACACAGCAGGTGTGATTCCACCGATTTTTGCATCATCTTTGCTACTGATCCCCACTACAGTGGCCAGTTTCACTCAGAATGATGGGCCTTCGTGGCTGCAGTCGATCGCTGCCTTCTTGGCGCATGGTCAGCCGCTCTATATGACGGCTTACGTACTTCTGATCGTATTTTTCTGCTTCTTTTACACGGCGATTGTGTTCAATCCGGTCGAGACAGCAGACAATCTCAAGAAGCATGGTGGGTTTATTCCTGGCATTCGTCCGGGTGAGCGGACCGCAGAATATATCGACTATGTGCTTACCCGCGTTACGGTTGTCGGCGCTGCATATATTGCAGCGGTTTGCCTATTCCCCGAACTGCTCATTTCCTACGCTGCGCTTCCGTTCTATTTCGGTGGTACATCACTGCTAATTGTGGTGAGCGTTACGATGGATACAGTGGCTCAGGTTCAAGGGCATCTACTGGCCCATCAGTATGAAGGCCTAGTGAAAAAGGCCAAACTGCGTGGGGGGAGGAGAAAGTGATGAGACTGGTTCTTCTGGGGCCGCCAGGTGCGGGCAAGGGCACTCAAGCTCAGCGCCTTGTCGAACGTCATAGCATTGTTCAACTCTCCACCGGAGATATGCTGCGCGCCGCTGTTCAGGCTGCTACCCCTGTTGGCCTTCAGGCGAAGGCTGTGATGGAGTCCGGCGGACTGGTGTCAGATGATATTGTGATCGGGATTATTGCTGACCGTATTGATGAGCCAGATGCTCAAAATGGCTTCATTCTTGACGGTTTCCCGCGCACTGTCGCTCAAGCGGAGGCACTCGATGCCCTGCTTGAAAAGAAAGGCCTTCAGCTTGATGCGGTTGTCGAGTTGGTTGTCGATCAAGGTCTGTTAGTTGACCGTATTCTGAATCGTGCGGCTGAAGCCCATGCAAAGGGTGAGACGGTCCGCAAGGATGATGATCCGGAGGTCTTCAAGACACGCCTTGAAGCTTATAATCGTGATACGGCGATAGTGGCACCTTATTATAAGAATAAGGCGCAACTCCAGCAGGTCGATGGTATGCGTCAGATCCATGAGGTTGCTCAGGATCTGGATCAAGCGCTCGCTAAAGGCAAGTGAGCCTCTAACCAATTGGGCTGGTAGGGGAGGGCATTGCCCTCCCTTTTTCTTTGGTGCCCACACGTTCACATTTTGATTGGTGCTTGACGAGTCTTTAGGAATCCCCTAAGGACGACTACTCATTTTCCGGAAAGGTTTGGCTTGCGAGTCTTTCTGGGATTTATAAGTTTGTATTTTCCGCAAGGGCCGGCCTCCACCGGACGCGGATCGTTGTGACAGCACAAGCTGACACATTCATATGGAGAGAGCAGTGGCTCGTATAGCTGGCGTTAATATTCCGACCAACAAGCGCGTTTTGATTGCGCTTCAGTACATCCATGGTATCGGCCCCAAGAAGGCTGAAGAAATTGTCGAGAAGGTCGGAATCGCCGCCGAGCGTCGCGTCAATCAGCTGTCTGATCAGGAAATCCTTCAGATCCGCGAAGCTATCGATCGCGATTATCTGGTGGAAGGCGATCTGCGTCGCGAAGTCGCGATGAATATCAAGCGTCTCATGGATCTTGGCTGCTATCGTGGTTTGCGCCATCGTCGCGGCCTTCCCGTTCGTGGTCAGCGTACGCATACCAATGCGCGTACCCGTAAGGGACCTGCTAAGGCCATCGCCGGTAAGAAGAAGTAATATCTAGGCGATTCACTTCGGATTGGTCGGTTCTGCTGGCCTATCCTTGTTATTGACCCGTGAGGGTTGTCCCGAGCGCCTGGTGTTACGGGCGCGCCTGAAGGATTTTGAGTATGGCTAAAGAAGCAGCTCGTATTCGTCGTCGTGAGCGCAAGAATATTGCCTCCGGTGTCGCGCATGTGAATGCGTCATTCAACAACACGATGATCACCATTACGGATGCGCAGGGGAATACGATTTCCTGGTCTTCCGCAGGTGCTATGGGTTTCAAGGGTTCGCGCAAATCCACTCCTTATGCTGCTCAGATGGCTGCTGAGGATGCCGCTCGCAAGGCCGCTGAGCATGGCATGCGTACGCTTGAAGTCGAGGTTTCCGGGCCTGGATCGGGGCGTGAATCCGCTCTGCGTGCGCTTCAGGCTGCAGGCTTCCTCGTTACGTCCATTCGTGATGTGACCCCGATCCCGCACAATGGTTGCCGCCCGCGCAAGCGTCGTCGCGTCTGATCCGCTCTTCCACCCGTAGGCCCGCACTGTCCTGCGGGCCTTTGCCCGGTTTCTCCTCCCGCATGGGACGGGCCATGGTTTCCGGTAGATGTCGACCAATCCGGATAGGGTCGTGGCCCGGCGAGAACACAAGGTGATGCAAGTGATTCAGAAGAACTGGCAAGAGCTGATCAAGCCTGAAAAGTTGCAGGTTAATCCCGGTCATGATCCGCAGCGTTTTGCTACGGTCATCGCTGAGCCGCTTGAACGCGGCTTTGGTATGACGCTTGGCAATGCTCTGCGTCGTATTCTCCTTTCTTCGCTCCAGGGTGCTGCAATTACCTCCATCCATATTGATGGGGTGTTGCACGAGTTTTCCTCAATTCCTGGTGTGCGTGAGGATGTGACCGATATCATCCTGAACGTTAAGGATGTGGCGATCCGTATGCAGGGAGATGGTCCCAAGCGTATGGTCGCGAAAAAAGTTGGGCCCGGTGTGCTTTATGCCGGTGATATTCAGACCGTTGGTGACATTCAGGTGTTGAACCCGAATATGCCGATCTGCACGCTTGATGAAGGCGCGGAGCTTCGGATCGAGTTCACAGTTGATACTGGCAAGGGTTATGTCGCTGCTGATCGCAATCGGCCGGAAGATGCTCCGATTGGTCTTATTCCAATCGATAGTCTCTATTCTCCGGTGCGCAAGGTCTCTTATAAGGTCGAGAATACCCGTGCGGGTCAGATTCTTGATTATGATAAGCTGACCATGCAGGTTGAGACTGATGGCTCCATCACTGCCGAAGATGCGCTTGCTTATGCAGCACGTATTTTGCAGGACCAGCTTGAAATCTTCGTGAACTTCGAAGAGCCAAAGCGGGAGAATGAAGCCACTGCTATTCAGACGCTGCCGTTCAGCCCTGCGCTTCTGAAGAAGGTGGATGAACTCGAGCTTTCGGTACGTTCTGCAAACTGCCTGAAAAACGATAATATCGTTTATATCGGCGATCTGATCCAGAAGAGCGAGACGGAGATGCTTCGTACGCCGAATTTTGGTCGCAAGTCGCTGAACGAGATCAAGGAAGTGCTCGCTTCCCTCGGCCTGCATTTGGGAATGGAAGTTCCCGGTTGGCCGCCGGAAAATATCGAAGAGCTTGCTAAGCGCTTTGAAGAACACTTCTGACCAGAAATTGATTGCGGCACGAGCCGCGTAACCTATCGGCTCGCTCGCCGTAAGTTTTTAGGAGTCCGCCGTCATGCGTCACGGCAAGGTTCATCGTAAGTTTAATCGCACCTGTGAACACCGTAAGGCGATGTTCTCCAATCTTGCTGGTGCACTCATCACTCATGAGCAGATCGTGACCACACTTCCAAAGGCGAAGGACCTGCGTCCCGTCGTTGAGAAGCTTGTGACTCTGGCTCGCCGTGGTGATCTTCATGCCCGTCGTCAAGCCATTGCAGAGCTGCGTGACCACGATGTGGTTCGCAAGCTGTTCGATGTGCTCGCCAAGCGCTACAAGGAGCGTCCAGGTGGGTATATCCGCATCATTAAGGCGGGTTTCCGTTATGGTGACAACACGCCTGTTGCCGTGATCGAGTTTGTTGATCGCGATGTTGATGCGAAGGGTGCGTCTGATCGCGCTCGCAGCCTTGCGGCTGAGCAGGCAGAAGCGGCCTGAGAGCATTCTGCTTAAGTGTAAAATGAAAAGGGCGGCCTCAGGCCGCCCTTTTCATTTGCGTGAAGAGCAAATTAAACGTCATCCCCGATATCGCCCTCTCAAGGGTTTCCATATCAGGAAGATTTGGGTGCATGAAATGGATATGCTCTCAAGGCATTCCGTGTTCAGCGCGCAATGAAAACGGGCCCCAGATGGAGCCCGTTTCATGTTTTCAGAGATGTCCGAATACGCGTTTGAATATGGTGTCCACATTCTTCAGGTGGTAGCCGAGATCAAACTTCTCAGCGATTTCATCTTCGGTGAGATATTTGCGGACATCGTCATCGGCGAGAAGGAAGTTCTGGAAGTCGCCTTCACCGCGCCAGACCTTCATGGCATTGCGCTGCACGAGACGATAGGCATCCTCACGACTGGCACCCTTCTGGGTGAGTGCGAGCAGCACACGCTGGGAATGCATGAGGCCGCCGAGGCGGTCCATGTTCTTCTGCATGTTGTCGGTATGAACCACCAAATTGTCCATCACACCCGTGAGGCGGGCGAGGGCGAAGTCGAGGGTTACAGTTGCATCCGGGCCAATCATGCGTTCCACGGATGAATGGGAAATGTCCCGCTCATGCCATAGGGCCACATTCTCCAGCGCCGGGGTCACGTAAGCGCGCACCATGCGGGCGAGACCTGTCAGGTTCTCTGTCAGCACAGGATTGCGTTTGTGCGGCATGGCAGAGGAGCCCTTCTGTGCTTCGGAGAAATACTCCTCAGCCTCCAGCACCTCGGTGCGCTGCAGATGCCGCACTTCGACCGAAAGACGCTCCACGGAAGAGGCAACAACGCCCAGCGTGGCGAAAAACATGGCATGACGATCACGCGGGATAACCTGGCTGGATACAGGCTCCACATTCAGCCCCAGCTTCTTGGCGACATAAGCCTCAATGCTTGGGTCGATATGCGCGAAGGTGCCCACCGCGCCGGAAATAGCACAGGTGGCGATTTCTTCACGGGCGGCGACCAGCCGGGCGCGGTTGCGCTGGAATTCAGCCGCTGCCATTGCCAGCTTAAGGCCAAATGTGGTCGGCTCAGCATGGATGCCGTGCGAACGCCCAACGGTGGGGGTCAGCTTGAATTCGAAAGCGCGCCGTTCCAGCACCTTGAGCAGCGCATCCAGATCCGCGATCAGCAGGTCCGAGGCGCGCACGAGTTGCACAGCCAAGCAGGTGTCCAGCACATCCGAAGAGGTCATGCCCTGATGCACAAAGCGCGCTTCGGGGCCGATGAATTCTGCCAGATGGGTCAGGAAGGCGATGACATCATGTTTCACTTCCCGCTCGATCTCATCGATGCGGTCAGTGTTGAACTCCGCCTTAGAGCCCAGTTCCCAGATCTTGCTGGCAGCTTCCTTGGGGATGATCCCCAGTTCAGCCATCGCTTCAGCGGCATAAGCTTCGATTTCGAACCAGATGCGGAAGCGGCTTTCGGGGGACCAGATGTTGGCCATTTCCGGCCGGCTGTAACGCGGGATCATCGACACTCTCGTATATTTGGACGCCGGAGGATGAGACGCCGCCTGCGCTCTAGCAGATCGCAGCCTTGATGAGTAGTCATTGCGCAGAATCCTGGCTCATAAGGTTATGAGTTCGGTCTTCCGTACATGCACCTCACCGCTCCCGATAAAGGATGGGTCAGCGCCCTTTACGGCGTGCCGTGCCAATCATGATGCCGTGGGAGACCACATCCCGGCCGAATTTGGCTTTCAGCACATCCATCGCGCTTTCTGCTGCTTTTCTGCGTTCGGCGCCCTCATCCAGTAAATCGGCTGGGTCAGCATCAGCGGCGGAGCCAAGTTCGGAAATGCCGACCCCCAGAAGGCGATATCGAGTGCCATCCATTTCGCGCAGCAACAGGTCGTGGGCTTCGGCATAGATACGGCTGGCGAGACAAGTGGGGCTTTCCAGCGTACGGGCGCGGGTGCGTTGGCGAAAGTCCGCACCCTTCAATTTCAGGGTCACGGTACGGCCAGAAATCCCGCTCTGCTTTAGGCGTACGCTGACCTCTTCCGAGAGCGCATAAAGGGTTTGCTCAAGTGGGCGCAAATCCCGAATGTCGGTATCAAATGTGGTTTCGGCCGAGACGCTTTTGACGATGCGCTCAGGTTTGACGACCCGCTTGTCGTCGCCATGTGCGAGGCGGGCAATGCGCAAGCCTTCGGCACCATAACGCCGGGCAAGCTGTGTTGCATCTGCGCGCTGAAGATCGCCGATGGTCTGAAAGCCATCTCTTGCCAGCCGATCACCAAAAGCCGCGCCTACGCCCCATAGGAATGTGACAGGGCGAGGAGCGAGGAAGCTTTCGGCCTCTGCCTGCCCAAGCACGGAAAACCCCCGTGGCTTGTCGAGGTCTGATGCGGTCTTGGCCAGGAATTTGTTCGCCGCCAGACCAACGGAAACGGTAATGCCAACCTGTTTCTCAACGGCCTGGGCAAAACGGGCGAGGGTACGGGCTGGACTATGTCCATGCAGGGCCTGTGTCCCGGAAAGATCCAGAAATGCTTCATCAATGGAGAGCGGCTCCACCAGCGGAGTGAGGGCCTCCATCATGGTGCGGACTTCGCGCCCCGCCTTGCGGTATTTTTCCATATTGGGCGGGATAATTACGGCATCCGGGCACAGCTCCTTTGCCTTGAACATGGGCATGGCAGAGCGCACGCCATGGATGCGCGCAATATAGCAGGCCGTGGCTACGACGCCGCGCTTGCCTCCGCCAATGATGACAGGCACATTCGCCAGTGCCGGATTATCGCGCTTCTCCACCGAAGCAAAAAAGGCATCGCAATCGACATGTGCGATTGAGAGCCTGTCGATTTCGGCATGCCGCACTATGCGCGGGCTGCCGCATTGTGCACAGCGCGACCCGCTTCCGGCATCTGCCAGGCAGTCACGACAAAAGCCGGGCAGGGGAGGAATGGGGGCTGGCATACAGGTGGTTCCCGAAGATGCGCGTAGTTCAGTCCTTAAAGGTGGCGAACAATGGCATCCGGATCGAAGCCGGGGGACAGAAGTTCATGGGCGGCTTCGATATGCTTCGGCTCAAGTCCCTGCTGGCTGGCAAAAGCAAGCAACAACTCCTCATCGGAGAGAATGAAGGCCAGAATGCCGGCGGCAAAGTCCTTTTGAGCTGCAGCCTCACGCAAGCCAGCAGGCGACATGCCTGATTCCTCCAGAAATCGCACCAACCGATCGGGCTCGGCCACGAGGAAGGTCAGCGCATGAATGGCAAGATTCTGTGCGGCTTCATGCTGGGCGATGGCAGTTTTCGTCTTATCTTTGATACGCATTTGCGGTTCCGCAACAATTGGGCTCTAGCTGTATTCATTCCAGCACGTCCAGGGCGTGCTGCGAAGAGCGCGGAGCAGGGGCAGGGCATGGCGAAAACGGTGATGATCGTGGAAGACAATGAGCTGAATATGAAGCTCTTCCACGACCTTCTGGAGGCGCATGGCTATAAAACAGTGGAAACACGCTCCGGTGTCGAGGCCGTGGAACTGGCGCGCGCCCACAGGCCTGACCTTATCATCATGGATATCCAACTGCCGGAAATTTCCGGCCTTGATGTGACGCGCAAGCTGAAGGCGGACCCGGAATTGAAGTCCATTCCTGTGGTCGCCGTCACGGCCTTCGCCATGAAGGGAGATGAGGAGCGCATTCGTGCCGGGGGGTGCGAGGCTTATCTCTCCAAGCCCATCTCCGTCATGAAGTTTCTGGAGACGGTGAAAGAGTTCTCCGGCGGCTGAGGGCGGGCGCACTCCTTCATGTCACTGAACGGGGGGAAGTGCATCAGTGTTCAGATGCGTTGCATGTTCTCCATGCGAGTTGCACTTGGTTCGCAGGGAAACGCCCTGTGAGCGTGGGTGTTGATGCCGTTGCGCATCTGCTTTTCCTTCCTCATGCATTGCGCTATGGTGCAGTCCGAAAGCGCAGGAGCATCTGGCATATGAGCAATCTGCTCAATATGTGCGGGGTGTTTCGCTGCCCGCTTTCAGGGTTTCCAGACAACCCTGCGGAGTGCTCAGGTCCGCCGCATCTCCTGGGTCCGTAGGGTTTGGCCGGTGGGCATTGGTTCGGGTGGCCTCCCCGTTCCAGTCCACCGGCCAGCCTCTCCCCCGATTTATATCTGCATGCTATCCGCCACAGAACAGATCAGCTCTGTAAGAGCCGATTCAGCCCTGCTCTGGCGTCTGCTCTTTGCGGCGGAATGGGCCGAGACGGGTGAGGAGGGCGACGTCCTCCTCCATGTAAGCGCGCTCATGGATGAGATAATCCGCCACGGCACGGCGCAGACCCGGATGCTCGATATGATGCGCGGAATAGGTGGTGACGGGCAAATATCCCCGCGCCAGCTTGTGTTCGCCCTGCGCTCCAGCCTCCACCGTCTTCAGGCCATGAGCGATGGCGAAATCCATGGCCTGATGATAGCAGACCTCGAAATGCAGGCCGGGGTGCGCTTCGATACAACCCCAATAGCGGCCATACAGCGTTTGATTTCCAATGAAGTTGAGTGCGCCGGCCACATACCGCCCCTCACGGCGCGCCATCACCAGCAGCACCTGATCCGCCATCTGTTCCCAGATGCGGTAGAAAAAGGCCCTGTTGAGATAGGGGGAGCCCCATTTGCGCGCGCCGGTATCCAGATAAAAGTGGAAGAAGGCTTCCCATGCTTCTTCCGTCAGCATCTTGCCGCTCAGCCATTCGATGCGGATATCGGCGGAGAGGGCTTCGCGCCGCTCTTTATTCAAGGCCTTACGCTTGCGTGAGGCGAGGGTTTCTAGAAAATCATCATGAGAGCTATAGCCAGCATTCACCCAGTGGAACTGCCGGTCTGTGCGCAGCAGCAGGCCTGCTTCCCCAAGCCGGGACCACTCGTCATGCGTCGCGAACGTGACATGGGCGGATGAGGCTTGGCGCAGTTGGACCAGATCTATCACTCCGCGCGCCAGGGCGGATTGGTAGGCCGTCTTGTCAAAGCCAGTCCGCACCAGAAACCGACGGCCTGTGACAGGGGTGAAAGGCACTGCCACCTGCACCTTGGGATAATAGTTTCCGCCGGCCTGCTGGAACGCATCCGCCCAGCCATGGTCGAAGACATACTCACCGCGCGAGTGGGATTTGAGATAGGCGGGCGCGACAGCAAGTGCCTGTCCGTCCTCATTCTCCAGCACCAGATGCTGCGGCATCCATCCCGTGCGAGGCGTGGCGCACCCGGCCTCTTCCAGCGCGGAGAGAAAGGCGTGGGAAACGAAGGGCTCCGGTCGCGCCTCATCCCCCGCCGCACAGGCATCCCATGCAGCGGGGGAAATGGCGGAAAGGCCGGGCAGAATGCGCAGACGCAGTTCTGTCACCGTCATATCCTCAGGCGATTTCGATGATGGCCTCGATTTCAACTGCTGCATTCAGGGGCAGCGCCGCAATGCCGACAGCTGAACGGGCATGACGCCCCTTGTCACCAAGTGCCTCCACGAGGAAGTCCGAGCAGCCATTCACGACAGTTGCCTGATCCGTAAAATCCGGTGTTGAATTTACAAAGGCGGTCAGCTTCACCACGCGGACAATCTTTTCCAGATCGCCAATGAAGCCCTTTGCCTGGGCCAGCAGATGAATGGCGCAGAGCCGTGCTGCAGCTTGTCCTGTGGGCACATCGACGTTTGCACCAAGATGTCCGGTTATCAGCTTGCCTTCGGCATCACGCGGCAGCTGGCCGGAGATGAAAATCAGATTTCCCGTGCGCACCACAGGCACATAATTGGCCACCGGAGCGACAGGGGCGGGCAGGGTCACGCCCAGTTCCGACAGCTTCTTTTCGACGGACGAGGTCATCTTTGTCTCCTTCGGGGCGAAGGTTCGCCATACGGTGTGCGCAATTGCTCTTTTTCTTCGCCGAAGCAGATGTCCGGCGCAAGAGCTGGGGATGATAAGCTGCGGGACAGGAGCTCAGATTCAGTTCCACCCGGCAGATTCGTGCGCAGGATGCGCGGAAGGATGATGATGCGGACACGTGCAGGCCGTTTTGCGGCAATGGGGATTTGCCTGTGGGCATGCTTGGCGGTGTCCGGAACAGCAGGGGCTGCCACCGGTGGTCAGATGCCCGAACTTCTGCCGCATCACGTCACCTATAAGCTGCGTCTGGATGGATCCCGGCCGTCCGCGCAGGTCGAGCATTTGGCCGGGGAAATTGATTATCGCATCACCGGAAATGCCTGTGCCGGATATACCACCAAGACCCGCCAATCCAGCGAGATCAGTGCAGGAGACGGGATAAACCGGCAGGAAATTGATGCGAACGCATGGGAGGATGGTCAATCTCGCTCCTATCGTTTTTCCAGCACGTCCACAGGTTCGGATATTCCCCGCAAAGAGGTTGAGGCGAAGGTAGAGCGCGATGACGCGGGAGTGCTCCAGGTGAGCGTAACGCGTCCCGATGTGCGCAGCTTCGATCTGGGGGGGAAGGTGTTTCTGCCGACCGAGCATATACGCCATATTCTGGCTTCAGGTGTGGCGGGTGAGACCCATGTCGCAGCCAAGGTCTATGATGGCGCCAGCGACCCCGGCAAGGTTTATGACACGCTGTCCGTAATTGGTGGGGAAAGAAAGGCCGTTCCTGCCTCTGATGCAACGACACCGGCGAGCCGTGGGCTTACGGAAAAGGCTGCGCAGGCGCTTGAAGGGCACAGTTTCCGTCCTATTGTCGTGAGCTATTTTGATGCTGGCGAGCAGGATGGTCCGCCAGCCTATGTCATGTCCTTTTCGCTCTATGACAACGGCGTTCTTGGCGACGTGAAGATTGATTATGGGCGCTTTGCCCTTGTGGGCACGATGTCTCGTTTTGAGCCTCTGGGAAGCGTGTCTGACTGCACGACATCACAATCCGGTTCAGGCTCGGGGGTGAAGGGCGTGAAGGAATAGGCCATGCCGATGATGCATGTGATCGTGAAGGGGCGGGTACAGGGTGTCGGCTATCGGGCCTGGTGCGTACGGGAAGCACAGGCGCTGGCCTTGAAAGGCTGGGTCCGCAACCGGCATGATGGTTCAGTCGAGGCCCAGTTCATCGGAACCCCTGAAAATGTCAGTGCAATGCTGAAGGCCTGCCATGGGGGCCCGGCCTTTGCGCGGGTGGATGAGGTGTGCCTTCAGGCTCACAAGGAACAGGACCTGCCGGACGCGCGAGCAGAGGACGAATATCAGTGCTTTGTGGTGCGTGACACAGCCTGACGGGAAGAGTAATGGCACGGGGCCGCTCAAGCGATATTCTCGGAGCAAGGCTAACACCGGCATTGGGTTGGTCGGCGAATATATCCTGATCTAGGCTGCGCGGCTGCACGTCATGCGGGTGAAGTTGTAGCGCAGAACTGCCGGCCTCGTTATAGAGGCCGCAAGAGCCGCGAGGTCGGCCCTCCAAGGCCAGATCCGTAGGAATGCCCGCCCGTGACTGAGATCCATAGACCCGGCCAGCAGACATCCATGCCCGGCAGCCCCATATTGCAGGCAGCGGGAGATGCGCTGCCATTCTGGGCCAGACAGTCCGGTATCCTCATCATTATTGGAGCATGGGCAGTTATTCATGCCCTCATCGCTGTCTTCATGGAAGGCGCGATCAATCTCGATGATGCCACGGAGAGCTATCTCGCCCAGTCATTAGAAGCGGCCTATGTGGGCCGCAACCCGCCCTTGTTCGACTGGCTGCTCTATGGCCTGCAAAAGATTGTCGGCACCGGCCCAGTTGGGTTCGCCCTGCTGCGCTATGTGCCGCTGTTTCTATGCGCATTCCTGGTTTATCGCATCGCGCGGCAGTTGATCGCGGATCCGCGTCTTCAGGCGTTGGCGGTGTATTCCCTTTCGGCCATATGGGTCATCGGATATCACGGCCATCGCATCCTCACCCATTCCAATCTGATGATTGTCGCGATCGCGGGCCTGTTCCTCACCCTGCTTGCGCTGGTGCGGCGGCCTTCTCTTGGGCTTTATGCGGCGCTTGGACTGTGGAGTGTTCTGGGGCTCATGAGCCAGTTCGGGTTCGTGGCTTTTCTGGCGGTACTTGTCCTGTCATGCATGCTGGAACCCTCTTTTCGTCGAGCATTGCTGGACCGGCGGATTGTCGTCACCTTCATCGTGGCGGCCCTGCCTCTGCTTGCCTATGGGCTGGCGCTGAACCATTCCGGGGCCAACACGCCGCAAGTGATGGCGGACTTTCTGAGCGGAAGCGGAGCGGGGCCGGACAGGGTACTGGCCAGCTATGTTGCGGCACTGTTTGGCTATGCATTACCTCTGGTCGCGCTTGTCGCATTCATCTTCCTGCCGTGGAACCGGGGTGATGGAGCGCTGACCGAACCTGAGGAGGGGCGAGCAGCAGCCCGGCGCGTAGTGCGATGGCTCATCGTCATTGGCGTTCTGGCGCTCCTCGTCAGCAGTCTGGTGGCAGGGACCGATAGCGTGCGTGATCGGAACCTCCATGTCTTCCTGCTGCTGCTGCCGGTTTATCTGTTCGCAGAGCTGGAGCGCCTTGGTGGGTGGCGTCCTCGGGTATCTTATTATCTGGGTGCACTGGGTGCGCTGGCCCTCATCGTGGTGGTGGTGCGGGTGCTGGTGCAAATCTGGCCGCACCCGGCCCTGTGCGGGCGATGCCTGCCAGCTGAGCCGCTGTACAAGATCGCTTCACCCATTCTCATGGGGTTGGGGCCGGCCCCAACGCTGGTGGCGGATGACAGGGCTTCCGCCGGTCGCTTGCGGGCAGCTGTGCCCAACGCACGTGTGGTGATTGCCGCTGAGTTCGAATATCATCCGCCAACCCGGCCGGCGACAGGCTGCGCCCGCGTGACGGGCATTGCGAATGGACTGCCGGTGCTTTTGCCCGCACCGCATCGCGATACCATGGAGATGTCCATCAAGTGGCCGGCGCCCTTGATGAAGCCGCCCCGCCTGAGCGACTGGCAGGTTACGCCATTGCCGAAAGACGATCCGCTGTGCCGCTGATGCCCATCAGTCTTGTGCCGCTCGTGGCCCGTGGAATGCAAGAATATGAGCAGAGGCATCTGGTGTTTGGGTTGGCCTGAAGCCGTGGCCGTAGCGGCACAGTGGTCATCATTCCATTCAAAAGAGGCTCCTGCCGATTGTATGCGTGCATTTTCTGTATGTGATCCGGTATTCTCTCCGCTCGAAAATGTTAGGCCTACAATACAGAGCCCAAATGGTGTGGATTTAGGCCCGATGGCTTTGAGGGAGCGTTTGATGACGCCAGATCTGGCAAGACCGAACATCCCTTATGGCGGGATCGACCGGAGAGCCTCCGCACCCTCCCACCAGGTCCGGGCAATGGCTAGTCTGGGGTGCAGGTCCTGAGCCCGGCAGCGCCACATGGAGCGGAGCTTTCACGGAAAAGCTGGCTTGGCCGCGTCTTCCGGGTTCGGAAGCAGGGCGTGCTCCTTCAAACGACAGATCATCGCCCAGCCCCATCCGCAGCCTCTGTGGAGGAACCTATATCCATGCCGCAGGATCCGCGTGCGCTTTTCAGCCAGGCCACAGGGCTGCATCGGCAGGGCCGATATGATGAAGCCATAGAGATTTATCGTCGTTTGGCACACGTGCAGCCCGGCCGGCTCGAATTACTGCGTCTGTTGACCTTCGCCCAGCTTCAGGCCGGCTATACAAAAGATGCGCATGTGACCGCCCGCCATGCCACCGAAACCCACACAGCCAGTCCGGAAGCCTGCATGCTGATGGGAGCCGTGCTTCAGGTTGGTCGGGATTGGGAGGGCGCACTCGCGACATATGAGGCCGCACAGAAGCTGGACCCTGCCTGTGGGGAGGCATTCTACCTTGCCGGCAAGGCGCATGCCGCGTGTGGGCGCAATGAAAAGGCCGCACAGAATTACACCCGGACGCTAACCCTTGATCCCACCGCAGTGGATGCCCGCATCCATCGTGCCCGCGCACTGGCGCGTCTTGGCCACCATGAAGAGGCGCTTGCGGATTGTGAGGCCTTGATTGTCAGGCAGCCTGATGATGTGCGTCATCTGGTGCTCAAGGCTCACCTGCTGGTGGGTTTCGGTCAGCATGAGCAAGCCATGCGTGTCGCTGATGCGGCGCTGGGCATGGCTCCACGTTCGTGTGAGGCGCATCTTTTACGTGGTGAGGGCCTGAAAGGGCAGGGACGTCTGGATGAGGCGCGCATGGCCTTCAATGCGGCTCTCTCCTGCGCCCCTCAGCGTCATGATATACATGCCCGGCTGGCTGGCCTTGAGCGACGACGCCAGCAGCCCGACCGCGCTGCTGCGATTTGCGATACCGCCCTTGCGCTCGCGCCTGAATGCATTGAGGTGCTTTATGAACGCGCTGAGGCGCGCCGGGAGTTGGGCAATGTGAGTGGCGCTCTGGCGGACGTGGAGGCCGTGCTCGTCCATCTACCAGATGAAGCCCCCGGGCTGACACTGAAGGCCCGCCTGATGGCAGATTTCGGTGATGCAGAGCAGGCCCGCGCCTGTATTGATGCGGCCTGTGCGGCAGATCCCTCATTGCCGCTCCCCATCTATCTGCGTGCGAGGGATCAATTGGCGCGAGGGCTCTGGCGCGAAGGCTGGGCAGGGTATGAAAGCCGCGCTAGCCTGGTGTCGCCGACCTATGAGCCCCTTGCTTTCGAACGTTGGGACGGGCAGGGCACGCCAGAAGAGCTGATCGTGGTGGGAGAGAACCGCCTTTCCGATCTGCTGCTGTTGTCACGCCTGCTGCGCACGCTCTGCGACCGCGGTATTCCCGCTCGCTTGCTGACGGAACCCCACCATGCCGCGTTGCTTGGCCGTGTGGATGCCCGCGTTCCAGTTATTCATGATCTGGCACAGATCGGCCCGCTCAAGGCTGGTACGCGCTGGGTTCCTATTGGCAGCCTGCCCGGCCTCCTCAACCCGGATCCTGCGAATTGGCCCCGTCCGCCTTATCTGCCGGCAGATCCTGAGCGGGTCGCCCGTTGGCGGCATATTGAGGAAGATGCACCCCATTTCTTCCGCATTGGCATGTGCTGCCAGGACGATACCGGGTCGAGCGTTGATGCAAGTCACTCGATTCCGCTGGAGGCTTTTGCACCTCTGGCACGCATGGAAGGGGTCAGTCTTGTCAGCCTGCAATCGGGGGTAGGGGCAGATCTTCTGGACGGCGCATCCTTCGCGGATAAGGTGGTGAGGTTGGATGCGCGGCGCGACAGAGACGGCACATTTGTCGATACCTCCGGCATTCTCCAACATCTGGATCTGGTGGTGACCAGTGATAATGCCTTGAGCCACCTTGCGGGTGCGCGCGGACGCCCGACATTCACAGTCCTGCGGCCCGTTCCAGACTGGTGTTGGGGACTACAGGGAGAAAGCACTCCGCTTTACCCGAGCATGCAGCTTTTCCGACAGACACGGGCAGGAGAGTGGGATGACGTGTTCCGGCGGATCATCCATGCTGCACAGATTCGCCAGCATGAACGACGTGAGACCGAAGATGCATTGTTCCAGCAGAGCGATTCTCTTTGATCGCCTGTTGTGCCTTGCTTTCGTTATGATCATTCAGAAATTTTATGCCGGCTTTCCATATTTTCCGTGCATGTATGGCTATTTGCCTGTGGAACTTGAGAGGATGCCTTGCAAAACCGCTCCCGCTTCGGCATAGGAAGGGAACCGGAGACGTGGCCGAGAGGCTGAAGGCACTCGTTTGCTAAATGAGCAGACCCCAAAAAGGTCTCGAGGGTTCGAATCCCTCCGTCTCCGCCACTTCGGTATAAAACCGGGAACGCCGATTCCCGCCGATTTCCCTCCCTTAGCGGCTACCAGATTCCTCAACAGGACGTTTTTGCTTCCTTTGATGTAGATCGCGTCGTCTGCGACCTCGACGCGCTGTGCGAAAGCGCGGACGTGATCCCGCCGATAGCCGCCCTCTCCAAGCCGGAGCCGGGTGCGCGCTTCGCTCGCCAGTTCCCGCACGGCCGCGCCGGTGAGGCCCTTATGGGCCGAGCTTTTCAGCAGGGCTTCGGTCCTTACGGCATCGGCCCGTGCTTGATCCCGTATCGCCACAGGGCGGATGCTGTTGCCCTGGATCGCCTTCACCAGCAGCGTGAGCGGGTTTTCCGCATCGCCCCGCATGGTGATTTTGTCTTGGTACTGACCGAGATGCCTCATGAGCTCGTCGAGCGCCCCCAGGCGATCGACGAGCTTCAACTTCACAGCGCGGCCCACGGGCAAACCATCGCTATCTCTGATCTCGGCAATCTCCAGTCCGGCGATTGCAGACCGGGCGCTTGGGGGAATGTCGCTGATCGGCTTGAGCGCCCCATCGGCATCGTAGATATCGGCGGGATCGAAGAAGGCGAGGTTTGCCAGCTCCTGCACCACGCGATCTGCGGTGACGCCGGTGCGCGCCGCCCGTTCCAGCATCGCCTTATCGATGGCTTCAGAAATATCAACATTCCTCAGCAGTCGCTCACCAAGGCTTGAGGCTGTCTTTGCGCTGTATCCGGCCCGGATCGCAGCCTGGGTGGCGTTCGCATCGACGAGATACTCCTGAACGAACAGTGTCTGTTTCGGGGTCATGACCCTCTCTCCTTCTGTCTGTTTTTTCTTTCCCCCTGTGCCAAAATGCCAAAAATGCCAAAATAGGTTTTCATATTATTTATCAATGCGTTGTTTTGGCGTGGCGATTTGGCCATAAATCAGGGGCTGTGCCATAAATAGAAGAGGCGTTCATCCGGGACGCAACAGCACCGGGTTCACCTCGTAGTTCTTCGAGGGCCGGCCACGGCTTTGTGTGCTCTCCTCGATCCTTCGCACCAACCCGGCGTCTGCCAGTTCCTCAAAGGCGGCACCGATCGCATCGCCATCTCGCAGGCTGCCCCCGATCTTGCGGCGGGCCTCGCGAGCATTCACCACACCCTTCCTCTCCTGCTTCAGATAGCGGGCAAGGATGGTGGCGTTCGTCTCCGCAAGCGGTATGGCCGCATCCCCGAACACCCGTTCAGCCATCGGCAGGAAATAGGTGCGCATCATCTCGCAGGCCGTCGCAACAGCAGCCCCGCCAATCTCCATGGGCTCATTGAACGGGTCGGCACGGGAGGTGCCCCACCAGATATATTGAAGGATGCAGGACAGGCGCATCACATGGCCACGCGCCTTGCCAAGTGCGCTCTTCATCAGGGGAGAGGCTTTCCCCTCACGTCCCTTCATTTCCAGCGCGAACTGCTCCAGCTCATGCAGCGCGCTCTCATCCAGCGGCACCAGCTCGGGGGAGTTGGGTTGGGGTGGCGGATTGGCCTGCATGCCCAGATGCACCAGGCGGGAGACAAGCTGTTCGGCGACGCGCCGGTCAAAACGCTCGCGCGAAATATGGAAGCCCTGCACCGGATCGGGCCAACACCACAGGAAGCGCGAGACAAACCCGTCATCCGCTCCCTTGAGCAGTTCGGCCGCCTTATCCGGCTGGAGCGCCCCGATAATGCCGATGGACAGGAAGGGGATGAGAACCGGCTCGTCATTCTTCACCCGGTCCACGGTAAAGGAGCGACCACCATAGCATTCCAGCAGGAACTGGCGGTCTGATCCACCGCCACCGCTGTAGCGCCCAAAGCTGGCGAACAGACCGGCCAGCTCGTCACGGTGAAGCACCAGGCCCTTCTCGTTTTCCCCAGCCAGAGCCATCAGTTTCTCGGTGGTGGCATCGCGCACGACGACGCGCTGGAGCACCGGCTTGATGGGCTCGCGAAAATCCTCAGGCAGTTTGGTCGGGATGGCCTGCTCAAGTTCCGGGCTGGCCCTCATCGCCCCGCGAACCGCAACCTTGTGGGCAGCAAGGACCGCATCAGCGGAGACCTTCTCATTTTGATATGCGGCCATCCTCTCCCGATAGGTGGCCATGAAATGCGCCTCTTCAGGCTCAACCAGCCCCATCACAGCAGAGCTTGCCGGGCTCTTGCCCGAACTTGGGTCGCCCACGGTCGCCACGAACAGGGTGGGAGGTTCGTTCCACCCGGCGCCAGCCTGTGGGCGACGGCGATTGGCGAGGATGCCGCCAACGAGCCCCAGAAGGGTGCAACCCACATAGTCTGCGGGTGCGCAGGTGGCCGCCGCCTGTTCCCCGCACCAACTGGCGAGCGATGGCCCCAGCCATTCGGGGTTGAAGGGCGGAGGGGCACGGCGCGCGGTGCGCAGGGCGGACAGATCCGGCGCATCCCATGAGATAGATGGGGCGGGAGAGCTGGAGCACATTCCGCCATTCAGCGCGCGCAAATGCTCAAGGTCGGCTTGTTCTGCTTCCCACTCGGGCGGGAACGAGGCCGGCTTTCCCTTGCCGCTCTCCAGGCCGGAGGCGAGGGTCTTGCGCGTCTCATGCGGCGTCAGTCCGCAGGTGGTGGCCGCCTGCGTCAGGGCAGACCGCACTTCACCCTCCTGAAGGGCTCCAGCGCCGACATGGATGCCAAGGCTATGCGCCGCAATGTTGAGCTGGTCATTGCGTGTGCCTTCCGGTGCTCCGGCCAGTGCTGCGACTTCCCGGTCAAGTGCAGCCAGCGCATAGGCCCGCTTGCGATCACCCGTAACAGGGTGCGTGAGGGTGGGCCCGGAAGCCCCCTCATGGGGCTGCAATCCTATTCCGGCATGGGTTGAGAGGGTGGGCCCTTGCGGATCACCGACCACTCCTCGTCCGTAAGTTCATGTCGACGCATGCCGCTCTCCCTGTGCGGAGAGCTTGAATCACGGTGCGATCACATACGCAAATTTATGGGGCCACTGCCTAGGCCAAGTGAGCAGTTCCAGAGGCTTCTGGGTGATAATGGCATCACCTGCTCCATGATCCGGCCCGGCAATGTCTGGGACAATGCGGCGATGGAGAGCTTTTTCTCATCTCTGAAGATCACGCGCACAGCCGGAAATTTTACCGCACCCGCGATAAGGCCTGCGCTGATGTGTTCAATAATGACATTGAGCGCTTTTACAATCAGCATCGCCAGCATTCGAAATTGGGCTAATCAGCCCAATGGAGTTCGAAGAATGTGCATGCGAACTTAACAAACGATCCCCCAAATCGGCCGCAGTTCATCCCTTCATCCTGAAGCACGACCGACATTAGATGAGCGGTCGACGGTCAGTTTGTGCGGGAACAAACATCCTCGCGGCCATCGCTCCTAGTTTGCCGTCACACCGGTCCCAGACCTTAGAGGACCGGCCTGCGGGAGAACGAAGCTCCCGGTGACTCGGAGCCCATCGAGCGTCATGTGCATAATATGTATTCCTTCCCATGTCGCTCGCTGGCTGACACTGGCATTGGTAGTGCTGGCGACGCTGCTGGTAGGTGGCCATGAGGGGCGAGCGGCTGGTGCCCTTGCCCCCTATCTGGAGAAGGTGAAGCCCGCCGACCTGTTCGAGGGCGCGGACCGCTTCGGCGATCCGGTCGGCGACCCGGCTATCGTTCCGGTGCTGAAGGGCAGCAGCGTTCTGGGCTATGCCTATCTCAATTCCGATTTTACCAGCGCCGTCGGCTATTCCGGCAAACCGATCCATATCGTGGTCGGCATTGATCCGGCAGGGGTGGTGCGCGGCCTCAAGCTCGTCGACCATCACGAACCCATCGTGCTCATCGGCATTCCGGAGGCCAAGGTACTGGCCTCCCTCAACTCTATCATCGGCAAGGATTTCGGCCGGGTGGCCGCCGGTTCGGAGCGCCCGCCGCAGGTGGACATCGTCAGCGGGGCCACCGTCACCGTGCTGGTGATGGGTGATAGCGTGGTGCGGTCGGCCGTCCGGCTCATCCGCTCGGGCCGGCTGGGTGGAGCGTTGGTTGCCTCCAGCGCCTCGGCACCCGTGCGCCGGCTCGATCCGGTCCAAACGGAGGTCCGTGGCTGGGACGACCTCCTCGGCGACGGCTCGGTGCGCGCTTTGCGGCTGAATGTCGGGGATGTTTCAGAGGCGTTCAGAAAGACCGGTCATCCGCTCGCAGCGGATGCTCCCGAGGCCGGCGATGAGGGCGCGCGATTCATTGATCTTTATGTTGCCCCGGTCAGCGTCCCGGCAATCGGCCGCAGCCTGCTTGGCGAGGAGGGCTACCAACGCCTGCGCGACCGGCTAGCGCCGGATCAGGCTGCGGTTCTGCTGGCGGGTGATGGCGCGTACTCGTTCAAGGGGTCGGGCTATGTGCGCGGCGGCATCTTCGACCGCGTTGAGCTTCTGCAGGACGGGCAAGGCGTGCGGTTCCGGGATCGCAACCACACCCGGCTTACCTCAATGGTCGCCGAGGGTGCCCCGGAACTTCGCGAGATCGCGCTGTTCACCGTTCCCAATGATTTCCGTTTCGATGTAACGGAGCCGTTCGATATTCAGCTGCTGGTCCAGCGCAGCGATGGTGCGCGCGACAAGGCGGTGCTGCCCTATGAACTGGGCTACGCGCTGCCAGAGCGTTACATGGCGCCGGTATCAATCGCTCCGGTCGCCGCCGCGCCCACGGCACAGATGGCCGAAACCTTCGAGGCCGGTGAGCCACTCTGGGTCAGCATCTGGCGCATGAACCGCATCGCCATCGCGGTCACGCTGATGGCGCTGCTGGTGCTCACCGCCATCTTCTTCTTTCAGGACTGGCTGGTCCGCCGTCCGAAGCTATTCGGCTGGGTCCGTCGCGGCTATCTGCTGTTCACTCTGGTCTGGCTGGGATGGTACGCCAACACCCAGTTATCGGTGGTGAACGTGTTCACCTTCGCCAATTCTCTGGTCAACGGTTTCAGCTGGGATTTCTTCCTCAAGGCTCCGCTGGTGTTCATCCTGTGGGCGGCTGTGGCAGCGGGGCTGCTGTTCTGGGGGCGTGGGCCGTTCTGCGGCTGGTTATGTCCGTTCGGTGCGCTCCAGGAACTCAGCAACAACCTCGCCCAATGGCTGAAGGTGCCGCAGATCAAGGTGCCGTGGGCGATCCATGAGCGCCTGTGGCCGATCAAGTACATCATCTTTCTCGGTCTGTTCGGCCTGTCATTCTATTCCCTCGCGATGGCGGAGGTCTATGCCGAGGTCGAGCCGTTCAAGACAGCAATCATCCTGAAGTTCATGCGGGAATGGGCTTTCGTTGCGTTTGCTGTCGCTCTGGTGGTCGCGGGTCTGTTCGTGGAGCGCTTCTACTGCCGCTATCTCTGTCCGCTCGGTGCCGCACTCGCCATTCCCGGCCGCATCCGCATGTTCGAATGGTTGAAGCGCTGGCCCGAATGCGGCTCGCCCTGCCAGCGCTGTGCCAAGGAATGCCCGGTACAGGCGATCCATCCTGAGGGCCAGATCAACGTTAATGAATGCATCTACTGCATGCATTGCCAGGAACTCTACCAGGACGACCACCGCTGCCCGCACATGATCCAGGTGCGGCTCAAGCGGGAGCGTTTCCAGGCGCTGTCGAGCCCCGATACCGCCAAGCCGCCACCCGTGCGTAAGCCCGTGAAGGCGCCCCCCGCTGCTGCGCCGGACAGGCCATCTGCCGCGCCAAACCCCACGACCTGATGCCATTTAAAACAGGAGAAACTGTTATGTCCGATCAAGAGAACTCGAAGGTCAGACTGAGCCGGCGTCAACTGCTCGGCACCAGCGCTGCCGCTGCTGCCGCCAGCGTGACAAGCTTTGGCGGAGGGCTCACGCTGTCCGCCACTCCCGCCATGGCCCAGTCGTCAGCGGGCCGTCAACGCTTCGAGGTCAAGCCCGGTGAGCTAGACGAATATTATGTGTTTGTCTCTGGCGGACAAAGCGGCGAGATCCGTGTGCTCGGCCTGCCCTCAATGCGAGAACTGACCCGCATTCCGGTGTTCAATCGTGATAGCACGACCGGTTGGGGCCAGACGAATGAGAGCCGCAAGGTGCTGACAGAGGGGCTGCTGCCCCGGACGCACGAATTCCTCGCCGATCTGGGCGGGATCTACACCAATGGCGACCTGCATCACCCGCATCCATCGCAGACCGACGGCACCTATGACGGACGCTACCTCTATGCGAACGACAAGGCGAATACCCGGGTCTGCCGTATCCGCCTCGACGTGATGCGTTGCGACAAGATCCTGCAACTGCCGAACCAGCACACGGTTCATGGCCTGCGCGTGCAGAAATATCCAAAGACCGGCTATGTGTTCTGCAATGGCGAGGACGGGGTTCCGCTTCCCAATGACGGGACTGTTCTCGATGACCCCAAGCAGTACCACTCGATCTTCACGGCGGTGGACGGCGAAACCATGAAGGTCGCCTGGCAGGTCATCGTCGATGGAAATCTCGACAATGTGGATGCCGACTATCAGGGCAAGTACGCCTTCTCCACCTGCTACAACTCCGAAGGCGGCGTAAACCTTGCGGAAATGATGGCGAACGATCAGGACTGGGTGGTCATCTTCAACCTGAAGCGCATCGAAGAGGCGGTCGCCAAGGGCGAGTACAAGGAGATCGGTGGCGTACCGGTGGTGGACGGGCGTCACGGCTCCCCCTTCACGCGCTATGTCCCGGTATCCAACAGCCCGCACGGCATGAACACAGCGCCGGACGGCATCCATCTGATGGCCAACGGCAAGCTGTCTCCCACCGTCACCGTGTTCGACGTGCGCAAGTTCGATGATCTGTTCGCCGACAAGATCAAGCCGCGCGACACCGTAGTTGCCGAGCCCGAGCTTGGCCTCGGCCCGCTGCACACCGCCTTTGACGGCAAGGGCAATGCCTACACGACGCTGTTCATCGACAGTCAGATCGTCAAGTGGAACATCGCGGACGCCAAGCGTGCCTTTACCGGCGAGAAGGTGAACCCGATCCGCCAGAAGCTCGATGTGCAGTACCAACCCGGCCACAACCACACATCAATGGGCCAGACCAAGGATGCCGATGGCAAGTGGCTCATTTCGCTGAACAAGTTCTCAAAGGACCGCTATCTGAACGTCGGACCGTTGAAGCCGGAGAGCGATCAGCTCATCGACATTTCCGGTGACCAGATGGTGCTGGTGCACGACAACCCGACCTTTGCCGAACCGCATGACGCAACCATCGTGCACCATTCCAAGATCAATCCGATCAGTATCTGGAAGCGTGACGATCCATTCTTCGCCGATGCCGTTCAGCAGGCCAAGGCAGATGGGATCGACCTTCTGATCGATTCCGAGGTGATCCGTGATGGCAACAAGGTGCGAGTCTACATGACCTCGGCTGCGCCGGTGTTCGGGCTGGAGAGCTTCACCGTGAAGCAGGGTGACGAAGTCACCGTCTATGTCACGAATATCGACGAGGTGGAGGATCTCACCCACGGCTTCAGCATCGTGAACTACGGCATCAACATGGAAGTGGCACCGCAGGCGACCGCCTCCGTGACCTTCAAGGCCAGCAAGCCCGGTGTGTGGTGGTACTACTGCTCGTGGTTCTGTCACGCCATGCACATGGAAATGAAGGGCCGCATGCTGGTCGAGCCCAAGGGGGCGTGATGACCCGCTTTTGCGCGACATATTTGGGGGTGACGGCACGTGCCGTCACCCTCTGCACGGCGCTCCTGCTGCTCGGTATCGGGGAGGCCCCGGCGGCAACACATCATGTGACGCCGGGCGAGGATAATCTACAGGCGGTTCTCGATGCCGCCGCGCCCGGAGATGTGGTGATCCTCGCAGCAGGCCAGCACGCCGGTCCGTTGCGCATCCACACGCCTCTCATCCTGGAGGGCCAGGCAGGTGCGGTGGTGCAGGGCAATGACGAGGGAACGGTGATCACAGTGGAGGCCCCCGGCACCGTGGTGCGCGATCTCGCCATCACCGGCTCGGGCCGCGATTTGTCGGCGATGGATTCCGGTGTCTTCGTCACGAAGGCTGCCGAGGGGGCCGTCATAGAGCGCAATACGCTTACCGGAAACCTCTATGGCATCTACCTGCATGGCGCGACGAACGCGATCGCTCGTGGCAACCGCATCGTTGGTATACGGGGTGGGCGCATGAGTGAGACTGGCAACGGCGTAACGGTGTGGAACGCGCCCGGTGCCAAGGTGCTCGACAACGATATCCGCTACGGCCGCGATGGCATCGCCACCAATGCCAGCAAGAAGAATGTTTTTTCCGGTAACAGGATGCACGATCTGCGCTTCGCGATCCATTACATGTACACGAATGACAGCGAGATCAGCGGCAACATCTCGACCGGTAATTCGGTCGGCTACGCCATCATGTTCTCGAACCGGCTGACGATCGAGAACAATGTTTCCGATGGTGACCGCGATCATGGTCTCCTGCTGAATTACGCCAATGGCTCGCGGATCAGTGGCAATCGGGTGAAGGGCCGGCAGCAGCCGGAGGAGCGCTGGACGCTGGCCGGCCTCGGTGCTGGCGATCCCGACATGCCACCGAGCGAGACGCCGCCTGCCGGAACGCCGATCGCCAGCGTGCCGGCGGCCCTCTCTGGCGGCCTGCGGCTCGGCCCGGAGAAATGCGTCTTCGTCTACAACGCCAACAGGAACCGTTTCACCGGGAACGTATTCGAGGGATGCGCCATCGGCATCCACTTTACCGCCGGTTCCGAAGGCAATGCGATGAGCGGCAACGCCTTCATCCGCAACCGCAACCAGGTAAAATATGTCGGCACCCGCCATCTCGACTGGTCGGCCGGTGGTCGTGGCAATTACTGGAGCGACAATCCGGCCTTCGATCTCGATGGCGACGGTATCGGGGACAATCCCTATCGCCCCAACGATTTGATCGACCGCGTGCTGTGGACCTCTCCGCAGGCAAAAGTGTTGGTGAGCAGCCCCGCCGTGCAGGTGATCCGCTGGGCGCAGGCGCAGTTCCCGGCGCTACTGCCGGGCGGTGTCGTCGACAGCCGCCCCCTTATGACGCCGCCCGCCGGCACCGGGAGCCCGCCCGCCGCTGAAAGGAACGCGCCATGAGCGAGACAATCCATGTGAGTTCCGTCGCCAAGCGCTATGGGCGCGTGGAAGCGTTGCGCGATGTTTCGTTCAGCCTGCGCGCGGGAGAGACGGCGGCACTGGTCGGCCATAACGGTGCCGGAAAAACCACACTCATCAAGCTGATGCTTGGCCTCGTCCGCCCAACCACCGGAGCCGTTAGCGTGCTGGGCATTGATGTCGGAGGCGGCGATGCGGCCATTCGGCGCCATCTGGGCTATCTGCCGGAAAGCGTGGCTTTCCACGGCGCGCTCACCGGGCGAGAGACGCTCGCTTTCTATGCCCGGCTGAAAGGGGTGGCATCGGCCGAAGCTCATATCCTCTTTGATCGCGTCGGACTTGCGGCCAGTGCGGTGGATCGTCCGGTGTGTACCTATTCCAAGGGCATGCGCCAGCGGCTCGGCCTCGCGCAGGCGCTGTTGGGCGATCCGCGTGTTCTGCTGCTCGATGAGCCGACCAGCGGTCTCGACCCGGCGCTTCGGCGGCATTTCTACGATCTCCTCGGCGAATTGCGAGCGAAGGGCGCGAGCGTGCTGCTGTCCTCCCATGCCCTCGACGAGTTGGAAGGCCGGACCGACCGGGTTCTGATCATTAACAGGGGTGTGAAGATCGCCGACGGCACGCTGGACGATCTGCGCCGCATCGCCCGGTTACCCACGCGCATCCGCGTGCGCCTTGCGGATGGTGCGTCTTCCCACGAATGGACAGGCGGGCCGGGCACATGGCGCCAGCCCGCGGCGGCGACGTTTGAGGCCGAAGTTGAGCCGGAACGCAAGGTGGAGGTGCTCGCCGCCATCATGGCTGCCCGCGACGGCGTGGCCGACGTCTCGGTTTTCGAGCCGACGCTTGATGATCTTTATGCTCATTTTCTCACGGCGGAGGGCGCATGATGAATCCCATTCTCATCGTTGCCGCCAAGGAGATCCGAGAGGGGCTTCGTAACCGTTGGGTGCTCGCCACCACCCTGCTGCTGGCAACCCTCGCCCTGACATTGAGCTTTCTGGGAAGCGCGCCAGCCGGAACTGTGGGGGCAAGCCGGCTCGACGTGGTGATCGTCAGCCTAGCGAGCCTGTCGATCTTCCTGGTGCCGCTCATCGCGCTACTAATCTCACATGACGCCATTGTCGGCGAGATGGAACGTGGCACCCTGCTGCTGCTGCTGAGCTACCCACTGCGGCGCTGGCAGGTATTGGCCGGCAAGTTCCTCGCGCATCTGGCGATCCTCGCCTTCGCAACGCTGTTCGGCTACGGCGCGGCCGCAGTCGCGCTGGCCGCGACAGGTGCTGCGATCGATGCGGCAAGCTGGCAGGCCTTTGCCGCGATGATCGGCTCCTCGGTCCTGCTTGGCGCGGTTTTCGTCGCCATTGGCTATCTGGTGAGCGCGCTGGCGGCCGAGCGCAGCACCGCAGGCGGCATCGCCATCGGTATCTGGCTGTTCTTCGTGCTTATCTACGACATGGCGCTGCTCGGCGGGCTCGTCGCGGCGCAGGGCCGCGCCATCCCCGCCGGCCTGCTGGACGCCGCGCTGCTTGCCAACCCGACGGATGCTTTCCGGCTATTCAATCTGAGCTGGGGTGGAGCTGGAAGCCTTTCAGGGCTCGGAGGCATAGCCGAACACACGACACTTGGGCCCACAACACTGGTTATCGCGCTTGCCGGCTGGGTGCTGGTGCCGCTCGCCATGGCCATGCTGGCCTTTTCCAGGAGAGAGCTATGAAATTCGTTACTGTTGCCCTCGCTCTCATCGGCAGCTTCCTGCTCGCGGGTTGCAAGCCGGAACCGCAGACCGCCATGCCGCCGCCCTTCGCGCTGACGCAGGAGGCCATGGGCCGTTATTGCGGGATGAACCTGCTGGAGCATGACGGACCCAAGGGCCAGATCATCCTCGTCGGCGCGCTGGAGCCGATCTGGTTCTCCTCAGCGCGCGACGCGGTGTCGTTCACCCTGCTGCCCGAGGAGCCCAAGGATATTGCAGCGATCTATGTTTCGGACATGGGGAGCGCCGAGAGTTGGGAGCAGCCCGGTGCTGAGAACTGGATCGATGCACGCCGCGCGCATTATGTCATCGGCAGCGCCCGGCATGGGGGAATGGGCGCACCGGAGACGGTTCCATTCGCCAGCGAGGATGCCGCCCGCAAGTTCGCTGCGCAGCATGGTGGCCGCGTGGTCGGGTTCGATGCGATCCCTACCGATTATGTCCTGGGAGAAAGTGCAGATACAGCACAGCCTCCTGCGCATGACATGGGAGGCGGACATGGTTGATGTTCTTACCCGCCGGCGTGCAATCGCGGTGTTTGCCTCGGTTGCCGGCCTACCGCTTCTGCGGTCTCTGGCCTATGCCGAAAGAGCGGCATCCGATCCGGTGATCTGGCATGGGCAGGCGCTCGGCGCACCGGCAACGCTGGTGCTCAACCATCCCGACCGGACCTTCGCAGAGCGGCTGGTGCGGGAGGTCGTGGCAGAGGTTGCGCGGTTGGAGGATATCTTCAGCCTGTATCGTGCGGGTTCTTCGCTCAACGAACTCAACCGGGCCGGAGCCCTGGCCGCACCGCCGCCGGAACTTGTGGATCTTCTTGCCCGATGCGACCAGTGCTGGCAGGCGACCGATGGTGCCTTCGACCCCACGATACAGCCGCTATGGGCGCTGCATGCACGCCATTTTGCGCAGGTGGACGCGGCACCGGAGGGGCCTTCGGGCGACGCATTACGAAAGGCCTTGAAGACAGTGGGGTTTGCCGATGTCCGCGCCAATGCCTCGCGCATCGCGTTTCTGCGCCCTGGCATGGCGCTGACGCTGAACGGTGTGGCACAGGGCTTTGTCACCGATCATATCGTCGCTCTGTTGCGCAGGGCCGGCATCACGAGCAGCCTGGTGGATATGGGAGAGCCCTATGCTCTGGGTGCACGCGCCAATGGTTCCGCATGGCGGATCGGCCTTGCGGTGTCGCAGGATGACGAGGCAGGTCCGATTCTGGAAGTGACCAATCGTGCCGTGGCAACGTCAAGTTCCAGCGGCTTCCGCTTCGACTCGCAAGGGCATTTTGGCCATATTCTCGATCCGCGTACCGGTTCGTCAGGTGCCCGGTATCGTCGGGTTACGGTGGTGGCGCCGGATGCAACGACGGCCGACGCCTTCTCTACGGCATTCAACCTGATGGCACCGGAAGCTATCTATAAGGTGGCGCAGGCGCATGGCGCGTTGACCGTAGACCTCGTCCCCATGGAGGGCGTCCCCTCGCGCTTTGGCGCGGCGATCTGACAGGGCGGACGGCCTCTGGCTTGAAGCGGATGGGGCATTCTGCTCCAATCCACGGAGTGGAGGAACAGCATGAACGAACTTCCCCAGAATGTCGTGGCCTATGCTCGATCACCCGAGTTTGACCAAAACACATTGCCCGCGGCGCTACGCCGAGAACACAGCACCAAGGCGGGTACATGGGCGTTGATCCATGTTCTCGAAGGGCGGCTGATCTACCGTATTTACGAGCCATCAGAGGAGGTCGTGCTCGAACCCGGCCGCCCCGGAGTGGTGCGGCCGGAACAACTCCATGAGGTGGAGCCCGCAGAAATGCCGCTGCGCATGTTCGTCGAGTTTTATACGGCCGCCAAGTAGCGTGGCCGCCAAAGCCGAACAGTTTGCTTTTGCGCAAACTCGTTTTTGGTGACCCGAACTAGTCATGAGGGGACGCGAGCGGGCGAAGAGCCCGCCGCCCTTTTCAGGAGACTAGAATGCTCAGGACCCTACTTGCCGGCACCTTGATGATGCTGGCATCCGCCGGAGCCTATGCGGCCGAGTTCGAGATCAAGATGCTCAACAAGGGCACGAGCGGTGTCATGGTGTTCGAACCTGCTTTTCTGAAGATCGCGCAGGGTGATACCGTGAAATTCATCCCTGCGGACAAGGGGCACAATGCGGAAAGCATTCCGGGGATGACCCCTGATGGAGCCCAGCCCTTCGTCGGCAAAATCAATGAGGAAATCGATGTGACCTTCGCGCAGGACGGTGTCTATGGCGTGAAGTGCAAGCCGCATTACGGCATGGGCATGGTGGCGCTGATCGTGGTGGGCGAGCCGACCAATCTCGACGCTGCCGCCACTGCCAAGCATCCCGGAAAGGCCAAGCAGGCCTTCGGTGCCCTGCTTGGCAAGGCCAAGTGAACCGCTAACAGTGAACTACCAAAAGTGAACGGCCGACCATGACGCCGGTGCCGATGCGTTTTCCACCGGCCCCGGCATGCCGCTGCGCTGGCGGGGCCGAACTCGGGTGGGTTTCCAAATGGCACCCATTCCCAGACAGCACACCCGTGATGATCCGGCAGTGCTTTCCTACGGATTTCGTCCGCTGTTCCTGGGTGTTTGATCCCATGGTTTGATGGTGCGATCCTTTCTTTGACATGAAAGGAAGCATTCTGGGACGCGCGTCACGGGAGCGCCACGACCATCCACGCCGGCAGCTCAAGCGCATGATCCCCTATCTCGTCGCGTCAAGGGTTCTGTTGTATCCACCAAGACACGGGACAGGAAGTATCAGCTGCGGGTGAACAGACCTTGGAGCCGTGATCTCCAGCTTCTTGTGGTATCTGTTCCGCTGCGCCGCACGCCCGCATGGTCGGCGGCGATCCGGGCGGGGGTCCATGGCGGGTTATAGGTGAGAGCAACCTCCACCGATGCGACCTCCTCGATCTCGAAAACCCCAGCGATCACGGCATCGCGTAACGCGCCGACCAGCGGGCAGCCGCGCGTGGTCGTGGTCATGAGGATGCGCGCCTCTCCATCCTCAGACAGGGTCGCCTCATAAATCAGACCGAGCGCCACGATGTCGAGCCCCATTTCGGGGTCGACCACATTGGCCAGCGCGGGAAGCAGGCGTGGATCGAGGGTATCGTTCATGTATGCCTGCCCGATGCCTGCATCTCCTTGCCGCCGTGGCGGACCAGCAGCCGGTAAATCGTGCCGGTGGCATCAAAGTTGCCTGCCCATTCATGCCCGCGCTTTGCCAGTTCCGGAAATAGAAATATCGGCTCACGTGCCAGTTGGACGAACATCACGTCACCGCCACGCAGTTCCTCCAGCGTTTCCAGAATACGCACCATCGGCTCAGGCGGCACGAGATTGCGCAGATCGAGTTCCTCGATCGGATCCCCCCAATTCGCTGCGGCAGGGGCGGAACCGATCGAGACGTCTTCGATACCAGGCGACAAGTTGACCGGCGAGAAAGTGACCTCCCAGTCGCCCCCTTCGAGGGCGCGGTCGCTGGCCGCATAGCCGCGGTTGGCCATGACGGAGAACAGTGGCACCGGACGAAAGCTGGCGAGAAGGCGTAGTGACTGGCCCGGCTCCAGAGTATTGACGGCCTGCATGATGATCTGGAACGGCTCCTGACCGGACCGCAACATGGGACGGACATCGAGCTCACGCACATCAGTGCTCTGGATGGGGCGTGGTGGAGACGGCGACATGCTGTTTTCTCCTCTCGGAACGGCGCGTCAGGAACAGTCCTGGACGGATATTGACAGGTGGGCAGCGGTCCTGCTCGATGCGGGAGAGGCGTCGAATACGCACGAGTTCGCTCGCCACGCCGAGGGTTCCCGTGAGACAAAGCGCCATTGCGGCCCGGAATGCCTCGGGAACGTCACAGACGAGCGCAATGGTCCCCGCCGCGACGCCGCAGAAATACAGCACCAGCCACCACCAAACGCGTGAGCCGTCGACCAGTTCTCCAACACGAGGGATCGGCGCGCGTCCGATCCGCGACGCGAATACCTCGATCCAGGTCATGAAGGCGACGATCTTCACCAGTTGCGACAGCGTGAGCCCGGAGAGGCAGCCGAAGACGAGCAGGAATCCCACCCCCGCCACCATCGGCTCACCCGCATCAAAGATGAGAGCGGGCGGTAGCAGCGCCATGCCCAGCGCCAGCGCGGCATAAGCGGCGAGGCTCGCGCGCATGTTGAATTCGAGCTCCTGTCGCCGGCGCTCGCGAAACAGCGAGATCACATCCCCGACATGCAGCGCCGTGGCGAAGGCGAGCCCGCAGACGGAAAGAGTGGCGGCCAGCATGACATCGTCATGGCCGGTCGCGAGCAGCACAAGACCGGCGACGGCCGGCAACAGCGCGCTGATGGCGCAAAGTAAAACGCGGCGCAAGCGAGGAGACGGTGTTTCCGGCGCCAGCATGAACATCGCATAGAGCCGATAGCCGACCCCGAACGCGGTGAGGCCGAGCCAGCCGCCGAGCCCCAGCAGCGCATGCAGCCCGACACCGGCCAGCAACCCGCCGGCACCGGACCCGTCGACCCAGCCAGACAGGATCATGGCAAAGGCACTGCCGCTGAACACAGTCAGCATCAGCGAGGTAAGCCCGGCCAGAACGAAGCCTGCAAACAGCGTGATCGGGCGCTCGGAGAAAATGGTCATCGCGAGCATGAGAACGAGCATCGCGCTGCCGCCGGTCAGCAGCAGGGCCGCGCCGGCAAGCAGTTCCGGTGGTGCGTCGATGATGCCACCAAGACCGGCAAAGCCGGCAAGCAGGGCAGCCAGTCCGCTGAACAGCAAGATCAGGGCCGGCAGAGCCAGCCGGGCGAACGCGAGTGGGCGGGCGACCAGCACGGGCACGAACTGTTGCAAGGCCCCCGCCATGACAAGGCTCAGCCAGCCGATGACGACGAGATGGACGAGGATCAGCGTCGAGGGTGCCCGTAGCCCCTCGAAAGGATAACCGAAGCCGGAGAGCATCAACGCCTGTGCCGCGATGAACAGGACGATCCCGGCCGCGAAATAGCTCATGGTCCAGCGGGAAAGCGTTGCCATGCTCGGCATCATCGCCTGTCTCCCCGTCCGCTTTGGTCTCTGGTCAGTTTCCGCAGGTGCAGGGCTGACCTTCATGCCCCCCACAATCGGCGGCATCCTCCGTCGCCGGACCGCGACGGATTTCCACCTGCCAGAGGTCTGGCCCCTGCAAGATATAACGCCAGCTGAAGAGGTCGGGGTAGCGCCCCTCTATCTGCCCGCGCAACGGTACGGGGTTATGGTCATTGACGATGCCAAGGGCCTCTCCCGGTTCGAGACGTTCGAGCAAGCCGAAGATAGTGGCATGACGGACCACCGGAGGGATTGTGCGTACGTCGATCGGCTGGGGAAGTGAGGGTGTCATGGAGGCGCTCCTGAACCAGCCCCGTCATCAGGGCATTGTCAGACTAACCGGCGCGGGGCTGGGGCCCCGTTTGTCGTAGAGCAAGCTGGATGAATCCGGGAGCATTGTGCCCATGGCATTCGGTCGATCCGCCTCCCACCAAACCATCGCCTCAACGGTCCGTCTGGCTTCCCGCTGTCGGAGGGACAAGCGCGGGCGGTGCAGGTCTTGCCATGTCATCTGAAGGCGCGCGTGGATATAGAAGATGGGAGAAATCTCCTCCCTTCGCGAGAACATCCGCAAGAGAGTAGCGACCGAGTACGGCTAGAAAGGCCATGACGGCTTCATCGAGTATGCTTGTCAGGCCGCAGGACGGCGCGATGATGCAGGTGCCGCAACCGACCAGGTCGAACTCATCCTCGGTATGGCGGATCAGCGCGCCAACGTTGATTTCCTCGGGTGAGCGGGCCAGCCTGATCCCGCCGTTCCGGCCTCTCACGCTGGCCAGAAACCCACTGTTCACCAAATCATTGACGACCTTCATCAGATGATTGTGCGAGATGCCGTAGGCCCGTGAAATCTCGGCTATCGAACAGACCCGCTCAGGCCGCTGGGCAAGGTAGAGCAGAACCCTCATGGCGTAATCGCTGTAGCGGGTCAGGCGCATGCATAATCTCCAATCATGCAATTTCGTCGCATGTTTCCAAACTCGCTTATAGATGTATATTAAATACATGTTATTGGTAGCGAGATGGCGCTCACTCATTTCTCGCGTGAATGAGACGCGGTGCCTTAGCCAGCATAAGGGAGATATGTATGATGAAGGCTCTTAGCCCGACGACGATTGCTGTCGTCAAAGCCACCGCACCGCTACTGGCCGAGCACGGCGCGGCCATCACAGCAGCGATGTATCGGCGTTTGTTCAAAGACGAGCATATCCGCCAGTTGTTCAATCATGCCAATCAGGGTGAGGACGGCTCGCAGGTAAATGCGCTGGCGGGTGCGATCCTTGCCTATGCGCGCAACATTGAGAATCTGGGCGCGCTCGCGCCAGCTGTGGAACGGATCGCGCAAAAGCATATCGGCTATAATATCCTGCCCGAGCACTACCCCTATGTCGCCAGCGCGCTTCTCTGCGCCATCGAGGATGTGCTCGGCGATGCCGCGTCGGACCATGTGCTTGTTGCCTGGGGTGAGGCGTACTGGTTCCTCGCCGAAATCCTCAAATCCCGCGAGACTGTGCTCAGGGATGAGAGCCGGACCGCTTCGGGTGGCTGGAGCAACTGGCGCGCCTTTCGGGTTGCTGACAAGCAAAAGGAGAGCGCGCTCATCACCTCGTTTGTCCTGCGTCCGGTGGACGAAGGCTCGGTGCTGCGTCACAAGCCGGGGCAATATTTGACGTTCCGTCTCGGTGCGCCCGGACAGTTTAAGATGAAGCGGAATTTCTCTATCTCGTGTGCGCCGAATGACGACCATTACCGGATCTCCGTGAAGCGGGAAGATGCCGGCCATGGTGCCTCGCGCTTTCTGCACGATGAGGTCGCGATCGGCGACATCGTGGAAACCACCGTGCCGGCCGGTGAGTTCTTCCTCGATGAGAATCCCCGGCGGCCTGTCATCCTGCTATCCGGCGGGGTTGGCCTCACGCCCATGGTGAGCATGGTCGAGGCCATTGCGGCGGACCATCCGGAACTCGAGGCTCATTACGTGCATGGTACGACGAGCAGCGAAACCCATGCGCTGGACCGGCATGTCCGCGCCATTGCCCGCGAGCATGGTCGGATTTCGGTGGCCACGTTCTATGAGAAGCCGCTGGGCGGCGATGCGGTCGGCAAGACCCACGATGTGACGGGGCTGATCACAATCGATTGGCTGAAAGCCAATACGCCCCTTACGCAAGCGGATATATTCCTCTGCGGTCCCAAGCCGTTTCTGAGGGCGCTTATTACTGGCCTTTCTCTTGCTGGTGTCGCCGCGGAACGGATCCATTATGAGTTCTTCGGACCAGCGGATGAACTCCTCGCCGCATGATTGCGCAACCGGGAGGAGATGCAATGCTCTGCT
>JAUCBT010000003.1:0-239857 GCA_034676685.1 Xanthobacter sp. | reverse complement strand
ATATCAGGCCGTCCGGTCGATGACGCGACTCACCTTCTCCACCATCTCCGCGATCTGCTCTTGCGAGACGATCAGCGGGGGGGCCAGCACCAGCGTATCGCCGGAGGTGCGCATCATCAGCCCTTCATCATGGAAAGCGCTTTCCAGAGCCGCATAGCCGCGCGCGCCGGGTGCACCCGCCTGAGGCTCGACATCGAAGGCCGCTGTGAGACCAACCGTGCGGATATCCAGCACGCCGGGCTTGCCGCGCAGGCTCATGGCGGCATCAGCCATCACCGGCTCCAGCGCATGCGCGCGCTCGAACAGACCCTCCTCGGCATAGAGATCCAGCGTGGCAAGGCCAGCGGCGCAGGCCAGCGGATGGGCCGAATAAGTATAGCCGTGGAACAGCTCGATGGCATGGGGCGGGCCATTCATGAAGGCCTCATAAATAGGCTTGCGCACCAACACCCCACCCATGGGCACGGCCCCGGCGGTAATGCCCTTGGCGAAGGTGATCATGTCCGGCACCACGCCATAGCGTTCGGCGGCGAAGCCAAAGCCCAGACGCCCGAAGCCGGTGATGACCTCATCGAACACGAGCAGAATGCCATGCCGGTCGCAGATCTCGCGCAGGCGCTTGAGGTAGCCCTTCGGCGTCGGAAGCACGCCGGTGGAGCCGCTCATCGGCTCAACAATCACCGCCGCAATGGTGGAGGCGTCATGCAGGCCCACCAGCCGTTCCAGATCATCGGCGTAATGCGCGCCATGCTCCGGCTCACCCTTGGTGAAGGCCTGCTGTTCGCGATCATACGTGCTGCGCAGATGGTCCGTGCCCGGCAGGAGCGGACCAAAAGCGCGCCGGTTGGTGACGATGCCCCCCACCGAGACCCCGCCAAAGCCCACACCGTGATAACCCCGCTCGCGGCCGATCAGGCGGGTGCGCGACCCATGACCGGAGATATTGTGATAGGCGAGCGCGATCTTCAGCGCGGTATCCACGGCCTCTGAGCCGGAATTGCAGAAGAACACATGGTCGAGATCGCCCGGCGCCAGCGCGGCGATGCGGCTGGCAAGCCGGAAAGCATCCGGGTGGCCATACTGGAAGGTGGGAGCGAAATCCATCACAGCGGCTGCGCTGCGGATCGCTTCAACGATCGGGGTGCGGTTATGCCCCGGATTGACGCACCACAGGCCCGCGCAGCCATCCAGAATGGCCCGCCCCTCGGGGGTGAAATAGTGCATGTCCTGCGCCCGCGCCACCAGACGCGGGCGTGACTTGAACGCGCGATTGGCCGTGAAAGGCATCCAGAACGCGTCGAGATCGTTCGGGGCACGGGCCATCCCGTCATTCGAAACCATGATGAGCCTCTTCAGTCAGCGCTGTGCCTCCGGCAACCATGCGGGTGGCCGGATCAGCAGGCGATGCACAAGCTATCAGCGCCGCCGCCCGGGCGGAACTGCCTGCATCACCTCATCCCCCTTGCATCGGTCGGGGTTCTGGCGGACAAGAGGGCATGACCGTAGGGAATGAGGGGCCGCCCGGGCTTGATGCAAGCGGGCCGTTTCCCCAGGCACCACATGCACGGGAGGCTTCGGAGAAGGCCTCGCAGTCGCCCGGCCAGCCCACTGCGCCGGAGCAGGTTGGCACGGTGCCGCCCAGCGATGAACCACCCGTCCTCCACCTGCATGCCCCCGACAAGACAGCCCAGCAAGGTGCGGATGCACCTGCACCCTTACCCGATGCCCCCCCGGAGGAAGCTAGCGCCCATGAGGCCGAGCGCGAAGCCACGATCCGCGCGGCCCTGAACCGGGTTCTGACCTCATCGGACCTGCGTGGCTCCCCGCGTCTTGCCACCTTCCTGCGTTTCGTGGTGGAGGCGACGCTGGCCGGACGCGCCGAGCAGATCAAGGGCTATACCATTGCGGTGGAAGCACTGGGCCGCCCACCCTCGTTCGATCCGCAGGCCGACCCCATCGTGCGGGTGGAAGCCACCCGCCTGCGCCGGGCGCTTCAAAGCTATTACAGCCATGAGGGGCAGGACGACCCGCTGCGCATCCAGATTCCAAAGGGCGGCTATGTCCCGGTGTTCGAGATGCGGCCTCTGCCCGCACCTGCGCCCCAGCCCCCGAGCAGGCCGCCAGGCCATGGTGTGGCTGATGGAGAAACAGCGGCGGCTGATTCTGTCGTCGCCCTGTCCCAGGCAACCTCATCATCCCCGTCGCCCACTCCGGTGGGGCAGCAGCCTGCCTCTGCTGCAACGCTTGCCCTGAACTCTGCGCCCGCAACACGCCAGATGTCGGGAACGGGTGAAGAAGCATTATCCACACCCACCGCATTGGAGCAGGCCACGCCCGCCACCGCGGCTGCAACATCCCAGGCGCAGACACGCCCTCATGCCGGGGCCTTGAGCCTCCCCACCACGGCAGCCATGCCACCGCCGCGCCGCGCAGGCTGGCGGATGGCGCTTGCCGGCATCGCGGCCGTTGCCTTGTTGGGCGCTCTCGCTCTCCCATTCCTGCTCAGCCCGTCTCGCAGCATGGGTACGGCGGAAGCGGACAAGGTGAAGCTGCCGCTGGTGGAAGTGGGACTGCTGGCCGGAGAAGGTCCGCCCGGGCTCGACCTGCGGCGGCTGGAAGAACGCCTGCGTGATGCCTTCGCCCAGTTCGATTTCGTCGAAGTACGGTCTGGCGCGGATACGGATGACACATGGGTGCGGGACGAATGCCGCGCGCCCGGCCAGCGCTCCGTCTTCACGCTGGATGGCACTGCTGTTCCCCGCGCGGATGGCTCCGCCGCGCTGCTGCTGCTGCATCTGCGCGACAGGTGCGCAGGTGTGATTGTCTGGTCGCAGACGCTGAACGGGCTGGGTGGCGAAGCCGGCCCGCACAGTGAGATGCAGATGGTCAGCACCGTCGCCATCGCGCTGATGGAAAGTTACGGCGTCATTCCCGTTCGGGCACGCTCGCAGGCTCTGGCCCATGCGCCGGAGTCCGGCTTCGGCTGCATTGCAGAGGCGTTTGCCGTGCTGCGGGGGGATGGCTCGTCGGCAGCAGATATCCCCCGCACCTGTCTGGCCGAACTCACGACCCGGGACCGGGCCTTCGCACTGGGTCATGCCGTGCGGGCAGCGGCGTTGCTGGATGCCGCCGTCCGCAGCCCCGCGCCTGTCTCCGATGAAGACGCCGCGCTGATGCTGCGCGAGGCAGAGCTGGCAGCCGATCTCGCGCCCTCCAGCGCCTTTGCGGCACGCACGCTGGCGCTCACGCAGATTTTCCTGGGGGAGACGCAGGTCGCCATCGAGTCGGCAGAACGGGCACTGCGTCTCAACCCGCTGGATCTGGACGTTGCGGCAACTGCCGGGCAGATTTTCATCGCCGCCGGGCAGGTGGAAAAGGGCGAGGCCCTGCTGACCAGCGCCCGCGCGCAGGGGGCCGCGCGCGCGCCACTCCAGGAAACATATCTGGCGCTGGCCGCTTTCCTGCGCAGTGACCCGCTGGCGGCACAGGCACTGGTGCCGCAGCTCAGCCTTCATCCCAGCCCGCAGAACCGCATCGCCCTTGCCCTCGCCCTCCAGATGCTGGGGCGGGCGCAGGATGCCCATGCGCTGGTGCGGTCCCTGACAGCCGAGGTCTACACCCCCGATGCCGTGCGCCGGCTGGTGCAGCATCTGCTGCCAGATGGGGAAATATGCAACAAGGTGCTGGCGGCACTGGAGACGGCGGGGCTAACCCCCACAGTGGAAGACGTGGCACTCCCGCGCGGGTGAAAAGCCAGCCCGATCTGATCCTTGACCGGATATGGCTCTGCACAGGTGATGTCCTCTCGGCGAAAGCCAGAGGCGGATAAAGTCGCGGCCTCTTTCAGCAACACAAACCTGCGGCCGCCACGTTTTCAGCGTCAGGTCCGCTCTCTGAACTGCCCCTGCAAACCAGCCTGAGCCACGACCTTCCGCACCGTTGCGGAAAGGTTTTGTTTACCATGCTTCATTACCGTTTCCAGATATCCAGACCCTCTCCTTTTCCGAGCCGTGATGTCCACTCGCCCCCTGCCTGAAGACCTCCATATCCTGCTGTGCGAACCAGACCACGGGCTACGTCGGCTGCTGCGCATCGCTCTGGGGCGCAAGGGTGTGAGCCAGATCATGGAGGCCGACAGCCTGGAGGCCGCCTTCGCCCTCGCCCCCAAGGCTGATGTCGCGCTCATGGCCCTGTCAGCCGGTGAGGAAGGGCTGCTAGGACGTCTGCGGGGGGCAGGGCTGCGCGGCGGCCTTATCGCCGCTCTCAATCAGGGTTCCGTCAGCGGAGCCGTCGCCGCCATGAAGGCGGGCGCGCATGACGTAGTGCTGAAACCCGCGCGCCCGGAAGAACTGGCCGAGAAGCTTCTCGCGGCCTGTGTGGTGGAACGTCGCCAGCATCGGCAGGGATCCAGGACCCCTCCTCCGGCAAACACAACCGCAAGGGGCGCGGATTTCTGCGGGTTTCTCGGGCGCTCACCCGCCATGCAGCAAGTTTATGAATGCATCAGCCGGATCGCGGCCTCCCGCGCGCCGGTGTTCGTGACCGGTGAAAGCGGCACCGGCAAGGAACTGGCGGCAGCCGCCGTGCACGCCCGTTCACCCCGCCACGAGGCACCCTTCCATGCCCTGAACTGCGGAGCCATTCCACGCGAACTAATGGAAAGCGAGATTTTCGGCCATGCCCGCGGCGCGTTCACCGGCGCGCATGCGAACCGGCCGGGTGCGGCGGAGCTGGCCGATGGCGGCACGCTGTTCCTGGACGAGATTGGCGAGATGGATCTCGCTTTTCAGGCCAAGCTGCTGCGCTTCCTTCAGGATGGGAAGGTACGGCGCATTGGTGAGGGACATGAGCGGCAGGTGGATGTGCGCATCATCTGCGCCACCAATCGCGACCCGGTGGCGGAGGTCAAGGCTGGCCGGTTGCGGGAAGATCTGTTCTATCGCCTGCATGTGCTGCATCTGCGCCTGCCGCCTCTGCGCGAACGTGGCGATGATGCGATGCTTCTTGCGCAGGCTTTTCTTGCCCGTTTCGCCGGCGAGGAGGGCCGCCCTTTGCCACGCCTCGGCCCGGAGGCATGGGCTGCGTTGCAGCAACGCCAGTGGCGCGGAAATGTGCGCGAACTGCAAAATGTGATGCGCCGGGCTGTTGTCCTCGGCGAAGGACCAATGGTGCCGGTTCATCTGCTAAGCGAAGAGTTGCTGCTGCCTCAGACCCGCCAGCCGGAAGGAGAAGAGGCTACGCCCCTCGTTATTACGCCAGCTTCCGACCCCTCCGCCCCACTCCAGCACAACACCGCGCAGCCGGATATCCTGTCTGCACGGATCGAGCCCTTTGCCGTAAGCGAGAGACGGATCATCGAAGATGCCATCACGGCCTGCGGTGGCAATGTGGTGCTGGCGGCGGCGGCGCTGGATCTCTCCCCCTCCACCCTCTATCGCAAACGTCAGGGCTGGCAGCTTCACGATGAGGGGCCGGAAGCGGATTTGCACGGCTCAGCCCCACGCACCACAGCTCTGCAGGACCCACACCCGCCACAGATGAACCTGCAGGACCTCACCTTACAGGGGACAGCACCGCGCACGCGCAGCGCCTGAGAATACCGGCACGCTCTTCGCCCCTGTCCCTCCGGTTGCATCATGCAGTGCAGGGGGCCGCCACCTTCCTGAGTGAATATTGATGACGGCAGCAGGTCATATATGAGCGACGCGACGCGGTGAGAGAACGCGCGGTTCTTGAGAAGCCCGCTCTGGACGGCGCATGATCCTGCTGCGCCATGGTCCACAATATTTGCATGCCCCGCTTGCCAGCTGTGCGGGAACAGAACTCACATGCCATTGCAAAGACCATTGCACCTGCAGATCAGGGCCGCTTGCGCAAAATCTTGAAATGCCCCAACAACTCTGCCACCGTTTCAGGCGGCATATGCCGCACTTCATCCGCCAGCAGATTGGCCAGTTCAGTCGCTTCCGGGCACAGTCCCGATGTATCCACCGTCACCTTTGGGCGAGACAACTCCGCCAATCGCTGCAAATCCTCGGCCTCATCCCAGATAACATTGAAATAGGCGATGATGCGCTGAACCAGCGCCCATGTCGGCTTGCCGCGCTTTCCGTTCTCCAGCGCCGAAAGATACGTGGGGGTCACGCCTATGGCCTGAGCCATCTCGGTTAGGGTCACGCCTTTGGTGGCGCGCAACTGGCGCAGGCGTCTTCCAAATGGCGTCATGTCTCGCGGGTGTCCTTGTCCGGGCTGGCAGATGATTCGCACCGTGCGGCATGATCCGGCGGCATGGAGCGACAGCCAAGAGCCCGCTTTGCAAAAGCCTGTAGAGACAGCCCGCCAAGACCCCTTCAAAGGCAAAACCCCATGCATGATGTGCATGGGGTTTCGTGTTCCAAAGCCATGCCGCACACATCAAAGGTACGACAGGCATGCGGCAGTAAGGGTCAGCCCGGTTTCATGGGAGAAATCCGCAGCCAGAAGCGTGCCGGCCACGTCCCCTTTCATGCTGTCATGCCCTGAAACGGGCCGCAGACAGAAAACGGGAACGGAAACCGGAACGAGATCAGGCCCAGTCGCCACCATCATCAGAGCCGCCGCCGTCGTCCCAGCCGCCGGCATCATCCCAGCTGGCCTGCTGCGGCTCGGCATTCCAGTCACTACCGGCATCGGCGGTATCGGTGGTCGGGGACGCATCGGGCGCGGGCTCAGCCGCCGCGGTCTGCGCATCCGCACCCGCCGCACCGCTTTCCGCCGCCGCCTGCTGGGCGATGGGACCTTCGCCGCCCGACATCAGGCTCTGAATGCCACTGAAGAGCAATGCGCCACCCGCAACGCCGGCCGCCGTGGCCATGGCATTCTGGAGGAAGCCCCCGCCACCCATGGGTCCACGCGCCTGCTGGCCCCATGGACCGGAGGGTGCGCCGGCTTGCTGGCCATTCGCGAAATTCTGTCCGGCAGGCTGCCCCGGCATGGGGCCGCGCTGACCAAAGCCAGCAGGAGCACCGCCTGGTGCGCCCATGGGGCCATTGCCCGGCACCGCAGACTGCGGGCTGCCAACAGGTTGGCGCACGCCGGCGCTGGGCACGGAAGAACGACCGCCACCGAGCAGTCCGCCAAAAAAGCCGCCGGAAGCGGGTTGGGCCGCAGTTTCAGCGCGCATCAGGGCGTCCTGCGCGCGCGCCTGCGCATCCTGAAGCTCAGCTTCAAGCGCCTGCACGCGAGCATAAGCCTGCTGCAAGGCATGGTCCTGAACCAGAACGCTCTGCACGAGCGCATAGGAGGCATGGGGCGACTGCACAATGCGCTGATTAATCAGAGATTGCGCTTCCGGGTCGCGTGGGCTGGCCTCCACATTGCGCATGCGGTCAAACAGGCCGTCGATCAGGGCACGTTCCTCGGGGGTCATCTACAAAGGCCTCCGGTGTGGGGTTCCTCACATATGTGCAGATGCAGATGGCGAGGAAAGGGAGGCGCAGATGAAATTTTCGTAACGTAAGGTCAACCGCATCCGCTGGAGGCATCCGAATACCCAGGTCGCGTGACTCCAAGACCTTAACCCCACAGGCAAATGGAGCAAAGCCCCACCTGCCGCAGCGGCATATAGCCCGCCAGAACCATCATCACCGGTTGGAGAAAGATTCAGAGAGTAGCTGAGCATTTCTCCGATTCAGTGAACCGGAGATGCGTGGCTCATATGGGCTGGTCGCAGCCTCTCCGCGCTCACCATGCCCGCTTCACTTGAAAATACGCATGTCGCACGGGTCTGAGGCCATAGGGCCCATCAGCATCACGTCCGTTCCATGTGATGCTCACACTTCAGCGCTGAAATACGGGCACCGGCACCGCCGGCCCATGGCCACGAACCACGCATCAAGCCTGCCGCATCCGTTCTCTGGAGCGGTTTCGAGACAAGCGCAGGGATGCGCGCGCATAGAATGCGACCGCTCAGCACGTTGGGCGTCATCCCCGATTCCAAGAAAGGGGAAACGATCAAAAGGCAAAACCTGTATCAGCACCAGGAAGACTGTGCGCAGAAGACTTATTCGGCCGCATCGGCAGAACCGCGGACGCCGGTCGTGGCGGGGGGGGCCGCTCCGTCCGGCGTCCTGGCTCCGGCGCTCACGCCGAAACGCTTTTGCACATAGTCCTCGACCATCGTGCGAAATTCTTCCTGAATATGGGGCCCGCGCAGGGTCACCACCTTCTTGCCGTCGATAAAAACGGGGGCCGACGGGGTTTCGCCGGTGCCGGGCAGAGAGATGCCGATATCAGCATGCTTGGATTCGCCCGGTCCATTCACAATGCAACCCATCACTGCCACATTCAAGGTCTCCACACCCGGATAAAGCGTGCGCCAGCGCGGCATGGACTCGCGGATCATGGTCTGGACGCTCTGCGCCAGTTCCTGGAAGACGGTTGAGGTGGTACGTCCGCACCCGGGGCAGGCGGCCACCAGTGGAACGAAGGTGCGCAGGCCCATAGTCTGCAACATTTCCTGCGCCACCTGCACCTCACGGGTGCGATCCCCGCCCGGCTCGGGCGTGAGAGAGACACGAATGGTGTCGCCAATCCCCATCTGCATCAGCACGCCCATGGCGGTGGAGGAGGCGACGATGCCCTTGGAGCCCATGCCCGCCTCGGTCAGCCCCAGATGCAGGGCATAATCGGAGCGGCGCGCCATCTCGCCATAAACGGTGATGAGGTCCTGCACCGCCGAAACCTTGGCGGAGAGGATGATCTGGTCCCGCGTCATGCCGATCTCCTCCGCCAGCGCGGCAGAAAGTAGGGCCGAGCGCACCAGCGCCTCACGCGTCACAGCCCGTGCACCGGCAGGGTTGGGCAGGCGGGCGTTCTCGTCCATCAGGCGGGTGAGCAGTTCACCATCCAGAGAACCCCAGTTCGCACCAATGCGCACCGGCTTGTTATATTTGAGAGCCGTTTCGACAATCGCGGCGAACTGGCGGTCCTTCTTGTCACCAAAGCCGACATTGCCGGGATTGATGCGATATTTGCCCAGCGCCTCGGCGCAGGCCGGATGATCCGCCAGCAGCTTGTGGCCGATATAATGGAAATCGCCCACCAGCGGCACATCAATGCCCATGGCCAGCAGCTTTTCATGGACATGAGGAACGGCCGCAGCGGCCTCATCCCGGTCTACCGTGATGCGTACGATTTCAGAACCCGCACGCGCCAGCGCCGCCACCTGCTGCACGGTGGCGATGATGTCCGCCGTATCGGTATTGGTCATGGACTGCACCACCACCGGCGCACCGCCACCCACCATCACCTTACCCACTGGCACACCCACCGTGATGCGGCGTGCGGCGGGGCCGGCTTCCAGCAGTTCCACCGGCACCACAGGGGCGGGGGTGTCGGTGTCGGGCAGACGGGGGGTGTTCATGCGGGCATCCTCGGGAGCAGTCTCATGGAGGAACTGTCTGGCGCCGCTGTGTGGCACCACTTGTCTTCGAGGTAGGACGAGGATGCGGCAAGGTCAATGGCAGGCAGAACCAAGGCGTGATGCCACCCGGACTTTCAGGGCTGGTGTGACCACACCGTAACGGCACGGGCCGGGATGATGGACTTGCCTGCTCTTATTTGTTCCTGATATGTTCTTTTTTGGTTTCGACAGATCAGGAAGGTATGAGGCATGTTTGCGGGAAGCTGTTGCTGCGGCGCTGTCCGGTTCGAGTTGATGGCCGCACCCACCATGATGGGAACATGCCATTGCTCCCGCTGCCGGAAGGTCGGGGCAAGCACCATCGTTTTTGTGAAGCGGGACGATGTGACGTGGCTTCAGGGGAAGGAGAATGTCGCGCATTATCAGCCGGCGGCCCCATACAAATATGGCCGCTGCTTCTGCAAAACGTGCGGGACATCTCTGGGGGAGATTCTGTCGGAAGACGACAGCTTCCCCATTGCGGCGAATGTGTTCGATACGGATCTCGGGCTCAAAAACCAGTTTCATGAGTTCGTTTGCGAGAAACCGTCCTGGTCCGAGATTTGTGACGGAGCCCCGCAGTCCCAAGGGCATCCATCATCGTCTGCGGCGGGATAAAGGGCACATGACCGGCCCTCGCTTGAGCATGTTCGAATGAAACTGGCCCCGGCTCCCCTCAAGAAAATGAGACCGCTCGATATATAAGCGGCATGTCCCCGTTTCCATGAAACGGGAAATGATCTCATGCCGGCTGGGAATGCAGCACGCCGCCTCATGTCTGAGACGGCGTGCAACATTCAGGTACTGGTCGAACGGACTTCAAGCCTTCCGGCCAGAACTCACAGCCCTTCGAACAGGGCCGTGGAGAGATAACGCTCGGCGAAGGAGGGCACGATGACGACAATCTGCTTGCCGGCCATGTCTTCGCGAGAGGCGAGTTCGATGGCAGCAGCAACAGCTGCACCGGAAGAGATGCCGCCGGGAATGCCTTCATAACGCGCCAACGCACGGGCAGTGTCAAAGGCCGTCTGGTTACCGACAGTCACCACCTCGTCGATGATGGACCGTTCCAGCACCGCCGGCACGAAGCCCGCGCCAATGCCCTGAATCTTGTGCGGCCCCGGCGCACCACCGGAGAGAATCGGGGAATCTTCCGGCTCCACCGCAACCATGCGCAGGCCCGGCTTGCGAGGCTTCAGCACCTGACCAATGCCGGTGATGGTGCCGCCGGTGCCGACGCCGGAAACGATCACATCGACCTTGCCGTTGGTGTCGTTCCAGATTTCCTCGGCCGTGGTGGCGCGATGAACATCCGGGTTGGCCTTGTTGCGAAACTGCTGCGGCATCACCGCCTTGGGCAGTTCCTGAATCAGTTCCTCAGCCTTGGCGACAGCGCCCTTCATGCCGAGATTGGCCGGGGTCAGCACCAGCTCGGCACCCAGCAGCAGAAGCATCTTGCGGCGCTCGACCGACATGCTCTCCGGCATCACCAGAATCAGCCGGTAGCCGCGCGCGGCCGCCACGAAGGCCAGTGCGATGCCGGTATTACCAGAGGTTGGCTCCACCAGAACCGTATCGGCATCCAGAACGCCTTCCTTCTCCATCGCCTCGATCATGGCGACGCCGATGCGGTCCTTGACGCTGTTGAGCGGGTTGAAGAATTCAAGCTTGGCGAGAATCTCTGCCCGCGCCCCGCGCAGGGCCGGCAGACGCTTCAGCCGCACCAGCGGCGTGTTGCCCATCGTTTCGGTGATGGAATCATAAACCCGGCCACGGCCCGGACGGGCTGGCGAAATAGGGGTCGCATCAACCATGGGTAGTCTCCTGAGAGGATGGCGCGCCATTCTCCCCGTTTTCAGGGGGCAGCGCTTGCGTCAAATGGTGAAATCGATGCGGTCATTATCGGAACCGTGGCCCCGATTATCCGCCGCGCGGCACAGATCTTCCAGCGTCACGGTATCCAGCGCGGTGTCAAAGGTGTTCTCGGCGGCAGCCACGGCAGGCTGAACCACTTCGGCCACCAGCGAGGGGAGAATGATGTCATTCTCCTCTTCCGCGCCCTCAACCACACGCACGATCTGCGCGACAGAGACACGGCGGCGTTCGCGCGCCAGTTCATAGCCCCCGCGTGGACCGCGCACCCCCTTCAGAACACCGGCATGCACCAGCGCCTGAAGCACGGGTTCCAGCCGGCGGGGTGGCAGCCCGTGACGGGCGGCAAGAGCCTTGGCGGCTACGGGAGCGCCACGCGAATGGATGGCCACATCCACAACGGCGGCAATGGCAAGAAGACTTTTATCGGATAAGCGCGGCATCTGGCTGTAGCTGTCCGTGAAATTACAGTCCGGTTAGCCCTGTTGAACCAAAACCACCGGCACCGCGTGCAGTTTGATCCAAATCCCCGGATTCTTCCAGCATTATTTGCGTCACAGGTGCGACCACAAGCTGCGCGATGCGCATGCCACGCGTGATGGGAAAGGCATCCGGCCCGTGATTGATGAGGATAACCTTCACTTCCCCGCGATAATCGGCATCCACCGTACCGGGGGCATTGAGCACGGTCACGCCATGCTTGAGCGCCAGACCGGAACGCGGACGCACCTGCCCTTCGAAGCCCAAAGGCAGGGCGAGCGCGAGCCCGGTGGGCACGGCCAGAAAGCGGCCCGGCTCCAGCACAAGCGTTTCGCCCTCGGCCAACGCTGCGGAAAGGTCCAGCCCCGCAGAACCGGCGGTGGCAAGGGCGGGAAGCGGCAGGCCCTCGGCATGAGGCAGGCGGCGGACAGGAACGGAAAGGGGATGTGCGCTCAAGAGTTTTCTCCTTCCAGCAGGGTGGCGATACGGGCGGCAAGGCGACGGGCCACCTCGGCCTTCGAAGCGGTGGGCCAGTCCTCCACCCCCTGCCCGCTCACCAGATGAACGGTGTTGGTGTCGCCCCCCATCACCCCATGGGCGGGGGAGACATCATTGGCGACGATCAGATCGCATCCCTTGCGCGCCAGCTTGGCGCGGGCATGCTCCACCACATGCTCGGTCTCCGCCGCAAAGCCGATGACAAGACGCGGGCGCAGGCTGGAATGGCGGGCGATGGTGGCGAGAATATCCGGATTCTCCACCAGATGGAGAGCGGGCGTGCCCTGTGGGCCTTTCTTGATTTTCTGGTCTGCCGCATCGGCCACCCGCCAGTCGGCAACAGCGGCCGTGAAGATGGCGGCATCGACAGGCAAGTTCTCTTCCACTGCCGCCAGCATCTGGCGCGCGCTTTCCACATGGATGGTGCGCACATTGGGCGGATCTGGAATATCGACCGGGCCGGACACCAGCACCACGTCAGCCCCCGCCCGCGCCGCCGCCGCCGCAATCGCATGGCCCTGCTTGCCGGAGGAGCGGTTGGCGATAAAGCGTACCGGGTCGATCGGCTCATGGGTGGGGCCGGAGGTGACGAGAATGCGCCGCCCCTTCAGCGTGGCCGAACCCACATGGGCGAAATGGGCCTCAATGGCGGCGAGAATCTCCATCGGCTCGGCCATGCGGCCCTCGCCGAATTCATCCCGCTCCGCCATCGCGCCGGCATTGGGGCCGATACGGGTAATGCCATCTCTCTCAAGCAGCGCCAGATTGCGGCGGGTCGCAGGATGCGCCCACATGCGCGGGTTCATGGCCGGGGCAATCAGAACCGGCTTGTCGGTGGCAATCAGCGCGGTGGAGGCCAGATCATCGGCAATGCCATGGGCCATGCGGGCCATCAGGTCCGCCGTGGCGGGGGCCACCACCACGAGGTCCGCCTCCCGCGAGAGGCGAATGTGGCCGATGTCATGTTCGGCGGTGAGATCGAACAGGTCCGTGAACACGCGCTCGCCCGTGAGAGCACCGACTGTGAGCGGGGTCACGAACTGCTGTGCAGCCGGGGTGAGGATGGCGCGCACGCTGGCACCACGCTCTTTCAGCCGGCGCACCAGCTCCAGACATTTATAGGCGGCGATGCCACCACCGATGACGAGGAGGATGCGTGTATTGCGCAGCATCGGCCGTGCTCCTGCTGGGAATGCCGGGCAAGGCCCCGGCAATCCGGTTCCGCCATATAACATGGGTGAGGGCGGAGGCCAGCGCGCAAGCTGCTTCAGCACAGTATTGAACCCGCATTCGCACAGAGCGCCATGATGCCGGCCCGATCCCATGCAACGCAAAACACGGCGCAAGAACCTGATGGCACACGACACAGGCTGCGGATTTCCGCAGAAGCGCCTGTGTACAAGGCTGTTTCAGGCGCGCGATGTGTTTTATAAGGGCGCGCCGCATGAGGGCAATGAGAGACGGTGATGCAGCAGGTTCCAGCGGGTGTCGATCCGAACCTTTTCGTTCATGTGCGCATGGTCATCAGCATCATCGTGGCGCTGAGCATCGGACGCCTGCTGAACGGCCTCGCCGGCTTCGTCCAGCACCCCGACCACAAAAGGGTGGATATCGTCCATCTGCTCTGGGTGATTTTCACGCTGCTCTTCATCATCCAGTTCTGGTGGTGGGAGTTTCACCTCTCCAGCGTGAAGTGGGACTTTCTGAAGTTCTGCTTCATCATACTCTATGCCAGCACGCTCTATTTTCTCTGTGCTCTGCTGTTTCCAGACACGCTTTATGAATATAGCGGGTTTGGCGATTACTTCATGTCCCGACGGACATGGTTCTTCACGATATTCATCGCCTTCATCATTCTTGATTTTTTCGACTCCCTCCTCAAAGGCGCGGGGCACCTGCGTGCATTGGGGACTGAATATTATATTCGCGATGGTATTTTCATCGTCTTCAGCTTCGTCGCGATGCGCGCGGAAAACCGGCGGTTTCATATCGCCTTCGCCGTGGCGGCGATTATCTATGAATTCCTTTGGGTGCTGCGGCACTATGGGCCGGAAGGCTGAGGCATCCCCGGCGCACACGCCGCTGCGCGTATCACGCACAACCGCATCTCAAGGCCCTGTAATGCACCTGAACACAGATGGCGGTATGAGGAACCAACAGCATCCCTCGTCCAGCTCATCGTGGGCCGCTGCGGCTTGAAACACGCAGCCTGAATTCACGAAGTATTGCGCATGGCTCATGGCTATATGCATGCTGAGCATAACATTTTGGTTGGAATTCTGGCATATGAAGGAGCAGCATAGGACCGGAAATCATCGCATGAGGCAGTTCGTGGATTCGGATGGATTGCGTCTGACCATGCCGGGTGGTGAATTCGTGGATACAGCCCGCGAAAGCACATTTCGGGCCGAGCGGTTCGAGGAATCCTGCCGCCATGCGCGCGTCCTGTTTGTGGCGACAGCGGCCTTCAGCCTGCTCTGCGTCCTGATTGCTGTTCTCGGCAGCCTCACCCCATCCGCGCAGCTTGCCGCCATCGGGGCTGGCGTGATGGCCCTGTGCGTATCTGTGGCCAGCCTTTTCATATTGGACAGGGTGCAGGAACCGCGCGCGCTGGAATGGCTTTTTGTCGGCTGGCAATGGGGCGTGGCGATTGCCGCAACCGCTTATGTCTATGCCCATGATACCAGATCACTTTTTCTGGTCCTGCTGCTCCCGACCCTGCTCTATCTGGCGGCCCGTGTGTCATTCAGCCTGTGCCTGGTTGGCGGGATCGGCACCAGCCTGCTGCTCCTGCTGGCCTATCAGGGCCCGTCCGGTCTGCTGGCCGGGCATCTCGATGTCGCCTTCACTCTGCTGCTGCTGAATGTGGCGCTCGCCATCTCCGTATCGCACACCAACCGTATGCGGCGGCTGCAATGGGCCTCGGCTCACGCCGAACGCCGGGCTCATCTGCGCCTGCGCGAAAGTGAAGGCCAGCTTGAAGCCGCCTTTCAAGCCGTGCCGTTGCCATTGACGGTTACCAGCATGGCTGATGGCCGGGTTCTGAAATATAATGACGCGACCCTGCGCTTCTATGGCGGCACGGTCGCGGCCCTGACCTCATTGCGGGCGAGTGATATTTACGTCGACCCCAGCAGGCGGGAGTTGCTTGAGGCGCAGCTGGAGGCATGCGGGCATGTCACGGATTTCCAGCTCTCCCTGAATGTGGCCAATGGCGCGGTACGCGATGTCATCGTCGCCGCGGCTCCCATGACCATGTCTGATGAGCCCTGCCTCATCTCGGTTCTGGTGGATGTGACCGAGCGCACGGCCGTGGAGCAGAAGGTGCGCTATGCTGCCCATCACGACTCCCTCACCGGCCTGCCCAATCGCGCGGCCTTTCAGGATAGCCTGCATGAAGCGCTCGGATCCCGACGGCCGGATCAGGGGGTCTGTCTGCTGCTGGTCGATCTTGATGGCCTGAAGGACGCGAACGACTCGCTGGGGCATGATGCCGGCGACGCCGTGCTGTGCGAGATCGCGCGTCGGCTGGAAGGGTTGGCCGGGGAAGGGACGATTGTGGCCCGGCTTGGAGGCGACGAATTCGTCATCCTGCTTCAGGCCCGCGATGCACTGCGGCGCGGCCAGCGGCTGGCCCATGCCATTGTCAGCGATCTGCGCCGCCCCTTCGTTCATGCCCGCCATCAGCTTTCCACCCGCGTCAGCGTCGGTGTCGCCTCCTGCCCGGAGCATGATTCCACCTATCGCGAGCTGATGAAGGCGGCCGATCTCGCGCTTTATGCCGCCAAGCAACAGGGCCGAAACCGCTATGTGGTTTATGCCACAGACATGCGCCAGGCCGTCCAGTCCCGCCTGAGTCTTCTGCGGGCCATGACGGATGCGCTGGCGGAAGATGAAATCGAACCCTATTACCAACCCAAGATTTCACTCGCCACGGGCAATCTGGAAGGGTTCGAGGCCCTTGTGCGCTGGCGGCGCGACAAGAACACCGTGCTGGGCCCGGCCTCATTTGAAATGGCGCTGAACCACCCTGAAATGGCCGTGCTCATCAATGAACGCATGGTCCAGAAGGTGACCCGCGATGTCAGCGAATGGATCGCCGCCGGCTATAAATGCGGGCGCATCGCCATCAATCTGTCGGCGGCCCAGTTCTCCCAGCGCGATCTGGCAGCCAGCCTGCTTGGCCAGTTCCGCAATGGCGGCGTGGACCCGGCGAATTTCGATGTCGAAATCACGGAAACCGTGTTTCTCGGCCGGGATATCGTCCATGTCCGGGCCACGCTCCATGCCCTGCGCATGATGGGCGTGGGGGTTTCATTCGATGATTTCGGCACCGGCTACGCCTCGCTGGTTCATCTCAAGCAACTGCCCATTGATGTCATCAAGATCGACCGGGGCTTCGTGAAGGATATTGAGCGCGACCCGTTCGATACCGCCATCGTTCGCGCTGTGGTCGATCTGGCCCGCGACCTGCGGCTTGGGGTGATCGCCGAAGGTGTGGAAACCACAGGACAGGCCCGTTTCCTCAAGGATTGCGGATGCGAGACCGCGCAGGGCTTCCTGTTCTACCGCCCGATGTCGGCAGGAGATGTGGTGAACCTGCTGAAGCGTGAGAATGAAACGACAGCCCTCTCCCGCCGCACCATTTTCGCCTGAAGAGGGGCCCCTTTTCCTGAACCCGCCCAGATGATCTGGATGCAGGGCTCCTGATCCCACCTCCAAAACGCGTGTTTTACGAGAGGAGATGGGGGGAGAACGCGCACGAAGACTTGATTTTTATGCCGACCCCTCCGATATCCCGGCAAGAGATCTGACTGACATGCAATTGCCTCCGCCACGGGGGCAGAACCAGACCAAGGAAAAGACCGGATGAGCGACCAGACGAGCGCGCCCCAGACCGGCGACACGGCAAACGACGCCGCGAAGCTTTCCGAACAGGTTGCACAGAGCGCGGCCGATACCGAAGCATCGTTTGATGCGGAAGTTGTGCACCCCGCAGTGCTGGAGCAGGCGCGGCTGGAAGAAGAGGTCGCCGCCCTCAAGGACAAATGCCTGCGCGCGCTGGCTGAACTGGAAAATGTGCGCCGCCGGGCCGAGCGTGAAGTGGCCGATGCCAAGACTTATGGCGTCGCCTCCTTTGCCCGTGACGTTCTGACCGTGGCCGATGATCTGGCCCGCGCTCTGGCGACCTTGGATGACGAAACCAAGGCAACCGCTGAAGGCCCGCTGAAGGGGCTGATCGAAGGCATCGAACTCACCGAGCGTGGACTGGGCCGCGCACTGGAAAAGCAGGGCGTGCGCCGGGTGGACCCGAAGGGCGAGAAATTCGACCCCAATCAGCATCAGGCGATGTTTGAGGTGCCGGACCCGAGCGTTCCCAATGGCACAGTGGTGCAGGTGGTTCAGGCGGGCTACCTCATCGGCGAGCGCGTGCTGCGCCCTGCCATGGTCGGCGTCTCGCGCGGCGGTCCCAAGGCCGAGGCGGTGGCACCGGCAGATGACGAAGCCGGCAAGGCCTGAGCCTGCCGCGCTCCGGTCTGCGATCGGTGCCGAATAGGGTGCGACAGCACTATGCGGATAAAAGCAAAGGCCCGGTGAGGGAACTCCCGGGCCTTTGGCTTGAGAAGAGCATCGCTACATTTTCGAGAACCGAAGATCTCTCGCGCATCTTGCGGGAAGATACGATTGAGGCCCAAACCGAAATATATTGAGCGAATTAAGCGGGTTACACCACGCCCTATGAAGACGCTTGGGACGGAACCATTATAGTCCGGCCGGGAGGTGCTCTACCGCTCCCTTATCCCGGCAAGCTCGTCTAAATTCCGGCGCAACTTATGGGTTGCGCTCTGAGAACCTGTTTAGAAAGCCCGCCTGCGGGCGTTCTTGAATGTCGGCGACATTTCTTCACCGTTATGGCCAGGCTTATCCCGGTCGTCGACACTCAGCAGGGCGACCATTTTCAGTGCCTTAAACGCCGCACGGCACAAAAGCTGACGCAAGGCATGACAGACACACGGCCCCCTCAACAAGGCTCCAAACCGATTTCACAAGCGGGCTCTAAGAGAGTGACAGCTTCTTCGCAGCCAGACGCTGAAACACGCGGGAAGAGCTGAAATAGCGGGATATCTCAACCATCACGGTCAAGAGCCGCTGCATGCCCTGCTCCCGACAGATACGGGCTGCGGCAGAGTTTCAGGTGCCCTCGTTTCCGCTCTCCACCAGCTTCCTGAGGTTTTGGCCCATTCAGCACGCCCTGAAACATAAAACGGGCCGGAAAGACCGGCCCGTTTTATGTGCCCAATCATGCCCCACCTTTGAGATGGGTCAGAACAGGATCAGAAGGTCATGCCGATGCGCGTGCCAATGACGGCAGCATTCTGGATCGGGGTCTTCAGCATGCTGTTCGGGTTGGCGACATTGCCGCCGGGATTGAACACATACTGGAAGAAGGGCTGCACCGAGAGCCAGGGCGCAACTGCCGCCTGATAGGTGATTTCAAGCACCGCTTCGTAGTCCGGGATCGGATCAAACGGTGCGCTGCCGAAGAAATTGCCGATCCGGGTCGCATCCGCCAGAGACGGGCTGATATTGGCATAGGCAAAGGCCACGCCGAAGACATCCGCATCACGACCTGTAATGATGCCCGTATAGGTCAGGCCGCCATCAGCATACCAGTTGATCTGGTTGCGATCACTCTGCGGGCTTATGGTGAAGCGGGCGAAGCCGCGCAGGCCCTGATCGTCGGTGCCCGGCTCGGTCCACAGCGCAGTGTCGATAAGGGCATAGAGGGCATAGTTACCCTTGTCCTTCCACGGGTCATCGGACGCCTGCGGCATGCCGACCGGCCAGCCATTGGCGGACCGGTTCAGGCTGTCGAAATCTTCAGAGTTATACCATCCGCCGACCTTGACGGTGGTGGCCTGGAAGTCGCCCTTGCCCTCTGGGGTATAGGTATAGCCCACTTCCGCAATGGCGAAGTATCCGTCACCCAGCGGGAAATCGAGGCCGTGGGGATTGGTGCCATTGCCGAGAGGGTTGCCATTGAAGATGGCGGCCTGAATGAGCCAGGCATCCGTGGGCTGCCAGATGATCTGCGCACCGGGGGTCGCCAGAGGATAGGCCGGGCCGCCATTGGGCAGGTCGGTGCCGAAGCTGCCAGGAAAACCAAAGGTGGAGTTCACAAACAGGCCGGCGGTATCGCTGATGACGAAGTTCTGGTCGGCGAGAATCTGGCCGACCTTGATCTTCACCTTGTCATCAAACAGGGACTGCTGGAGCCACAATTCAGCCAGACGGACCGCCGGGTCTGCCTCCACTGAGGTGATGGTCAGCAAGTTTTCGAGATAATAGGTGGAGAGGCCATGGCCCTGGATCACATATCCGGAGGCATAGAGGGTGCCGCCCTTCCAGCCCCACAGCTTTTCAAGATCAGCAGTGATCTCGGCCTCGAACACACCGTCATAGGCCCCGCCGCGCCGCACGCCACCGCTGAGGTTGCCCAGAATATCCATGGTCTGGGTCAGATCAATCGTGATGCCGCTGTCTTCCAGCTTGGTGCGCAGACCACCCCAATCTCCGGTCAGCCGTTCAGCCGCCAGAAGGCTCTTGGCGGATTCAGGCAGCACCCACACCGGGGCCGGTTCTGCGGCAAAGGCCACACCGGGGCTGACAACAGCACCCAGAGCCACAATGCTTGCGCCTGCCAGAAATGCACGCCGGATGCTGGAGATGGGCCGTGCCTGATATGCACCTGCACCGCGATGTGAAGATCTTGCGCCCATTGCCGCCCTCAATGCCCTCATGCTGAAAACCACCGCAACTCATTATCAACGGCACGTTCAGCGCTCTCTCCGGCCATAGCTCTGCTTGAACACAGGAGCAAGACAAAATGCACAACTTTGGATTTGTAATTTGAACACAAGGTACATTCGTACCGGATTCCGCACCAGATTATATAAGCTTACGTACCGTTATATTTATTTCCTTTAGTTTTGGATTTGACTCAAAGCCATTTCAATAGATTAGTCTATAGCAACTCCAGAACATAGCGGTTGCATGAGCGGGTCGGTTATTGCATCAATTTCCACTGTCACACGGCTAATCTCGTGAACGAAACAGGTGGCAGGGAATGATCAAATTGCGCTCTATGGCAGCTGCGGCTGCATTTGCCGGTGTCGCGTGCATGGCGCAGGGTGCGCTTGCAGGTGAGTTTTATGTCGGTGAGCCCGTGGTGAAAGAACATCTGCAGCTTTCCCCAGCCTATCTCACCGGCATCGAGATGGACCGTCATCCGCCCGGCATGTCGATGGACCCCAAGGCCATCCATTTCGAGATCGATATTCACTCGGCAGCGAACTCCCCCTGGGGCTTCCCTGAGGACGCATGGATTCCGAACCTGACGGTGGAACTGACCATCGCCAAGAAGGGCGGCAACTACTCCGAGAGCAAGATTCTCCCCCCGATGCAGGCGATTGATGGCCCGCACTATGCCAACAATTTCGACATGGACGGACCGGGCGAATACACCGCCACCTATGTCATCAGCCCTCCGGACCTGATCCGTCACATCGACAAGGCAACCGGCGTGCCGGAGTGGTGGAAGCCCATCACCCAGTCCTGGACCTTCAAGTACCCGAGCAAAGAAAACAACTGAGGTCGGCAGCCCGCGCACCAGTGAACTGGCGCGCGGGCTGGGCTTCTGCGGGTTGCTTGAACAGCCTCTCCCGTTCCCGGCCCTGTGCCGGAATCTCATGTCATGACGTGCGCATGAGCCAGCCCGGCTCATGCTCTGGCGGTGGCCTCTTCTGGCGGATCTCGAATACCATGCGCACTTCCTTTCTACTGACCGGCACACTGGCGCTGACCCTGGCCTGCGCGGCCCATACCGGCGCTCGCGCCCAGGAGGCAGCACCGGCTGCCCCCGCGGCCACGGCGCCCGCCACCACGACAGATGCCCCGGCAGCGGCGGCATCCGGCTACACCCCCCGCAATGCGGCGGGGCAGGTTGAGGTCATGCTGAAGAACCATGTCTTCGTTCCGGCCGAGATTCGTATTCCGCCCAACACGCCCATCCAGCTGCTGGTGCGGAACGAAGATGCAACTGCGGATGAATTCGACTCCACAGCATTGCGCGTGGAAAAGGTGATTGGCGGCGGCAGCCAGGGTGTGGTGCGTCTGCGCGGTCTCGCGCCCGGCCGCTATCCCTTCATGGGCGAGTTTCACGCCAGCACCGCGCAGGGCGTTGTCATCGTCGAGTGAACCAATTGAAACGGCGGGGCAGGTTCTGCGGCTGCCGTATCTGAACATCATGGGCTGGGGCGCTCCCATATCCGGGGGGAAGAGGGCGCGCTCTCATTACAGGCTGGGAATGGGCGATGCTTGCTGCTCTGATCATCGTATTTCGTGAAGTACTGGAAGCCGGCCTCGTCGTGGGTGTCGTGCTGGCGGCCACGCGCGGTATTCCGTGGCGCGGACTTTATGTGGGTGGCGGTGTGCTGGCCGGTGTGGTCGGCGCATCCATCATCGCCCTGTTTGCAGATCAGATTTCCAATCTGTTCGAGGGCACCGGGCAGGAGTTGCTGAATGCCGGTGTGCTGGGCATTGCCGTGGTGATGCTGGTGTGGACCGGCCTGTGGATGTCCACCCATGGTCGCCAACTGGCCGCGGAAATGAAGAGCGTCGGCGTCGATGTTGCTGAAGGACGCAAGCCCCTGACCGCGCTGGCCATCGTGGTGGCCGTGGCCGTTCTGCGCGAAGGGTTCGAGGTGGTGCTCTTCCTCTATGGCGTGGTGGCCGCCGGCGGGGCTACCGCTTCATCCATCGCCATTGGCGGGCTGCTGGGCATTCTGGCCGGAGCGGCTGTTTCCGGGGCACTGTATCTCGGCATTGTCGCCATTCCCCTCAAGCATGTGTTCAAGGCCATTTCGGTGCTGATTACCCTGCTCGCGGCCAGTCTGGCCTCGCAGGCCGTCGGCTTGCTGCAATCGGCCGGCTATCTGAACACATGGTCTGACCCATTGTGGGATACCTCGAACGTGCTGTCCGAGGACTCCATTCTCGGCCGGGTCCTGCATGCTCTTGTGGGCTACACGGCACAGCCCTCCGGTATGCAGCTTCTCGCCTATATCGCAGTGATCGTGGTGACGATCGTCTTGTCCCGCATGCTACACCAGCCTTCACCCGCTCCCCGAGTGGCCAAGAGCTGAAAGCATGCCACTGAACATGCCGAATGACATTGCGGGGCCTGACATGAATCAGGCCCCGGCCAGCAGATTGACGGACCCGGGAAAAATCCCCCCGAAAGCCGCGCCTCCCAGAGAGAATGGGGGCACGGGCGCGGTGGCCATTCCGGAGCCGCCAGCCCTTGCCCCGAAACGAGATCGCATCGAAACCCTGCTCAGCCGCCACCCGGGCGGCATTGTGGTTTCTGCGGCCCTGCTTATCACCACCCTGATGTGGATCGGCGCGAAGATCGAGTTTCCGGGCGAAGCCCCCCTGTGGCCATGGCGCATACCCACCCAGCTCACCATTGATTGGGCTCTGACGCTGATGGCGCTGGCACTTGTCTCTGCCTCGCGCAGCCCGCTGGTGGAGCCCATGTTCGGCGGGCTGGACCGGGCTGTGCGCATGCATCGCCTGCTGGGTCCGGCGGCTGTCGGGCTGGTGGTGATCCACATTTTCCTGCTGTTCGCCCTTTATATCGCAGAGAGCCGGCCGGTTCTGGATCTCATCATCCCGTTTCGCAGCAACTGGGTGTTCGATACCTTCATCTTCACCACGCTTGGCTTCATCGTGCTGGCGGTGCTGGCCTATGTGACCCGCATGGCCTATGAGCGCTGGCGCATCATTCATGGGCTGAACGGCATCCTGTTCATGCCGTCCATGTTCGTGTCCATGTTCATCGACGGCTCGATCTCGGATTTCGAACCGTTTCGTCTTTGGATGGGCTTTCTCACCTTTGCCGGGTTGGGCAGCCTGTTTCACCGCTATGTGCTGTTTCGCCGGTCCGGCCCCCGCCATGTCTATGAAGTGGCGCGCATTGTGCCGAGAGATCCCGGTGCATTTGATCTGGTGCTCGATCCGGTGGGCCAGCGCATGGCTTATGCGCCCGGCAAGTTTGTCTTCATCTCGATCGCCGAGGGCGGTCACTGGTCCCATGACCTGCACCCTTTCTCGCTGTCCTCAACGCCGGTGCTGCGTGAAGTGCGCCTCTCCATCCGTGAGGTGGGGGACTTCACCCGCAGGCTGCGACGGCTCTCACCCGGGCATCAGGTCCGGCTTTACGGGCCATATGGCAGCTTCACCATGCATTCGGTGGCGGCTTTTGATCGGGTGGTCTGCATTGGGGCAGGCATCGGCATCGCACCCTTTTTGGGCATGCTGGAATTCGAGCGCACCAATGATGAACGCCGCCGCATCTGGCTGACCTATGTGGTGCGCGATCGTGAACAGGCTCCCTACCATGGGGCACTGGAGCAAGCCGCCGCAGAGCTGGAGCGGGTGGATTATCACCTGTGGGTGAGCAGTGACGAGGGGCGCTTCACGGCCAACGCCATCGCCGCCATTCTGGAAGCACCACAGACCACGGCCGTAATGATGTGCGGACCCGGCCCGATGTTGAACGACCTGATCAACCAGTTGCGAGAACTGGGTGTGCCCAATGACAATATCTATGCGGAAGGGTTCGCATTCCGGTGAGAGAAATCCCTTCAGCGGCAGACAGGTCAGTCGGGCTGAAATTTCCATGTCTTGGAGTACATGAGGTTACCGGAGATGAGGGAGAGGTAGAGCGCACCCCGTCGCAAGCATAAGCGTCACATCCCAACCCTCATTGGGCGAGGCGGGCTCTCAAGCCAAATCCGGAAGATACGAAGATCGCTGTAGAATAGCCCGCTGGGGTACATGGCGGATGAAATCGGGTGGATCTGGCCTGTGCTCAAGCCCTCGCCCATACCACCAGAATAAGTCCGTGCAGGTCCAAAGGCGGTTTGTCCCCAACGCCATACGGTTCGAACCGATGGCCTTCAGCGTCTGCGATAGTAGATACCGGACTTCGAACAAAACCCGGGGCAGATTCACATGGTGTGTGGAGTTGCCAAGCCCTGGCATATCAAGAAAAGCCTTGGCTAAAGAGATGGTGGCCCGAGCGGCCCTCTCTCAAGCGCATCCCTCAGATCCAACCAGCACAACCATTCATGTCGGCGCATATGAAAAAGGCCAGACAACACCGGCGAACCGTGACTGTCTGGCCCCAAAACTCACCTCAGCCAGAAATCCGGCCGAAGGCATCATCAATCGTTTGCCAGCACCCGCTGCGCGGCCTCGGGCGCATCCTCGCCACCCGCTGTCTCGTCGGCTTGATCCAAACGGGACCGATAGCGCCGACGGCGACGGCCGGTCCGGGCTTCACCCGCTTCCAGACTCTCATCCTGCTCCTCGGCGACAGGTGCCGCTTTCGCGGCGCGCGTCGCCGGTGCCACGACAGGAGCGCCGGTGATGAAGGAGGGAAGACCAAGCTGGTTCTCCGTCTCCGGCCGCTCTGTCACCCGCGTCTCGGCGCGCGGCGCTCTGGGGGCGCGGGGTGCACGCACACGGACAACCGGAGGTGCCTCGGGAGCCACAACCTCAGCGACGGGCTCACGGACCACCGGGGCTGCCGCAATGACCGGAGCCGGGGCTGGAGCCAGAGTGGGAGCGACTGCTACGGCCGGGGCCGGGGCTGGTGCCACGGTGGGGGAGACGAACTCACCCTCTTCCCCATGACGCGGGCGACGGTAATTGCTGGAACGGTTATCCCGGTCGCGGTTGTCGCGGTTATCCCGATTGTCGCGGTCCCGGTTATCCCGGCTCTCGCGATTATCCCGGTAGCTGCGTCCACCCTCGCGGGGTTCACGGTTCTCACGGGGTTCGCGCGGCTCGCGATTATCGCGTGGCTCACGGCTTTCACGCGGTTCACGTCCCTCGCGATTGTCACGATTATCGCGACCTTCACGGTTCGAACCGCCCTGCTCGCGCATATAGGGCTGGGGCGCATCATAACCGGACACATCGTCCTGCGCCTCATCCTCGTCGCCATCCTCCTCGCGGCCATAGCCGGCCGGAGGCGCGAACTGGCCCTGAAGGGAGGCGATCAGGCGCAGATAATGCTCTGCATGCTGAAGATAGTTTTCAGCCGCCACCGGATCACTGGATGATTGGGCATCGCGCGCAAGCTGCTGATATTTTTCAGCAATATGGTGGGCGGTGCCCCGCACCTTCACATCCGGCCCATTGGACTCATACACCCGGGTCAGGGGATTAGAGCCGCGCCGGTTGTTATTGTTGTTATTATTGTTGCGACCGCGCATGCGCTTGTGCTGCGGCTGCTGCTGCTGACCATTTCTCATATGGATCGTTCTCTACTCGCGCGGCGTTCCAACCGCCATTGCGCCTGGTACGCTCCGCCGCAACTCTGCGGACACACCGCAAACCACGACAATGAGGAGCCAGCCCCGATGACTTGCAGGACATGGCCTTCTTAATGCGACCCCCGCCTGCTCCGGGCTGCCGCGCATATGACACCGTCCGTTCAGTGTCAAAAAATCAGGATCAGTTTGCTTATCACGCTCTGTGTCACGTTGTTTAGGCGCGACGACCCTGTCCACCCTCGTCCGGCAATGAAGCCACCTTGGACCGGAGCATCATCAACATGATGAAACTATCGTCCGGTGAGGAGCCTGCCCGGGTGCTGCGTAAATGCGCGCAACCCGACACTGCCACCTCTGGGCTGGAAACATCGAAGTGTCTTCCAGCACCGACACAGGCCGCCGACCTGTGATCCGGCGCGATTCCTGAGGCGACACTAGCCAGTTCCTTTTCCTGTTCCAAGCGTTTTTTCTGTTCTTTGGCGGTTTTAGTCAGTCTGTTGCAACCTGCTCGCAAGACTTCCGGGCACAAATGGCGCGCGGAATTCCTCCCAGATCCTTAAGCGCGGGCCCCAGCACTTCCAGACCCGCAACAACCAGCAACTCAGACACCGCCGGCTCCTGCCCGATGCCCAGTTCCAGCACAGCAAGCCCGCCCGGCACAAGCAGGCGCGGCAGTTCGCCGGCAATCGTGCGGTAGGCATCCAGCCCATCCTCGCCGCCATCCAGGGCGAGCATGGGATCATGCACACGCACCTCGCGCGGCAGGGTCGCGATGTCCGCATGCACGATATAGGGCGGATTGGACACCACGAGATCAAAACCACCCGTGAGACTGGCACCCCAGTCCCCCACCATCACGCATCCGCGCGCGCCCACGCCGGCGCGGATCAGATTGTCCCGCGCCACGGTCACCGCGCCGCCTGCCCGGTCCACCCCAAGGCCAATGGCATTGGGAAGCTCCAGCAGCAGTGCCGCCAAAATCGCACCGGACCCCGTGCCCAGATCCAGTATCCGCAAGGCTGCTTCACGCTCGGGGATACCATCCAGCGCGGCCTCCACAACGGTTTCCGTGTCGGGGCGCGGCACCAGCGTATCCGGGGAGAGATTGAAGTCGAGGCTCCAGAACTCCCGGTGTCCCTGAATCCGCGAGACCGGTTCACCGGAAATGCGACGCACCAGCAGGGCAACGGCCTGCTTCGCGATCTCCGCCTCCAGCGGTCTCTCATCATGCAGAAAAACCTCGCCGGGCGAACAGCCCAGCACATGCGCCATCAGCAGGCGGGCCTCCAGCTCGGGCGCGCTCACGCCGGAAACAGCAAGCTCTGCCCCCATCTGTCGGCGCAGGGCCCGCACATCTCGCGCGTCCCGCATCAAGACTCACCCCGCCCGTGAACGCGCAGTGCGCTCGTGTCCGCAACGCTGGTCTGGTCCTGTTCAGCCATAGGGTCTTTAGCCATTATCCTGCGCCGCCAGCAGCGCGGCCTGATGTTCGGTGAGCAGCGCGGCGATGATCTCGTCCAGTGCAATACCCGCCATCACCTCCTCCAGCTTGTAGAGGGTGAGGTTGATGCGGTGGTCCGTCACGCGCCCCTGCGGATAATTATAGGTGCGAATGCGTTCAGAACGGTCTCCCGAACCCACCTGCCCCTTGCGGTCGGCTGCACGCCCTGCCTCTGCCCGAACCCGTTCATCATCCAGCAGGCGCGCCCGCAAGAGATCCATCGCGCGGGCGCGGTTGCGGTGCTGGGAGCGGTCGTCCTGCACCGCAACCACCGTGCCCGTGGGCAGATGGGTGATGCGCACCGCACTCTCGGTCTTGTTCACATGCTGGCCGCCAGCGCCCTGTGCCCGGAACACATCAATGCGCAGTTCGGTCTCGTTGATCTGGAAATCGACCTCTTCCGCCTCTGGCAGCACAGCAACGGTGGCGGCAGAGGTGTGGATGCGCCCGCCCCCTTCCGTGGCCGGCACGCGCTGCACCCGGTGCACCCCGCTCTCGAACTTGAGGCGGGCATAGGCCCCGCGGCCCTGCACAGCCGCGATAATTTCCTTGAAGCCACCCATGGTGCCCTCACTTTCGGAAAGCACCTCCACGGTCCAGCCATGCTCGGCGGCATAGCGCACATACATGCGGTAGAGGTCGCCAGCGAACAGGGCCGCCTCATCCCCGCCGGTACCAGCGCGCACCTCTAGGATGATACCGCGCTCATCCATCGCATCTTTCGGCAGCAAGGCGAGGCGCACCGCATGGGATTGCACCTCGATATGCTCTTCCAGCCGCGTCACCTCAGCCTCAGCCAGCCCCTGCATCTCCGGGTCGGATGCGGACTCGGCCAGAAGTTCGCGAGCCCCCGCCAGATCGCGCTCCGCCCCCCGCAAGGCCAGTACCTGCTCCACCAACGGGGAGAGATCGGAGAACTCGCGGCTGAGACGGACATATTCATCACCCTCGACACCATGGGCGAGGGCGGCCTCGATCTCGGCGTGGCGGGCCACGAGCTGATCAAGCTTGGCGAAAGGCAGATCCATTGTCATCGCATGTTGCCGGGCAAGACCCGGTCAGAGAGGCAGGCCCTGCGCCTGGGCAAAAGCCCGCAGGGTGGTGCGAATATCTGTCGTGCAGGTCTGGTCATCGAGTAATGGCAGCAACAGTTTGCGGGCGGCCGAAACATCCAGTTCCAGCAAGGTTGCCTTCACCGGGCCGAGCGAGGCCGGGGAGACGGACAGCGAGCGATAGCCCAGTGCCGCCAGCGCCACCGCTTCCAGCGGCCGAGAGGCCAGCTCGCCACACAGGGTGATGGGCTTGTTGTGGCGCGCACCGGCATCGGCCACCATGCGGAACGCCCGCAGCGCCGGCCGCGAGAGCGGATCGAAGCGATCCGACACCCGGATATTCGAGCGGTCTGCTGCGAACAGAAACTGCACCAGATCGTTCGAGCCAACGGAGAGGAAGTCCACCCGGGGCAGAATCTCATCCAGCTGGAACAGCAGAGAGGGCACCTCCAGCATCGCACCCTACGAACACCCGTTCGGGCATGCCATGGCCATGCTTGCGCAAATGGGTGAGTTCCCGCTCCACGATCACGCGCGCAGCATCGAATTCTTCCACCGCCGCCACCATGGGGAACATGAGGCGCAACTCGCGCCCGGCACCCGCCCGCAGCAATGCGCGCAGCTGGGAACGCAGCAGGCCCGGCCGGTCCAGCCCAAGACGGATGGCGCGCCAGCCGAGAGCCGGATTCTCTTCCTCCACCGTCCGCATATAGGGCAGAACCTTGTCCCCGCCGATATCGAGCGTGCGGAAGGTCACCGGCCGGCTGCCCGCCGCATCCAGAACCGCGCGATAGAGCTTGAGCTGTTCGGAAATACGCGGGAAGGCTGAGGCGATCATGAATTGCAACTCGGTGCGGAACAGGCCGATGCCCGCCGCCCCGGTTTCATCCATGTGGGGCAGATCGACCAGCAAGCCGGCATTCAGCAGCAGAGCGATCTCCACCCCATCCTTCGTCACCGAGGGAATGTTGCGCAAGGCGGCATATTGCGCCTGCCGGCGGGCGCGGAAGCGCACCTTCTCGGCATAGGCGGATTCGACATCACCGGGCGGGCGCATATGCACTTCACCGGCCTGCCCGTCCACAATCACCGGATCGCCGGAATCGGCAAGGCCGGTGACATTGTCCACCTGCCCCACCGCCGCAATACCCAGCGCGCGCGCCACGATGGTGACATGGCTGGTGGTGCCGCCCTCTTCCAGCACAAGGCCGCGCACCTTGGTGCGGTCATAATCGAGCAGCGCCGCCGGGCTCATATTGCGCGCGACGATAACGGCGTTTTCAGGCAGTTCTGCCCGCTCGGCAGACCTGTCGCGACCCATCAGTTCGCGCAGCAGACGGTTCGCCAGATCATCCAGATCGTGCAGACGCTCGCGCAGATAGGGATCAGAGGCGCGCATCATGCGGGCGCGGGTATCGGACTGCACGCGCTCAACCGCGCCTTCGGCGGTGAGGCCGGAAAGCACCGCCTCACGCATCTTCTGGATCCAGCCCCGGTCATGGGCGAACATCCGATAGGCTTCGAGAATCTCGCGGTGTTCCCCCGGAGAACCAAGGCCATCATCTTCCAGCAGCCGGTCGATGGAATGACGCAGCTTGTTGATGGCGGCGTCCAGCCGGGTGGTTTCATGCGGCACGTCATCGGCGATGACGTTGGTCACGGTCACGCGCGGTTCGTGCAGCACCACATGGCCAAGGCCCAGCCCATCGGCCAGCGCCACACCTTTCAGATGCAGGGGGCGACGCACTGCGGGTTCGGCTCCGGGCAGGGCCAGCGCGGTCAACTCGCCCGAAGCGATCATCTCCGCCAACACCATGGAGGTGGTCTGGAGCGCCTCGATTTCCTCGTCGGTATAGGTGCGTCGGGCACGGTTCTGCACCACCAGCACGCCGAGCGTATTGCCCGCGCGCAGGATCGGCACACCAAGGAAGGAATTGTATATTTCCTCGCCCGTCTCGGGGCGATACGCAAAATCGGGATGGGCCTGCGCATCGGAAAGCGCAAGCGGGCGCGCCTCACGCGCCACATAACCCACAAGGCCCTCGCTCACGCGCATGACGGTGCGATGCACCGCGTCGGATTTCAGACCCTCGGTCGCATAAAGCTCAAGGGTCGCGTCCACGCGCAGCACATAGACCGAGCAGACTTCCGCCACCATATTGGCAGCGATCAGAACAACGATCTTGTCGAGGCGATCCTGCGCGTTCACAGGCTCGGCCATCACCTCACGGAGACGGCGGAGCAGGACGCGGGGACCGCCGAGCGTGCCACGCATCGGCCGCATCCTCATTTCATCAGCAAGACCAGACCCGCCGGGCGCCGGCTTGAGAATGCCGGCCTCCCGTCAGGTCATATCAATCCGGGATGGCCCGGCCCGACCTCAGCTGTCCAGCCCGTATAGCGAATGCAGAGTCCGGACTGCAAGCTCGGTATAAGCGGAGTCGATCAGGAACGAGACCTTGATCTCGGACGTGGTGATGGCGCGGATGTTGATACCCTTGGCCGCCAGCGCCCCGAAGGCCTGCGACGCTACGCCCGCATGCGAGCGCATGCCGATGCCGATGACGGACACCTTGGTGACCTCGGTATCGCCCTGAAGCTCACGGAACTGCATGGTCTCGCGCAGCTTTTCCACCACCGCCTTGGCCCGCTCGAAATCGGCGGTGGGCAGGGTGAATGTGATGTCCGTAAACCCGTCGGCCGACGTGGTCTGGACAATCATGTCCACATTGATGTGGGCATCCGCGAGCGGGATGAAGACAGAAGCGGCGATGCCGGGCTTGTCTTCCACACCCCGGATGGAAATCTGGGCTTCATCCTTGGCGAAGGCGATGCCGGTCACCACCTGCGATTCCATCTGGCTTGCCATGATCTCTTCCTCATCACAAATCAGCGTGCCGGCCTGCTCCACCACATGCGCTTCCGGCGCATCCGGGTCGATGAGGCTGGAGCGCACGAAGGTGCGCACATTATAAACCATGGCGAGTTCCACCGAGCGAACCTGAAGCACCTTCGCGCCAAGCGAAGCCATCTCCAGCATTTCCTCGAAGGCCACCTTCTCCAGACGCCGTGCCTTGGACACGACGCGCGGATCGGTGGTGTAGACCCCATCCACATCGGTATAGATATCGCAGCGCTCAGCCTTCAGGGCTGCCGCCACCGCCACCGCGCTGGTGTCCGAGCCACCCCGGCCCAGCGTGGTGATGCGCCCGCTTTCGGCATGAATGCCCTGGAAACCGGCGAGAACCGCCACCTGTCCATCATCAAGCGCGGCGCCAAGACGCGAGCCGTCCACATCCATGATGCGGGCCGAGCCATGCGCGCCGTCGGTCAGGATCGGCACCTGCCAGCCCTGCCAGGAACGGGCGGGAAGGCCCAGCTCACGCAGTGCGATGGCCAGTAGGCCGGAGGTGACCTGCTCACCCGAGGCGACCACGGCGTCATATTCGGCCGCGTCATAGAGCGGGTCGGCTTCCTTGCACCAGCCGACCAGCTCATTGGTCTTGCCGGACATGGCGGAAACCACGACGGCCACCTGGTAGCCGGCCTCGACCTCGCGCTTCACATGGCGCGCCACATTACGGATACGATCAATATTGGCGACAGAGGTGCCGCCGAACTTCATGACCAGCCGAGCCATCGCTCGTGCCTTTCCTGAAGGAGGGGTTTTCGGGCGGAGAAGGCGGACGTCACGGACCACAGGCCCCCGGCGACCGCCCGGACGGGCGTCATTTTCGCCGGCGAAGCGCTCCGGGGTGCGACGTCGCGCACGATATGAAGTCGCTGAAGGTGAAGATGCGAAACATCCCGTTAAACCCTTGCACGCGGGTGGGGCCTTGGAGACCTCGCCCATGCGCAGCTTGTGAAAAGCGCGCGAAACACTGGTGGGCCTGCATAGCCGCAACCGGCCAGCGGGGCAACACTCCCCCACGGCCATGGGCCATATTTCATATCTTCCAGATCAGCGCCAATCCGAACAACGAAATGCATATGCAGGCTGGATCTGCTCCAGTCTCCATGGCGCGCGGGCGCGGTTCGTGCTCTATCTCGGCCATGACCTCGAAACGCCCACATCCCCCCCGCTCCCAGCCCCAACGCGGCAACGCTCCTCGTCCCGCGCAGCGCAATGATCGCCCTGCCGGTGCGCCAGCCCCAGCCGGCCTGCCCGCCCGCGCCCTCGCGGTTGAGGCGCTGGACCAGATTCTCCAGCATGGCGCAGGTCTGGAAGAGGCCCTGGATGGCCTCTCCGACACGCTTGAGGCGCGCGACCGTGCCCTCGCCTTCCACATCCTCGCCACTGCTTTGCGCCGAATCGGTACTCTGCGTACCGTGCTCAGGCCTCTGCTGGAGCGCGGCCTGCCGAAAGGCGCACCCCGGCTTGAGGCGGTGCTGCTGGTGGGCGCGACCCAGATCCTGTTCATGGACGTGCCGGACCATGCCGCCGTTGGCCTCAGCGTCGATGTCGCGCGGCAGGACCGCAGCACCGCCGGTTTCGCCGGGCTTGTGAATGCCGTTCTGCGCCGCCTGACCCGCGAGAAGGATCAGCTTCTGGAGGGCGTGGATCCCTTCATGGTCGATACGCCAGACTGGTTGCGCACGCGCTGGACCGCCCATTGGGGCGAGGACACCGCCCGGGCCATCAGCGCCATGCACCGGGTGGAACCACCGCTCGATATCACCGTGAAGTCTGATCCGGAGAAATGGGCGGAAGCCCTTTCCGGGACCGTTCTGCCCACCGGCACGGTACGCGTGCTTCAGGCCGGCGCGGTGCGCAATCTGCCCGGCTTCGCGGAAGGTGAATGGTGGGTGCAGGATGCCGCTGCCGCCTTGCCCGCGCGCCTTCTGGGTGATGTCTCAGGGCGCGATGTCGCGGATCTGTGCGCAGCCCCCGGTGGCAAGACCGCCCAGCTGGCGCAGGCGGGCGGTCGCGTCACGGCGCTGGATCGTTCGGCCATCCGGCTGAAGCGACTGAAGGAAAATCTGACCCGCCTGAACCTTGATGTCCGCGTACTGGAAGGTGATGCGGGCGCTTATGTGGGCGGGCCGTTTGACGCCATCCTGCTGGATGCGCCCTGCACCGCCACCGGCACCTTGCGCCGCCACCCGGATATCGCCCTTACCAAGCGACCGGGGGATATCCCCACCCTCGCTGCCCTTCAGGCCCGTTTGCTCAACCATGCCGCAGACCTGCTGAAGCCCGGCGGGGTGCTGGTCTATTCCACCTGCTCTCTGGAGCCGGAGGAAGGCGAGGAGCAGATCGAGCGCCTGCTCAAGGCCCGCAAGGATTTGCGCCGCCGTCCGGTGCGCGCCGAGGAACTGGCCCGCACAAATGATGCCGAGACAGTGGAAGCTGTCGCCGCGTTCATAACTCCTCAAGGTGATGTGCGCACTCTAGCGAGTCACTGGATGTTTGATGAGGCGGAACGCTCCGGCCTCGACGGCTTCTTCGCCGCCCGCCTCGAACGCATCCCGTAAGGTTGCCGCCCCCAGGGTCCGCGGGGCAGGCTGAGCCTGCCGTGCGGACCTGTGCATGCCCAAACCGGCGAACCTGTTCCGCCACGAGGGCCTGCATGCGAGCAGGGGGCGGAATCATTCGGGGAAGATCACCAGACGATCTGATCCGGACATGGAGCCGTCTCTTTTCATGATGTGAAGAGGACGGGCATAACCATGTGGCATGGACTGGCGGGGCGCTTCCATTCCACCGCGCCCAGACTTTCGCCTGGAACGGGGATCCGCGTGAGCCGAGACAGCCTTGCCGAGCGCCTGCGACTCGCGACCCTTCTGGGTAAGGCTGAAGCGCGCGCCATTCGGGACAGCCTGTCCGGCAGCACGCTGGCACTGGCCTATGTCTCCGTGCCAGTGCCCGAGCGCCTGCTCATCGCCCCGCAAGATTTACGCACCGCCGATGCGGAACTGGCCAGCGAGATCTATTCCGGCCGCTTCGCCTTCGCCGGCAAGACCATTTCCCTCAACGGGCGCAGCGTGTTCGAGCTTGAGCCCCCTTCCGAGGAATGGGCACAGGCGCTGCATGGCTTCGGCTGGCTGCGCCATCTGCGCGCCGCCGGCACCACCATCGCCCGCGCCAATGCCCGCGCGCTGGTGGGCGACTGGATGCGCGGCACGGGCACCGCCCGTGATATCGCCGCCCAGCCGGAGGTTTGCGCCCGGCGGGTCATGTCCTGGCTCACACAGGCCACTTTCATCCTTCAGGATGCGGAGCTGGATTTCTATCGCCGCTTCATCCGCTCCCTCACCCGGCAGGTGCGCCAGCTGCGACGCATGCTGAACCAGGTGGAGGATGGCTATCCGCGTCTTCAGGCCCTCACGGCGCTGGTGTTCGCCGGGCTGTGCATGTCTGACCAGCCGCGCCTGCTTCGCGCCGCCCAGCGCCGGCTGGAGGAAGAGCTGGACCGGCAGATCCTGCCCGATGGCGGCCCGCTCAACCGCAATCCCGGCATGCTGATCGAGTTGCTGCTCGACCTTTTGCCCCTTCTGCAATCCTATACCGCGCGCAACCTGCCTGCCCCGCCCGCGCTGATGAACGCCATGGACCGGATGATGCCCATGCTGCGCTTCTTCCGGCACGGAGATGGGGCCTTCGCCCATTTCCATGGCATGGGGCTGACGGCGGGGGACCAGCTCGCCACCATTCTTTCCTTCGATGATGCGCGCGGCGCGCCGGTCTCGAATGCGCCCTATAGCGGCTATCAGCGTCTTGATGCGGCGGGCAGCGTGCTCATTGCTGATACCGGTACGGCCCCGCCCTTCTCCCTGAGCCGGGAGGCGCATGCGAGCTGCCTCTCGTTCGAGTTTTCCTCCGGCCGCAACCAGCTGGTGGTGAATTGCGGCATGGCCGCCGTGAACCGCGATGTGTGGCGGCAGGTGGCGCGGGCCAGTGCGGCACATTCCACCATGGTGCTGGCCGATACCTCTTCCTGCCGGTTCCTGCAGGGACAACGGCTGAATGCGTGGTTCGGCGCGCCCGTGATCGAGGGGCCCGCCACAGTGGATGTCCAGCGCGGCAGCCGCAATGACGCCATTCTGCTGCGCGCCAGCCATGATGGATACCGTGAGGAATTCGGCATCATCCACCGGCGCTCGTGGCGTTTGGCCGAGGATGGCAGCCGGCTGGATGGTGAAGACATGCTGCTGCCCGCCGATGGCAGCGCACGGGCAGACCCGGATGCACCCGTGACCCCCTACGCCATCCGCTTCCACCTGCACCCCACCGTCTCGGTGGAGCGGTTCGATGATCCGCACACGGTGCTGTTGTGCCTGCCCAATGGCGAGGCCTGGGCCTTTGCTGCGCCCACCATGCCGGTCATCATTGAGGAAAGCATCTATCTGGCAGGCCCCACCGGCCCGCGACGCACCTCCCAGCTGGTACTGGCCGGCGATCTGCCCGAAACCCGGCGCGTGGTGTGGACCTTCATGCGCACCCGGGAGGCGCAGGGCACAAACCGGGGGCGGTGAAACCTGCCGGGTGAGCGGCCTGCGAGGTCATGAGTTGGCAAAATATAAATCAGGCTAGGCGGAAATAGTGTGATCCGCCCGGCCTATGCTTGACGACGATGTGCTCCAGAACAGTTTCGAATGAAGCAGGCCACGGACCTCGACAGAGATATTTGACGGTTCAAAAAGGCTGGGCCTCTTCCTCAACGCCCTGAAACAGGGAAGCGCTGTGATGCCAGCAGATTTGCGCCCAGCCGAGGCGATTTTTCACCGTGTCATCAGACGGCTCCCTGGAAATAAAAAGCCGGCAAAATACAAACCAAAATCCAGCTTGAACGAGCGAGACTGATCTACCCGGGGCGTTATCGGGTGGAGTGAATACCGGTTCACGTCAAGCAACTGCGATCTCGGCATATGCTGAAGTCTGCCAACGGCTCCGTAAAACGCGGACATGATCCAACCCCGCATATCCGCGATTGTCTCCAGGACCCTCACGAGCAAGATCAAACGCAGAAACTATATATTTCAATGTGTTAAAATAGTTTCGACTCAATTGGCATGGCAAGATATGCGCACCCACAGCATAGTCTGAACCTGAACGCTCACCCATAAAACGCTGTCTTTGCCCAGCGGCAAGAGCCCGCCCCGATCACGCCCTCTTCCAATCCTGCGCATGAACCGTGTGCAGAGGGGCCTCCAGCAACTGGGTCACAAAGTGGGAAACAGCAGGCGCATTTTCCTGCGCCCGAAACACCGCAGCAACTTCAGAAATGATCGGCCCACCGGCAAGGGGACGGAACACCACTTCCGGCAGATGCACCACATTTCGAACGACGCTGGGCACAACAGATACTCCGGCACCCACCGACACCTGCGTGAGCACCGCCAGCAGACTGCCGGGCGATGAGACGATGTGGGGCGCAAAGCATCCGCGCCGCGCTACCTCATAGGTGCCGGCCTGCTGCTCGGGTGAGATAAAGGCCTCATTGGCCAGAAGCGCGGGGCGGACCGCGTCTTGCTCCTGTCCGCCTCCCTGCACCAGCCCATGGCTGGCAGGCAAAGCAAGGCAGAAATAATCGCGCAGAAGGATATGAGCGCGCAGGCTAGCTGGCAGCGCCATTGGCAGGCGCACGAAACCGATATCGACCTGTCCCTCATCAATCAGCTGTGGCAGTTCCTCCATCGGCAGCTCCACCGCATGAAGATGCACGCCGGGCCAGAGGCTGGTGAAACGGCGGATCTGGTCCTGGAGGACACCGGCATAGGCGGCCGAACCCACATAGCCGATCTCGACCCGTCCGATCTCACCACGCCCCGCGCGCCGCCCTGCGGCCTCCGCCTTCTCGAACTGCGCCAGAACGGTGCGCGCTTCCTTGAGGAAAATTTCGCCCGCAGGGGTCAGCCGCACACTGCGTCGGGTACGCGCCAGAAGGACCGCGGAAAGACGACGCTCAATTTCCTGAATCTGCACGGTGAGGGTGGAGGGCGCGATATTCAGCTTTTCGGCCGCCCGCGCGAAATGCAGTTCCTGCGCCAGCACCACGAAATATCTCAGATGCCGCAGTTCCATACCCACCCCTCACTGTTCGTTTCAAACTAATAAGAAGAGCAAAAACCGCAAATGAATAAAAACAATGGATAGGCTTCACTCCCTCCGAACCCATACGATCGGTGCCGGGAGATTTTCGCCCAAACACCATGCGGGCTGGAAACCTGAAACGGGAAGCACTTCCCGAACAGCGGCCACAGCCCCGAACCATGCGAAGATGCCGTGGACCAGCCCACCCAGACTCTCCCGATGCGCCGCACCCGCACCATTCCGCCAATTTTCGTGCTGCTGACAGCCTCCACCGGCTGCGCGATGACGGTGATGGACACCAATATCGTCGCCATGGTGCTGCCCACCATCGCCCGCGATTTCGGCGCCAGCTTTGCCGACATCCAGTGGGTGGTGAGCGCCTATGTGCTGTGCTTCGCCTCGCTGCTGCTGCCCGCCGGTGCCATTTCGGACCGCTTCGGGCGCAAGCGCGTGTTTCTATGCGGTATCACCACATTCATTCTGGCCTCACTGCTCTGCGGCCTCGCCCCCTCACCGCAGATGCTTTATCTGGCGCGGGCGTTTCAGGGCGTTGGCGCGGCCTTCCTGTTGGCCCCGGCACTGGCCATCATCGGCCACACCTTCCACAGGGAGGCCGAACGCAATCGCGCATGGGCGATCTGGGGCGGCGTCATGGGGCTGACCATGGTGCTCTCACCCGTGCTGGGTGGCTTCATTGACCATTATCTTGGCTGGCGCTGGGCCTTCTTCGTCAACATTCCCATCTGCGCAGCGCTGGGGCTGGCGGTCGTGCTGTTCATTACGGAGTCCCATGGCGAAGCGGAACGGCGGCTAGACCCGGCGGGCATCGTGCTGTTCACCACCGCGATGTTCGGCCTCACCTGGGGGCTGGTTCAGGGGCAGTCTCAGGGCTGGACCACGCTAGTTTCGCTCGCTGGCTTTGTCATCGGCATCTGCGCGCTGCTCGCCTTCATCCGCGTGGAAGGCATACAGCGACAACCGATGCTGGATGTGCGGATGTTCCGCGATCCCCGGCTTGTGGGCGGCGTCTGGGCCATGTTCGCCTATGCCACCTGTGCGCAGGTGATGGCATCCCTTCTGCCCCTGCTGCTGCTGAACGGGCTGGGGCGCGCGGCGGTTGTGGCCGGCTTCTCCATGCTGCCCTTCGCTCTCGCCATGCTGGCCTTTCCCTATGTGGGTCGCTTTCTTGCGCGCTTTCTCAGTTCCCCGCAGATCCTTGTTCTGGGCTTGAGTGTGACCGGCATGGGCAATCTTATGGCAGGGCTTGGCGCGCAGACCGCATCATGGGCGCTCATCATGCCGGGCATGGTGCTGATCGGCAGCGGCGGCGGTCTGCTGAATGGTGAAACTCAAAAGGCCATCATGAGCGTGGTGCCGCGTGAACGGGCGGGCATGGCATCCGGCCTCAGCACCACCGCGCGCATGTCTGGCATTTTGCTTGGCTTCGCGGTGCTGTCGGGCATTCTCGCCACCATGATCCGCGCCATCATGATGGGACGCTGCGATGGCGCACAGGCCTGCGCCACAGCCCCCGTGCAGGCGGATGCCATCGCGGCGGGAGACTGGCCGCAGTTGCTCTCCGGCCTTGCGGCGGGTGCACAGACGGATGCGCTGGAACAGGCCCGGCTGGTGTTCTCGCAAGGGTTTTCTTATGCGCTCTTCACAGCCGGCGCGTTTGCCCTGATTTCAGCGCTGGTGATTCACCGGCTGATGCGGGCGCGCACTCCCAAGGTGTGAGGTGATACAGGCAAAAAACTCAGCCTCGCATTGGAATGCGTGCAATGGAAATGCCCCGTCCTGGCCGAAATACCAGACCTGTCGCATCCTGCCCTTCTTCGTCAGTTACCTGACAGGCAGGAGGCGACCAACCGATGGACTCTGACCTGACAGCCTCAAACCGGATAGGCGGCCTTGCCATAGGAGGCCCGGTCCATATCAAGAATCTCGACCGTGATCTGCGTATGAATACGGCTCGGCAGAAAGGCCTTTTCCAGCGCTTCCATCAGGATGTCGGACAGCTGTTTTTTCTGCTCCGGCGTCCGGCCGCTGAGAATGCAGAGCCGGGCCGCCAGAAAGCCGCGCTCTTCTTCCGTAGATGTGCCGACAGCAAAGGTTTCCACCACCACCGCACGGCTCTTGATCGCCGGCTCATCAAACTGGCCAGAGGTCATGAGCGCCGAGTTCAGGATGCGCAGCATCTGCGGGGTGCAGGTTTGGCCGATATTGTTCGTGTACTCGACAGTCAAATGCGGCATGGATCAACTCCGGCGAGGCAATCGTTCAGGGATGCCACACCGGCAACCGGCGCGCCATCCCTTTAGGTATCACTGTCGGCCCTGCCTGATGACAGGGAGCAGCCCCCTCATTCAGAGAATGAAGCGGCTGAGATCCGCATTGCGGGCCAGATCCGCCACGCGCGAGCGCACATATTCGGCGTCGATCACGATGGTCTCGCCCGAACGGTCCGGCGCGCTGAAGGAGAGATCATCCAGCACCCGCTCGATCACCGTTTGCAGACGGCGGGCACCGATATTCTCAACATTGGAATTCACCTCCACCGCCGCATCGGCAATCGCCTCCACGGCATCGGATGTCACCTCCAGCGTCACGCCTTCCGTGCCCATCAGTGCGATCGACTGCTTGACGAGACTCGCCTCGGTCTCATTCAAAATACGCACGAAATCGGCCCGCGTCAGCGCCTCCAGTTCCACCCGGATCGGCAGGCGACCCTGAAGCTCCGGTAAGAGGTCGGACGGCTTCGACACATGGAACGCGCCGGATGCGATAAAGAGGATGTGGTCTGTCTTCACCGGCCCGTGCTTGGTGGAAACGGTGGTGCCCTCGATCAGCGGCAGCAAATCACGCTGCACGCCCTCGCGTGACACATCCGCGCCCGATCGCCCCTCACGACCGGCAATCTTGTCGATCTCGTCGAGGAAGACGATGCCGTTGTTTTCCACCGCATGGATGGCGTCCTGCACCGTGGCGTCCTGGTCGATCAGCTTGTCGGCTTCCTCGGTCAGCAGCAGGGGATGAGCTTCCTTCACCGAGACCTTGCGGCTCTTGGTGCGCCCGCCGAATGCCTTGCCCAGCATGTCTCCCAGCGAGACCGCGCCCATCTGCCCGCCACCCGGCATGCCCGGAATCTCGAACATGGAGAGGCCCGCGCCACCGGCTGAAATCTCGATCTCGATTTCCTTGTCGTCCAGCTCGCCACTGCGCAGGCGCTTGCGGAAGGAGTCACGCGTGGCGGCGGAGGCATTCGCGCCCACCAGCGCATCCAGCACCCGCTCTTCAGCCGCCATATGGGCCTTCGCCTGCACATCCTTGCGCTTGCTCTCCTTCACAAGGCCGATGCCGACCTCGACCAGATCGCGGACAATCTGCTCAACATCCCGGCCCACATAGCCCACCTCAGTGAACTTGGTGGCCTCCACCTTCAGAAAAGGCGCGCCGGCAAGGCGGGCGAGGCGGCGGGAGATTTCGGTTTTGCCGACGCCGGTGGGGCCGATCATCAGGATGTTCTTGGGCAGAACCTCTTCGCGCAGCTTGTCATCCAGCTGCTGACGCCGCCAGCGATTGCGCAGGGCGATGGCGACCGCGCGCTTGGCTTTGTTCTGGCCCACAATGTTGCGGTCGAGCTCGGAAACGATCTCGCGCGGGGAAAAGTCGCTCATGGCGGATGGCTTCTCTTGTCTTGATCTGTCGGGCATTTCTCCGATTCAATAAACCGGGAAAATGCTCCAAATCATGGAGTGGTCACACGTTTACGCAAACCGGGGCCGTTTCGCTCGAAAACGCCCAGAACAGGCTCAGGAGGAAATGGCTTCCAGCGTGATGTTGCGATTGGTGTAAACGCAAATATCGGCGGCGATCTCGAGCGCACGGCGTGCGATCACCTCCGGGTCATCCTCCCGGTCCACCAGCGCACGGGCGGCGGCCAGCGCATACATGCCGCCGGAACCGATGGCTGTGACGCCATGCTCCGGCTCCAGCACATCGCCGGTGCCGGTGAGCACGAGGGTGATGGAGGCATCAGCCACGATCATCATGGCTTCAAGGCGGCGCAGATAGCGGTCGGTGCGCCAGTCCTTCGCGAGTTCCACGGCAGCGCGCTGAAGCTGACCGGGATACTGCTCCAGCTTGGCTTCCAGCCGCTCGAACAGGGTGAAGGCATCCGCCGTCGCGCCCGCGAAACCGCCGATCACATCGCCACGGCCAAGGCGGCGCACCTTGCGGGCATTGCCCTTCAAAATGGTCTGGCCCAGCGTCACCTGCCCATCGCCGGCGATGGCGACGCGGTTGCCCTTGCGGATGGAGACAATGGTGGTGCCGTAAATGGTTTCGGGGGACGAGTGCATCCAACGCTCCGCTCAGGCGGCCATGGGTGGCGGCTTTCCCTGGGAAAGACCACCCGGCTGAAGCCGGTTCTGTTTCTTCATGGGTGCAACAGCACCCTCCGGCCCCTTACTTATGTGTTTCCCCGGCAGGTGCAATGTGCGCCGACGCATCAAGGTGACGTGAGCCGCCTCGGCAGGGTGCATGAACGTTCATGATCCCAAAGCTTTTACCCACCGCAAAACAGCACTCGCACGGCTCTGCCTGAGCTGTTCAGCACAGCATCCATACGCCTTGGGAAAGCACCGCGCACATGCACGGAACCGCCTGCACACACCATCAGGCCAGCATCACCTGCCCTTAAGGCACCCTCCCGCACCGCTTGCCACCCCTTCCGTACCATGCGACTTTTTCGCAAACGGGTTATTCGCCCTCCCGGCCTCCCGCCTATTGTGGTTCCATATGTCTGCCCTGCCTCCACCGGAAACTGGCGCACCCACCGCCCGCCTGCCGCCGCTTGCCTATACGCACAGCGCGTTTGAGAGGGCAGCACATCTGCGTCCTCAGGCTGCGGATCTTCTGGAAGATCCGCGTGCCCGTGCCTGCCTGCTGGGCGGAGAGATGGTCGCGATGCGATCGGAAGGAGAACCATATTTCCCGGTGGAAGAGGCCCGCGCCTGGAGCCGAGGAAAGCCGATTTTCCTCGGGCTGGAAGATGAAGCGCCACGCTTCGCCTTTTCGTTCGATCCCGCCCGGGTGGAAGAACTGGAGGGTGCGGGGCTGGTGGTGCAGGGGCTACGCGCCATTGCGGCACAAGACCTGCTGCCCGGCCCGATGCTGGGCGGGCTGGCCTGCGCGAAAGCACTGCTGGCATGGCATGGCCGGCACCGCTTCTGCTCCAATTGCGGCACCCGCACCCAAATGGCGGATTCCGGCTGGCGGCGAGATTGCCCGGCCTGTGGGGGGCAGCATTTCCCGCGCACAGACCCCGCCGTCATCATGCTGGTGATCCGGGGGGAGAACTGCCTGATGGGCCGCTCCCCGCATTTTCGCCCCGGCATGTACAGCTGCCTGGCCGGCTTCGTGGAGCCCGGCGAAACCTTCGAGGAAGCCGTGCGCCGCGAGACCCGCGAGGAAGCCGGCATCCATTCTGCCCGCGTTCGCTATCTCGCCTGCCAGCCTTGGCCGTTCCCGATGTCTCTCATGATCGGCTGCATTGCCGAGGCGGTGAGCGAAGCCATCGTGATGGACCCGGCAGAGCTGGAGGATGTGCGCTGGTTCACGCGCGATGAGGTGGTGAGCATGGTGGACGGCACCCACCCCGAGGGCCTGTTCGTGCCGGGGCCGGAAGCCATTGCCCGCCACCTTGTGCAGGCCTTTCTGGATGGCGAGACCGCAATCTCGCACCATCAGCCCTCTATATAAAGACGGCCACAGCGCCAGAGCATTTCGAACGAGGCAATGCGGTTCGCCATATGGCAAAAGCGACCGCCCAATGCGCTTGCCCACGCCTTCGTTTCAGGACAACGGCAAAATGCTCTGAGAACCCGCCAGAACGGGCGGGCCTGAGAGGTCCACCCGCTTCTTCATGCCTGATTGCCGCCCCCCGTTCTGAACCCGAACCTCATCTCTCAAATGGCCGAAAGGCCGGAGCAGGAGGCGAAGGTTTCGCACGACAAAGACCTGTTTCGAGCAGCCTCAGCTTGCGTCGATCTCGGCCCGGAACGGGCTGGCCTCATACACGCCGAGGATGCGCACCTCGCGGGAGAAGAAGGCCAGTTCCTCCAGCGCCAGCTTCACCGGGCGGTCATCCGGGTGGCCATCAATATCGGCGTAGAATTGGGTGGCGGTGAAGCGTCCATCCAGCTGGTAGGACTCCAGCTTGGTCATGTTGACGCCATTGGTGGCGAAACCACCCATCGCCTTGTAAAGCGCCGCCGGCACGTTGCGCACGCGGAACACCAGCGTGGTCACCACCGGCCCGTTGCCCGCCTTCGCCCAATGCCCATCGCGGGAAAGGATGATGAAGCGCGTGGTGTTGTGCTTTTCGTCCTCGATATTCTCGGAGAGAATCTCAAGGCCATAGATTTCCGCGGCAAGGCGTGAGGCGATGGCGGCGCGCGCCACATCCCCCGCCTCGGCGATCTCACGGGCGGAACCGGCGGTATCCGCGGCGGTCACGGCCCGCAGGTTCAGCGTGCGGATGGCCTTGCGGCACTGGCCCAGCGCCATCACATGGCTTTGCGCGGTCTTGAGGGTGGCGAGGCTCGCCCCCTTCACACCCAGAAGCTGGTGGGAGAGCGGGAGGAAATATTCACCCACGATATGCAGGCTGGAGCGGGGCATCAGATGGTGAATGTCCGCCACCCGGCCCGCCACCGAATTCTCGATAGGGATCATGGCCAGTTCGGCCGCGCCGCTTTCCACCTGCGCGAAAGCATCCTCAAAGGTGGCGCAGGGCACGACCTCATGCTGGGGAAACACATCCTGACAGGCAATATGGGAATTTGCCCCCGGTTCGCCCTGAAAGGTGATGCGCCGCCTGCTGGAGTGTTCCGTCACGACCCTGCCCTCATTTTCATGCCGGCTGCACCGGCTCTTATCTTGCCAAAAGCATCTTGCGAAAAGCGCATTGCGACACGCCTGCCCTGAAGCACTTACCTTGAAGCCCGCGCGGAGAGAACCGGCTCACCCCATATGCGCCGTTTCCTGGGGCATTTTTTCGTCATCCGGCGCAAGAGAAAAGCCCCCCTGCGGCGGCCTGTGCGGAATATGGGGGCTTCAGCACTCGACTCAAAAGTCGGACATGGATTTCAATGTCCTGGAATAAGCGAGACTGCCGGGACGAGGAAGGCATCAGAGCGCAACCCGGCTAACACACCCCAAATACCCTGATAGAGCGCTTCGCTCCCTCACGAAAATCGCTCCATTCATTTAGAGGAAGATGCAGCCCATACCCCGGCCAGAACCAGACGCTGAAATGTTCATGCCGGGTGAGATGCACAGGCTGGACGCGCATCTGCGGATGCCTTGTCACACGCGGCCCACCACCTGACTGTTCTGATCTCCCGGGGCGGATTGCTGACGAACCGTCCGCCCCTCAGGCTGAACCTTCAGCGGCAAGAATAGCGCGGGCACGGTCCAGATGCTCTGGCGTATCCACCCCCAGCGGCACCCCATCCACCACAGCTACATCAATCCGCATGCCCGCCTCAAGCGCGCGCAGTTGCTCCAGCTTCTCGCGCTGCTCCAGCGGCGATGGCGGCAAGGTCACGAAACGCTCCAGTGCCGCGCGGCGATAGGCGTAAAGGCCGATGTGATGATAGAGCGGCCCATCGCCATATGGTGCCGTGGCGCGGGTGAAATACAGTGCGCGCAGCAGGCCCGGCGCGATGGGGGAGCCGACAACCTTCACCACATTGGGGTCGGTCCGCTCGCCCGGCTCGCGAATCTCGGCGGCAAGCGTGGCGATATCCACATGCTCACTGGCCAACGGCGCAAGAGCACGCCGGATGGTCTCAGGCGCGATGGTGGGCAGGTCGCCCTGCACATTCACGATGAACTGCACCTGCCCCGAAGGATCCAGCGTGCCCAGCGCCTCATGGATTCGGTCCGAACCGGAAGGATGATCGGCGCGGGTCAGCACTGCTTCATAGCCCGCAGCACGCACCGCGTCGGCGACCTCCCGCGTGTCGGTCGCCACCGCGACCCGTCCGATGCCGGCTGCGACCGCGCGCCGCGCCACCTCCACGATCATGGGTCGCCCACCCACATCCGCCAGAGGTTTGCCGGGCAGGCGGGTGGCCGCCATGCGTGCTGGAATCAGAACAAGTGTAGATATAGCAGACATAAGCGTGCCCGGCCGAATGATGTGAGGTGCCAGCACCCCGGTAGCACCGCTGCCCGCACAAGGCCAGCGAGCAGTATGATGGCGTTGATGATGCACCTTAATACGGGTTGCGCGGCTGCAATCAAAGTGCTTAGTGTCGTTCCAACTTGCGTGGGTCAGCCTGCGCGCGTGCCATCGACATGCCGCCGAAAAGAGCCGGAAGTCCGGCGCGGCGGTGTTGACTGAGGGGTCCGAGGGGCGAAGCGCCGATGAACGTTTTTCGATTTCTGATCAAGCTTGCGAGCGGTTTTGTAGCAGCGCTGGTGCTGGTTTTCGGCATTGGTTACACTGCAAGCTTCCTCTTCAGCTCCCCAGCCCCTGCACGTCCGGGTTATGAGATTGTCGTGCTGGAAGGTGGCGCCGCCGCCGAGAAGCCGCGCGAGCTTCCGATTGAGGAACTCTTCGCACAGGCCTCCATCGATCGCGGCGCGAAGGTCGCCAAGAAGTGCGCCGCCTGCCACAACTTCAAGGAAGGCGCGGGCAGCAAGGTTGGCCCCGAGCTTTATGGTGTTGTCGGCCGCCAGACCGCAACCTTCCCCGGCTTCAAGTATTCGGAAGCCATGAAGGCTCATGGCGGAACGTGGGATGCGCTGATGCTGAACACCTACCTGACCAATCCGAAGGCTGAAGTGCCCGGCACCTCCATGGCCTTCGCCGGCCTGCCCAAGGCAACCGAGCGCGCGGACCTGATCGCTTATCTGAACTCCCTGTCCGCAGCGCCCAAGCCGTTGCCCACCGTTGCCGCGGCTCCGGCTGAAGCAGCACCGGCCGAAGCTGCGCCTACGGGTGAGGCACCGGCAGCGCCGGCCACTCCGGCACCAGAAGCCCCTGCTGCACCGGCTGAGGCTCCTGCCCCCGCCGCTCCGGCACAGGCTCACTGATACTTTCGCAGCCCCGTAAAACGGGCCGCATGGCAGAAAAAACAAAGACCGCGTTCCGCAAGGAACGCGGTCTTTGCATATGTGAAACCTGTTCCAGACTCTGGCGGCACGCCCGCAATAGTGATAGGCGAACGCCAGCACCGGATTGCCTCTGAAAGGCGACCCGTCATCTACAGGAACGCGCCTCCACCGGCCCAATGCCGGAAGCGCCAGAATGCCGGAGCCTGACCATGACCGCCGATATCCGTCCCGTGACCCGCGCCCTCATCTCGGTGTCCGACAAGGCGGGTCTCGTGCCCTTCGCCACCGCGCTGGTGGAAAGCGGTGTCGAGCTGGTCTCCACCGGCGGCACCTGCAAGGCGCTGGCGGATGCCGGACTGCCGGTGCGCGATGTCTCCGAACTCACCGGCTTCCCGGAAATGATGGACGGGCGCGTGAAGACCCTGCACCCAAAGGTGCATGGCGGCATTCTCGCCATCCGCTCGGATGCCGGCCATCAGGCCTCGCTGGCAGAGCATGACATCGCCCCGATCGACCTGGTGGTGGTGAACCTCTATCCGTTCGAGGAAACCGTCGCCCGCAAGGCGGACTTCGACGAGACCATCGAGAATATCGACATTGGCGGCCCTTCCATGATCCGTGGCGCGGCCAAGAACCATGCCGATGTGGCCGTGGTGGTGGATGCGGTGGACTATGAGGCCGTTCTGGCCGAGATCCGCGAGCATGGCGGCACCACGCTGGCCCAGCGCCGGCGTCTGGCCCAGAAGGCCTATGCCCGCACTGCCGCCTATGATGCCGCCATTTCCAACTGGTTCGCACGTGAACTGAAGGAAAGCGCCCCGGCCTATCGCGCCTTCGGTGGCAAGCTGATTGAAGCCCTGCGTTATGGCGAGAACCCGCACCAGAATGCGGCCTTCTACTCTTCTGACGAGATCCGCCCCGGTGTCGCGACCGCCCGTCAGGTGCAGGGCAAGCAGCTCTCCTACAACAACATCAATGATACGGACGCCGCATTCGAGGCGGTCTCCGAGTTCCACCCGGCCCGCAGCGCCGCTGTTGTCATCGTGAAGCACGCCAACCCCTGCGGCGTGGCCGAGGGTGCATCGCTTGAGGAAGCCTATCGCAAGGCGCTGGCCTGCGATCCGGTCTCGGCCTTTGGCGGCATCATCGCCGTGAACCGCACGCTGGATGCCGATGCGGCGCGCGCCATGGCCGACATCTTCACCGAGGTGATCGTCGCCCCCGACGCTACGGAAGAGGCCATCGCCATTGTTGGTGCGAAGAAGAACCTGCGCCTGCTGCTGACCGGCGCACTGCCCGACCCGCGCGCGCCCGGCCTGCTGGTGAAGACCGTCGCCGGTGGCCTGCTGGTGCAGAACCGCGACAATGTCAGCGCCGATGATCTGGAACTGAAGGTCGTCACCAAGCGTGCCCCGACCGAGCAGGAACTGGCGGACCTGCGCTTCGCCTTCCGCGTGGCCAAGCATGTGAAGTCCAACACCATCATCTATGCCAGGGATGGCGCAACGGTGGGTATTGGCGCAGGCCAGATGAGCCGCGTTGATTCCGCCCGCATCGCCGCCCGCAAGGCGATCGATGCCGCAGAGGCCGCCGGTCTTGCCGAGCCGCTGACCAAGGGCTCTGTGGTGGCCTCCGATGCGTTCTTCCCATTTGCCGATGGCCTGCTGGCCGCGGTGGAAGCGGGCGCGACTGCTGTGATCCAGCCCGGTGGCTCCATGCGGGATGCTGAGGTGATCGCCGCCGCCGATGAAGCCGGCCTCGCCATGGTGTTCACCGGTGTGCGCCACTTCCGCCACTGAGGCGGGGGGCCGGAGAGATCAGGCATCATTCCGGCCTCACCCATCCTGCCGCGCGGTGACACGCTCGCACGGCAGGATGGCTTGAAGCTATGTTTGGCTGACAGTGCAGGCTGATGCAGAGCGGGCAATGGCATTGCACATAGCCCGTGAGTTTATTGGCAGACCTTTGAGCCAGCTCATGCAGCGCATGAACCGGAGCCGCAGAAAAAACCCATAGGTGAACAGCCTGCCCGGGAAGAGCGGGCTCAATATCGGTCACAAACCGGAGCCGGTGGCAAAACTGAAAATGGCCGGAGAGCATTGCTCCCGGCCATTTCTGTTTCAGCCTCACCAGAACAATTCAGGGCTTGGTGGAAACGAGGGCACGCTCCAACTTATTGAGCGGATTCATTTTTTCACATGCCCCCCCCCCCCCCGCATCCCCTTCACGCAAAATGCGCGATGGACAGCAACTGACAGGATCAAGCTTCACGCAAGACCGCTTCAAAAGTTCGGGTTCTTGGGCCGCTTCAGCCCCAGCCGGTCACGCAGCGTTCCGGTCTCATACTCCGTGCGGAACAGCCCCCGCTCCTGAAGGATGGGGATGACCAGATCGACGAAATCGTCGAATGCACCGGGGAAATAGGGCGGCATCACATTGAAGCCATCGGCAGCGCCAGCCTCGAACCAAGCCTGCAACGTGTCCGCCACCTCTTCGGCGGAACCGCATAGCACCCAGTGCCCGCGGGCGGCCGCGACCAGATTATAAAGATCGCGCAGGGTCATGCCCTCACGCTTGGCCTTTGCCAGCAGCACACCGGTGAAGGATTTATAGGTGTCCGCCTCCGGCAGATCGGGGATCGGGCCATCCAGATCATAGGCGCTCATGTCCGTGCCAAAGCGCTCGGACAGCATGCCGAGGGCGTTGGAGGAATCCACGAACTGCATCAGTTCGGCCAGCTTCTCGCGGGCTTCCTTCGCGGTGCGCCCAACCACCGGCATCACGCCGGGCAGCACGCATACCTCTTCCGGCTTGCGACCAAGGGCGGGAAGCCGGGCCTTGAGGACATCATAGCCGGCTTTCGCCTCGTCCATGTCCTGCACAACGGCGAAGACCACATCCGCCGTGCGGGCCGCCAGCGCCTGCCCCGGCTCAGAACCACCCGCCTGCGAAATGATGGGATGACCCTGCGGCGCACGCGAGATGTTGAGCGGGCCCTTCACCTTGAAGTGGGTGCCATCATGGTCCAGCGCCTTCACGCGGGCTGGGTCGATATAGACTCCGCTGTCCTTGTCAGCGCGCACGGCATCATCAGCCCAGCAATCCCACAGGCCTTTCACCACATCGAGAAACTCGCCGGCGATCTCGTAGCGTTTGGAGTGATCCGGATGGTGGGTGCCGAAATTGGCGGCGGCGGCGGGAGCAGCGGTGGTCACCGCATTCCAGGCCGCACGTCCGCCGCTGATGTGGTCCAGCGAGGCAAAGGCGCGGGCCACCGTGTAAGGATCTGAATAAGTGGTGGAGACCGTGGCCGCGAGGCCGATATGCGTGGTGGATCCGGCAATCGCGGCCAGCAGGGTCAGCGGTTCCAGCCGTGAGGTGTAGGAGGGGTGGGCGGCCGGATCGGCGTTCAGGTTGTCGCCCATGAAGATGAAATCGAACAGGCCGCGCTCGGCGGTGGCCGCGATCTCGCGCACCATTCCGATATTCTCGAAGCTGTCATATGCGCCGGGCACGCGCCAGCCGGCAATGTGGCTTCCCGTTCCCAGAAGGAACAGGCCGAAATGCATCTTGCGGGTCATGGCTTCAGTTCCAGAATACGAGGCGTCGTTCGCAAAAGCTGACGAGGCCGAAAAAGGCGAGGCTCATGGCAGAGGCCACGAAGATAGAAGACCACACCCGCACGAAATCCAGTTGCAGAACCGCCTGGTAGATCACCCAGCCGAGGCCGTCATAAGCGCCCAGCATTTCGGTGACGATGGCGACGATGATCGCGCGCACGGTGGAAACCCGCATGCCGGCGGCAATCAGCGGCAGAGCCGTGGGCAGGCGCAGCCGCCACAGCACCGTGAACCGACCCGCGCCGAACGAGCGCATCAGGTCTGCCGAGCGCCGGTCCACCCGGTCGAACCCGGCGAGCGCAGAAAGGAAGATGGTGAAGCTGACCGCCAGCGCCACCATCACCATCTTGGACGACATGCCGATGCCGAACCACAACAGGATGAGCGGCGACCATGCCACCACCGGCACGGAATTGATCGCAGTGGCGGCAGGCAGAATGGCAGCCCGCGCACGCGGCACCAGCGTGATGATGGCCGCCAGAGCAATACCGATCAGCGCCCCGATGCCATAGCCGACGAGGGACTCGGTGAGCGTATACAGCGCGGCAGGGGCCAGAACGGGCCAGCTTTCAACGATGTTGTAGAGAATGGAACTGACAGCCGGCAGGGTATAGGCAGGCAGGTTGAAGCCCCGCGCCACGCCTTCCCAGATGAGCACCAGCAGCACCATGCCCAGCACACCGCGCTGCATGGCGCGCGAGCCGGGAAGGGAGAACGTGGCGGGGCGGTCCATGGTTGCGCTCATTGTTCAGCCCCCCAGAAAACCAGCCAGCGCTCCACGAGGCTGACCACCGCATAAAACCCGGTGCCGAGCAGGGCGCACACGGCAATGGCGGCCCAGATCGCGACCACATTCTCGTTGTACATGCCCTGCAACAGCAGCACGCCAAGACCCACCGTATCGCCGAACCACTCCCCCACGATCGCGCCCACCAGCGCCAGTGCGGAGGCCAGACGCAATGCCACGAAGATTTGCGGCAGGGCTGCCGGGAGTTGAAGCTGAGTGAGAATCTTGAACCGGCTGGCCCCGAAGCTGCGCATCAGCGCCTCCTGCCGCGGATCAACCGCCTCCAGCCCCACCAGCGTGTTCACAGTGACCGGAAAGAAGGTGAGGTAGAAGGCGATGGCGGCCTTTGCCAGCAGCGTATTACCAAACCACAGCACCACCAGCGCACCAAAGGCGATGACCGGAATGGTCTGCGAGACAATGAAGATGGGGAAGATCAGCTCCCGCACCACACGCGCCCGGAAGAAGACCACCCCCATGAAGATGCCGAACACCGCCCCCGAGAGATACCCCATCAGGGCTTCTGTCGCGGTGCGCAGGAAACCCTGCACATAGGGGGCCGGTGTCGCCCAGATGGCGGAGAGAACGACGCTGGGCCGGGGCACATAATAGGGGCGCACATGGAACAGGACGATCACGCCCTCTGCCACCGCCAGCACCACGACCAGCCAGAACAGGCCACGCAGGAACCTCAAGAGGGGCGCACAGCGCGCAAGCAGGATGCCCCCCGGCGCCGAGGCCGGGGAAGCAGGAACAGATGCACTTAAACTTCCACTCATGGCAGACGATCCGCGAGCGGAATGGCTTCGAGGAAGCTGACATTGAAGGTGGCGTCGAGATCAACCGGCTTGGAGATCACCTTCGCATCCAGGAACAGCTGCTGCGTGGTCTTCACCGCATCCATATCGATCCAGAACAGGCCCTTTTCCTTTACCGGCCCGGCCACCATCAGCTTCTTGGCCTCTTCCAGCATGAACTCCTGATGGGCGCGGTCCAGGGTCGGGGCGATGGCCATGATGGTATCCACCGCGCCCTTCGGATCCGCGAAGGCATCGCGCCAGCCCTTGAGCGATGCGCGCAGGAAAGCCTGCACCATCTCCGGCTTTTCCTTGGCGGTGGTCTCCGAGACGATCAGCGTGTCACGCGGGAAGGTAATGCCGAAGTCTTCCGCCACGAAGGTGCGCAGGGGCTCGGAACCCATGCGGGTCTTGATGGTGTAGAACTCATTGTAGCGGGTGGCGGTGATGACATCGACCTGCCCATCCACGAAGGGAGTCACACTCACCTGCTGCGGCTGGATATCCACCAGCTTGGGGTCAATGCCGGCCTTGTTCAGCATGGCAGCCAGCACATGGTTTGCGCCGGTGAACCATGTGGTGACCTTCTTGCCCTTGAAGTCCTCCAGCGTCTTCACCGGCCCGTTTTCACGCACCACGAACACGAAGGGTGTCATCTGGTGCGAGATGCCCACGCACACCACCGGCATGCCCTTGTCCCGGGCGGCGAACACGCTGTCGAGACCGCCGGAGAGGCCGAACGTGTCCGCGCCGGTCGCCACCAGGTTTTCTGTCAGCAGGTTCGGCCCACCGGGATTGATGGTGAGGTCCAGCCCCTCATCCTTGTAGTAGCCCTTGGCGGCGGCAACATAGAAGCCCGCGAACTGCGCCTGCGGCAACCATTTGAGACGCAGGGAAGCCTTGGTGAGTTCGGCGGCAGAGGCGGGAATGGCCGGCAGGGCCGCGCCCAGAAGGGTGGCACCGGCCACCAGAGATGCAATCAGGTTTCGACGCGTCATCATGGCAGTTCTCCGACTATTCAGGCGTTGCACGACACAGGGAGGGGAAAACGGGAGTGAAGACTTACTGGCGATAGCCTGGGTCCAGCCGGTCGAGCTGGCGCATCAAGGCCGGCCATTCGCGCTCACCAGGCACGAGGATGTCGCCTTCCTGATCCCAGAACTGGCGGGCGGCCTTCTCGCACACCTCATGGGGCGGCATGTCCAGCGCCACGCCCGAGGCGCAGGCGGCCTGCATGGCGAGTTGGATGCGCGCGGCGCGCTCGAAATAATAGAGCAGCATGAAGGCTTCGCCGGCGGTGCGGCCCACGGTGAGAATGCCGTGATTGCGCATCACCATCACCTTGTTGTCGCCAAGGTCCGCAACCAGCCGCGCCTGCTCGTCCATGTCGATGGCCACGCCCTCATAGTCATGGAAGGACTGGCGGTTGTAGAAGCGCATGGCGAACTGGCTGAGCGGCAGCAGCCCGTCTTTCTGACCGGAAACGGCGACGCTGGCATCGGAATGGGTGTGCAGCACGCAGGCCGCCTCCGCACCGCTCTTGTGCACGGCGGCATGGATGACGAAGGCAGCGAGATTCACCTCATAAGGGGTGTTGTCGAGCTTGCGGCCCTGCGTATCCAGCTTGACCAGACTGGAGGCGGTGATCTCGTCAAACAGCAGGCCATAGGGGTTGATGAGAAACTCACCCTCGCGGCCCGGCACCCGCATCGAGATATGATTATAGATGAGATCATCCAGCCCGAGCTTGGCAACCATGCGATAGCAGGCGGCCAGTTGGACCCGCGCCTCCCACTCGGCAGGATCGCAGGAGGTGGGTGTGACGGCAGCGGCGCTCATCAGTGGCTCTCCGGGGCTTTGGGGGCAAGGTCCGCGCCGGGCGCGGCAAAGGACTTCATCGCTTCCTCCTCGATGGCTTCGAGCAAAGTGCGCTTGAGACGGATGAATTCGGGGGAGATGACCACCTCGGCCGGACGCGGGCGGGGCAGGTCCACCTTCTGCTCCAGCTTCACACTGCCGGGGCGCGCGCTCATCACGATCACCCGGTCACCGAGGAACAGCGCCTCGTCCACATCATGGGTAATGAAGAGGATGGTGCGCTTGTGGGTCTGCCACACATCCAGCAGCCAGCGCTGCATCATGGTGCGGGTGAGGGCATCGAGCGCGCCGAAGGGTTCATCCAGCAGCATCAGATCGCGCTTGAACATGAAGGTGCGCATCAGGGCCACGCGCTGGCGCATGCCGCCGGACAACTGGTTGGGATACTGGTCTCCAAAGCCGGCAAGACCGAATTCCGGCAGCATGGCCCGCGCCCGCTCCCGCGAGGCCTTGCGCGGTGCACCTTCCACATCCAGCGGCAGGATGGCGTTGTCGATCACCGTGCGCCAGGGCAGCAGCAGATCGCGCTGGGGCATGAAGGAGACATTGCCGAGCAGATCAGAAGCATGGACCGAGCGATCCTGAAAGCGGATGGCGCCGCCCACATCCGGCTCTTCCAACCCGGCAACGATATTGAACAGGGTGCTCTTTCCGCAGCCGCTCGGCCCCACCACGGTCACGAACTCACCCGGCGCGATGGTGGCATGGAAACTGCCGAGCGCCTGCACGGAACCATATGTCTTGCTGAGACCGCGCAGTTCAAGCAAAGGCGGCGTAGACGGCGCTTCAACCGGGAGGACAGGCATCTGCGCTGCACCGCGCACGCTGTCCGACTGCTCCATACCATGAGAGACTACGGGCAAACGCTGGCCTTTCTCTATGTATATTGCAGGCGACACTGCGCATGCATGAAATTGCGATCCATGCTTCCCAACTAGCAATGCACATGCCAAGTTGGCCGCAACGCAGATGAGAGATGCCTTTTAGTGACTGAAACGGCCCTCTTCCTGCATATATCCGGAGACGTCGCTGCCGCTCAGGTTCGCGGCACACGTCATTATGTATACATATGAGCGCACAGGTAATACGCATGACCGATATTTGCGCACAAAACGAAAGCAATTGCCTTCCGATTGACCAGAATATGAGGGGGGGCCCCACCTTCGCGGACCGCATCCGCAGGCAACTGGAGGCCGAAATCGCATCCGGGCGTATTGAACCGGGCAGCCGGCTGGACGAACAGGAGATCGCCCAGCAATTCGGGGTCTCGCGAACCCCCGTGCGTGAAGCATTTCGCATGCTTGCTGCCAGTGATCTTGTGGAATTGCGCGGGCGGCAGGGCGCGATGGTGCGCTCCATTGGCGGACATGCGCTGGTGGAGATGTTTCAGGTGATGGCCGAACTGGAAGGCCTGTGCGCCCGCCTTGCCGCGCGCCGCATCAAACCCCAGCAGATGGCCCGGATCGACGCCATTCACAAACGGCTGGAAGAAGCCTGCGACCCGAACGGGATTGATGCTTTTTATGATATAAACCAAGAGTTTCACGAGGCCGTCTATGAAGCCTCCTGCAACGCCTTCCTGGCGGACCAGACCCGCAAGTTGCGCAATCAGGTCGCCTCCTATCGCCGCCGCGTGACCCGCATGCCGACCCGCCTGCCTGCCACCTTGAGCGAACATTCCGCCGTTATCGAAGCCATTCGCGCCCATGATGCGGAACGCGCCCACAGTGCCATGCGCGACCATGTGAACCTGCTTGGAGACGACCTTCTGGACTTCCTCGCGGCCTATGGCTGACATCTTGGTATGCGTATTGCATGAGTTTGTATATCGAATGACCCTTCGGAGATACAAACTTGCAGCTCAACCTCAAAGACAAGCGCGCCCTCATCACCGGAGCATCCAAGGGCATTGGTCTGGCGACAGCCGAGATCCTTGCGGCGGAGGGCTGCCATCTGCATCTGGCGGCGCGCAATGGCGAAGCTCTCGCCAAGGCCAAGGCGGAGATTGAAGCCGCCCACGGTGTGCGCGTCTCCATCTATCCGGTGGACCTGTCCAGCACCGAGGCCATGGAAAAGCTGGCGGCAGATGTCGGTGATGTCGACATCCTCATCAACAATGCCGGCGACATCCCCGCCGGCTCGCTGGAAGTGGTGGACGATGAAGCCTGGCGGCGCGGCTTCGACCTGAAGGTGTTTGGCTACATCACCCTCTCGCGCGCCTATTACACGCGCATGCGCGGCAAGGATGGCGTCATCGTCAATGTCATCGGCAATTCCGGTGAGAACTGGGATGCCAGCTATATCGCCGGCTCCACCGGCAATGCCGCTGTCATGTCCTTCACCAAGGCGCTGGGCGGCGCGAGCCTGAATGACGGCGTGCGCGTGGTGGGCGTGAACCCTGGCCCTGTCGCGACCGATCGCATGCTCAAGATCATGAAGCGCAAGGCGATCGACATGCTCGGCTCGGAAGACCGCTGGGAAGAGCTGTTCGACAAATATCCCGGCAAGCGCCCGGCCACGGCCGAAGAGGTGGGCGATCTCGTCACCTTCCTCGCCTCCCCGCGCGCCGGATACATCACCGGCACGATTGTGACCATTGATGGCGGCATTGCCGCGCGCGGCTCGGTCATCTGACACTGAGCCAGCGTGGAGCATGCGCCGGCCCCTCCGGGCCGAGGATGCTCCGTGCTTCAGGCTCCCGTGCGCATTCCGGTCATTCCAATGGCTGCATGTCACCGGCATGCGCTCTCGCGCCGCCCTCACTGAGGGCGGCCCCTTCCATCGCATCCGCACCCGGCCCGCACAGCAATCCGGCGGGCGTCGAGGACTTTCGTTCCAAGGACTTCTGCTCCATGTCCACTGCTCGTCTGCGCAACCGCTATTTCGATGACCTGTTCTCCAACCCGCGCCTGATGTGGCTGGGGCAGAACACCAATCACATCGCCGCCCATCCGGCCGTTGAAGAGGCGATGTTCTCGTCCATCCGCAAGCAGGAATTCAACGCCTACGCCCCGCCGCTGGGCTTTGAGGCCCTGCGCGCCGCCATTGTCGCCGATCTCCGCACCCCGAATGCAGAAGCGATGGTAACAGAGGGCGGCGTCTCAGCGCTGGCCATGGTGTGTCGCGCCTTCTGCACGCCGGGCTCCACCTTTGTCACCACCGACCCCACCTGGAAGTGGCCCTGCATGTTCGCCGAGCAGCAGGGCGCGACGGTCATCGAGATCCCGATCTATGACGCCGCCTGCAATTATCGCCTCACGCCCGAAGCGCTGAAAGCCAATGTGGATGAGCGCACCGCCATCATCTATCTGGTAGACCCCAACAATCCGCTCGGCATCCGCTATACGCGCGAGGAAATCGAGGCCTTCGCCGCTATCGCCCGCGAATGCGGCGCGCTGCTGGTGCATGACTGCACCTATCGTGACTTTGCAGACGGGCACTATCCGGCCCTGCATGCCTCACCGGAAGGCGCACTGGTGTCGCTCAGCTTCTCCAAGTGGCTCGGGCTTGCCGGCCTGCGCATCGGTGCGCTGGTGGGCGCGCCGGAGCTGCTCGACAAGTGCGCCGCCCGCGCCACCTCGGTTCTGGGGGCCAGCGTCATCGCCCAGCGCGCGGCTTCCGCCGGCCTCGCCATCAAGAGCGAATGGATGGGCAAGGTGCGCGCCATCGACCGCGCCAACAAGGAGATGATCCGCGACGCCGCCCTCGCCATCGAGGGGCTGCACCTGCCGGTCTATCCCTCGCACGGCAACTTCCTTGTGATCGAGACCAAGGCTGCCGGCATTCGCCCGGAAGCGCTGGTGGAGGCGTGCCGGCGCAATGACATCATGATCCGTCAGGGCACCTACCACACTGCCCGTTTCGGCGACCGCTTCGTGAAGGTGAGCACCTCGGTGCCGACCGAATGGGCCGAGCGCTTTGCCACCCTCCTGCCGCAGCTGGTTGAGGACGCGCGCGCCCTCAATGATGTTCCCGCACAGTTCTGAGGCCCGCCATGAAAGCAACATCGCTCACTGTCACGGCCAAGGATGGCGTGCATCTTTATGTGCAGGAGGCCGGCGAAGGCACGCCCATCCTGTTCATCCATGAATTCGGCGGCAATCACGAGAGCTGGGAACCGCAGATGCGGTTCTTCGCCCGCCGTCACCGCTGCATCACCTACGCAGCGCGCGGCTATGCTCCTTCCGATATTCCCGCAAAACTCGACAGCTACTCACAGGCCATTGCGGCGGATGATGCGGTGGCGGTTCTGGATGGGCTGGGCATCGAGAAGGCCCATATTGTGGGCCTTTCCATGGGCGGTTTTACAGCCGTGCATTTCGGCCTGCGCACGCCGGAGCGCGCCCTGTCGCTGACAGTCGCCGGCGCGGGCTATGGCTGCGAGAAGGAATTTGAAGAGTATTTCCGCGGCGTCTCGCTGGAAGTTGCTGACAATTTCGAGAAACTGGGCGCGAAGGCATTCTCGAAGATCTATGCGCTGGGCGCGAGCCGGGTGCAGTATCAGAACAAGGATCCCCGCGGCTGGCGAGAATTCGCCGAACGCCTCGCCACCCATTCCGATATTGGCGCAGCGATGACCATGCGCGGCGTGCAGGCCCGTCGCCCGTCCTTCTGGGATCTGGAATACGAGCTGCGCAAGATGGATGTGCCCACACTGGTGATGGTGGGCGATGAGGATGACCACTGCCTGCTGCCGGGTATTTTCCTGAAAAAGACCATCCCGGCCTGCGGCCTCTCCGTCTTTCCCAAGACCGGCCACACGCTCAATCTGGAAGAGCCGGCGGCCTTCAACGCCCAGCTTGCCGAATTCATCGCGCAGGTGGAGGCGGGCCAGTGGCTGCCGCGTGACCCGCGCGCCATTCCCGGCCAGATCATGCGCACCTCGTGAGGCGAAGATGAGCCAGACCCTGCCGAAGATCGATGCCGGGCGGCTGTGGTGGCGCACCATGGCGCTGGCCGAAATCGGTGCCCTGCCCGCCGGCGGGGTCAACCGACAGGCGCTGAGCCGCGAGGATATCGCGGCATGGCGGCGCATTCTCATCTGGGCGGCGGAGGCGGGCTTTTCCGCCGCCTGCGATGAAGCGGGAAACCTCTTCCTCACCCTGCCGGGCACGGACCGTTCCTCCCCGCCCATTCTCACCGGAAGCCATCTCGATAGCCAGCCCACAGGCGGCAAGTTCGATGGCGCTGCCGGCGTGATGGCGGCGCTGGAAGCCGCTGTCACCCTTGCCGAAAGCGGGCTCTATCGCCGTCGCGATCTGGTCGTGGTGGCGTGGATGAATGAGGAGGGCTCGCGCTTTGCTCCCGGCATGATGGGCTCGGAGGTTTTTGCCGGCGTGCGGTCTCTGGACGACATCCGGCAGGTGAAGGATGCGGATGGCACAAGTGTGGAGCAGGCGCTCGACACCTTCCTCACCGCCTTCCCGGATGTGCCCTGCCACGCACCCGGCTTTCCTGCCGGTGCTTTCGTGGAACTGCATATCGAGCAGGGGCCGCTTCTGGAGGCGGCGGAAACAGCCATCGGCATCGTCACCGGCATTCAGGGCAAATACACCTATGAGGTGGACGTGCTTGGCGCGGAAGACCATGCCGGCACGCAGGACATGGCCGCGCGGCGCGATGCGCTAGCCGCCTTCACCCGCATCGCCGGCCAGCTCTATGAAGAGATTGGCGGGTCTGATGAGGTGGTGAAATTCACCATCGGGCGCATCGAGATGGCCCCGAATGCGCCCTCTGTCGTACCCGCGCACGTGACCTTCCGGGTTGATCTACGCCACCCGGATGGCGATGTGCTCCGCGCTCTTGATGCACGCCTCACCGCCATCTGCAATGAGAATGCTGCGCCCTGCACCGTGAAGGTGAGACAACTGGTCGAAGCCCCCCCCAACAGCTTCGACCCCACCCTGCGCCAGCTCATTGGCGCGGCGGCAGAGGCGCGCGGATACAGCGCCATGCCCATCCTCTCCTGTGCAGGGCATGATGCCCGCCATCTGGCAAAACTCTGCCCCACCGCCATGGTGTTCGTGCCCTGTCGGGATGGCATCAGCCATGCCGAAAACGAATTCACATCTCCCGAGCAACTCGCACAGGGCACACAGGTGCTGACCGATGTGCTGGTGAGGCTCGTCACCCATGAGGGAATTCTGCCGTGACTGAAAACCTGACCCAAGCCGCGCCCCTCCCCGACATGGCGGACATGCCCGAGCAGCTTCCTTCCAGCCCCAGCGGAGAAGCACAGGAGCGGGCACGTTTCTTCAATTCCGGCAATGCCTTCAATATCAAACTGCCACCCGTGCCCGGTGGTGTCTTCAGTGATCCACCAGCCCGGGCCATGGCGCCCGATGCGCCCACCGGGCTGATCGCCTGCGATCAGTCCGCCGCCATGGAAACCCCGTTCCCGGCCACAACGCCTCTCATGCTGGCGCGCTATGCCACCATTGCCGAAGGTGACACGCTGGCCTTCGACATCATCGCCACCGGCTCCATCTGGTATGTCATCAGCGGGCGCGGCACGGCAGAATGCGCGGGTGAAACCATCAGCTTTGGACCGGGCGATGTGTTTCTGCTTCCGGGCATGCCGGCACAGGTCCACGCGGATAAGCGTGTCGTGGCATGGCTGGTGAGCAATGATCCGCAACTGGCCTTTGATGGGGACTGCGCGCCGGATGACGCCCGCCGCCCAATCGCGCCGGTGCATTATCCGGCAGAGGAAATCCGCAGGCAGATCGAGCACATCTATGCCCATGCGCACAATGAGCGCACATCCGGCATCGCGCTCATCTTCTCCAATGATACGCAATCTGCCGCGCGCAACATCATGCCGACGCTGACCCTCTCCCTGAACACCCTTCCGCCCGGTGAGAACCAGCGGCCACACCGACACAATTCAGCGGCGATCACGCTGGTTTTGAATGGTCAGAACTGCCATTCGATGGTGGGAGATAAGCTCTGCCCATGGTTACAATGGGCCACGCTGGTCACCCCGCCCGGTGCCCCCCATTCCCACCACAATAATGGGGAGAGCCGCGCGCTGTTCCTGATCGTGCAGGATGGTGGGTTTCATTATCACGCCCGCACCATGGGCTTTGCGTTTCTTTGAATACCGGCCGCATGAGGACGGATCGCGAGAAGATGCATTGAGGGGTGGGGTCGTCAGCTCGAAGCCTCGCCCCTTTCGTGAAGCCAACGGCAGTACACCGCGCATGGAAATGACAGGGCGATAGTGAATGGCATGATATCGCGCGGCGAAGCTTCACTCCGAAACCACCTCGCCCAAAGACCGGCCGGACGAGCCAGACACCTTCCCGCCAAAGCATCACAGAGCGCCACATTGTGCTGGGGGCTGTATATCGCGTGCAACAGACCTCTCGGCACAAGGAATCAGCTATCACAAGCAATAGCGGAGCCTCCAGCCAGCTATGCAACGGGGAGAACCTGAAGATTCATCCCGGCCCCTGTCTTCCGGTTCCGTCAGTGCCCACTCGAGATGACTTAAGAGGCCTCCGTGAGTTACGCCCATTCCCATGAGAGCGCTTGAATGTGACCAGTCTGGTCTAGCCGGGTTATGCTCTACTGCCCCTCATCCCTGTACCCGCGTTTATTCCAAGACACTGCCCCCTGCCCGACATATCCGTCAGGCTCTCACGCAACTTCGACGTCCCGACATAACGATAGACCATAAAACCAGACCACCCCCCAAAGTTGTATCCGCAAGGGCCGCACCCCTCCCTATAATGATCTTGCATGATTCATGCGGCGGATCATCTGATGTCGGGGGGCACAGAAACCATGACCCATTACTACGCCCATTCCACCGAGCGGGAAGACATGGCGGACTGGGAACCACTGGTGGTCCATCTGGCGCGCGTTGCACAGCGGGCGGGTCTGTTCGCTGAAGGTTTTGGTGCCGGAAACGCCGCGCGTCTTTCCGGCTGGCTGCACGATCTTGGAAAATATGCACCCCAGTTTCAGGCCTACATAAAAGGCAAGAAGGGGGGCGTGGACCATTCCACCGCCGGCGCTCGCATGGTGCGCACCTTGGCCACGACCGCAAACGACAAACTGATCGCCGATATCATCTCCTATACCATTGCCGGCCACCATGCCGGCCTGCCGGACTATTCCGGAACGCGCGCGCCACTCTCAAACCGGCTGGAAGAGGACTATGACATTCCCCCGCTGGCAGAACTCTGGCGCGATGAGGTTCAGGCTCAAGCGACCGACCTGCTGCCAAAGACCCTGAGACTGACGAAGGACAGATATCAATTCCAGCTCAGTGTTCTGGGCCGCATGATCTTTTCATGTCTTGTGGATGCGGATTCACTGGAAACAGAGGACTTCGACAATCAGGTGCATGGCACCAGAAAAGACCGGACATGGCCGCGTCTTGAAGAACGCCTGCCAGATCTTATCGCAGCCTTTGATGCATACATGGCCGCAAAATATGAGGCCATGCCGCAGGAGCGCCGCACCCATCCCCTGAACCTGTTGCGGCAGGAGGTGCTCTCCCACGTGCGCGGCAAGGCGCAGATGCCCAAAGGCCTGTTCACACTGGATGTGCCCACCGGCGGCGGCAAGACGCTGGCTTCCCTCGCCTTCGCGCTGGAGCATGCGCGCACGCACGGCATGCCGCGCATCATCTACTCAATCCCGTACACATCCATCATCGAGCAGACCGCCGACATCTTCCGGGACGTGCTGGGAGAGAACATGGTGTTGGAGCATCACTCCGCCATCGAAACCAACATCATGGAAGATGAGAAGAAGGATGCTTCCAGTACCCAGACCCCAGAGGCCAAGCGACGGCGCGCCATGGAGAACTGGGATGCACCGATTGTGGTCTCAACCAGCGTGCAAGTGTTCGAAAGCCTGTTCTCCCATCGCAAGTCGCGCTGCCGCAAGCTGCATCATCTGGCCAACAGCGTGATTATTCTGGATGAAGCACAGGTGATGCCACTGAACCTGCTGCGGCCCTGTGTGGCGATGCTGGATGAGCTCGCCCTCAATTATGGCTGCACCATCGTGCTGTGTACCGCGACCCAGCCCGCCCTGCTCGCCCCCGGTTTTGAGGGTGGCTTTGCCCCGGAGCGCGTGCACGAACTGGCGCCCGACCCGGATCGCCTCGATGCCGCCTTCCGCCGCATGACTCTGGACATGCGCACTGACAAGACAAACGATGCTGCGCTGGTGACGGAACTGGAAGAGTGGGCGCAGGGGCTCATCATCGTCAACACCCGCAAACATGCGCTCAAGCTGTATGAAACCGCGAAAGAGGCCGGACTGGAGGGCTTGATCCATCTCTCCACCCGCCAGACCGGGGCAGACCGCGCCATTCTTCTGGCCGATGTGCGCGAACGTCTTGCGCACGGCGCCCCATGCCGGGTCATCTCCACCAGCCTGATCGAAGCGGGCGTGGATGTCTCCTTCCCTAGGGTCTGGCGGGCCATGGCAGGGCTGGAATCCATCATTCAGTCCGCCGGACGCTGCAACCGGGAAAACAGATGGAGCAAGGAAGACAGCCAGATTGTCGTCTTCACGCCCGAAGATGACAAGCCTCCAACTGCCATTCGCGCCCATGTCGATGCACTTGGCCGCGTGGCCGCGAAACATTCAGATCTGTTCTCGAAGGCGGCCATCGAAGACTATTTCGGCGAAATCTACTGGCAGAAAGGCGATGGTCTGGACAGCATAGATATTGGAGAGGGAAAAAAGGCAGCTATTCTGAAACAGTTCATGGTGGGGGGCAAGCCAAACCCGCGCACGGATTTTGCCTACCGCACCGTCGGCGAAAACTTTCGTTTCATTGAAACGACCATGGTGCCTGTCATCATTCTCCAAACCGCAGAGGCGCAACAGGTTCTGGATGCACTGGACAAAGGCCTGCCCGCCGGAGAAGCCGCGCGCAAATTGCAGCGCCACGTGGTGCAGATTCCGGATATTTACCGAAAGGAAATGCTCAAGAATGGTCATGTCGCCTTCAAGGAAGGCTTCGCCGACCAGTTTGCCGTGCTTCGGGCCGACAACTTTTACAGTAGCGAACGCGGCCTGCTCTGGGAGCGGGCGGATGAATTAGGTGGGGATTATATTTTTTGAATCTACCACAAAGCAACCTGAGCGTGCACACTCCTGGAAACTGACCCGGCGCAAAGAATGCAAGGGAGCGAAAGCCATGAACTTCGGAGTGCGTCTCAGGGTTCGAGGGCAATTTGCTTGTTTTTCCAGGCCGGAAATGAAGGTTGAACGCGTCTCTTATGACGTCATGACACCTTCCGCAGCTCGCGGGATTCTTGAAGCCGTTCACTGGAAGCCGGCTATACGCTGGGTTGTGGATGAGATTCATGTTCTCAATCCCATCCGCTTCCAGTCCCTCCGCCGCAATGAGGTGGGCGCGAAAGCCTCCACCCGCTCGGCTGCAAGCGCGATGAAGAGTGGAGACATCTCGAACCTGATGCTGGTGGTGGATGAGAACCGCCAGCAGCGCGCGGCCACCGTGCTTTGCGGCGTCGATTATGTCATCTGCGCCCATTTCGAGATGACGGAACGCGCCGGAGCCGAAGACAATGCCGGCAAGCATCTGGACATCTTCAACCGCCGCGCCCGGCGCGGGCAGTGCTTCCACCAGCCCTCTCTCGGCATGCGTGAATTTGTGGCGGACTTCAGCCTGCTGGAACCGGATGACCCGTTTCCTGAGCCCGAAGCGGATGCCCGCACGACAGAACTTGGCTTCGGCGCAGTGCGCGACCTCGGTCTCATGCTGCATGACATCGACCATGCCGGCGACAAAAGCTCATCTTTCTTCAGGGCGAAGATGGATAAAGGCGTGGTGAAAGTGCCGGAACCGGGCTCTGCGGAGATTTACCGATGAGCATTCTCTCCGCACTGGTGCGTGCCTATGAGAGCCGGGCCAAGCAGGGCAAGGCACCTGCCTTCGGTTTTTCGCAGGAAAAAATCGGCTATCTCATTTCCCTGCATGAGGATGGAACGCCAGCTGGGACTGCCGACGGATCTGGGGCAGCTCCAGAAGAAAAAACGCATCGTGCCGCTGATGTCCGTGCCGCAGCCTCATTCAAGAGCCCCTCTGGCATAACTCCCAAGTCCTTCTTTCTGTGGGACAATACGGCCTATCTGCATTAGGAATAACCGCTAATGAAGGAAAGAATGCACGGAGCAGCAACACGCCGCCTTCAAGGACCTCCACCATACCCAGCTTGCCGACACGGATGATGCCGGCCTTCTCGCCCTGCTGCGCTTTCTAGAATGGTGGACGCCGGAGAAATTCACGGAACTCGGCTGGCCGGAAGAGATGAAGGACGAGAACATCGCCTTCACACTGGAAAACGAGCGGCGCGAGAATATCCGTATTCATGACAGGGCGGCCGCTCAAACCCTGTGGCATCGCCTATCAGCTGAAGGCGACAAGCGCGAGGCCGCATGCCTTGTCACCGGCACGCGTGGCCCCGTAGCACGGCTTCATCCGGCTATTAAAGGCGTGCGCGATGCGCAGTCTTCTGGTGCTTCCATCATCTCCTTTAATCTTGATGCGTTTTCATCCTACGGTCATGAGCAGGGAAACAACGCCCCGGTCAGCGAATATGCGGCCTTTGCCTATACCAGCATGCTCAACATTCTTCTGGAGCGCGACAGCCGCAATCGCGTCCAGATTGGTGATGCCACCACCGTGTTCTGGGTCGAGGCCCCGGACCCTGAAGTGATGGAGATGGCGGAAGGCTTCGCCGCCTCATTTCTTGATGCCTTGCCCGCAGACAACATCAATCCAGACATGGATAAGAATGCCGTCTCCGACATTCTGGAAAAGATTGCAGCAGGCCAGTCCATCGGCCGCTTTCAGCCTGTCTTGTCTGAAGGCGTGCGCTTCCATGTGCTCGGGCTCTCGCCCAATGCCTCGCGCCTTTCCGTGCGCTTCTATGTGGAAGACAGTTTCGGCGAGATCGCCCGGCGCTATGCGGAGCACCATGCCCGCATGAAGATTGACCCGCCGCCGCGCGAGCCGAACCCAAGCATGTGGCGGCTTCTGCTGGAAACGGCGGTGCTGCGCAAATCCGAGAATATACAGCCCAATCTGGCCGGTGAGTGGATGCGCGCCATCCTCACCGATACGCCATATCCGCTCACACTGCTGTCTTCCGTCATCATGCGTCTGCGTGCAGACCATGAGGTCAATGCCCTGCGCGTGGCCATTCTCAAATCCGTTCTCATCAAGAACTTCCGCGTGGAGGCGCCCGTGTCGCTGGATCTCGCATGCAAGGACCCCGGCTATGTGCTGGGTCGGTTATTCGCCGTTTATGAGCACGTGCAGGTGGGGGCGCTCGGCAAGAATGTGAATGCCACCATTCGCGACAAATTCTATGGCTCAGCCTCTGCACAACCGCGCAAGGTGTTTCGCATCATTGACGCGAACTCGGTCAATCATCTCTCCAAGATTGGCAAGCAAAGCCCGGGCTGGCGTGTGAATCTGGAAAAGCAGATCGGCACCATCATGGAACTTATGGAGCCGGGTGCAGACCCCTACCCCGCCAGCCTGCCAGAGCGCAGCCAGGCCCTGTTCGCGCTGGGCTACTACCATCAGCGCAATGATCTTTTCCGCAAGAACGATCCCACCGAAACGACCGGCGCAAGCACAGCCGGGGAGGCCGTATGATGAGCGCGCTTGCCAACCGCTACGACATTGTTTTCCTGTTCGATGTCACCAATGGCAACCCCAATGGCGACCCGGATGCCGGCAATTTGCCGCGCATTGACCCGGAGACCAATCATGGCCTCGTCTCGGATGTCTCGCTCAAGCGCAAGATCCGCAATTACACGGAAATGGCCAAGGGCAGTGAGCCGGGCTTCCGCATTTATGTGCAGGAAGGCTCCGTGCTGAACCAGCACCACCGCGAGGCCTATCGCGCCCTTCGGCCCGATGACAGCAAGGTGGAAAAAGACGCCAAGCTGAACCCGAAGGATGCCAATGAGGCCCACGCCATCACGAAGTTCATGTGCGACAACTTCTTCGATGTGCGCACCTTTGGCGCGGTGATGAGCACGGGCATCAATGCCGGGCAGGTGCGCGGGCCAGTGCAGGTAACCTTCGCATCCTCAGTCGACAAGATTTTGCCGCTGGAAATCTCTATCACCCGCATGGCCGCAACCAGCGAGAAAGAGCTCTCCGCGCGGGACAAGGACAGCGGAGACGGACGCACTGAGAACCGCACCATGGGCCGCAAATATATCGTGCCTTATGGTCTGTATCGCGCGCACATCTTCATCAACGCCAAGCTGGCGGAACGCACGGGCTTCAGCGAACAAGACATCGAACACCTGTTCGAAGCACTGAAGGTGATGTTCGAGCATGACCGGTCCGCTGCGCGGGGCGAGATGGAAACCCGCAAGGTCATCGCCTTCAAGCATGCTTCCGCACTGGGCAATGCACCGGCGGCGCGGCTGTTCGAGCGGGTGAAGGTGAAGCGCCGCTTTCAGGGCGAGCTGTATGATATTGACGACACGAAAACCGACAATTTCCCGCCTGCGCGGAAATTTGAGGATTATGCGGTGCTTGTCGAGACGAACGACCTGCCCGATGGGGTGGAAATTATCGAACCATGAAGGTCATTTACAAAATCACATATCCGAACAAAAAAATATATATCGGTATGGATTTAAAAAATGACATCAACTATTTCGGAAGCGCTAAATCCGAAATTATATCTTCCGATTTTACTGAAGATCAAAGGGTGTCTTTCTCTATAAGGAGAGACATACTTTGGTCTTCAGAAACAGCATCTGATCAGGAGGTGCGGCGGAAAGAGATCGAACTCATTCGGCATTTTCACGCCAATGATCCCCTCATTGGCTACAATCGATGGCCACGGGTTAATTCAAGACTTAATGACTAACCCTGAGCCCATCCCCCTCTCGGCCTTGCAGCATGCCGTCTTCTGTCTGCGGCAGGCCGCTCTCATTCATGTGGAGCAGCTGTGGGCGGAGAACCGCTTCACCGCAGAGGGGCGGGTGCTGCATGAAACGGTGGATGATCCCGCCCGGCGCACACGCGGGCCAGTGCGGCGGGTCACGGCCCTGCCGCTGGCCTGTCGCCGTTTGAATCTGGCCGGGGTTGCCGATCTGGTGGAGTTTCGCAACGGGCCGGATGGGGAAACCGCTTTTCCGGTGGAATACAAGCGCGGCAAGGCCAAGCTGCATCAGGCCGATGAGGTGCAGCTTTGCGCGCAGGCATTGTGTCTGGAAGAGATGACCGGCCGCCCTGTCCCCGAAGGCGCGCTTTTCTATGGGGAAACCAAACGGCGGGTCATCATCCCTTTTGATACCGCCCTGCGCCAGCTGACAGAAGACACGGCCAGCCAGCTTGCCGCCCTGTTCGAAAGTGGGCAGACACCGCCCGCCACATACAAGGCGACCAAATGCCGGGCCTGTTCCCTCATTGCCCTATGTCGTCCGCAGATCGCCAGTCGCAGCGCCATGGTGTGGCGCACACGCACCATTCAGGCGGCGCTTGAAAACGCGGGGGAAGAGACATGAAGAAACTGCTCAACACGCTTTATGTCACCACGGAGGGCGCCGCCCTGCGCAAGGATGGCGAAAACCTCGTGGTTGAGATCGAAGGTGTGGAACGCGCGCGGGTGCCGTTTCACATGCTTGGATCGATCGTGGCCTTCGGCTCTATTTTCATCTCGCCACCTCTTATTGAAGCAACAGCCAGCCGTGGTCTGTCTCTGGTTCTGCTGGATCGCGTCGGTCGCTTTCAGGCCCGGGTTGAAGGACCGCTGGCAGGCAATGTGCTGTTGCGAAGAGCCCAGTATCGTGTAGCGGAACAGCCGGACGAGATTGTGCGCAGCATTGTTTCCGGCAAGATTGCCAACCAGCGCGCCGTGCTTCAACGCGCTTTGCGGGACTACCGCGATGAGATGAAGCCGGAGGTGCATGACGCCATTGCTGCGGCAATTGAACGACAGGCGCGCATTCTGCGTCGCGTTGCTTTCGAGACGCAGGGGCTGGATGTTCTGCGCGGCGCGGAGGGCGAAGCGGCGCAGCTTTATTTCTCGGTTTTCAACCACCTGATACGCACACCAGATGCAGAGATCCGGTTCAATGGCCGCTCACGCCGCCCGCCACTGGACCCCGTGAATGCAGTGCTCTCTTTCCTCTACACGCTATTGACGCATGACTGCCGCAGCGCTGCAGAAGGGGTCGGGCTGGATCCATCCGTGGGTTTCCTGCACCGCGACCGTCCCGGACGCCCCAGCCTTGCCCTTGATCTGATGGAAGAAATGCGCCCCGTTCTGGCAGACAGGCTCGCCCTCTCGCTGTTCAATCGCCGACAATTGCGCGCGCGCGATTTTGAAACACGCGATGGCGGGGCCGTGCGGCTGAACGAAGAAGGCCGCCGCACGGTGCTGACCGCTTGGCAGGAGCGCAAACGGGAAGAGCGGCGTCATCCCTTTCTGGAAGAGAGTGCACCGCTGGGGTTGGTGCCGCACCTTCAGGCCCTGCTTCTCTCCCGCCATCTGCGCGGCGACCTGGATGCCTATCCGCCTTGGCTGTGGAATTGAAACCGGGAGAACGGCCATGATGGTGCTTGTCACTTACGATGTGCGCACCTCCACAACCGATGGCACACGCCGTCTGCGCCGCGTCGCCAAGGCCTGCCGCGATTACGGACAAAGGGTGCAGTTTTCTGTTTTTGAAATTGAGGTTGATCCGGCACAATGGACCAAGCTGCGCGCTCAGCTGGAAAGCCTGATCGACCCGGCCCATGATAGCCTGCGCTATTATTTTCTGGGCGCAGAATGGAAACGGCGCGTGGAACATGTGGGTGCCAAAGCTGCGGCGGACCTCAACGGCCCTCTCATCATATGAAAACCCTAGACTAAGACAGGCCCGCGAACCCGAAGGCAGCCCACTTTTCCGGATAGGTTCGCGAAGCACATAAAGCATTGTATCATATTGTATTTTTAAGGCATCGATACTCATCATCGTCGAAGCCGTGCATTCTGCCCGGACGTTCGCGCAGGCATGGCAATTTCCTCAAATTCTATGGTGCGTTATATATGGAGTGGTCGCCTCCCGTACGGAGGCGTGGATAGAAACAGGGCGCGACCGAGAGAGAGCCACCCCTCCTCCTCGTCGCCTCCCGTACGGAGGCGTGGATAGAAACGGCCCACTGAAGTGATGGTCTATTTTCAAATGCCCGGTCGCCTCCCGTACGGAGGCGTGGATAGAAACCCTGTGTCAGCTGCCATGCCCGCCGATACAGCGCCGTCGCCTCCCGTACGGAGGCGTGGATAGAAACCAGATATGCGTGAAAGGATCGGTCGCACCAGATAGTCGCCTCCCGTACGGAGGCGTGGATAGAAACCTGGCGATCATTAAAGGGCAAGCCATTTACCAAGCGTCGCCTCCCGTACGGAGGCGTGGATAGAAACCCCATCGGCAAGTCTGTCCATGTCTATGGCGACGAGTCGCCTCCCGTACGGAGGCGTGGATAGAAACGGGCACATAAGGCTCGATCTGGATGCGCGCGGCCGTGTCGCCTCCCGTACGGAGGCGTGGATAGAAACACCACCTGGTCTCCTTGCGCAGAAAGGTCGCGGGCGTCGCCTCCCGTACGGAGGCGTGGATAGAAACTGGCAGGACGATTGCGGTCATTTCATCCGCATCACGTCGCCTCCCGTACGGAGGCGTGGATAGAAACCACCACGCATCCAGCCAGTCTTGCGCGTCCTCATTGTCGCCTCCCGTACGGAGGCGTGGATAGAAACGACACCCGCACGGCGCATCCGGAGCTCAATGGCGGGTCGCCTCCCGTACGGAGGCGTGGATAGAAACCTTCCCCAGCGGGGCGGTGGGCTTGTCGTCATCGTCGCCTCCCGTACGGAGGCGTGGATAGAAACGTCCGGATCATCATAGGAAATTGAACTGTCAAAGGTCGCCTCCCGTACGGAGGCGTGGATAGAAACTTTTGAAGCGACGAATGATGTTGTCGCGACCGACGTCGCCTCCCGTACGGAGGCGTGGATAGAAACGAAGCACAAGCCCGCTGCATTGGCTGATCGCTATGTCGCCTCCCGTACGGAGGCGTGGATAGAAACTTGTGCCTACCGGCAAACCAGCCCGCACCTTAAAGTCGCCTCCCGTACGGAGGCGTGGATAGAAACGTGTGCGTCATCGACGTGGGGGTGTCGTCCGAAGGTCGCCTCCCGTACGGAGGCGTGGATAGAAACAGCTCCGCCACCACAGAGCCATGGCCCTGTTTGAGTCGCCTCTCGTACGGCGGCGTGGATAGAAACCAGACAGTTGATGGCCGCAAGCTCTATGTGCAGGCGTCGCCTCTCGTGCGCGGACGTAGATAGAAATGAGCTGGCCCAGGGCATATCCCGTGCGTCTCATCTTTGTGGAAAGGCCTGCGTCCTCTCAGCCACGATCAGGCAATACGCAGCACGTGGGGCAGATGGGGGTGCAAAGGCTGAAAATCCTGCAAAACGGCAGGGTCATGCCCTGGCAGGATAATGCCCCCCGGCCCGGCCAGTTCGCGCAGTTTGCGATAGCCTTCCACCACATCCGCATAGTCCGCGAAGATCGGGAACATGTTTTCCGCATTCATATGCGCACTGAAATGTACCGCATCACTGGCCAGCACCACCGTGCCTTGCGGGCGTGTGATCCGCACCACCTGCAGACCACGGGAATGCCCGCCCAGCAGGTGGAGGCTCACGCCCGGCGCAAGTTCAGCATCACCATTGTGAAAGCACATGCGGCCGGCATAGACCATGCGCACAGCTTCCAGCACATCTTCCATGAAGAACGGCTTGCGCATGCGGGTGTGGCACATGCAACGCCCGGTGCCATACGCCATCTCCCTGTCCTGAAGATGAAATGTGGCGCGCGGGAAAGCGGGGAGATTACCCGCATGGTCATAATGCAGATGGGTGAGCACCACATTGCGCACCTGCGCGGCATCAATGCCGATATCCGCCAGCGCATCCTTGGGGTGACGCAACAGGGTACGCGCTCGGCGCGTGCCTTCCTCCGGCAGGAAACCGGTATCGACAACAAAGACCTGCTCCGCATTCCGGATGACCCAGATAAAGTAATCAATGCGGCCGGGACCATCATGCGGGTCGAATTCGAGAGCGAGATCCTGAGCGGGCCGCTCTGCTGTGCCGTAATGAAGGGCCAGTACTTCCCAGTCCTGCATGATCAGTCCCCTGCGTCTGTCACTTTTGCTTTCCGGCGGATGCGGGGCGGAGTGCGATGGGCGCATGCCCCCTCCCCGCATCCGCGCTCACATCCCCGGAACCATGAGAGCGCTCATGGTTCCGGGTGGAGCAGGTCTGGTCCCAGCATCGCATCGAGGATGATACAATCAACAATGGCTGGAGTATTTCTGCATTTTACAGCCTCGCAGAAACACTCCAACTTATTGAGTAATTGAATTTTTTGATGCATCTGTGCCCACGTCACTCACACATCTTCAAGTCCGCGTCTCCACGAAGCGATGGATCTCAGTATGGTCGCTCTGTGCGGGAAGGGCCGCCTGTGCGTCATTCCAGATTTGCGCCGTCGTCTCCATGAAGCTGCCTGCAAGCCCCATCTCCTCTCCCAATTCCGCCGCCGTGCGCAAATCCTTGGCCATGAGCGCAAGAGAAAAGCCGGAAGCATAAGTGCCCGAAAGGATAAAGGGTTTCAGCTTCACCTCGGTCGCATTGTTGCGGCCGGTGGAGGCATTGAGAACATCGACAACAGTCTCGCCTTCAATGCCAAAACGCTTTGCCACCTCCAGCGCCTCGCTCGCGGCCAGAAGCCCCGCAGCGGAGACATAGTTGTTCAGCGCCTTCATGGCATGGCCCGAACCCAGCGGGCCGGTCGCGAAGATGGAGCGCCCCATGGCGGACAGCACGGGGTGCACCTCTTCCACATCGCGCGCCACACCTCCGGCCATAATGGCGAGCGTGCCATCCACGGCCCGTCGCACACCACCGGAAACGGGCGCATCGACAAGACGCAAACCGCGCCCGGCCAGTTCCTCACCCAACCGGGCGGTGCCCAGTGGTGCGGACGAACTCATGTCGATGATGAGTGTATCCGGCATCAGAGCATCGGCAAGCCCGTCCTCACCCAGCAGAGCCTGCCGTACGATCCGACCATCCGGCAGCATGGTGATGACGATGCGCGCATCCTTCACGGCGGCGCGGGCATCATCAAAGGCAATACCACCCTGTGCGGCGAAGGCGGCACGAGCCGCCTCCGACATGTCAAAGCCATGCACCACATAGCCTGCACGCAGCAGGCAGGCGGCCATGGGTTGGCCCATCATTCCAAGGCCGATGAAAGCCAGAATGGGCCGCTGATCGGCGGGCGCTGCATCACGCATCGACGCCCATCTCCTTCAACACTTCCGTGGCGATGCGGAAGCCGTCAATACCCGCCGGCACACCACAATAGACGCTGATCTGAAGCAGGATCTCGGTGATCTCTTCCTTGGTCAGGCCGTTATTGATGGCCCCGCGAATGTGCAATTTCAGCTCATGCGGCCGGTTCAGCGCAGAAATCATCGCGAGATTGACAATGGAACGGGTACGACGATCAAGACCTGGGCGGTTCCAGATATTGTCCCAGCAATATTCTGTGGTCAGTTCCTGCATCGGCCAGTTGAAGTCCGTGGCGCGCGCGAGTGAACCATCGACATATTCAGTGCCCAGAACTTCGCGACGGGTCTTCAGGCCATTTTCAAAGCGTTCAGAACGGGGACGATCGGTGGACATGGGCAGTCTCCTCTGTGGTTATGTGTCTTCCGGGGCAGCGGGGGATAAGGCGAACGGCTCACCAGGTGGATGAGCCGCCATCAATGGTGAGAACGGAGCCGGTGGCGAAGCGCGACTTGTCTGACGCGAGCCACACAATGGCTTCGGCGATTTCTTCCGGCCGGCCCATGCGGCCCATGGGGGCGCGTATGTCGAGGGCATGCTTCATGCCTTCGGGGTCTGCGGACTGTGCAAACATCCGGTCGAAATAGGGAGAGTGGATGGTGCCGGGAGCCACGCAATTGACGCGAATATTCTCCTGCACATGATCCAGCGCCATGGCACGTGTCAGCGCCAGCACACCGCCCTTGGAGGCGACATAGGCCGCCCTGTCGGCAATGGCGGAGATGGCGGTGTAGGAGCCGGTATTGACGATAGCTCCGCCACCCTGTGCCGCCATGACGGGAATGACATGCTTGGCGCACAGGAACATGCCCTTGAGGTTCACCGACATCAGCCGGTCCCAGTCATCTTCCGCGATACTGACCACCGTGCCGGTGAAGCCGAAGCCGGCATTGTTCACCAGCACATCAATGCGCCCAAAGCGCTCCAGCGCGAACGCCACCATGGCGCGCACTTCGCTATCCCGGCTGACATCGGTGGTGATGGCGGCGACATTCACGCCCAGCGCGGCAGCCGTGGTTTCGGCTTCCGAACCATTGGCATCGGCGATGACGACCTTCGCCCCCTCCTGCACGAACAGGGTGGCGGCGGCACGGCCGATGCCGCTGGCGCCGCCCGTGACGATGACGACCTTTCCTTCCATGGACATCTGCGTTTCTTCCTTCAGGCGCGAGGCTGCTCGGCCCCGTTCGGGTTCTGGTTGAGGCCCGCTTCCTCCAGCGAGGTCGTGGGCAGGCTGTCCTGGGTGGAGACCTCGCCGCGCTCGATCACATAGATCTGGTCGGCGAAGCTGCGCAGCAGGCTGGGGTTGGACTCGGTAATGAGCAGCGAGACATCGCTGTCCGTGTCACGCAGGGCGCGCAGTGCGGCGGCGTAACGGTTCGCCAAAACCGGGGCTAGGCCCTGGAACGGTTCATCCAGCAGGATGATGCGATGACCCGCCACCAGTGCCCGGCCCAGAGCCACCATCTTGCCCTGCCCGCCGGAAAGACCGGCGGCGCGACGCTCCCGCATCTCGAACAGTTCCGGCAACACGCCATACACCCGCTCGAGACGCCGCCTTGTCTCGGCCTCATCCAGCCCCATCACTTCGGCGGGAAAGCGCAGGTTCTGTTCCAGCGTGAAGGCGCCGTAGAGCCGGCGATCCTCCGGCGCATAACCGATGCCAAGGCGCGGGCGATGATGGGCGGGCATGTCCAGAAGGCTGTCGCCATCCAGCGTAATACGGCCCGCCGTGATCTTCATGAAGCCCATGATGGACCGCAGCAGGCTGGTCTTGCCCGCACCATTGCGCCCGATGAGCGCGACCGTTGCGCCCTGCGCCATCACGAGATCGACATCGCGCAGAACTTCCACGCCTTCGATGCGCGCACTGAGTTGCTCGATCTTCAGCATGTCACACCCCGATCACGTTCTTCTGGACATCAGGATCGTTCAGGACGAACTCCGGCGTGCCCTCCAGTGCAATGCGCCCGCCGGTCCACACCGCCACGCGGTCGGCGTAGCGGGAGACCACATCCATGTCGTGCTCGACAAAGATCGCAGTGGTGGCGCTGTGGTCCAGCGCGCGCACGAGGGTGTCCATGATGGTGAACTTCTCGCGGCTGGAGACGCCGCTGGTTGGCTCATCCATGAAGATGAGGCGCGGCTTGAGAGCGAGCGCGACCGCAATATCCAGCAGCTTGCGCATGCCCTCCGGCAATTCACGCACCAGCCGCTCGGCGGCATCGGCCAGGCCGATCACCTCCAGCATATGGCGCATTTCATCAGCCTTGGGGTGGCGGTCCAGCCGCCGCCAGGGCTGCCAACTGCCTTCACGCGCGGCGAGCGCAATCAGCAGATTGTCGATCACCGTGTTTTCGAGAAAGAGCTGTGGCAACTGGAACGAGCGCCCGATGCCGCCGCGCGCAATATCACGCGGCTTGTGGCCGGTAATGTCGCGCCCCTCGAACAGCACTTTGCCGGATTGCGGTGTGAGATAGCCGGTGCAGATATTGACGAAGGTGGTCTTGCCCGCACCATTCGGGCCGATGATGGCGATGCGCTCACCCGCACGGGCCGTGAGCGATGCGCCATCCGCCGCAATGACGCCACCGAAGCGCAGGTGCAGATTATCGGCACGCAAGACTTCCTGAGGGACATTGGCTTGCTTGAGAGCGGCTTGGTTCATGGCGTCCCCTCCTGCACGGCCTTGCCTGTCATGGCCTTTTCAGATGCACTTTTGCCGGGTGCCTCCTTCTTCTTGCCGAAGCGAAGCTGTGTCAGGCCATCTGGCGCGAACATGATGATGGCGATGAGGGAGAAGCCGAGCATCGTCTGCCAGTAGCTGGCGGCAAAGGCGGCGGCGTAGTTGCGGATAATCTCATAGACAATGGAGCCGACAAACGCGCCCACCACATTGCCCGCGCCACCAAGAATGGCGATGAAGACAAACTCGCCAGATCGCACCCAATAGGCGAACTCCGGGGCGACATGGCCGGTGACAATGGCGATGACACCACCACCCAAACCCGCCAGCGCAGCAGACAGAGCATAAGCGATGTGCAGCATACGATTACTGGAGACGCCGAGATATTCCAGACGTGTCTCATTCGACTTGATGGCTTCCAGCCCCTTGCCAAGCGGCGAGGCCAGATAGCGCGCCACCATCAGGGCCACGACCGTGACGAGAGCGAGGGTGGCGTAGAACATCCAGAATTCGAAATCGACACGCCCCAAGCGGAAGCCCGCAAGGGTGGGCCGCGCCACGTTCAAACCATCGCCGCCGCCGGTGATGTGATAGAGCTTCTCCAGCAAGGAAAAGGCCACCATCGACACCGCCAGATTGATCATGGCGAAGAAGATGTCGCGATAGCGCACGGCAAAGAAGCCGAAGACGAATGCGATTGCAGCAGCAACAATTGCCGCCAGCGGCAGAAGCAGCAGAATATCAAGCCCCAGACGGGCCTGAACAAGGAAGGCGACAGTATAAGCGCCTGCCGCATAATAAATGCCATGGCCGAATGAGATCTGGCCCGCGCGCAGAAGCACGACAACACCAAGAACCGCAAGACCCACACCGAGCGCGAGAGTGATCATCACACTCGCCCAGGGCATCAGAAAGGGGACGGCAGCGACCGCACAAAAGACGAGCGCGCCAACAATGAGATCAAAGCGCATCACACCTTCCTCGTCTGAATGGTGCTGAACAGACCCTGCGGCTTGAACAGAAGCACGATGAACATGATGAGATAGGGCATCACCACATCGAACTCCGGCGCGAGATAAACCGCGATGGAACGACCGAGCCCGATGAGCAGGGCAGCCACGGCTGCACCCTCGATCTGCCCCAGACCTGCGGTCGCCGCGACGGCGAAGGACAGGATAATCATGCCCGCACCCATGCCCGGCACCAGAGAGGTGGAGCCGGAAGCGAGCGCCCCGCCGAATGCGGCCAGAGACGCGCCGGCAATAAAGGTGAACAGATAGACCTTGCTGGAATCCACGCCCATGGCCATGGACGCCTCACGATCTTCCGTCACGGCCGTGACGATACGGCCAATGCGCGTGTAGCGCAGCACGAACCGCAGGCCGATAAGCACAGCCACAGCAACCAGCGGCAGAACAGCAAGCTGATAGACCGAATAATTGATGCCAATGATATTCACTGTTCCCAGAAGGCTCAGCGGCGTATTGACGAAGTAAGGCGTGACACCCCAAACTGCCTTCTGCACATCTTCAAGGATCATGAAGGCAGCGAAGGTGATGAGAAGCTGAAGCACCTGCTCCTTGCCATAGATGCGGCGCAGAAGAGTGACTTCCAGAATTCCACCAACAACGACCCCGACACCAACCGCCGCGAGCAGCATCGCCGGATAGGAAAGCCACGGGCTCATACCGGCAGCCGCGATCCACATTCCGAAGGTCGCCGCAACATAAGCACCAATGGCATAGAAACTGCCATGGGCTACATTCACGATGCGCAACACGCCGAAGATGAGGGAGAGCCCTACGGCGACCAGAAATATCTGGGCGCCATAGGAAAGGCCATCCAAGGTGGCCAACAATATAACACTGAAGGACATCTGAATGGCCTCACGCTTTACTTGGAAGCATTCAGGGTGATGATGGATGGATCATTCACCATGGATGGGTTGAGCTTCGTGAGCCAGGGGGCAGTCTTCTCACCAACCGGAGTGGTGACCAGCGCGCCTGGATAGATGGTGATCTTGTCCAGAACCGCGAAGGGATAATCCGGCAGGCGCACCGTGGTGCCGATGAGCTGGTTCTCGAGGCCCTGATTATCCTCGCGAATGGTCACTTCACTGGTGAGACCACGGAACTTGAGCCCCTTGAACCCTTCCAGCAGTTGTTCCTTGGATGGCCAGTTGCCGCTGTTCTTCTGCGCCGCACCGTCATAGGCCGCTTCCAGTGCCGCCAGAGCCTGCGCCATATGGAAGACCGGATAGATCGGGTATGCCCCAGTCTTGTCATGGAAGCGCTTCACGAAGTCCTGAAACTTCGCATCCGCCTTGTATTCAGGGTGCAGGAAGTAATGATCTCCACGCGCACCGATGATGACGCCCGCCGGAAGAGCATTTCCAAGCCGTTCAAGGGAACTTTCGCCAAGAGGCAAAACATACGTGCTCTGGGTCATCACACCACGGGCCGCGGCCTGCTGTACGAATGTATCCAGATCGCCGCCCCACGCGGTATTCACGACCACATCCGGCTTCAGAGCCTGAAGACGGGAAATCTCGGTCGAATAGTCTGCGGCGCCAAATTTGGGGAACAGTTCGGCCACCACTTCAACATCCGGCTTCAGAGCCTTCAGTGCGGTGAGGAACAGATTCCACTGGTCTCGACCAGCGGCATAATCCTGATTCACACCAGCCACGGTCTTGAAGTTGGGGTAATTCTTCACGAGATACAGCGCAGCGGGCAGCATCTCGGCACCGGTGTGGGCTTGTGTGCGCACCGAATATTTGAACGTGTTGTCTTCAAAGATGCGCGGCGAACTGCAATCCCAGAGAATATTCGGCACTTCAAGATCTTCGGCAACCGGGGTCAGCGCCAGGCAATTGGCGCTGGAGACCGATGCCAGCATGACCTGCGCGCCCTCATTCAGGGCGACGCGGCGATATTCCGATGCAAGCTGATTGGCGCCGGCACCTTCATCAATGAAAATCGGACGCACGGGCACGCCGAGAATACCGCCCTTGGCATTGATATCGGAGATCAGCATCTCCGCCGCATGCTTGCCCGGCACGCCGAATACGGATGCGGGCCCGGAAAGGAAGGTGGTGATGCCAACCACCAGTTCTTTTGGCTTATCTGCTGCTGCCGCCGGCGTGGCGGCAAGAATGGCGGCGCCCAGCGCGGCCATGGTTGCTTTCGCGAACATGGGTGTGTTTGCTCCCTGGTTATGCCAGCATTTGCTGATCATTATTTTTGACAGATTGTCTGATAGCATACAGGCTGTCAATCACACATTCACGGAACAACACGCATGATCGGTTGAGCGGTTGGAAATGGCATGCACCGAACGCAGGAAAAAGCATTCATCGTATTGATTTTATTTGATGTTTTATCTTCTCAACATTTCAGGAAAAGCAGGCAGAATATACAAGGATACACAACCGCAGAATGCCGTATTATCGCATTATGCAATCAGAAGATTTGTCGATTGAATACCCGCGACACAGACCTGCACAAAAAAACCCGCGAGCATGTGCTGCGGGCTTTTTCAAATCAGGAGCGGGAGCGTATCAGTCTGTATCCAAGGCCGCAGGAACAGTGCTGGCCTTGCTCCGTTTGCGACGTGGTGCGGGAACGGGTTCTTTTGTCTGCTCCCCCGCAGCATCGGCGCCATCATCGATCAGGACAGAAAGTGCAATTTTTGCAGCTTCTTCAATATGATATCGGCACGCCGCTTCAGCGGCATCACCATCGCCAGCGGCAATGGCTTTGTAAATGACCCGAATCTCACGGATGCTTATAGTCAAACGCCCCGGCTGCGTCATGGATGTCATACGCAGCAATGTAATGCGGTTATGCAAGCTGGTGAGAAACTGGGAGACGAACAGGTTATTCGCGCCATCCATCAACACCCGGTAGAATTCGGTCTTGGCCTCGATATATTTGCTTCGATCACCTGCTTTGACCGTGGCAGCGAGGTTCTTCACCGCTTTATCCAGAAGCTTCACAGACTCTGCCGTGCCATGCTGCGCAAACTGCCGCCCCGCATATCCTTCCAGCAACGCGCGAATCTCATAAAGCTGGCGCGCTTCATCCGGTGACATGGTGCTGACGATTGGCCCACGATGAGGAATGGTCTGCACCAGCCCTTCCGCCTCAAGCTGACGCAGCGCCTCGCGCACCGAGGTGCGACCGACGCCGATCAACTCACACAACTCCCGTTCGACAAGCCGTTGACCCGGCTTGAAAAGACCACGCGCAATGGCCGAACGCACCTTCTCCTCGACGATCAGGCGTAAGGTGGCCGCCTGGCGTGTGATGTGAAGATCATGGTTGTCCATTACCAACTCGCGAACAGTGCTAACAATTCCAATTTGATATGAAAGGGTGACGCACCCGCTGTCAATGCTCCTATCGGATTGTCTGATTGACTGAGAAAAATTGCCGTTTTATGTTTTACGCGTCATATAGGCTGGTGCCCTCACCCTGTTCGCAGATGTTGGTTTCAGGGATATCGCAGGCTATTTATGCCTGCCATTTCAAGGCTTATATAATATATAAGAAAGAGAAGGCGATCTGACAGGCACAAGATCCTGCGGATGCCTTTGAGGAAATATCAAGGAGCCCCTCCCATGCGCGTTCGCGCCGCCGTTCTGCGTAACACCCCCATTGCGCAGCCTTATGCACAGACCCAACCGCTCAGCATTGAAACCATCACACTCGACCCGCCCGGCGCGGATGAGGTTCTGATCAAAATTGCCGCCGCCGGGCTTTGCCACTCAGATCTTTCGGTCATCAATGGCACCCGCGAACGGCCCACTCCGATTGTGCTGGGCCACGAATGCGCGGGCGTGGTGGAGGAGATTGGCGCGGGGGTGAGCGATCTGAAGCCCGGCGACCATGTGGTGATGAGCTTCCTGCCCACATGCGGTCACTGCCTTCCCTGCATGGATGGACGCGCGCAGCTGTGCGAGCCGGGCCACGCCGCCAATGGACGCGGCACGTTGCTCTCCGGCGCCAAGCGCTTTCATTGCGATGATGGCGTGACGCCTTATCATCACAGCGGCGTTTCCGCCTTCTCCGAATATACGGTGGTATCGCGCCGCTCCGTGGTGAAGATTGATTCTGACTTTCCGCTGGAACGGGCCGCACTGTTCGGCTGCGCGGTCATGACCGGCGTCGGCACGGTGGTGAACACCTGCCGGGTGCGACCGGGCGATACAGTGGCGGTTGTCGGCCTTGGCGGTGTTGGCCTGTCCGCGATACTCGGTGCGGTGGCCAGCGGCGCCGTGCGTGTGGTGGCGATTGATCTGGCGCAGGACAAGCTGGATCTGGCCCTTTCACTGGGCGCGACCGATGCGTTTCTGGCATCCGACCCGGATATCGTGGAGCAGGTGAAGGCCGCAACCGGGGGCGGCGTGGACCACGCCATTGAGATGGCCGGGTCCGTGCGCGCATTTGAACTGGCTTACAAGATCACCCGGCGCGGGGGGAAGACGGCGACGGCCGGACTTGCCAATCCCAATTCACATTTCTCGATTCCGCCAGTCAACCTCGTGGCGGAGGAACGCACGATCCTTGGCAGCTATATGGGCAGTTGCGTGCCCTCTCGCGATATTCCGCGATTCCTGGCGCTGCACATGGCCGGAAAACTGCCGGTGGATCGCCTACTCTCCAGCACGGGACCGCTGGATGAGATCAACAGCGCCTTTGACCTTCTCGACCAGGGCAAGGTGGTGCGGCACGTCATCACCTTTTGAAGCAGGATGAAGGTGAGCATCGAAAAAGGGGGCGGGTCGATGACCTGCCCCCTGTTTCAATTCATGAACCTGATGCTGCATGGCTTCCGGCATCATGATGCGGGCTGCAAGCATCCCGCCGTTCACTTCTGCAACTACCGAATTTGATAGATTCTGCTGATGATCATGCAGATGTGAGCCTGCTCCAGCTCTCAATCAGCTGAGTGGCGCGGCGGGCCGATTGTGCTGCTTGAAATACCCGCCTGTCTTTCTGGAAACCGGGCATCGCCATACTGTCAGGACAAGCCACGCCGCAGCAGATGCGCGCGATGCGGCTGTGTCAGCGCAATGCCCCCGTCAACCCGCGCACCATGGCGGGCGATCAATTCCATCACCCTTTCCCGCTCTTGTACCGCAGCCCCAACCCTGGCCGGGTCCACCTCGACCACACGAGCGAGGAAAGCATCTGCATCCGCGAAATGGCGAATATCGTCATATTCGCCCACCGCCTGCATCAGTACCTCGCCCTCTTGTACACTGGCCTCCAGTGCCACCTGCGCGGACATGCGGATATGGGTTTCATCCTCCACCGGCAACATGCAGGTGAAAAAGCTACCCTCGCACAACGGTTCGATGATGAGCACCGGCCCCCGGCTCACCCGCACACATGCGCGCAAGACATCGCGCATCAGATCCAGCGGTACATGGTGAAAAGAGTTCAGCAACACCACCGCATCGAAACTGGCCTCATCAAATGGCATATCTTGCGCACCAGCCTGTTCAAACCGGGCGGATGGAACGCGTTTACGCGCTGCCGCAATGGCCTCCGGCTGCGGGTCGATGCCTGTCACAACTGCGCCGAGCCGGGCCAGAGAGGCTGCAAGCGCACCTCCGCCGCAGCCGGCATCTAATACGCTGCGCCCATCCAGCGGACCGAGCCATTGTTGTAGAACCGCCAATGCGTTGGCCTGCGGGCGCGGCAGAAAACCCGGTGGTGTGGTCAGGGGGGCGGACTGTTCCGGGGTGCTCGTATTTGTGGTCATGGCGTCTTTCCCTGAACCGGATGCATGCCCCTGTTTCACGGAAGAGGAAACACGCACCGGAATATTGTTTTATTTCGTTTTTAACGTGAACGGGCATCCGCATCGCGCGGAAACCCTCTGGGTGCAATGCGCACCATGGGAAGCGACATCGACAACTGGAAGGATGGCGCTCACACCCATATCAAGGCCGCGCAAGCCATCCGCAGCAGAAGGGCGGCTCACATCATCCATGATGTCTGTTCATCCTGAAACGCTCTGGCCCGAACGGCCCGATATTATTCAGGCTGGTCGATCAACGGGCTGGGACGGGCAAAGCGCAGCAGCGCCTGCCGGTCGGTAATCCGCATGATCGCACCTTCAACACTGACGCCATGCGTGCGAATGGTTGCAAGCGCTCGTGACAGATTTTCGGGCGTCATGCCCAGCAGGGATGAGAGCACGCGCTTCTCAAAGCCAAGCTCAACCCAGCCCTCCCCCCCGGCCTCGGCATCTTCCTGAAGCAGCCAGTTTGCCAGTCGCTCCGCACCCGTGCGCAGCTTCTGGTTCTTGACCTCCTTCACCTTGCGCCGGTAGCCACGCGCAAGTTCGGTGACAATGGCATGCATGAAGGCGGGGTCCGCCGCCATCGCCGCGCGCACCGTCTCGCCCGGAATCATCAGCACCTGCGACTTTTCCAGCGTGCGCGCCGATTGCAGATAGACATCATCATTCAGCACAGCCGCCAGAATGAACACGCCGACAGGCCGCACGATGCTGATGGTGGTCTCGCGTCCGGCACCGGTCGCGAACATCTCCACCAACCCTTCCACCACCACATGCAGGAAATCCGCCGGGTCACTTTCATTGATCAGCACGACGCCGGGCGGAAAGCGCTGAAGAAAGCCCGCACGCACCAGTTCGGCGAACGTCTCTTCCCGCGCATCGTGGAACAGGGGCAGGTCGCGAATGGCGGCGGCGTCTTCGGGCCTCATTGTCATCCTCTGCGTGAGATTCCCCTGAATAACGGGGCATGAATTGATAAATGTCAATCGTAAAGTATAATTCTATCATCTGTATAGAATACATATTTCAATACACATGAACATTGAGATCAATTACTTCATTTATTCCGCCTATTGAGCCAAAAACTGACATAGGTCAAAGTTGAGTCATGAGCTTGGAGCGATTATAAAATCAGCACCATAGACGTGTGCTATTGCTGACAGGCGAGTTAAAGCCATGCAAATGCAAACAGAGGTGAGAGTCGCGGATCAGCGGACCTCCCTTGCCATGAGCACCGTCGCCTTCACCGTATGTTTTGCGGTGTGGACGATTTTTTCCATCATCGGCATCCGCATCCGACAGGATCTGGGGCTGACCGATACACAATTCGGCCTGCTGGTAGGCACCCCGATTCTGACGGGTTCGCTTATCCGCGTGGCGCTGGGCATCTGGACCGACATGTATGGAGGACGCGTCGTTTTCGCGCTCACCATGCTGGCCGCGGCTGTTGCCACTTTCCTCCTGACATATGCCACCACCTATCCCATGTTCCTGCTGGCCGCCCTTGGCGTCGGCATTGCGGGCGGCTCGTTTGCCGTGGGCGTGGCGTATGTATCGCGCTGGTATCCTGCAAACAAGCAGGGCACGGCGCTGGGCATTTTCGGCGCGGGCAATGTCGGCTCGGCCGTCACCAAGTTCCTCGCGCCCTTCATCATGGTTGCCTATGGCTGGCAGATGGTGGCCCAGATCTGGGCTGGCGCGCTAGTCGTCATGGCCGTGATCTTCTTCCTCACCACCAAGGACGACCCGGTTCTGGTGGAGCGCCGCCGCACCGGCGTGCGCCCCAAGAATGCGTGGCTTGAGCTGGAGCCGCTGAAGAACATTCAGGTCTGGCGTTTCTCGCTCTACTATTTCTTCGTGTTCGGCGCATTCGTGGCACTGGCACTGTGGCTGCCGCAGTATCTGGTGAAGGTTTACGGGCTCGATATCAAGTCCGCTGGCATGATTGCCGCCTTCTTCTCGGTGCCGGCGAGCCTGTTCCGTGCCTATGGCGGACATCTGTCCGACACCTATGGCGCGCGCCGGGTGATGTACTGGACTTTGCTTGTCTCGGTCATCGCCACCTTCGTCCTCTCCTATCCGCCCACCAATTATGTGGTGACGGGCATCAACGGCCCCTTCGCCTTCCATATGGAAATGGGTGTGGTTGGCTTCACCATCGCGGTGTTCATCCTCGGCTTCTTCATGGCCCTGGGCAAGGCTGCGGTCTACAAGCATATCCCGGTCTATTATCCCCACAGTGTGGGTTCGGTTGGCGGCCTTGTCGGCATGATCGGCGGCCTCGGCGGCTTTATCCTGCCGCTCGTCTTCGGCGTGCTGAACGACCTCACCGGCCTGTGGACCAGCTGCTTCATGCTGCTATTCGTCATCGCCTTCATCGCGCTGGTGTGGATGCATCTGTCCATCCGCCAGATGGAGAAGGAAGCCGTTGGCGCAGAACTGGCGAAGTTGCCGGAACTGCCGGAAATGCAGGGCATGACCGAGCCGGCAGATGCGCCCGCGCCAGCCGCCGCAAAGGTGCCCGGCAAGGGACGGGTTCCCGCACGCGCACCGGCTCAGGCCAAGGGCGTCGCTGTTGCAGCTTCGGTTGTCGCTGAACCCGCCACGCCCGTGGCCGCGCCCTCCATCCCGGTCAATGGTGCCGTGCTCCATGACTGGCGACCCGAGGACAAGGGCTTCTGGGAGAAGACTGGCCGCAAGATCGCCAATCGCAATCTGTGGCTCTCCATTCCCTCTCTGCTGCTGTCCTTCGCCATCTGGCAGATGTGGTCCGTTGTCGTGGCCAAGCTGCCGCTGGTGGGCTTCAAGTTCACCACAGACCAGCTGTTCTGGCTGGCCGCCCTGCCGCTGCTCTCGGGTGCGACACTGCGCGTGTTCTATTCCTTCATGGTACCGATCTTCGGTGGGCGCCTGTGGAGCACCATGTCCACCTGGTCGCTCATTATCCCGGCGGTCGGCATTGGCTATGCCGTGCAGAACCCGGATACGCCTTATGTGATCCTGCTTCTTCTGGCTCTGGTGTGCGGCGTGGGCGGCGGCAACTTCGCCTCCTCCATGGCCAACATCTCCTTCTTCTTCCCCAAGGCGGAGAAGGGCAATGCGCTGGCGCTGAATGCGGGCCTGGGCAATCTGGGCGTGAGCGTGGTGCAGTTTGTGGTGCCGTTCATCATCACGCTTGGCCTGTTCGGCAAGCTGGGTGGGGAACCTGCCATGGTGGCGACGGCTGCCGGCCCCGCGCCGCTGTGGTTGCAGAATGCGGGCTTCATCTTTGCCCCGTTCATCGTGCTCTCGGCGCTGGGCTGTTGGTTCGGCATGAATGACATCGCCTCGGCGAAGTCCTCCTTCCGCGAGCAGTCCGTCATCTTCCAGCGCAAGCACAACTGGCTGATGTGCTGGCTCTATACCGGTACGTTCGGCTCCTTCATCGGCTATGCGGCGGGCTTCCCCCTGCTGTCCAGCATCCTGTTCCCGGACGTGAATGCCCTGAAGTTCGCCTTCCTTGGCCCGCTGGTCAGTGCGCTTGCACGCTCCGGCACCGGCTGGCTGGCGGACCGTTATGGCGGCGGGCGCGTCACCATCTATGTCTTCCTTCTGATGATGGCGGGCGTGCTGGGTGTGCTGTGGTCCATCGGCATGCGGTCTGAACCCTGGGCATTCTGGGCATTCTTCGGCTGCTTCCTGGTGCTGTTCTTTGCAACCGGCGTTGGCAATGCCTCCACCTTCCAGATGATCCCCGCGATCATGTCGAAGGAGATGGGCCGGCTGATGCCGCAGGCCAGCGCAGAAGAGCGTCGCTTGCAGGCCGAGAAGGAAAGTGCGGCCATCACCGGCTTCACCTCGGCCATCGCCGCCTTCGGGGCCTTCTTCATCCCCAAGGGCTACGGCACCTCCATCGCCCTCACGGGCGGGCCGGAAGCCGCGCTGTGGGTGTTCCTCGCCTTCTATGTGAGCTGCCTGCTGCTCACCTGGGCTGTCTACACACGCAAGGGCGGCCTGCTCCACGACATCGAACGCGGGATCTCCCCGCGCAATACGCCCCGCGCGGCTTCGGCCCGCTGAACGGAGGCCATGATCTCATGTCCCATTTTCTCGACAGGCTCACCTTTTTCCGGCGGGAAACGGAATCCTTCTCGAACGGCCATGGCATTGTCACCCATGAGGACCGCTCGTGGGAGGACGCCTACAGAAAGCGCTGGCAGCACGACAAGATCGTACGTTCCACCCATGGCGTGAACTGCACCGGCTCGTGCTCGTGGAAGATCTATGTGAAGGGCGGCATCGTCACCTGGGAAACCCAGCAGACGGACTACCCCCGCACCCGCCCCGACCTGCCCAACCACGAGCCACGCGGCTGTGCCCGTGGCGCATCCTACAGCTGGTATCTCTATTCCGGCGCGCGGGTGAAGTACCCGATGGTGCGCGGGCGTCTGCTGAAGCTGTGGCGTGAGGCGCGCAAGGGCCTCTCCCCGGTGGCTGCATGGGCCTCCATCGTCGAGGACAACAAGAAGCGTGCCTCCTACACCACCATCCGTGGCCATGGCGGGCTGGTGCGGGCGGAATGGGATGAGGTGAATGAACTCATCGCCGCCGCCAATGCCTACACCGTCCGCAACCATGGACCGGACCGGGTCGCGGGCTTCTCGCCCATTCCGGCCATGTCGATGGTCTCCTATGCCTCCGGCGCGCGCTATCTCTCGCTGATGGGCGGCGTATGCCTGTCCTTCTATGACTGGTATTGCGATCTGCCGCCCGCTTCTCCGCAGGTCTGGGGCGAGCAGACCGACGTGCCGGAAAGCGCGGACTGGTACAATGCCGGCTTTCTGATGATCTGGGGCTCCAACGTGCCCCAGACGCGCACACCGGACGCCCACTTCTATACCGAGGTGCGCTACAAGGGCACCAAGAGCGCAGTGGTGAGCCCGGACTATGCCGAGGCCACCAAGTTCGCGGACATCTGGCTAAACCCCAAGCAGGGCACGGATGCCGCCCTTGCGCTGGCGCTCGGCCATGTGATGCTGCGCGAATATCACCTCGAGCGCACCGTTCCCTATTTCGACGATTATCTGCGTCGCTATTCAGACATGCCCTATCTGGTGCGTCTTGAAGAGCGTGACGGCGCATGGCTGCCAGAGCGCATGCTGCGCGCCAGCGAGCTGCCGGGCGCGCTGGGCGAGACCAACAATCCCGAATGGAAGACCGTGGCCTTTGATGAGGGCGGCGATCTGGTCGCGCCCATCGGCTCCATCGGCCATCGCTGGGGCGAGCAAGCCAAGTGGAATCTTGAGGAGAAGGACGGCTCCGGCCGCGCCATTCGTCTGCGCCTGACGCTGGACGGCAAGGGCGATGAGATGGCCTCTGTCGCCTTCCCCTATTTCGGACGACGCGCAACCGAGCATTTTGTCGCCACCGAGCATGAGGAAGTGCTCTATCGCAATGTGCCGGTGCGCCTCATTCAGGGTGCGGATGGCGAAGTGATCCGCGTGGCCACCGTCTATGACCTGATGATGGCCAATTACGGCCTTGATCGCGGGTTCGGCGGCGACAATGTCGCGCGCTCCTATGATGATGATGTGCCCTTCACTCCGGCATGGGCCGAACGCATCACGGGCGTGAAGCGCGACGCCATCATCACCGTTGCGCGCGAATTCGCCACCAATGCGGAAAAGACCAATGGCCGCTCGATGATCATCATCGGCGCGGGCATGAACCATTGGTACAATATGGACATGAACTATCGGGGGGTGATCAACCTTCTGGTGTTCTGTGGCTGTATTGGCCAGTCCGGTGGTGGTTGGTCGCATTATGTGGGTCAGGAAAAGCTGCGTCCGCAGACCGGATGGGCGCCTCTCGCCTTCGGTCTCGACTGGAACCGCCCGCCGCGTCATATGAATGCGACCTCCTACTGGTATGCGCACACGGACCAGTGGCGTTATGAAACGCTGACCGCGAATGAACTGCTCTCGCCCACCGCACCGAAGGGTGAGTGGAACCACAGCTTCATTGACTATAACGTGCGCGCAGAACGCATGGGCTGGCTGCCATCCGCACCCCAGCTCAAGCAGAACCCGCTCACCATCTCGGCCAAGGCAAAGGCTTCCGGGCTGGAGGTGAAGGATTATGTGGCTTCCGCGCTGAAGAGCGGCGAGCTTAACCTCTCCTGCGAAGACCCGGATGATCCGGACAACTGGCCGCGCAACCTGTTCGTGTGGCGCTCCAACCTGCTCGGCTCTTCGGGCAAGGGCCATGAATACTTCCTCAAGCACCTGCTCGGCACGCAGAACGGCGTGATGGGCAAGGACCTGGGCGGGGAAGGCGCTGTACGCAACAGCGAAGTGAAGTGGCACGAGAACGCCCCGCAGGGCAAGCTGGACCTGTTGGTGACACTGGACTTCCGCATGTCCACCACCTGCGTCTATTCAGACATCATTCTTCCCACTGCCACCTGGTATGAGAAGAACGACCTGAATACGTCTGACATGCATCCCTTCATCCATCCGCTTTCGGCAGCGGTGGACCCGGCATGGGAAGCGCGTTCGGACTGGGAGATCTACAAGGGCCTGGCCCGTGTTTTCTCGCAGATCGCACCGGAAGTGTTGGGTGTGGAGGAAGACACCGTCCTCACCCCCATCATGCATGACAGTCCCGGTGAGCTTTCCCAGCCCTTCGATGTGAAGGACTGGAAGAGTGGCGACATCGACCCCATCCCCGGCAAGACCATGCCGCAGGTGAGTGTGGTGACGCGCGATTATGCTGCACTATACGCCCAGTTCACCTCTGTTGGTCCGCTGCTGGAGAAGACCGGCAATGGCGGCAAGGGCATTGGCTGGAAGACCGGCCATGAAGTGGATGCATTGCGTGAGCTGAATGGCGTGCACCGCTCCGGCCCCGCCAAGGGCCAGCCGAAGATCGAGACAGATATCGATGCGGCCGAGGTCATCCTCATGCTTGCACCGGAAACAAACGGCGAAGTTGCAGTCAAGGCCTGGGAAGCACTGGAGAAGTTCACCGGGCGTGAGCACGCGCATCTGGCCCTGCCGAAGGAAGATGAAAAGATCCGCTTCCGTGATGTGCAGGCCCAGCCGCGCAAGATCATCTCCTCGCCCACATGGTCGGGCATCGAGAGCGAGAAGGTCTGCTACAATGCCGGCTACACCAATGTGCATGAACTGATCCCGTGGCGCACCTTGAGCGGTCGCCAGCAGCTTTATCAGGACCATCTGTGGATGCGAGCCTTCGGTGAAGGCTTCGTGACCTGGAAGCCGCCGGTGGACCTGAAGACCATTGCCGGCGTGCGTGGAAAGAAGCCGAACGGCAATGCGGAAATCGCGCTCAACTTCCTGACGCCGCACCAGAAATGGGGCATTCACTCCACCTATACCGACAATCTGTTGATGCTCACGCTCAACCGTGGCGGGCCGGTGGTGTGGATCTCTGAAGATGACGCGAAGAGCGCCGGCATTGTCGATAATGACTGGGTTGAAGTGTTCAACTCCAATGGTGCGCTGACAGCCCGTGCGGTTGTTTCCCAGCGCATCATGAACGGCATGATGATGATGTATCACGCCCAGGAGAAGATCATTAACACGCCCGGCTCCGAGATGACCGGGAACCGTGGTGGCATCCATAACTCTGTCACCCGCACCGTGCTGAAGCCCACCCACATGATTGGGGGCTACGCACAACTGTCCTACGGCTTCAACTACTACGGAACCGTGGGCGCTAACCGCGATGAATACGTTATCATCCGCAAGATGAGCAAGGTGGACTGGCTGGAAGACGAGCTTCCCGCAGCCCATGCACGGGAGTTGGCCGAATGAAGATCCGCGCCCAGATCGCAATGGTGCTGAACCTCGATAAGTGCATCGGGTGTCACACCTGCTCCGTCACCTGCAAGAATGTGTGGACCAGCCGTCAGGGTGTGGAATACGCATGGTTCAACAATGTGGAGACGAAGCCCGGCATTGGTTACCCGCGCGAGTGGGAAAACCAGAAGAAGTGGAACGGCGGCTGGCGCCGCAAGAAGAACGGCAAGATCGAGCCGAGAATCGGCGCGAAGTGGCGCGTTCTCGCCAATATTTTCGCCAATCCCGATCTGCCGGAAATTGACGACTATTACGAGCCCTTCACCTTCGATTACGAGCATCTTCACAATGCGAAGGAATCCAAGGCATTCCCTACCGCTCGCCCGCGCTCGCTGGTTTCCGGCCAGCGCATGGAAAAGATCGAGTGGGGCCCGAACTGGGAGGAAATTCTTGGCGGTGAATTCGAGAAGCGCAAGAAGGATGTGAACTTCGAAGGCGTGCAGACTGACATCTATGGTCAGTTTGAAAACACCTTCATGATGTACCTTCCGCGCCTGTGCGAGCACTGCCTCAATCCGACCTGCGCGGCATCCTGCCCCTCCGGCGCCATCTACAAGCGTGAGGAAGACGGCATTGTCCTGATCGATCAGGAGAAGTGCCGCGGCTGGCGCATGTGCGTCTCGGGCTGCCCTTACAAGAAGATCTATTACAACTGGTCTTCGGGGAAGTCGGAGAAGTGCATCTTCTGTTATCCGCGTATCGAGGCGGGTCAGCCCACCGTGTGCTCGGAAACCTGCGTCGGCCGCATCCGTTACCTTGGCGTGCTGCTCTATGATGCAGACCGCATCGAGGAGGCCGCCAGCACACCGGATGAGAAGGACCTGTATCAGGCCCAGCTCGACCTGTTCCTTGATCCCAGCGACCCGGCCGTGATCGCCCAGGCGCGCGCGGATGGCGTGGCGGAATCCTGGCTGGAAGCAGCACGCCATTCACCCATCTGGAAGATGGCGATGGACTGGAAGGTGGCCTTCCCGCTGCATCCTGAATATCGCACCCTGCCGATGGTGTGGTACGTGCCCCCGCTCTCGCCCATCCAGTCTGCCGCAGAAGCGGGCAAGATGGGTGTGGATGATGGCATGCCGGATGTGCGCTCGCTGCGCATCCCCATGAAGTATCTCGCCAATCTTCTCACGGCAGGCAATGAGGAGCCAGTGGCCCTCGCGCTGGAACGCATGCTGGCCATGCGCGCCTATATGCGGGCCAAGACCGTGGATGGCCGTCTTGACGAGAGCATCGCCACCCGTGTCGGCCTCACTGGCAATGACATTGACGACATGTACCAGATGATGGCGATCGCCAATTACGAAGACCGCTTCGTCATTCCCACCGCGCACCGCGAATGGGGAGATGACGCGTTCGACATGCGCGGATCCTGCGGCTTCACCTTCGGCAATGGCTGCTCGTCCGGCGAGACGGACATCAACCTGTTTGGCAGCCCCAACAAGCCGAACATGAAGTTGCGCACCCCGATGGAGGTGGAATGATGGCCCATGCGGCTCCGGCTTCCAGCCAAATTCTCACCCTGCGCGTCCTTTCCCAGCTCCTCACCTATCCGCGTGAGGAGCTGGTCGAAGCCGCCCCTGATCTGGCCGATGTGCTGGCACAGGAAAAACTGGTTGACGCGTATACACGCGCAGCCCTCCAGCCGCTGCTGACGCGGCTGGAGCAGGACGATCTTTATGTCCTGCAAGAAAACTATGTGGCCCTCTTCGACCGCACCCGCCGTCTCTCCCTGCACCTGTTCGAGCATGTGCATGGCGAAAGCCGAGACCGAGGGCAGGCGATGGTGGATCTTGCCGCCCTTTACGAAAAGGGTGGTCTCTATGTGGACGCCAATGAGCTGCCAGATTATCTGCCGCTCTTCCTGGAGTTCGCAGCCACACGTCCATGGGCAGAAGCCTGCGGACTGCTGAAGGATGTGACGCATATTCTGGCGCAGCTGGAAGAGCGTCTGCTGGAGCGCGGTTCAGACTACGCCGCCATATTCATCGCGCTGCGCATCCTCGCGGGGGAGTTGCACACCGTGCCGGCGGATATTCTGTCGCAACAGACAGCCAAAACCGACAACCCCGTCGCGGATCTCGAAGCCCTGGACAAGGAGTGGGAAGAAACCGCGGTCACCTTCGGCCCGGGCGATGCCATGGACGGATGCTCCGTGGAACGCTTCCGCACGCAATTGCGCGCCGCGCGGCGCGACGTGCGCCAACCTGCCAATTGATGGAGCTCGGCCATGCCCGGCATTACGACATATGAGGCCATCAACAACGCCTTGTTCGGCTGGTATCCCTACCTCGCCCTCACGGTGTTCTTCCTTGGCTCACTGATGCGGTTCGACCGCGAACAATATACCTGGAAAACCGGCTCTTCCCAGCTTCTGCGCCGCAGTCAGCTGCGCTGGGGCTCCAACATGTTCCATGTTGGCATTCTGGTCATCTTCATGGGCCACGCGGCAGGGTTGCTGACCCCGCTCTGGGTCTTTGAAATGATGAACATCGCCTCCAGCACCAAGCAGGCCATGGCGGTGATCGTGGGCGGCATTGCCGGTGTCATCTGCTTCATCGGCATCTCGCTGCTGGCGCACCGGCGTCTGTTTGATGCGCGGGTGCGGGCCAATTCCAGTTTTGGCGATACCGCGATCCTGCTCGTTCTGTGGGTGCAGCTCACGCTTGGCCTCTCCACCATCTTCGTCTCGCTTGAGCACATGGATGGGCATGAGATGCACAAGTTCATGAACTGGGCACAGGGCATCCTCACCCTGCATCCGGAGGCGGCCTCCTACATTCTGGATGTGAACCCGATCTTCAAGGCACATATCCTGCTGGGCATGACCATCTTTCTGGTCTTCCCCTTCACGCGCCTTGTGCATGTGTGGAGCGCCCCGGTCTGGTATCTGGGCCGCAGGGGCTATCAGGTGGTGCGGGCGCGCAAGCCCGGACCGGTGGCCAAGCCTGTGCCACGCGCGATGCGCGTCGCACCTCCGGCGGAGTGACGACCATGGTTGAAATCATCCGCAATGTCGAAGCCTCTCCCAAGACACGCAAGATGGGGCAAGTCTCGGTAAATGGCGTTTCCATCTCCCGCGCAGATATTGCGCGGGAGATTCAGAACCATGCCGCCACAACTCCGATCGCCGCGTGGGAAGCCGCAGCTCGCGCACTGGTGGTGCGGGAGCTTCTGCTGGCCGAGGTCGCCCGCCTCGGTCTCTCGCCCGAGCCGGAACTGGATGCGGCGGGCCTGAAGGAAACGGATGAAGAAGCTCTCATCCGTGCCCTGCTTGAGCAGGAAGTGAAAGTGCCGAAGGCAGATCACGACACATGCCGGCGCTATTATGAGCGCAATCCGGCGGCCTTCCGCACGGAAGACCTTTACGAGGTCTCGCACATCCTTCTGCCGGCGGCGAAGGATGATGCGGCCGGGCGGGCGGCCGCGCGTGAGACCGCACAGGCGGTGCTGCGCAGCATCCAGACGGGCGAGGCCACATTCGAGGAACTCGCCCTGAAGCATTCCGCCTGCCCCTCCCGCGAGTTGGGCGGCAGCCTTGGCCAGATCGGACCAGGCCAGACCGTTCCCGAATTCGAAACGGCGCTGACCGGCATGACCCCCGGGTCAGTCCATCCCGAGCCGGTGGAGACGCGTTATGGCGTGCATATTGTGCGCGTGGCGCATCGCATCGAAGGACGCGCCCTGCCGTTCGATGCGATGGAGGAATCCATTGCCTCGCGGTTGGAAGATGCCTCCTGGCACATCGCGGTCCGCCAGTATCTGACCCTGCTTGCCGGGCACGCCGATATTCGCGGCATTGAACTTGAGGGGGCATCCAGCCCGCTGGTTCAGTAAAGCCCTTTATTTTCAGGGGGGCAGGCTCGCCCCCCTTATTCTCATGCCGTTTCCGGGAAAGCCCGGTTCAAGCTTTCACAGAAACAGCTTCAGGAGGTTGCCATGTTGCTCGGCTCGCTGCTGCATCAGTTGCAGGATGAGCGCATTGCTCAGGATGTTCTGTTCGCCCTTGGTGATGTCACGTTGGCCATGCGCGTGGAAACCGCTGGCGCAAAGATGGAAGAGAGCGTTGGCGAATATGCCGCCGGCGCGTGCGCACGCTTCAGCGAGGGCGCAGATGATGAAGCCTGGCTGGCGCTGATGACCGCGATCGAACGCAGCACCGATCCGGCTGCCACCTGTCTGCGCACCATGCTGGAATGGTCCATGGCCCGCGAGGCCGAGGATGAGGCTGCACAGGCTGGCGGGCGACAGGAGGAAGAACTGTTCAGCGGTGGAGGATGTTCCGGTGGCGGAGGGGGCTGCGGGTGTGGACAGGGTAGCGGCCATGGCCATGGCCATGGCCACGCCCATGCGCATGGGCACGATCATCACCATGAGCATGAGCACGACCACAGGCCGGGTTGAAAGAGGACTCGCGGACATGGCACAGGCCGATATGGCGCAGGCAAGCCGGGAGCAGGCCGAGCACGTTCTGGATGAACTGTTCGACCGCAATCTCGCCTGGGCGCAGCGCAAGACGGAGGAAGACCCCACATTCTTCAGCCGTCTGGCAGAACTGCAAGCGCCACGCTTCCTGTGGGTCGGATGCTCCGACAGCCGCGTTCCGGCCAATGACGTGGTGGGGCTGGACCCGGGCGAGATCTTCGTTCACCGCAACATCGCCAATGTCATCCATTCCAGCGACATGAACATGCTCTCGGTGCTGGAGTTTGCGGTGGAGGTGCTACGGGTGCGCCATATCATCGTCTGCGGTCATTATGGCTGCGGCGGCGTGCGCCGGGCCATGATTGACGCGGATGATGCCAGTGGTGGTGGCCGGCTGGTGGATCACTGGCTTGCCCCCATCGTTGATCTGTATGTGCGTCACCGCGCAGAAATAGATCTCAACCCCGACCCGACTGCGCGCCTGAACCGGCTGTGCGAGTTGAATGTCGAGATGCAGATGCGCCGCCTCGCCGCCACGCCCGTGATGAAAACCGCCTGGGCGCACGGCATGGACGTGACCGTGCATGGCTGGATCTACGGTATCGGCGATGGGTTGCTGCGTGATCTTGGCACCACCATTGCCTCCGCCGAGGAACTCGCCGCCCTGCGCCCGATGGACGCCTTGCTGCACACCCAGTGCGAACCGATGACAGCCGCGCGCCTGCACGCCATTGCCGCCTTTCTGGAACTGGATGTGGCCGACATGGCGGATATGGCAGCCTGCGCCCATCTGCCGGGCTGCGACCATGGGCACGACCATAACCTGAACGCCATACCCGACAGACTGGCGGAGGAGATATGACCATGAGCGCCTCTCCCTCTTCATCCGCCTCTTCCTGCGCGATGATGGACATGTTCGGTCGCCGCATCACCTATGTGCGCCTTTCCGTGACAGACCGATGCGACCTGCGCTGCGTCTATTGCATGTCCGATGACATGCGCTTCCTGCCGCGCGATCAGGTTCTGACAATCGAGGAACTGGACCGCCTTGCCTCCGCCTTCGTGACACTGGGTGTCCGCAAGTTGCGCATCACCGGGGGCGAACCGTTGGTACGCAAGGGCATCATGGACCTGTTCACCGGTCTCTCGCGCCACCTCAAAAGCGGCAGGCTTGGTGAACTGACCCTGACCACCAATGGCACCCAGCTGGCCCGTTATGCGGATGATCTGGCGCGCCTTGGTGTGAAGCGGGTGAATATCTCGCTTGATACACTGGATGCCGCCCGCTTTCGCGCCCTGACCCGACGCGGCATGCTGGCCGTGGTGATGGACGGCATCCGCGCCGCGCTGGAGGCCGGACTTAAGGTGAAGCTGAATGCGGTAGCTCTGGCCGGAACCACAGACCAAGAGGTGTTCGATCTTATCGACTTCGCACATTCACGCAGCATGGATCTCACCTTTATCGAAACCATGCCTTTGGGTGATGTCGGCGTGGATCGCATCGACCAGTATCTCCCGCTCGACCAGTTGCGCCAGCAGATCGAAGCCCGAATGCCCCTCATCGATACGCCCGAGCGCACCGGTGGCCCGGCCCGCTATGTGCGCGTTGCGGAAACGGGCGGGCGCATCGGCTTCATCACGCCGATGACCCACAATTTCTGCGAAACCTGTAACCGTGTGCGTGTGAGTGCCACCGGCGTGCTGCACAGCTGCCTCGGCCAGGAGGAAGAACACGACCTGAAGACGCCCCTGCGCGCCAGTACTGATGACACACTCCTGCATGATGCCATTGCGGCGGCGATCAGGGCCAAGCCGAAGGGGCATGATTTCGTGATCTCGCGCAATGGCGGCCCGGCCCTTTCGCGCCATATGTCAGCACTTGGAGGCTAGAGCGCTTCTTGGGGGCGAGAGCATTTTCGCGTGAAACGGAGCCCCGCTCACGTGAATAAACTGCGACCGCTTCATATGCTCAGAATATTTGGGGGCGCATGAACTTCTGGCGCACGCCCAATGAAACAGAACATGCACCGATGCCTTGGATGAAATATCTCAGCCACCGGAAGCACATCCGCCCGGCATCCGAGATGGCACGGACCGCCGCGATGAAGGACAGCCGTTATGGATGACGTGACCCTTGCCCGCGCGCTGCATGTGCTTTCCATCGTGCACTGGATTGGCGGCGTCTCCTTTGTCACGCTCGTCATTCTGCCGCTGGCGCGCCGCCGCGCGGGCATGGTGGGCGCGGACTTTTTCGATGCAGTAGAACATCGCTTCGCGGCACAGGTGCGGTTCTCCATTCCGCTGGCCGGGCTCACCGGATTCTGGATGACATGGCGGCTGGAACTGTGGGACCGCTTTCACGACCCCGCCTTCTGGTGGATGTCCGCGATGGTGCTGTTGTGGGGTGTGTTCATGATGGCGGTTTTCGTGGTGGAGCCGCTGTTGCGTCAACGGTTTGAAGCCGCAGCCCGCGCCACGCCGGATGCCCTGCTGCGCCGGACCATGGGCCTGCACCTGCTGCTGCTCACTCTGGCATCAATCACTATTCTGGGCGCGACAGCGGGTGCCCATGGCCTGTTCCTGTTCTGAGATTGAAACCAAGCCATATTCAAAAATCTTTGAGCACGCCTGCACGATGCTGAAGCGCACTTGTTGATCGGGATAGATGGCCTGAGCACGGCGGGAGGTTTCGAAAGCGGAACCCGGATGAGATGAAAAAACATCGACCCGCACAATAGGTTGAACCTGCACCCGGTGCACATATCAGGGTGCGTTAGTCGCCAGAAACAGGCGACCGAAGGAGAGTCACCATGGGCACGGCCCAGACCCAGAGAAACTTCACCGGCATGGCCTTGCTGAGCGGTGGCTTCCGCCCCTTCTTTTTGGGCGCGGGCTTGTTCGCTCTGGTTGCGATCGCGATCTGGCCTGCGGTATTTTCGGGTGAGATACAACTGCCCACCACATTCGCCGCGATCACATGGCACAGCCATGAAATGCTGTTCGGCTTCGGTGGTGCGGTGATTGCCGGGTTTCTCCTCACCGCCATTCCGAACTGGACCGGACGCCTGCCCGTGGCCGGTGCCACGCTGGGCGCCCTGGCGCTGCTCTGGCTGGCGGGGCGCGCAGCGGTGTTATGCGCGGCCATCATCGGCTGGGGCGCGGCGATGGTGATTGATGTCGCCTTCCTTGTCGTGTTCTCCATAGTGGTGGGGCGCGAAGTGTTGGCGGGGCGCAACTGGCGAAACCTCAAGGTTATCGTGCTGGTTCTGCTACTGGCATTGACCAATCTATCCTTTCATCTGGAAGCGCAGTTTCATGGCGCGGCGGAGTATTCGGCCCGCGCGGCGATGGCCATCACCGTCTTTCTCATTCTGCTGATCGGCGGGCGGGTGGTGCCAAGCTTCACCGGCAACTGGCTGGCCCGGCGGGGCGAGACCCGCCCCACGGCCTTTGACAAGCTGGATGCCGGCCTGCTCGTGGTATGCGCCATCGCGCTGTTGGCATGGATCATCTTCCCCGAAGCGGCTCTGACCGGCGCATTGCTGCTGGCAGGCGGCACGGGAAGCATGCTGCGGCTGGCCCGCTGGCGCGGCTGGCGCACAGTGGCGGACCCGCTGGTGCTGGTGCTGCACGCCGCCTTCTTCTTCAGCGCCCTCGGCTTTCTTGCCACCGGAACGAGCGCGCTCTGGGCGAATGCACTGCCCACTCCTGTGGGGCTGCATATCTGGGCCATTGGCAGCGTCGGCCTGATGACACTAGCCATGATGACGCGTGCCACACTGGGCCATAGCGGCCACGCGCTGATCGCATCACGAGGCACGCAACTGGTTTATGTGCTGGTCACTCTGGCACTGGTGGCGCGCGTGGGCATGGCGCTGCTGCCGGAATGGTCCATGGCCCTGATGTGGACCGCGGCGGCGGCCTGGTCCCTGGGCTTCGCCGGGTTCACCGCGATCTACGGCCCCATGCTCTGCCGCCGCCGTGCCGATGGGCGGTGAGAGATGGCATCTGCGGACGGGATAGGCATCGCAGATGCAGGGACATGCGGCGAGATCGGACTGAAGAACCATATGCATTCACGATAATGCGTAGCCCTCGCGTGCAGAAGATCCGAAAGATGCGCCGTGTCGCACTCACCCCGCCAGCGCCGCCTGCTGCGGCCGGGCAGGGACATCTGCATCCTCCTGCATCAAGCTGAGCCTTTCCGTGAACACACCACCAATGCCGATAATGACCGGATCATCATATCCAATCTGCGCAATGCCTTGCGGCAGAGCCGAGAGCGGGCCATGCCAACGGCGTTCATTATGGCGGCTCACATTGGCTGCGACCACAACCGGCGTTGCGGCATCCATGCCCTCTGCCAGCAGCTTGCGTGAAATCTCTTCGGCCGTTCGCCCGCCCATGTAGAAGATGGAGGTGGTGGACTTGTCGGCCAGAGCCTTCCAATCCAGCGTCTCCGGCAGCATGCCCTTGCGGGAATGGCCGGTCACAAAACGCACAGCCTGCGCTGTATCACGATGAGTGAGCGACGTGTTCAGCCCAGCAGCAAGCGCGCTGGCCGTGGTGATGCCCGGCACCACCCGCACTCGGATGCCCGCCGCCTCCAGAAATGCAATTTCCTCGCCCGAACGACCAAAGATGGAGGGATCGCCCGCCTTGAGGCGCACCACATTCTTGCCCTGCCGTGCAAAGCGCAGCATCAGGGCATTGATATCTTCCTGCCGGCAACTCTCGCGCCCACCGCGCTTGCCCACCAGCATGCGCTTGGCCTCGCGCCGGGCCAGTTCCAGCAGTTCAGGAGAGACCAGATCGTCGAAGAGGATCACATCCGCCGCCTGAAGCGCACGCATGCCTTTCAGGGTCAGATGTTCGGGGTCCCCCGGTCCAGCCCCCACCAGCGTCACGCTGCCCTGTGCGGGCGTGCAGGGCGCTGCATCCAGAAGATTGTGCCAGTTGGCCTCATCTGTCGGCGCATCGGGCGCACTCAGGGCACGCTCGGCGAAACGGTCCCAGAAGCCACGTCGGGCGCTGGCGCTGTTCAGCCGCTCCGAAACCTTCTGGCGAATGCGCGATGCCAGCGCGCCCCACACTGCAATATGGCGCGGAAGCAGTGTTTCAATACGCCGACGAATGGCCTGCCCCAGCACCGGGGCGGCACCATCGGTTGAAATCCCCACCACCACCGGCGAGCGATTGACGATGGAGCCGAACTGAAAGTCACACAAGGCCGGCTGGTCGATGATATTCACGCTCACCCCGGCTTTGCGGGCAGCGGCAGCGAAGGTCTTCGCCTCATCACCCGCCAGATCCGCCACGGCAAGGGCGTACCCCTCCAGCTGCGCCGAACGCCATGAGACGGCATGATGGATGAGGCGGCCATCCCGTTCCCTACCATCCGCGACAAGCGCCGCCATCGTGTCGCCCATCTGTGGCGCGTGCACGTGCACATGCGCACCAGCGGCATGGAGCAGCTCTGCCTTCCATGCTGCGGCATCCGTGCCCCCTGCCACCAAAACCTGCTTGCCTTTGAGCGGCAGGAAAACCGGCAATACAGAGAGCGCCTCCACCCGTGCAGGCAGACGGGCAGGCGTGCGGGCGGGCACAACAGGTCCAGAAGCAGCGCGGGTCATGGGCAACCTCCTGAATGGATTCCGGGAACACCGGAAATAGATTCCTGAAAATGGGTTATCGGGTGGGCCAGGCGGCACGAACAGATCGAGACCAAAGCCCTGTTGCAAGTCTCCATGTCACTGAACTGGAGGCATGCCTTGCCTGCTGAAGCCGGCGCCTCTTCTGGACAAGCACATGCGCCCAACTTCACTGTTCAAGTCTATTCCGCAGCAACCTGAAGCACGCCGGCAACAGCGCCAAGGTGCAGCAACAGTGTGCCGCCTTCATTGCGCACCGGAAGGGTCAGCACCTGCCCTTCATCTGCCCCCTGCGCAGCACCCGTTTCCAGCGAGATCACCCAGTTGTGCATCGGGCACGTGACGGAATGGCCGTGCACGATGCCATCTGCCAGTGAAGCCTGCTTGTGCGGGCAGCGGTTTTCCAGTGCGAAGACACCACCATCCGCCGTACGAAACACCGCGAACTTGCCCAGCGGCGTTTTCACACAACGCGCACCGCGCACGGGAATCTGGTCGATATGACCGATGACGATCCAGCCGGCCTCGGCGCTCTGTAAATCCGTATTCGTGATCAACATGGCGATACCCCTCACTCGGCAGCTTCGGCGATGACCGCCATCGGCTTGAACTCATGCTTGTCCTTGCCCGAAACACGCTCGGACCACGGGTCCACCTGCGCGAATTTCTGGCTGAAGACGAAGCGCTCGTAATAGGCGCGGCGGCGGGCCGGGTCGGTCATGATTTGCGCGCGGATCTCTTCCGTGCCGATGCGCTTGGCCCATTTGTAGATGCGCTCAAGATAACGCGCCTGCTCGCGGTACATCTGGGTGAGGGCGCAGACATGTTCCAGCACCTCATCCTCGGTCTTGACCTGCCCCAAAACTTCGGTGCCGCGAATATCGAGACCTGCCGCCCCGGCAAAATGGATTTCGTAACCGGAATCCACGCAGATAATGCCGATATCCTTGCAGGTTGCTTCCGCACAATTGCGCGGACAACCTGAAACCGCGAGCTTCAGCTTGGCCGGGGTCCAGGAACCCCACATGAACCTCTCCAGCCGGATACCCAGACCCGTGGAATCCTGCGTGCCAAAGCGGCACCATTGCGAACCCACGCAGGTCTTCACCGTACGCAGCCCCTTGGCATAGGCCTGACCGGAGACAAAACCCGCCTGTCCCAGATCCGCCCACACCGCCGGCAGGTCTTCCTTGTGAATGCCCAGCAGATCTATGCGCTGACCACCCGTGACCTTCACCATCGGGATCTCGAACTTGTCCACCACATCGGCGATGGCGCGCAGTTCTGCGGCAGACGTCACGCCGCCCCACATGCGTGGCACAACAGAATAGGTGCCGTCTTTCTGGATATTGGCGTGCACGCGCTCATTGATGAAACGGGACTGGTAATCATCCGCATATTCATCTGGATAATCACAGACGAGATAGTAATTGAGAGCCGGCCGGCATTTGGCGCAACCGCAGGAGGTCTTCCATTCCAGTTCCTGCATCACGGCAGGGATAGTCTTCAGCCCCTTCGCCACAATCAGGCGGCGTACATCATCATGACCAAGGTCTGTGCAGCCACACATCGGCTCAACTGCGGCAGGCTTGTAATGATCGCCCAGCGTCAGCGTCATCAACTGTTCCACCAGCCCGGTGCAGGCCCCGCAAGACGCGGAGGCCTTGGTGTGGGCGCGCACATCGGCAAGCGTGGTCAGCCCCTTGGCGGTGATGGTGGAAACGATCTTGCCCTTGCACACACCATTGCAGCCACAGATCTCGGCATCATCCGCAAGCGCGGCAACCGCCGCGGCGGGGTCCAACTGCCCGCCACCCTGAAAGGATTGGCCGTAGATCAGCGTCTCGCGCAATGCGGTCACATCCGTACCGCGCTTGAGCATGTCGAAATACCATGGACCGTCGGTCACATCGCCATACATCACCGCGCCGATGATGCGATTATCCTGCAAGACCAGACGTTTGTATATTCCAGATGAGGCGTCGCGAAGCACGATTTCCTCGCGCCCCGGTGCTTCCGCGAAATCACCCGCGGAGAAGAGATTGACGCCCGTGACCTTCAGCTTGGTGGAGGTGACAGAGCCCTCATAGGCCGCATCTTCTCCAGCAAGCCGACAGGCCAGCACGCGCGCACTTTCATACAGCGGCGCGACAAGGCCGTAGCACATGCCGCGATGCTCCATGCACTCGCCCAGCGCGTAAATGTCGGGATCGGATGTGGACATGCCATCATCCACCACGACACCGCGATTGGTCAGCAGGCCCGCCTCTTTGGCAAGCTGGGTGGACGGACGGATACCTACCGCCATCACCACCAGATCAGCCGGCAGGATACGGCCATCTTCCAGTTCCACCCCAACCGCCCACGCATCACCCACAATCGCGCGGGTGTTGGCCTTGGTGACGATGGAAATATCACGCGCGGTGAGCGCTTTCTCCAGAAGATAGGCGGCAGCGGGGTCAAGCTGGCGTTCCATCAGGGTGGGCATGAGATGCACCACGGTGACATCCATGCCCTGCCGCTTCAGCCCATAGGCCGCCTCCAACCCCAGCAGACCACCACCGATAACAACAGCCCGGCCTGCGCCATGCCCCCTGCCGCGCGCGACCTCCAACATCGCGCTCACATCATCCAGATCGCGATAGGCGCGCACGCCGGGAAGATAAGCGCCCGGCACGGGAATAATGAAAGGCGCGGAACCGGTGGCGATTACCAGCTTGTCGTAAGAAGAGGTGATGCCATTCTCAGCCGTCACGGTTTTTGCCGCGCGGTCAATCTGCGTCACCTTCGCACCCTTATGGAGCGTGATGCCATGCTGCGTATAGAAATCATCATCGTGGATGATGATTTCTTCATAAGACTTATCTCCGGATAGAACCGGCGAAAGCATGATGCGATCATAATTGACGCGCGGCTCGGCATTGAAAATGGTGATGTCGTAGAGGCCGGGGGCCTTCTCGAACAACTCTTCCAGCATGCGCCCGGGGGCCATACCATTGCCGACGATGACGAGCTGTTGTGGCTGTGTGGCGCTCATGGCGGTCACTCCGCTGCAAAGGTTGGGCGGCTGTTCTGGCGCGCGATGCGCTCCGCCCGCTTGTTCTGGATAGCGATGAGTTGCTCGGGGTCGGGCGTCGCGCCGCCCTCATAAGCTTCAAGAAAATCGAGCAGCTCTTCGCGATAGGCGTAGTAATCCGGATGTGAGAGCAGAGCCTTACGGCTGCGCGGGCGCGGCAGATCCACCTTCATGATGTTGCCGATGCGCGCATTCGGCCCGTTCGACATCATCACCACCCGGTCCGCGAGCAGGATCGCCTCATCCACATCATGGGTGACACAAATGGCGGTGACCTTGGTGCGCGTCCACACCTCCATCAGCACTTCCTGAAGCTCCCAGCGGGTCAGGCTGTCGAGCATCCCAAAGGGTTCATCCAGCAGCAGAAGCTTGGGCGAGAGAGCAAAGGCGCGGGCAATGCCGACCCGTTGCTTCATGCCATTGGAGAGATCCGCCGCTGAGCGGTGCATGGCCTCGCCCAGCCCGACACGGTGGAGATAATATTCCACGATGTCGCGGCGCTCACCGGAGGTGGCATCGGGATAAACCTTGTCCACCCCCAGCGCCACATTCTCCCGCGCTGTCAGCCAGGGCATGAGGGAGGGCGCCTGAAACACCACGGCCCGATCCGGCCCCGCGCCGGAAACCTCGCGCCCATCCAGAATGACGCCACCGCCGGAGATGGAGGTGAGCCCCGCCGCCATGGACAGCACAGTGGACTTGCCGCAACCCGAATGGCCGATGATGGAGATGAACTCGCCCTTATCGATCTTCAGGTCGAATCCATCCACCACCGTCAACGGGCCTTTGGGCGTAGGATAGATCTTTGTGATGCCGGAGAATTCCACGAAACGGCGCTCCATCGGAGAGTGCGCACGCTTCTCATAGGCCGCCGGCAGTTTCTGCACGCGCATCTTCTGGGTGATGGGCACCACATTGGGCAGAACAATCTGCGCCTGCGCATCCACGCCGCGCTGCGCGCCCATATCCAGCAGATATTCCGTCACCTCACCGCGCAGGCGGATGAATTCATCATTCGAATTCATGGCCCCACGCTCACGCGGACGGGGCAGATCCACCGCCACGGCCTGGCCCAGCGTGGCGTTGGGGCCGGGGGTTAGCGGCACAATACGATCTGCCAGAAGAATAGCCTCGTCCACATCGTTGGTGATGAGGAGAATGGTCTTCTTTTCCTTCTCGCAGATTGCCGCGAATTCATCCTGCAACTTGGAGCGGGTGAGCGCATCAAGTGCAGAGAGCGGTTCATCCAGCAGCAGAACTTCGGGGCGCATGGCCAGTGCACGTGCAACGGATACGCGCTGGCGCATGCCGCCGGAGAGCTCCGCCGGCTTGCGGTCCTTTGCGTGCGATAGCCCCACCATGTCGATATAGGTGGTCGCAATCTCGCGCCGCTCCGCCTTCGAGAGCTGTGCATGGACGGCATCCACCGACAGCGCGACATTGGCCTCCACGGAGAGCCACGGCATCAGCGCATAATTCTGGAACACCACACCAATGCGCGGGGAAGGACCTTCCACTGGCGCACCACGAAACAGAACCTGCCCGGCATCCGGCTGCGCCAGCCCGCACAGCAGGGAGATGAGCGTGGATTTTCCGGACCCAGAGAAGCCGACAATGGCCACGAATTCCCCTTCGTGGATTTCCAGATCGATCCCCTCAAGCACCGCATTGCGCGTCTCACCGGAACCGAACCCCTTGGAGACGCCACAGGCCGCAAGAATGGGAGAGGATGGCGTTGGTGATATCATCGCGCAGCCCTCAGCGGTTCGAAGAGAAGGTGAAGGCGGACTGGAGCGCATACATCAGCCGATCCAGCGCGAAGCCGATGATACCAATGGTGAAAACGGCAACCATGATGCGCGCCAGAGAGGTTGATGAGCCGTTCTGGAACTCATCCCACACGAACTTTCCAAGGCCGGGATTCTGCGCCAGCATCTCAGCGGCGATCAACACCATCCAGCCCACGCCCAGAGACAAACGCAGCCCGGTGAAGATCAGCGGCAGGGCAGATGGCAGAACCAGCTTGCGCAGGGTGGTGAAGGTGGAGAGCTGGAGCACCTTGCCCACATTCATGAGATCCTTGTCGATCGCGCCCACACCCAGCGCGGTGTTGATGATGGTGGGCCACAGCGAGCACAGCGTGACCGTGACAGCCGACACCACAAGGGACTTGGGCAGCAGATCCGACGGGTTCAGATACACCGCCGAAACCACCATGGTGACAATCGGCAACCAGGCCAGAGGCGACACCGGCTTAAAAATCTGGATCAGAGGATTGATCGCACCGCTGAAGGTCTGCGACAGACCGGACCCAATTCCGACCGGAATGGCAATAATGGTCGCGATTATAAAGCCAAGACCTACAGTAATCAGGGATGTGAAAATCTGATCAACATAAGTGGGGCGACCGGTATAGGAACGCTCACGCACCTGCTCTGGCTTTCCTGACGCAATGAAAGCTTCATTACGGGCATCCTGCCGTGCATAGAAGTCCACCGCCTTCTGGCGCTCTGCGGCATGATCGGAGAGTAGCACACCGGCCTGCTCCCATACCGCCATCGGGCCGGGAATGGCGCCAAGCGAAGTCTGCACACGCGGCGCCAATGCCGCCCAGATGGCAAGAAATACCAGAATGCCCGCCAGCGGAACCAGCAGCACGCGCTTTAGTTCACGCAACTGCTCAGGCACATTATCGCCCACCGCCATGCGCAAAAGCGGCACCACAAATCCAAGGCCCAGAACGTTCAGCCAGCCGGCGGCCCGGTTGATGCGCTGGAACATGCGCTCCCGCCGCGCGGTCCTGTCGGCTATGCCATTGAGAGTATCTGAAATATTGGCCATGACTTCGGTCCTGTCCTGATCATCTGGGGAAGCCGCCCGGCGTACTGTGTGCTTGCTTCACAGCGCACCGGGCCTGCCTTGCACAGCGTGCAGCTGCACATCTCGCTTGTGCCGTGCCCTGCGGCCTCAGCCGCCGGTGATATCCGCGCCGTCCACCTTCTGGTGCCCCTTCAGGCCAATGGAGAGCGAGTCGATGTAAGTATTCGGGGTGCGTCCGTCATAGGTCACGCCATCGATAAAATCAGACGTTGGGGCACGATATCCATCTGATCCGAAGGGGATGTCTTCCTTCTTCACATGGCCTTCTTCGACAAGGAGCGCGGCAGCCTTCATGTATATTTCTGGCTTGTAGACAGATTTCGCGACATCCGCATACCAGCTGTCAGGCTTGCCCTCGGCAATCTGGCCCCAACGCCGCATCTGGGTGAGATACCAGACCGCATCCGAATAGTAAGGATAAGTCGCATTATAGCGGAAGAAGACATTGAAATCGGGGACTTCGCGCTTGTCACCCTTCTCATATTCGAAGGTTCCGGTCATGGAATTGGCGATGACCTTGGCATCCGCACCCACATATTCAGGGCGGGAGAGAATCTCCACTGCTTCCGCGCGGTTGGCATTGTTGTTTTCATCCAGCCACTGGGCGGCGCGGATCAGCGCCTTGGTCAGTGCAATCGTTGTATTCGGGTTTTTCTGTGTGAACTCCTTGGTCAGGCCAAAGACCTTCTCAGGATTATTCTTCCAGATCTCGTAATCCGTCACCACTGGCACGCCGATGCCTTTGAACACAGCCGCCTGATTCCACGGTTCACCGACGCTGTAACCATCAATGGTGCCAGCTTCCAGCGTTGCGGGCATCTGGGGTGGCGGGGTTACGGAAAGCAGCGCCTCGGCCTTGATCTGACCGGTTATGTCACTGGGCGAATAGTAACCGGGATTAATACCACCCGCAGCAAGCCAGTAACGCAGTTCGTAATTATGGGTGGAAACCGGGAAAACCATGCCCATCTTGAAGGCTTTTCCCTGCCCGCGCAGCTTTTCCACAACCGGCTTCAAAGCATCTGCCTTGATGGGATGCTCCGGTTTACCATCCGCACCGCTCGGAATATGTGGCTTCATCTGTTCCCACACCGCATTTGAAACGGTGATGGCATTGCCATTGAGATCCATCGAAAGTGGCGTCACGATATCGGCCTTTGTGCCGAACCCGATGGTGGCGGCAATCGGCTGGCCCGCCAGCATATGCGCACCATCCAGCTCGCCGGTGATGACCCGGTCCAGCAGCACCTTCCAGTTCGCCTGCGGTTCCAGCGTGACATAAAGGCCTTCATCCTCGAAGAAGCCCTTCTCCTTCGCGATGGCCAGCGGCGCCATATCGGTGAGCTTGATGAAACCGAGCTTCAGTTCATCCTTCTCAACAGGCAGCGGTTCTGCATAAGCGGCAGATGCCAGCCCCATCAGCATGGCGAGGGCCGGAAGAAACAAGCGCTTTGATACGGCGTCTGTCATGGTGCCATCTTCTGTTTCACAGGTCTCTGTCCTGCAGAAAGCTGTTCGGGAGCGGGAATTGAAAACAAAAAAGCCGCAAAACCTTTGCCCGCTCCGAAGGGAGCTTGCGCGGTTTGGCGGCTTTGCCATGGTGCCCGTCATTGGGCACCAGAAATTGGGATGAGTTAGAAAAACATACTCATTCTAAATCTGCAATAAGCTTTGTTGTGCAACGCGTCATTTGCACTCTATTTGATACACATGCGCGAAAAAGAGACAGGGAAAGCTCAGTTTCTGGACAGACTGCGTGCTTGCGCACGGATGTAATCCTCGATCTGGTCTGGATCGAAGATCTGACCATCGAAGAAACCATCCGGCCCCAGTACCAGCGCAGAATTCGCCGCACCAACCGGCGTCGGCACCACCAATGCGCCCTCTACCTTCAGATTTGCACCCGGCAATGGCGCACCCAGCGCCCGAAGCGCACGGCGATACAGATCCGGCCGGTAGGAATCACGCGCGATGCGCACCTGTTCCGGCACATGGCTGCAATAGCCCCAGCGCACCATCTGGCTGTAAAACCACAGGGCATGGCTCTGCCACGGAAAGGTGGAGGCACGGCCAGAGGTCAGGAAAAAGTCATCCACCTGAAGGCGTTGTCCATAGGCAATGTCCAATGCACCGGACAGTCCGGCCATGAGCAGTTGCGGCTCCACCCCAACGCGGACAGACAGCAACTGCGCCAGTTCCGCATGATTTGCAGCATCACCACACCACAGGGCAGCGCGATAAAGCGCGCGCAACAGCGCATCCAGCGCCTGCGGGTTCTGCTCCGCCCATGGCTGGGAAACACCCAGAACCTTCTCCGGGCTGGAACGCCAGATATGGGCCTTCAGCGTTGCAATATGCCCTGCGCCGCGCTGCACGGCCGCACTATTCCAAGGCTCCCCGGCACAGAAACCATCAATCTGCCCGTCAGCCAGTGCCTGTGGCATCTGGGGTGGCGGCAGAACTACAATTTCAACATCGGCATCGGGATCAATACCACAGGCTGCCAGCCAGTATCGCAGTTCGAAATTATGGCTTGAAAAGCTGTAGACCACGCCGAAGCGCAAAGGCGGAAAACCACGCTCTCGGCGCACCTCCACCACCTGCTGCAAGGCGCGCCCCACCAGCCCGGCATCCAGCGTCTCACCAGCCCGTGCCTGAGCCAACTCCTGCGCAAGGGCGTTCGATACGGTCACCGCATTGCCTCCCAACCCCATGGCGATTGGTGCGATCAGGGTAGGAGAAAGCGGAAACAAACCAAGATTGGCGGCAATCGGCATGGGGGCCAGCATATGGGCGGCATCCAGGCTGCCCACGGCCAGCCGGTCACGCACGCTGCTCCAGGACGGTTCACGGCTGAGCATGACATTCAGCCCCTCCGCATGCGTGAAGCCCTTCTCCACCGCGCTCACCAGAATGGCGCTGTCCAGCAGCGGCACGAAACCGATGCGTATATCCGGCATCATGCTCATGGCTCGCCCTCCAGCAACCCGGCCGCCATGATGAGGCTTTGGGCAATGTCACTGATCTTGCGGTTCTGCTTCATGGCCGTGGTGCGCAGAAGCCTGTATGCCTCATCCTCCGAAAGACCGCGCGATTTCATGAGGATGGCCTTTGCCCGATCGACCAGCTTGCGGTTTTCCAGCGCGGTGCGCGCGGCTTCCAGCTCTTGCGTCATACGGGAGAATGCATTGAAGCGGCTGATCGCCATATCGACAATCGGCTTCACCCGCTCCTGCCGCAACCCGTCCACCACATAGGCGGACACACCGGCTTCTACCGCCGCCTCGATGGATGCGCGGTCTGAGCGATCGACAAACATCGCAATGGGCCTGCGTACGGAACGCGAGAGCAGAAACATGCTCTCCAGCATGTCACGATTTGGGTTTTCGAGATCAATGACAATCACATCCGGCGCGATGCGTTCCACGATGCGCGCCACACCCTGAATTTCATGCACGACAGTGACACGCTCATGCCCGGCCGCGCGCAGTCCTTCCTCGATGATCTGCGCGCGAATGGCGTTCTCATCGATAACCAGAATGGAAAGGGCGGCGTCGTTCATTGTGCTTTGATGCCAGAGCAGCTTCACACATGCAATGCATGCTGATGTGGCAGACAGCTATACAGCATAGACCACACTTCATCTGCGTATTTTATATGCGCATTTCTTGGGCGTATGCCAAAGCAATACCATCGCTCATGCTCATGAAATAGCCTGCCCCACCCAAAGCATACCCACGCATCGCAGGTTCCGCGCCACTTTTGTGCGTGGCACAAAGCTTGCGTGGAGATGAGGGATTTACCCGATCACGCGTCCAATGGCGGACGCTTTCCACAGCAAGGCTGCTAACCTGAAACAGGCTCTCTTTCCGTAAGAGCGCCAGCTTCGGTTCGCGGCCTTTTTTCGTTTGCTCTCAGGAAGCGGCCTGCCGATGAACGTGATGCACCCGGACATGCACATCTCCAGCAACGCGAGCACCAGCGTCAAGGGCGCGTGCCCCTATTGCGGCGTGGGATGCGGCATTGTCATGCAGGTGCAGCAGGGGCGCATCACCAAGGTGAGTGGAGACAAGAGCCACCCGGCCAATGGTGGACGCCTGTGCACCAAGGGACAGACCTGCGCGCAGGCCATATCCGGAGATGGGCGCATGGAACGCGCCTATCTGCGCCCCGCACGCACGCAGGCGCAGATGCCGGTTTCCACAGATGCCGCCATCACGGAAACAGCCCGGCATTTGCGCTCCATTCTGGATAAACACGGGCCAGATGCGATCTCCTTCTATCTCTCCGGCCAGATGACGCTGGAAGCGCAGTATCTGGCCACCAAACTCGCAAAAGGATTCATTCGGACCCAGCATGTGGAGTCGAACTCCCGCCTGTGCATGGCCAGTGCGGGGTCTGGTTACAAGCTCTCACTGGGGGCGGATGCCCCGCCCGGCTCTTATGAAGACTTTGACAAGGCAGATCTGTTCTTCGTCATCGGCGCGAACATGGCGGACTGTCACCCCATCCTGTTCCTGCGCATGATGGACCGGGTGAAGAAAGGCGCGCGGTTGATCGTGGTGGACCCACGCCGCAGCGCCACCGCAGACAAGGCCCATCTTTACCTGCCTATCCGCCCCGGCACGGACATGGCGCTGCTGAATGGCCTTCTGCACCTGCTGCTACAAGCCGGGCACACAGACCTGGCCTTCATTGCCGCCCACACCGAGGGCTGGGAGGAGATGGAGCCCTTTCTGGCCGATTACACACCGGAGAAGGTGGCCGCCACCACCGGCCTTGCGCGTGAAGACATCATCCGTGCCGCTGAATGGATGGGAGACGCGGAAGACTTCATGACCTGCTGGACCATGGGCCTCAACCAGAGCACCCATGGCACATGGCATACCAATGCCATCTGCAACCTGCACCTCGCCACCGGCAAGATCTGCCGGCCCGGCAGCGGTCCCTTCTCCCTCACCGGGCAACCCAATGCCATGGGCGGGCGCGAGATGGGCTATATGGGCCCCGGCCTGCCAGGCCAGCGCAGCGCGATGGTGGAGGCTGACCGGCATTTCATCGAAGACCACTGGGCCATTCCCCGTGGCAGCCTGCGCGCGCAGGGCGGCAGCGGTACCATCGCCATGTTCGAGGAGATGAAGGCGGGGAACATCCGCGCCTGCTGGATCATCTGCACCAATCCGGTCGCGAGCGTTGCCAACCGGGACAATGTGATCGCGGGGCTGAAGGCGGCAGAACTCGTCATCACACAGGATGCGTTTCTGGATACGGAAACCAACATCTATGCCGATATCCTCCTGCCCGGCGCGCTCTGGGCCGAGGGTGACGGCGTGATGATCAATTCCGAACGCAACATGACCCTCACCCCCAAAACCATAGACCCACCGGGCGAGGCGCTGCCGGACTGGCTCATCATCGCCCGCGTGGCACAGGAGATGGGTTATGGCGAGGCCTTCGCCTATGCCAGTGCCGCCGAGGTGTTCGATGAAATCCGCGCCTGCTGGAACCCGGCCACCGGCTACGACATCCGCGGGGCCAGCCATGCCCGCTTGCGCAAGGGGCCTCTGCAATGGCCGGTGGCAAACCCGGATTCAGACGCGCGCAACCCTGTCCGCTATCTCAACACCGGCATCAACCAAACCTTGCGCATGGCGCCAGATGGTTCTCGCCCCGCCCTCACCTTTCCCACCAAAAGCGGACGGGCTCTCTTCCTCGCCCGCCCTTATCTGGCGCCCGCCGAAATGCCGGATGGAGATTTTCCGCTCATTCTCAATACAGGCCGGGTGCAGCACCAGTGGCACACGCTGACCAAGACCGGGCGTATCCCCACGCTGAACAAGCTGAACCCCGGCCCCTTCATCGAAATTCACCCGGAGGATGCTGCGGAACTCGACATACGCGCACAAGACCTTGTGGAGGTGCGCTCCCGCCGTGGCAGCGCCATTCTGCCTGCTGTGGTGACAGACCGGGTACGCCCCGGCACCTGCTTTGCGCCGTTTCACTGGAATGACTCGTTTGGCGACAATCTCGCCATCAATGCCGTCACCAGCGATGCGGTGGACCCGCTCTCCTTCCAACCGGAATTCAAATGCGCGGCGGTGGCGCTCGCGCTCAAGGAGAAAGCAACCATGCCCGCAGCGCTTGTGGCTCATACGCCCGCGCGTTCATCCACGACTGCTCCCGTCCATGTGGAAAGCATCACGCCCATGGCCATCATTAATCCCGGCCTTGCGCCCGAAATCGCCGCTCTCACCACCCTTACCGGGGTGCAGCCGGCGCAGATGCCCGAACTGGCACCACAGGAGAAGGCCTATGTGCAAGGCTTCCTCACCGGCTTGAATGCAGCACTCGCGCAGGGGCCCGTCACCGTGCCGGTCCTTCCGGAGCATGCCCCGCTTCCTCCCGAGCGACGACTGATGCTGGACGGATTGCTCGCGGGCCTGTTCTCGCGCGCAGGAGCGAGCGAACTGGCAAAGCCCGCACCGGCACATACCATTGTGAAACAGCCAGAAGCCCCCCCGGTTCTGGTGCTGTGGGCCTCGCAAACCGGAAATGCGGAAGCGGCCGCCGAAGACATGGCCAGACGGTTGGAAAGCGCAGGTCATGCTGTGCGCCTGTCTGCTCTGGATGCCATTTCGCCACAGGATCTGAATGCGGCGGCGCATTGCCTGTTCTTTGTCAGCACATTTGGAGATGGTGACGCGCCCGCATCCGCAGGGGACTTTCTGCCCCGCCTTGCGCAGCATGCAGACACGATACTTGATACAACTGCTTATGCGGTCTGCGCATTTGGAGACAGCAATTACGACCAGTTCTGCGGTTTCGGCCGCACGCTGGATGCACGCCTTGAAGCACTGGGTGCACGCCGCCTGTTGCCACGCGCAGAGTGCGAGCCGGACCATGAAGATGAGTTGGCAGCGTGGTGCGAGCGGGCGCTGGCACATATTCGGGAAAAGCAGACCTCAAAAGCCTCTGCTGCACCATCGGTTGTAATACCCGAGCCGCCCCGTGCCGAAACCGCACGACCTTCAACGGATACATCTTTGCAAGAGCCGCCTTCTGCATCAGGTTTCAGCCGCAAGGTTCCCTTCCCCGCGCGCCTCGTTGGCAACCACCTACTCACCGCGCCCGGCAGTGCCAAAGAAGTGCGCCAGTTCAGACTCGACCTGTCCAACGGACCTCTCACCTACAAGGCGGGTGATGCATTGGGCGTGTGGCCAACAAACTGCCCTGAACTGGTACAGCACATGCTGTCCACTCTGGCGCTGAAAGGCGATGCGCCGGTGGATGTTTCAGGTATCGGCATGCTACCATTGGTGCAGGCGCTGACGCGGCATGTCGAGATCTGTGCGGTGAACACGGAGACACTGCGCTGGTGGGCGGGCCACTCCCGTTCTGGTGAGCTTGAAACCATCGTGGCGCAGGAGCGCGCCGCGCAGATGCGCTGGCTTCATGGCAAGCAACTGGCAGATCTTCTTCACATCGCGCCCGGCACCATTTCTGCTCAGGATTTTGTGAATGGCCTGAAGCGCTTGCAGCCACGTCTCTATTCTATCGCCTCCAGCCCGCTGCGCCATCCCGGCGAAGTGCATCTCACCGTTTCCGTGGTGCGATATGAAGGCACGCATGGCGCACGCAAAGGCGTTGCCTCCAGCTTCGTGGCAGATAGAGCGGGTGAAGACGATGTACCTGTCTTCATCCAACCCACCCGTCATTTCCGCCCGCCATCAAACCCGGATGCGCCCGTCATCATGGTCGGCCCCGGCACCGGTATCGCTCCATTCCGCGCTTTTCTTCAGGAACGGGAGGCAAGTGGCGCACAAGGGCGCAACTGGCTGTTTTTTGGCGAGCAAAAACGCACGACTGACTTCTATTATCGCGATGAACTGGAAGCCTGGCAAAAAAGCGGTCATCTCACGCGCCTTGATCTGGCCTTCTCGCGTGACGGCGATGAGAAAGTCTATGTGCAGCATCGCATGCAGGAGAATGGCCTGGAGCTGTGGAACTGGCTGAATGCTGGTGCGCATTTCTATATTTGCGGCGATGCGCAGCGCATGGCGAAGGATGTTGAGGCCACGCTTTCTGGCATCATCGCACAGCATGGCGAGATGGCGGCGGAAGATGCTCAGGCCTATGTGAAGCAGATGACCCGTGATGGCAGATATCTCACTGATATCTATTGATATTGTCGACCAGCGATCGAACAGGGCAAGGCGGATAGGCCGTGGGCTGTCCAGCGCCCCCACATCGGTCGCTGCCACGCGCAGGAACGTCTCCTTCGCGAGATCCTCGACGAGGGCGGCAGACCCCGTTGCCCGCTGGAAGAACCGAAAAACATAAGAACGCTCTGCGACGAACAGTGCTCGCAATCCATCCCCTCTGCACATCGAATCATTACTCTGAGCTCAGGCGCGCACTGTATTACGATGTACTACTGTATGAAGCCGACATTTCAAATCAATACATAAATATATATTGCATGTCACGCCACCTATTGGCTTTAATATACATGAAATACATTCAATAACCCATTTTACCTCACCTGATCGACCCTCCGTCGTCAACAGCGCGCGAGATGAGAAGCCATGTCCTCATGCCATACACCTCAGATGGCAGCTTGAACTGGCCGGCAGATATCCGGCGCTCCATGCGGCTTGACCCGAACATGGCGACCTGGAATCCCTCCAACAAACTATAGAAAATCACTATCGCCCGATAGGAAAGTAATATTGATTATACTCACGAAAATGGGCAATCGGCATTTTCAATCTATATTGTTATATCAAATGGAATTGTTGATCTTGATTTTTCAGACCAAGTGGATACCAGTCATAAAAGTGCACCCAACGTCACTCGACAGGGAAACTTTTGAGGGCTCCGGCAGCACGTCTCTATAATTCAAAAGACCGGGACCACCCGTCTGCACACAGCAGCTATGGGGACGCCGCGGCGTGAGGAGCGCTAAGATGTCGAACACGGATTTCATCGGGAAGAAGTCCGCTGCAGCCGGCGGCTGGGGCGCCCTGAAGAGCTGCGGCAAGAAGATTCTGGGCACCGGGCAGCCGCTGGCCGGCGCACGCACCATGCTGAGCGCCAACCAGCCTGATGGGTTCGATTGCCCCGGCTGTGCATGGGGAGACCCCGCGCACGGCTCCTCCTTCGAGTTCTGCGAGAACGGCGTGAAGGCCGTGGCGTGGGAAGCGACCGCCAAGCGCGTGACGCCAGACTTCTTCGCCGCGCACACCGTGCGCGACCTGCGCACCTGGACCGACTACGACCTTGAACATCAGGGTCGCCTCACCCACCCCATGCGCTATGATGCGATAAGCGACCGCTATCTGCCGGTGGAATGGGAAACCGCTTTTGCCGAAATCGGGCAGGCGCTGAATGCATTGGAGCATCCCGGGCAGGCGGAATTCTACACCTCCGGCCGCGCCAGCAATGAGGCCGCCTTCCTCTACCAGACCTTCGTGCGCCTGTTCGGCACCAACAATTTCCCTGATTGCTCGAACATGTGCCATGAGGCGAGCGGCGTGGGGCTGATCGAGGCTATCGGCATCGGCAAGGGCACGGTGCTGCTGGAGGATTTCGAGAAGGCGGACGCGATTTTCGTCTTCGGCCAGAACCCCGGCACCAACCACCCCCGCATGCTGGCGGATCTGCGCCGTGCCACCGAGCGCGGGGCCAAGGTGGTGGCCTTCAACACGCTGAAGGAAAAGGGCCTCATCCGTTTTGCGGACCCGCAGAACAAGGTGGAAATGCTGTTCGGCGGCAGTGAGCCAACCTCCACCGATTATTACCAGCCCCGCCTTGGCGGCGACATGGCCGCCGTGCGCGGCATGGCCAAGCTGGTGTTTGCGGCAGATGATGCGGCGCTGGCCGCCGGCCAGCCTTCCGTGCTGGACCACGCCTTCATTGAAGAACACTGCACTGGCTTTGAGGAATGGCGCACGATTGTCGAAGCCACGCAATGGCCGCAGATCGAGGAGCAGTCTGGCCTGAGCCGGGCAGATCTGGAACGCGCCACCGCAGTTTATCTCGCGGCAGACAGCGTGATTGCGACCTGGGCCATGGGCATCACCCAGCATCGCCATTCGGTACAAACCATCCGCGAAATATCCAACTTCATGTTCCTGCGTGGCAATATCGGACGGCCTGGCGCAGGGCTGTGCCCGGTGCGCGGGCACTCGAACGTGCAGGGTGATCGCACCATGGGCATCAATGAGAAGCCGTCCATGGCGTTTCTGGATGCGATGGAGGCGGAACTCGGCGTGCCGATGCCGCGCGAGCACGGGCACAATGTGCTGGCGGCCATCGGCGGCATGCTGGATGGTTCAGCCAAGGCCTTTATCGGGCTGGGCGGCAATTTCGCCCGCGCCACCCCGGACAGCGCCCTGATCGCGGATGCGATGGACCGGCTGGACCTCACCGTCCATGTCGCCACCAAGCTCAACCACTCCCATCTGCTGACCGGCAAGGCGGGCTATATCCTGCCCTGCCTTGGCCGCACGGAGATCGACCGCAACCCGCGCAATGTGCGCCAGATCGTGACGGTTGAAGACTCCATGAGCATGGTTCATGGCTCGGGCGGCATCAATCGACCGGCCTCACCGGCCCTGAAGTCGGAGATCGGGATCGTCGCCGGCATCGCCCGAGCCACTGTCGGCAGTGCCGTGGTGGACTGGGACATGCTCGCCGGTGACTATGATCTTATTCGCGAGATGATCGCCCGTGTCCTGCCGGCCTTTGAAGGCTTCAATGAGAAGGTGCGCAAGCCGCGCGGCTTCTGGCTGCGCAATGCTGCCGCAGAGCGGGAATGGAACACGCCGACCGGCCGCGCCAACTTCTCCGCCTGCGAACTGCCTGATCGCACCGAATGGCAGCAGACACAGGATGATGACGGCCTGTTCGTGCTTCAAACCTTCCGCTCGCATGACCAGTACAACACCACCATCTATGGGATGGATGATCGCTATCGCGGGGTCTATGGCGAGCGACGTGTGGTCTTTATCAACCCGGCGGATCTGGAGAGTCTGGGCGCACAGGCCGGAGACCGGATTGATGTCGCCGGCATGGCGCAGGATGGGATCAAGCGTCTGGCCGAAGACTTCCGCCTTGTGCCCTATGATATCCCGCGCGGCTGTGTCGCTGGTTATTATCCCGAGCTGAACCTGCTGGTGCCGCATGGGGCATTTGGCGACAAGAGCTTCACGCCCACATCCAAGTCCATCCTCGTCTCGTTCCGCCCCCGAGCGGCATGATGACGGCTGAAGAGCAGGCCGCGCACTGGGAAGAACTGGTGTCGCGCCTGCTGGCCTTGCCGGATGGGGCCGGGCTTTCCCCGCTCTCGGCCGGTATTCTGGCCGCGCTGGATCTGGGACTGGCCCGGGACAGCCGCACATTCGCGCGCGTGTTCGATATCGCTCATGCGCTGGTGCTGCGTGAATACACCACGCTGATCGAGGATCTGGGGTTCCTCGCCATTCAAAGGCGTGACGAGCGTACCCAGCGCCTGTTCCCGGCCCTGACGGACAAGGGGCGGGCCTTGCTGAAAATGGTGGAGAGCAGGAACTGAAGCCAAAGGCCAAGACGACGTGCACGGAAGCCTGAAGAAAAGCGGGGGAATGAAGCGGAAGACAGTTCCCTGCCTTGGAAGCCCGAGAACAGACAAGGCCTCATGCTGATAGCGTGGGAGGGCACATCTTCCGGCAGACGGGTGAGCCTCATGGGACCATCCAGCACAATATCCAAGAGTACCACCCAAGAGCACGAGCTGCCCTAAGATAAGGACATCTGGCGGCAACCGCAGCGCAAAAACCAACGTTTCACGGCAAGCACGGCTGATGGGAAGACTGCATCTCCTGCGCGCTGCATGCCATCAAAAGCCTCCGCCACACATCGGAAACAGACCAAGCCCATGGGTGGAGAGGGTGGGGCAAGGAGTTCGGCAAGAGCCCGCCCTGGCCTTCTGGCCAGCCTTCCAGATGCCCTGTGCATCACGGCGTCACACAACCCGGCAAGCAGGCTCCTTTGCCCCCAGTTGCTCCCGGATACTCAAACAGACCATGCCACGACGGCAAGCAGCGCTGTCAGGCCCAGCAGAGCAAACCCGGCTACCGGCCACTGACGCAAATATCCATCCACCACCATGGCCCGCATCAGCAGTGTGCGGAGCGGCCGTTCCAACCGGAACACAAACAGCAACAGATCTCCCGCCGGAACTTCCGGCAGATGCGCAGACCACCGGGAAACGCGCAGCACCCCGAACAGACCAAGCCCCAGCACCACCGGCCAAGTGCCTTTCAATAAGGCCTCAGATGTGAAAGCCATAGAAAGCGACAGCCCCGTCACCGGGCTGAACAGCATATAAGGCACCACCAGCGCCAAAACCGTCAGCGCAAGCGTGGGCACCAGCAGGCCCGATTGCGGCGTGCCGCTTTTGTCACTTTGCGCCACCAGCCATGCATAGCGCGCCATCAGCAGGGTCGTGCCCGCCGCCGACACGGCGATCAGAAATTCGATTATCCCACCGGGCAGAACCAGCTTGGCTGCATATTTCGCCAATGCCCCACCGGTGAAGGGGAGCCCTGCAAGGCTGAGGCCGAGCACGATGGCGATGATCGTGCCCAAAGACCTGCGGCGCACGCCCGAAGCGAGAGCAAGGCCAACAGCGAGAAACATCGCCCCCTTCAGCAGCATATGGTTCATCGCATAGAAGGCGGTGAGCGAAAACGCATCCGTGTGCCCCGCCATGATGCCGGCCCCAAAGACAGCCGCGATGAACCCCATCTGGCTCACGGTAGAATAGGCCAGCGCGCGTTTCGGGTGCCTCTGTGTGAAGCCGATGGCCACCCCGTAGAAGGCCGTGAACAGGCCGATAACACACAGCGCCATGCCCCACCCCGGCAGAGCCACAGCCTCTGGCAGGAAGCGCAGCAGGCCGATGACACCGGCCTTCACCACCACGCCGGAAAGCACGGCGGACCCCGGCACCGGCGCAACCGAATGGGCAAGCGGCATCCACACATGCAGCGGAAACAGGCCCATCTTCATCGTAAAGCCGAGCAGCAACAGTGCGATGATAGCCCCCTGCACGGGTGATGACGGCAGGGCTGCCACCGCATCGCGGATCAGCGGATTAGCGTCCGTTACGCCGGAGGCGAGCATCACGAAGGCGGCGATGAGGAAGCCTTCGCCCAGCACTGTCAGGGCCAGATAGAGACTGCCGGCGCGCCGGGCCTCGGGCGTATCATCATGGGTCACGAGGCCGAAGGCGGAGAAGCTGGCCAACGCATAGGCCAGATAGAAGCTCGCGAGATCCGCCACCAGAAACACGGCGAACGAGCCCGCCATGGCCAAAAGCCACCACACGGCGAAAGCAGAGCGCGCCGGGTCCTTGCGCAGATAAGCGGCCCCATAGGCCCCCGCCATCATCCACAAGAGCGCCGCGCCACCCAGCAAGAGCGCGCCGGGCGTATCCAGCGCCAGAATGAAACGGAACGGGTCGGGCGCCACCAGCATGGTCATGCCGCGCGGCACGCTGAGCGCCGCAACCAGGGCTGGCACGGGCGCGAAAACCAGAAGATGCGGCATGATCCGGCGCATCGGGCGCAGCAGCATCGCCAGAGCCATAAGAAGCGGCAGGGCAATAGCCGTGGCCAGCATCAACTCCGCCAGCCGCGAAAACTCCGGACTGATCTCCAACATGGGAAGAAGGGCATTTCCGATCATGGCAGCAGCCCTTCAAGCGAGAGATGCCGCCCGATCGAGAGAAATGACAGCGGTGCAAGCGGCACAAACCCCAGCGCCACAGCCCCAAGCGCCAGCACAAGCGCGATGGCCGCCCGCCAGCGGCATTCCCGCCCCTGCGGCTCCTCACCATCGGCCCGTTGCAGAGCCACCACCACCACGCGCAGCACATAGCCGCCCGCCAGCAGCCCACCGGCCAGCACCACCAGCGCGATCCACCACATCTCCTGCCGAAGAGCGGAGGTCAGCAGCATCACCTTGGCCACGAAGCCGCCTGAAGGTGGCAGCCCCATCAAGGACAGCCCGCCAATAGCAAAAGCCGCGATGCTGAGTGGCGCAACCCGCGCCGCCCCGCGCAGGCCGGACAATCTGTCATGCCCCAATGTTTCGGCCAGCAACCCCGCGGCCATGAACATGGCGGCCTTGGAGAAGGCGTGGGAGGCCAGATGCAGGGTGCCACCGGTCCAGGCCAGAGCGCTCAGATAAGCATCACCCGAAGCCGCCAGCGGAAACATCAGGCCCAGATAGCCGATTTGCGCCGCCGTGGAATAGGCGATCAGCAGCTTCACCCGCACCTGCGTCAGTGCAAGCACACCGCAGAACAGGATTGCACCCGCGCCACACATGGCCAGCACGGGCGCAGCTGCTGCCGCAAGAACATCCGGCGCCAGATCCGCCCATGTGCGCACCAGCAGAAACAGCGGCGCCTTGATGACCACCGCCGAGAGCACGACACTGGCGGCCGGTGGTGCACCCGCATGGGCGGGCGGCAGCCATAGATAAAGGGGAAACAGCGCCGCCTTCGCCATCAGCCCAGCACTGATGAGAGCAAGCGCCACAGCGAAGGTCCATTCCGGTGGGCCCTGCACCAGTGCCGCAGCCACCAGGCCAATATCGAGCGTGCCATGGAGCCCATAAACGAGCACCGCACCCAGCAGATAGAGCACCGAACCAAACAGCGCGAACAGAAGGTAGGTGAGGGCCGCTTTCAGCTGCTCCACCTTGCCATCCAGGCACACCAGCGGCACAGCGGCGAAGGTGAGCAGCTCCAGCGCCACATAGAGCGTGAACAGATCCTGCGCCATAAAGGCAAGATTGAGCGCACCGGCCAACGCGAGCAGCAGCATGAAGAAGGCCGGCGGCATCCGCGCCTCCGCCCCGCCCGGCTGGCGCATGGCATAAAGGCCGGTGAAGAGCAGCACCACCGCGCAAACGCCCATCATCGCGGCGGCAAAACCATCTGCCCGCAGCGCAATGCCCAGAGGGGGCGCAATGCCGCCGCTGAAATAGACGAGTGGCTGACCGGTGCGCACCACCTCGAACCCGACAGCCAGCGAGAGCGCCGCCGCCACGCCCAGCATCAGCAGCCCCGCCCTCTCCCCGGCGCGCGGCCCCAGCAGGAACAGCGGCACCAGGCCAAGAAACGGAACCATGACCGCAAGAATGATGAGTGCGTTCACGATTGTGTCTCTTGTTCGTGCCCGGACGGGTCTTCGGCCGCAATGGCGGCGCGCAGGCGCAGAAGCAGGGCCACGGCCAGCGCCGTTGCGCAGAAGGCGACCACAATGCCGGTGATGATGAGCCCCTGCGGCACGGGGTCTCCGCCAAAGCCGGCACCTGCCCCCCGCCGCGCGATCACGCCGAAGATCAGGAAGACACCGCCGCCCAGAATGTTGAAGCCGAGAATGCGGCCGAGCGCATGGGTTGCCGTCAGCAGCCCATATGTGCCGCACCCCGCCAGCGCTGCACCAGCCAGCCCATAGATGAGCGCTTCGGTCATGGCCGCTCCTCCCCGACAGAAGGCCCCAGCACCACGAGCACCAGTGTCAGCGCGATCGAGGCGGTGATGGCCACCTCCACCGCCTTGATAACCGCCTTCTCGAACCCGGGCGGATAGGCCAGAAATGTGCCCGCACTCGCCCAGCCCAGAAAACCGACGGCCAGAAAGGCAAAAGGCCCGCCAAGAATGACAAGACGCAGCGCGCGACTACCGAGAGCGGGCGCACGCACCAAGCCGCCCATCATCAGCAACAGCGCCATTGCCGCCAGCGTCGCGCCGCTCTGAAACGCCCCGCCCGGATCATCTGCCCCTGCCCACAACAGATAGATACCCACCAACACGCCGATGGGCGCCAGCACGCGCGCCAGAAATGCGGAAGGCGCGGGAACCGCCCCGGGAAACAAGGGCGCAGGCGCACTACGCCAGAGTGGATCACGTGCCAGTGCCCATACGCCGATGAGGGCCAGCAGCAGCACCATCTTTTCCAGCAATGTATCGAGCCCGCGAAACACCAGCAGAACCCCTGTCACTGGATTGCCGAGCCCGGTTGCCGGCAGGGCTATTGCCGCCTCTGGTGCAAGAGAGGGCGCAGAGGTCGGCAAGGCCAGAACCACACCCGCGAGCAGCACTGCGACCCCAACAGAGACAAGTGCCGCCAGCCCCCTGCTCAACTTCTCCTTGCCAGATATCTCTTGACCAACCGCATTCCTGCCCGGTGCATCCCCCGTCTGTAGCGGGGATATGCCAGGCATATGGGCAGAGAATTGCCCGACCCGGGCGGCGCGCAGCAGCACGATACCGGAAATGCCGCTGCCGATGGCGATCTCTGTCATCGCCACATCCGGCGCGGCCAGACGCACCCATACAAGGCCCAGCAACAGGCCATAGCCCATGAATGCCAACACCGCCGGCCTCTCCGGTCGGGTGGTGACCACACCCAGAGCAGCCAGCAGCACACACAAGGCAAGAACGACATCGAACAGAAGGGTCATGCGCGCTGCCCCCTGCCGGAATCCGCCTGCACTGTACTCCCGCCGGCGGGCTGCAAGACGCCATCACCGTGCAGAAGGCCCGTGCCGTTTTCCGTTTTAGCCATGGACGGTGAACCACCGGCGCAAACCGGCTCCACCTGCGCGGCCTCTGCCATCACCTGCGCCACCGCACCGGAAGCGAGCTGGGCCAGCAGCCAGACCGCCACCATCTTCATCCCCGCCAGAAAATCCGGCGCTTGCGGCAGCAGGCCGAGCACAATGAGGGCCAGCCCCAGATTGTCAGCCTTCGCCAGAGCATGAATACGGGAGAGCGTATCCGGCAACCGGATAAGCCCCAGCGCGCCAGCCGCGAAGAACACGATGCCGGCGAACACGCAGACACCCGTAAAAACATCCAGAAACATGCTCATGAGCGCTGGCCCCGCCTTCGCTGATCCGCCACGGGCTGCGTCGGGCCGATGGCGGCGCGATATCCGCAGGCTGCCAGCGCCGCCAGGAGCGCCAGAAGGAGGGCGACATCAAGCCCCGATGTCTCCCCCATGGCCACCGCCAGCAACAGCAGAACCGCGATGCAGCCGGAGCCCAGAAGCTGGATGGCAAGCAGAAGGTCCACATCCTTCCCGCGCCGCCAGATCACGAAAAGGCCGGCAGCCGTCAGCAACAGCAGAAGCGTGGCCGCGAAAAACAACAGATCAGCCATGTCGTTCCGCCTTTGCCATTTCAAGGAAAGCGCGCGCATCTGCTTCAATCGCCTCGGCAACCGGGGCGCGGACATCAAGACAGTGCACCTCGAGCTCCGGTCCCGGCGCGGCCAGAGGCAGCATGCCGGGTTGAAGGCTGGTCAGGGCGCGGAAGGTATCGCGGGCCTCTCCCTCAGGCACGGGGCAGGAAACCCGCAGAATGCCGGGCTGCACATCCGGCGGGGTTGCGGCCACCCGGCGCGCCACATCCCAGCCAGCCCGAACTGCGCCGGCCATGAACCGCACGATATATGCCACGGTTGCCCGCAGGTTGAGCCGCCCGCCCCCCGGCGGCAGCAAAGACAGGCTGAGCCCGGCAGCAAGGGCGGCGATGATCGCCCCCGCGGCCAGATCCAATGGCTGAACGCGCCCGAGCACGATCCATGCCGAGAAGAACAGCACCCACCGCACTGCGCCGTCTCTTGTCAACAACGCCCACATTGTCTTCGCTCAGCCCAGATGCATCGCGAGAAAACCGGCTCGCGCTGCATCGCATCATAGCTGGCGTCCCCCGCATGCGGAAGCCGGGAATAGGGTAAGCGCCACAACGGGGAATGTCATCCGCATGAAAGATTTTCAGGCCTTACAGAACCTGTTTCACATCGGAAAATCGCCTCTGAATAACGCACCCGGGAAAGCTCGGAACGGCCTCATGTCCCGCCTCTTGCGGCGGCCGAAGCTGTGCTAGAAGGTTCTGGCCGTGTGACCCTGAGAGGATCCGATGACGCGCAGAAAAGTTCAGGAAATCGGGTTTCTAACAACAGTGGCGCTTGTCACCATCGCCTTTGTCTGGCTGCTTCTGCCTTTCTACGGCGCGATCTTGTGGGCGGTCATCCTCGCCATCTTGTTCAATCCCCTGCAAAACCGGCTGGAGACGCTGACGGGTGGGCGACGCACACTGGCGGCAGGTTTCAGCGTTCTGGCCTGCATCTGCATCGTGGTCATCCCCGGTGCGTTCATCACCGCCTCGATCGCACGGGAGGCCACGGGTCTTTATGAGCGCATCAGTTCCCGCGAGTTTGATCCCGGGGTCGCGCTCGCACAGCTCCAGATGGCCCTCCCCGATTTCGCCCGCCATGCGCTGGATGACCTCAATCTCGGCAATATCACCGAGATTCAATCCCGCCTGACCTCCTTCTTCCTCGCCGCCAGCCAGACCATCGCGACCCAGGCCCTGAGCATCGGGCAGAACACCGCCCAGTTCATCATCAGCCTCGGCATCATGCTGTATCTGCTGTTCTTTCTCTTCCGGGATGGTGAGCACCTGACAAACCGCATCCGCAGTGCCAGCCCTCTCGGCTCACGGCAAACGGAGGAGTTGCTCGACAAATTCACCTCCGTGGTGAAAGCCACCGTGAAGGGCAATGTCATCATCGCTCTCATTCAGGGTGCGATCGGCGGCTTCACCTTCTGGATGCTGAGCATTCAGGGCGCGCTGCTGTGGGCGGTTCTCATGGCCATCCTCTCCCTGCTGCCGGCTGTCGGCTCGGCGCTGATCTGGGGCCCGGCCGCCATCTATCTGATGCTCTCCGGCGATTATGTGAGCGGCGGCATCCTGCTGGGGGTCGGGGTTCTGGTCATCAGCATGATCGACAATGTCCTGCGCCCGCCGCTGGTGGGGCGCGGCACTCTGCTGCCGGATTATGCGGTACTGATCTCCACCATTGGCGGCCTGTCGATCATCGGCATGAACGGTTTTGTCATCGGCCCGCTCATCGCCGCCCTGTTCGTGGCGGTGTGGTCTCTGTTCGCGGATGAAAAGGCTGTGTCGCTACCTGCATCAACCGGCACACCGGGCGAAAATGAGCCCCCGAAACCCTAGGTGTTCAGAACCCATCGATCTTCTTCAGACTTCTGTGGGGAGACTGCGTATGCGGATGCAGAAAGGCACTCTCCCCATTTCGTCTGAATGACTCCAAGAGATGAGACTGAAGTCCCGCTCCAAGGCCACACGTCTTTGAACTCCAAAGACAAGTCTAGGCGCCGACTTCAGTCTTCGATGCATTGCCCTTCATGAGAATCGGACCAGTCGGACGGCCGGTCGGCGAGCCGCCGGCGGGCTCCAGCGTCACCTCGAACAGCTGGTCGGGAATGGTGGCCGGTAGACCAGCGACCGCAAGATTGACACTTTGCATCACCTCAAGCAGGCCGACAGAAACCGGGCCGCGTCCACGATCCCACAGGGTCCACACCTGCAACGACTTCCCCTCAGGGGCGGCCAATGCCTCCAGTGGTATCAGTTCGGTGCGGCCGCTGCGGAAGGTGTTTACCAGTGCCAGCGGACGGTTCTGTTCCGACATCATGACCGCGACCATAACCGGCAGGCGAGCAACGTCGCGGGTCTGCACAATCAAAGTGATGGCCAGGACAAGACAGGCAGTGGCTGCGGTGATGCCCATCGCACGCCAGGCCGGAAGATAGCTCCATAGCGTGGTGAACCAACCCTCCCGCGTTTGCCTGATGGCATCACGAGAAGAATGCGCGGCCTTCGTCGCAGTGGCACTGGCGATGCCGGTCTCGATCCGCTGCCAAAGAACCTGCGTGGCCGGCTCGGGGCTGACGGTCATGTCGATCTCGATCAGGTTCCGGCGCCAGATTTCCACACGGGCGGCAAAATTCGCGTCGCTGCGCGCGAGCGCCGCGCAATACGCCGCCCGTTCAGGATCGAGCAGGCCGAGCGCAAATTCGGCGGCAAGCGCCTCCTTGTCGGGTTCCGTCATGCCAGACACTCCCGGAGTGAGAGCAGGCCGCGGCGGATCCAAGACTTGGCGGTGCCGAGCGGAATGCCGAGCCTTCCCGCCAGTTCTCCATGGCTTAGGCCGCGCGCATAGGCGAGCACGATCGCATTGCGGCGCAACGGCTCAAGTCTTTCGAGACAGCGGCGCAGCGCCCCGGCCTCTGACAGGGATATGACGAGATGCTCGGCATCGGCCTCCTCACTCGCCAGACCCATGGGCTCAAAATCATCAACCAGTTCGGTACGTCCTTCGCCACGCAGCACGTTGAGCGCGCGATGACGCAGAATGGCGAACATCCAGGTGTCCGGCGCGCCCCGCGCCGGATCATATGTGCCCGCCTTCTCCCATATCTTCAGGAAGGTATCCTGCACCACCTCTTCCGCAAGATCCCTGCGGCGCAACAGCCTCAAGGCAACGCCGATCATCTGGGGAGCGAGTTGTTCGTAGAGGAATCGCAGGCTCGAGCGGTCACCGCGCACGCAGCCTTCAAGCGCCTGGGCCAAATCATCGCGCAATGTTGCCGGACTGGTCTCGGTCAGTGCTGTCATCGTGGCTCCGTCGGATCAACATATCCTTAAACGCACGAGTGGCCACTTTGGATGCTGCGAAAAAAAAAGAAATGCACGGTGCATCCGCTGGGGCATGTCGCGGGTAACCACTTCGTCACAGCCGATCTGCTCGGCTTCAAACGGAGGAAGACAGATGAAAGTCTCGATGATCGCCCTGACGCTCGCGGGCTTCCTTGCCGGTGCCGGTGCCGCTCAGGCCCAGACTGTTATCGCCCTGATGGACGGCAACACGATTGCACCGATTGATGCCAAAACATGGACCGCGAGTGCGCCGATGAAGGTGACAGGGGTCGACGGCAAACTCATCGGCATTGATGTTCGGCCAGCCGACGGCATGCTTTACGGCCTCTTTGAGGATGGCACCGTTGCTGTAATCGACACCGCGACCGCCAAGGCGACGGTGAAATCCAAACTCACAACAATGCTGACGCCTGGCGTAGCGGCGACCGTCGACTTCAACCCTGTTGCCGACCGGCTGCGTGTCATCGGCAGCGATGGCACCAATCTGCGCGCGAATGTCGATGACGGAAAGGTCACGACCGACGGCAAGCTGAAGTTCGCGGAAAGTGACATGCACAAGGGCGAGACGCCCAACATCGTGGCGGGCAGCTATACCAACTCGATGAAGGGCGCGAAGGAAACCACACTTTACAATATTGACGCCACCATCGGTGCGCTGGTGAAGCAGGCCCCGCCCAATGATGGCGTGCTCAATGCGGTCGGCAAGCTGGGGGTCAAGGCCAACAACTACGCCTTCGACATCGTGGTGGTGGATGCCGGCACCAGTGAAGGCTGGCTGATGGCAGACGGCACGCTGTATCGCGTCGATCTCGCCAAGGGTGCCGCCACAGAGGTTGGCAAGGTCAAGGGTGCCGACGGGGTGGTTCACGATATCGCGGTTCTGCCGGCGAAGTGACGAGGTTTGATCGAGACGAGAAAGGCCGCCGGAGCGATCTGGCGGCCTGTTGCCGCGCAGGCCCTCCGCAGGAATGCGTGCGCCAGCTTCAACCCTTGTGTCGATGGTTTGTCATGAGGTCTCATTGTTCAGTCCCGGTCTTTGCAAGACGCAGGCTTCAAACCTGTAATGCGTCTTCGTTGGCCCAATGGATCACATGCCGGAACTCAACATCTGGAGCAGTTAGTGGCCGGCCACGCATGAACCCATTATGGTCAGCGGCTCTCCCTTCGAGCCTCCATCTCCTGAACCTACAGGACATGCCTTCCCCATCACACTCCGGACCACAGAAGTCGCCCACCATCCTGTTCAAATAGGATGGTGGGAATTTCAGGATGCCACAGCCAGATTTTCAAGGCTGCGCGGGCGCGGGCCACCGGTTGCCCAATCCAGAAGCTCTGCCGTATGGGCCACCGGAATGGCGGTGCCGGAGCCGATCTGCATCATGCAGCCGATATTGCCGGCGCTGACAACCTGCGGCCCCAGGGCCTCAAGGCTGGCGACCTTCCGGCTTTTCAGCTGGGCGGACAGCTCTGGCTGCATAAGATTATAGGTGCCCGCCGAACCGCAGCAGATGTGGTTGTCTTTTGGCTCCACCACCTGAAAACCGGCGGCTTTGAGCAGATCCTTCGGCGCGGAACGGATCTGTTGCCCGTGCTGGAGCGAGCAGGCGGCATGATAGGCCACCCGCAGCGGTTCAGCATGCGAGGCATCCTTAAGGCCGAGATCACTCATCACCTCGGTAATGTCCTTCGCCAGCGTCCCCACTCGCGCAGCATCGGCCGCCAGCGGGGTGTCGCGGAACATGTGGCCATAGTCCTTCACCACCGTGCCGCAGCCGGAGGCGTTGATCACCACCGCATCCAGCCCCCCGCCATCCATCTCCACCACAAGCGCCTGAATTAGGGAGGCGGCAAGGGCGTGGCTCTCATCGGCCTTGCCCATGTGGTGGGTGAGCGCCCCGCAACAGCCCATATTCTTGGGAATCACAACCTCGCAGCCATGGCGCTGGAGCAGCCGCACGGTCGCTTCATTGATATCCGTATTCAGCGCCCGCTGGGCGCAGCCGGTCAGCAGCGCCACCCGCTTGCGCATGCCGTTCTGCGCCGGGAAGCTCTGCGGGCGATCCCCCGCGGAAGGGACCGGAATATGCGCGGGGGCCATGTCCAGCATGGCGCGCAGGCGCGCATCTGGCACCAGCTTGCGGAAGGGACGGGCCAACCTTGCCCCCTTCAGCGCAAGACGGAACCGGCCCGGATAGGGCAGCAGCTTCGCCAGCAGCCAGCGCAGGGCGCGCTCATCCCAGCGTCGTTTGAAGGTCTTTTCGATGTAGTCGCGCGCATGGTCCACCAGATGCATGTAATGCACGCCGGAGGGACAGGTGGTCATGCAGCTCAAACAGCTCAGGCAGCGGTCGATATGTGTGACCGTCTTCTCATCGGGCACCTTGCCATTTTCCAGCATGTCCTTGATGAGGTAGATGCGTCCGCGCGGGCTGTCGAGTTCATCGCCCAACACCTTGTAGGTGGGGCAGGTGGCGGTGCAGAAGCCGCAATGCACGCAGGAGCGCAGGATTTCATTCGAGCGCTGCGTGGCGAGATCTGTCAATTGCTCAGCTGTGAAGCAGGTCTGCATGTCAGTTCCCCATCAGGCCCGGATTGAACAGTCCGGCGGGGTCGAAGGTCTTTCTCAGGGCACGGGAAAGATCGGCAACCGCACGGGGTTCTGTTGGAAAAATCGTCTCGGCGGGCAGATGGGCGCGGCGCACCACAAATGCATGTCCTGCTCCCGCCGCCTGGCGCACGGCGGCAGCATCGGCGGGGCCGTGATACCAGATCAGCCCGCCGCCCCAATCAAGCGCACATGACCCGCCCAATGCCTCAAGCGCCGAGACAATAGCCGGTGCATCACTTGGCTTGGTGAGAATGCGCCAGACAGGATCATTCCCGTCCGCCAGATGGCGCACATCCCGCAGGCTGCGCCACAGGGTGCGGCTGGCGGCATCATCCAGCGTCTCAATCTCATGGGTTTTGAACAGGCCTGTCAGCCTTTCCCGACGGTAGTTCACCTGCGGGCCTAGTCCCTCGATGCGCAGCCATGCCGTGCCCCCATGAAACGCCGCGCCGGAGACCTCAAACGGCGTGCCCAGCGCGGTCGAGAATACCTTCACCGCCGCAGCCACCGTCAGGCCGGGAAAGGCCAGCGTCTGCTGTGCTTCGGCCATGGGCAGGGTCTTGAAGGCAACCTCGGTCAGCACGCCCAGCGTGCCATGGGCACCGCTCATCACCTTGCCCAGATCGAGCCCGGTGACATTCTTCATCACCCGCCCGCCATTCTTGATGATGCGCCCCCGCCCATCCACGAAACGTACGCCCAGTACATAGTCCCGGCATGCCCCCGCCTGCACCCGGCGCGGACCGGAGACATTGGCAGCCACGATGCCACCGATGGTCGGCGTACCCGTCGTGCCCAGCAAGGCGCGATGGTCCATCGGCTCAAAAGCCAGCGCCTGCCCTTCGGCGGCCAGCGCGGTCTCGATCTCCTCGATCGGCGTGCCGGTGCGGGCGATGAGGGTGAGCGATCCGGGCTCATAGGTCACGATGCCGCTGAGAGCCCGCGTGGAGAGCTGGTCCTGCGACTCCACAGCTTCGGCCTGACGGCGTGTTCCGCCACCGGTGATCTGAACCGGGCGGGCGCTTGCATGGCGCTCGGTGATGAAAACTGCCAGTTCCGCTTCATCGCGCGGCAAGGTGGCCGAAGCTGAAGCGCTGTGTGCGGGTGCGCTCATCGTGCCGCCCTCTCACGATGAGGGGCGCTGTGCTCAAGCGGAAACACCTTGGCCGGGTTCAGCAGCCAGTACGGATCAAAGGCATCCTTGATCTCCATCTGGATGGCCATGTCATCCGCCGTATATTGCTTGGTCATCAGGTCGCGCTTCTCGATGCCCACCCCGTGCTCACCGGTGAGACAGCCGCCGACATCGACGCACAGCCGCAGAATGTCCGCGCCAAAAGCCTCGGCGCGCTCCAGATCGCCCGGCTTGTTGGCATTGAAGAGGATGAGCGGATGCATGTTGCCGTCTCCCGCATGGAAGACATTGGCAACCTCCAGCCCATGCTCTTTTGAAAGCTCGCCAATGCGCCGCAGTGTGTAGGGCAATTTTGAAACCGGCACGGTGCCATCAAGGCAGAGATAGTCTCCCAGCCGTCCCATCGCGCCGAAGGCGGACTTGCGCCCCTTCCAGATCGCCATGGACTCATCGGCATTGCGGCTAACGCGAAACTCGACCGGGTCCAGCGCCTGCGCAATCTCATGGATACGCGCCAGCTGGTGCTGGATCTCCTCCTCCGAGCCCTCGACCTCCACGATCAGCACCGCCGTACAGGCCGGATAGCCGGCCTTCGCGAAGGCCTCGACCGCACGCAGGCACACATCGTCCATATATTCGATGGCAACGGGGAGCAGGCCGGAGCGGATGATGCGGGCCACACATTCCCCTGCCGTCTCGGCGCTGTCGAAACCGATCAGGATCGGGCGCGCACCCTCGGGCTTTGGCACGATGCGCAGCGTCGCCTCGGTGGCGATGGCAAGCTGGCCTTCCGAACCGCAGATGAGGCCGAGCAGGTCCAGCCCCGGCATGCCCGGCGCAGGTCCGCCCAGTTCCACGATCTCACCATCAGCCAGCACCATGCGCACGCCGAGCAGGTTATTGGTGGTAACCCCATATTTCAGGCAATGCGCGCCCCCGGAGTTCATCCCGATATTGCCGGCAATGGTGCAGGCGAGCTGGGAGGAGGGGTCAGGCGCATAGAAAAAGCCTTCCGCATCCAGTTCGGCACTGACGGAAAGGTTGGTGACACCGGTCTGCACCCGGATGAAACGGTTGGCGGTATCGATTTCCAGAATCTCGCGCAGACGCATGGTGCCGATCACCACGCTGTCGGCTGTCGGCAAGGCCCCGCCTGCCAGAGATGTGCCCGCACCGCGCGGAATGACCGGCACCCTGAGTGCATGACACACCCGCATGGCGGCAGCCACTTCCTCGGTGGTGCGCGGCAGAACCACTGCGAGCGGCGGGCATTTGTAGGCTGTCAGCGCATCGCATTCGTAAGCGCGCGTTTCCTCCGGGTCCCAGATGATGATCTCGGCCGGCAGGACACGCGCGAGAGCGGCTACGATCTCCGGCTTGCGGGCAAGAATACCGGCATCCGGATTTGGCATCGCAATGGTGGACACGACACACCCTTTTCCAGGACATATTTCGAAAGTGGAGAGGACAGCCGAAGCCGTCCCCTCCCTCACAGGTCAGCCTGTGACGACCAGGGGGTCGGTAACCCCGAGGACATAGAAGGACACCAGCAGCAGGAAGCCGGACAGGATCAGATAGTAGATGGTCGGCAGGATGGTGATGCGCAGCACGGCACCCTCACGCCCCAGCAGACCGACGGTCGCCGATGCCGCCACCACATTGTGAATGGCGATCATGTTGCCCGCTGCCGCGCCGACCGACTGGCCGGCAACCATCAGCGCGGCGGAAATACCGAGCCCCTGGGCCACCGCGAACTGGAACTGGCTGAGCATCAGGTTGCTGACGGTGTTCGAGCCGGCCAGAAATGCCCCGAGCGCACCGACAGAAGGCGCGAAGAAGGGATAAACCGCCCCCACCTGCACCGCCACCCAGTCCGCGACCAGAACCGGCATGCTCTGGAGCCCGTTGGCATTGACGCCCGAATTGATCATCACGCGCACCATCGGCACCGTGAAGATCAGGACGAAGCCCGCACCGATGATGGTGCTGCTGCTCTCACTGATGGCCTTGCCGAAACCACCCATGCTCATGCGGTGCAGAATGGCTGTCAGCGCACAGATAATGACCAACAGGCCACCCGGCGAGAACAGGATCGAGAAATCACCATTGATGCCCGCCTCGCCCCATATGCTCCGGAACACGATATTGGCGGACTTCAGCGCATCTCCGAACGGCACGATGGTGCGGCTCAGCACCAGCACAACGGCAAGGATGACATAGGGTGCCCAGGCCAGCGCCAGAGGAATGCGCTGCTTGGCGAGGCTATCCAGCTTCAGATCCAGCTGGCCGAACCACTCCTTGGGCCACTCCGAGGCCGGAGCGAAATCCCACGTCTGGCGCGGCACAAAGATGCCAAAACGCGCTGCTGCGGTCATCAGTCCAAGCCCGATCAAGCCGCCGATGAGGGACGGGAATTCTGCACCGAGGAAGACCGCGGAGAAGACATAGGGCACCACCATTGCCAGCGCCGCGGCGAAAGCGAAGGGCGCGGCCGCCAGACCTTCGGTCCAGGAACGGTTTTTCCCAAAGAAGCGGGTCATCACCATGATGAGGAAGAGCGGGATCATCATGCCGCAGATGGCGTGAAGGATCGCGACTTCCGATGTGACGATATGGAAGAACGCTCCCCAGCTGGACCCGGAGGACGCGAGCTGCGCGGTGATCGTCGCCTGATCAAGGCCGGTCTGGACACCCACGATCAGCGGTGTGCCCACCGCGCCGAATGACACGGGGGTGGACTGGATCATCATGCCGAAAACGACGGCAGCCATGGCGGGAAAGCCGATGGCGACCATCAGCGGCGCGGCAACGGCGGCCGGCGTTCCGAACCCGGATGCACCTTCAATGAACGAGCCGAAAAGCCAGGCAATCAGGATAACCTGAATGCGCCGGTCGGCGCTGATGGAGGTAAATCCGGACCGGATGGTGGAAATAGCGCCCGAATGCTTCAAAGTATTCAGCAGAAGGATCGCGCCAAAAATGATCCAGAGCAGGCCTGCTGTTTGCAGAAGCCCCTGCAATGAAGACGCGATAACGCGATTGGGCGAGACACCCCACGCGAGAAGCGCGATAAGAACGGTCATCACATAGGTTATAGGCATCACAATTCGCGCTGGAATCCTGAAACCTATGAGAAGAACACCTGCTGATATGATCGGTAAAAAAGCAAGAAACGCCAAAATACCAATGGACATTTGGCCAACCCTCCCATTTGACTATTAGTCCGGCTTATCAATCAGGATGGATTGTGCCAGTTTCTTGTTTGACGGATTTTGATAACCCTGCGTCAATTTGGTAAAATGGTTTTACCACGACTGTCAATTGTCATCTGGTCGGTCATTCGGCTACCCGCAACTGCCCTTGCACCCCCTGTTGCCGAGGCCTAAGTGAGCGGACGAACCCGCCTCCAAGGCCAACTACCATGCGTGAAAGTGTACCCAGTCGCCCGGAAAGAGCTGCCGATGTGGTGATGAAGCATATTGAAATGCTCATCCTTGAAGGCTCCCTCAAACCCGGTGATGCCTTGTTGCCCGAGCGGGAACTGGCGCTACGCCTCAATGTCTCACGCCCCACCTTGCGTGATGCCCTGAAGAGCCTGCGCGAGAAAGGCATGTTGACAGAACGTCATGGCAAGGGCCTCGCAGTTGCCCAACTGGGAGCCACCACCATTACCGACCCCCTGATCTCGATGCTGGCCGCGCATAGTGACATCGCCGACCACTATCTGGAATTCCGCGACGTGGTGGAAAGTTCCGCCGCTGCCATGGCCGCCCATCGCGCCAGCGAGGTCGATCTGGAGCGCATCCGCGCATGCATCGCCCGGATTGAACGCGCGCACATCGCCAATGACGCGCACGAGGAAGCGGAGGCGGACACCGATCTGCATCTGGCCATCTATGAAGCCAGCCACAATCTGGTCCTGCTTCAGATCATGCGCGCCCTATCCGGGAGCCTGAGAACAGACGTGCTGCGCAACCGGCAGAACCTGTTCACGATACCCGATGTGCGCGAACTGCTGCGCGACCAGCACCGTGCCATCGCCAATGCCATTCTGGAGCGACGCGCCGAGGATGCCCTGTCCGCCGCGCATGCGCACATCACCTATCTGCGCCGCGCCACGCAGGACGTGCAGGCAAGGGAAGCCAAGCTGGATCTTGCCCGCCGCCGGCAGGCTGGCGGAGGGCTGAGCGTCGCTGAAGGCTGATAAGCCCTGAGCTTTTGAAAATTGCGAGCAGCAACCGGAAGGACGGCACCCGCAGGGAGTTTCGGGCGAAAGCGAACCGGCGTGTGTGAAGGCGCGCGCCTGATGAGCCTGTCAGGTCACTTCTTTGATCTCTCAGAAAGCAGGGATGCTGTAATCGTCAGACATCCCCACATGCCCCTGCTGCCCCTCATGGACTAGGCAGGCCCATGGGTATTCCCCGCACGCGCGGGCCATCATGCCCGATGCCCTTGCAAACAGGAGATGCGCGGTTCCTGCCTTAGCCCTTCCGGCGTGCGGTCCAGCCATCAATGCCAGCCTGCGCCACGGCCTGATCCTGCGCGGGCGTGCCCGAGGACACGCCAATCGCGCCCACGACCTGCCCGTCATGCAGGATGGGCAGACCACCACCCACCACCATCAGACGGCCACCAATAGCGGAAAAGATGCCATAGGCCGGTGCGCCCGGCTGGCTGGAGGCGCCATATTCATGGGTCGCCTTCTTGGCGGCAGCCGCGGTGAAGGCCTTGTCGATGGCAATGGTGGTGGAGGTGACCTTGCCGCCTTCCATTCGCTCAAAAGCCACCAGTTGGCCGCTCTCATCGGTGATGGCAATGCACATCGGCACGCCGATCTCGACCGCATGTTCAGCGGCAGCCGCGATCAGGATGCGGGCGTCGTCAAGGTCCAGTCGGGTGATCGTCTTCATCTTGGGTCCCCTCAAGCGCATCTGCATTTCACAAAAGCAGAGACGCGCGCTGATATCTGAGTTGTCGCATTTTGCGTGGGCGAGTTGATGGATCTGCGCACGCAAAGGCCTGAACGGTAACGGCCCCACCCTGCTCTATCGCGCATATGGACCGGATCGCATGAAACCATGGGCCGCCAGCGAGAGAACATGTGTCTCCCGCCAACTGCCGTAGAAGCTACCCCGCAAGATCACCCCACGGGGCAGAAGCCTTCAGGCCCCCTTGGCAACCCTGCGCCAGGCGTGCAGCAGCGGCTCGGTATAGCCCGAGGGCTGCACCGCACCCTTCACGATCAGGTCCCGCGCCGCCTTAAAGGCCGGACCATCGAAGGAAGGGGCCATGGGGGTGTAGGCCGCATCGCCCGCATTCTGGCGATCTACCGCCTCCGCCATGCGACGCAGGCTCTCATCCACCTGTGCCTCGGTGATGAGGCCATGCAGCAGCCAGTTCGCAAGGAACTGCGAGGAGATGCGCAGCGTCGCGCGGTCTTCCATCAGCGCCACATCATCGATGTCCGGCACCTTGGAGCAGCCAATGCCCTGATCGACCCAGCGCACCACATAGCCGAGGATCGACTGGCAGTTGAGGTCGATCTCACGACGGATCTGCTCTTCCGAGAGATTGCGCGGCCCCATCAGCGGCGGCGTCATCAGCTTGTCGAGGCTGGCGCGCTCGCGCTTGGCGAGTTCTTCCTGCCGCGCGGCGACGGCCACCTGATGATAATGGGTGGCATGTAGCGTGGCTGCGGTGGGCGAAGGAACCCACGCGGTATTCGCACCAGACAGCGGATGGCCGATCTTGGCCACCAGCATCTCGGCCATGGCATCGGGCTTGGCCCACATGCCCTTGCCAATCTGCGCCCGGCCGCGAAAGCCCGTGGCAAGGCCGGCATCGACATTGCCTGCCTCATAGGCGGCGAGCCATGCCGCATCCTTCATTTCCGCCTTCGGCAGAACCGGGCCGGCCTGCATCACGGTGTGGATTTCATCACCCGTGCGATCGAGGAAGCCGGTATTGATGAAGACGATACGGTCCTTCAGCGCACGAATGCATTCGCGCAGATTGGCCGAGGTGCGGCGCTCCTCATCCATCAGACCCAGCTTCACCGTGCCCTTGACCAGACCGAGAATCTCCTCGACCCGCGCATAGGTGCGGTCGGCGAAGGCGGCTTCCTTCGGGCCGTGCATCTTGGGCTTCACGATATAGACCGAGCCGGCGCGCGAGTTGCGCGGACCGGAGGTCTTCTGCAAATCATGCAGCGCGGCGGTGACAGTGACCATCGCATCGAGCAGGCCCTCGGGGGTTTCCTGCCCGTCGAGGCGCACGGCATCGGTGGTCATCAGATGGCCGACATTGCGGATGAGCAGCACGGCGCGGCCCGGAAGGGAGAGCGTGCCGCCATCCGGCGTGGTGAAGCTGCGATCCGCATTCAGGCGACGGGTCATCGCCTTGCCGCCCTTCTCGAAGGTGTCTTCCAGATCACCCTTCATCAGGCCGAGCCAGTTGGTGTAGGCCTCGACCTTGTCTTCGGCATCCACGGCGGCGATGGAATCCTCGCAGTCCTGGATCGCGGTCAGGGCCGCCTCCAGCACCACATCGCGCAGGCCCGAGGCGCTGGCCGCACCCACCGGGTGGGACTTGTCGAACACCAGCTCGATATGCAGGCCATTGTGACGGAACAGCAAGCTGTGCGTCTCGCCCTCACCGGAACGGCCGACATAAGCCTCCGGATTGGCCAACGCTACCTCGGCCTCGTTCACCGTGACAAGGACGCAGCCCCCCTCAATGCGATAGGCGCTTGCATCGGCATGGGAACCGGAGGCCAGCGGCAGGGCTTCATCCAGAAACTTCGCCGACCATGCAACAGCCTGCGCCCCGCGCTTGGCATCATAGCCCTTGCCTTCCGGCGCGCCGGGCAGGGCATCGGTGCCATAGAGTGCATCATAGAGCGAGCCCCAGCGCGCATTGGCAGCGTTCAGGGCAAAGCGGGCATTCATCACCGGCACAACAAGCTGCGCCCCGGCAACCTTCGCGATTTCCGGGTCAGCCGGGCCGGTCTCTATCTGGAAGGCCGGGCCTTCAGGCACGATGTAGCCGATCTCGCGCAGGAAAGCCTGCCATGCGGCATTGTCCCATTCCTGCCCGCGACGGGCGGTCAGCCATGCATCGATCTTGGCCTGAATCTCGTCGCGCTCCAGCAGAAGGGCGCGGTTTTCCGGCACGAAATCGCGCAGCAGCGCGGCATAGCCGGACCAGAATGCCTCGGCGCTGACAGGCAGGCCGGCAAGCAGCTTTGCCTCGACAAAATCGGCAAGAACGGGGGCGACATCGAGACCTGCACGCTGGGTATATTCAACCATGACAGCATTCCTCCTGAGCTTTTCATCATGGGTATCGCGTCCCCTTTGCCCCGACCATAGGCGGCTGGACTCTTTTCCACGATGTGGAATAGAAGCATCGATATGGAAAAAGATGGCAGCGAAAACACTGCTCCAGAGAAGGGCGGAACCGTTCAGGCTGTTGAACGGGCGCTGGAGTTGCTGGAACTACTGGCTGCCCACCCGGAAGGCGCGCGCCTCGCCGAACTGGCGCAGGCAGCCGGCCTTGCCCCCTCCACCGCGCATCGCCTTCTGACCACGCTGGAACGTCGGGGCTTCGCCCAGTTCGGCACGGCCAACCGGCACTGGCATATCGGCCGCAAGGCCTTCACGGTCGGCATCGCCTATACGCGCTGGCAAAGCTTCATCGCCGCCGCCACCCCATTCCTGCGCCGGCTACGGGACCTGAGCCGGGAAACCGCCAATCTCGGTGTGCTTGAAGAGGGCGAGGTCATCACGGTCGCGCAGGTGGAAAGTCGCGAGATCATCCGCGCCATCGCCTCTCCAGGCGGGCGGGCGCCGGTGATGAATTCCGGGATGGGCAAGGCCATCATCGCCTCATGGCCGGATGATGCGATCGAGGCTCTTGTCCAGCGCCACGGCCTGCGTCCCGCCACTGAGCACAGCCTGCGCACGCGCGCGGCCGTGAAAGCCGAGATCGCCCAAACCCGCGCGCGCGGCTATGCCTTTGACAATGAGGAGTTCACCATCGGCATGCGCTGCGTGGCGGCCGTGGTGTGGTCGCCCTTCGGCGAGCCGGTGGGTGCGCTCTCGGTCTCGGCTCTGGCGGCCCGGTTGCGGCAGGAAGACATGTCCGCCATGGGCGAGAATGTGCGCCGGCTGGCGGCCGAACTCACAGAGATCATGGGTGGCAAAGCCCCGGATACGCCCTATGGGGACGTTTGCTCGGCCCGGGCGGAACAGGGCTAAAGCGAGCCGCCCGCGCTGGTTTCCATAGCCCCGACACGCCCGACCAACTGACCGCGCACCAGTTCCGACGAGAAGCCACACTGACTGGCAAGCATCGATATACCTCTGCCGAACAAGGGCAAGTTTTTATCCAGAAGCCGTTCATTTGGTCGGCACCTTCAGGCACGAACCCTGACGCGTTGGGAGCGGCAAGAAAGATATTTGATCCGCGTAATACGTCCCGCAACTCCGATATGATGGCGCAGAAGCCGGGGCTCCTCCACCCATTTGCGGGCGCTCTGGTGAGACACAAAGTGCTCACCTCTCTGGCAATACCAAACCTTGAGTTTTACTTACGCACATTTGGCTAAGCCCACCTGGCATCGGTCAAAGACCGGGACATATGGTGCCATCCATATCGCCTGGATAAATCGACAGCCCCACAACAGATCAAAGCACGCATCAGCAATCCGGCCGGTTCCGGGAACCGTATAAGGCCTATCCTGCCTGCATCGCCCGTTCACGGGAGAAGTGAAATGTCCCGCAGCATCATGCGTATTCTGGTCCTGATCCTCGCGATCGCCTTTGCCATCTCGCCGCTCGTGAGTCCAAATTTTTCCGGCTACAAGCCGGAGCAGTTCCCGGAGCAGATCAGCCACTGGCCGGCCCAGCCTGCCGGGTGGGCCTTCTCCATCTGGCTGCTCATCTATGCCGCCCTGATCTTCGCGGCGGGGTATGCCATCTTGCGGGCTGCCCACGATGAAGACTGGAACAGCGCCGCTCCACCGCTGGTCATCAGCCTCGCCATCGGTGCGTTCTGGGTTCCGGTTGCAGGTAGTTCTCCCCTTATCGCCACGGCCATGATCGTCCCGATGATGGCATTTGCGATTGCCGCTTTTGCCCGCAGCGGCTCGCCCTTGTGGCAGCGCATTCCGCTCGGTCTCTATGCCGGCTGGCTGACTGCGGCGACTGGTGTTGCGATCTCGGTCATCATGGCAGGATATGGCATTGCGGGGGCGCAGACGGCTGCGGTGATCATGCTGGGCGTGGTGCTGCTGGTCGCCCTGCTGGTTTCGTCCATACAGCCCCTCACATGGCCTTATAGGGCGGGGGTCATCTGGGCGCTGGCAGGGGTTATCGCGGCCAATGCCACGCCCTTCAATGCAACCGTGGTCATCCTCTGCGCCATTGGAATCCTGTTGCTGGCGCTCAATCCCGGCCACAGGCTGAGAAAGACCGGACGGCATATGAGGTGAGTTGGCGAACGGATGTGATCGGCACGAGGCCAGCTTCGGTCGCTTCGGCCCTGGGCGCTGTGAAGCATGAAATCCAGCCGCATGAACCAATACGGCAACTCACGCCCAGCCGGGCAGGTTGAACCGATGGGCACCATCGACCGGCAGACTGCCGAGCGGGAGAGCACCCAAAAACGGCCTCATGCCCATAAACACAAGCGGCGGTCCATGAGGCACATATGACGCCCGATAGACCCAAAGCCGCCTGAACTGGCGTGGACGATTAGGGGCAACTCTGCCCATCGAGCAGTGCCCGCCTTTCCCGCAATAAGCCACCATAGCTCTTTGTTTTAAGGCCCATCCCGCCATGTAGCCGTTTCAGGCAAAAGCCTGAAACGGCTCACATCCCATACTGCGGCAGCTTCGGCTGCAAACTCAATCTGCCTGAGCAAAGCGGCCGGTCTGCATCTCCATGATTGCCTCATGGATTTCCGCCTCAGTGTTCATCACGAAGGGACCATAACCGGCAATGGGTTCTTCGATGGGCTCTCCGGTCAGAACCAGCATCGTGACTTCGCCATCGGCATGAAGCGCCACATCGCGCCCCTCCCGCTCCAGCGTCAACACCTCGGCCTCGCGGGCATCCTCGCTGCCGTTCACTGTCACCTGTCCGCCCAGAACCACCAGAAGCGCGGTATGTCCTTCCGGCAGGTCCAGCGTCACGTCCACACCGGACTTCAGGCGCATATCCCAGACATTGATCGGGCTGAAGGTCCGCGCCGGCCCCTTGGTGCCGGCCCACTCACCTGCGATGATACGCGCCGTGCCCGCACCATCAGGAAGGTCAACAACCGGAATCTGTGCTGAAGTGATGCCCTGATAGCCGGCCGGAGCCATCTTGTCGGCAGCGCGCAGATTCACACAGCTGCACCATGCGGAAGGGACCGCCGGTCTTCGCGAAGCTGGGCGCATGATATTCCTCATGCAGAATACCCCGCGCGGCCGTCATCCACTGCACATCACCCGGCCCGATAACACCGCCATTGCCGGTGGAGTCGCGGTGTTCAACCTCACCATCATAAACGATGGTCACGGTCTCAAACCCGCGATGGGGATGCTGGCCCACCCCCCGCCGCATTGTGGTCGGTTCGAAATAATGCGGCCCGGCATAATCCAGCAGCAAAAACGGGCTGATGTGCTGGCCCAGCGCGTTGTAGGAAAAGAGCGAACGCACCGGGAAACCATCACCCACCCAGTGGCTCTGATTGTTGCCATAGCGGCCCAGAACTTTCTTGCTCATGTCATGTCTCCTGCAGGCGGCTTCACCCCCTGCCCTGCTGTGCCCCATGCGGGGCAACCGGAATTCGCAGCCCCACTCTCAAGCCGAACGACATTCCGGCATGTTGCGCGATGAACCCGGTCCAGAGGCTGTGCCGGGTTCCCTCTCCGGAAATAATATGGTCTCTGGCCCTTGATGTTGTGCAGATATTATCATGCAACGTTCCCGGCGCGAGATTGCCCGCTCCGACGCAGCGTTCTATTCATGCAACGATGCAGGATCTGAACGACCTCTATTTCTTCGTACAGGTGGTGGATCACGGTGGCTTTGCCGCTGCCGGGCGGGCGCTCGGCATCCAGAAATCCAGGCTCAGCCGCCGCATCCAGGCGTTGGAAGACCGGCTGGAGGTGCGCCTGCTGAACCGCTCATCCCGTCGCTTCTCGGTGACTGAGATCGGGCGCGACTATTATGAGCGCTGCCTCGCGATGCTGGTGGAGGCCGAAGCGGCCGAGTACGTGGTGGCGCAGATGCGCGCCGAACCGCGCGGTGTGGTGCGGGTCAGTTGCCCTGTCGCGCTGCTGAACTTCCAGTTCGGCGCACTGTTTGCGCGCTTCATGGCGCTCAATCCGGCCATAACCCTGCATCTGGACGCGACCAACCGGCGAGTGGATGTCATCGCCGAAGGCTTTGATATCGCCATCCGCGTGCGCTTTCCGCCGATGGAACCGACCGATCTGGTGATGCGCAAGCTGGACACCAGCACCCAGTGCCTCGTGGCCAGCCCGGCCCTTGTGGAGCAGGCGCTCGCCTCCCCCGCCGACCTGCACAACCTGCCCAGCCTTGATCTCGGCCCGCCGCGCATGGACCATCACTGGCAGCTCGTGGGGCCGGATGGGCAGACTGCGCGCATCCGCCATCATCCCCGGTTGGTGAGCGGCGACATGGCCGTACTGCGACAGGGCGCGCTGGCGGGCGTGGGAGTGGTGCAACTGCCCACCATGATGATCTGGGCAGATATTGAGGCGGGCCGCCTCATCCATGTCCTGCCTCACTGGCGCCCCCCTGCCGGCATCATCCATGCCATATTCCCCTCACGCCGGGGGCTTCTGCCATCGGTACGGGCACTGCTCGATTTTCTCGCCACGGAATGCGCTGTGCAACGTGAGCGCATATCCGCCGATCCCGCGCAGGCATGAACGAACGAGGCTGGCCCCTTCCCGAAGCTCTTTTTCACCTCAAGCGCCATAGTTGGGATCAGGCAAGGCCAGCGCCTCTGCGGGCCAGACGAGTCCTGCCTGTGCGATGCCGCAGCATGTCGGGCCCGGGCACAGATCAACCTCAACCGGATGCAATCGCCACATGAAAACGGCGCCCGGGATGCCCGGACGCCGCTGAAGTCGTTTTGAATGGGAGAGGGTTTTTCCGCCAGCCTCAGATGAACGGAAAACCCGGCGATCAGTGGTTGGAGGCCTCCGCCCGGCCAAAGCCGGTCTGGGCGCGCACATACTGGCCTTCGAACGCGGCGTTTTCCGCCTTCGCGCGCACGCTCTTGTCCGTCTTGGAGACAATGAACGCCATCAGGAAAGCCGCCGACATCGAGAACAGCGCCGGGTTGTCATAGGGGAAGATCGCCTGCGGGAAGCCCAGCACCGACTTCCACACCGCCGGCGAGAGGATGACCAGCGTCACCGCCGACACAAGGCCGGTGACGCCACCCGCCAGCGCTCCACGCGTCGTCAACCCGCGCCAGTACATGGACAGGATCAGCACCGGGAAGTTGGAGGACGCCGCGATGCCGAAGGCCAGCGCCACGAGGAAGGCGAGGTTCTGGCCCTTGAACAGGATGCCAAGACCAATCGCGATGATGCCGATCGCGACCGTGGCGATCTTCGTCACCCGCACTTCATTGGCTTCAATCACTTTCCCGCGCCGGAAGACATTGGCATACAGATCATGGCTCACCGCCGCCGCACCCGCCAGCGCAAGACCGGAGACCACCGCGAGAATGGTCGCAAAGGCCACGGCCGAGAGGAAGCCGAGCATCAGGTTGCCACCGGTCGCCTGCGCCAGATGCAGAGCCACCATGTTGCCGCCACCGATCATCGCGCCGCCGATCTTCCCATCCACGAAATATTGCGGATTGGTGGAGACGATGGCGATGCCGCCGAGACCCAGAATGCAGATCAGCAGGAAGAAGTAGCCGATGAAGCCCGAGGCATAGACCGCGCTCTTGCGTGATTCAGCGGCATTGGGAACAGTGAAGAAACGCATCAGGATATGCGGCAGACCCAGCAGGCCGAAGCAGGCGCCAAGCGCGAAGGAGATCGCCTGAATCGGGTCACGCAGCAGCACGCTCGGGCCCATGATGGCCGCGCCATCCTTGTGCACAGCCACGGCTGCCGCCGTCAGCTTGCCGAAATCGAAGCCGAACTGCGCGAAGGTGAGCACCGCCAGCAGCGTGCCGCCAAACAGCAGCAGCGAGGCCTTGATAATCTGCACCCAGGTGGTCGCGATCATGCCGCCAAAGGCCACATAGACCGTCATCAGCACGCCGACGGTGACGACCGCATAATTGTATTCAAGGCCGAACAGAAGCTGGATCAGCTCGCCCGCGCCCACCATCTGCACGATCAGGTAGAAGAACACCACGATCAGGCCGCCGCAGGCCGCCATGATGCGCATGGCTGTGGGATCAAGGCGATAGGAGACAATGTCCGCGAAGGTGAAGCGGCCAAGATTGCGCAGGCGTTCCGCCATCAGGAACAGCAGCACCGGCCAGCCCATGAAGAAGGCGACGGCATAAAGGAAGCCATCATAGCCGCGCATATAGACCAGGCTGGTGATGCCCAGCAGCGTGGCGGCGGACATATAGTCGCCCGCCACGGCAAGGCCGTTCTGGAAACCGGTGATGCCACCGCCGGCGGTGTAGAAATCCGATGCGGTCTTGCTGCGCTTCGCGGCCCAATAGGTGATGCCGAGCGTGGCCAGCACGAACACCATGAAGATGGCGATGGCGGTGTAGTTCACGGGCTGCCGCGTGGCAGCGCCGGCACCTTGCGCTAGGGCAAGCGTCGGATAAAAGCCGAAGAGAGTAACCGATGCCGAGAGGAGAAGGCGGTTCATTTGGTCACCTCTTCCACGACGCGGGCCATGGCCCGGCTGTCTGCATTGGCGCGGTTGATGTAGAAAATCGTGAGGAGCCAGGGCACGATGATGACGACAGCGGCAATGGGCCAGCCGATCGAGGTGGTGCCGCCCGGCGTCAGCGGCTGGCCGAGCACGGCGGGGGCCAGCGTCGCGGTCAGGATCAGGCCGAAATAGAGCACCATGGTGATGGCGAACAGGGTCCAGGCCAGTCGGTTTCGCCGGCTCGCGATAGCCTGGAAGCGCGGGTCCCGCGCGATCCGGGCATTGATGGGGTCACTCACGATATTTCCTCCACATTGATGTTGGCCCACACTCCCGCGGCTCTTTCCGGCGCGGCTTCGGGCTGTCAGAAAAGCGCCTCGTCAAAGGCGAACACGGTGGATGCACCGCCCAGAACGGCGGCAAGCTGGGCATTGCCCTGCGGCAGCACATGGGTGGCGTAGAAGCGGGCAAGGCTGATGCGGGCCGCCCACCACGGGTCGTTATTGCCGCTGGTGATTTCGTCTTGCGCGATACGCGCGCCGCGCAGCAGCACATGCGCGCCCGCAAGGGTTCCAAGCTGAAGCAGAAAGGGGACGGAGCCGGCATAGGGGCTGCGCGGGTCGCTCTCGTTCGCCGCGAGAATGGCCTGCACCGCCTCATGGGCAAGGCGCTGTGCCTTATCCAGCGCGTGGGCGATATCGCTCAGCGGCCCATTCGCCTCATGGGCCACATCCGCCGCGATGGAAGCCAGCAGTTCCGAGATGGCCGCGCCCTTGTCACGCAGCACATTGCGCCCCACCAGTGCATTCGACTGGATGGCCGTGGTGCCTTCGTAAATCGTGGTGATGCGGCTGTCGCGCCAATGCTGGGCAACACCGGTTTCCTCGGCATAGCCCATGCCGCCATGGATCTGGATCGCCAACGAGGCGATGTCGATGCCATTCTCCGTGCACCAGCCCTTTGCCACAGGCGTGAGCAGATCCACCCGCTTCTGAGCCGCCGCGCGAACCTGTGCATCGGGGTGGGCATGGGCGATGTCATGATCCGCCGCCACGCCATAAAGCAGGCCACGCATGGCCTCGATGCGGGCCTTCATGCTCATGAGCATGCGACGTACATCGGGGTGCTCGATGATGCCCACCGCAGCGCCGGTCCAGCCCACGGGGCGACCCTGAACGCGCTCACGTGCATAGGCGCGGGCATCCTGATAGGCGCGATCGGCGATGGAGAGGCCCTGCAACCCGACATTCAGCCGGGCGTGGTTCATCATCGCGAACATATATTCGAGCCCGCGATTGGGCTCGCCCACCAGCTCACCCAGCGCCCCGCCCTTCTCGCCGAAGGACAGCACGGCTGTGGGGCTGCCATGAATGCCGATCTTGTGCTCCAGCGAGACACAGGTGACATCATTCACCGTGCCATCGGCCAGCACCTTGGGCACGATGAAGAGCGAAATGCCCTTCACCCCGGCGGGTGCATCCGGCAGGCGGGCCAGCACCAGATGGATGATGTTGTCCGTCAGGTCATGGTCGCCATAGGTGATGAAGATTTTCTGGCCGGAGATGCGATAAAGCCCGCCCTCCGGCTCCGCCTTGGTCCGCACCGCCGCGAGATCCGACCCCGCCGCCGGCTCGGTCAGGTTCATGGAGCCGGTCCATTCGCCTGAAACCATGCGCGGCAGGAAACGGTCTTTCTGGTCTGCCGAGCCATAGGCCGCGATGGCGTTGGCCGCACCCTGCGTCAGCATCGGGCAGAGGGCGAAAGCCATATTCGAGGACTGCCACATTTCCTGCACGGCCAGGTTCAGCACCTGCGGCAGACCCATGCCGCCATATTGCGCCGGATAAGGCAGGCTGTTCCACCCGCCCTCGATCAGCGTGGTCCATGCCGCGCGCCAGCCGGGCGTGGTGCGCACACCGGCCTCTGTCAGCTTTGCGCCATCCAGATCGCCCGCCCGGTTGAGCGGCCCCAGAACGCCGCTGGCGATCTTGCCGGCCTCTTCCAGAATGCTGTCGGCGAGATCAGGCGTCGCCTCGCCGAAGCCTTCAAGAGTGGCGATGTGCGGCAGGCCGGCGAGATGATCCAGCGCGAAGCGGATATCTCGCAATGGCGGGCTGTAATCGGTCATCGCCCTGGTTCTCCGAAAGTCTTTCTGGTCGCGAATGTGCGAAGGGCGGGTGCGCCAGAGGAATGCCGCGCCCGCAGGGAAGAGCATCGGAACCACTCCGGTCCCGATGCAGACCCGGACATGGGCCGGATCTGGATGACTGGCAGGGTGGAAGCCGGCCTGTGGTGTGGATGGAAAAGCAGGCTGCCCATTCAACTGAACGTCCGGGTGCGCCCCTTGCATCTTCGCAATAGAGGCCGGAGCGTTAGCCGGAAGGGCCCGAGGTCACATCCCGCTTTCATGAAACAGGATGTGACCCAACAGATTGGCAGGTCACATTTTTCGCGTGAATCTGCTGTCCACGTCACACGAAAATGCTCTTAGAGTTCGCGCGCCGTTTCGCGCAGGATGAACTTCTGCACCTTGCCCGTCTGCGTGCGTGGCAGCGGACCGAACACGATGGCCTTGGGCGTCTTGAAGCCGGCAAGCTGGGTCTTGCAGAAGGCCAGCAGCTCGTCCTGCGTCACGCTCGCCCCCTCCTTCAGCACCACGAAGGCGCAGGGCGTCTCGCCCCACTTCTCATCCGGGCGGGCGACAACGGCCGCTTCCAGCACATCGGGATGGCGATAGAGCACATCCTCCACCTCGATGGAGGAGATGTTCTCTCCGCCGGAGATGATGATGTCCTTGGAGCGATCCTTGATCTCCACATAGCCATCCTCGTGCCAGACAGCGAGGTCGCCGGTGTGGAACCAGTCGCCGTCAAAGGCCTCGGCGGTGGCGGTGGGGTTCTTCAGATAGCCGGCAAACACATTGTTGCCGCGCATGAAGATCTCGCCAATGGTTTCACCATCGCGCTCCACCGGCTCCAGCGTCTCCGGGTTGGCGACCATCAGCTCTTCGAGCACCGGCCCGCGCACACCCTGCCGGGCCTTGATGGCGGCGCGGGCATCCAGATCCAGCCCGTCCCAGCGCGTCTGCCAGATATTGATGACGGATGGGCCGTAGCATTCCGTGAGCCCATAGACATGGGTCACATCCCAGCCCATGCGCTCCATGCCGGCAATGACGGAAGCCGGCGGCGGCGCGCCCGCCACCATGGCGTGGACCTTCTGATGGATGCCCTCACGCAGCGCGGCCGGTGCATTGTTGATCATGTTGAGCACGATCGGCGCACCGCAGAAATGGGTGATCCCCTCGTCGCGCATCAGATCGAGAACGGTCTCAACCCGCACCGCCCTCAGGCACACATTGGTTCCGCCAACTGCCGCGACGCTCCAGGGGAAGCACCAGCCATTGCAGTGGAACATCGGCAGGGTCCACAGATAGACCGGAGCGCCCGAAAGGCCCCAGGACATCACATTGGACACCGCATTCAGATAGGCCCCGCGGTGGTGATAGACGACCCCCTTCGGATTGCCCGTGGTGCCGGAGGTGTAGTTGAGCGCGATCGGGTCCCACTCATCGGCAGGGCCGGAGAAGACCTCCGCAGCATCGCCTTCCTCAAGAAAGGCCTCAAAATCCTTCTCGCCGATCCGGGCGCCTTCGCCATGAAAGGCGGGGTCGTCAATGTCGATCACCGGAATGCGGCGCGAGAGCAGCGCCAAGGCCTGCCGCGCGGTGGCGGAGAATTCGCGGTCCACGAACAGGATCCGCGCCTCGCCATGGTCGAGAATAAAGGCGATCGACTTGGCATCGAGCCGGGTATTGATGGCGTTGAGAACGCCGCCCATCAGCGGCACGCCGAAATGGGCTTCCAGAAGTTCTGGCGTATTGGCCGCGAGGAAAGCCACCGTGTGGCCGGGTGTGATGCCGCGTGCGCGCAGGGCGGAGGCCAGCTTGCGGCAGCGGACTGCGGTTTCAGCCCAGTTGCGGCGCACCGCGCCATGCACCACGGCGGTGCGATCCGGCCACACGGCCGCCGCGCGGTCGAGGAAGGTGGTCGGCGTCAGCGCAATATGGTTTGCGGCATTCTTGTCCAGACCGCTCCCATAGGGAGAGGGGGGCGTCATCATGGCGGTTTCCTCCACACGACATTCTCTGCCGGTGTCACCACCCAGGAGTTGCAGGCGCTTCGCGCTTCTTCATCCCCTTGTGGCATTTTTCATGCGGCACAATTGTCGCGCGTAGGCTGCAACCCGACTGTTGCGAGGGCTTTGCCAAAATAAAACGAATTGTAACAAGACCGCCGCGACCCTTCCCCAAAGGGGAGAATTGCCCGTACCGTTGATCCGCGCACCAGAGCGTGGAGGAACGCATGCCGCACTCATTCATGACGATTCCGCCCGCAGCCGTGCCGGCGGATGATGCGCGCCTGCGGGTCATCACCGATGCCCTTCCGGTCGGCATCGCCTATGTCGACCAGAACAAGATCTATCGTTTCACCAACCAGCGCTTTGCGGCCGCCTATGGGTTTCGCCCGGAGGAGATCGTGGGCAAGCATGCAGATGACTTCATCTGGCACGATGCGCTGGTGCTGGGCGATCCGTTCTTCGCCGCGGCGCATTCCGGCCAGTCGGTGGACTTCATCCATCCGGCCGGCCATGCTGACGGGCGCATTCTCACCGTGCGCACCTTCCTGCGGCCGGACATCTCCGATGATGGAACCGTGCTGGGCTTTTATGTTTGCTCCATCAATGTCACCCAGCAGAAGGAGGCCGAAGCCGCGCTGCTTCAGGCCCAGAAGATGGATGCGGTGGGCCAGCTCGCCAGCGGCATCGCCCATGATTTCAATAATCTGCTCGCCGTCATCCTCGGCAATCTGCTGCCGCTGCGTGATGGTGCCATGCCCGCGACCGTGCTTGAGGAATATATCGAACCTGCCATCCGAGCCGCACAGCAGGGCGCACGCCTGACACGCCAGCTTCTCGCCATCGCCCGCCGCCAGCCCCTGCGGCCAGAACGTCTGGATGTGGAAGCCTCCATCGCCGATTTCGTGAAGATGGTCCGGCGCACCCTCCCGGCCACGATCCGCGTCTGCATGGAGAGCCGGGGCGAACCCATGCCGCTGAATGTGGATCGCGCACAGTTCGAAACCTCACTGCTCAATCTGTGTCTCAATGCCCGCGACGCCATGCCGGACGGGGGCGATATCCGCATTGCCGTGGATTATCCCCCCGCCACGGATGAAGAGCGGTTTGTCCGCATCGTGGTGGCGGATACCGGCGCCGGAATGGATGCCCAGACCGCGGCGCAGGTCTTCCAGCCCTTTTTCACCACCAAGAGCGCGGGAGAGGGCACAGGCCTTGGCCTCTCCATGGTGTGGGGCTTCGTGCGCCAGTCCCATGGCACCATCACGGCCGAAAGCCGTGAGGGCAAGGGCACCCGCTTCACCATCCGCCTGCCCGCGGCCCCGGAGGCTCCCACGGCCACAGCTGAAACCGGGGGCACCGCCTCCCCCGCCCGGCTCGGCCTGATCCTGCTGGTGGATGACAATCTTGAAATCCGACGCACCATCCGCCGTCAGCTCGCCAGCGCCGGATATACGGTTCTGGAGGCTGCAAGCGGTGAGGAAGCCCTGTCTCTGGTCGAGGGGGTGAGCGAGCTGCGTGCCCTTGTGACGGATATCGTCATGCCCGGTATGTCCGGTTTCCGGCTGGCGCGGGAGGCGGTGCGCCTGCGCCCTGACCTGCGGGTTATCCTAATGACGGGGTTCGACGGCGCGGACGAGCAGGATAGGGACGGGTTGTCCCTGCCGGTTCTGGACAAGCCCTTTGCGCCGGAAGATCTGGTGCGCCTCATCGAGACCGCCCAGCCGGTCACGATGCGGGACGGCCCGGCTCTGGCCGGGCACCGGCTGCGTGAGGATGGATAAGATGTCGACGGTACGCCCGCTGGTGCTCATTCTTGAGAATGACGTGGACCTCGCCGCCCTGCTCGTGCGCACGCTCGATGAACATGGTTTCGAGGCACAATCCGTGGGGCTGGTGCGGGATTTCGAGCGCCGCCTGTCACAGGTGCGCCCGGCCATCTGCATTGTCGATATGAGCCTGCCGGATGGCGCAGGCTTCGAGGTGATGGCGCGCCGGCTGAAATCCGATGCCATACCCGCCATCGCCATCAGCGGCGTGTGGACAGATGTGTCCTACCGCGTGATGGGCCTGGAGATGGGGGCGGATGATTATCTTCTGAAACCTATCGACCCGCGCGAACTGGTGGCGCGGATGCGTGCGGTCTTGCGACGGGCCGAGGGGGCCGTCAGCGCGGAAGACAATATCGTGCGTTTCGCCGGCTGGATGGCAGACCTTCACAGCCACCGGCTGGTCGCCCCCGATGGCGAGGACATCGACCTCTCCGCCAGCGAAGTGCGCCTGCTGCGCGTTCTGGCCCTGCGCCCCCAGCGCGTCCAGACCCGCGAAACATTGATGGAATGGGACGAAGCGCCCGGCAATATCGCCTTTGACCGCTCGATCGACGTGCGCATCTCCCGCCTGCGCGCCAAGCTGCGCGAGGACCCGCGCAACCCCCAGATCATCAAGACCGTCTATGGCGCGGGCTATATGTTCGCTCCTGCGGTGGAGTGGAGCCGGGGCGGCTGAGCATTCCTTCCCCCATCCGGCTTGGTTCCGGCTTCTGGAATGGCGGCCAGAAGCCATACGGGTGGATGACACTCGTGTTCCGGACAAATCTTAGGCCTTAACCTGAATATGTCGCCTGCTCTGGAAATAGGGACGCGCCAGCATCTGCCGCAATCGGCCAGATGCACGTGCTTCAGAAAAGGCCACGGCGGTACCCGTGCATGTGCCGGCAAATCCCTGAACGGACAGCGCCTGCCACACCTCGCGGGGGCGGCAGGCACGGACCATCACAGCACGACCACGCGGCTCCCGATGGCCGTGCGGTTATACAGATCGATAATATCCTGATTGAACAGGCGGATGCATCCGGATGACACCGCATGGCCAATGGTCATGGGCTCATTGGTGCCATGCAGCCGATAGAGCGTGTCCTGTCCGTTGCGATACAGATACAGCGCCCGTGCGCCGAGCGGGTTCGTCAGCCCGCCGGGTAGTCCTGCGGAATAGGGCCCGTAGCGCTCCGGCTCACGCGCAATCATGGATGAGGTGGGTGTCCATCGCGGCCATTTCGCAGCCCGCTGGATATTGGCGGCCCCCTGAAACTCCAGCCCCGCCTTGCCCACACCGATGCCGTAGCGCATCGCCCGGCCGCCGGGCTGGACCAAATAAAGAAAGCGCTCGTGCGGGTCCACCACGATCGTGCCCGGCAGATGCGGGCCGGTATAGTCCACATTCTGGCGCAGGAAGCGGGGGTCGATCTCTGTCAGGTCGATGGCCGGGATCAGGATATCGCCATCCTGCTTGGCGCCATACATCTCCAGATATTCAGGGTTCAGCGCCATCGGCGACGGCTGTAAGGCATCATCCCGCCGCGGCTGGGTGACACACCCGGCAAGGCTGAAGGCGCCAAGCACAATGAAGGCGCGTCGGGAGAGTGCGGCCGCGCGGGCCGGCTGTGAAAATGCGTGTGTCATCGTCTGCCTGGTGTGATTGATCTGCATGTTCAGTGGCATAACCAGTCATGCAGGCAGGCGTGGTGGACGGTCCGGAGGTTGCCCAGCCCGGCCGGGCGGAACCAGATAAAGAGGAAGAGTGTGAATGAGCGCGGTTTCACGCAGCGTTGCGGTGACGGCGGTGTAAGCTGAAAGCGGGGCAAGATGGGTGGCGCTGACGCATGTGGCCGGCGACCCCTTGCTGCGTTCATCGCCCGGTTCCGAAGATGCCTCCCCGGCTGGCTGCAACAGTGCAATCGCACGTTCAGACGCCATGCCCTGAAGATAGGCAGCCTTCGCCACGATCATGCCTTTGGCCAGACATCCGAACACGAGCAGCAACAGTGCGACAAGGTGCAACCAGCGCCTTGCACTCAGCCTGCTTCCGGTCCCGATACCATTCCGTGCAACTGACAAAGCGACCCTGCTCTTTAAACCTGACACTCATGCCAGCGGGGCCGAACCTGCTGACTTGGTCTGTTCTACACGCTCATTCTTTTTGAATTATGATCGATGACGCTCAAAGCTCCACTCTCCATGAAAGTTCGCGTTGCCAGATCCGGGCCTGCAAATGCCCAAACTCTCACATGCCATCAAGAGCGGACACGACACATCCAGCACCTTGAGGCGGGAAGCCCATGATGCCGTGTGAAACAGGCCCCTCACCGCTTGGGCGGGAAAATGGTTTTCCAGTCATTCTTCATGTCCACCACAATCCACCCCTTTGCCGGAGCCATATCCAGCGCCTTGTCGAGCCGCCCAACGTCGGACTTTCGATCATAGGCATATTCACGTTCGGCATCCATATGGTGGATGATGAGCCCAAGGCTTGGCCCCTTTCCGGCAGTGGTCCATTGCAGCATCTGCATGTCCCCGTCCGAATTACCGAAAGCGGCAATCGGACGCTGGCCGATATGCTGGTTGATGCCCACCGGCTTGCCCGCACCATCATCAATGAAATTGAGATGAGGCTGGCGGATAAGTTGCGGTTCGCCATCCACCATCTCGAATTTTGTCTGGATGCTGGAGCCGACAACCTGTGCGGGCGAAACGCCATACACCTGCTCTGCCCAGGGGCGCATGAATTCTATGCCGCCGCCTGAAACAATATAGGTGGTGAAACCGTTTTCGCGCAGATAGGCCATCAGTTCCAGCATGGGCTGATAGACAAGGTCCGTATATTTCGCCTTGAACCGTGGATGCTGGGCAGTGGAGAGCCAGGCCATCACCGCTTTCTGGAAGGCATCCGGTGTCATGCCGGCGTGGGTTGCCATCACCAGCTCAAGGAGACCTTTGTTGCCATCGTGGGTGAGGGCCTCCAAATCTGCGTTCAATGCGGCCTGCACCATGGGGTTGTCGGCCCATTCGGGGTGTTGGGGGGCCAGTTCCTTCAGCCTGTCCAACGCGAAAGCCAGCTGGGTATAGACGGGCTTCTCAACCCAGAGCGTCCCGTCATTGTCGAACACGGCGATGCGCTCTGCTTCGGGAACGAAATCCGGCCCCTGCGGATCACTCACCCGCTTCACGAAATCCTGAATGGCCTGTTTTGGCTGCCCCTCATTCCATGAGGCAAGTGGATCAGCAAAAGCAAAGCCCGCTGACAGAGTGAGAAAGAGAGACGCGAGAAACCATCGAGCAAAATTCAGCACGTCACATCTCCTGAAATACTTTAAATTCAGAATATCTCATCTACACATTCAACGGATAGAACCATGAGAGCCAAGTGCGCATGCGAATGGCAACCTTGCGCAAGGCCGCCCAGCTTCCCGTGTCACCATCCACGAAAATCGCGACAGATCCTTGTGCCCCGATCGGGAACTGAGACTGGTCAGGATCATCCACCATGATCTTCACGGCATATTGCCCCTGCGGGATATTCGGATCTGCGGCTGCGAAGGTGGGAATCTCTGCTGAAGGCAGAAACTGGCCCTGACCATTGGCTTTCCAGATGCTGTCCACATGTCCCTTGAAAATCTGACCCGGATAAAGATCAAAGGCGATCTCTGCATACTGGCCGGCCTTCACATATTTCAGGTTTTCCTGAAAGTAAGTCGCCAGCACATAGCGGTTCTCTTCCGCTATCAGAACAGCAATACCGCCAATACGCAGAATGCCGGAGACCATGCCCGGCCGCACCTGCAAATTGACCACACGCCCATCTTCAGGTGCGGTCATAACTGTATTATCAAGATAGTATTGCGCCTGCTGTAAATCCGCCTCCAGATTGGCAACAGATGTATGCACGCCATCAATATTGGATTCATATTTCAGGCGCGCCACCTGCGCTTCGGATTCAGCTGCATGCAGGTTGGCCGTGTCCTGCCGCACCGTGTCGCGCCACTTGACCGCCTGTTCAAGACGAATGGCGCCCTCTTTGGCCAGCACATTGAAGGCGTCCATCTGGGCCGTGGAATAGGCAAGGGTGGCCTTGGCCTGCTCCACCTTGTCATCACTTGTTGTAATATCGGTCTGAAGAACTTTGACATTCTGGTTGGCGGCGGCCAACTGGGCCTTCAACTGCTTGACGCGCGCATCATAAATCGTGCGATCAAATTTGAAGAGCGGATCACCGGCCTTCACCAGCTTGTTGTCCTCCACCAGCACTTCCGTAATGAGTGTCGGCTCGGAGAGGCGCGGGATCAGCTGAATGGTGTGCTGCACAACCGTGGCATTGGTGGAATAGGGCGTAACGTAACGCAGGCCAATGACAAAAATCAGCGCCAGATGAAGGGCAAACATACTGTAGGCGAACACCCAGCCCGGTGTCAGGCGCAACAGTTTCAACCTGAAAAAGACAAGCCAGAAGGCAAGACTTGCGATTGCAAGCACAAGAAAACCGATCATCATGGCTGGGAACCGCCCTCGCCCTTGAGATCTGCCCGTCCGGCACCCTCAGCCACCGGCCAGGCTTGCCCTGGAGTCGAGAGATCATCTCCTCCGTTTCGCGCTTCACATCACGCGGCATGTAACGCAGATCCACCACATCCGTTGGCTTGAAGGCCCAGATGAAGGCCTGAATCCAGGGCACAACGCCCAAAAACCCCAGCCAGCCCATGGTGTAGACAGCATCAGCCTCCGGATGGCGGCGCGCAATCGCTATCCGCCCCGGCAGTCCAAGAATGAAAATGACAATGCAGAGGAAGGCTATCCCCATCAGGGAAAGAGACCCCAATGCCAGATAATCCCATATATCGAGCGTGAAACCCATTCCGCTTCTCTTTAATACGCGCCTAGAACACGCTGAACCTGAATGGCGGCAGGGATGAACCCTGCCGCCGGAACCATCAGTTTTTCACTTCAACGACAGCAGGAACCGGCCATGAGGTCGGGTCCTTCAGAATGCCGATCGTCTCCGGTGCGGGCGCATAGGAGCGCGGAATGAGGTAGAAAGCCCCCTTGGGCGCGGGCAGCCAGTTCGACTCCTTGTCCTTGCCGGGGCTTTCCGCCTGAATGTAGATGGTGAATGAGCCATCCTCATTCTTCTTGAGATCGGCCGTGTCGCTGCCGACCATGTAGCGGTTGATCGGGTTCTCAACCGTGTAATTGTTGCTTCCGTCATACATGGTCAAAGACCAGAAGCCCGGCTTGATGTATGGCAGGTCTTCCTTGAAGGTCATCGTGTATTTTTTTGCGCCACTCAGAGGCTTGGCGTTTTCATCCACGATGTACTGGAAATAGACCGCCTCATACGGAGTGTTTGCGGTCAGGCCGATGCGGGCGATCTTGGCACGCGTCCGGTAGTCGGTCTGGGAATTACCGATGGTCGCAGGCGGGATATAGGCACCCTGATAGAACCAGCCGAAGGGCAGGTCGTTCAGCATGGGGGCGATTTCAACCGCAGCCTTGGACATCACCGAAAGCGTCTGCGGATCAACCTTGGTACGATCCCACTTCTTGCCCAGTTCGATGCCAAGAGCACTGAAGCTCGGCAGCAGTGCCTCGATCTGTGAATCCGGTGGCGGGTTCTCGTTCATCGCATTCGAGAAGATCTCCCAGAACTGGAGCGGATCCTTGAAATCAAGCGCGCTCACCGGCTGGTTCGGATCCTTCACATCCGGCGCGGCATAATTATAGGCTGGCAGCTTGACTGGAGTTTCACCGTTAAAGGCCGCAAGGCCCGTGGTTGTGATCTGGTCGAGAATCTTGCGCGAGGTATCAAGGACGACCTTGCCATCCTTGTAGAGATGAACGCGCGGCTGAAGCAGAATCCAGCGCGTGGGAGCATCGATCCGGGTCACATTATCGGGCAGGGTCCCGGTCCAGCCCGGACCAACCAGCGCGAATTTTCCGCCCTTATAGCCGGTCGCCTTGCCGCCGACATAGGCGAAAGCATTGGTATACATGTCTACAATCTCAACCATGTAGTAGAGATTGTCAGAATCCGGAACGCTCAGGATCACGGGCTCCGGGCCGAGATCCATGAAGCCGAAGCCATAAACCACATTCACGTTCGGCGTGACATAACCGGCTTCTTTCGAGAGCTGCGGCGTGGAGGTATTCTCCATCCGCCAGATGTCATTCACCTTGGCCTTGGCATGAGGCCCAACAGCATCATTGTGCCGCAGATTATACATCGTCACCAGCGGAGCACCCCAGTTCGCGGCCTGAAGCGCGAGGCTCGTGGTCCACTGATCGAGCGTCTTGATCTGCTCGGGGGTCAACTGGGTCTGCTTGATGCTGCCGGATGTGCTCGGGCTCCCGGCAAGTGCAGGCCCTGCCATCAGGGATAACGCGGCGACCGAGGCCAGAAGCGCAGAGCGCCACGCGGTCGCGCCATTCAAACCCGAATGTATCTTCATTGGTCTTCTCGCCCTTGAATTTAAGCGGCAGCCCCAGTGGCGAACAGCCAAGACATGGGGGCCCTGTGAGGGCATCAGGCCACCAGAAAAGCTGGCGATTGCATGCCTCTCACAGGCACACGGTAGAGGTGTTGGGCCGCTGGAATGGAGGCGCTTACGGTGTATAAACGGGCGTTAACGTGTGAATTCACGTGGATTTAGGTATCATGGTATGGAAAAAACAGAGTTGCCCACACCCGTGGCAGGTCTGGGAGCATCGGATGAAACTGCGTCCACGGCCTCCGAACATGCCGTGAGAGAGCATCTTTCTGCTCTTCTTGCTGATGCCGAATTCCAGAGCAGCGCCCGGCGCAGGCAGATCCTCACCTATATCGTCGAGCAAACCCTGGACGGAAATGGCCCCCGGCTGAAAGGCTTCGAGCTGGCCGTCGCCGTCCTTGGTCGCGATGAGCATTTCGATCCCCAAACCAACACCATCATCCGGGTCGAGGTCAGCAAGCTCCGAAAAGAGCTCGAAGCCTATTATAAGACCTCTCCGGTCCAACACCCGATACGGATCGAGATTCCCCGCGGCCGCTACATCCCCACCTTTCATGTCATGCCGCGTTTGGCTGAGGATCTCCCGCCAACGGATGCGCCTCTCCCCTCTCCTGCTCCCCTCGCCCCTGCTATTGTTCCCGCCACGCCCGCACACCCGATGCGCCGCCGTGCCATCTTTCTGGGTGCGGCACTGGCTGTAGTCTTGTGCGCCGTCCTGACGGTCACACTGCTGCGCCGTCCCTCAGCTGAGGTCACCCAGGTGGCCGGGCCTATCGTCATTATCGCGGACTTCAAGGCGAGCGATGAGGCCGGCAGCCCCATCGCCACAGGCCTGACCAATGCCCTCGTAACCGACCTGACACGGTTTGATGGGCTTCAAGTCTTTTTCGGGCGGACAATCGAGCAGTGGGACCAGAACTCCTCCGCCCGTCTGGCCGGCGTACCTGTTTTCATGGTCACAGGTCACGTCGATCGTGGAACCACCCATATTCGCACGTCAGTCCGGCTGATGGACTATCCCTCCGGCCGCATCATCTGGAGCCGGAGCTTCCTGCGCCCCCTTGATGCCGCCGCCATGCTGGATGTGCAGGATGAGATGACAGCGGATATCGCCTCGCAGCTGGGGCAGACCTACGGCCTCATCAGCCATGACACTGGAAAGCAGATTGCACGCGGGCGCCCCACGAACCTGTTTGCCTATGAATGCGTCCAAAAGGCATTTTCTTACCGCCTTACCTTTGAGAGCACACTCTACCCTCCCATGCGCGCCTGCCTGGAGGAGGCGACGCGGCAGGATCCCGGCTATGCGGATGCCTGGACCATGCTGGCTTTTGCGCATCTGGATGCGGTGCGGTTGCATCGCGTGACATCCGGGCAGATTCAGGCGGAAATGGATGCGGCCCTGATTGCCGCACAAAAAGGCGTGGAACTGGGGCCGGAACGGGTGCGCCCCCTTCAGGCCCTTGCCGCTGTGCAGTTCATGCGGGGCGACTTTGCGGAAGCCGAACGGGTGCAAAAACGCGCCATCGCCCTGAACCCGAACAATTCTGAATCCTTCGCCCAGCTGGGCTGGCGCCATGCTGTCCGCAGCCGCCCCGAGGAGGCGATCAGCCTGCTCCAGCAGGCAATCCAGCACAGCCTGACAACGCCGACCTGGTACCACACGACACTTGCCGTCGCCTATCTGGATAGCAATGCGCTTGATCTCGCCCATGCGGAAGCACAGCAAGGGAAAGGTTTCTGCTGCGGTCTGGGCAAGGCTGTGCTGGCCGTTATTGCTGCAGAGAAGGGCCAGATGGACGAAGCAAAGACCATGCTTGAAGCTGCAATCGCAGAAGAACCGATGATTGCACGTGACCCGACCGCCTTCTGGTCCTCATGGAAGGTGAATGATGCACTGATCACCCGCCTGAATGCCGGCCTGACGACAGCGGGCGGGACAAGGCTGGATGAACATCCATCCCATGTGGAAGTCAGACACTGAAACTCTTTCCCGACCCCGGCAACAAAGGGGCAGGTAAGCCTTGTTTCCCTCCATTCGGCACTGAAAAATAAAGATCAGAAATGCGCCTGATGTGATCGAAAGTACCTATCAACTTGCTATTCTGGGCGGGTGCCAGAGAACCATTTTGTGCCGGACCCATGCTCATGATGCCCCACGCCCTTCCTGAAGCGACATGCTCTGACGTCTCCGGCACACGACGCGACCCTCCGGTTCTGGCGCAAACCCTTGAAAGCATGTGTCGTGTCGCCAGTGCGCTCTTCAGCCTGCCATGGGCTCTGGTTTTTCTGCGGCAGGAGTTCGGGCCAAGCCTTGCCACCGACGGCGCAGAGGCGGCATGGGCAGATGATGTGCCACCAGACATGCAAACCATCCTGCTGCGCACCCCGGATCAGCTGGTGATCGAGAATACGGCAACAGATCCAAGATTTTCGGCAGGAAATACCCCTGTTGGGTTTGTTCTGGCAGCCCCCCTCCTCTCCGCACAGGACGGACAGATGGGCACGTTCTGTCTGATGGGCCCCGCGGCACGCCAATTTTCGGAAGCTGATCGCGCACATCTGAGAGACATGATCTGCATCATCGAGTCTCATCTGTGTATAGACATGAACCTGCGCCGAAAAAGTGGACAGGGCGAACTCTATCGTCTGCTTGCCGAGAACACGACAGACACCATCGTCCGGGGCAGCCTGGATGGAACCCGGCTTTATATTTCACCGTCTGTCAGAACTCTCCTGGGCTATGAGCCGGAGGAGATGATCGGCCGCAAGGCCAGTGAGATCGTACATCCTGATGATGCCGAAACCTTCGCCGGTGTCATGGCAGACTTACGGGCCTGTCGTGTCGAACTGGCGGTGAGTGAACAACGGCAAAGGCACAAGAACGGGAGTTGGGTCTGGCTTGAAGCCTTCATCAAGCTGACACGAGATGAGAACGGGGTGCCGGATGGTTATGTGGCCTCCGTGCGCAATGTCTCCCGGCGCAAGCAGGAAGAAAGTCGTCTCTCCCATATCGCCACCCATGATGCGCTGACGGGACTGCCAAACCGGATCCTGATGCATGAGCGTCTTGAAGCGCAGGCAGCGCGGGCACAGCATCTCGGCACGGGTTTTGCCATTTTCTGCCTCGACCTTGACCGCTTCAAGCCCGTGAATGATGTGTTGGGGCATAATGCCGGAGATCATGTGCTGCGTACGATCTCCGCTCGTTTCCGAGCCGTCATCCGGGCAGAGGACACGATTGCGCGTATCGGCGGAGATGAGTTCGTGGTCATCCAGAGCTGCGCGGGCGATGCGCGTGTTTCAGCGGTAAGACTTGCCGAACGCCTTGTGCGCGCAGCCTCTGCACCACTGGACCATATGGAAATGCATATTCAGGTGGGGGTCAGCATCGGCATTGCGATCGCTCCCGCAACCGGGTTCGATCTTGATGTCCTGCTCCGGGATGCGGACAAGGCCCTTTATGAAGCCAAGCAGGCCGGAAAAGGGCAGTATAGGTTTTACGAATAATGCGCTGATGTCTCAGAGCCTGTTTGGAACATCCCCTACGAACACGCTCGAATACGCGCGACACTCTCTTCACAATCATGGCCTGGGTTATCCCGGCTATCTGAACAGAGCAGACAGTCGATTTGGCAGGACCTTAGCCGCTCTGTCTCGCGGATATCTGTTCAAGGCCCGGCTGGCGGACGAAGACACCTCCATAAAGCTCCAAACCGACGTTCCAAACAGACTCTCATGTCTGACGCTGCCTCCATCACATCATCAGAAACAGCAGGGCCATCCTGTCGGCAGATCGTGAGGAGCGGGGCCTGATGGAATGGAAGGCCGACCAGACAGGCACATCATGTCTGGCATGGTCATGTTCATCATGCAGCCGGCCCCAATTGAAGATATGGTCTGCGGGCCTCTGCCGCCCCAATTCCAATCGGTATGGATAGACTGACCATGTTTGATCGCATTGCTTCGCGCACAGCTACAGGATCATCCCGGAACATGGCCGTCCGTCCCACCGCACGCCAGACGACAACGCCACCTGCGGCGGCAGCCCTGGCAGCCACGGCCCTTGTTCTGGCAGTGGCCTGCACGCTCGCCCCATCACCGGCCCTTGCCCAGACCATCCCGCTTGATGTCGGGTCCATGCCATCGCAAGATGTGGTACCGCTCGCAAAAGACGGGGCGGCCAAAGCACTGGCAGCTCTGCCAGCCATCATCACAGATATGCTGAAACGGAGCGGTGTGCCGGGGGCGGCTGTTGCTGTCGTGCAGGGTGGCAAGACCGTCTTCGCCGAAGGCTATGGCGTGCGCGAACTGGGGCAGGCCGGGACGGTGGATGCCGAAACGGTTTTCCAGATCGCATCCCTGTCCAAACCCATCGCCGGAACCATTGGCGCGATCCAGGTCAGCAGCGGTGTCGTGGATTGGAACGACCCGGTCATCCGGCATCTGCCATCCTTCCGCATGGCCAGCAGCTATGTGACCGAACACGCCATTATCGGGGACTTCTACGCCCACCGCTCCGGCCTGCCGCCAACGGCCGGTGATGATCTGGAAGACATCGGCTTTGACCGCGCGACCATTCTCTCACGCCTGCATCTGCTGAAGCCTGATCCCTTCCGCATCTCATACAATTACGCCAATTTCGGCTTCACCGTTGGTGCGGAAGCGATTGCGGCAGCGTCCGGCAAGCCATGGGAGGATCTGGCCGAGGATGTGCTGTTCAAGCCGCTGGGCATGACCTCCACCAGCGCGCGCCATGCCGATTTCCTGAACCGGAAAAACCGCGCTCACCTTCACACCTTTGCGGATGGGCGATTCCAGCCTCTTTATGATCGCAACCCGGATGCACAGTCTCCGGCCGGCGGTGTGTCATCGAATGTGCTTGATCTGGCCGAGTGGCTGAAACTGTTGCTGGCGGATGGCCGCCATGGTGACAAGCAGCTGATCGCGCCAACAGCCCTGCTCCCCGCACTTCGCCCCCAAGCTTTCAGCGCCCCTGCGCAAACACTCGGCTCCCGCTCAGGCTTCTATGGCTATGGCTTCAATGTCTCGGTTGAGCCCAATGGCCGCCCTGCCATGAGCCATTCCGGCGCCTTCATTGAAGGGGCCGGCACCAGCATGCTGATGATCCCTTCCGCCGATATCGCGATTGTGGTGCTGACGAATGGCGGTCCTGTCGGCGTGCCGGAAGCAATCGGCATGCAGTTCATGGAAATCGTGCAGTTCGGCACCTCTTCGCGGGACTGGTATGAAGGCATCCATCCCATCCTGATGCACTATTATGACCCGGTGGGTGACCTTGCCGGCAAGACACCGCCTGCAAAGCCCGAAGCCGCCCGCCCGCTGACCAGCTATGCCGGCACCTATGAGAATGCCTATTTTGGCCCCGCCAAAATCGCTGTGGAGGAAGGGCGGCTTGTGTTCAGGGTAGGACCCGGCACATTCAGCCTGCCGATGATCCACTGGAGCGGCGAGACCTTCGCCGTTGCACCTCGCACAGAGAATGCACCCTATGGGTCGCTCTCATCCGTGCGCTTTGTGATGAAGGATGGTCAGGCGGTGTCTTTCACCGTCAACTATCTTGACTCAGCACACATGGCGACATGGACCCGATGAGGCTGGAGTGCTTTTCAGTCGACCTGAAAGGTTACGCGCGAACACGCCTCATGAGTTGTAGAATGTCACCAAACTACCAAATTCGCGAATATCCACCTCGATATTCTGACATTATTCCCTGTCTCACAGCGGGTTATATACTTTTTGCCCCCTCCATTTTCGCATGTTTTTCATACTCACCCTTGCCGAAATGGACCCTTGCGCAGCACAATGCATGTCATCTGAAAAAGTGCTAACCAGCAGCACAAATGCAGTGCACGGGGCGGTGACGATAATGTCGGATCATGGGATGTCGCAATGGCGGCCGGAAACCCTGGCCCTGCATGATCCATTGACAGGCCTGCCCAATCGCCTGCTCCTGCAGGAGTTTCTTGCCGGGGCACTTGGGGCGGCCCGCAATGGGCAGGGTGCGGTCACGGTTCTGATGCTGGACATCGACAACTTCACCAAGGTGAATGAGAGATATGGCTTCGGAATCGGAGACCAGCTTCTGGTTGAGATCGCCGATCGCCTGCGTCAGTGCGTGCGCGATCACGATCTGCTGGCCCGCGTAGGGGCCGATGAGTTCATGCTGGTTGCGCCAGGCCTTGAGGATCGCGCAACTGTTGAGCGTCTGTGCACCCGCCTCCAGTCCGCCATCTGCGCTCCCTTCGTCGTGGAAACAGATCAAGCCACTGCCAGCCATGGAAGCACGGCCCTCTATCCCCAGGCGACTCTCGGCGTCGCCCTCTCCCCAAAAGATGCGGAAGAAGCAGAGCCGTTGCTTGAATGCGCAAGGCTGGCCCTTGAACAGGCCCGGCTGGTGGGGCCTGGTGTTTCAAGCTTCTTTTCCACCCGCAAAGATGTCATGCCAGCCCCGCGCTCCCTCGACGGGGATCTGCGCCGGGCCATCCTGCATGATCAGTTCGTACTGGTGTTCCAGCCACGCTGGATAACTCAGACACGCGATATCGTGGGCGTGGAAGCCCTCATTCGCTGGGATCACCCTGAACTGGGCCGGTTGAACCCGGATGATTTTGTCCCGCTTGCCGAAAAAAACGGGCTCATCATTCCCATGGGGGAATGGGCGCTACGAGAAGCATGCACCTCCATAGCCCGGCTACCGGACCTGCATGTCTCGGTGAATGTCTCAGCTGTGCAGTTCCGCAACGGGGGGCTGGCGGAACTGGTGGAAACCGTCCTAGAGGAAACCGGCCTGCCCGCGCAACGGCTCGAACTGGAAATCACGGAAACCGTGCTGATCGAAAATTTCGACAAGGCACGCCAGGTGATGGAACAGCTCAAGGCATTGGGCGTGCGTATTGCCATGGACGATTTTGGTTCAGGCTATTCTTCTCTCGGCTATTTGCGCAGCTTCCCCTTCGACACGCTGAAGATTGATCGACGCTTCATCGACGATCTCGACCGCGGCGCGGGTGGGCTGGCGATCATTCAGGCCATACTCGGGCTGGGCAAGGCGCTGGGCATGCATATGGTGGCGGAAGGGGTTGAAACCGAAACGCAGCTTGCGCATCTGGTTGCGGCAGAATGCGACGAGGTTCAGGGCTTTTTTCTTGGCTCACCCCATGTCCATCACGGAACTGGAAGACCTCATCGCCCGGCAGGGCACGCCAAAAGAAAGCGTCAATACACAAAACCTCGTCTGAAGAGCAGCCACCGGAATAAAAAAAGGCCCGCGCAGTGGCGCGGGCCTGGTTTATGTCAGCGTCTTTCCCGGCAAAGCCTTTCAGTTTTCGGCAAAGCGAGACAGCCGGATCAGGCTTTCAGCCAGGGGGCCGTGCGGTCCAGCCCAATCAGCGCATCCGCATCCACACGCGGACGCACCACCGCCATCTCGTCATTCCGCACCAGAACTTCGGGAACAAGACCCCGGGTATTGTAGGTGGAAGCCTGCACCGCGCCATAGGCACCGGCGGTCATCACCGCCAGCAGATCCCCGGCCTGCACCTCAACCATCGGGCGGTTGAGAGCGAGGAAGTCACCGGTCTCACACACCGGCCCCACCACATCCGCCACGATCACCCGCGCCCCTTCAGCAGCCTGCGCCACCGGCAGGATGTCGTGATGGGCTTCATAAAGAGTGGGGCGAATGAGATCATTCATCGCCGCATCGACAATGACGAAGGTCTTGTCCTCACCGCGCTTCACATAAAGCACCTGAGTGACCAGAATTCCCGCATTGGCCACAATCATGCGGCCCATCTCGAACACCAGCGGCAGCTTCAGGTCGCCCAGCGCCTTCAGCACCACTTCCGCATAAGCATCAGGGGCAGGGGGCACCGGATCACTCGCCGCATAAGGCACGCCGAGACCGCCGCCAAGATCGAGATGATGCAGCTTGTGGCCCGCGCCCATCAGGTCGCGCGCCAGTTCCGCCAGCAGAGCCACGGCATTCTCGAACGGGGCCATATCGGTGATCTGGCTGCCGATATGCATGTCCACGCCGGTCACCGAAATGCCGGGCAGACGGGCGGCGGCGTCATAGACCTCCCGCGCGCGGGAAATCGGAATGCCGAACTTGGTGGCAGAACGGCCGGTGGAGATCTTCTGGTGGGTCTTGGCGTCCACGTCCGGGTTCACCCGCACGGAAACAGGAGCCGTGCGCCCCAGCGCCGTCGCCACCTGAGAGAGGGCCTCCAGCTCGGGCTCGCTCTCCACATTGAAGCACAATATGCCGGCGCTCAGCGCTTCCGCCATTTCGTCCCGCGTCTTGCCGACGCCCGAGAACACGATGCGCTCACCGGGAATGCCGGCGGCCAATGCCCGGCGCAGTTCCCCTGCCGAAACAATATCCGCCCCCGCGCCCATTTGGGCCAGCGTGGCGATGACCGACTGGTTGGAATTGGCCTTCAGGGCGTAGCACAGCAGGGTTTCACGGCCGCGAAACGCATCCATGAACACCTGATAATGCCGCTCCAGCGTGGCGGAGGAATAGCAGTAGAAGGGGGTTTTCACCGAAGCGGCCATCTGGGAGAGGTCCACCCCCTCCGCATGCAGGCGGCCATCGCGATAGCTGAAATGATGCATGGTGAACGTGTCTCAAACTGTGCGGCAACGGCCGGGCAGGGCCGACAGACCCAGTACCTTTCCAGGCACTCGGTCACACCCTGTACTGCTCACATCAATCCCGCTCCACCGCATGGAGCAGGGATAATCCGGGCGAATCGATCAGAGAAGGCCATCGAGGAAGAAGGGGCGGTTCGGTGTATTGGCACCGCGCAGATGGTCTTTCTCCTCCTCACGATTCGACTCACCCCAGCCGAAGGAGGTGCCGGGCGTGGAGAAGCTTCCGGGCACACTTTCCAGAGACTGCGACTGGTTGTTCCAGTTGGCCACATTGGCGCTACCGCCAGCGGCGGTCTGGCCCTGCTGTGCCGGAGCCTGCGTTCCGGGCGCACCCGGTGCGCCTGGTGGCGGCTCAAGAGGCCCCTTCACGCCGCAAGCCGCAAGGGCAAATGTCGCGAGAAGCACCAGGGGGAGATAAAGGCGGCCCATGGGTATCCGAGCTGTCGAGGATGAATTTGCGGCCAATATAACCTGCATCGCGCCAAAGGCGAGCCCTTTGCGCAGTTCCTTTTTCCCGCACCTCTCTTCCAGCCACTGAACCAGCCTCTCTGGCTGCACACCTTTGGCGCTCCTCAGCCCCATGACATCAACCGCACCAGATGGCAGCGCAGGCGGGCCGCTCCCGACCAATCATGCCAATTTCGCCTGCTTTCCAGTCGTAGAATTCATTATTCCCATGTGCCCGACATCTGTAGATTCCCCGCAGCCGGGCAGAAGCCGGGCGCAATCTCCCATTTTGTTCCGGCTTTTCATGATGCGCGCCATGAGTGCCCTTTTCTCCCCTGCCCACCTTTCAAAAGGCGCGGCCGTGCGGCTGGCGCTTCTGGCGCTTGCTCTTGCCTCGTTCGGCATCGGCACCACAGAGTTTGTCATTGTCGGTCTGCTGCCGAACGTGGCGCAGGATTTGGGCGTGAGCATTCCACAGGCGGGCATGCTGGTCAGCGGCTATGCCCTTGGCGTCACCTTCGGCTCTCCCTTTCTGGCCATCGCCACCGCGCGCATGGACCGCAGACAGGCCCTGTTGTTACTGATGGGGGTGTTCATCATCGGTAATATGGCCTGCGCGCTTGCGCCGGGATTCTGGCTGCTGATGGCGGCGCGGGTGCTCACATCTCTCTGCCATGGCGCATTCTTTGGTCTTGGCGCTGTGGTGGCGGCGCAACTGGTGCAGCCGGGGCGCAAGGCGCAGGCCATCGCCATGATGTTTGCCGGCCTCACCCTCGCCAATGTGCTGGGGGTGCCGCTGGGCACCATGATCGGCGAGGCCCTGCACTGGCGCACAACATTTCTTGGCGTGGTGCTTATTGGCTTTGTGGCAACGCTGGCCCTGTATCTGTGGCTGCCGCGCGGACTGCCGATACCGCCCATGCGCCTTGGGCAGGAGGCCCGCGCCGTTGCCAGCCCTCAGGTCATTCTGGCCATGGCCATCAGCATTCTGGCCTCGGCCAGCCTGTTCACGGTCTTCACCTATATCACCCCGCTCCTGACCACCCGTGCCGGAGTTTCCGCCCATGGGGTGACGGTGATGCTGCTGATTTTCGGTGCAGGCCTCACTGTCGGAAATTTCGCCGGCGGCTGGCTGGCGGACAAGCGGCTGATGCCCTCGCTCATCGGCATCATCACCGTGCTCACCGGCCTGCTGCTGCTTCTGCCAGCCAGCACCACCGCACCGGTGCCGGCGGCCATCAGCCTGTTCATCTGGGGCGTGCTGGCTTTCGCGGTAGTAGCGCCTCTACAAACCCGCGTGGTGAATGAAGCCACCCAGGCCCCCAATCTGGCCTCCACCCTCAATCAGGGAGCTTTCAATCTCGGCAATGCGGCCGGGGCGGGCATTGGCGGCGCGGCTCTCACCGCAGGCTTTTCTTATGGCCAGCTGCCAGCGGCCGCAGCCATGCTGAGCACCTGCGCCCTGCTGCTGACCCTGATTTCATGGCGACTGGACAGGGCACGTGCGCGCGGAACCCGATCCTCCGCGCCATAGGATCAAAACCGCCCGCCAGATTGCGCAAATGCATCTGGATCAACGGTCCATTGGGCATATTCACCCCATGTCCGATGCCTCCGGGAACCGCCCAGCCTTAAACGGCTCCATTCGTGTTGATCCGCTGCAATCGGTGTGGTGCTGGTCACAGTCCCGCTTTACAGTGGGGAACTGAATGCGGAAGCCTGATCCCTTCGGAGTGAAACGTCATGATGACGCGATCCGAAAGTGGACATCTGTCTTTTCTCATTCAAATGGCGCGGCGATTCGATCACATGAGACAACCGCAGGGTTCATGTCATCCAATCGCCGTGCAAAGCCGTGATTTCATGGATATCTGCCTCTTCGAGGATGCCCTTCCATGTCCGACTCTTCCTCCGTTACCATCTGGCATAACCCGGCCTGTGGTACCTCGCGCTCAACGCTCGCTCTGCTGCGCGAAGCGGGCCTTGAGCCGCACATTGTCGAATATCTGAAAACACCCCCCAGCCGCACGGAACTTGCCGCCGCCATCACGGCGGCCGGCATCAGTGTGCGCGATGCGGTGCGGCGGAAGGGCGACCTCTATACGGAGCTGGGCCTGAACGCCCCCTCTCTTTCCGATGACGCCCTGCTGGATGCCCTTATCGCCCACCCGGCACTGATCGAGCGGCCATTTGTCTTTACGGAAAAGGGCGTGCGCCTGTGCCGGCCGGCCGAGCGCGTGCGGGACATCCTGCCCTGAGGGGCAAAAACAAGATGCAGGGGCAGGAGATGACGCAATTGAGGTCCAACACGTCCTGGCTGGCCAATATGCCGATCCAATGGAAATTCGGCAGCCTCATCCTTGTGATGACGGCGCTGTTTCTGGTGATCCTCGGCGCCAGCACCGTCACCATGAATTTCACCAATACGGCGCAGGAGCAGGCCAACAATCTGGTGCGCTTCGTGGCGATGAGCAACCACACGGCGCGGACCATCAACCGCCGGCAGGCCACGCTGATCCGAACCACATTCACGGCCCCGTCCCAGGTGCCCCAGCAGCTTGAAGCGGCAAATGCCGAGGTGCGGCGCACCATCACAGAGCTTCAGGATGCCACGGCGTCCAATCCCATTCTGCGCAGCCTTGTCGACCGTGCTGAACGGCTGGATCAGCGCTGGCCCACCGAAATCGCCCGCCCGCTGGTGCAACTCGCCGCCCAGAGAGCAAATGGCAACTTTTCCGGAGAAGGGGAGGTGCTCCAGCAATTCCTGAGCAAGGATACGGAAGAAGGCAGCAGCCGCGACATCAACTCCATTCTCGACCAGCTGAATGACGCCGCAACAGAACAGCTGGCGGATGCCCGCAACAATGTAAATGTGGCCCAGACCTGGCTCTCCATCGTGGATTTGAGCGCTCTTCTGGCCATCCTCCTTGCAGGCGGCGGGGCGCTTTATCTCTCATCCCGCCTCATCAGCCGCCCGCTGCGTCATCTGGCCCTGCTCATGGAGCAACTGGCGAACCACGACCATGCGATCGAGGTGCCTTTCACCAACCGGCGCGACGAAATTGGCGTGATTGGCAGGGCACTGGCCGTCTTCAAGACGATGGCGATAGAAACCTATGAAAACAACTGGGTGAAAACCGGGACCGGTGAGGTCTCCGCCAAGCTCCAGAGCGCCGAGGATGTGAAAACCTTCTCTGATGGCCTGCTGGCGGAACTGGCCCCGCGCCTCAATGCGGCAGTGGGCGTGTTCTACCGCTATGACGACAAGTCGGAAGAGCTGCTGCTGGCTGGCACCTATGCCTATAAATCGCGCCGTCACATCACCATCAGCTATAAGCCGGGCGAGGGGCTGGTGGGGCAATGTGCGCTTTCCGCAGCGCCCATCACACTCTCGCCGGTACCCGATGACTATGTCTGCGTGCATTCCGGCACGGGCGAAGCGACGCCGCGTGCGGTCATCGCCGTTCCGCTGATCAACAAGGGCCAGCTGCTTGGGGTCATGGAGTTTGCCGGGTTCGAGCTGTTCAATGGCCGGCGGCAAATGCTGCTGAGCGAGATCTCTCCGGTGGCGGCACTGTCGCTGGAGAACCTGATCCGGGCCGTAAAGACACGCGATCTTCTGGAACAGACCCAGCGCCAGACCACCGAACTGCGCGTGGCGGAGGAAGAGCTGCGCACCCAGCAGGAAGAACTGCGCGCTACCAATGAGCAGCTCCAGCAACAGTCGCAGAAGCTCGCGGCCTCGGAAGAGGAACTGCGGGTTCAGGCGGAAGAGCTGCAGCAGTCCAATGACATCCTGCGGCACAAGTCCGAGGAACTGGAAGCCCGCAAGACCCGGCTGGAGGAAATGAACCTCGAGTCCGAGGCGCGGGCCGATGACCTTGAGCGCGCCAACCAGTACAAGTCCCAGTTCCTCGCCAACATGTCCCATGAGCTGCGCACGCCGCTCAACAGCCTGCTCATCCTCGCCCACGATCTGGCCCAGAACCATACCGGCCATCTGGATGAGGAAGAGATAGAGGCGGCCAATATCATCCATGGCTCCGGCACCAACCTGCTCCGGCTCATCAATGACATTCTCGATCTCTCCAAGGTCGAGGCCGGCAAGATGGATGTGGCGCGCGAGCCGGTGAGCATCCCCGCCATCGCGGCGCGCATGGAACGCAACTTCCGTCACGTGGCGCAGGAGAAGGATGTCGAATTCGTCGTCACCATCGCCTCCGATGCGCCCCGCCAGATCGTGACCGATGACGGCAAGCTGGAGCAGATCACCAACAATCTGCTCTCCAATGCCTTCAAGTTCACATCGAATGGCTCGGTTCGTGTCACCTTCACCAGCGGGCGGGATGAGAAGACGCTGGATGTGGTGGTGGTCGACACCGGCATCGGCATTCCCGATGACAAGAAGGACTTCATCTTCGAAGCCTTCGAGCAGGTGGACTCCAGCACACGTCGCCAGTTCGGCGGCACGGGCCTTGGCCTTGCCATTACCCTGCGCCTTGCCCGCCTGCTGGGCGGCGATGTGACGGTGGAGAGCCGTCTGGGGGAAGGCTCCACCTTCCGCCTGACCCTGCCGGTAGGCGATGTTCCCGCGCAGGATGCGGAAGATGCGCCCGCCGGACGCCCGGAACCCGTGGTGTTCCGTGGCCCAGAGCCTGTCGCCGCGCGCGCGCCCAACCCGACCCCGGTCTTCAATGTCGAGGATGACCGGAACAACCTGAATGCGGGTGACACAGTCATCCTCGTGGTGGAAGACGACCCGGCCTTTGCCCGTACCCTGGTCAGCATCGTGAGACGCAAGGGCTACAAGGTTCTGGCGGCCGGAGATGGTGTGAGCGGACTGGAACTGGCCCGAGAGCATAAACCCACAGGCATCCTGCTGGATGTGATGCTGCCCGGCATGGATGGCTGGACCGTCATCTCCCGCCTCAAGGCAGACCCGGCCACACGCCATATCCCTGTGCATTTCGTCTCGGCACTGGATGAAGGCCGGCGCGGACGTGATCTGGGTGCCGTTGGCTTCCTCACCAAGCCGGTCACCGCAGATGCGCTGAATGATGCGCTCTCCCTCCTCACCCACTTCTCTCCCGGCCATCTGCGCCGGGTGCTGGTGGTGGATGATGACAATGCCGCCCGCCTCGCCGTGCGCAAGCTGGTGGGCCGGGAGAAAGTGGATATCATAGAGGCGGACAGCGGAGAGACCGCGCTGGAACTGGTGGAGAAGAGCTTCACCGACGCAGCAGCCGGCTCGATCGACTGCATCGTTCTTGATCTGGGTCTGCCCGGCATGTCCGGCTTCGATTTCCTGGAGCATCTGGCGGAAAGTGGCCGTCAGGTGCCGGTGGTCGTGTATTCCGGTCGCGATCTGACCTCGGAAGAAAGCCTGAGGCTGCGGGCCTTCACCGACAGTATCGTGGTGAAGGGCGTGCTTTCGCCCGAACGCCTGCTGGATGAGGTGAGCCTGTTCCTGCACAGCGTGCGCCATGACACCAAGCCCACACCAGTGGATCCGGATGGCGACCTGAAGGGCCGCCGCCTGCTGCTGGTGGATGATGACATGCGCAACATCTACGCCCTCGCCAAGGTCCTGCGCGGCAGGGGCATCGAGGTGCTATTGGCGCAGGACGGTGCGAAGGCTGTCACCCAGCTTGAGGAATCCCCCGGTATCGAGATCGTGCTCATGGACATCATGATGCCGGTGATGGACGGCTATGAGGCCATGGTCGAGATCCGCAAGAATCCGGCCCATGCCAAGCTGCCCATCATCGCCCTCACCGCCAAGGCAATGAAGGACGACCGGGAGAAGTGCCTCGCCGCCGGGGCCAGCGATTATCTCTCCAAGCCCATCGACGTACCGAAACTGCTGTCCATGATCCGCGCATGGTTGCCCCCGAAATGACAGAGATAGAGAACCCCGCCCATCTGGATGAGATTGAGGTCGACCTGTTCGTCACGGCTCTCAACCGCCGGCATGGCTATGACTTTTCAGGCTACAGCCGGGCCTCGCTGACCCGGCGCGTCCACCATCTGGTGCGCAGCTTTGGTGCGGCCAGCATCACTGACCTGACCGCCCGTGTCCTGCATGAACCCGAACGGGTGGGGGAGGTGATTGCCGGGCTCTCGGTTCCGGTCTCGGAATTCTTCCGCGACCCGCATACCTTTCTGGCACTGAAGGAAAAGGTGCTGCCCATTCTCGCATCCTACCCGGTCATCAACATATGGCAGGCGGGATGTGCGCATGGGGAAGAGGTCTATTCCCTCGCCATCCTGCTGTCGGAGGCCGGTCTTTACGAGCGGGTTCGGATTTATGCGACCGATATATCCGCCGCGGCTCTGGCGCGGGCGCGGGAGGGCATCTTCCCCCTTCAGGACGCGCGCGAGGCGGCAGCGCGTTATCTCGCTAGCGGCGGCACGCGCAGCTTTTCGGACTATTACCACGCCCGCTATGACTTCCTGAAACTGGATGAAAAGCTGATCTCCCGCGTCACCTTCGCCGAGCATAACCTCGTGACCGATACGGTGTTCTGCGAAGCGCATCTCATCTTGTGCCGGAATGTGCTGATCTATTTCACCAATCCGTTGCAGGACCGGGCCCTGAACCTGTTCGCCCAGAGCCTCGTGCGCGGCGGCTTCCTGTGTATCGGTACGCGGGAGAACCTGGACTTCAGCACGGCCAGAAGCCTGTTCCAGACCGTGGACGATCCGGCCCGGCTCTATCGTCTGAAATCTGGCGGATGACATGATGAACCCGCCGCCAGAAGAGACCCCTCCTGCCCGGAACAGCTCGCGGTTGCATCCCCAACCGGTTACAGCGGTGGTCATCGGCACCTCGGCCGGGGGGCCTGCCGCCCTACAGGTGTTGCTCGCCCGTCTGGACCCGAAACTGAGTGCTGCGATTGTGGTTCTCAGCCATGTCGGCCCCAATGGTCCGGATCTCCTCCCCGATATTCTGGAGCCCATCTGCCCCCTGCCAACCCGCCTGGCCCGAGAACGCACTGCGGTTGAACCCGGAGTGGTCTATATCGCGCCCAGCGGCTATCATCTGCTCATCGAACGCGACCATACCTTTTCACTTTCCGTGGATCCGAAAGTGCATTTCTCCCGCCCTGCAATCGATGTCCTGTTTGTGAGCGCCGCCGCCGCTTACGGCTCCGCCCTTGCAGGCGTTGTCATGACCGGCGCCAGCCGTGATGGCGCAACAGGTCTGGCGCATATCCGCAAAGCCGGTGGATATGCCATGGTGCAGGACCCGGGGGAGGCTGCCTTCACGACGATGCCACAATCAGCAATTGAGATTGCCGGTGCGGAACTCTGTGCGCCACTCATCGTTATTGCAGAACATATCAATAGACTGGCCTGTCATGATTGAAGAGCCCCGACCGAAAATTCTCGTGGTCGATGACATTTCCGCAAATCTTGCAAGCATGAGACGGCTTCTGTCCGCCGTGCATGCGGAGATCTTCGAGGCACGCAGCGGGAACGAAGCCCTTGCACTGTGTCTGGATCACCGCTTCGCCCTGATCCTGCTGGATGTCCAGATGCCGGAGATGGACGGGTTCGAGGTTGCATCCCTGCTCAACAACGATCCGCACACCTGTGATATTCCGATCGTGTTCGTCACGGCGGCCTATCTGGACGATGTGAACCGCCTGAAAGGCTATACTTTCGGAGCAGTGGATTATATTTCCAAGCCTATCAATGACGCGGTCCTGCTCTCCAAGGTCACGGTGTTCCTGGAACTGCATATCAGCAAGATGAAGCTGAAATCAGCGATGGAAGAGCTGGAAAAGCGGAACCGGCAGCTCGAGATGGAAATCGAGGAGCGGCGGCGGGTGGAAAAGCAGATCCGCCACATGGCCACCCATGATGCGCTGACCGGACTCGGCAATCGCATCCTGTTCATGGAGCATCTTTCGCGCGCCTTCTCGCAGGCTGCCCAGAACTCCACGGCCTTCGCCTTGCTCTATATCGACATTGACGGCTTCAAGCAGGTCAATGACAGGCATGGCCACGCCGCCGGCGATGCGCTGCTGTGCGCCATTGCGGAACGTCTGCGCGCCAATCTGCGCCATGAGGATTATGCGGTGCGCCTCAGCGGCGACGAATTCGCCGTCATCATGCGGGATCTCAGCGAAGAGGCCGTGGCCGTAGCGCAGGGAGAGCGGTTGTGCATCGCACTGCGCGAGCCTTATCTCATGACCATAGGCGAAAATGAGATCACGGTGGAGATCAGCGCCAGCATCGGTATTGCCCTCTATCCGCACCATTCGCGGATTGATGATGAACTGGTGCGCATGGCCGATGCCGCAATGTATCAGGCCAAGCAGGCAGGCAGAGGTGGTGTTGCCATGGCCGTGCCGTTGCTGGAAGCGATCTGAGCCATCCGCACATGAAGCGATGCACGGCATTTCGTTTGTACACAGTGCAATATTTCTCTGGATGCACCGGCAAGGGGCTTTGCCTGTCGCGCACAATCGCGAGAATGCGATATTTCGCGTTCTGAATAATTCAGGCGTTCCGGCAGATTTGAATAGCGCTTAAGCTTCTGGCTTGCCGGAGGTTCCCAGCCCCAACGGATTATTCGGGTTGCATCCAGTCCCGGCTCACGCCAGACCTTGCGAAGGAGCACAATGTCCAGCGTCCGCTCTGCCCACTCCGTTTCAGTGGATCTCATCGCCGTTCTGGCCGCCGTCACGGCCGGAGCACCCCGGGTGATGACCCTGAAGGATGGTCGGGCGCTGCCATCGGGTCCGTTCGGTCTTGAGCATCGCTCTCTCCAGTCCGGCCTCAGGGCATGGGTCGAAGAGAAGACCCAGCATCCGCTTGGCTATGTGGAACAGCTTTACACCTTTGCGGACAAGGACCGCGCGGGCAATGAAAGCCCGCAGCGCACCATCTCCATCAGCTATCTCGGCCTGACCCGCGCGCTGGATGACGCGGAAGCCGGATGGATCAGCTGGTATGATTACTTTCCATGGGAAGATCATCGCACCGGCATGCCCGCCCTGATCGAGACGATGATTGCCCCGGCTCTTGAGCACTGGGTCAAGGCCACCCGCAGCCCCGCCGTGCGGGAGATCCGCCGCCAGCGTGCGGATGTCACCTTTGGCCTTGGCGGGCAGCCGTGGAATGAGGAACTCACCCTCCAGCGCTATGAACTGCTGTATGAGGCCGGCCTGGTCTGCGAAAGCCACCGCCATGATGCAGTGCAGGAAGATGGGCCGGACACGAGCGGGGAGGGTGGCCAGAAAGCCGGAAAAACCACCTCAAGCCGCCAGAAGGATGCTCAGCCCCCCCTGATTGCCGGGCTGGAGATGATCGCTGACCATCGCCGGATTCTGGCCACCGGCATTGCCCGCCTGCGTGCCAAAATCAAGTATAGGCCGGTGGTGTTCGAGTTGATGCCCCCTACCTTCACCCTGCTTCAATTGCAACGCTGCGTGGAAGCCTTGGCGGGTCGCACCGTTCACAAGCAAAATTTTCGCAGGCTGATGGAAGCGCAGGAACTGGTCGAGGAAACCGGCGAAACCACCTCCGAAACCATTGGCAGACCAGCAAAACTTTTCCGCTTCCGCCACGCCGTGGTGACCGAGCGGGCTCTCTCGGGAACAAAATTGCCGCTTGCACGGGCTTGACAGAAGCAATGCTCAAAATGAGTATATAAAAAAGATATGCTCAGAGTGAGTATAAGACAATGCCTGTTGACCTCATTGATCGCCCCGCCAAGGCCCGCATCGCGCCTGCCATGCCCGATGCCTTCACCCGCACTGCCGACCTCTATGAACGGGTGCGCCGGGTCATCCCACCCGCAGACTGGGCACTGTTCGCCGATGATGTGGAAGCCATCATCCGGCTGAAGCGCGAGCGCAATGCGGTCATCCTCGCCCACAATTACCAGACACCGGAAATATTCCACTGCGTCTCCGACATCGTCGGCGACAGTCTGGCGCTGGCCCGCGAGGCGATGACGGTGGATGCCGATGTGATCGTTCTCGCCGGCGTCTACTTCATGGCCGAAACCGCCAAGCTGCTGAACCCCGGCAAGACCGTGCTGATTTCCGATGCCTCGGCCGGCTGCTCTCTGGCCGATTCCATCACCCCGGAAGATGTACGTCAGATGCGCGCTGCCAATCCCGGCGTACCGATGATTGCCTATGTGAACACCTCGGCGGCCGTGAAGGCGGAAGTCGATATCTGCTGCACCTCCGGCAATGCCGTGAAGGTGGTGAATTCCCTGAATGTCCCTAAGGTCATCATGCTGCCGGACCAGTATCTGGCACGCAATGTGGCGGCGGAAACGGATGTCGAGATCATCACCTGGGCCGGCCAGTGCGAGGTGCATGAGCTGTTTACCGCGCAGGATGTCCGGGATGTGCGGGAGGCCCATCCGGGCGTGACCGTGCTGGCCCATCCCGAATGCACGCCGGACGTGGTAGCCGAGGCAGATTTTTCCGGCTCCACCGCCGCCATCGCCACCTATGTGAGTGAACAGCGCCCCTCCAGCGTGGTTCTGCTCACCGAATGCTCGATGAGCGACAATATCGCGGTGAAGTTCCCTGATCTCGACTTCGTGCGGCCGTGCAATCTGTGCCCACACATGAAGAAGATCACCCTCTCCAATATCCGCGCGGCGCTGGAAAACAACACCCACGAAGTGGTTTTGGACCCGTTGACCGCAGAAAAGGCACGCCTTTCCGTCGAACGGATGCTGGCGGTATGACCCCCGCCTTCGCCGCGCTGGATGGCCTGCCGGTCATTATCGGGGCAGGGCTGGCCGGGCTTTCAGCCGCGCTGTTTCTGGCCCCGCAGCCGGTGGTGCTCATCACCGGCGGCGCGCTCGGGGCGGGCGGGTCCAGCCCGCTGGCACAGGGCGGCATGGCGGCCTGCATGGGTGCGGATGACAGCGTCGCGCTGCATCTCGCCGATACGCTTGCTGCCGGGGCGGGCCTGTGCGACCGCGACATGGCCCGACGTATTCTGGAGGCCGCGCCAGAAGCCATCATGCATCTCGCCCGCATTGGCGCGGACTTCGATCTTGATGATGACGGACGCTTCGCCCTTGGGCTGGAGGCAGCACACTGCCGTCAGCGCATCGTGCATGCTCAAGGCGATGGCACCGGACGCGAGGCCGTTCGGGCACTCGCCGCGGCAGTGCGGTCCACCCCGTCCATTACTGTGCTGGAGCATGTGGAGGTGCGCCGCCTTTTGGTGGAGGATGGCGCGATCAGTGGCGTGATGATCGCGGGGGCAACGGATGGCGCCATTCTGCGCACGCGCCGCGTGGTGCTCGCCACCGGCGGAGCAGGGGCTCTGTTCGCCGATACCACCAATCCCGCCGGTTCGTTCGGTCTTGGCCTCGCCCTCGCCGCACGGGCGGGAGCAGAACTTGCGGACCTCGAATTCGTGCAGTTTCACCCCACTGCTCTGGCCATTCCGGGGCTCGAGGGTGGGCGCACCCCGCTCATCAGCGAAGCTGTGCGCGGAGAAGGGGCAACGCTGGTCAATGGGGCGGGGGAACGTTTCCTGCTGGATACACCGGGTGCGGAACTGGCGCCGCGTGATGTGGTGACGCGCGCGGTATGGGCACAAATCCGGCAGGGCGAAAACGTATTTCTGGATGCGCGTGCCTGCCTTGGCCCGCGCTTTGCCACGCGTTTTCCATCCATCGCCCAGATTTGCCATGCCGCCGGCATTGACCCAGCGGTCGATCTGATCCCTGTCCGTCCCGCTGCCCATTACCACATGGGCGGGATTGCGGTGGATGCGAACGGACGCTCCAACGTTCCTGGCCTATGGGCCTGTGGCGAGGTCGCCTCCACCGGCCTGCATGGCGCGAACCGGCTCGCCAGCAATTCCCTCGTGGAAGCCGTGGTGTGCGGACGCTGGGTGGCGCAGGATATTGCCGCAAGCGACGTGCCCACCCCCGCCCGTCGCGTTCTGGGCGAAATGCCGCCTGCACCGGATGCGGCAGCGGCCCGTTCCATTCTGTCTCCTCATCTGGGCGTTTTGCGCAATGAGGCAGGACTGGAACAGACCATACTCTCCCTGTTGCCGCTGGCCGAAAGGCAGGGGCGATCCAGCGATCCGGCCCTCACCGGGTTGATGATGGCCGTGAGCGCCCTGCGGCGGATGGAAAGCCGGGGTGGACATTTTCGCACCGATTTCCCGACAACCGGCGAAGCCCGCCGCTCTCGCCTCACCCTTCATGCCGCGCTCACTGCCGCACGGGCGATCCAGACCAGTGTCCAGCCCGCTCATGTGGAACCGCTTGGGGGATCGATATGAATGTGCAGCAGCTCGCGTGGAAAAAACGTGGCCATTCAAAGTGCTGGTGCGCGCTCCTGGCTTCATAAAGCAGCGAAACGCCACAGCACCCATGCGCCCCATAGCTTATGCATCAAGCCGAACCCGGCTCCTTGAAAACACCACACAGCAACAGGCTGAAGCATTCACAGTGAATGGCTTTCATTGGGATGATCCGCAGCCCCCTTCGGCCAGACCAACAACGGAAGCGCCTGATGACCCTTTCTCCGCTCCCTGATGTGATGGTGGAACCCACCATTCGCGCCTCTTTGCTTGAAGACCTCGGCCGTGCCGGCGACATCACCTCGGATGCCATCATTCCCGCTGGCTACCATGCCCGCATGGATCTGGTGGCGCGCCAGTCCGGCGTGGTGGCGGGGCTGGACTGCGCCCGCCTGGCCTTCACCCTCATGGACCCGCGACTGACCTTCCAGCCCGTGCTGACCGATGGGGCCATGGTGGAGCCGGGCACGGTTCTGGCCCATGTGGAAGGTCCCGGACGCGGACTTCTGAGCGCCGAGCGCACCGCCCTGAACCTGCTCTGCCATCTCTCCGGCATCGCCACTGCCACTGCGGGGCTGGTGCAGGCTGTGGCCGGCCACAGGGCGCAGATTGTCTGCACCCGCAAGACCACGCCCAGCCTGCGCGCTCTGGAAAAATATGCTGTGCGGGCAGGGGGCGGCGCCAACCATCGGTTCGGACTGGATGATGCCGTGCTGGTGAAGGACAATCACATCGCCATTGCAGGTTCGGTGCGTGAAGCCTGCGCTCGCGTGCGGGCCCACGCCGGCCACATGGTGAAGATTGAGGTAGAGGTAGACACACTGGCTCAGCTTGAGGAACTGCTGGAACTGGGCGTGGATGTCGTGCTGCTCGATAATATGTCACCTGACACCTTGAAACAGGCCGTCAACATGGTGGCCGGCCGCATGACAACCGAGGCCTCTGGCCGCGTGAACCGGGACACCGCCCCTGCTATCGCCGCATCCGGTGTAGATCTCATCTCAGTGGGCTGGCTCACCCATTCTGCCCCCATCCTCGACATCGGCCTGGATGCAGCGTGAGCATACAGCTTCCGCATCAGTTCTGACGGGAAGCCGTCGGGGGGGGGGACGTCATGGACACAGATACTGTCCTGAGGGCCGGCTCATAAGTTGGGCGGAGCGCGCAATTCGGCCAGCCCATAATGGTCATATCCCAACGCTCTCATATGGCGTGACACAACCAACGAAATAGCACGATGATTTCAGTTTGGGCTTTGAGAGGGCGGCATGATTGCTGCTGTATCTTGTCTCCCAAGGAGGCTTCACCCCAGAGCACCAAGTCATTCATCCGGAGCTGCCAGATCATCCCGGATGAGTGGGGCTCATTCGCAGCAGAAACTCACATCAGAAACAGGTCACCACCATGTGGACCATTTTCATATGAAGCATCTTTCCGAAATGGCGAGTTTTAGCGGGGTTACATCTGGGTACGGGCGCGGATGGCGGCGGACAGCGTGCCTTCATCCAGATAATCAAGTTCCCCGCCAACGGGCACGCCCTGTGCCAGCCGTGTGATCCGCACCGGCAGTTCGCGCAAGATATCGGTGATGTAATGGGCCGTGGTCTGCCCATCTACCGTGGCGCCAAGGGCCAGAACCACTTCGGACACCTCTTCGGCGATCACCCGCTGCACCAGACTTCCCAAATTGAGATCATCCGGCCCCATGCCATCCAGAGGAGAAAGAACGCCACCGAGCACGTGGTAGCGCGCATTTAGCACGCTTGCCCGCTCCAGCGCCCACAGATCTCCCACATCGGCCACCACCACCAGCAAGCCCTTCTCCCGGCTCACATCGGAACAGACCGTGCAGGGACTGCACACATCGACATTGCCACAGACATGGCATTCCACGATTTTTTCCAGTGCATCCGCCATGGCGCGGGAGAGTGGATCCATCAAGCCTTCGCGTTTCTTGATGAGATGCAGGGCTGCCCGCCGCGCCGAGCGTGGCCCAAGACCGGGCAGGCGCGCCAGCAACTGGATAAGGCGTTCGATCTCCGGTCCGGCAATGGAACGAGGCATGAGCGAAAATAACCACTTCTTGTCCGGCCTTGTGGCCGCATTCCCCTCATGTAATGCGCACGCCCATCAACGCCAATGGCATGGATAGGAAAAGGCGCAATGCTCCTCACCAAATTGTCGCAGGAAACACCGGCATGCATAGTCGATACAGACAAGATCACGAAGCTTTGAGACGATACAACCGCGCATAAAACTTGGAAATTCCATAAAGGTGAGGCAAAATCAAAACACATGATAGTTGAGCGTCTTTCTGCATCTCTAATTGCGAGAAAAGACAGCCTCAGGTTGCGCCGCGTGCGTCTAAGAGGCAGTAAAGGTCATGCTTTCCCGGCGCTGTTCGGTTCAGCTCCGCATGATCCTTGTACATCCGACGATATGTCCCCGCGAATTTCCGCTTTCATTTGGCAGATAGTTTACATGCTCTCATGAGCCTGCTCGCGAAGATTTTCATCTGGATGGATTGTCACCCGGAATTGGTCTGCTATAGGACATTACTGAGGCCTTGAATGCTTTACACAGACGTCAAGCTTCAATGCTGATCCGTCCATCGCGGTAACGATCAATCAAAGGAATTATCCGTGAGCGAATCCGCACCAAATTCTTCGTCGTCAAATCATATCGATTTTACGGCAGATATTGTCGCGGCCTATGTCAGCAACAACAGCGTCTCTGCTGCTGATCTGCCAGGCCTGATCGAATCTATCCATCGTGCGCTTGGTCAGCTGGGTACGCCCATGGCCGCCCCGGTGGAAGAACTGAAGCCCGCAGTGCCCGTGAAGAAGTCGGTTACTCCCGACTACATCATTTGCCTGGAAGACGGGAAGAAGTTCAAGTCGCTGAAGCGCCATCTGCGCACCAGCTATGGCATGACCCCCGACGTTTATCGTGAGAAGTGGGGCCTGCCGAAGGATTACCCCATGGTTGCACCGGCATATGCTGCTGCCCGTTCTGAACTGGCCAAGAATATGGGCCTTGGTCAGAGCCGCAAGAAGGCTGTCGCTGCCCCGGTCAAGAAGGCTCCCGCGACCCGTCGCAAGACGACGCCTGCGGCCTGAGCCAGAACGGCTCTACACATATTTCTCGCCAAATATTTCAAGTTTGGCGAGAAATGCTCATATGAGATCTCGTTCAGATTCATATATTTCTCACCGGCTCCGTTGCTCCTTGAAAAAGGAATAAAGCAATGGGGCCGGCGAATTATTTATGTATATAAACTAAACAATAATCACCCGAATCTATAAGTAAATAGGTTTAAATATTCGTGATGTTGTGACTTTTTCATAAAAAATCGCTATAAACTCCAATAAAAAACTTCATATATTACTTGAACCAGCGCATCCTTTCCCATGCAGAGTACCACCCAAAGCCCTGATGATCTGTTTGGAAGATCCCCTGAAGGTGCGCTCAAATATCGGCGGCACTCTCTGTGCCATCATGGCCAAGCTTGATTCTGCCATCTATATCTGAGCAGGAAGTCCAGTTTTCAGTGCCTTAACCGCCCCATTACGAGGATATCTGTCTCAAGGCCGGATTTGACGGATACCATGTCGCGCCCTCTACATGGCCCCAAATCGGTTTTCCAAACAGGCTCTGAGAAAAACATCTGATGCCGAGCCCGCTGAACGGGACGTAAAAAAGCCCGCACCAACATCACATGGCACGGGCTGTTTCTCTCTCAACGGCACAGAGACTGCGCGTCACGCGACTCCAAGACGGCGCAAAATATCATCCAGCTGCTCAAGACTGGCATAGCGCAGACGAAGCTCTCCAGCCTCACCGCGCTCATCAATCACGGCCGTAACGCCGAGTTCATCGGCAAGTCGTCGCTCCAGAGCCTGAATATCCGCAGATTTAGGAGTGCTCGCCTTGATAGGACGTGCAGGAACAGGCACTTCAGTTGGGCGAGGGCGGGAGAGCGCTTCAACATCGCGCACATTCAGCCCCTTCTCCACCACTTCCTGCGCCATTTTTTCCGGGTCGTCATGGGCTAGGAGCGCACGGGCATGGCCTGCAGTCAGGCGGCCATCCTCGACATAGCTTTTTACGCTGGCCGGGAGCTTCAGGAGACGCAGCGTATTGGCGATATGGCTCCGGCTCTTACCGATGACCTTCGCAAGATCCGCCTGCGTATAAGCAAACTCCTCCATCAGAGCCTCATAGCCCTGCGCCTCTTCCACCGCATTCAGATCTGCGCGCTGGACATTCTCGATAATGGCGACTTCCAGCGCCTCTCGGTCTGTCAGTTCGAGCAGAACGACAGGCACCTCATGCAGGCCAGCACGCTGGGCCGCGCGCCAGCGCCGCTCGCCCGCGACAATCTCAAACATGCCTGATGCTGCAAGCGAACGCACCACGATAGGCTGGATGATGCCCTTCTCACGGATAGAGGCGGTAAGGTCTTCCAGCCCTTCTTCGAGAAAGGCGCGCCGTGGATTGCGCGCACTGGGGCGTACATGCTCGATGGGCAGACGGCGCGGCGTGCCAACTGCCCCCTGTGCCGGACGAGCCGGCTCCTGCACCTCATTGATCTCGCCAATCAGCGCTGCAAGACCCCGGCCCAGCCGGGAACGCGGTTCGTCCGCCATATTTTCCAATTCCTGTTCACGCGTCCTGTTCAGGCGGCGGCGCTTGCCCGCGTCGCCCGCTCGCGCTGGATAATTTCGGAAGCAAGACGCAGATAGGCCTGCGACCCTGCGCAGTTCAGGTCATACAGCAAAACCGGCTTACCATGAGAGGGCGCCTCCGACACACGCACATTGCGCGGAATCACTGTCTCATAAACCTTGCTGCCCATATGGGTGCGCACATCCTGCTCCACCTGGGTGGAGAGGTTATTGCGTCCATCATACATGGTGAGCACGATCCCCTGAATGGTCAGGTTCGGGTTCAGGCTGGCCTTCACCTGGTTCACGGTGGAGAGCAGTTGCGACAGCCCCTCCAGCGCAAAAAACTCACACTGCAAAGGCACCAGCACCGCATCGGCAGCCACCATGCCATTCAGTGTCAGCAATGAGAGGGAAGGGGGGCAGTCTACCAGCACATAGGAATAATGCTGTTCGGGCTGGGCCGGGTCGAGAGACTGTATGGCATTGCGCAGCCGGAAATTGCGATCCCGCTCGCTGGCGATCTGTAACTCAAAGCTGGCAAGGTCCTGAGTTGCCGCGACCAGACCCAACCGGGGCACACCGGTCTTCATGATGCTCTCACGCAGGGACATATCCCCCATCAGCACATCATATGTGGTGAGCCGACGCGTCTGGCTGGGAATGCCAAGCCCGGTGGAGGCATTGCCTTGCGGGTCCAGATCCACCACCAGCACATTCTCGCCGATCGCGGCAAGCGCTGTGCCCAAATTGATCGCCGTGGTGGTCTTGCCCACCCCGCCTTTTTGATTCGCGACAGCCAGCACACGTGGGCGTGCCGGCGCACCCGAATCTCGGGCGGAAGGAACAGCGGGCTGATCGGTCATGGTCATGATCCTCGACGCATCGGTTATGCGACCCGTCTCGTGCCACCGGCGCCAGGATCAGCAGCCGGGTGGATAAGTAAACCTTTGAAAGGCTTCATACAATTTCGACGGACTGACCGCCGGAATACATAGCGCGCCATCGGTGCAATGCACCATTCAGGCGGGCCTAAGCTTTTCTGCGCTCCGGATCACAAGAATGCGTCCCTCCGGATCGCTGAGGCTGGTCGCCTCACTCACATCCAGTGTCCAGCCTTTGCGGGCTTCGGTCAATTCGCGCGCGGCATCCCGTCCCTTAGGAAAAAGGCCAAGAGCCCCAGCCCCAAGGAATGGAGAAACAAGATCCAGCAAACGGGGTAGGGGCGCAAGAGCGCGGGCGGAGACCACATCTGTGCCGGGCGCAAGGGTGGCGGCCACAGCTTCGATGCGCTGAGGATACACCTGGACAGGCAAGCTGGCGACACGGGCGGCTTCTCGAAGGAAGGCGGCCTTGCGGGTGTCACTCTCCACCAGAAGAACCTCTGCCCCCTCACGCTCAACCAGGACGGCTGCGATCACAAGCCCTGGGAACCCGCCGCCAGAGCCAAGATCCACCCATCGGCGCGCATTCTCAGGCGCATGGTGAAGCAGTTGGAGCGAGTCTCCGATATGGCGCTGCCAGAGATCTGGCACGCTGGCCGGGGCGATGAGATTGATGGTCTTTTGCCACCTCACCAAAAGCTCGGCAATAGCCTCAAGCCGGACAAATGTTTCATGTGAAACATTCTGCGCGATGGCGCGCTTCTGCCGGTCCTCACCCATGCCGTTCATATCCCTTCTTTCAAACCGTGCCGTGAGATGAGATTCATCCCCGCTATCCACATCAAGCAGTTGACGCGCTATTCCTATCAACTCGCCATCACTCGCCCATGACGCCGGGCATGGGTGGCCAGAAGTGCCAGCGCCGCCGGGGTCATCCCTTCCATCCGCCCGGCTTGGCCAATGGTGCCGGGCCGCACACGAATGAGGCGCTGCTTCAGTTCGTTGGAGAGGCCCGAGAAGCTGTCATAGGCAAGATCATCCGGCAGCACGAGATCTTCATCCCGCCGCAAGACCGCGATGTCTGCGGCCTGTCGCTCCAGATAGACAGCATATTTCGCATCTGTCTCCACCTGTTCAGCAATGGAGGCGGGCAGGGCGGCCAGTTCCGGCCACAGCACGCAAAGACGGCTTATGTCTATATCGGGATAGGCCAGAAGATCGAACGCCGTGCGGCGCTGCCCATCCTGGTTCACGCTCAGGCCGGCCCGAACGGCCTCATTAGGCGTGATGCTGAGGCTGCGCGTCATCTCGCGCGCATGTGCCAGTTGGGCCATGCGAGCTGTGAAATGTGCGCTGCGCTCAGCCCCCACCAATCCCAGCATCTGCCCACGCGCGGTGAGGCGCTGGTCTGCATTGTCGGCCCGTAGGGTGAGACGATATTCGGCGCGCGAGGTGAACATGCGATAAGGCTCGCTCACACCACGCGTCACGAGATCATCCACCATCACGCCAAGATAGGCTTCGGCCCGATCGAAGATCACACCGTCAGCGCTGCCGGCGCGACGGGCGGCATTCAGCCCGGCCAACAACCCCTGCGCAGCGGCTTCCTCATAGCCCGTGGTGCCATTAATCTGCCCGGCAAGAAACAGACCGGGCAACCGGCGCGCTTCCAGAGTGGGGTTCAGTTCACGCGGATCCACATGATCATACTCGATGGCATAGCCGGGACGGATGATATCCACCTTCTCCAGTCCCGGAATGGAGCGCAAGAATGCGAACTGCACATCTGCCGGCAGGGAAGTCGAGACACCATTGGGATAGACCGTATGGTCATCCAGCCCCTCCGGCTCCAAAAAGATCTGATGGGTATCGCGATCCGCGAAGCGCACCACCTTGTCCTCGATGGAGGGGCAATAGCGCGGGCCGGAACTGGCAATGCGGCCAGAATACATAGCGGAACGGCCAAGATTGGCACGGATGATATCGTGCGTCTCAGACGTGGTCCGCGTCACCCCACACTCCACCTGCGGGTTGGGTAAGCGGGTGGTCAGGGCGGAAAAGGGCTCCGGCGGTTCATCGCCGGGCTGCATCTCCAGCGAAGCCCAATCAATAGTGCGGCCATCCAGCCGGGCCGGAGTGCCGGTCTTCAAACGACCAAGCGCGAGCCCCAGTCGCGTGAGGGCGGGGGAGAGACCCAATGAGGGCTTCTCTCCAATTCGCCCAGCCGGCCAGCTTTCTTCGCCCAGATGAATCAGACCATTCAGAAACGTGCCGGTCGTCAGAACCACTGCGCCACAGGTGAACTCCTGCCCATCCGCCAGACGCAGGCCGGTGATGCGCCCGTCATGGATGAGGAGATCATCTGCCTCACCTTCCACAATGGTGAGATTGTCCTGTTCTGCCAGCGCCGCCTGCATCGCGCGGGCATAGAGCTTACGGTCAGCCTGCGCGCGCGGCCCACGCACCGCAGGCCCCTTGCGCCGGTTCAGCACCCGAAACTGAATACCGCCCTGATCCGCAACACGGCCCATCAGTCCGTCCAGCGCATCAATCTCACGCACCAGATGCCCTTTGCCCAGACCACCAATGGCAGGATTGCAGGACATAGCACCGATGGTCGCCGCAGAGTGCGTGATAAGCGCCGTGCGCGCGCCCATGCGGGCAGCCGCGGCTGCAGCCTCACAGCCGGCATGACCGCCGCCCACGACGAGCACGTCATAAGAAGCAATGGAAGAGGAATGGGTCATAAATAGCGTCCCGGAGGGGCGAATAGAATTCCCTCTCTGGAAACGCTTTCTTCAAGGCTACGTCAAGGCAGGAGAGCAGATTCCCGCCACTTCACGGGCATGGAATGTTTCACGTGAAACAATGCTCATGCGCAGATCTCATTTGCCGATGCAGAAGGTGGAGAAGAGGGTATCGAGCACATCCTCCACATCCACTTTGCCAATGGTTCGGTCAAGCGCGCGGGCAGCCAGACGCAGCTCTTCCGCGCGCAACTCCTCAAGTCCCGCGAAATCCCGGCTCGCGCGCTCAAGATGAAATGCCGCTTTTTCCAGAGCCAGACGTTGCCGCTCCCGCGTGATAAGGGCCGGCTCTCCTCCCGCCAACGCAGATGCCCGCTGCTCGATAGCCGTGAGCAGAGCATTCATACCCACCCCTGAAGTGGCGGAAATTGCCAGCCAGCCATCTCCTGTTTCGGAGACAGTTCCATCATCACACTTGCTGCGCACCCTCAGTGCGGCTCCCAGATTATCCGGAGGCGGCTCTTCTTCCGGAGAAAGCCACAGCACCACATCCGCCATCTCCGCCCGTTTGAGCGCGCGGCGCACACCTTCTGCTTCCACCTTGTCCGCTGTTTCACGCAGGCCCGCTGTATCCAGAAGGGTCACAGCCTGTCCGGCCAGTTCCAAATGCACTTCCAGCACATCCCGCGTTGTGCCTGGAGCATCCGAAACAATGGCCGCCTCGCGCCCAGCCAGCCGGTTCAGCAGCGTGGATTTTCCGGCATTGGGTCGCCCGGAAATAGCCACCACCAACCCATCGCGCACCCGTTCACCCCGGCTCGCATCCGCCACCGCGGCGCCGATTTCGACAAGAAGTGGTGTAATCCAGGCATTGGCCTGCCGGGTCAGATCCTCCGGCACATCGCCTTCATCAGAAAAGTCGATGCTTGCCTCCACCAATGCCAACGCGGAAACCAGCCCTTCGCGCCACCCCTCAACCCGGCGCGAAAGGATGCCTGATGCCTGTGCCAGAGCCTGCCTGCGCTGCGCCTGTGTCTCGGCTGCAATGAGGTCGGCAAGGCCTTCCACCTCCACCAGATCCATTTTGCCATTGGCATGAGCCCGGCGGGTGAAGGCCCCAGGCTCCGCCGGCAGCAGACCGGGCAGGCGGGAGAGGGCGCCCAGTACACCCGCCACCACGGCCCGTCCGCCATGCAGATGCAGTTCCGTGACATCCTCGCCCGTAACGCTGTTGGGGCCGGGGAAGAAGAGTACGAGCGCACGATCCAGCATCTCGCCCGTGGCCGGGTCTCGCAAGACGCGATATCGCGCAAGACGGGGCGGCGGCAGTTCTCCCGCCAAGGCAACCAGAGCCGCACCCGCCTGCATCCCGGAAAGACGCACCACGGCCACACCCGAGGGCAAGCGACCGGAAGAGAGGGCAAAAATAGTCTCGGCGGGCATCATTCACCTGTCAGCGCAAGGGGAAGAGGGGGCTGAAGCATTGCATGATCGCCCATTCTCCATGACCATGCCTTATAGCAAGGTGAGAATTGTTTGGCGCACATCCTGCGCGCTTACCTTTTCAATTGCAGCAGGCGCGGGGTCAGACGCTCCGCAAACCAGAAGACCGAAGGACAGACCATGAGCGAGAACCGTCTTTCCGGTGAAACCAGCCCCTATCTGCTCCAGCACAAGGATAATCCGGTGCACTGGATGCCCTGGGGGCCGGAGGCTTTTGCTCTGGCTCGCACCACGGGTAAACCGGTTCTGCTCTCGATCGGCTATGCCGCCTGCCACTGGTGCCACGTGATGGCGCATGAAAGCTTCGAGAACCCGGACATCGCCGCGTTGATGAACGAGTTGTTCGTGAACATCAAGGTGGACCGGGAAGAGCGACCGGATGTGGACCAGATCTATATGTCTGCCTTGCACCAGATGGGACAGCAGGGCGGTTGGCCGCTCACCATGTTTCTGGACGGGGAGGGGCATCCGTTCTGGGGCGGCACCTATTTCCCGGCGGAATCACGCTATGGCCGCCCCGGTTTTCGGGATGTACTGAGGCAGTTGGCGGCAGTGTATCGGGATGATCCGGCCAGGGTGCGCCAGAGTGCAGATGCCATCCGCGCGCGTCTGCTGAAGGCTGCAAGACCCGCAGACGGTGTCACCATCATGCCGGAGGATTTGGCCAGCGTGGCCCAGCGCCTGCCAGATGCGCTGGATCCGGTGCATGGCGGTATGAAAGGTGCTCCCAAATTTCCGCAGTGCGGACTTCTGGAGTTTTTGTGGCGAGCTGGCACAAGACAGCAGAATGATGCGCTGCTTCAGCCCGTTTTTTTCGCCCTGAACCGCATGAGCGAGGGCGGAATTTACGACCATCTTGGCGGAGGCTTCTCCCGTTATGCGGTGGATGAGGCGTGGCTGGTGCCCCACTTCGAAAAGATGCTTTACGACAACGCCCAACTTCTGGAACTGCTGGCGCTGGCCTATAGGGATACGAGTATACCGCTCTATCTGGCCCGCGCGCGTGAAACCGTCGCCTGGCTGGAACGCGAGATGATGAGCACGGAGGGGGCTTTCACGGCCAGCCTTGATGCGGACAGCGAGGGAGAGGAGGGACGGTTTTATGTGTGGAATGCGGGTGAGATTGCCGCAATTCTGGGTCCACAGGACGCTGCCTTCTTTGCCCGCTTTTATGATGTGACACCCGGCGGAAACTGGGAAGGCCACACCATATTGAACCGCACCCAGGCCGGTACGGTCAGTTCAGATGACGAGGCCCGCCTTGCGCCCCTGCGTGCCAAACTGCTCGAAGCCCGTGCCCTGCGCGTGCGTCCCGGCCGTGATGACAAGGTTCTGGCCGACTGGAATGGATTGATGATTGCCGCGCTCGCCCATTCAGGTGCCATGCTGGGGCAGGGGACGTGGGTGACGCTCGCGACACAGGCCTTTAATGCCGTGTATACTTGTATGCTGAAAGAGGGGCGGCTGGCGCATTCGCTGTGTGGCGGCAAGCTGGTTGCGCCCGGATTATCTTCAGACCTCGCAGCCATGGCTCGCGCAGGCATCGCCTTGCATGAAGCGACAGGCAATCATGTTCCACTCGAACGCGCCCGACAGTTCCTGGATATTCTGGAGCAACACCATCTGGATCCCGCGAGCGGCACCTATTTTCTCACGGCAGATGATGGAGAAAAGCTGATCCTACGGCCCATCAGCACGCATGATGAAGCCCTGCCCAATGCCAATGCCGTGGCAGCCGATGCCTTGCTGCGGATCAGCGCGCTTCTGGATGATGACATGCTGCGCGCGCGGGCAGACCGGATTCTCGCCGGCCTTTCAGGAGCCGCAAATCGCAATGTGCTAGCTCATGGCTCCACATTGAATGCGCTGGATACCCGCTTTGGCCTTGCTGAAATTGTGGTGGTAGGAACAGGCCTCCGCGCTGATGCGTTGACACAGGCTGCCCTCTCCTTGCCCTTCCCGCTCCGGGTGGTGAAGAGGGTGGCCAAGACTGATGAGGTGATGAAAGGCAGCGTCACTGCCGCACGCATCGCCTCGGCTCCACCAGAAGGAGCGGCCTTCATCTGTATTGGTGAGACTTGCACCTTGCCAGTAACGAATCCAGACGAACTGGAAACCACCATTCTCGATATGCTGGCGTGAGTGCTCTCAAAACAGGTTCAAAATAGTCATATGCTCAAAAATCAATTTTAATGACCACTGGCGGGTTTTTTGAACCAAATGAACTCCGGTTCGGAACAAGGCACAAATACCCGTCAGAATCACTCCTATTCGATCATGTTTTTAGATCAAAAAATAACAATCAATCTAAATACATGATCGTTTTCTTTTACCCGGCCGTTTCATCCTTTGCACCGGCAGTAGCTGTATATTTCAGCCACACAGCCTTCTCTCCCATGCCTGCAACGAAAGACGCATGAGCTGCGACTTCCTCGGCTGTAATACGGGGAGGCAAAGGGACAGGGCGGGGACGGCTCTGTCCAATTGACATGCCACCCATCTGGACGGGTGCAGTCTTGGGAGCCTCTTCTTCAACCAGCCCCATCAGGCTGATCTGCCGCCCCCCCAGCAACTCGACATAAACATCAGCCAGCAATTCGGAATCGAGCAATGCGCCGTGCTTTACGCGACGGGAATTGTCGATGCCGTAGCGGCTCATCAACTGGTCGAGCGTATTGCCGATATTGCCGTGCTTCCGGCGTGCCAGGTCCAGCGTATCAACAACCCGGTCATAGGAAAGCAACGGCTTGGACAGACGCCCCAGTTCCGCATTCAAAAAGCCGATATCGAACTTGGCATTATGGATGACCAGGGTGTCATCCCGGATGAAATCAAGAAACTCATCGGCCACATCAGCGAACAATGGCTTGTCGGACAAAAACGCCTCAGACAGACCATGGACGTTGAAGGCCTCAATCGGCATGTCCCGCTCGGGATTGATATAGACATGGTAGACATTGCCGGTGAGCACCCGGTTCTCCATCTCCACGCAGCCGATTTCCACCAGGCGGTCACCGCCATTGGCTTTCAGGCCCGTGGTTTCGGTATCGAGTACGATTTCCCGCATTGGTCCTCTCCGCCAGCATCTATCTCTGTTCAGGGAACGGAGACATCGGCCGTGTATTGATGGCTTCGCTTTTTATGCGAACCGAAACTGTTTCGTTCGAAGCATGAGATCTTCAACGACGGCCGGGTCCAGCCAACGCCCGCAGAACCCCAGCCACCTGATGGCGCGCCGCTTCAAACCCACGGCTGGTATCAAGGATGAAATGGGCACGCCGACGCTTTTCGGCATCTGGCATCTGGCGGGCAAGAATCGCGTGGAATTTTTCATCCGTCATGCCCGGTCTGTCCAGAACCCGCTGACGCTGAACCGCTATGGGAGCACTGACCACAATCACCGCATTTACGCGGCTGAACCCACCTGCTTCAAACAGTAATGGCATATCCAAAACCACACAGCGTGTACCAGAAGCACGTGCCCGCTCAAGAAATGCGAGTTCCTCTGCGGCAACCAGCGGATGGACAATCCCCTCCAGCTTTTTCATCGCCTCGGAATCATTCAGCACACGGGCTGAAAGGGCAGGGCGGTTAATCACACCGTCTTTTGTGACACCGGGAAAAGCGTCCTCAACCAGAGCAACGGCCGTGCCACGATAAAGCGCATGCACAGTTGCATCCGCATCATGGACCGGCACACCAAAGTCGCGGAACATCTGCGCCGTGGCTGATTTGCCCATGCCGATAGAGCCCGTGAGACCCAGAATCCACATCGCCGTGTTTCTCCGCATCAGGCTTTATGCTATCCACCCCCGCTCTTTGTGGCCATAGCGGACAGGGTCCATTCATACTGCCTGCGGGCGTGGTAAAAACCCGTGAGAAAACCCACAAGCCTTTGACTTTAAAGTATCGAAAACTGTTTCACGTGAAACAGTATCTCCATATCAGCGCGCGCCGGTGATGTCGGCAACCAGCAGACTATGCAATTCAGCTGTCACTTCAGGCCTAACGCCAAACCAACGTTCAAACCCTGGCACACCCTGATGCAACAGCATGCCAAGACCATCCACCACACGCAAGCCACGCGCCTTTGCCCGTTCCAACAGAGGCGTCATCAGCGGCACGTAGACAATATCGGTCACCACCGTATGGTCAGGCATCGGTCCGAGGTCGAGCATCAGGGGCTCTTGTCCCTTCATACCGAGGGATGTGCAGTTCACCAGAACATCCGCATGCTTCAGCAGATGAGGCACCTGCGTAAAGTCATGGGGAATAACAGAACCGCCATAAGGTTCGGCCACAGCTTCTGCCCGCGAGAGGGTGCGATTGGCCAGATGGATGCGACCAAACCCTCGGCTCACCAGCGCATGAATAATCGCACGTGATGCTCCGCCCGCGCCCAGAACCAACGCCTCGTCCCGTGCGTCATCCCAGCCTTGTGCACAGGCATCGAGATTGGCCAGAAACCCATAGCCATCCGTATTGCTGCCATGCAGTTTTCCACCTTCTACCCACAGGGTATTGGCGGCACCAAGAGCAGCGGCTGTCTGGTCCGCCTCATCCAGAGCGGCAAAGGCAATTTCCTTATTGGGAATGGTGACATTGCAGCCCACATAACCGTGAGCGGCAAGGTTGCGATAAAACTCCGCAGCACCCTCCGGCGGCACATCCTGCCGCTCATAAGCCCCTTCAATCCCATAGGCTTTCAACCAATAGCCATGAAGAAGCGGCGAACGCGAATGGGTGACCGGGTGACCCGTGACACAGGCCCGGCGTATCACGGCAGCACACCCTGTTCCCGGAAGAAGGGCAAAATCTGAAGAAGGGGCAGGCCAAGGATCGTGAAATGATCTCCCTGCACCTTGTTGAACAGATGCAGACCCACGGATTCAAGCTGATACCCGCCCACGGAGTCCAGCACTCTCGGTCCGGCCGACGCCAGATAGGTATCCAGCATATCCTCTGAGAGTTCCCGCATGGAGAGATACGCGCTGGAGACGGTTTCAAACACTACCTTGCCATCCATCACTACTGCGGCAGCAGAGTGCAGAGCATGGGTCGCACCCGAAAGACGCTGCAATTGCTCGCGCGCAAGTTCAATGCTGCGCGGTTTGTGGAACACTTGGCTCCCCAGCGCCAGGGTCTGGTCCGCCCCCAGAACAATGCGGCCGGGCGAGGCCTCAGCCCCGGACAGCGCCTTGGCGCGCGCCAGCATCAGGGCAATCTGGTCCGGCTCCATCTTGCCTTCCACTTCTGCCTGAAGAGCCCGCTCATCCACATTCAGAGAAACGGTTTCCACCGGTACCCCGGCATGGACAAGAAGTGACAGACGTGTGGTGCTCTTGGACGCGAGGACCAGTGATTGTTCGTGACGCCACAGCACCTTGGTTTCCATATCAATTCTCAGCGGTAACGCGGCGGCGCCGCTCATTGAACAAAGCCATGATATTGGCTGCGGTCTCCTCAATGGAGCGGCGGGTGACATCAATCACAGGCCAGCCATTGCGCGTGCACAGGCGGCGGGCAGCGGTGATTTCCTCTCGCACCGCATCACGATCCGTATAGGAACCGGCCGTACCTGATGCATTCAACCCGAGCAACCGGTTCTCACGTATTTCAATAATGCGTTCAGGACTGGCCACAAGCCCTACGATCAATGGCTTGACCAGAGTTTCCACATTAGGTGGCAGTGGTACGTCTGGCACAAGCGGAATATTCGCCGTCTTGATGCCCCGATTGGCCAGATAGATGGAGGTAGGCGTCTTGGACGTGCGCGAGACACCCAGCAGCAGCACATCCGCACTTTCCAGATCGTCCACCATCTGCCCATCATCATGCATGACGGTATAATTCAGGGCGTCGATACGCTTGAAATAATCCGCATCCAAAGCGTGTTGCCCACCCACCCGCGGGGTCGGCTCTCCCCCCAGATAGGACTGGAACATCCGGATCACTGGCGCCAGAACGGACAGCACCGGTACACCCAGATCGGCACAGCGATCCTTCAGGCAACTGCGCAGTTCGTCATCCACCAGCGTGTAGAGCACGATACCGGGATTGCCCTCGATCTCGCTCAGTACCCGTTCCAGCTGCTTCATGGAACGGATGAGCGGATAGACATGCTCGACAGGCCGCACATTGGCATATTGGGCGCAGGCCGCACGACCCACATTAATCAGCGTTTCCCCCGTCGCATCCGAAACCAGATGGAGATGGAAGTAACTTTCCTTGCGCCGGTTCTCAGTGCTCACGATGTCCACCGCCCCTGTGGATGACTGTTGAGAAAGCCATGCCCCTTTCTCTCATGCAAGGGCAGGCTGTTGAAAGGACTCATAACTTTCCACATTTCAACTCGACAGGACTGAATCCGGACCCCTCCTGTGCGTGAATGTGAATATCACCTCTGCCACAATCGTTAATCCTTTATTAACGCGGCTTTGTATCTCCTCGCACCTGCGGCAAATGCGGCATGAGAATGGTGATGACATGTGGATCGGTTGTCGACAGCGCTGTAACTGGTTAATCAACCGTAAAGACTCTAAAGACTCTCATATTAAAAATAGATTCATTGATTGAAGGCTCGCGATGAATGGCTCTCTGGCGACCCGTTCGCCCTTCCTTGCGGTGCTGGATGGCACGCCCCTGAACCCTCCACCGCTCTGGATGATGCGACAGGCTGGTCGCTATCTGCCGGAGTATCGCGAAGTGAGAGGGCAGGCGGGTGATTTCCTCTCGCTCTGCTACAATCCGAAACTGGCTGCCGAGGTCACGCTTCAGCCCATCCGTCGTTTCGGTTTTGATGCGGCCATTATCTTTTCGGACATTCTGGTCATTCCACATGCGCTTGGCGTTGGCTTGCGGTTTGAAACCGGTGAGGGCCCCCGGCTTGAGGAAGTGACGGACGCTGCCCGCATCGCTCGTCTGGCCGAGACGCTGGATCCGGCTATGACCCAGCCTGTCTATGAGGCAATCGCGAAAACCCGTGCTGCGCTTTCACCGGAAACCGCGCTCATCGGCTTCTGCGGTGCACCCTGGACCGTTGCGACCTACATGGTGGCGGGACGGGGCACGCCAGATCAGGCGCCCGCACGGCTCATGGCCTTGCGTGAAGAAGCGTTGTTCCAGAAGCTGATCGACCATCTGGTCGAGGTGTCAGTGGCGCATCTGTCAGCCCAGATCCGGGCCGGGGCGCAGGCTGTGCAGATTTTTGACAGCTGGTCCGGGGTTCTGGACCCGCTCTCCTTTGAGCGTTGGTGTGTGGAACCCGTTCGCCGCATGGTCAAGAAACTGCGAGCAGAACATCCCGATGCACGCATCATTGCTTTTCCCAAGGGCGCCAGCATCGAGGGTATGGAAAAACTGAAAGCTGTCGGCGTAACGGCTCTGGGGCTGGATTGGTCAGCAGACCGCTCAGCCGTAAAGGCGCGGTTGGGAGACAGCGTGGCGCTTCAGGGCAATCTTGATCCATTGCGCCTGATTGCCGGTGGCGCGGCGCTTGAGGATGAAATCATCCGCATCCGTCAGGATTTCGCGGGAAGCCGCCATATTTTCAATCTTGGCCACGGCATCCGGCCGGAAACGCCGATTGCGCATGTGGAAGCGCTGGTGGCAGGCGTGCGCCGCCCGCTCTAGAATATATCCAGAAAACGTGAGAAACGGTGCTACGGTCAGGACAGCATGAAAATGCTCCTGGCTGTTCGCCCGTTCACAGGAACAAGAAGAACGCGCCAAGCTGCCGTTCAACACGCCCCGAGGCTCGACCCTTCTGATGTTGTATTTGTGGATCAAGGCGTTGCACATCATCGCCGTCATCGCATGGATGGCAGGCATGCTCTATCTGCCGCGCCTCATGGTCTACCACACCATGGCCGAACCCGGTTCGGACAAGTCCGAAACCTTCAAGGTGATGGAACGCCGGCTGCTGAAGGCCATCATCAATCCGGCCATGATTGTCACCTGGCTGGCTGGCCTCTATCTGGCCTGGGCGGGGGGCTGGTTTTCAGATCCCTGGCTCCATGCCAAGCTGACTTTGGTGCTCATTCTTTCGGGTGTGCACGGCATGATGAGCCGTTGGGTGAAGAATTTTGCCGCAGACAAAAACACCAAATCCACCCGATATTACCGTATCGCCAATGAGGTGCCGACCGTTTTGATGATCGGCATCGTGCTTCTTGTGGTTCTCAAACCGTTTTGATTGGTGATTGGTCGCAGATAAGGTCTTGCATGCGCCCTGATGCCTGCTATCTTGGCGCTGCTTTCCTCAACGCAGGCATTGCGCTTCCTTGTGTTCGGCCTTCCACAGGCTGACCGAAGCGCCAGCTGGAAGTTCCTCACCCGGCTCTCATCTGTAGATCTGCGACTTTCCACCCTCCCTAAAGGCTGGCGTGAGTTTCTCTCCGCCAGTTCATCCCCGAGATTCAATCGAGGCTTTCCCATATGCGGGAAGTAAAACTTAAAGACCTTAAATCCAAGACGCCTGTCGAGTTGCTGGCCTTCGCCGAAGAACAAGAGGTGGAGAATGCCAGCACCCTGCGCAAGCAGGAGCTGATGTTCGGCATCCTCAAGCAGTTGGCCCTGCATGAGACTGAAATCATTGGCGAAGGTGTCGTTGAAGTGCTGCAGGATGGTTTCGGCTTCCTGCGTTCTCCTGATTCAAATTATCTGCCCGGGCCGGATGACATCTATGTCTCCCCTTCGCAGATCCGCCGTTTCGGTCTGCGGACCGGCGATACGGTTGAAGGGCATATCCGTTCTCCCAAGGAAGGGGAGCGCTATTTTGCTCTGCTCAAGGTCAATACGATCAATTTCGAAGACCCTGAGAACGCCCGCCACAAGATCAATTTCGATAATCTGACGCCGCTGTATCCAGATGAGCGTCTGAAACTCGAGAATGATGAAAATACGGGCAAGAAAGACTTCTCGGCTCGTGTCATCGACATCGTTGCGCCGATCGGCAAGGGCCAGCGCAGCCTGATCGTTGCGCCGCCGCGCACCGGTAAGACTGTTCTGCTTCAGAACATTGCCAAGTCCATCGCCGTCAATCACCCCGAATGCTACCTCATTGTGCTGCTCATCGACGAGCGCCCCGAGGAAGTGACCGATATGCAGCGTTCGGTGAAGGGTGAGGTCATCTCCTCCACCTTCGATGAACCGGCGGTGCGCCATGTTCAGGTGGCGGAAATGGTGATCGAGAAGGCCAAGCGCCTTGTCGAGCATGGCCGCGATGTGGTGATCCTGCTGGATTCCATCACCCGCCTTGGCCGTGCCTACAACACGGTTGTTCCGTCCTCCGGCAAGGTGCTGACCGGTGGTGTGGATGCCAACGCCCTCCAGCGGCCCAAGCGCTTCTTCGGCGCGGCCCGCAATATCGAGGAAGGTGGTTCGCTGACCATCATCGCTACGGCGCTGATCGAAACCGGATCGCGCATGGACGAAGTGATCTTCGAGGAGTTCAAGGGCACCGGTAACTCGGAAGTCATCCTGGACCGCAAGGTGGCCGACAAGCGGGTGTTCCCCGCCATCGACATCACCCGTTCCGGCACCCGCAAGGAAGAGCTTCTGGTTCCGGCCGATACGCTCAAGAAGATGTATGTGCTGCGCCGCATTCTCAACCCGATGGGCACGGTCGATGCGATCGAGTTCCTTCAGGACAAGTTGCGTCAGACCAAGACCAATGGCGATTTCTTCGACTCGATGAACACCTGATCGCGGTTTGCGCGAGAATTCAGGGTTTTGAGACAGATAAGGCCGGCCCGCTGGGGTCGGCCTTTTTTTGTTGCTTACTTCAAAACTGATGGGTTTTCCGACACTGCGCACGGCCTTTGCGGGCAGTTCGGCCTGTGGCGGCGGGTCGCATGGCATGTCAATTCCGTATGATCACGAGCAGGTGGCCTTCCGGTTTGGCTGGTGAGCTCTTATCTTTGAACGGACACAAGGTGGATGCTCCCATGGCATGAGCGGGCATCCGATGAAGGCCAGCCCTCCGGTGCGGCCTGTTTTGAGGATTGGCCATGTTCATCCAGACCGAGACCACGCCGAACCCGGCGACCCTGAAGTTCCTGCCCGGGCGTACTGTTCTTTCCGAAGGCATGCTGGATCTGCGTGATGCGGACGCTGCTCTGGCATCTCCACTGGCCCAGCGCCTGTTTGATGTGAAGGGCGTGGAAGGCGTGATGCTGGGTGCGGATTTCATCACCGTCACCAAGGGGGCAGGGGAGTGGGCGCAGATGAAGCCTGCCATTCTCGGTGCCATCATGGAGCATTTCATGTCCGGCGCGCCGGTGGTGTCCGACCCGTCCGCGCTTGAGCTGGGAGATGGGGAAGAGTTCTTCGATCCCAAGGATGCAAGCCTGGTCGACACCATCAAGGAACTGCTGGATACCCGCGTGCGTCCGGCCGTGGCGGGCGATGGAGGAGACATCACCTTCCGCGGGTTCAAGGATGGCGTGGTCTATCTCAACATGAAGGGCGCCTGCTCGGGCTGCCCGTCCTCCACTGCCACGCTGAAGCATGGGGTGGAAAACCTGCTCAAGCATTTCGTGCCTGAGGTGCTGGAAGTTCAGGCGGCCTGAAGCCTCGTTCTGCAAGGTCCACCGCCGGAGGACTGGTTCCTCCGGCGGTTCTTTTTTGCGCCTTACATACCTCCCAGCCATTAACCTTTTGGCAAGGTGATGGATCAGCCCTCTTCCGTTTGCCAACGTTTCGGTGAATCGTGAGGCCAAAGGAATTTGACCTCCATGTACATTCTTGCCCTCGATACCGCGCTTGCCGCCTGTTCCGTTGCCGTGCTCGACACGGTGGAAGATCGGGTGGTGGCTGGTGATTCCCTGTTGATGGACCGCGGGCATGCAGAGGCACTGGTGCCGCTGGTGGCGCAGGTGATGTCTCATGCGGGGATCGAGTTTCAGGATCTGGGGCGCATCAGTGTCACGGTGGGGCCGGGCAGTTTCACCGGCCTGCGTGTCGGTCTTTCAGCCGCGCGGGGGTTGGGCCTCACGGTGAACCGGCCAGTGGTGGGGGTCACCACGCTCTCGGCTCTGGCAGCACCCTTTCTGGCCTTTGACGATGCGATGCCGGTGGTGAGCGCCATAGATGCCCGCCATGGCCATGTTTATCTCCAGATGTTCGGCGCAGGCGGGCGCACGCTCATATCGCCGCGCATCACCTCTGTCCGCGAGGCGGCACGGGCGGTGGCAGTGGGGCCGGCCCGGCTGGTGGGTTCAGGCGCGCAATTGCTTGCTGATGCATGGCCTTCCGGGGAAAAGCCGCCTGTTTCAGTGGAAACGAGCCCCGCTCCGGACGTGGCATGGGTGGCCCGGCTAGGTGCTGCTGCCAGCCCGGAAACGGCAGAAGCCAAGCCGCTCTATCTGCGCTCCCCCGACGCCAAGCCGCAAGACAAGGCACGAATCGCCCGCCTATGAGCTTTTTCTTCGATTCCTTCCTGTTCTGGTGGCAACGGCCCGTGACCACACCTCACATGAGAGACGCACGTGCGAATGATGCGCCAGCGCTTGCCCATCTCCACACCCGCGCATTCGCCCGCGGCTGGGATGTGGATGAATTTGAACGGTTGCTGTGCAGTCCGGCAGTGCGCGGCCATGTGGTGAGTTCAGGCGCGCGCGGTGTCGTGGTGGGGTTTGTTCTGTCTCATCTGGTGGCCCCAGAAGCGGAAATTCTCTCCATCGTCATATCGGATGATGTGCGCCGGCAAGGCCTTGGGGCCGGGCTTCTGGCACATCATTTGCGTCGGCTGGCGGCCGAGGGGGTCACCACCTCCTTTCTTGAGGTGGAGGAAGGCAATGCTGCGGCCCTGCGGCTTTATGGCCGCTATGGTTATGAACAGGTTGGCCGGCGAAAGGGTTATTATGGCGGAACAGCGGATGCGCTGTTGCTGCGTCGGGATTTCTGATCCGTTTTTGCAAATTTGAATGCTTTCAAAAGGCATTTATGGCTCTCGCCCCCTTGCGATGAACGCGGTGGGGCGCGATAAGACAGCCGGTTCTGGTTCTCTTCATGGGAGGTGACATTGAGCGGGAAGCCCAGTCTCATCGAAGAGGCTTGCCTCTCAAGAGGTATGCGCATGACGGACCAGCGCCGTATTATCGCGCGGGTTCTGTCTGCTGCCGAAGACCATCCGGATGTGGAGGAACTCCACCGCCGCGCTGTCTCTATCGACGACAACATCTCCATCTCCACCGTATACCGCACCATGAAGATGCTGGAAGATGCCGGCATTGTTGAGCGGCACGAGTTCGGTGACGGACGTGCCCGTTATGAGCAGGTCTCTGAACAGCATCACGACCATCTGATCGACATCAGCACCGGCCGGGTGATCGAATTCCAGAATGAGGAAATCGAGCGCCTTCAGGTGGAGATCGCCCGCAAGCTGGGCTTCCGGCTCTGCGACCATCGGCTGGAACTCTACGCTGTACCGCTTGATGAAGACGAGAAATCCTGATTTTCACCGGCAGATCAGCCGGGCACGAGACGTGATGATCCACGCGGTCCGGGAGATACAGGCATGAGCCCAATCCACGGCTCAGGCCCATCCAGCAACGCCCTGGATGAGTTGATGGGCGAAAAGTCGTTCGCCTCGCGTCTTCTGGACAAGGTCCGCATGGCGCTGACCGGAACTGCGGTGCTGGCTGTCACGGCCGTCGGTATTCCACTGCAATGGCTTTTCCTGAAGCTGAAGCTGCCAGGCCGGCGAACCATTCCAGTTCTGTATCACCGCTTCCTGCTCGCCTGTCTTGGCGTGCGGGTTCGTGTTGAAGGTGAGCCGGCTACGGGTCGACCTCTGCTCATTCTGTCCAATCATTCTTCATGGCTGGATATTCCGGTTTTGGGCTCGCGCATGCCACTGTTCTTTGTGGCCAAGAGCGAGGTGGAGAACTGGCCACTGGTGGGGATGCTGGCCAGATTCCAGCGCACCGTGTTCGTGAACCGCCAGCGTCGGCAGGAAACCAGCGCCGTGAACCGGGAGATCGCCGTACGCCTTAAGGAAGGCGATCCGGTGGTACTATTCGCTGAGGGCACCTCATCGGATGGCAACCGGGTTCTGCCCTTCCGGACTGCGCTGGTGGGGGCTGTGCGCGATGCATTCGAGGATGCGGATGAGGTCACGGTCCAACCATTGTCTATCGCCTATGTGCGCCTTCAGGGCCTGCCCATGGGCCGTGTGCACCGTGCCAAGGCGGCATGGTTCGGCGATATGGAACTGGCGCCCCATCTGCTCGAAGTGCTGCGGCATGGCGCGATTGATGTCGTCATGACATTCGGTCCGCCGCTGACGATTGATGCCGACCATGACCGCAAGAGCGTGACCCGCGAGAGCGAGGCCATTGTGCGTCGGCAACTGGTCAACAGTCTCTCTGGCCGGTGATGGGCCCGGAGTAATCCGGTATCAACCTTGAGAGGCATGAACATCGCCCCTCTTCCGTGCGGGATGCCGAGAATTTCAGTTTCTCTGCCGGGTACAGCTTTCATTTGAAGCAGTTTTCCAGCCATCAGGAATCGCTGAAGGAGAGCCATGACCTTGGCTTTCAGATGCACTGTTAGCATCTTTCCGCTCTGAGTTTGGCAGCGGTTCCGGGCTCTGTCGCAATATAAAGGCCACGCCCATCGGGCAGGGCGCAGTCATCGCAACGTCAGCGTGCTTGCCTGATGCATTCAGGCCAGCACGATGAAACGGTGTTACCCGAACGTGACTCACACCTGTCGCTACAGGCCCGATCCTTTCTGGCACCTTCAGCCTATGTTCAACCTGAATATCAACGAACCAATTGAAATCGCATGATGTATACAAATATACTGTATTTTCAGGCCTCTCCAGCCATGAAAAAAGGCGGGTCGAAAACGGTCTGAACCGTTCGCATCCCGCCTTTTTTGCGTCGCACACAAAGCCATTTGCTGCACCTATGCTGCGCAGCAAATCCCCTCGTTTCCTCAGGAAAGCCCGACCAGAGCGCGTGAGAAATCCCTCGCCGTGAAAGGCTGGAGATCATCCGCACTCTCGCCCACGCCGATGAGATGCACCGGGAGATGGTGCTTATCGGCGATCGCCACCAGAATGCCGCCGCGCGCCGTGCCATCCAGCTTGGTCATCACCAGTCCGTTCACACCTGCCACACGGGTGAAGACTTCCACCTGCGAAAGAGCATTCTGGCCCACGGTCGCGTCCAGAACCAGAAGCACGCTGTGGGGCGCTTCTGGCTCCAGTTTCTTGATGACGCGAACCACCTTCTCCAGTTCGGCCATCAGTTCCGTGCGGTTCTGAAGGCGGCCGGCGGTGTCGATCAGCAGCACATCCGCGCCCTGCTCGCGGGCGGCCACAATGGCATCATGGGCAACGCCTGCCGCATCGGCACCGGGTTCGCGGGCGATCACGGTCGCGCCGGTGCGCTCACCCCAGACCTTGAGTTGCTCGATAGCGGCCGCACGGAATGTATCACCCGCCGCCAGCACCACCTTCTTGCCCTCGGCGTGCCACTGTGCGGCGAGCTTGCCGATGGTGGTGGTTTTGCCGGAGCCGTTCACCCCCACCATCAGCACCACATAGGGGCGCTTGGAGCCATCAATCACCAGCGGCTGGGCCACGGGCTGGAGAATCTGCTCCACCTCTGCGGCGATGAGCGACTTCACCTCTTCCGGGTCGATGGCCTGATCGTAGCGCCCCTTGGCGACGGCGGCGACAATGCGCACGGCGGTATCCGTGCCCAGATCCGCACGGATGAGGATGTCTTCCAGATCCTCGAGCGTCTCGGCATCCAGCTTGCGCTTGGTGACAAGGTCGGTGATGCCCTGGGTGAGGTTGGTGGCTGTACGCGCCAACCCTGAAGTGAGGCGCTTCCAGAAACCGGGTTTCTTGCTGCCGTCCTGCTCGCTCATGTCATCCCTGTTTCTGAAGCATTTTCATGGGAACTGGATACAGGTTCGCGTGAAGAAAATGCGACTGTTATCTGAAGCGGTTCCCGAATAGGGCTCCGGACTTTGGCAATGGCCGTGTCTTTCACATGCTTCCGCCCATGGATGGCTCAGACTTGCCCACTGTCCGACGTGCCAGACATCACGGGCTCTTGGTGCAAGACAACCCACCCTCACAGCTTCAGGCTGCGATGAGCCGGGTTCCATCATGCCCGGTGATGCGCATCCGTGCCAGTGTGCCGCGTGGCAGGTCCTGTGTCAGGCGCACGGGTGTGAAATATTCCGTATGACCGCGCCCGTTTGCTTCCACCAGCACATTGCGCTTTTGCCCCAACTCGGACGTCAGATGCCGCAACAGCAGATGCTGTCCCATCTCCCGCAAACGCCGGGCACGTGCGCTCACCTCGGGAGGCGGCACCTGTGGCATCCGGGCAGCAGGTGTGCCGGTGCGCGGTGAATAGGGAAAGACATGCAGGAAGGCGAGGCCAGCTTCTTCCACGAAAGCCAGCGTATTGCGGAACTGGGTCTCGGTCTCTGTGGGGAAGCCGGCGATGATATCCGCACCCAGAACAAGGTCCGGTCGCCGATTTCTTAAGTCGGCGACAAATTCGAGAGCCTGCTGGCGCGAATGGCGGCGTTTCATACGTTTGAGAACAAGATCATCCCCCGCCTGAAGCGAGAGATGAAGGTGCGGCATCAGCCGTTCTTCCTCGGCCAGTGCCGCCAGCAAATCTTCATCCGCCTCTATGGCATCAATGGAAGAGAGCCGCAGTCTTTGCAGTTCTGGCACATGGCGCAGCACACTGCGCACCAGCTGTCCCAGCCTTGCAGCACCCGGCAGCCCCTCTCCATAAGAGGTCAGGTCCACCCCGGTCAGCACCACTTCATGATGGCCGGCTTCGACCAGCCGGCGCACCTGATTCACCACCGCACCCATGGGCACCGAGCGCGAAGGGCCACGGCCATAGGGGATGATGCAGAAGGTACAGCGATGATCGCACCCGTTCTGCACTTCCACGAAAGCACGGGTGTGCCCTTCGAACCGGTCAGCCAGATGAGGCGTGGCCTCGCGCACATCGGAAATATCCTGAACGCGCACGCGCAGGTCTGCGGAGAGGCCGAAATCCGGGCGAGGGGTGCCGAGACTGTGGCGTACATCCCGCCATGTCTCAATCTGCGTTTTCGCCCCATTGCCGATGACGAGATCCACCTCTGCCATGCGGGCAAAGGTTTCCGGCTCTGTCTGTGCGGCACAACCTGTCACCACCACCCGCAGATCCGGGTTGGCTCGTTTGGCGCGGCGGATAGCCTGCCGCGCTTGTCGCACCGCTTCAGAAGTGACAGCGCAACTGTTGATGACCAGAATATTGTCTAGCCCGGCCTCTTTTGCGGCCTGCTTCACCCCATCGCTTTCCAGCATATTTAGCCGGCAACCAAATGTTTCGATCTGGGGTAATTCTGGCAAAACTGAAGCGGCGGGCTGGCTGGTCATCAGGATGTTTCACCCAGCATGGCGCGGGTCAGGGTGCCAGTGAATTCATGCGTCACAGGGCCTGTCATCAGCACATGCTCATCTTCCGCCCGCCACTGGATGTTGAGGTCACCACCCGGCAGAGTCACGGTTACAACACGAGCAGCCCGCCCGGTGCGCACAGCGTTTACCCCGGCAGCGCAGGCGGCGGTGCCGCAGGCAAGAGTCCGCCCGGCCCCACGTTCCCAGACATGCAGCCTGATGTGATCTGGAGATATGAAGCTGGCAAAGGAAATATTGGCGCGCTCGGGGAATAGCGCATGCTGCTCCAGCGCCGCGCCCACCCCGTTCACGTCAACCGCATCGGCGTCGGTCACAAAGAAGGTGGCGTGCGGGTTGCCCATGCTGGCCATGGCGGCGGGGCCCAGCGCCTCGAAGCCCGGCACAATCACAGCGCTGGTGTCTCCCACATCATGGGAGAGCGGAATCTGCGCCCAGTCCAGTCGGGGCGTGCCCATATCCACGCTGACAAGGTCATCTTCCCGCACCGTGCAATCCAGCAGGCCGGCCCGGCTTTCGAACAGCATGTGTGGCTTGCCGGTGCGCTCTGCCTCATAGGCGGCGATGCATCGCGTGCCGTTGCCGCAGGCTGATGACTCTGAACCATCATTGTTCAGGATGCGCACGAAAGCCGACGTTCCCGCCCGCTGTGGGGGATAGAGGACCATGGCCTGATCGAAGGGCAGCACATTGGGACGTGCCAGAGCGCGGGCCGCTTCCGGTGAAGCCTCCACCGGATTATCGCGCAGATCCAGAATGAGAATAGCATTGCCGAGTCCGTTCATCTTCACGAAAGAACGATTGGCAAGAGAAGGATCAGCATCAGTGCGATGGTCAAGTGGGTCCATCGGGCATGTCCTGAAAGGGCCGGAGAGTGGGGGCGAAAGGCGTGCCTTGCAGCAAATACACCTCATTGCGCTTTATATGGACCCACCTGACCCGGCGCGCCACCCTTGAGACGTATTGCGCAGCCAGTTAAAGCCTATCCATATGCCGGTGCGTCAAGCCGCCGGCAGCAAAACTGACCGGCATCGCCAGATGGCGAGAGCGGGCAGGGCCGGGAGGGTCATGAGCATGGTGCGTTTCAGGCAGCAGGAGAAGGCGGCCGCGAGAGCATTTTCGCGTGACGCGGGTGCCGGTTCACCCGAAAACGCGAACAAGCCATGTTCCAGGCTCGGCAAGGGCTTTGCCGCGCTTTTTTCCGGCAGCCTCCTGATCGCTCTTTCCAGCGTCACGGCAGATGCGGCGTCGCCTTCGCACCGGCACGGCCTGGTCCAGCATGCGGCGGTCGATACCACGCTATCCGAGGAAGACCTGACCGCACCGCCGGTCATTGATCCAAAATCCGTCGAGACCCAGACACTGGGCCCCGCCACTCACTCCGATTTCAAACCCAGCGAAAGCACGCTTGCTCCACTGCCTATCCTCATCCTCTCCGGCGAGGCCACATGGGACGATGCCTATGACAAACTGGTCGCCGCCTTCCGCACGCTGGATGAAGAGAGCGAGCGGCTGGGACTGAAGCGGGCCGGGGAGCAGATCACTGTTTATCTCACCAGCGATGATCGGGGCTTCGAATTCGAGGCGCAGCTGCCTTTCTCGGGTGTGACGACGGAGAAGCCGGGCAAGAATGTCCGGCTTGGAGCCTCCCATGCCGGCAAGGTGTTCGTTTTCCCCCATACCGGCTCCTTCGCCGATATGGACAACACCTATGAGCTGATTGCCAATTATCTCGATGAAAAGAATGTCGAGGCCAATGATCTTTATATGGAACGCTATCGCAGTGATCTGGTGACCAGCCGGCCGGATGCGCTGGAGATCGAGGTGCTGGTGCCCGCGCCATAGAGCATTTTCGAGCGAAGCGGGAACCGGTCGCGTTAAGATTACGCTCCAGTCTGATGGTGTTGCGGTGGTGTAAGATTCGGGGATGACGCAGCGAGAGTCTTTTAACCCTCACATGAATGGGGTTTGATGGCGAAGGTGCCGGCGGTGCCGTCGCCTGTCATCCCGCAGATGGCAGGCCGGAATCCGCCGGGGTTGCGTCTTGCGGAGGCCAGCATGCCACGCCTGTTTACCGCCCTTGAGATCCCGCCCATGGTGGGCCAGCAACTCTCGTTCCTGAGAGGTGGCCTGTCCGGTGCGCGCTGGATCGATCCTGAAAATTATCATGTCACTTTGCGCTTCATCGGCGATGTCGATGATGCGACTGCCCGCGATGTGATGGACATGCTGGGCTCCGTGCGCCGGCCGTCTTTCGAGATGGCGCTGGACGGGCTGGACCAGTTTGGCGGGCGCAAGCCGCGATCACTTTTTGCGGCGGTCCGAAGCAATAGTGCTCTGCTGGATTTGCAGGCAGAGGTGGAAAGATACCTCCAAAGGCTGGGGTTGGAGGCGGAAGGTCGCAACTTCCGGCCCCATGTCACGCTGGCCCGGTTGCGCGATGCATCAAGCCGGCAGGTGGCAGATTATCTTGCATTGAGAAGCCCTTATCGCAGCACAGCATTTGCGGTTCCCCGCTTTGTACTGTTCTCATCGCGCGATTCCGTGGGGGGTGGTCCCTATCTGGTGGAGGCGGTGTATCCGCTGGGCTGAGTGCAACAGATCGCCCTCAGTCTATTATTAGAACAACTATTAATTGCGTGGATTGGCTTGACGTCTTGCGAATGAGTTCCATTCTCTAAAGCAGGAAATCAGTCAGATGGGGATCGGCAATTGCCGGGTCGGTATCTGGCACTTCGGTGTGAGCCATGAGTTATTCGCATACTGCTTCGACCAATGCACTTGAGTGGCGCGGTCTCTCCAATGACGAGGGAACGCAGGCTGCTGACGATGAAGTGAAGGTTCGTCGTGGTTTCTGGGGCAAGCTGAAACGCTCCGCGACCAATGTTCCCTTCGCTGAAGATGCGCTTTCCGCTTATTACGCCGCCTTTGATCGCGGAACGCCGCTGAAGGTGCGGGCGGCCCTGCTGGGCACGCTGGCCTATTTCATCATGCCGGTGGATGCGATCCCTGATATGCTGCCGGTGATCGGCTACACGGATGATGCCGCCCTGCTTCTGGGCACGCTGCGGATGCTGACCGAGCATATCGCCCCGCATCATCAGTCTGCCGCTCATGATGCCTTTGAAGGTCTGCGTCAGTCGGGGAAGTGAGACAGGCTTCGGGCCGATTGAAATATCAAGAGCGCCTTTCCTGGGTTGAAACCCCGGGAAGGCGCTTTTTTATGCCGTGCTTCATGCGCGTTCAGCAATGGACATTCACAGCGCCGCACTGCGGGACAGATGCCCCGCCTGTACCAGGTCGATCAGGGCCGGCAATGCAGGATTGGTCGCCTCTCGCGCCACATACAGCACCACATCAATTGTGGGGGCATTGCTGAGCGGCCGGGAAACGATGCCCGGAATTGTCTCATCGCAGATTGAGCCCGGCACCAGCCCGATACCCAGACCTGCGGCGACCAGCCGGATGATGGTGTGCTGCAATTGCGGCTCGAACCTGAAATGCGGGATCACGCCGCCACTCTCGCAATATCGCACGATAGCCCCCCGCAGGGTGGGGACAGTTGTGCCCGGTGCCGCAATCAGGCTTTCTCCCTGAAGGTCCTGCGGAACGATGAGATCCCGCGCGGCCAGCTTGTGGTCTGAAGGCACAATCAGCCGGAGATGGTCCTTCAGGATGGGAACCGCCTTCAGCTGCGGAAACTGTCGCTCACCAAAGGTGACGGCGGCATCCAGCCGGCCCTGAAGCATCATCTTGTCGATTTCAACGGGCACGGCTTCCTCAAGAATGAGGCGTACATCCGGCTGTAGACTTGTATACAAACTCACGAGATGAGGCACGATGCGATGGGCGGCGTGCATCATGAACCCCAGCCGCAACTCACCTTTCTGTCCTTCCGCCACCAGCCTTGCATCACGGCAGGCCGTATCGAACTGGGCGAGCACGCGGCGAGAATCCTGCAAGAACCGCTCTCCGGCCTGCGTCAGCGCCACATTGCGGGAATTGCGGCTCACCAGGCGCACGCCAAGTTCACGTTCTATGGCTGCGATCTGCCGGCTGAAGGGGGGTTGCGACATGTTCATGCGCGCGGCGGCATGGCCAAAATGCAGGGTCTCGGCAAGCGCCACGAAATAGCGCATCTGGCGCGTGTCCATTTGATACCCTCAGCGCATTGATTGCTCCCAATTATAGCATTGGTTTGAATTGTTCGGGCGGTCTAGGAAAAACGGCTCTGACTGTCCGGGTGTGCCATGCTGTCCAATCTGCTCATTGTCCTGCCGATTTTTGCTCTGGTTCTGATTGGCTGGATTGCACGGCGCAGCGGTGCGCTGGGGCCGGCCGCCACCCGGGAACTGAACCGGCTGGTGGTCTATCTGGCCCTGCCCACGCTGTTGTTCGACATCATGGCCACGGCCCCGCGCGCCGAGGTCTGGCAGCCCGGCTTCATCCTGGCCTTCATGCTGGGCAACATCATCGTTTTTGGCATCACCATCTGGTTCCGGATGCGGCAGGGCAGCCTGCTGGCAGATGCGGCGATTGATGGTCTCAATGCCAGCTATGCCAATACCGGCTTTATCGGCTTTCCGCTGGTGCTGGTCGTGATCGGTGAGCAGGGGATGGTGCTGACCCTGATCGCGACCATCCTGACCGCCTGCGTGCATTTCGCCATGGCGATCGTGCTGATCGAATGCAGTTTGCAGTCTTCAGCCCGGCGTCGGGATATCGCGTGGAAGACGCTTCGGGCGCTTGCGAAGAATCCTCTGGTGATCGCCCCGGTTCTGGGGGCCATGGTGCTGCTCTCGGGCTGGACGCTGCCGGAGCCGGTGGCGCGGTTCACCGGGCTTCTGGGCGGCGCTGCCGCACCCTGCGCCCTGATTACATTGGGTGTGTTTCTGGCCGGCAGTGGCGATAGCAAGGTGAAGACCCGGTGGAGCGTGGCCAGCATTCTGGTTTTCCTGAAACTAATCGTGCAGCCGGCCCTCACCTGGCTGATTGCTGGTCCGATCCTGGGCTTGTCGCCGCTTGCCGTCCATACCGCCGTTCTGCTGGCTGCCCTGCCCACCGGGGCCGGCCCATTCATGCTGGCGGAACTCCATGGGCGCGAGGCCGCCCTGACCGGCCGCGTCATTCTCATCACGACCGTGCTGTCCATCGTGACGCTGTCTGCCTATCTGGGTTTTGCATAGGCGTGCGCAACCCAACGGGTTGACCGGGGGCAGCCCCGGTCCCGTCATCTGTTTCAGAGCCCTTTTGCGCCGCTGAATCCGAAAAGGGTCAAGCCCTTGAAGGAGCGCATGCATGATGCGAACCGGTCCCTATCTCGCATCGAAATGGCTTGAGCCTCTCATTGGTCAGACGGTCAGCACCACCTTGCCCCTTGCCCTGCGCCCGGCAATCTCGCCAATGGCGGCGGCGCATTCCGCAAGCGGGAAGGTGGCATCCACATGGGCGGAAATCTTGCCGGCCTTGGCATAGGCCATGAGCTCTTCCACCGTCCCGCGCAGCCATTCGGGGTTGTTGCGGGCCTGCGTGCCGAAGGCGACCCCACGCGCATCGCAGTTCTTCAGCAGCAGCAGGTTGAGCGGCAGCTTTGGAATCTCGCCCGCGGCAAACCCGACCACCAGAAACCGGCCGAGCCAGCCGAGCGCCCGCAGGGCCTGTTCGGCATAAGCGCCGCCCACCGGGTCATAGACCACGTTCAACCCGCTTTCCCCTCCAAAAGCTTTCAGGCCGGCCTTCAGGTCTTCCTCGCTGTAGTTGAGGCCGGCATCGGCCCCATGGGCGATGGCGAAGTCCAGCTTCTCCCGAGAGGACGCACAGGCGATGACGCGCGCACCCAGCACCTTGCCCAGTTCCACCGCAGCCAGCCCCACGCCGCCGGACGCTCCCAGCACGGCCAGCGACTCACCTGCCTTCAGTTCGCCACGATCGCGCAGGGCATAGAGTGCCGTGCCATAGGTGACGATGAGGCCGGCGGCGGTCACATGATCGAGATCATCCGGCATGCGGGCGAGGAAACGGGCGGGTGCGATGACCTTTTCCCGGGCGGCCCCATAGGTCACATAGCCGCAGACCCGGTCTCCCACGGCTAATCCCGAGACGCCGGGACCGATGGCTTCCACCTCTCCTGAAAACTCCGCGCCGGGAGAGAAGGGCAATGCCGGCTTCACCTGATACAGATCGCGAATAATGAGCGTATCGAAGAAGTTAAGCCCAACGGCCCGCACCTGTACCAGCACCTCTCCGGGGCCGGGTTTTGGGTCTGGAAGCTCCACCAGCGTGAGCTGATCCGCCGGTCCGTGACGCTCGCAAAGAACCGCTTTCATATGGTCGTGCTCCCTGGCGCCGGACGTGCGCCGGCTGGTGATAAATGGTTAACCCAACGGGGAGATTGTGAACACAGGAAATGCCGCCCAACCCCTTGTCCAATTTCGCCGCAAAGTCTTGTGAGTGCTCAGTCGCGCTGTTGTGGGTGAGAGTGGTGGTCAGGGGTCTGCCAGGTGCGAATCGCTGGTTTTCTGGCAGTTCCTGCATTGAGATGGATGGAGTCATTGGTCTAAGAAAAGGCCACGGCGCGTCCGCCCTTATTCGTTCGCCTTGATCGCACCACGCGGCGCACAGGCTCTGAACCTCAATTCCGGCAGTCCGCCCCTGCGGGTCCGGCGAAAAGGAGAAGCCATGGCACCCCGTCATGTCCGTCCGACACTCCTCGGTATCTGTCTCGCCTTTCTGGCGGCGGCACCTGCCCTGGCCCAGGGTCAGTCCAAGCCCATCGCCCAGTTCGGCGACTGGAGCGTCTATGTTTCCACCGGAAACCCGAAGACCTGCTACGCTATTTCCCAGCCCAAGACGCGTGCACCTGCCGGTCTGAACCGTGATCCGGCCTATTTCTTCATTTCCACCCGTCCGGGTGAGAAGGTGAAGGAAGAGGTGAGCATTACGGTCGGTTATCCGATGCGTGCGGACAGCGAGGCGACCTTGAAGGTCGGTTCCCTCACACTCCAGCTCTACACCAAGGATCAGGGCGCATGGGTGCGCAATGTTTCCGATGAGACACGGCTGGTTACGGCGATGCGTGGCGGGAAGGATCTGGTGTTCACCGGCACCTCCGGTCGCGGCAATGTCACCACCGATACCTATTCGCTGAATGGCATTTCTGCCGCTCTGGACCGCGCCGCGCGCGAGTGCCGCTGACCCCGCTCGGCTGTTTGCCTGCGCCATCTGGTGTGGGTGACAGCCGCAGGGCTTTTGCGGAATGGGTCTTCGGGCCGGGTTTGGTGTCGGACTGAACCTTGTCATGACTTGTGGCCTGCGTGCTTTGCGCGCGGGCCATTTTTCAATTTTGGCCCCGTTGAGCGGCCGTCTTGAACCACCCCGAGGCGGTTTCCCAAATGGCCGGAAGCGGTCGGAAGCCGGGAGTGCGGCCCTTATCTGCGTCCATTCGCGCGCTCGTGATGGAAAGATGCCGCAATCGGCAGTATGTATGGCGCCATGAGCGCTGCCCCTGACCTTGCCATTGCTGAACGCACCATGACCCAAGCTGCCCCGCTGCCCACGGCCGAGGCCGGCCTTCCCTCGCTTGCCGGCTTGAGCCGGAAGCGCCTGGGAGAGGCTCTAGCCGCTATCGGCGTATCCGAGCGCGAGCAGCGCATGCGCGTGAACCAGCTTTGGCACTGGATTTATCTGCGCGGCGCCACCGACTTTTCGGAGATGACCAACGTCTCCAAGCATCTGCGTGCGCAGATTGCCGAGCATTACTCTCTGGCCCGGCCCGAGATCGTGATGGAGCAGGTCTCGCAGGATGGTACCCACAAGTGGTTGCTGCGCTTCCCGGCGGACCATCCGGGTGAACGACCGCATGATATCGAGGCGGTCTATATTCCCGAAAAAGATCGCGGCACTTTGTGCGTCTCCAGCCAGGTGGGCTGCACGCTCAATTGCTCCTTCTGCCACACCGGCACCCAGCGCCTTGTACGCAATCTTTCTGCCGCCGAGATCGTGATGCAGGTGATGGTGGCCCGTGACCGGCTGGGTGATTATCCCGGCCGCGAGCGTGCCGTTGGACCCGGCCTGCCCACCGAAGGCGACCGGCTGGTGACCAATATCGTCTTCATGGGCATGGGCGAGCCGCTCTATGCCTATGACAGTGTGGCCGAAGCCATCGAGATTCTGTCGGATGGCGAAGGTCTGGGTCTGGGCAAGCGCCGGATCACCGTTTCCACCTCCGGGGTTGTGCCGCAGATCGAGCAGCTTGGCCGCGAGGTTGGGCCGATGCTCGCCATCTCGCTGCATGCGGTGCGCGATGACCTGCGCGACGTGCTGGTGCCGATCAACAAAAAATACCCCATCAAGGCGCTCATGGACGCCTGCCGCACCTATCCGGCGGCCTCCAACGCCAAGCGCATCACTTTTGAGTATGTGATGCTGAAGGGCGTGAATGATTCTCCGGCCGATGCCCGCGCGCTGGTGAAGCTGCTGGAAGGGGTGCCGGCCAAGATCAACCTCATTCCCTTCAACCCATGGCCCGGCACGCAATATGAGTGCTCGGACTGGGACACCATTGAGCGATTCTCGGACATCGTCTTCCGCGCCGGCTATGCCAGCCCTGTGCGCACCCCGCGCGGTCGCGATATTCTGGCCGCTTGCGGGCAGCTCAAGAGCGAGAGCGAGAAGCTCTCCGCCCGCGAGCGCCTCGCTTTCCGCGCTATGGCGGCGATTGAGGACTGATGATGGTCTGACGCGCAGGTGAATAACATGCGCGGCTTTCCCATAGCGGGTGGGATACCCGGATGAGTTTCGGAACCGGCGAGGCGCCTTCGCCCGTTTCGCTCATGGGCCGGGATGATGTCGGTCTTTCCCGCACTGTCCGTCGTCTATCCGCAGGTCGCGGACTTCAGGTGTGAATGCTTGTCGTCTGCCTGTTCTGCCCGGAGTTCTGCATGCTCGACCATATCGGCATTCGCGTTTCGGATCTTGAACTCTCCCGCGCCTTCTATCTGGAGGCTCTCGCGCCTCTCGGCATCGCTATTGCGATGGAAGTCAGCCCCGAAGTGACGGGGGATCGCGCTCATATCGGGTTTGGGCCGGTTGTGAACGGCATGGCAAAGCCGGAATTCTGGATTTCCGAGGGGACACCGGCTCCCGGCTTGCATGTGGCCTTTGTTGCCCCGGATCGCGCCAGCATCAATGCTTTCCATGCCGCCGCGCTGGCGGCCGGTGGTCACGATAATGGTGCGCCGGGTGTGCGGCCGCATTATCACCCCCATTATTATGCCGCCTTCGTGCTGGACCCTGACGGGCACAATATCGAAGCCGTTTGTCACAGGCCGGATTGATGACACAGCAAAGGGGGCCAGACCCCGTCGATTCCGTGATGCGTCTGCTGCTGCGCCTGTTTCTGGTGCCACTGGGCTACTTTTTTGCCATTCTGGCGGGGGCTGCGGTCATCGTCATCGGAGAATGGCAGGTGGGTGCGCTGTTCCAGACGCAGGCACCCGATGAGTTGATGATGGGCGTGATGCTCGCCATCGTCACCACGGTCACGCTGCTGGTGGTGCTGCTCTCCACCATGTGGCTGGTGGCGGCCATCGGTATCCTGTTTTCCGAGCTGTTCGCCGTGCGCTCCTGGATGTTTCATGCCGCCAATGGCGTGGCCTCCGCATGGATCGGCTCGCAACTCCCCGGTGAGGCCTTGCTGAACGGGCAGGTAGACCCGTCTGCGGTGGTGGGTGATCCGCTTTATGTGATTGCGGCGGGGCTGGCCGGCGGGCTGGTCTACTGGCTGGTGGCGGGGTCTTCTGCCGGTTTCTACAAGCCGGTGCTGCGCTCGGCGCGGCTTGCGGCGGAAAAGCAGAAAGCCGGTGGGCCGCAAGATGAAGCGGGGGCGGGCGTGTCTGGCATTGAACCATCCGCATCTGTTGCCACTCCACCCCCCTCTTTGCCCTCATCACCTCCCAGAAGTTGAGACTGTGTTCGGGGGTAGGCGCGGGAGCTATGGGCTCCCTTTCATTCATGCCGGTGATACGCCATGCCGGGAGAATGTGCCGTTCGCATATTTTCTCTTCCGGATGAACACATACTGCCGCCGCTGACGTCGTTTCAATCCCTCGATACGATGTGATGTATACATTTATACAACGGTCCGACATTCCCCGCGCATTGAACTCCAGATGTCCATGAATGCTGATTTTTCCGAGATGCAGCCCCGATCCGCGGCCCTGACAGTCAGCGCATCCGTTGCATGTCCCGGTCTGGTCCGTTCGTAAACTGAAGCAGGGCATGTGAAGCTCATGGCTCAGCATACCGGGCGGGATGGTCCTGCATGCCCTGAGGCGCTCCGCCAATGACTGAGAGGGCGGATGCGACAAGCGCATCTGCGCGCTCACAGATGGACAGAAGCATGCCTCATCGGGCCTCCCTTCCCGTGCCATACAAGGTCTGTCTTGTCTGCAGCTGCATCTTCTCTTTGATCTTCACGGCCATTCCCGTTAATCCTCGCGCTTCACCCCGGTGAGCCATCATGACCAAAGACGCACCTTCAACTTCCCTCGCTGACCTGCGCGCCGACATCGACCGCATCGACGAGACCATGCATCGCCTCCTGATGGAGCGCAGCGAGATCATCGACCGGCTGGTTGCGGTGAAGCGCGGCGCGTCCGAAGGTTCGGCCTTTCGCCCTGCGCGTGAGGCAGACATGATGCGCCGGCTGGTGGAGCGTCACCATGGCCTGCTGCCGCTCGATACGGTGGAGAGCATCTGGCGCGTCATCATCGCCACCTTCACCTATGTGCAGGCGCCCTATAGCGTGCACGCCGACCTTGAGGTGGGCGAGCCGGCGATGCGCGACAGCGCCCGTTTCCATTTCGGTTTCACCGTGCCGTTCGTGCCCCATATGGGCGCGGGAGCGGTGATCTCCGCTGTGGCGGCTTCGAAGGGCGATCTGGGGCTTTTACCTGCGGTCACCGGCACCGGAGCGCCCTGGTGGAGTGCGTTGGAAGGCGAGGGCGCACCCAAGATCATCGCCCGCCTGCCCTTTGTGGAACGGGCGGACCATCCCGCCGGGCTTCCGGTGTTCGTGGTGTCTCATCCCATTCTTGATGCCGCCGTGCGCGAGGTAGAGCTCTTCTCCCTGCGCGTGTCCGGCTGGAATGCGGCTGTCTCCCACGCTTTGCCGGCGAGCATGGATGTGCTGGTAGCGCCCGATGTGGCACTGGATGGCGCGGCGTTGTTGCTCTCCATTCCCCCCGGCCAGCAGGTGCATGAAGCTGAGGCTGCGCTGAAGGCTGCGGGTGCCGGCATTCGCAGTCTGGTGCATGTGGGCAGCCATGCTGCCATTCACCGCGTGGAAGTTTCCGCCGCCTGAACTCGGAGAAGGCGGCTGCGACCACGAATGGCCGCAGCGCCAGCCTGCGTCGTGCGCTTAGCCAACAAGCCAGCCGGGGAAGATTTTACCAAGGCCAGCGGTCATCATTTCCACGGCGATTGCGGCGAGGATCATGCCCATGATGCGCTTGGAAATGGAAAGCGCCATAGGTGAAAGCCAGCGCGAAATGCTGGGTGCAAGAAACAGCAGAACACCAAAGAAAACCAGATAGCCGCCAAGCCCGGCATAATAGCCCAGCATGCCCGCGGTCGTTTCAGTCGCGGGGGCAAAGATCACGAGCGTGGCGATCGTGCCGGGGCCGAACGTCAGCGGAATACCCAGCGGATAGATCCCGGTGCTTGCCCCGGACTGAAATGTGCTCTGTTCCTTGTCCGTGCCATGGTGAGAGCTGTTGTCTTCACCATTCAGCATGTTGAGGGCGATGAGCAGCACAATCAAACCGCCGGCGAGCCGGAAATTCTGCACATTGATACCAAACATGGACAGCAAAGCCTGCCCGGCAACGGCACAGACAATGGAACCGATCACAATGGTTGCCAGCATGCTCAGCATGGCGCTGCGGCGATTCTGCTGCGACAGATCGGCAGTCAGTGCGAGGAAGACAGGCAGGGTACTGAGGGGGTTCATGATTGCAAAAAGTGCGGCGAAGAGTTTGGTCGCAATCGTGAAGTCCATGCCATTACTCGATATTTCAATATTTCGAGGCATGCCAGAACATGTGCCGCCTGAAATATATCCGTCTGTAGAGTCATGTTTGTAGCAGATTACCGTTGCCCGCATAAAGGGTGCCCTGAAAATCGGGCTGTTGTGCGCTGGACAGTCTGGATTGATCTGCCTAAACGCAGTCCGAGCATGACGCACCTGATGGCCGCGGACATAAATCTGCGTGAATGCGCGCCGTGGCGGGTGTATGCCACCTGATAAGACCCTTAAGGGCCTGTTGCTGTTCCGGAGTTTTTCCATGTCCGCCAAGCTGTCCTCCCCCTCGCGCCCTGAGCCCCGCAATGGCGTGCGCGCCATCAGCGCCTATGTGCCGGGCAAGAGCCATGCGCAGGGGGTGGAGAAGGTCTATAAGCTCTCCTCCAATGAAACCCCGCTTGGCCCGAGCCCGAAGGCCATTGCGGCCTATGCGGCTTCCGGCGCGAAGCTGGAGGATTATCCGGACGGTTCAGCCACGGTGCTGCGCGAGGCCATCGCCCGCGCCTATGGGCTGGACCCGGCGCGCATCATCTGCGGCGCAGGTTCCGATGAGCTTTTGAATCTCGCGACCCATGTGTTTGTGGGGCCGGGCGATGAGGTCATCTATTGCGAGCATGGCTTCCTCGTCTATCGCATCGCCACACTGGCGGCGGGTGGCACTCCGGTTGTTGCGCCCGAGAAGAACCTGACCGCCGATGTGGATGCCATTCTCGCCTGCGTCACCGAACGCACGAAGGTGGTGTTTCTGGCCAACCCCAATAACCCGACCGGTACCTATCTTCCGATCGCGGAGGTGCGCCGTCTGCATGCCGGCCTGCCCGGTCATGTGCTGCTGGTGCTCGATGCGGCCTATGCCGAATATGTGCGGCGCAATGATTATGAGGTGGGTCTCGAACTCGCCCTTTCCGCCCCGAATGTGCTGATGACCCGCACCTTCTCCAAGATCCACGGCCTTGCCGGGCTGCGCATTGGCTGGGCGGTGGGGCCGGCGGATGTGATCGACGCGCTGAACCGCGTGCGCGGACCGTTCAACATGAACACGCCGGCGCTGGCGGCGGGTACGGCTGCGATCGCCGATCAGGCCCATGTGGAACAGGCGGCGGACCACAATGCCCGCTGGCTGCCATGGCTGACGGAAGAGTTCGAGAAGCTGGGCCTCACGGTCACGCCCTCGGTCGCCAACTTCCTGCTCATGCATTTCCCCGAAACGCCCGGCTTCACGGCGCAGGAGGCGGATGCCTTCCTCACCAGCCGGGGCATCATTCTGCGGGTCGTGGCGTCCTATGGCCTGCCCAATGCCCTGCGGATGACGGTGGGCTCGGAAGAGGCCAACCGCATCACCGTGGCGACGCTGGCCGAATTCATGGCGCGCAAGGCGGATGCGGAGCAGGGCGCGTGACCCCGGTTCTGTTCAACCGGCTGGTTATCGTCGGCGCGGGTCTCATCGGCTCTTCCATTGCCCGTGCGGTGCGCGAGCGGCGGCTGGTAGGCACGTTGGTGGTGGCCGATCAGGACCCCGCCGTTTGCGCCCGCGTGCGTGAACTCGGCTTTGCCGATGAGGTGAGCGAGAGCGCCGCTGAGGCTGCGCGTGATGCGGATATGGTGATCGTGTGCGTCCCCGTGGGCGCGGCGGGTGTGGTGGCGGCGCAGGTGGGGCCGGTATTGAAGCCCGGAGCCATCCTTACGGATGTGGGTTCAGTGAAGGGGGCTGTGCTTTCGGCTATGGCCCCCCATGTGCCGGCCCATGCCCATCTCATCCCCGCCCATCCGGTGGCGGGCACGGAGTTTTCCGGCCCCGATGCCGGCTTTGCCAGCCTGTTTGAGAACCGCTGGTGCATCGTCACGCCGCCGGAGGGAGCGGATGAGGATGCGGTGGTGCGCCTGATCGACCTGTGGCGTGCCATGGGTGCGAATGTGGAAGTGATGGATGTGCGCCGACATGATCTGGTGCTGGCTATCACCAGCCATCTGCCGCATCTCATCGCCTACAATATCGTGGGCACGGCGGCGGATCTGGAAGACAGTCTGGCCTCCGAGGTCATCAAGTTCTCGGCCGGTGGCTTTCGCGACTTCACCCGCATCGCGGCATCCGATCCCACCATGTGGCGCGATGTATTTCTCTATAATCGCGAGGCGGTGCTGGAGATGCTGGGTCGCTTCACGGAGGATCTCACCGCCCTGCAACGCGCCATCCGCTATGAGGATGGTGACGCGCTGTTCGATCACTTCACCCGCACCCGCGCCATCCGCCGCTCTATCATCGAGATGGGACAGGAGACGGATGCGCCGGACTTCGGCCGCCTTGCCGCTGAAAAGCCGAAGCACGAACAGAGCTGAAGGTGCCGGGGCGGATGGATCCGCCTGAGTTCGAAATGCACATGAAAAAGGCTCCGTCCAGTCTGGCGCGGGGCCTTTTTCATGTGCGCTCGAACGCGCCGTGAATCTGTAAGGCTGTTGTCAGCGCACGGGAGCATTCTCTTTTCAACGCAGCGGGCCAGCGGCCTCGCCAGAGGATGAATGAGATGACCTCCCCCACCCTGAATGCCATCGCCCTGAAAGATGATGAGTTGGACATGGTGGCTGGTGGCCGCAATGGCCGGGGCCTCGCCAAACTCTGCGATGATATTTCCGGCTTTATCGGCCGGCTGTTCCGCCCGGATGCTCCAGCGGCTCCGGTTGAGGCGTTTATCAGCAACCCGCCCCTTTGATCTGCCGCACCGGGCAGTCACACGCAATCAGGATGATGATCATGACCAACCAGATCGAAACCAGCACTCTTGATGATGCCGCCCTTGAAGCCGTTTCCGGCGGTGGGCTGAAGAACGCGCTGGTGATGGGCGGCACAGCCGGCCTCACCGGCGGGGCTTATGGCGGTGTCATTGGCGGGCCGGCTGGTGGCGTGATCGGGGGCATTATCGGCGGTATCGGCGGCTTTGTGAGCGGTGCCTTCATCCCGGACAGCAAGTCCACCGCATCTGGCTTTGGCCGTATGGTGGTGGGCAAGGAGTAAGCTGGCCTCATCGTCGTGTGATGGACCAAATAAAATGGCCCGTGAGAAAACCTCACGGGCCATTTTGCATCTGTGTTGTCGTGTTTCAGCCCAGCACGGTCAGGCCAATCAGGCCCAGAATGCCAACCACGATGCGCCACCAGCCGAAGGGCGCGTAACCATGACGGCTCACGAAATCCAGAAGAGAACGAACCACCAGCACCGCTGAGCAGAAGGCCGCGATGAAACCAATGCCGATCTGCAACCCGTCATCGACAGAGAGATTGGCGTAGTTTTTGTAGAGATCGTAGGTGAAGGCCCCCAGCATCGTCGGCAAGGCAAGGAAGAAGGAAAATTCCGCCGCTGCCCGCTTGTCGACGCCCATCAGCATCGCACCCACAATGGTGGAGCCGGAGCGGGACACGCCCGGAATCATGGCCAGGCACTGGAAAAAGCCGACCTTCAGCGCCAGAGGCAGCGGGAAGCCCATGGCGTTGTTGAAGCGCGGCGGCGACACCAGCCTGTCGATGAAAAGCAGCACGATGCCACCGAGGATGAGCATGACGCAGATCAGGTATGGCGCATCAAACAGTACGCTCTTGATGAAGCCATGCGCGAATGCACCAATTACGGCCGCCGGCAGGAAGGCGACCACAACGCTCAGCACAAACCGGCGGGCCCCCGGATTGCTCGGCAACTGGCGCGCCACGCGCAGGAAGCGCTCGAAATAGACGGTGACGATGGCCAGCACCGCGCCCAGCTGGATCAGCACCTCGAAGGTGTGGCCGGTGTTCTGGATGCCGAGAAAGTGACCAGCCAGCAGGATATGGGCTGTGGAGGAAACCGGGATGAACTCGGTGAGCCCTTCCAGAAGGCCAAGGAAGAGAGCTCCGAGCATGTCGCCAATGGTCATGGGCGCGAGGTTCCGAAAAAGCCGGGCAGGGTGAGGCTTTGGCGCATATGCCAAGCCTTCCCGCGCCCTCAGGGGGACAAGTGCGATGTTCGCGCCGGATGGGCGAATATCGGGCGCGGGCTTTATGCTCTTTTTGCCGGAGGTGCGCCACCGCGATGGCGACACGGGGTCGGCTCAAATGGGGGCGCTCGGGTTCGCGAGAAGACTTGAAGGCCTTCGAAGAGGCATGGTTCTTCTGGTTTCGGCATCAGGGAAAAGGCGGCATCGCGCCTTTCTCACGCCACGGATAAATGCGTTACAAGAGCGCGGCTGCGGCACTGCCCGGCACCCTTCTCTTGCCATGACGTATGGGCAGGGAACCAAACAGAAAGAATCCGCCACTAAGCATGGGGTCAACGGGACGTCCGGATCCCTTTCCCCCGGCAGGCCAGCTCGCGTTCGGCGACCTGCCAGAAGATGTCTGAAATCTGCCCCATGTATCTGCATCATCATCCATTCTGCCCCCATTCCCGCTTTGTGCGTCTGCTTTTGTCCGAATATGGGCTGGAGCCGGAGCTGGTTGAAGAAAGGGTCTGGGACCGTCGGCCTGAATTCCTGGCCCTGAACCCGGCCGGTGAAACGCCGGTGATCGTGGAAGAGCAGGTCGAATCAGTACCGGGCGCGACCATCATCGCCGAATGGCTGGATGAGACCCGTGGTCTGGCGCTGAGCCCACACCGCCTGATGCCGGACAATCCCGGTGAACGGGTGGAAGTGCGCCGGCTCACCAGCTGGTTTCATGAGAAGATGTTCGTGGAGGCGACCGAGCCGCTGGTGCGTGAGCGCATCTACAAGCGCTACATGAACCGCAATCAGGGCGGCGGCGCGCCGGATACGCAGGCCCTGCGGATGGCCAAGAACAACCTGCGTTATCACCTCAAATATATCGGCTGGCTGGCCCGGGGTCGCAAATGGCTGGCCGGTGAGAAGATGACGCAGGCCGACCTTGCCGCCGCAGCCCATCTTTCCGTCGCCGATTATCTGGGCGATGTGCCATGGGATGAGGATGATTTCGCGCGGGACTGGTATGCTCGTATGAAATCGCGCCCGTCCTTCCGGCCTCTGCTGGCAGAGAGCATTGCGGGCATGCCGCCTTCCAGCACATATGCGGATCTGGATTTCTGAAGAAACGCACAGCCCCCCTTTCCGGCCCGGACCTTGCGGCGCATGCTGGCGAACTCGCCCGCGCTGAGGGGTTCGACGCCATGGTGATCGCCGACCCGCGCACCATTCCGGTCGCGGGAGAGCGTCTGCGCGCGTGGGTGGCGACCGGCGCGCATGGCGATATGGGCTGGATGGAAGACACGCTGGACCGGCGCGCCGACCCGCTCACCCTGTGGAGCGAGATGCGCTCCGTCATCATGCTGGGGCTGAATTACGGCCCGCAGCAGGACCCGCGCGCGGTTCTGGCTCACCCGCAGAAGGGGGCAATTTCAGTATATGCGCGGGGCGATGATTATCACGAGATCATCAAGGCGCGGTTGAAGCGCGTGGCGCGCGGCCTGCTGGCTGCGGCGGGCGAGGGGGATGTGAAGGTGTTTGTCGACACCGCACCCCTGATGGAAAAACCGCTGGCACAGGCCGGTGGGCTGGGCTGGCAGGGCAAGCACACAAATCTCGTCTCGCGCGAGTTCGGCTCATGGCTGTTTCTTGGGGCTGTCTCCACCACGCTGGAACTGCCTTATGGCGAGCCTGAGAGAGACCGCTGCGGCTCTTGCCGCGCCTGCATTGATGCTTGCCCGACCAATGCTTTCCCCGCGCCCTATCGCATTGATGCGCGGCGCTGTGTCTCCTATCTGACCATTGAGCTGAAGGGGCAGATTCCGCGCGAGATGCGGCCCTTGCTGGGCAATCGCATCTATGGCTGCGATGATTGTCTGGCCGCCTGCCCATGGAACAAGTTCGCCCAGGCCGGGCAGGAGATGAAACTGGCCGCGCGCGCGGAGAATGATGCGCCGGACTTGCGTGAACTCGCGGCACTGGACGATGCCGCCTTCCGCGCCCGCTTTACGAAAAGCCCGGTGAAGCGGGTGGGGCGAGAGCGCTTCCTGCGCAATATCCTGATCGCCATGGGCAACAGTGCGGATGCCTGCATGTTGGATGCCGTCGAACCGCACCTGCATGATTCCTCGCCGCTGGTGCGTGGGGCGGCTGTCTGGGCGCTTTCTCGCCTGCTGCCACCCGCGCACTTCGCTGATTATGCCCGCCGCCTCAGCCCGCCGGAGCTGGAGCCGGAGGTGGTGGAAGAGTGGCAGGCAGGCCTTGCCGAGCATCAGGATAGCCGGCTTTTTTGAGTGTGGGCATGATGCATGGCCAGTTTGCCTTTCTTTGGGAGGTCATTTTCATCATCCGGCTTCCCTTTAAACTCATCCGGCAAACCTCTTAATCTGCGCGCAGTTGGCAAATAGGGCAGCATGTCGCCTTGCTCCAGCGGCAGGCGGGCTTCATCCTGCATGCATGACACACTCTGCTCCACTCGCTCTCACCGCACTCGGCCTTGGCTATTGCGCCCGTCATCTGGTGGCCACGCGCCCTGGACTATTTTCTCCGGTCGTGGGCAGCGCCCGCACCGCAGAGGGGCTGGCGCGCATGCCGGCCGGGGTGCAGCCCTTGCTGTTCGATGGCGAAAGCCTGACGGACGAACTCGCCACAGCGCTAAAGAGCACAGACATCCTGCTCGTTTCCGCCCCCCCGGATATGCAGGGCGACCCGGTGCTGCGTCTGGCCCATGATGTGCTGGTCCAGAGTGCTGTGAAGCAGGTTGTTTATCTCACCACCCTTGGCGTCTATGGCGATCATCAGAGTGGCTGGGTGGATGAAAACTCCCCGACCCATGGCGGCAGCCCGCGCTTGCAGCGGAGGCTGGATGCCGAGGCGCAATGGAGCGCCTTTGGTGCGGCACGCGATATTCCGGTGGCGGTCCTGCGTCTGGCCGGTATCTATGGCCCCGGCCGCAATGTGCTGGGGCAGCTGCGTGCGGGCGAGGCGCGGATCATCGACAAGCCGGGGCAGGTCTTCAATCGCATCCATGTGGAAGATGTGGCGCGCGCTGTTGTCGCGGTGGTGGGGCAGGGCTTTTCAGGCATTCTGAATGTCACCGATGACCGCCCCGCAGCACCCGGTGACCCCATTGCCTATGGTGCACGCCTGCTGAACCTCCCGCCACCGCCGGTCGTCCCGTTCGAGGAGGCAGCCAAGGCGATGAATCCGATGGCGCTGACCTTCTGGGCCTCCAGCAAGAAGGTGTCCAATGCCCGGCTCAAGGATCAACTGGGCGTGGAACTGGCTTATCCCACCTATGAGGAAGGGTTGAGCGCACTGGCGGAGACTAGAGAAGGCCGCTGAGGCTGCGTTTTCGCCCGGCAATGTTTCACATGAAACTTTTTGTAAATCATGAAGCGTTTCGTGTGGCACGCCTGCCGGGCGCGATTGCGGACATGCACCAGCTTTAAAAGTCGATCACCACGGATGCCGCGCTGCGTTGTGCGGCACCATGATATACGGCTTCAATATTGTTGCCGTCCGGATCAAGAACGAAAGCCGCATAATAACCGGGGTGATAGTCGCGCTCACCCGGCGCACCATTATCATGCCCGCCATGAGCCAGAGCTGCGCGATAAAAGGCGCCCACGGTCGCCTGATCCTTGGCCTGAAAGGCCAGATGATGTCGTCCTGTCAGGGTGCCCAATGCCGCCGGGCTTTCTGCCGAGGTCACAAAAAGTTCGTCTGCCCAGAAATGGTCCTCGGCCGGGACAATGACGGGAATCTCCAAAACGGCGAGAACGGCGGAATAAAAATCACGGCTGGCTCTGATGTCTCGAACAACAAGCTGGATGTGGTCGATGAGCCGGCCACGATGCAATTGGTTCGTTTCCATCGTGTTGCTTCCTGTGAAAGAGCTTCCGGAATGGCTTTCCGCAGCCTGGATCGTGGACGTCGAGGGCAGAATACCAGATCCCTTTCATGGAAAGCGGGGCCTGTATTCAGGTGCTCATCCGCCCTTCCACGCAAGAGGCGTCCTGCTCACCGCCGGATGAAGGTGAGATAGGAGGGAGTGCGCCCCTCACGCAAGGCCTTGGCCTCATAGCGGGTGCCGGGCCAGTGCGGATAAGGGGTAGTCCAGTCCGCCGCCGTTTCAGCCTTCCATTCGAAAACGCCATGCGCGCGGATTTCGGCCAGCGTCCAGCCGACATAATGCGGCACATCGGATGCGACACGCAAAGTGCCGCCGGGCCGGATGACACGGGCCAGACGGTCCAGATTATCGGGGCGCACGAATCTGCGCTTCCAGTGCCGGCGCTTGGGCCATGGGTCGGGATAAAACAGGTCTGCTCCCGCAAGGCAGGCATCCGGCAGCCGGTCAATCAGCAAGGCTGCATCCTGATTGAACAGGCGCACATTGGTGAGATCGGTCGCGCCAAGCTCTCCCGCCATGCGGGCCATGCCATTGAGGAAGGGCTCCACGCCGATAAAACCGGTGTTTCGTTCCCGCGCCGCATGGGCCAGCAGATGCTCGCCCCCGCCAAAGCCGATTTCCAGCCACAGCGCCTCGGGCCGTTCTGGAAACAGTGTGTAGGGGTCGTTGATCTCTTCGAGTGACAGGAGAAAGCGGGGCAAGGCGCTTTCCATCAGCGCCTGCTGAAGCGGGCGCAGGCGCTTGCCAACACGTCGGCCGTAAAACGCGCCGTGAGTTTCGGGATCAAGGCTCATCGGCGACTCAGATAATTCCGGATATCCACAACCTAAACGCGTCTCGGGCCCCGTGGGGCAGTACGGGGCCCGAGATTGCGTCATGTTTTGAGCCGGGCAGGTGTCCGCCCGGGCTAAATTTGTGCGCGGATCAGGCCAGCGCGGTCTTCAGCGCATCCACCAGGTCGGTCTTCTCCCAGGAGAAACCGCCGTCAGCTTCCGGCGCACGGCCGAAATGGCCATAGGCAGCGGTGCGGGCATAGATCGGCTTGGTGAGGCCGAGATGCTCGCGGATGCCGCGCGGACGCAGGTTCATCACTTCGCGCAGAACCTTTTCCAGCTTGGCTTCGTCCACCTGTCCGGTGCCATGCAGGTCCACATAGACCGCCAGCGGATCAGACACGCCGATGGCATAGGCGAGCTGGATGGTGGCGCGATCGGCAAGGCCGGCCGCGACAACATTTTTCGCCAGATAGCGCGCGGCATAGGCTGCCGAACGGTCGACCTTGGTCGGGTCCTTGCCGGAGAACGCGCCGCCGCCATGCGGAGCCGCGCCACCATAGGTGTCCACGATGATCTTGCGGCCAGTGAGGCCGCAGTCGCCATCGGGGCCGCCAATGACGAACTTGCCCGTGGGGTTCACGTGCCACTGCGTCTCAGGCGAAATCCAGCCCTCAGGGAGGGTTTGGCGGATGTAGGGCTCGACAATGGCATGCACGTCGGCCGAGGTCAGGCTCTCATCCAGATGCTGGGTGGAGAGCACGATCTGGTTCACACCGACCGGCTTGCCGTTCTCGTAGCGCACGGTCACCTGGCTCTTGGCGTCTGGGCCAAGAATCTTGGTGGCGCCGGAATGGCGCGCATCCGCAAGGGTCTTGAGGATGTTGTGCGCGTAATAGATCGGCGCAGGCATCAGCTCCGGGGTCTCACGCACGGCGTAGCCGAACATGATGCCCTGATCGCCAGCGCCTTCGTCCTTGTTGCCGGCAATATCCACGCCCTGAGCAATATCGGCGGACTGCGAGTGAAGCAGAACCTCGATATCCGCATATTCCCAGTGGAAGCCTTCCTGCTCGTATCCGATATCCCGGATTGCAAGACGGGCCACATGGGCCAACAGCTCATGGGTGATGGACGAGGGGCCGCGTGTTTCACCCGCAATCACCACGCGATTGGTGGTGGCAAGGGTTTCGCACGCGACGCGAACCTGGCTCGGATCCCATCCTTCCGTGGCAGCCGTACGGAAAAACGTATCGACGACCTCGTCGGAGATGCGGTCGCAGACCTTGTCCGGATGCCCTTCAGAGACAGACTCACTCGTGAACAGATAGGATTGACGCGCCATTTCTGGACCCTTTTTGCACCGCACCGCGCTGCGGCGATACCTTTCACAACGCGGAAAAGATGAGGTCAAGATCGCGGAAGCGGAATCGTTCGTCAAATCGAACGTCAGGCTTCCGGTTCTCCAGCGATCGCGATGACCAGATCCACAATCTTGCGGCGAACCTTGGGGTCCGGAATCCGCATGAAATGGCGGGTGAGGGTCAGGCCCTCAGAAGTGGCCAGAAAGTCCGAGACATAGGCTGGCGAGGAAGCTTCCTCCACACACTCACCGTCGGGGCCAACGGTTGGAGCGCCTTCGAAGAAGAAAGCAACGGGAACGCCGAGCACAACGGAAATCTGCTGCAACCGGCTGGCGCCGATGCGGTTGGTTCCCTTCTCGTACTTCTGGATCTGCTGGAATGTGATACCGAGATGCTCTCCCAGTTTCTCCTGGCTCATGCCGACCATCATGCGGCGCATGCGCACGCGTGATCCGACATGCTTGTCGATTGGGTTTGGCGCCTTCTTGGCCATGGTCTCTCCGGCTGTGTCGGAAAAGAGTCGTGATTACTTCGCGATGCGAAGGCTGCCCTGATTGAGGGCGAACATAGGCATACAATGAGTGGGCGTCGATCAACTTTTGCGTGTAACCTGAGCCGAAAGTCGAAAGCGGGTAGAAATCAGGCCTGCAAGCAGAAGAATATATATGACCGAATATAGGTGTAGTGCCGCAACTGGTGGAGATTCAAGCGCCTGCGGCAGGGGGCCATCTACAACCGTACGCATACCAAGGGGACCAAGTGCGACAATTCGCCCCACTGGGTCGATGATGGCTGATATGCCTGAATTTGCAGCACGAATGAGGGGGAGACCTTCCTCCACGGCCCGCAACCGGGCCTGGGCGAAGTGCTGGTAGGGGCCGGGGGTTTCTCCGAACCAGGCATCATTGGTCAGGTTCAGCATCAGGCGCGGGCGCGGGCCTTGCGGCATCACCGCACCGGGGAAGATGACCTCATAGCAGATCAGAGGAGCCGCTGGCGGCAGGCCCGGGACGTGAAGGGGACGAAGCCCTTCGCCGGACGAGAACCCACCGCGCACGCGGGTCAGCTGCTGGAGACCTAGGCTCTCAAGGAATGACTGGAATGGCAGATATTCGCCGAACGGGACAAGATGCACCTTGTCCGTGTTCACCAGCACCTTTCCCTCATGGTCAATGACGCGGATGGCGTTGAAGAAGGGCGAATGCTGTCCGGGCGGCGGCGGACCGTAGCGTACCGCGCCTGTGACCAGCGTCACATTCTCCGGCAGAGCTTGACCAATGAGTTCCGCCGCCCAAGGCTCACGCTCATAGATGAAGGGGAAGGCCGATTCCGGCCAGACCAGAACGCTGACATCCGCCAGCCCCTGCGGATAGGTTTTACTGGGGCGGGCGCTGAGGGCGAGATAGTCATAAAGAACCTCGCGACTGCGGCCGTAGTTGAACTTCTGGTCCTGCGAGAGAGCAGGCTGCATCAGGCGCAGATGAACGCCGGGCACGAAACTGGTGGGGTTCTGGTGCAGGCGCAATGCGCCCCAACCGGCCGCCAGCGCCAGCAGCAAAACCGCGAGCAACGGCCCGGTCCATCGTCCCGCCCGGCTTGTTCCGGTAAGGGCCAGCGCTGGGGTGGAGAGCAGCAGCAGCGCGAAGAAGCTGAGGCCGAAGACCCCGACCAGCGCCGCGCTCTGCATCAACAGACCGGATTGGGCAAAGGCATAGCCGAAGCTATTCCACGGGAACCCACTCAGCACATTCGCGCGCAACAGTTCTGCGGCAGTGAAGGCCGTGGCAAAGGCAAACAGGCGCTGGCTGCCGGGCCGCCACAGCAGCGCGGCGAGAGCAGCTCCAAGGGCTGTGAACAGGGCAAGGCCCGCCGGCATCGTCACCACCGCAAAGGGCAGGAGCCAGCCGAAGGCCGCCGCATCCACCAGAAAGGCCGCGCCGATCCACCACAGGGATGCGAGAAAATAACCGAAGCCGAAGCCCCAGCCGATCGCCATGGCCGGCCGCAGCCGGGCCAGAGGACGACGACCCGCGCAGGCGCCATCCAGCAGCAGGACAAGGGCCGGAAAACTCAGCGCCAGAACCGGCCAGACACCAAAAGGTGGCATGGCGAGCGCACCCAATGCGCCCGGAACCATGGCGGCCAGCATGCGACGCCAGCCCGGCCGCGCACCTGTGGTGCGCAGCCGTTCAGAGAGCCTGAAGCCCCATCCCTGCTTGCCGAGCGATGAAACCGGCTCCGGCCCGCCGGGGTGCGAGACGGAAGCGGTCATATGGTCTCCGTCAGTCGCTCTCAACCATGCCCGGGGTACCGGGCAGGGATGGCGGGATGAGGCGCAGCTTGCGCACCCGGCGCGGATCAGCTTCCAGAATTTCCAGCTGATAGTGGCCGGGCAGGGTGATGACCTCGCCGGTGCGTGGCACGCGTGCGGCTTCCAGCACGGCCAACCCACCCAGACTGTCCACCTCTTCGGCCGCCTCTTCCGAAACGAAATCGGAGCCGAGCAATTCCGTCACCGTATCAATCGGCGTGCGGGCATCGGCGATCCATGAGCCGTCCGGCTGGCGGGCGATGAGGTCATCAGCGGTATCGTCGTGCTCGTCCTCGATCTCGCCAACGATTTCCTCGACCACATCCTCGATCGAGACAAGCCCATCCGTGCCGCCATATTCATCGATGACAAGGGCCAGATGGGTGCGCGCCGCCTGCATCGACACCAGCAGGTCCACCGCCGGCATGGATGGGGGCACATAAAGCAGCCGACGCACCAGAGCGGCCTGATCCACCGAGGCGCTGAGGTCCACCGCACGGAGATCGAGCTTGTTGCCCTCTCCGCCGATGGTGACCTTTCCGGCCATGAAGCCGACCAGATCGCGGATATGGACCATGCCCACCGGATCATCCAGCGTGTCGTCATAGACCACGAGGCGCGAATGGCCTGCGGAGACGAACACCCGCAGCAGTTCACCCAGCGATGTTTCCTTGTGCACGGCCACGATCTCGGCCCGTGGCACCATGATGTCACCGATGCCGACCTCCTTCAGGTGAAGGATATTGCTCAGCATCTTGCGCTCGGATGGCGTGAACTCACTCTCCCCCCCGGACGTGCCGGCAGCTTCCAGCACCTCCACAAGGTCGCCGCGAAGCGAGCCGGAGGGGCGGAACGTGCCGAGGAGGGCACGCAATCGATCGAGAAAACTCTGGGGCTCTGTTGAACCGCTCTCGGTCGGCTGGTCGATGTGGGACATGGTCTCCTTCTTGGCCGTGCGGCTCAGTCATCCAGAGGCAGGCTATAGGGATCATCGATCCCCAGCTCGTTCAGGATCTGACGCTCCAGCTCTTCCATTTCTTCAGCTTCGGTATCTTCGATGTGATCATAGCCCAGCAGATGCAGGGTGCCATGCACCACGAGATGGGTCAGGTGGTGCTCCACCTTCTTGCCCTCGGCTTCGGCTTCCGCCTCCAGCGTCTCAAGAGCTACGATAATGTCGCCCAGCGGCTGGGCGATGCCCTCGGCAAGGGCAGCTTCCGGCAGATCTGCGGCGGGGAAGGACAGCACATTGGTGGGCTTGTCCATGCGGCGCCATTGCTGGTTCAGCACCCGGATATGGGCATTATCTGTGAATGTGATGGCGATTTCCGTGCGGGCCGGAATATCCGCATCCGCCGCTTCCAGCGCGGCGAGGGTGGCGCGTTCGGCAAGGCTCGCAGCATCACGAATGCGCGCCCAATCACCAGCTTCAACGAGGGTATCGATTTCGATTTCAAGCGCGCTCATGGTGTCTGCCCTCCCGCCATGCGGGCGGCTTCCATCTGATCATAGGCAGCGACGATGCGACCCACCAGCTCATGACGCACCACATCTTCCGCCCGGAAGCGGCTGACATTGATGCCCTCCACCCCTTCCAGCAGTTTCACGGCCTCTGCAAGCCCGGATTTCTGCGCACCGGGAAGGTCGGTCTGGCTGGGGTCGCCGGTGATGATCATGCGGGAGTTTTCACCAAGGCGGGTGAGGAACATCTTCATCTGCATGGAGGTGGCGTTCTGCGCCTCGTCCAGAATCACGGCGGCATTGGAGAGGGTGCGCCCGCGCATGAAAGCCAGCGGTGCAATCTCGATCTCGCCGCTCTGGAAGGCGCGTTCCACATAGGCGCGGTCCATCAGGTCGTAGAGCGCGTCATAGATGGGGCGCAGATAGGGGTCGACCTTGTCCTTCATGTCGCCGGGCAGGAAGCCGAGCCGTTCGCCCGCCTCCACCGCCGGACGGGTGAGGATGATGCGGTCCACCATCCGCCGTTCCAGCAGGTGCACCGCATAGGCCACCGCCAGCCAGGTCTTGCCGGTGCCGGCCGGGCCCATGCCGAACACCATGGTATAGTTCTTGAGCGCACGGATATAGGCATCCTGTGCGGCTGTGCGTGCCCGCACCGAGCGGCGGCGCAGCTGGACGGACTCGAAGGTCTGGCGCTGGGCGGAGGGATCGAAATCGAACAGCGAGCCCTGTGAGGTCACCTCGCGGATGACGCCATCCACATCGCCCTGCACCAGATCGCGCCCGCTCTCCAGCAGGGCATAGAGGCGGGTGAGCACCTCCAGCCCCTGCTCGCAGGATCGGCGCGGGCCTTCCAGCGTGAGGTGATTGCCGCGTGAATCAGCCTTGATCCCGAGCTTCTTCTCAACCCGCGCCAGATTGCGGCCATAGAGGCCGAACAGTTGCGTGGCGCGATGATTGTCCTCGAACATATGCTCGATCTGCATCGCCGCCCCATCCGCCCCGGTCCAGGGCGAGGAGGTGGCTGGATCTGGCGCTGGACCAGGCTGGGCAGCCCCGTGGGGGGCGGAAGAGGAACGGTCGCGATCACTGCCGGGTTTGCGCAAGCTCAGGCCTCCATGCGGGCGGGCTGATGTAAGCGGACAGATTGAACCGGAGAGGCGGCCACACGACCGGAGAGGCTGTTTGGCCCCACATCTGTGATGGTCACCGTTAGAATTTCGCCAATGCCGGCGGGCGGATCATTCACCACCACACTTTGCAGATAGGGCGAGCGACCAATGAGCTGGCCCGGCTGGCGGCCGGGTTTTTCCAGCAATATATCGAAGGTGCGCCCGAGGCAGGAGGCATCAAAAGCCGTCTTGGAGGCTTCCAGCGCCTTGTGCAGGATCGCGAGGCGTTCGGTCTTCACCTCTTCCGGCACCTGATGGTCATGTTCTGCTGCCGGGGTGCCGGGCCGCGGGCTGTATTTGAAGGAATAGGCGCTGGCAAAGCCGATGCGCCGCACCAGATCCATCGTGTCCTCGAAATCCTCATCCGTCTCACCGGGGAAACCGACGATGAAGTCCGACGAGAGGGCGATATCCGGCCGGGCCTCACGCATGCGTGCGATGATGTCGAAGAACATCTCGCGCCCATGCTTGCGGTTCATCGCCTTCAGGATGCGATCGGAACCGGACTGCACCGGCAGATGCAGATAGGGCATGAGCTGGGGCAGGTCGCGATGGGCACGAATGAGGTCGTCATCCATGTCGCGCGGATGGGAGGTGGTGTAGCGCAGCCGCTCCAGCCCCTCCAGTTCAGCCAGGCTTTCCAGCAGGCGGGCGAGGCCCCACACCTTGCCGTCCGGCCCCTCACCGTGGAAGCCGTTCACATTCTGGCCGATGAGCGTGATCTCGCGCACGCCTTGCGCCAGCAATTGGCGGGTCTCGGACATGAGCTTGGAGACCTGCCGCGAGACTTCCGCGCCGCGCGTATAAGGCACCACACAGAAGGTGCAGAACTTGTCGCAACCTTCCTGCACGGTCACGAATGCAGCCGGGCCGCGCTTGCGGGTGGCTTTCGCGCTGGGGGCCGGGAGGTGGTCGAACTTGTCTTCGGTCGGGAATTCGGTGTCCACCACCCGTTGGCCGGTTTTCGCCTGACGCAGCAATTCGGGCAGGCGATGGTAGCTTTGCGGGCCCACCACCAGATCCACCACCGGTGACCGGCGCATGATCTCCGCACCTTCAGCCTGCGCGACGCAACCGGCCACGGCAACCATGGTGTCCGCGCCCTCGGTCTGCCGCGCTTTGCGCAGGCGGCCCAGCTCGGAATAGACCTTCTCGGCGGCCTTCTCTCGGATGTGGCAGGTGTTCAGAATGACAAGGTCTGCGTCCGCCGGATCCTGGGTCTCGATGAAGCCTTCCTTCGCAAGCGTGTCCGCCATGCGCTGGGAATCATAGACATTCATCTGACAGCCGAAGGATTTCACATACAGCTTGCGCGGCGCATGCTGCTCGGAACCGGGGGTGTTGTGTCTGGGCTCTGTCTGGGGCTCTTGCATCATTGCATCTTTTACCAGCGACACGTGTCTCATATCGACAAGACGATCAGGTGACGCCGGACGTTCTGCCCTCATATTTGAAGATGTCATGATCCTAGTGCCAATCCCGCGTTTTGGAAACAGTCTCGCCCGTGAGCAGGCTGTGATGCGGTGATTTTGTGGCGGGGGCGGAACAATCTTTGGTTGAAGGTGTCCGGTTCAAGCTTGATGTGGGCGGACATGCGCGGCTAGACACCGGAGCGGCCGCCAGTGCGCCTGTCGGTCTGTGTTGCGCGTTATTCTTTTCTGTATGCGCCCGGACGCTTCTATATTTGACCGCGCCTGTCCCCCGTGTCTGTTCAGGCCGGGGCGGTGTTGAAAACTGGAAACGGCCCGCCTTGCGGCGGGCACGGGGCATGGGGGTTTTCATGAAGAAGTATTTTGCTGAATTCATCGGCACAGCCGTGCTTGTGCTGTTTGGTTGCGGCTCTGCCGTGCTCACCGGCTATGGCACCGCGCCTATCGGCATGCTGGCCATTGCCTTTGCCTTTGGTCTGGCGGTGGTGTCCATGGCGTATGCCATTGGCCATGTTTCGGGTTGCCATATCAATCCGGCCGTGACGATCGGCTCCTGGGCCGCCGGGCGCACGCCCACCGCCGAGGTGCCGCTGTACTGGATCTCCCAGATCCTCGGTGGCCTTGCAGGCGCTGGCATTCTCTACATCATCGCTTCCGGCAAGCTGGCCGGGTTCGATGCCGCCACCGCTGGTCTGGGCCAGAATGGTTGGGGCGAAAATTATGGTGGCGGTTTTGGTATTGGCGCCGCCATCGTGGCCGAACTGGTCGGCACCTTCGTGTTCGTCATCGTGATTCTCGGCTCGACCTCGAAGGCCGGCATCACGCAGGCAGCGGGTCTGGCCATCGGCCTTTCGCTGGTCATGGTCCACATCGTGTTTATTCCGGTCACCGGCGTTTCAGTGAACCCGGCCCGCTCGATTGGTCCGGCCTTCTTCGTGGGTGGTCAGGCCATTGCGCAGCTGTGGCTGTTCATCGTGGTGCCGCTGATCGGTGCGGCAATTGCCGGTTTCCTCTTCCGTGCCAAGGTTCTGGAAGACTGAGATCGGGAGTGCCGGACTGCTTTTTCTCATTGATGAATGCGAAGAAGCGGTCTCACATATGAAAAAGGGCGCGTCCTGTCAGGGGCGCGCCCTTTTTGATTGAAGGCATATCGGCTTGAAGACTTGAGCCGCAAAGCATCGGTAACCGCACCCGCCCGGCAGATCTGCCGGGCGGCTCAGCGTTCTCTGGATCAGACGGCCTTCAAATGGTCCCGCGCCGCCCGCACACCCGCCCCATATTCCGGGTGGACCTGCGTGAACAGGGCGATCTGCCGGTCCGCGATCTCATCCGGGATGCCATTCATGGCTGCGGCGAGATTGGAGAACAGGCGGGCGCGCTGGCCGGCATCGAACAGTTCGAACAGGGCACGCGGCTGGCTGAAATCCTCATTGCCGTCGCGGTGGTTGTAGCGGTCCGCATCGCCCGAGATCTTCAGTGGCGGCTCGCGGAAAGAGGGATCTTCCACTGCCCCACCGAAGGAGTTCGGCTCATAATAGGCATCCACATTGCCGGTGCGCGGCTCGAAGAAACGCATCGGGCCATCCTTGTGGTAGTGGTGCACCGGGCATTTCGGGGCATTCACCGGCAGATGCTCATAATGGGTGCCGAGGCGATAGCGGTGGGCATCCGCATAGGAGAAGACACGGGCCTGCAACATCTTGTCCGGCGAGAAATCAATGCCGGGCACCTTGTTGGAGGGGGAAAAGGCGGCCTGCTCGATCTCGGCGAAATAATTCTCCGGGTTCCGGTTCAGCTCCAGAATGCCGATATCGATCACCGGATAGTCGCCATGCGGCCAGACCTTGGTGAGGTCGAAGGGGTTGTATGGGGTCTTGTCCGCATCCGCCTCGGGCATGATCTGCACCTGCACCAGCCAGCGCGGGAAGTCGCCACGCTCGATCGCGCCGAACAGATCTTCCTGGGTGGATTCGCGGGTCTGGCCCACCACATCGGCGGCCTCATCATTGGTCCAGTGCTTGTGGCCCTGCTGGGTCTTGAAGTGGAACTTCACCCAGAAGCGCTCGTTCGCCTCATTGATGAAGCTGTAGGTGTGCGAGCCATAGCCGTTCATGTTGCGCACCCCCACCGGCAGGCCGCGATCCGAGAACAGGATGGTCACCTGATGCAGGCTCTCGGGCGAGAGCGACCAGAAATCCCACATGGCGGTGGGGGAGCGCATGTTGGTTTTAGGGTGGCGCTTCTGGGTGTGGATGAAGTCCGGGAACTTGTAGGGGTCACGCACGAAGAAGACCGGCGTGTTGTTGCCCACCAGATCCCAGTTGCCTTCCGGCGTATAGAATTTCAGCGCAAAGCCGCGCACGTCGCGCTCGGCATCCGCCGCGCCCATCTCACCGGCCACGGTGGAGAAGCGGGCGATCATGTCCGTCTTCGCGCCGGGCTGCAGGGCCTTCGCCTTGGTGTAGCGGGAAATGTCGCCGGTAATGGTCAGCGTGCCATGCGCGCCCCAGCCCTTGGCATGCACCGTGCGCTCGGGGATTCGCTCGCGGTTCTGGTGGGCGAGCTTCTCCAGCAGCTGGTAATCCTGCATCAGCGCCGGGCCGCGCGGACCTGCTGTCTGGGTATTCTGGTTGTCCGCGATTGGTGCGCCGGCGGTGGTGGTCAGGGTCGGGCGGCTCATGCTCATGCTCCTCCTGCGTCCCGCCGGGTGGGGCGGGCGTGATTTCTGGCGGCAGCATGGCTTTACATTGGAATAAGAGCAAATCAGATTGCATCGCTCATACGATCAGATAATCTTATCGTATGCTCACTCTCCGTCAGCTCCGCTATTTTGAGGCCCTGTCCCGCCATCTGCACTTCGGGCGTGCAGCGGAAGAGTGCGCCATCACACAGCCCGCGCTCTCGATGCAGATCCGCGAGATGGAGGAGGCTCATGGGGTGGTGCTGCTGGAGCGCGGGCGGCAGGGCGTGCGTCTGACAGCGATCGGCGAGGTCACGGCGCAACGGGCGCGGGCCGTTTTGTCCTCAATCCAAGACCTGGAACGCACCATGCGCGACCATACCCGGCTGCTGGAAGGTCAGTTGCGCCTCGGGGTCATCCCCACCATCGCGCCATATCTGCTGCCGCGCCTGCTGCCGATGCTTGAAAAGCACCATCCCGGCCTTGAGGTGGCGTTGCGCGAAAGTGTGACGGGGCAGCTTGTCAGCGCCCTCGCCGAGGGAGAGCTGGACGTGGTTCTCATGAGCCTGCCGGTCGATCATCCCGAACTGGACCATGAGGTGCTGTTTCAGGACCCGTTCTTCCTTGCTCTGCCGCCGGGCGCTGATTCTCTCCCCGTCGCGCCCGTGGCCGTTGAGGACCTGCGCACGGCGGATCTGCTGCTGCTGGAAGATGGGCATTGCCTGCGCGATCAGGCGCTTCAGCTCTGTCATCAGGTGGATGAGCGTCAGTTGCGCCGATTCGGCGCCTCCAGCCTTGCAACGCTTGTCGAGATGGTGGCGAGCGGGCAGGGCAGTACATTGCTGCCAGCGCTTTTTCTTGATGCCGAGCCAAATGTGGCGAACCGGTTGCGCCTGCTTCCGTTTCAAGATCCGGTGCCGAGCCGGGAGATCGGGCTCGTGTGGCGGCGAACCCTGCCATTCGTTGAGGATGTGGCGGAACTGGCGCGTCTTGTCCGAACCTGTGCGCCTGTGATGCATCTGCCGGGGACTGCTTCGGTGAGAAAATGACACGGCTCGGCCTCTCAATTGAAAGGGGAGGCATGTCTGGATGTGAAGGAGGCTGGCGGGATGAACCCGACATGATCATCCTCGCCATGAGGAAGGTTTAGTGATGGCAAAGGTTTCCAGCCGATAGGGCCCTGCTGTTCCAGACGGGGGATGTTGCGGAAATGTGTCACCTGCAACTTGTCAAAAATCTTTGGGATGGTGTTTCCAATTTCGACACGTTTCGGCGTTACCAACGACACCATGATGTTGCGCCACCCCTTCCTCCTTGCCGCCTTCGGGGCGTCTCTCCTCTCCGCTCCTGCTTTTGCGCAGGGCGCCTACAATTCCGGCTATGGCGAAGTGCCGCCCGGCTATCAGGACCCTTATGCCCAGCAGGGTGCGAGCGGACAGCAGGGTGGAACCGGCGGGGGGCTGGAGCGCTCGGAACTGGCGCCGCCTTCCGGCTATGAGCAGGCCCCGACCTATCAGGGCTCGATGGCCTCGCCGGCTCCGGCCACTGCGCCCGCCCAGCAGGGCTACCAGCAGCAGGCCTATCCGCAAGCTTCCTATCAGCAGACCACCGGTCAGCCGACGGGTGCCTATCAGGCACAGCCCGGTGCTTCGCAGACCCCGGCCTATGATGAACAGCAGCGCATGTATGGCCAGCATTACAGCCAGCCCTATGACGGGCAGCAGGGTCAAGGTCAGGCGCAGCAGCAGGGCTATCAGCAGCAGCCATATGGCGCGCAGGCCGCTTCGAGCGCTCCGCCAGCCGGCATTTATGCGACCGATGCGGCGCTTGTCCCGGGCACCGATCAGGCTCCCTCCGGCCCCCGCATCGAGGATGTGGACCCGGCTGAACCTGTGCCGGAGCGTTTCCGCCGCCAGGAAGTGGACTATGTGACCAACCATGCGGCTGGCACCCTCATTGTCGATACCCCGAACACCTATCTCTATTATGTGATGGGGAATGGCCGGGCCATGCGTTACGGCATTGGCGTGGGTCGCGAAGGCTTCACCTGGACAGGTGTGCAGAAGGTGTCGCGCAAGGCGGAATGGCCGGATTGGCGTCCGCCGAATGACATGATCGCCCGTCAGCCCTATCTGCCGCGCTTCATGGCTGGCGGCCCGGGCAATCCCATGGGTGCCCGTGCGCTCTATCTGGGCAGCACCATCTATCGCATCCACGGCACCAATGAGCCGCAGACCATTGGCAAGTTCGTCTCCTCCGGTTGCATCCGCATGCTGAACAATGATGCGGAAGACCTGTATGACCGTGTGAAGGTGGGCTCCAAGGTTGTGATCATGCCGATGCCGAAGGGCGCGCAGACCACCGCTGCGGTTTCTGATGCACCGGCCACCACCGGCTCCATCACCACTGCCAGCCAGTGAACTGATGTATCATTTTGAAAAAGGCGCGCCCTGTGGCGCGCCTTTTTTGTTTGTGCTCCCGCGTGCCTTCTGCCCCATTCATCCGAGCATTCTAGGCAAGGTTGCAGGTCGGGGGGACGTATGATCTCTTCCTTCCCGGGGGCAGGGGGAGTACGGATCAGGCTGGAGGCAGCCCGAAGACGGCCGCTGCCGAAAGAATTCGTACCTGACTGGAGACAGTGTCTATGTCCTTATCCGTGAGTTCCAACGCCCAAGACAAGTTGCAGGCCCTGCGTGCGAACTGGGGATGGTTCGTGGCGCTTGGCGTCGTGTTCGTTCTTCTGGGTTTCTTTGCCCTTGGACATGTCCTGGTCGCCACCGTCGCTACCGCACTCTATGTGGGCGCACTCATCATGGTGGCCGGCGTGGCCCAGGCTATCCATGCCTTCCGGGTTCAGGGCTGGGGCAGCTTCCTCTTCTGGCTGCTGGCCGGTGTGCTCTATGTGGTGGCGGGTGGTCTCATCATGTACCAGCCGATGCTGGGCGCCAGCATCATCACCATCTTCATCGGTGCAACTCTGGCGGTGGAAGGCGTCTTCCGCATTTTTGCCGGCTTTGGTTCGCGCTCTACCTCTGCCTGCTTCTGGGTCGTGCTTTCCGGCCTGATCACGCTGTTGCTGGGTGCGGTGATTATCGCGCGCTGGCCGGTGGATTCGGTCTATTTCCTTGGCATTTTCCTGGGTGTCGATCTGGTGTTCTCGGGTGTCAGCACCTTGATGCTCGGCCTGTCCCTGCGCGAAAAGCAGGCTGGCAAGAAGTGAGCTCAACTCCGGCAACGCAAGATTGCCGGAGAAATGTTGGAAACGCGGATCAGATATGGGCTGCCGGCCAGAATCACGATTCTGGCCGGTTTTTTTACGTATATTGGTGCAGACGGATCACGAGCCGGCGAAAAAGCCGTCTTTGAAGTGTTGCTTTGCTCTTCGTGTCCCATCAGTCGGTTGCCCGACGCGAAAAATGGCGGCAGAAGTCAGGGCCAGAATAATCGCGGTGAACTCATGACATCTGCCCTTCGTGTCACTGTGGCGCTGTGCGCGGCGCTCTTCCTGTGTGTGGCGATCCAGCCGGCGGCGGCTCAGAACAGCAAAGGCCATGCCTATCTGTTTCGCGGCCTAGCCGGTGTGTTCTCAATGGGCATGGACGATCTCGCGTCCAAACTGGAGGCACGCGGCATTGAGACGACCGTCACGGGCCACAACTCATGGACCTCGATCGTGGATCAGGCCTCGGCGGAGAGCCGGCGCAATCGTGGCGCACCGATCATCATCATCGGGCATTCGCTTGGCGCGGATGCAGCCATTCAGATGGCTGAACGCCTGACCGCCCTTGGCACACCGCCCCGGCTGGTGGTGACATTCGATCCGGTGGGAGTGAATACGGTGGGGCCGGCGCGTGGGCGCTTCGTCAATTTCTTCCAGTCCAATAATGGCTATGGCAAGCGGCTGAGCACGGAGAAAAGCTTCAAGGGTTCACTCGCCAATCTCGATCTGGCGGGTGACAGGAGCCTCGATCACTTCAACATCGACAAGTCGCCGCGCCTGCATGCGGAGGTCGTGAACCGTGTGCGCGCCATTATCGCGCC
>JAUCBT010000002.1:0-75000 GCA_034676685.1 Xanthobacter sp. | reverse complement strand
AACCCGCCGTTACTATCGCTTCCGCGCACCCGATGATGGCGGCGTGGATTATTATGATGACCAAGGCCGAAGCGCGAAGCAGTTCCTCCTGAGAAAACCTGTCTCTGGCGGCACCATGCGTTCCGGCTTTGGCTATCGGCGACACCCCATTCTGGGCACATCCAAACTGCATACAGGCGTGGACTGGTCGGATCGCACAGGTACGCCGATTTATGCGGCGGGCAATGGCACCATCGCTCTTGCAGGCTGGAAGTCGGGCTATGGCAAGCACACCGAAATTCAGCATGCCAATGGTTATGTCACCACCTATTCACACCAGTCCGGCTTTGCACGCGGCATTCGTCCGGGAGAAAAGGTGCGGCAGGGGCAAGTGATTGGCTATATCGGCTCCACCGGCCTCTCGACCGGGCCGCATCTGCATTACGAAGTGAAGATCAACGGCAACTTTGTCGACCCGCTGCGTATTCGTCTGCCACGCGGGCGCGCGCTGCGCGGTAATGCGCTTTCGCAGTTCCAGCAGGAGCGTGAACGCATTGATGTTCTGATGAATCACGGCCAGTCACCAGCCCGTGTCGCAGAAGCAGGGCCGAGCAAGAACTGAGCTTGTGAGGCTGAGAGAAGAGCAAGTCTCTTCCCGGCATGGTTTCAGTTGCAACTGCACATAAAAAAGGGGCCCTGAGGCCCCTTTTTCGTATCTGCTTTCCTAAGCCAAACGACTGCTGATCTTTCCGCGTTCAGAGCACCCGCTGAGACATGCCCCATGTCCCGAGCCCTCGCGTGTGAAGGGCGCTCTCACGCTCAAGATCTGGCGCAAGAATTCTTCAGCCGAACAGATTTTGCGCTTTCTTCAGCGCCGCAATGAAGCGGTCCACATCCTCACGCGTATTGTAAAGACCGAAAGATGCGCGGCAGGTTGCCGTCACGCCGAAACGCTCCAGCAGCGGCATGGCGCAATGGGTGCCCGCACGCACGGCCACGCCATCCATGTCGATCAGCGTCGCGACATCATGGGCATGCGCGCCCTGCATCTCGAAGGAGATGATGGCCCCCTTGCCCGGCGCATTGCCGATGATGCGGATGGAGTTCATCTCGCCAAGGCGTTCCTGCGCATAATGCAGCAGGTCTTCTTCATGGGCGCGGATACGATCCTTGCCGATGGAGGTGATGTAATCCAGCGCCGCACCCAGCCCCGCCGCTTCCACGATCGGCGGCGTACCTGCCTCGAAGCGATGCGGCGGATCACCATAGGTGATGCTGTCCTGACGCACTTCGCGGATCATCTCGCCGCCGCCATTGAAGGGTGGCATCTGCTCCAGCAGCTCATATTTGGCGTAAAGCGCACCAATGCCGGTCGGCCCATAGAGCTTGTGGCCGGTGATGACATAGAAATCGCAATCGAGATCCTGCACATCCACATCGAGATGCACCGCCCCCTGCGCGCCATCCACCAGAACCGGAATGCCGCGCGCATGGGCGATGCGCACCACATCCTTCACCGGCACCACTGTGCCCAGCACGTTCGACATCTGGGTGATGGCGACGATCTTCGTGCGCTCGGTCAGCAGCGCCTCAAAGTCTTCCAGATGGAATGCGCCATTGTCATCCACCGGCACCCACTTGATGACCGCGCCCAGTTTCTCGCGAAGGAAATGCCACGGCACCACATTGGCGTGATGCTCCATGATGGAGAGCACGATTTCATCGCCCGGCTGGATGCGTGAGGCGCCAAAGGTGGCAGCCACCAGATTGATGGCCTCGGTGGCATTGCGTGTGAAGACGATCTCTTCATGCCGCCGCGCATTCAGGAACCGCGCCACCCGCTCACGACCGCCCTCATAGGCCTCGGTCGCGGCATTGGCCAGATAGTGCAACCCGCGATGCACATTCGCATATTCGGCCGTATAGACCTCATTCATGCGCTCCAGCACCTGACGCGGCTTCTGGGCAGAAGCGCCATTATCGAGGTATGTCAGCGGCTTGCCGTGCACCTGAAGCGAGAGGATGGGAAAATCCTCCCGCACGCGGGCAACATCATAGCCGGTGGTGGTCACGGCCGGGTGGGTCATCTCAGACACGTTCCTTCAGCCAAATGCGGGTTGCCCCGATCAGCGCCTCACGCACGCCTTCCAGCGCGATGGCATCCACCACCTCACCCACGAAGGCCTGAATCAGCAGCGCTTCAGCTTCCTTCTCAGGAATCCCACGGGCCATGAGATAGAACTTCACCTGCTCGTCCAGATTGCCGGTGGTGCACCCATGGGCGCACTGAACATCGTCGGCGAAGATTTCCAGCTCTGGCTTGTTGTCCGCCTCAGCCGTATCGGAGAGCAGCAGCGCGCGTGTCATCATCCGCGCATCGGTCTGCTGCGCCTCGCGCCGCACGGCGATGCGGCCCTGGAACACATCGCGCGCATGGTCGTCCAGCACCGCGCGAAAATTCTCGCGGCTTTCGCAACCAGGCGCCAGATGCTCCACCGCCAGCGACGTATCGGAATGCTGCCGGTTGCCCAGCAGGGAAACACCGCCGAAAACGGCGTGAATATCCTTGCCGGTCAGCTGGGAGAAGGTCTGGTTACGGACGATTGCGCCGCCGAGCATAAAGCCGGCGGTGCGCACCAGAGCCGAAGCGGCGATATCCAGCAGGACGGTGGAAATGTGCAGGGCGGCATCACCCTCACGGGTCAGCTTCACCCGGTCGAACTGCGCGCCCTCTCCCACCACCAGTTCCAGCGCGGTGTGGACCTGATAGGCCACGCCATCTGGCCCCTCATGGCTTTCCACCAGCGTGGCCTTCGCGTCCTTCTCCAGCACCACCAGCGAGCGGGTGAACATGGAGACAGGCTCAAGCTGGGTGTTCACATGAATGAACTCCAGCGGCCGGGCCAGCTCGGCCCCCTCGCTCACATGCACCACCACGCCTTCAGCAGCGAAGGCAGTATTGAGCGCGAACATCACATCCGTGCACGGGAAGGTTTTACCCAGCCGCTCAGCCACAGCAACACCGCCCACATGGGCATCATCACGCAGCGCATCCGCAAGCGAGAGAATGGTGAGGCCGGCCTCAAGATCTGCCAGATCGGAGAGGTGCGGCACGAAAACGCCATCGACCACATACAGCTTGCGGCAGTCCACGGCGGCCAGAAGACCGGCCGCTTCAGGTGCGCGCTCCAGCTTCCGGGCAGGCGAGGCTGCCAGGGGGGCCATCTCGCGCATCAGGCGACGCAGATCGGTATAACGCCACTCTTCCACCCGGCGATGCGGCAGACCTGCATCAGCGAAGCGGGCGAAAGCCTCTTCCCGGCGCACAGCGAAGGCCGCAGAACCGGGCAGCTCTGCCTTCACGGCGGCGAACGTGGTGGCGAACGCCGTCTCGGCGGCGGTGCGCGCAGGCTGCCCGCGAGCGGGCTGCGCGGAAACGGGGGGAGCTTCAGCAGCCATGGTCATCACGCCGCTTCGCCCTGATACTTGGCATAGCCCGTGGCTTCCAGCTCACGCGCCAGCTCGGCATCACCCGAATGCACGATGCGGCCATTGGCGAACACATGCACCACATCCGGCACGATATATTCGAGCAACCGCGGATAATGGGTGATGATGAGGTTGGAGCGTTCCGGCGAGCGCAGGCTGTTCACGCCATTGGCGACAATCTTCAGCGCATCGATATCGAGACCTGAATCGGCCTCATCCAGAATGGCGAGGCTGGGTTCCAGCAGCATCATCTGCAGCACTTCGTTGCGCTTCTTCTCACCGCCGGAGAAGCCCACATTCACCGGGCGCCTCAGCATCTCGGCATCGATTTCCAGCACCTTGGCCAGCGCCCGCACCTTGCGCAGCAGTTCCGGCGCGGCCATCTCCGGCTCGCCCCGCGTCTTGCGCTGAGCGTTCACGGCCGTGTGCAGGAAAGACATGGTGGGCACACCGGGAATTTCCAGCGGATACTGGAAAGCCAGGAACAGGCCGGCAGCGGCGCGCTCATCCGGCTCCATCTCCAGCAGGTCCTTGCCGTGGAACAGCACCTGCCCGCCAGTGACCTCATAACCCGGCTTGCCCGAGAGGACATATGACAGGGTGGACTTGCCCGCCCCGTTCGGTCCCATGATGGCGTGAACCTCGCCGGGATTGATGACGAGATTCATGCCTTCAATGATCTTGCGACCATCTTCGATGCGGGCATGAAGGTCGCGGACTTCCAGCAAGGGCGACATGAGACGGTTCCTTTGAGCGAATGTTTTAGACCCCAGACCAGATACGTATTCTACGCGATGGCCGGATTTATAACGAAACGGGTGCGCCAGCCTCAGCCGACGCTACCCTCAAGGCTGATGGAAATGAGCTTCTGCGCTTCCACGGCGAATTCCATTGGCAGTTGCTGAAGCACATCCCGCACGAAGCCGTTCACCACCAGCGCCACCGCATCTTCCTGAGTGAGGCCGCGCTGCATGCAATAGAACAGCGTTTCCTCGGAAATCTTGGAGGTGGTGGCCTCATGCTCGAACTTGGCTGTCGGGTTCTTCGCCTCGATATAGGGCACGGTATGCGCACCGCAGGTATCGCCGATCAGCAGGGAATCGCAGTTCGTGAAGTTGCGGGCGTTCTCGGCCTTGCGATGAGCTGAAACAAGACCACGATAGGTGTTGTTCGAGCGCCCGGCCGAAATGCCCTTGGAGATGATGCGGCTGGAGGTGTTCTTGCCCAGATGAATCATCTTGGTGCCGGAATCGACCTGCTGGTAGCCGTTGGAAATCGCGATGGAATAGAACTCACCACGCGAATTGTCGCCACGCAGAATGCAGCTTGGATATTTCCAGGTGATGGCAGAGCCGGTTTCCACCTGGGTCCAGGAGATCTTGGAGTTGTCACCCCGGCAATCGCCGCGCTTGGTCACGAAATTATAGATGCCGCCCTTGCCCTCGGCATCGCCGGGATACCAGTTCTGGACGGTGGAATATTTGATCTCGGCATCGTCCAGCGCCACCAGTTCCACCACAGCGGCATGGAGCTGATTCTCATCGCGCTGCGGGGCCGTGCAACCTTCCAGATAGGAGACGTATGAGCCCTTGTCGGCGATGATGAGCGTGCGCTCAAACTGGCCGGTATTGCGCTCATTGATGCGGAAATAGGTGGAGAGCTCCATCGGACAGCGCACGCCGGGCGGCACATAGACAAAGGAACCGTCCGAGAACACCGCACAATTGAGGGTGGCGTAATAATTATCGGTCACCGGCACCACTGTGCCGAGATATTTGCGCACCAGCTCGGGGTGCTCCTGAAGCGCCTCGGAGATGGGCATGAAGATGACGCCGGCCGACTTCAGCTCTTCCTTGAAAGTCGTGGCGACCGAGACCGAATCAAACACCGCATCCACCGCAATGCGGGGACGCTCGCCTTCGGGGCGCACCACACCGGCCAGCAGTTCCTGCTCGCGCAGCGGAATGCCCAGCTTTTCATAGGTCCGCAGAATTTCCGGATCGACCTCATCCAGCGAGCTCAAGGGCTTGAAGGCCTTGGGCGCGGAATAATAATAAAGGTCCTGGAAATCGATTTGCGGAAAATCAATGCGCGCCCAGTGCGGCTCTTCCATGCTGAGCCAGCGCCGGTAAGCATCGAGACGCCATTCCAGCATCCATTCCGGCTCGTTCTTGCGCGCCGAAATGTAGCGCACGATGTCTTCTGAAAGCCCCTTGGGGGCCTTTTCAGATTCGATCTGCGTCTCGAACCCGTATTTATATTGTTCAACGCCGATGGAACGAACCTGTTCGACTGTTTCTTTTACGGCCGCCATGTCGTCCTCCGTCAGCTTTCCGGCACCGGGCGCTGCACCTTTCCGGTGCATGTCGCTCGCAAAATTCGCAACGCACGATCACGTCTCAGGTGAGTTGTCGCCCTTATATGGGCATTCCCGCGCACAATTCGAGGTCTCATGCCTCGAAACGGGCGGAATTCCAAGGCGGCATTGATACCGCAGTGCGCGGCAACAGGCAAAGCCTGTCCGATCAGGAAAATGGAAAGGTTGCCGCACCCACAATAGGCAGCTGCATGCGGGGTACAATCTCCCGTATCATCCGTGACGCTGATGGAGCCTGCCATGGCCATGACCCTTGCCCAGAAGGCCCTGCGCGCACGCCGTGATCTTCTGGAAGCCGCTGCGCCCGATGTCGGCGAAGCCACGACCCGTTGGCTCGACAAGCTTACCCATGAGCGGCGCCTCTCTTTCCAGACCATTGAAGCCTATGCGCGAGACATGAGCGCGGTCCTGGCGCGCCTCACCCTGCATCTGGGCCACCAGCCGAATCTGAAAGACATCGCCATACTGGCACCGGCAGATGTGCGTGCGATACTCGCCGCGCGACGGGCGGAAGGTGTTGCGCCGCGCACGCTGGTGCGCCTTCTGGCCGCAGCACGCTCTTTTGCCCGCCATCTGGAGCAGGAAGGCCACGGCAAGCTCGGTGCGCTCAGCGCCGTGCGCGCGCCCAAAGTTCCCAAAAGTCTGCCCAAGCCCGTTTCTGTGGAGGCCGCCCGCGCGCTGGCAGACCCCGATACCCGCGCTTTTGAGGCCCGTGATTCCTGGATACTGGCGCGCGATGCCGCTGTCATCGCCCTGCTCTATGGCTCTGGTCTGCGTATCGCTGAAGCCCTGAGCCTCACTGCCGATGACATCACCCCCGGCTCAGACCAGATCACCGTGACCGGCAAGGGCAACAAGACCCGGATGGTGCCTCTTCTGGCTTCCGTGCGTGCGGCGGTGCTGGATTACAGGTCGCAGTGCCCCTACCCGCTTGCCCCGCGCACGCCCCTGTTTCGCGGAGCAAGGGGCGGGCCGCTCTCTGCGCGGATTGTGCAAATGGCGGTTGCCCGCATGCGCGAGACTCTGGGCCTGCCGGACAGCGCCACCCCTCACGCCTTGCGCCATTCCTTCGCCACTCATCTGCTGGCGCGCGGCGGCGAACTCCGGGCGATTCAGGAACTTCTCGGCCACGCCTCGCTGTCCACCACCCAGATCTATACACAGGTGGATGCGACAGCTCTCATGAATGCCTGGCGCGCCGCCCACCCCCGTGCTCGTTAAGGCAGACCCATGGCTCCCATCTTCACGCCCATCCGGCCGGTATTCGAGCATCTGTCGGTCGGCACCACCAATCTCGCCCGCGCCATTCTCTTCTATGATGCGGTTCTGGCACCGCTCGGTCTGGTGCGAGTCGCCAATGAGGTGGAGCCCGCAGGAGCATCTGCCTGTTGGGGGCCGGCCGGCACTCTGCCCGGGCCAGATGGTGTACCGGGCGCGGCACCTTTCTGGGTCGAGGAGCGTCCGGGACCAATCGTCTGCCCACCCGGCTTTCATCTGTGTTTCTGGGCAGCGGACCGGCAGGCGGTCTATGATTTCCATACTGCGGGATTGACCCATGGCGGGCAGGATAACGGCACACCGGGCCTGCGCCCCCATTATGCAGACAGCTATTTCGCTGCGTTTCTGCTGGACCCCGAAGGATGGCGGATAGAGGCTGTGACCTTCGCTTCGGCATGAAGCGATCCGCACACGCTTCAAGGATATCCGTGCATGTTCAGGGCGCTTGACGAACCGTCCTGCAACCAGTTCCCGGAGGAGTCTTTTGCATGAAGCCCCGTATGCCTGACCTCTCCATGACCAAAAAGCATTTCAGCCCCTGACAACAGAACCTCAGGTCAAGACGCAGGAAAGTTGCGGCAAGAGCCGGCCATGCCGGCCCCGAAAGGCCTCACGCCCCAATACAGAACTGCGGACGCGCAGTTCAAGAAAGCTTGCGGCATGATTCAGGGATAGACACGGCCCCTTCAAACCCACCTCTTCATATCCGAAGTGAGGCCGGCGAACCCACAGCAATAACTCTTGGCTATTCCGCGCGCCGAACCACAATCGGAAACTCCGCCCCTACCCGTGCGCAGAGACAGAGCCCGGTTCTCAGCGCTTGCGTACAAACTCCGTGCGCAGCACCAGTCCCTTGATACCTTCAAACCGGCAATCAATTTCTTCGGGGTTGTCCGTGAGACGAATGGCCTTGATGAGCGTGCCGCGCTTCAGCGTCTGGCCGGCGCCCTTGACCGGCAGATCCTTGATGAGAACCACCTGGTCGCCATCGGCGAGAATTGTGCCCTGCGAATCCTTCACCTGCACATCACCCGCAGCCGCCTTGCGGCTTGCCACTTCGCTTGCGGGCAGCCACTCACCGCTTTCCTCATCATAGATATATTCGTCGTCCTGCATGTCATCCTCCGATGCGGGCTGCCATTACGATCCGGCCCCTTGATAGGAAGGCAACCAGCGTTGATGGAGCTTTGGGACAGGAGGCGCGGCATTGTCCAGCCTCGAGCGGGGCAAAAGCGCAGATTCAGCATAAAAACGGGCATTTATGATGTTTAAAACATCAAAATATACATCCCTAACCTGAAAACAAAAGCGCGCCCAACCATCTGGCGGGGCGCGCTCATATTCTACTTCACCCGGAGAAACCGAGCCCGTCATCACATATGGATGGCGCGCTTCTCTACGGCCAGCGCCGCTTCCTTCACCGCTTCGGAGCGGGTGGGGTGCGCATGGCAGGTGCGGGCGAGATCTTCCGAAGACCCGCCAAACTCCATCAGCACTGCGCATTCATGGATCATCTCGCCCGCCTCGGGCCCGATGATGTGCGCACCCAGCACCTTATCGGTGGCAGCGTCGGCGAGGATCTTCACGAAGCCGTCCGTGGTGGTGTTCACCTTGGCACGGCCATTGGCGGTGAAGGGGAACTTGCCGACCTTATAGGTCACGCCCGCCGCCTTCAGTTCCTCTTCCGTCTTGCCGACGGTTGCAACCTCAGGGAAGGTGTAGACCACGCCGGGGATGATGTCATAGTTCACATGACCAGCCTTGCCGGCGAGCAGTTCTGCAAGCGCAACAGCCTCTTCCTCAGCCTTGTGAGCGAGCATCGGGCCGGCGATCACATCACCGATGGCATAGATGCCGGGCACATTGGTGGCAAAGTGCGTATCGGTCGCGACACGTCCGCGTGCATCAAGCGCCACACCCGCCTCTTCAAGCCCCAGACCTGCCGTGTAGGGGCGACGGCCAATAGCCACCAGCACCACATCGGCTTCCAGCACCTCGGTCTCGCCGCCAGCTGCCGGTTCCACCGAAACCTTCAGCGTCTCACCGGAATTGTCCACACCGGTGACCTTTGCGCCCAGCTTGAAGGTGAAGCCCTGCTTGTCAAGAATACGCTGGAAGGACTTGGCGACATCGCCATCCATGCCGGGCAGGATGCGGTCGAGATATTCCACCACGGTCACCTGCGCACCCAGACGACGCCACACCGAGCCAAGTTCCAGCCCGATCACGCCCGCGCCAACCACGACCAGCTTGCCCGGCACCTTCGGCAGCGACAGCGCGCCAGTGGAGGAGACAATCCGCTCTTCGTCAATGGTCACGCCCGGCAGCGGCGCAACATCCGAACCGGTGGCGATGAGGATGTTCTTTGTTTCCAGAACCTCGACCTTGCCATCGGCATTGAGGGTCACCTCAATCTTGCCGGGGGCCAGAATCTTGCCGGTGCCGAGATAGGCATCGATCTTGTTCTTCTTCAGAAGGAACTCGACGCCCTTCACATTGCCATCCACGCCGCGGTCCTTGAAGGCCAGCATGGCGGGCAGGTCAAGCTGCGGGGTGCCCACACCGATACCCATTTCACCGAACTTGTGGCCGGCTTCCTCGAACAGCTCGGACGCGTAAAGCAGCGCCTTGGAGGGAATGCAACCCACATTGAGACAGGTGCCGCCATGGGCGCGCTTTTCCACCACAGCCACCTTCAGGCCAAGCTGGGCTGCGCGGATGGCGCCCACATAGCCGCCGGGGCCGGTACCGATGACGATCAGATCGTAGGACATGGAATGCACTCTCGGAATGTCAGTGAGGGTCCAACGCGGCGTTGAAGGCCCAGACGTGGCCGAACGGATCGCGAACGCGCGCATGGCGTGCGCCCCAGAACATGTCGGCCGGCGGGATGATCACGGTTGCGCCCGCGAAAACGGCACGTGCGCAGGCGGCATCAACCGCACCCGGATCAGAGAGATTGATATTGATGGCGACACTCGCCCCACCAAGGGTGGCCGGTGCACGCATGGCGTCGCCATATTCAGCGAACTCATCATGCAGCATCACCTCACCCCCAAACAGGGCGACATTGGCATGCAGAACCCGCACGCCATCTTCCGCCATCTGAACGAAGGTACACCGGGCATCGAACGCCGCCTCATAAAAGGCAATCGCCTCCACGCCCTCCGCCACGCACAGGTGCGGCTGGATGGGTGGTGGATTTGATCCGAATGCCAATGCCCGGTCCCCGTTCTCAGATGTCCAGCACGAGACGCGCCGGATCCTCCAGGGTCTCCTTCACGCGCACCAGGAAGGTCACGGCCTCACGGCCATCGACAATCCGGTGATCATAGGAGAGAGCAAGATACATCATCGGACGGATGACCACCTGGCCCTTGACCACGATCGGGCGCTCCTCGATGCGGTGCATGCCGAGAATACCGGACTGCGGCGCATTCAGGATGGGAGTGGACATCAGCGAGCCGTAGATGCCGCCATTGGTGATGGTGAAGGTGCCGCCCTGCATGTCATCGATGCCGAGCTTGCCGTCACGCGCCTTGCGGCCATAACCGGCGATCTGCTTCTCGATATCGGAGACGGTGAGCTGGTCGGCGTCACGCACCACCGGCACCACGAGGCCCTTCTCGGTGCCCACTGCGATACCGATATTGTAGTAGTTCTTATAGACGATGTCGTTGCCATCGATCTCGGCGTTCACAGCCGGCAGGTCCTTCAGCGCCGCAATAACGGCCTTGGTGAAGAAGCCCATGAAGCCGAGCTTGGTGCCGTGCTTCTTCTCGAACGCATCCTTGTACTGGGCGCGCAGGGCCATCACGCCGGACATGTCCACGTCGTTGAACGTGGTGAGCATGGCGGCGGTGTTCTGTGCGTCCTTCAAGCGGCGCGCGATGGTCTGGCGCAGCTTGGTCATCTTCACGCGCTCTTCGCGCACGGCATCCACCGGCGCGGAGGCGACACGCGGAGCAGCGGCAGCCGGAGCGGTTGCGGCGGAAACGCCACCGGCAATGGCGGCCAGCATGTCGCCCTTGGTGACGCGGCCATCCTTGCCGGAACCGGCAACAGCCGCCGGGTTCACACCGCTTTCAGCCGCAATGCGCGAGACGGCAGGGCCATTGTTGCCACCAGCGGCAACCGGAGCAGCAGGCGCGGCGGCCGGGGCAGCAGCGGGCTTCGCGGCGGGGGCGGCGACAGAACCGCCAGCGCCTTCCGCGATAGCGCCAAGCAGCGCGCCCACTTCAACGGTATCACCTTCCTGGGCGATGATCTCGGCCAGCGCACCGGAGACAGGCGCGGGCACTTCCACCGTCACCTTGTCGGTTTCCAGTTCCACCAGCGGCTCATCGGCCACGACAGCTTCGCCGGGCTTCTTGAACCACTTGCCAATGGTTGCTTCCGTCACGGATTCGCCGAGCGTGGGAACGCGGATCTCGGTAGCCATGGGCGTCTCTTCTTTCTCTGAATTCGAATAAGTCTATGTTCTGTGCGGTCCGGCTCAGGATCAAGCCCGAAGAAGCGCCTCGGCCTTAGCCGAGGGCCTCATCCAGGAATGCCTTGAGCTGGGCCAGATGCTTGGACATGAGGCCGGTTGCGGTGGCAGCCGAAGCCGGACGGCCCGCATAACGCGGCCGTGCGCCAACCCGGCCGGTCTGGTCCAGAACCCATTCGAGATAGGGCTGCACGAATGCCCATGCGCCCTGATTGCGCGGCTCTTCCTGGCACCACACGATCTCTTCGGCATTCGAGAAGCGTGACAATTCCTGCACCAGCGTCTTGAGCGGGAACGGATAGAGCTGCTCCACACGCAGCAGGTACACGTCATTGACGCCCCGCTTCTCGCGCTCCTCCAGCAGGTCGTAATAGACCTTGCCGGTGCACAGCACGACGCGCTTGATCTTATCATCCGGCACCAATTCCAGACCCGCGATTTCCGGGTTGGTCTGGGCGTGATCGAGCATCACACGGTGGAAGCTGGTTCCGGCCACCATGTCGGAGAGGCTGGACACCGCCTTCTTGTGGCGCAGAAGAGACTTCGGCGTCATCAGGATAAGCGGCTTGCGGAATTCCCGCCTCAGCTGCCGGCGCAGAATGTGGAAGTAGTTGGCCGGGGTGGTGCAGTTCGCCACCTGCATGTTGTCCTCGGCGCAGAGCTGGAGATAGCGCTCCAGACGTGCGGAGGAATGCTCCGGTCCCTGCCCCTCATAACCATGTGGCAGCAGGCACACGAGGCCGCTCATGCGCAGCCACTTGCGCTCGCCCGAGCAGATGAACTGGTCGAACACCACCTGCGCACCGTTCGCGAAGTCGCCGAACTGGGCTTCCCACAGCACGAGCGCATTCGGCTCGGAGAGAGAGTAGCCATATTCGAAGCCAAGCACGGCCTCTTCCGAGAGCATCGAATTGATGACCTCGTACTTGGCCTGATTCTCGGACAGGTGATTGAAGGGCTTATAGCGCGCCTCGGTTTCCTGATCGGTCAGCACCGAATGGCGCTGAGAGAAGGTTCCGCGCTCCACATCCTGACCAGACAGGCGCACGGGGCGACCTTCCTCCAGCAGAGTGCTGAAGGCCAGCGCCTCACCGGTTGCCCAGTCAATGCCTTCGCCGGTTTCAATGGCGGTGCGACGATTGTCGAGGAAGCGCTTCACGGTGCGGTGGACATTGAAGCCCTCCGGCACACGGGTGATCTTCTCACCGATTTCCTTCAGCTTTTCCTCGGCAACACCGGTTTCGCCACGGCGCGGATCATCGTCCTGTAGCGAGACGGCCTTGAGGCCAGACCAGCGACCGTCCAGCCAGTCCGCCTTGTTGGGCTTGTAGGCCTGGCCGGCCTGATACTCGCCTTCCAGACGCTCACGCCACTCGGCACGCATGCTGTCGACTTCGCCCGCGGCCACAACGCCCTCGGCTTCCAGCTTCTTGCCGTACAACTCCAGCACGGTGGGGTGCTTGCGGATGACCTTGTACATCTTCGGCTGGGTGAATGCCGGCTCGTCGCCTTCATTGTGGCCGAAGCGGCGGTAGCAGAACATGTCGATGACGACAGGCTTATGGAAGCGCTGACGGAACTCGGTCGCCACCTTGGCGCAGAACACCACCGCTTCCGGGTTATCGCCGTTGCAATGGAAGATCGGCGCTTCGATCATCTTCGCCACGTCGGAGGGATAGGGCGAGGAGCGCGAATAACGCGGATTGGTGGTGAAGCCGATCTGGTTATTGATGATGAAGTGGATCGAGCCGCCGGTGCGGTGTCCCTTCAGACCGGAAAGGCCCAGACACTCGGCCACAACGCCCTGTCCGGCGAAGGCCGCATCACCGTGCAGCAGCAGCGGCAGAACGGTCGTGCGTTCGGTGTCCTTGAACTGGTCCTGCTTGGCGCGCACCTTGCCGAGCACCACCGGATCCACGATCTCGAGGTGAGACGGGTTGGCGGTGAGGGAGATATGCACGCGGTTGTTGTCGAACTCGCGGTCGGAGGAAGCACCCAGATGGTACTTCACGTCACCCGAACCCTCGACATCATCGGGAGCCCAGGAGCCGCCCTTGAACTCGTGGAACAGCGCGCGGTGCGGCTTGCCCATCACCTGCGTCAGCACATTCAGGCGACCACGATGGGCCATGCCGAACACGATGTCCTTCACGCCCAGATTACCACCACGCTTGATGATCTGCTCAAGGGCGGGAATCAGGCTTTCGCTGCCATCAAGGCCAAAGCGCTTGGTGCCAGTGTACTTCACATCGAGGAACTTCTCGAAGCCCTCGGCCTCAACCAGCTTGTTGAGGATGGCGCGCTTGCCTTCAGGCGTGAAGGTGAATTCCTTGTCCGGCCCTTCGAGGCGCTCCTGAATCCAGGCCTTCTCCTCGGGCGAGGAAATGTGCATGAACTCCACGCCCACATCGCCACAATAGGTGCGGCGCAGGATGGCGATCATCTCGCGCACCGTGGCGAATTCCAGCCCCAGCACATGGTCGATGAAAATCTTGCGGTCGAGGTCCGCATCCGCAAAGCCGTAAGAGGCAGGATCCAGCTCCGGCGCGTCGGGAGACGGCGCCAGGTGCAGCGGATCGAGATTGGCCTGAAGGTGGCCGCGCATGCGATAGGCGCGGATCATCATCAGCGCCTTCACGGAATCACGAGAGGCCTGCTGGACCTCTGCTTCGGAAAGTCCCGTACCGGTCTTTTCCGCCTTGGCCTTCACCTTGTCGGTGATGACCTTCTCCACCTCGGCCCACTGGCCGTCCATGGCGGAAACCAGATCACCACTGGCGTGACGCGGCCAGTTGGCCTTCTTCCAGGATGCACCACGGGCATTCTCGGCCACCTGGGCCGGATCATCCTTCAGCGCACCGAAAAAGGTCTGCCACTCGGCATCCACCGAGTTGGGATCCTGCTCGTAGCGGGCATAAAGGTCTTCGATCCAGGCCGCATTGGCGCCGTAAAGGAAGGAGGTAGAGAGGAAAACGTCGTTCTGTTCTGCGCGCGACATGGCTTCATCCCGGAAGGCGGCCGACACAACGCTTCCCACGCGCCCATCACGCGGAAAACGCGGCCGGACAGCCGCTACCAGCCACTCATCGACGACCGGCCCTGCCGATACATCTTATTGACCCCTGCCCGACCGTGGCTGTTGCGGACAAGGCGTTCAGACACTCTATCGTGACCTAACGGAAAAGGGGCAAAAACCCGTATCCCCATCCGGTCCTGATAGCCGCCCTCCCATCGCCCATGATGAAGGCGAAAAACAGGGCCAATGACAACCGTGATGCTGCTCTGTCCCCACTGTGGCCGAAGAGCAACAAAAAGGGTACGAAACAGCCCCTCCCATGTGGGAAACGGAGCCTGTAAAAGCAACCCGCCCCGCCTCCCCCAAAAGGAGAAGGCGGGGCGAGAAAGAGGCAAATCAGCCCTTCAGCACTTCCACCAGCGTCTTGCCGAGGCGCGCCGGGGAGGGAGACACGCGGATGCCCGCGGCTTCCATGGCGGCGATCTTGTCTTCCGCGCCGCCCTTGCCGCCGGAGATGATCGCGCCGGCATGGCCCATGCGGCGGCCGGGAGGAGCCGTGCGGCCGGCGATGAAGCCAACCATCGGCTTCTTGCGGCCCTTCTTCGCTTCATCAGCGATGAACTGCGCGGCTTCTTCCTCAGCGGAACCACCGATCTCGCCGATCATGACGATCGACTCGGTCTTCGGGTCAGCCAGGAACATCTCGAGGATGTCGATGAACTCGGTGCCCTTGACCGGGTCGCCGCCGATGCCGACAGCAGTGGTCTGGCCGAGGCCTTCCTGCGAGGTCTGGAACACCGCCTCATAGGTCAGCGTGCCGGAGCGCGAAACCACGCCCACGGAACCCTTGCGGAAGATGTTGCCCGGCATGATGCCGATCTTCGACTCGCCAGCCGTCACGATGCCGGGGCAGTTGGGGCCGATGAGGCGGGACTTGGAGGCCTCGAGCGCACGCTTCACGCGCACCATGTCCAGCACCGGAATGCCTTCGGTGATGCAGACGATGAGCGGGATCTCGGCGTCGATGGCTTCGAGAATGGCATCAGCCGCACCCGGAGGGGGAACGTAGATGACGGAAGCGTCAGCCCCGGTCTTGTCACGTGCTTCCAGCACGGTGTCGAACACCGGCAGGCCGAGATGGGTGGTGCCACCCTTGCCGGGCGAGGTGCCGCCGACGAACTTCGTGCCGTAGGCAATGCCCTGCTCGGCGTGGAAGGTACCCGTCTTGCCGGTGAAGCCCTGGGTGATGACCTTGGTGTTTGCGTCAATCAGCACGGACATCAGACAGCTTCCTTCTTCACAGCGGCCACGATCTTCTGCGCGGCATCGTCCAGGTCATCAGCGGGGATGACATTCAGGCCGCTCTCGCGGATGATCGTCTTGCCCTCTTCCACATTGGTGCCTTCAAGGCGCACCACCAGCGGAACCTGAAGACCGACAGCCTTCACGGCGGCGAGAACGCCGCGCGCGATGACGTCGCACTTCATGATGCCGCCGAAGATGTTCACCAGGATGCCCTTAACATTGGGATCCGAGGTGATGATCTGGAAGGCTGCAGTCACCTTCTCTTCGTTGGCGCCACCGCCCACGTCGAGGAAGTTTGCCGGCTCTTCGCCATACAGCTTGATGATGTCGAGGGTCGCCATGGCGAGACCCGCGCCGTTCACCATGCAGCCGATGGTGCCATCGAGCGCGATATAGGCGAGATCGTGCTTGGAAGCCGCGATTTCCTTCGCATCCTCTTCCGTCAGATCGCGCAACTCGGTGAGCTCGGGATGACGGAACATGGCGTTGGAATCGAACGACACCTTGGCGTCGAGAACCTTCAGCTGGCCGTCCTTGGTGACGATCAGCGGGTTGATCTCGAGCATTTCCATGTCGGTCGAGGTGAAGGCTTCATAGAGCACTTCAACCAGCTTGACCGCCTGCTTGGACAGGTCGCCGGTGAGGCCGAGAACCTTGGCCACCTTGCGGCCATGGAAGCCCTGCACGCCGGTCGCCGGATCCACGGAGAAGCTCAGGATCTTCTCTGGGGTGTTGTGGGCAACTTCCTCAATGTCCATGCCGCCTTCCGTGGAGACCACGAAAGCCACGCGCGAAGTCACGCGGTCGACGAGCAGGGAGAGGTAGAATTCCTTCTCGATATCGGAACCGTCTTCCAGATACAGGCGGTTGACCTGCTTGCCGGCCGGGCCGGTCTGGATGGTGACGAGGGTGTTGCCGAGCATCTGGTTGACGTGAGCCTTCACTTCATCAACCGAGAAGGCCAGGCGCACGCCGCCTTTTTCGCCCGCTTCAGCTTCCTTGAACTTGCCCTTGCCACGGCCACCGGCGTGAATCTGGGACTTCACGACCCACAACGGACCGCCGAGCTCGTTGGCGGCAGCTTCCGCATCCGCCGCAGTCAGAACAGCCACACCACGCGAGACGGGCGCACCGTATGTCTTCAGGAGCGCCTTGGCCTGGTACTCATGAATATTCATGTCTTCGTCCCCTAAAGGGTTGCGAAGTGCCCCTTCCCCCCTGAACCGGCCACATGCCACCCGAACCTTGTCCGGCGCGACAGGCAACCGACCTCCATCCCAGATAGGAAACCACCAGAAAGCGCCGCATGGACGCTGTCCGAACGGTTCCCGAGGAGGGGAACATTCGTCTCCTGCACCTTACCGGCAGCTCTGCCGGCACGAAAACGGCGCTCCCGGATGGAAGCGCCGTCATGGATCGAGATCACTTCCCCAAAGCGGGTGTGATCTTCTGACAGGTCACCATCCGCCCTGCGACGGCAGCGACCAATTTCTCAAGCATCATACGCATGCGCGCATTTGGCATCTTGCCCCCATCCCCTTCCGGCCAGACCATGACAGGAGCAGGAACACGGCATGCCGCTTCAGGGTGTGGATGCAACAGATGCATCAGCACTTCATGATTTTGGGTTTTGAACGAGAACGGGCGACATATGTCCCCCATGGCCGCATCGCCAATAGCTTCACGTCTGGCCACCCGAACGGTCTGGCCGTCAGTCGGGCTGGCCCCGAGAAGGGCGGTCTTGTTGCGGGCCATACCATCGTCCCCGGGAATGAGCCTGCGCGTGGCAGCATCAAACAAGCGGGGCCTGACTACTCCCATCCGGCAAGGCGTTCAAGCCGCCGGGATTGCACATAAAGTGGCATATGGTGGACGGAGGTGGACAGACCACGCTTTCCGCACGGAAATATCATCATAATACCTCCCAAAAAGCATGGCGGCGCAGCTGTGCGAAACTTGTTTTGCATTATTGCAAACTCAAGCTGGGGACATAAGGGCAGGAACAGAATCGCTATTGCGGACCGTCCACAGGGCGCGGATGTAAAAAACCCCTCCCGCCGGAGCGGAAGGAGCCAAATGATGCCGGATGCCTGACGAGAGACGTGAGGATCAGATCCCCGCGTCCACCGGCCCCTGAGTGGCATGGAAGACCAGATGGTCACCATCCAGATCCACACGCACCGCCGCGCCATCCAGAACCTCACCGCCGAGAATCTTCTCCGCCAGCGGGTCCTGCACCAGCTTCTGGATGGTCCGCTTCAGCGGACGCGCGCCATAGGCCGGGTCATAGCCCTTATCAGCAAGGAAGCTGCGGGCTTCCGGCGACAGGTCGATGGTGATCTTGCGATCCTCGAGCAGTTTCTTCAGGCGGCCCATCTGGATATCGACGATGGTATCCATCTGCTCGCGCTTGAGGCGATGGAACATCACGATCTCATCGATACGGTTGATGAATTCAGGGCGGAAATGGTGCCGCACCGCCATCATCACCAGATCATAGGCCTCATCGTCGGAAACCACCTTCTCCCCATCCTCGCCCTCAACCTTGAAGCCCAGCGGCTGGCGCGGATCGGCCAGGAACTCGGCCCCGAGATTCGAGGTCATGATGATGAGCACGTTGCGGAAGTCCACCGTACGTCCCTGCCCGTCCGTCAGGCGGCCGTCATCCAGCACCTGAAGCAGAACATTGAACACGTCCGGATGGGCCTTCTCCACCTCGTCGAACAGCACCACCTGATAGGGGCGACGCCGCACGGCCTCGGTCAGCGCACCACCCTCATCGTAGCCGACATAGCCGGGAGGGGCACCGATGAGCCGGCTCACCGAGTGCTTCTCCATATATTCCGACATGTCGATGCGAACCATCGCGGTCTCATCGTCAAACAGATACTCGGCCAGTGCCTTGGTCAGCTCGGTCTTGCCTACACCCGTCGGGCCGAGGAAGAGGAACGAGCCGATGGGCCGGTTCGGATCCTGAAGGCCTGCACGGGCACGACGCACCGCAGTTGAGACCGCCGTCACGGCTTCGGACTGGCCGACCACGCGGCGCGCCAGTTCCTGCTCCATGCGCAGCAGCTTTTCGCGCTCGCCTTCCAGCATCTTGTCCACCGGCACGCCGGTCCAGCGCGAGACAACGCCAGCGATATGGTCAGGCGTCACCGCCTCTTCCATCGTGCCGCCATTGGCCCCGGACTTCTCCACCTCGGCAAGCCGGGCCTCCAGCTCGGGAATCACCGAATAGGTGAGTTCACCGGCCTTCTGGTATTCGCCCTGACGCTGTGCCGTGGCGAGATCGGCACGAGCCTGATCCAGCTTGGCCTTAAGGGTTGTCGCCTCGCCCAGCTTTTCCTTCTCCGCCTTCCAGCGGGAGGTCAGAACCGAAGCCTTCTCCTCAAGATCGGCCAGTTCCTTTTCCAGCTTGGCGAGACGGTCCTTGGAGGCGGTGTCGGTTTCCTTCTTCAGCGCTTCCTGCTCGATACGCAGACGCACGATCTCACGATCGAGATTATCCAGTTCCTCGGGCTTGGAATCCACCTGCATGCGCAGACGCGAGGCGGCCTCGTCCATCAGGTCGATGGCCTTGTCCGGCAGGAAGCGGTCCGTGATGTAGCGGTTGGAGAGCACGGCCGCCGAGACCAGCGCCGAGTCGGTGATGCGCACGCCGTGGTGCAGTTCATACTTCTCCTTCAGGCCGCGCAGGATGGAGACGGTGTCTTCCACTGTCGGCTCTGAGACGAAAACGGGCTGGAAGCGGCGGGCGAGTGCCGGGTCCTTCTCCACATGCTTGCGATACTCATCCAGTGTGGTTGCGCCGACGCAGTGCAGTTCGCCGCGTGCCAGAGCGGGCTTGAGCAGGTTGGAAGCATCCATCGCGCCATCGGATTTGCCCGCGCCCACCAGCGTGTGCATCTCGTCGATGAACAGCACGATACCGCCATCCGCGCTCTCGATTTCGGAAAGCACACTTTTCAGGCGCTCCTCGAACTCGCCGCGATATTTCGCACCGGCAATCAGTGCGCCCATGTCCAGCGCGAGAAGGCTCTTGCCCTTCAGGCTCTCGGGCACGTCACCATCGATGATGCGGCGGGCCAAGCCCTCCACGATCGCGGTCTTGCCCACGCCTGGCTCGCCGATCAGCACCGGATTGTTCTTGGTGCGACGGGCCAGAACCTGAATGGTGCGGCGGATTTCCTCGTCACGGCCAATCACCGGGTCGAGCTTGCCGTCGCGCGCGGCCTGGGTCAGGTCACGGGCATATTTCTTCAGCGCGTCATAGGCGTTTTCAGCCGTCGCGGTATCGGCCGTGCGGCCCTTGCGCAGCGCCTCGATGGCACTGTTCAGGTTCTGCGGCGTCACGCCAGCGCGGGCCAGAATCTTGCCGGCTTCCGTTTCTTTCTCGACAGTCAGCGCCAGCAGAATGCGCTCGACGGTGACATAGCCATCGCCCGCCTTCTTGGCAGCCTGCTCGGCCGCCTCAAACACGCGGGCGAGTTGGGAGCTCAGATACACCTGTCCCGAACCGCCGGAGACTTTCGGCAGCTTGGTGATGGCGGCCTCGATATCGGCGCGCACCTGCACGGGGTTGCCCCCGGCGCGCTGCACGAGACCGGCGCACAGGCCTTCCGGGTCATCCATCAGCACCTTGAGAAGGTGCTCAGGCGTGAACTGCTGATGCCCCTCACGCACCGCGAGCGACTGGGCAGACTGCACGAACCCGCGCGCGCGTTCCGTATAGATCTCAAAATTCATCATCATCCTCCATCTCGCTTCCTCACCTTCCATCGAAGCATGAAGCAGCGTCGGAATACGGCCCCGGCATCTCCGGCAACCGCGGTTCAGGCATGGCGCCTGTTCTGGAGTTCATGTGGGTGTGGCATGGCTGCAACGGAAGGGGGCATGTCGAGGAAATCGAAGAGAAATATTTAGCACCTCCCCTATCGCCATGCCGCCACAAGATCGCCCCTGAAGCATTTTCGGGTGAAGCAGATACCGGAGCGCGTGAAGAGAATACGGCCAATCAATATGTTGGGGCGCACCTCGGATTCCGCGAAATGAAGAAGCGCTCTAGCCGACGCTCATAAGCTGGTGCACATTTTTCACAGCATCTCTCCCCGCCGCGAAGGACTCCCCCGTATGGAAACCGCGCGCCTCACCGCCCTTTACCGCTATCCGGTGAAGGGCCTCTCACCCCAGCCTCTGGACCACGCCACGCTTGAGCCCGGCGGCTGGTTTCCGGGAGATCGCATCCATGCGGTGGAGAACGGCCCCAGCGGGTTCGACCCCGCCAATCCCGTTCATCGCCCCAAGATCGCCTATCTCATGCTGATGCGGCAGGCCCGCCTTGCCCGTCTGAACACCCATTTTGATGATGCCACCACCACGCTGGTGCTGAACCGGGACGGCGCGGAATTGGTGCGTGGCAATCTTTCCACGCCTGAAGGACGCGCAGAAATAGAGGACTTCCTGACCGGCTTCATGGGTATGGAGGCGCGCGGGCCGCTGAAAATTCTCAATGCACCGGCCAATTACCGGTTCATGGATTCGGCAAAATCAGGGTTCGTTTCGCTGCTCAATCTGGCGACCGTGCGCGATCTGGAAGCACGGATGGGTGTGAAAATAGATCCGCTGCGCTTTCGCATGAACCTGCATCTTGAGGGATGGCCGGCGGGTGCGGAACTGGACCTTGTGGGGCGCACCCTCATGGTTGGCGCGGTCCGCTTCGAAGTGCTCAAGCGCACTTCCCGCTGCCCGGCCACCGAGGTCAACCCGCGCACAGCCGAACGCGATATGGATGTGGTTGCCGGTCTGCGGCACGCCTACGGGCATGTGGACTGCGGCATTTACATGCGCCCCCTCAATGGTGGAACGGTGCGAACAAACGACAAAATCGTGTTGTGCGCAGCCGCGCAGGAACAAGCTCCATCCACAGCCCTTGCCGGTTGACATAAATCCTTCGAGGAAGCCGGCTATAGGGCGCAGGGTCGGATGTTTCTGCTTGCTTCTTCCATGGACGCGCGCAGAAATACCCTTCGAAAAGCGGCCGCCAATGTCCGGGGAAACCATGCCCAACACCGCCTCCACCACCCCTGCTCAAGACCGCGTGTTCAACGTGCTGTTCCTGTGCACCAAGAACGCCGCCCGCTCCATCATGTCGGAGGCGATCCTGAACAAGGATGGCAATGGCCGCTTCCGCGCCTTCTCCGCCGGCACCAATCCGGCCGATGCGGTGCATCCGCTGGCACTCGAGACCCTCCAGCGGCTGGGTTACGAGACCGCAGGCCTGCACCCCAAGAGCTGGGACGAATTCGGCGGGCCCGATGCCCCGCATATGGATTTCGTCTTCACCGTGTGTGACGACGCCGCCGGCGAGGAATGCCCGGTGTGGCCCGGCCATCCGTTGACCGCGCATTGGGGCATCGAGAACCCGGCGCGTGTGGAAGGCAGCCCGATGGAAAAGGAGGCAGCCTTCAGCCGCGCCTTCCACTTCCTCCAGAATCGCGTCGCCGTGTTCGATAATCTGCCGCTCGCCATGCTCGACCGGCTGGCTCTCCAGTCCAGCCTGCATGAAATCGGCCAACTGGAAGGCGCAAGCCCGAACGCGGCCCCGCGCTGATCCTATCAGCAGCCCGGTTATCCACCTTGTGATACCATCCCGCGCGGCACTGGCTTGACCTGAGCGCGCGGGCGTCGCACTAGAGGGCATGGAACCGGCTAGCCTCGTCCTTTTCGCGGCGGTTCTCGCACTGGCAGCAGCCAGCCCGGGCCCCGCCGTGGTCGCGCTTGTCGCGCGCACGCTGGCCCGTGGCCGCACGGGCTCCACTGCGTTCATTTTCGGAATTGTGCTGGGTGACATCATCTGGCTCGCCGGGGCTGTACTGGGCCTTGCCGCGCTGGCGGCAACCCTTGGGCCACTATTCAGCCTTGTGCGCCTTGCCGGTGCTGCTTATCTGCTGTTCCTGGCCTGGCGGCTGTGGCAGGCGAACCCAGATGCAAGGCCTGAAGCTGCTCAGCTTCCAGTGGGCACCGAGCCAGGTCAATTTCTTGGCGGCCTAGCACTCACGCTTGGCAACCCCAAAACCATTGCCTTCTATCTGGCACTGCTTCCCACCCTGCTGGACGTGGGGCACATCTCCCTGCCCGGCTTCCTGGAAATGAGCGCCATCATCGCCATCGTGCTTCTGGCGGTGCTCTCTGCCTATGTGCGACTGGCGGACAAAGCCCGCCATTTCATCGCCACACCACGCGCCATGCGCATTTTTAATCGCCTATGCGGCACCGCCATGGCGGGCGCTGCCGTATCCGTGGCCACAAGATAGGCCGTTTGCGCTAGATTTCGCGACGCGCCCAAAATGATTCGAGACCCCTATGGCTGAACCCATGCCCGAAGCCTCCGCTGATGCCTATGACGCCCAGTCCATCCAGGTCCTGCGTGGCCTTGATGCCGTGCGCAAACGGCCGGGCATGTATATCGGTGACACCGATGACGGTTCGGGTCTGCACCACATGATCTACGAGGTGGTGGACAACGCCATCGACGAGGCTCTGGCCGGCTGGGCAAAAGAGGTGACCGTCACGCTCAATGCCGATGGTTCGATCACCGTGACTGATGACGGGCGCGGCATTCCCACAGACCTGCACCCCGAGGAAGGGGTCTCGGCGGCCGAGGTCATCATGACCCAGCTGCATGCAGGCGGGAAGTTCAACCAGAACTCCTACAAGGTTTCCGGCGGCCTGCATGGCGTGGGCGTCTCGGTGGTGAACGCCCTGTCCACCCGGCTGGATCTGACTATCTGGCGCGATGGCAAGGAGCATTTCCTGCGCTTCCGCCATGGCGATGCCGAAGCCCCGCTGGCGGTGGTGGGCGATGCGCCGGCAGGCAAGCGTGGCACCATGGTCACCTTCTTGCCCAGCCCTGAAACCTTCACCAATATCGATTTCGATTTCGCCACGGTGGAACACCGCCTGCGTGAGCTGGCATTCCTGAACTCCGGCGTTCTGATTGTGCTCACCGATGCCCGCGGGCCAGAGCCGGTGCGCGAGGAACTGCATTATGAAGGCGGCGTGGAAGCCTTCGTGCGCTATCTCAACCGCGCGAAAACCGCCCTGCTGGACAACCCCATCGTCATTCGCGCCGAGCGCGACGACATCAGTGTGGAAGTCGCCCTCTCCTGGACCGATGGCTACCATGAGAGCGTGCTGTGCTTCACCAATAACATCCCCCAGCGGGATCGCGGTACCCACTTCACCGGTTTCGCGGCGGCGCTGACCCGGCAGGTCATCGGCTATGCCAACTCTTCCGGCATCGCCAAGAAGGAGAAGGTGGACCCCACCGGCGAGGATTGCCGCGAGGGCCTGACCGCCGTTCTCTCCGTGAAGGTTCCCGACCCGAAATTCTCATCCCAGACCAAAGACAAGCTTGTCTCCTCCGAGGTGCGGCCGATCGTGGAATCGCTGGTGAGCGAGGCGCTTTCCACCTGGTTCGAGGAAAACCCCGCCCCGGCAAAGTCTGTTATCGGCAAGGTGGTGGAAGCCGCCGCCGCGCGTGAGGCGGCCCGCAAGGCCCGTGACCTGACACGGCGCAAGAGCCCGCTGGATGTCGCCTCCCTGCCCGGCAAGCTGGCCGACTGCCAGGAACGTGACCCCGCGAAATCCGAAGTTTTCCTGGTCGAGGGTGATTCGGCTGGTGGTTCCGCCAAGCAGGGGCGTGATCGCGCCTTCCAGGCTGTGCTGCCCCTGCGCGGCAAAATCTTGAATGTGGAGCGCGCCCGCTTCGACAAGATGCTCTCATCCGAACAGATCGGCACGCTCATCACCGCTCTGGGCACGGGCATTGGCCGCGATGACTTCAATCTCGCGAAGCTGCGCTACCACAAGATCATCATCATGACCGACGCCGACGTGGACGGCGCCCATATCCGCACCCTGCTTCTGACCTTCTTCTTCCGGCAGATGCCGGAGATTGTCGAAGCCGGCTATCTCTATATCGCTCAGCCACCGCTCTATAAGGTCACGCGTGGCAAGTCCGAGACCTATCTGAAGGACGAAAAGGCGCTCGAGGATTACCTCATCACCGCCGGCCTGGAAGATGCCTCCCTGACCCTCAGCACTGGTGAGGTGCGAACCGGTAAGGACCTCGCCCATGTGGTGGAACTGGCCCGCCAGCTGCGGGGCACGCTCCTCTCCCTACACCCGCGCTATAACCGGGCCGTGGTGGAGCAAGCCGCTCTTGCAGGTGCATTTGGCGCGGCAGCTCTGGGCGATATGGCAAGCGCGCCTGAGGCGATGGCGAATGTCGCCCGCCGGCTGGATAATCTTGGCAGAGGAAACCGAGCGCGGCTGGGAAGGCGAGGTGAGTGAGGATGGCTTCACCTTCAGCCGCAGCGTGCGCGGCGTGAAGGAAGTGGCCCGGCTGGATGCCGCTTTCCTCACTTCGCCTGAAGCGCGCCGGCTCGATACGCTGGCCCGCGAACTTGATGGCGTCTTCACTGGCAATGCAACGCTGCGGCGCAAGAATGACGAGCAAGTCCTGTTTGGCGCCGCCGACCTGTTCGACGCCACCACAGACACCGGCCGCAAGGGCCTCAGCCTTCAGCGCTATAAAGGCCTTGGAGAGATGAATCCCGGCCAGTTGTGGGAAACCACCCTCGACATTAACGCCCGGACCTTGCTTCAGGTCCGCGTGAAAGAGGGTGCGGCGGCAGATGACCTCTTTAATCGCCTGATGGGCGATGTGGTGGAGCCACGCCGCGAGTTCATTCAGTCGAACGCCCTGAAAGCAAGCGTGGACATCTGAAGATTGCATAAGACATTCCCGGCTCACACGGGCCGGGAATGTCTTCCTGCGATATATGCATCCATCCGGAAACTGGATGCGGCCCCCAAAGCCTCTCTCATTATCTGGACATGGAATGGGGCACAGAGGCCTGTCATTCATGGTGGTGCTATCCGGCTGGATGACTCGCCATGCGCCGGCTGAGTTCTTTCATCCTGCATCGGCCATCGGCCCCACTCTCCAGGGCCGGCGCGAAAGCCCCTCCTGCTCTGCCGATGTCAGGGCATTCTGAAATCCAGTATGGTCGCAGGCTCAATGTACGGCCTTTGGCGTCACGGAAAGAGAGAGCCTCATGACCCGCATCGGCATCATCACCATATCGGACCGCGCCAGTGCGGGGAGCTATGAGGACAAGAGTGGTCCAGCCATCCGGAACTGGCTGGAAACCGCCATCACCTCTCCTTGGCAAGCGGAGTATCGTGTAATCCCGGATGGGATCGACAGTGTGAGCGGCACCCTGATTGAATTGTGCGATCAGGAGCAGGTGGATCTCATCTTCACCACGGGCGGTACCGGCCCCGCCCCACGCGACCTGACCCCCGAAGCCATGGCACGGGTGATTGAAAAGCCCATGCCGGGCTTTGGCGAACAGATGCGCCGCATCAGCCTGAACGAAGTGCCCACCGCAATTCTCTCGCGGCAGGAAGCCGGTGTGAGGGGCAAGACCCTGATCGTGAACCTACCAGGCAAACCAGCTTCCATAGCCACCTGCCTCGGGGCGGTCTTTCCGGCCATTCCTTATTGCCTGGACCTCATCGGCGCGGCCCGGATAGAAACCGATCCACAAATCTGTGCAGCATTCCGCCCCAAGGGGGCCTGAGACTCACTTTGCCGCGAACGCAGCTTTATGCGACCGCGCAGGGTTAGCGGGTTCGGCCCGAGCCTGAAAAACGAAAGATGTACCGGCACCAGAAGGCATTTTCGAAATGCTCCCCCGGCACACCCTTCCCTGTTTCCGCTCAGTGAAGCGGACGGGATGAAGCACCGGGGCGCGATCCTCACTCTGGGCCAACGCCTCCAGACTTCAGAAAACCATCACACTATCCAGACGCTGCGCCTCTGACTCAGGTTCAACATGGATGGTGATGATGACATCTTCCATTTCATCATGGATGGCTTTCTCGATGCGATCACAAATCGCATGCGCCTCCTCCACCTTCATCTCGCCGGCGACCACGAGGTGAAACTCGACAAAAGTCAGTCGCCCGGCGTGGCGGGTGCGCAGATCATGCGCTTCCATCGCACTGCCCGCATTCTGCTTCACCAGTTCGCGCAGACGGACAACCGTTTCCTCCGGCGCGGCCTCATCCATCAGGCCACCAATTGATTCGCGCATAAGGCCCCACCCCATCCAGAGAATGTTGATGGCGACCAGACCCGCGATGATCGAATCAAGCTGTGCCCAGCCCGTGAGGGGCACCAGCACGAAGCCGGCCAGAACACCGATGGATGTAATCACATCCGCCAGCAGGTGCTTGGCATCAGCCTTCAGGGCGGGAGAGCGGTAACTGCGGCCAAGGCGCATGAGATACCAGCACCACACCGCATTGATGATTGTGGCCAGACCATTCAGCATCATGCCCTGCCAAGGATCATCCGGAAGCTGGGGGTCAAGGAAACCGAACCACGCCTCACGCATGATGGTGATGGCGGCTATAATCACCAGCACACCTTCCACCACGGCAGAAAGATACTCGGCCTTGGTGTGTCCGTAGGGGTGGCCTTCATCCGCCGGACGGGCAGAGACCGCAAGCGCAACCAGCGCCACCGCAGAAGCCACCACATTGATGATGCTTTCCAGAGCATCTGAGAGCAACGCCACCGAGCCCGTGACATACCAGGCCAGCGCCTTAAGCCCCAATACCACACAGCCGAGCAGCACACTGGCTGCGGCCACAAGCATGATCCTGCGGTTCATCTACCGTCCTCGCATCCTGACGATCTCATGGTGGGCTGGCGGAATGCTGGCTGAACGAGAAATCGCGCCTGCATATATGCGCTTGCAAGACACGCGGCTGTGACACTTATCTGCTGAAACATCACTTTTTCAGATACCAAGTTGCTTAAGCACTTTAGAGCGAAGCATATCTCGGATTTTTCAATCAGAGATATGCTCCAGAGCTGACGGACCCGTGCAAACAAAAACACCCCATCCGAGCGGACAGGGTGTTTTCAGATCTCAGCACTTCAAACAACTCAGCTTGGAAGAGGCCATCGCCACTTCAAGCATGAAGGTTGTTTATTCAGCAGCCTTGGCGGGTTTGTCTGTCGCCATCTGCGCTTCCGCATCTTCCAGTGTCTTCAGAACATCGGGGTGCGGCATGGACATGATATTATAGCCAGAATCCACAAAGTGGACCTCGCCGGTCACGCCGCTGGACAGATCCGAAATCAGATAGAGGGCAGAGTTGCCCACTTCCTCGGTGGATACCGTGCGACGCAGCGGTGCATGACGCTTCTGGTAATTGAACATCAGGCGCGCGTCCGCGATACCCGCGCCCGCCAGCGTGCGAACCGGGCCGGCCGAAATCGCGTTCACCCGAATACCTGCCGCACCATAATCTGCCGCCAGATAGCGCACGGAAGCCTCAAGCGCCGCCTTGGCCACGCCCATCACATTGTAATTCGGCATCACGCGCGTCGCGCCACCATAGGTGAGCGTGATGAGGGAGCCGCCATTGGTCATGAGCACCGCGGCACGCTTCGCCACCTCCGTGAAGGAGAAGCAGGAAATGACCATGGTGCGGGAGAAGTTCTCGCGAGTTGTGTCCGCATAACGGCCCTTCAGTTCCGACTTGTCGGAGAAGGCCACCGCATGCACCAGGAAATCGATGCTACCCCACTTCTCTTTCAGAGTGTCGAACACCGCATCCACGCTGGCCAGGTCTTCCACATCGCACGGCAGCAGGATGGAGGCACCAATACCCTCCGCCAGCGGACGCACCCGCTTGGCCATGCCTTCGCCCTGATAGGTGAAGGCCAGCTCCGCGCCCTGTGCGGCAAGCGACTTGGCAATACCCCAGGCGATGGAGTGATCGTTGGCAACGCCCATCACCAGGCCGCGCTTACCTTTCATCAGGTCCTGCATTACTCACCCTCAACGTGCGACAGCGCCGGGCAGCACAGCCCGCTCATGTCCCCAGCCGGATAGCAGACCTGAACGGCCTGCACCACGGGGGCACACTTCACCTCTCGCAACGAAACATGACAAAGAAAGCGCGCAGGGCCAGAGGCCACTGCGCAAGACGCCTCACGCATCCACGTTCTTGATGATGAGGCTTGCATTGGTCCCGCCGAAGCCGAAGCCGTTCGACAGCACATGGCCAAGTTTCACATTGTCCACCCGCTTGCGCACGATGGGCATGTCAGCAAAGGCCGGATCTATTTCCTCGATATGGGCGCTTTCACAGATGAAGTCATTCTGCATCATCAAGATGGAGTAGATGGCTTCATGCACGCCAGTCGCGCCCTGCGAGTGGCCGGTGAGCGACTTGGTGGCGGAAATCGGCGGGCACGTGTCGCCGAAGACGGCGCGAATGGCCTCGATCTCCTTCAGGTCGCCAATCGGCGTAGAGGTCGCATGCGGATTGATATAGTCGATGGGGGCCTTGATGCCGGCCAGCGCAATCTGCATGGCGCGCGCGGCACCCTCACCGGAGGGAGCGACCATATCCACGCCGTCCGAGGTCGCGCCATAGCCCGCGATCTCGCCATAAATCTTTGCGCCGCGCGCCTTGGCGTGCTCCAGCTCTTCCAGAACCAGAACGCCGGCACCACCGGAAATCACGAAGCCATCGCGATTTTTGTCATAAGCGCGGGAGGCCACGCCTGGGCGGTCATTATAGACCGAAGACATTGCGCCCATGCCGTCGAACAGCACGGAGAGGGTCCAGTGCAGATCCTCGCAGCCGCCAGCAAAAATGATGTCCTGCTTGCCATACTGGATCAGCTCATACGCATTGCCGATGCAGATATTGGTGGTCGCGCAGGCGGCCGAGATCGAATAGCTTAGGCCTTTGATCTTGAACCAGGTGGAGAGCGTGGCCGAGGCGGTGGAGCCCATCGCCTTGGGCACCGCGAACGGACCAACCCGCTTGGGGCCTTTTTCGCGGGTGATGTCGGCCGAATCCACAATGGTCTTGGTGGACGAGCCGCCAGAGCCCATGATCAAGCCGGTACGGATGTTGGAGACGTCTTTCTCCTCCAGCCCGGCATCGGCGATGGCCTGCTCCATGGCCACATGGTTCCACGCGGTGCCGCCGCCGTGGAAGCGCATCGCGCGCCGGTCCACGACCTCTTCAGCATTCAGCGTCGGTGCGCCAAAGACATGGGAGCGGAAGCCCAGCTTCGCATATTCTTCCGCAAAGGAGATGCCGCTCTTGGCCTCACGCAGGCTGTTCAGCACTTCCTGCGTGTTGTTGCCGATGGATGAGACGATACCCATCCCAGTGACGACGACGCGCCGCATGTCATTTCCCCGTTGGAAGTTGGCCGTTGGCGAAAAGGTGAGCGCCTCAGGCGCCCGCCGATCCGTTCTCCGACCCGGTTTCAGCCTGGAACAGGCCGACCCGCAAATCCTTGGCGCGGTAAATTACCTCGCCATCGGCCTCAACCCAGCCGTCAGCGATGCCCAGCACCAGCTTGGAGCGCATCACGCGCTTGAACTCAATGCCATATACGACCTTCTTGACCGAAGGCAGAACCTGGCCGGAAAATTTCAGTTCGCCAAGGCCGAGAGCCCGACCACGTCCGGACGAACCCAGCCAGCCCAGATAGAAGCCCACCAACTGCCACAGCGCATCAAGACCGAGGCAGCCCGGCATCACCGGATCACCCTTGAAGTGACAGGCGAAGAACCACAGGTCTTCGGTCACATCGAGTTCGGCGCGCATATAGCCCTTGCCATATTCGCCACCAGTCTCGGAAATCTCGGTAATGCGGTTGAACATGAGCATAGGCGGCAAGGGCAACTGCGCGTTACCGGCCCCAAACAGCTCGCCACGTCCACATGCGAGGAGTTCCTCGTATTCGAAACTGTTCTGCCGCTCCGCCATTCTCAGCCGTGTCGCCTTGGTGCCCATCAGGGTCGTTGTCGTTGAGCCATAAGCCCGCCTCCGGAAACCGGACGCGGGCACTCAGTATCATAGGCATCGGCGCGCTCAAAGTCATGAAAGCGTCACGCCCTCGACAGAGAGGCCTTTATAGCCCCGGGCAGGCAAGACAGCAGCCGAAAAACCCAGTGCGTGCGGTCATTTCATGCCGTTCACAAAGGGAGAGATGTTCCGGCAATGTCTCCCTTGCCGCCACAGGCCTGTTCCGTTCAGATGCAAAACAGGGATTCGCACTGCGGTATCCTTGTCCTTTCATCTCTGTGCGCATGTGGGGAGATCGCATGGCTATCTTGAATGAATTCAAAGAGTTCGCCGTAAAGGGCAATGTCGTAGACCTTGCTATCGGCGTCATCATCGGTGCAGCCTTCGGCAATATCGTCACCTCTCTGGTGGGTGATGTTTTCATGCCCGTCATTGGTGCTATCACCGGCGGCCTGGATTTTTCCAACTATTTCATCCCACTTTCTTCCGCCGTAACAGCCGATAATCTGGTTGATGCGAAGAAGCAGGGTGCAGTTCTGGCCTATGGCACCTTCATCACCATCGCCATCAACTTTCTGATTATCGCAGCGGTGCTTTTCCTAGTTGTGCGTGGACTGAACGCGCTGCGCCGCAGTGCAGAAGTTGCCCCTTCAGGCCCGACCAAGGACCAGGAACTGCTGATCGAGATTCGCGATCTGCTCGCCAAGGATGTCGCCAGCAAGTGAAACCTGCCTGCATAGGCAGGCCGACTGCTTCAAAATAAAATACCCCGGGTGCATGAATTGCAGCCGGGGTATTGTTTTGTGGACAACAGCAGGACAGGCGTCACATGCCTGCCAAGAGCGGGTTCAGTTCACACCCGCACCCACAGCTTCACTGACATGGGTGAAGCCATCAGCCTTCAGCCGCGCGGCCAGATCCGCCTTGATATCGCGCACCAGTTCCGGCCCATGGAACACCATGGACGAATAGAGCTGCACCAGGCTCGCCCCGGCCCGGATCTTCAGATAGGCGTCCTTGCCAGAAGCCACGCCACCCGCACCGATCAGCGGCAGACGACCATCCAGCAGACGGTACAGCGCCGCGAGGCGATCGGTGGATAAGGCCATCAGAGGCGCGCCGGAAAGGCCGCCAGTCTCACCCTTGTGTGCGCTTTTGAGGCTGCCCGGACGCGACAGGGTGGTATTCCCCATGATGACGCCATCGACGCCCGTCTCAAGCGCCACCTGCGCTACATCGGCCAGCGCGCCATCGTCGAGATCGGGCGCGACCTTCACCAACAGGGGCGGACGGCCCAGTGCATGCGGAAAGGCCTCATCGCGCACCGCCAGAACCTGTTGCAGCAGGGCGCTCATCTCGTCCCGCGCCTGAAGGGAGCGCAGGCCGGGCGTATTGGGCGAGGAAATATTGCACACCAGATAGTCCGCCACCGCGCAGGTCGCGGCCACACCGGTCACATAGTCCTCGATCGCGTCCGTGCTGTCCTTGTTCTTCCCGACATTGGCACCAACGATGCCACCGCGCCCGGCCTTGCGACGCGCATGCAGGCGCGCCACGAAGGGGCCGAGCCCTTCGCTGTTGAAGCCGAAGCGGTTGATGACGCCCTGATCCTCATCCAGCCGGAACAAGCGTGGCTTTGGATTACCGGGCTGCGGGCGCGGCGTCACTGTGCCCGCTTCCACGAAGCCGAATCCCAGATCCAGCACCGGATCCACCACCTCGGCATTCTTGTCGAAGCCGGCAGCAAGCCCGATGGGATTTGGAAATTCCAGCCCCCACAGGCGCGTGGCCAGAATCGGGTCGTCCCGCTCCATGAAGCGAGGCGAGAGGCCGCGCTTCATGGCATCAATGGCCATCCCGTGCGCCTTCTCCGGAGAGATGAAACGCAGGAAGGGGCGTGCGAGGGCATAGATGCTCATGGCGTTCACTCGCTGACGGCGGCAGCGCCTCCATGGGCGGCGGACCAGCCATGCGGATCATGCAGAAAGGCTTCGATCTGCTCAATCGTCTTGGTGTCGAAACGATTGGTGGCCTTCACCTCGGCCAGCACGTCCCACCAAGTGGCGAGGTGGTGCAGATTGAGGCCGGCATTCTTCAGAACCTCCGTCGCTTCCGGGAAGATGCCGTAATAGAAGAAAACGAAGCAATGCGAGCATTCCGCCCCGGCGGTGCGCAGGGCGTTGACGAAGTTCACCTTGCTGCGCCCGTCGGAGGTCAGATCCTCCACCAGCAGGATGCGCTGGCCGGGAGACAGATCGCCCTCGATCTGCGCATTGCGCCCGAATCCCTTGGGCTTCTTGCGCACATACTGCATGGGCAGCATCATCCGGTCCGACACCCAGGCTGCAAACGGAATGCCCGCAGTCTCGCCGCCCGCCACCGCATCGAACTGCTCATAGCCCACATCCCGGTACAGGGTGGTGATGCCGAAATCGATCAGCGTCTGGCGCACGCGCGGGAAAGAGATAAGGCGGCGGCAATCGGTATAGACCGGGCTGGCCCAGCCAGACGTGAAGATGAACGGCTTGTCGGCCGAAAAACGCACGGCTTCCACTTCGAGAAGCATGCGCGCAGTCTGCCGGGCGATGGTGTCCTTGTCCGCGAAGGAAGTGATGTTCGCCATGGGGGCTGGCCTCTTGATCGGCTGGATAATGGAAAGTGCGAATTGTTGCCCGGCATATATCAGAGCCACGCCCGCGCGACACCCCGCTCCATACGAAAACCCGCACGGATGCCTGCCGGATGAGAACATGCCCATCTCAAGGCATGACCTATGGGAAGCAGAAATCCCGCCCGCCTCTGGTCAGATGGCCGGGCGGGCTGTACATCGCAAACAGCATCTGCACGCCTTGCCTTGGCCTTTGCGCACCGGCAGCGGACAGGGGCAAACGGACACATGACATGCTGAAGGCGCCCGCCTACGCGGGAAGACGCCCTGCGGCACAAACCGGCACGGGCGGCATCTCCCTTGAAGTTCGTTCTGTTCTTTCTTCTGGTGATCGGCGCGGCTGTCGCGATTCTGTTCGCGGTGTTCCCCCGCTGGGACATCGAGGTGACATCGCTGTTCTGGCACCCGCAGGGCGGCTTCATGCTGGCGCTGGACCCATGGGCCAAAACCCTGCGCGCATTCGGCCACTTCATTCCGTGGATCACGGTTGCTCCGGCCTTCGTGGTGATTGTGCTGAAGTTTCTTTTTCCCCATCTGCGCATGTTCATGCCGGCCCGTGCGGCCGTGCTGCTGGCGCTGACCATGGCGGTGGGGCCGGGCCTTCTGGTGAACGGCATCTTCAAGGCCGAATGGGGCCGCCCACGCCCGGTGCATGTGGAAGAATTCGGCGGTAAGCTCGCCTATGTGCCCTGGTATGACACCAATGGCACCTGCCCTTCCAACTGCTCATTCGTGTCTGGTGAGGGCGCATTGAGCTTCTGGATGGTGGCACCGGCCAGCCTTGTGCCGCCCGGCCCGCTGCGTGTGATGGCTCTTTCGGTGGCCGTGGGTTTTGGCACGATTGTCGGCGGCCTGCGCATCAGCTTTGGCGGGCACTTCTTCACCGATGTGGTGCTTTCCGGCGTGCTGGTGGTGGGGCTCATCGCCCTCACCCGCTTCTGGCTTTATGATCGCCCCAATGCGCCCAGCGATGCACGGGTGGAACGGGCCATCGGCCGGGCGGGTTTTGCCACCCGCAAGGCGCTCATCCGCCTGTGGCGCGGTCTTCGTGCCCTGCGCCGTGGTGAGGACCAGAACAAGGCATCCTGACACCCGCCTGAACCGGCGCTGCTGTACGCCGTGGCCTCTGCGGTATAATCACACGATGGATTCGGGCGATTCTGGCCGTTTCCAGCAGAATTCACATGCTCGCAGGGGATCAGGGCCATGCGTTGGGACAATTTTCGCTCCAGCAGCAATGTGGAAGATCGGCGCGGCCAGGGCGGCGGCGGCAATTTTCGGATGCCGGGTGGCAAAGGCGGGCTCGGCATAGGCACCATTATCGTCGTGGGCCTGATCGGCTGGGCGCTCGGTATCAATCCGGCTGTCCTGATTGGCGGCATGGAAGCGCTGAACGGCGCGGGCGGCGGATATCAGCAGTCCCAGCCACAGCAGCAGACCAGCGCGAGCGGCACCCCCACTGACCAGACCGGCCGCTTCGCCGCCGCTGTCCTTGCCCAGACAGAGGATGTCTGGCGCGATATTTTCCGCGGCGAAGGCAAGACCTATCAGGACCCCAAGCTGGTGCTGTTCACCGGAGCCACCCGTTCTGCCTGCGGCGGTGCGCAGTCGGCCATGGGGCCGTTCTACTGCCCGCTCGACCAGAAAGTGTATCTCGATCTGGCCTTCTTCCAGGAGATGAAGACCCGCTTCAAGGCGCCGGGAGACTTCGCCGCCGCCTATGTGATTGCACATGAGGTGGGCCACCATGTGCAGAATATCACCGGCATTCTGCCGCGCGTGCAGCAGGCCCAGCAGCAGGCCGGCAGCAAGGCCGAGGCCAACGCCCTCTCCGTGCGCACCGAGCTAATGGCAGATTGCCTCGCCGGTGTGTGGGCCTACCATGCCGATGCCCGGTTCCAGGTTCTGGAGGAAGGCGATGTGGAAGAAGCCCTGAATGCCGCCAGCGCCATCGGCGATGACCGGCTGCAGAAGCAGGCGCAGGGCTACGCCATTCCCGACAGCTTCACCCACGGCACCTCCCAGCAGCGCATGACATGGTTCATGCGCGGTCTCAAAAGCGGCTCCATGCAGCAGTGCAACAGCTTCAAGGAGCCGATCTGACCCGTATTTCCGGGTCTGATTCGCCATGCGTGTCTTGCAGGGCACGCATGGTATTTTGCCGACACGGCACGCCAGCCTTCCCACCCGTCAGGGCTTGCGGCGGGTCAAGCGACATGCGAAGAGGCAAGCAGGCCCGGTTGCGGAACGGGTGGCGCGCATGTGTGCCGGTCGTGGTCTACCATTGAAACCTCAGGCGGCGTTCGCTATAGGGGCCGTCAACTTCTATCCAAAGGCCATCCGGCCGCAATTTTGGCCCGGCCGTAGCTCCTGCGCTGCCCAAAAGCCAGCTGCACGGAACGGCCGAGCACATGAGAGGCGCAGTCCATGTCTTCCACGTTCGAAACGGTGGCCAATATCATCGCTGAAACGTGTGATATCCCGCGGGATACCATCACGCTTGAGAGCCACGCGATCGACGATCTGGGCATCGACAGCCTCGACTTCCTCGACATTGCCTTCGCCATCGACAAGGCGTTCGGCATCAAGCTGCCTCTGGAGCAGTGGACCCAGGAAGTGAACGAAGGCAAGGCGACGACCGAGCAGTATTTCGTTCTCGAAAATCTCTGCGCACGCATCGACGAGCTGGTCGCGGCCAAGTCTGCTTGAGGACTGGCGACAAACATGCGTCCTGAAGTCTTCCGTATGATCGACCGGGTCGTCTCCATCGACCCGTCGCTCAACAAAATTCACTGCCAGGGTCTGGTTCCCGAGGAAAGCTCCATCTTTGAGGGGCACTTCCCGGGTTACCCGATCATGCCCGGCGTGCTTCTCATTGAAGCCATGGCACAGACCACCGGCTGGCTGATTCTCGCGCGCAACCGCTTCGACCGGATGCCCTTCCTCGCCACGGTGAAGGAAGCCAAGCTGCGCACCTTCGTGGTGCCGGGACAGAATCTCGATCTGCATTCCGAGATTCTGCATGAAGGCTCTGGTTTCGTGGTCGCCAAAACGCACGCGACCCTCGAGGGGCGTCCTATCTGCGGTGCCGAACTGACCTTCCGCGTGCTCCCCTGGCCGGAAGGTCGGATGAAGACCGTGGTCATGAAGGTGGCGGAGCTTGTCTCCTTCCCTGTCAAGGATTTCGTTGATGCCTGAGTCCCGTCCCGCGCGGCGTGAAGTGTGGATCACGGGCATTGGCCTCCTCTCCTCGCTTGGAGAGGGGCTCGATGCCCATTGGCACGCTCTGAACTCCGGCGCGGCGCCGGTGACCGATGCCGAAACCTTCGCCCCCTATGTGGTTCATCCACTGGTGAAGGTGAGCTTCGATTCTCAGATTCCGAAGCGCGGCGACCAGCGCCAGATGGAACCCTGGCAGCGTATCGGCACCTATGCTGCCGGTCTTGCGCTTGATTCGGCTGGGCTGACCAAGAACACCGACATTCTCTCCCGCACCGACATGATCGTCGCCGCCGGTGGCGGTGAGCGCGATTTTGACGTGGATGCCTCCATTCTCGGCGAACTCGCCACGGCGGAAAATCCCGGCCTGCTCCTGAATGAACGGCTACTGTCGGATCTGCGCCCGACCCTGTCTTTGGCCCAGCTGTCCAACCTGCTGGCCGGCAACATTTCCATCGTGCATGGCGTTACCGGTTCTTCGCGCACCTTCATGGGTGAGGAAAGCTGCGGCGTGGATGCGGTGCGTATCGCCTTTTCACGCATTGCCGCCGGACAGAGCGAGATTGGCCTTGTGGGCGGGGCCTGCAATGCCGAACGCGAAGACACGCTGCTGCTGAACGATCTGGGCGGCTATTGCGCCAAGGGTGAATTCAAACCCGTTTTTGCGGGTCCTGATCGCGGCATCGCCACCGGTTCCATGGGCGCATTCCTCGTGCTCGAATCACCCGAACACGCAACGGCCCGCGGCGCAAAGCCGATCGCGAAGCTCTCCGGCGTCTGGTCAGAACGCGCGCGGCGCACCGTTGAAGGCGCGCTGGCACAGCAGATTCGCGACCTCATCGCCACTGCCAGCTCTTCCAGCGACACAGCTATTTTCTCCGGCGCGGCTGGTGGTCAGGGTGCAACCCAGACCGAAGCCGAGGTTCTGGCTGAAACCGGCCTGCCCGTGCGTGCTGTCGGCAACCGTCTCGGCCATGGCTTCGAGGCGCACTTCATTGCCTCTCTGGCCCTTGCGGCACTCAGCCTCTCCAAGGGCGCGCTGTTTCCCGCTCTTGCGGATGATCCGCTGGAGCAGCCGGCGGATGATGCTGCAAATCGCGTGATCGTGACCGGCATCGGCCACTGGAGCGGTGAAGGTGCCGCTTTGGTGGAAAAGATCTGAGCCGCCCGCGCAGCCCGGCCACACGGCTTGAGGGCGCGCGAGTGCAAGGCGCATGAAATACGAGGAGCCGCCACATGACGCAGGCGCATTTGGACAAGTTCGGCCGGCCGGTTGTGGTCGTGACCGGCATCGGGCTCGTCACCTCGCTCGGACAGGGCAAGGCTGACAACTGGCGGCGGCTGACGGCTGGCGAATCGGGCATCCACACCATCACCCGCTTCCCCATCGAGGGCATGCGCACCACCATCGCCGGCACGGTAGACTTCCTGTTCGATGGCCGGGTGCCTGCCCCGGATCTCTCCGAGAAGCTGGCCACGCTGGCCGTGGAAGAGGCGATTGCCGAAGCCGATATCGGCACCCCCGGCAACTTTCCTGGTCCGCTATTTGCAGCCGTGCCTCCAGTGGAACTGGAATGGCCGGAGCGACGCGAGCTTGCCGAATCAGTGGGGCACTACCCGCTCACCTATCGCGACCTTCTGAAATCCGCTGCCTCCGGCAAGTTCCACGCTTTGCATGAACGCTTCCTGTTCGGTTCGGTCGCTGTGCATCTGGCGGAGCGTTTCGGCACACGGGGCCAGCCCATTTCGCTCTCCACGGCCTGCGCTTCTGGTGCGACCGCGATCCAGCTTGGCGTTGAAGCCATCCGCCGTGGCGATACAGATGTCGCGATTTCTCTGGGCACCGATGGATCCGTGCATCCCGAAGCGCTGATCCGCTTCTCACTGCTCTCCGCCCTCACCACGGCCAATGACAAGCCAGAAGAAGCCTCCCGTCCCTTCGCCAAGAATCGCGAAGGCTTCGTGATGGCTGAGGGCGCGGCTGCGCTGGTGCTGGAAAGCTATGAGCACGCGGTGGCGCGCGGCGCGAAGATTCTCGGCGTGCTGGAAGGCTGCGGCGAGATGGCCGACAATTTCCACCGCACCCGTTCGAGCCCGGATGGCCGCCCGATCATTGGCTGCGTGAAGAACGCGCTGGATGATGCCGGCGTGACCCCCGATGATGTGGATTACATCAACGCCCACGGCACCTCGACGCCGGAAAATGACCGCATGGAATATGTGGGCCTGAAGGGCGTGTTCGGCGAGGAAAAGCTCGCCCAGATCCCGATCTCGTCCAACAAGTCGATGATCGGCCATACGCTGACGGCTGCCGGCGCGATCGAAGCGGTCGTGTCCCTGCTCACCATCGCCAATGGCCGCATTCCGCCGACCATCAATTATCACATCCCTGACCCGGCCATTCCTCTGGATCTGGTCCCGAATGTGGCCCGCGATGCGAATGTCCGTCGCGTGATCTCCAATTCGTTCGGCTTCGGCGGGCAGAATGTGTGCCTGGTGGTGACCGGCGAGCCGGGCTGAGCCCTCACGAATCAAGGCCGCTGCGGGGGAGACAGAGGGATTCGAACCCTCGGCCCCAGCAGCGGCCTTTCTCTTGCCGGGCCCCGGCGGTTATAAAGCGGGCAGTATGCGCCGTGCTCATCCGGCCGCCCCACAGAATCAGAGACCAAGAACAATGCGCGCCCTTCAGCTCGTCTCCGACCGCAACCTCCAGATCGTCGAACTGCCGGAGCCGGAAGCACCCGGCGCAGGTGAGGTGCAGATCCGCGTGAAGGCGCTGGCGCTGAACCATATCGATGTATGGGGCTGGCGCGGCATGGCCTTCGCCAAGCGCAAGATGCCGCTGGTGGTGGGTGCGGAAGCGGCCGGTGAGGTTGTGGCTCTGGGCAAGGACGTGCGCGGCCTGAAGGTAGGCCAAACCGTCTCCATGTATGGTGCCATGACCTGTGGCCACTGCCCCAACTGCCAGAAGGGCCGCGATAATCTGTGCTCCGATGTCGGCGGCGTTCTGGGCTTCCACATTGATGGCTTCGCCCGTGACCTGCTGAACCTGCCCGAGCGTCTTGTGATGCCTGCCCCTGAAGGTGTGTCATTCGAAGACGCAGCCTGCGCCGGCATCACCTTCTCCACGGTCGAGCACATGCTGTTCGATAATGCAAAGCTGGAGAAGGGCGAAACCGTTCTGGTGCATGCTGGTGGCTCGGGTATCGGTTCGGCGGCTATCCGCCTCGCCAAGGATATTGGCGCAACCGTCATCACCACCGTGGGCGATGACGAGAAGGCCGAAAAGGCGCTGGCGCTGGGCGCGGACCATGTCATCAATTACCGCAAGGACCGCTTCGAGCACGAAGTCCGCAAGATCACCAAGAAGGTCGGCGTGGATGTGGTGTTCGAGCATGTGGGTGCGGACACATGGAATGCCTCGCTGCTTTCCATGAAGCCGGGTGCCCGTCTCGTCACCTGCGGCTCCACCTCGGGTGTGAGCGTACAGATGAACCTGATGCAGCTCTTCCAGCGCCAGTACAAGATTTTCGGCTCGTTCGGCGCCACCATTCGCAATGTGTCGGAAGGCCTTGAGAAGATGGGCCGGGGCATCAAGCCGGTGATCGACACCGTGGTGCCGCTTGAAAACTTCAATGAAGGCCTGGAGCGACTGGAAAGCCGCAAGGTCTTCGGCAAGATCATCGTAAAGTTCTGAAGACAAGGCATCTGAGGTTGCCCCTTCTGCGAGGGGCACCCCATTCTGCCGAGCAAATATCGTGACAAACCCCACAAAGCCACCCGCCAAGCGCGCCGGAAAACGCACCGGCAATCCGCTGCGTCATCTGCGCAGAGCCGTACTCGCCCGCCTTGCTCCACTGGGTGAGGCTTTTATAGGCGGCTATGTGCGCTTCTCCATCTGGTGGCTGCGACTGTGGCCGCTCTCGGTTTCATCTGGCGGCATGGCCTTCTGGGCAAAGCTGGTGGGGCCCTTCCTGCCGGTGACCAAGGTGGCCCGTCGCAATCTCACTGCCGCCTTTCCCGAGAAAAGCGCGGATGAGATCAACCAGATGATCCGCGGCGTGTGGGCCAATATGGGCCGTCTCACTGCAGACTTTGCCCAGCAGGAGCGGTTATGGGACTATGATCCCGCCCATCCTGATGCTGGTCGCATTGAGGTGGTGGGAGCGGAGATTTTCCAGCGCCTGCGGGATGATAACCGCCCCGCCCTGTTCTTCACCGCCCACACAGGAAACTGGGAACTGTGCGCCATTGCGGGGGCGAAGTTCGGCGTGCCAGGGGGCGTGCTGTATCGCGCGCCAAACAACAAGAAAGCCGCAGACCTAATCGAGGAAATGCGCGCTGAAACCATGCCTTATCTCATCCGCGCCGGCCGCGATGCCGGCCGGGTGATGGCGCGGATGCTCGCGGAAGGCCAGCATTTGGGCATGCTGGTGGACCAGTACTGGACCAATGGGCCGGAAGTCACCTTCTTCGGCCGCCCCTGCGCCACCAACCCCACGCTTGCCCGTCTCGCCCGACAGTTTGACTGCCCGGTTCATGGCATGCGCGTCATCCGTCTGCCGAATGCGCGATTCAGGGTTGAAATCACTGAGGAAATCTCCCTGCCCCGCGATGACGAAGGCAAGATTGACGTGCAAGGCGGCATGCAGGTCGTCACCGCCGTGATTGAGGACTGGGTGCGCGAATATCCGGAACAATGGCTGTGGCTGCACCGACGCTGGCGGCCCTGAGGGTTCATTCTCGAATCGACCGACCGCCTCCATTTCCGTCCATCTGACATGGATATGCTGCGCCTATGCGCGCTGCCGCATCCGAAGACGATGGTTCTTTAGGGCCCTCGAATCGTCTCCGGTCTCATTTTCCTTGCTCCCCGGCCCATGATCCGATAAGTCCGCGCTTTCCATTTTGCGGGGGTCTGGGAGATGAGCGCACCGCAGGTGGCCGTCATTATGGGCAGCCAATCGGATTGGGACACAATGCGCCATGCGGTCGAGACGCTGGATGCGCTCGGCGTAGTGCATGAGGCGCTGATTGTCTCGGCCCACCGTACGCCTGAGCGTATGTATGATTTCGCGCGCAGCGCAAAGGCGAACGGCTACAAGGTCATCATCGCTGGTGCAGGCGGCGCGGCTCACCTGCCGGGCATGGTGGCGGCGCTCACCACGCTGCCGGTGTTCGGCGTGCCGGTGGAATCCAAGGCAATGTCTGGCGTCGACAGCCTGTATTCCATCGTCCAGATGCCTGCCGGTGTACCTGTCGGCACGTTGGCCATCGGCAAGGCCGGCGCCACCAATGCAGCCCTTCTGGCTGCCTCCGTGCTTGCGCTTTCCGATGAACCCTTATCCGGTCGTCTTCAGGACTGGCGCACCGCCCGCACGGAAGCCGTGACCGTGCATCCGGTCCGCTAGATGCTGTATCCCGGAGATACGATCGGCATTCTGGGTGGCGGCCAGCTTGGGCGCATGATCGCGCTTGCGGCTGCGAATCTCGGCCTTAAAGCACGCATCCTGTGCCCCGAGAGTGATAGCCCCGCCTTTCAGGTGGTGGGAGAGCATATCTGTGCGGCCTATGATGATGAGGCTGCTCTGGCGCGCTTTGCCGATGGCATTGCCGTTGCCACCTATGAATTCGAGAATGTGCCGCTGAAGACGGCAGAATTTCTGGCCGCACGCGTACCGCTTGCGCCCGGCGCACGGGCATTGGCGATTTCCCAGGACCGGCTGGCCGAAAAGAACTTCGTACGGGAACTCGGCATAGAGACCGCGCCATTCGCGGCGGTGAATGACCTTGAAGGTCTACTCTCGGCTGTCTCCACCATTGGGTTACCCGCGGTTCTGAAGACCCGGCGCTTCGGTTATGACGGCAAGGGACAGGTGACCATTCGCCCCGGTGACGACCTTTCTGCCGCCTGGACTGCGATTGGTCAGCAGCCTGCGATTCTCGAAGGTTTCGTGGCCTTCAAGCGCGAGGTTTCCGTCGTGGCCGCACGCAGGGCTGACGATGCCTTTATTTCGTATGACCTGACCCAGAACGTCCACCGCAATCACATCCTGCATACCTCCACCGTGCCGGCGGAAGTGACTGATGCCACCGGGAACAGCGCGCGCACCATTGCCCGGTCCATTGCCAGTGCGCTGGATTATGTGGGTGTTCTGGCGGTGGAACTGTTCGTGGTGGGAGGCGGGGAAGATGAACGCCTCGTGGTCAATGAGATCGCACCGCGCGTTCACAATAGTGGCCACTGGACCCAGAATGGCGCTGTCACCTCCCAGTTCGAGCAGCATGTGCGCGCGATCGCCGGCTGGCCTCTGGGCGATGCCACCCGGCACGGGCGCTCTGAAATGACAAATCTCATCGGCGATGATGTGAACGAATGGCGGCAGCTTCTGGCTGAGCCTGGCACATATCTCCACCTGTACGGGAAGACAGAAGCCCGCACTGGCCGTAAGATGGGACACGTCAACAGGGTCTGGCGCGAGGCTGGTACCCTCCTGGACCCGGATAAGGAAAGCTGCTGAAACCTGCCTTCATGGCAGACTCATGTGGACAGCCCCCCCTATCCCTGTTAATAGGGCGGCTCTTTCCGGACGTGCATAAAAAGACTCCTCTGGCTGTCTTTGGCACCTGAGCCGGAATCCCAGATCAAATCGCACCGGATCGGCGCAACAGTTTGAAGAGGTAGACACGTGCAAGTTCTCGTCCGCGACAACAATGTTGATCAGGCCCTCAAGGCGCTCAAGAAGAAGATGCAGCGTGAGGGGATCTTCCGCGAGATGAAGCTGCGTGGCCATTACGAGAAGCCTTCCGAGAAGCGTGCACGCGAGGAGGCCGAGGCCATCCGCCGCGCCCGCAAGCTGGCCCGCAAGCGCGCCCAGCGTGAAGGTCTCATCCCGACCAAGGGTCGCGCACGCTGAGATTACGGGGGCTGGTTTCCAGCCTCATGCCTGCCGGGAGGCATAGCGTGGAAAGCGGCTTTGCTGCCAGTTCCATGTAACCCGGTTATCCTGATCCAGTCAGGATGCACTGATCCGAAAAGAAAACATATCCGCGTGGCCCGGCCGCGCGGATATTTGCATATCTGGTCATATCCAGACATTCTGCTTGAAGATGAACCGAGCGGGCACCTTCCATGTCCGGCCTGCGCTCTACCCGGCCTATCTGCATCGGGGATTCAGCATAATGACAGACAAATTCCCGTTGCATCTGCAACCCTGCGATTGCCCCTGAAACGTCATCATCATGCCGCGAAACTCTGGCTGGGTTGCCGGCTTGGAAATCCTTGCGACAATCTGTAAACGCAGGATCAGGCAGGGCAGACGGCGCAATAGCTCCGCTGCGCTAAAGCTTGGGCCTTTCGGAAGATGCAGTCCCCCATGAGCGCAGTCCCCACCATCCCCACCTCTGCCACCACTCAGGCCGTGCACGCCTCCGGGGGTGAGCCGGATGGCTGCGGAACACTGGATCTGGCATGGCAGGCACTGGCCGACATACGCGCCCATGAGACACGCACCATTGCCGAGTTGTTTCAGGCTCCGGAGCGATTCAGCCAGTTTTCAGCGCGCCACGATGATCTGCTGCTCGATTTTTCCAAAACAGCTCTGACCCAAAAGAGCCTTGCCCTGCTGGTGAAGCTGGCGGAAGCGGCCGGATTTGAAACCCGCCGCGAGGCGATGTTCGCCGGTGAGTTACTGAACAATACGGAGAAGCGCGCGGCACTGCATGTGGCGCTTCGCGATTCGAGCCCCGACCCGCTTTTCATTGACGGCGAAGACATCAAAAGCGCTCTGCGCGACACCCGCGCCCGCGTTCATGCCTTCGCTGAAGGCGTGCGCAATGGCACCATAGCGGGGGCTGGCGGCACTCCTTTCATAGATGTGGTGAATATCGGCATTGGCGGGTCTGATCTCGGGCCGGCCATGGTCACCAAGGCCCTTGCGCCCTTCCATGATGGCCCGGCATGTCACTTCATCTCGAATGTGGATGGCGCGCATATTGCCGACCTGCTGAAAAAGCTGAACCCAGCCACCACCCTGTTCATCGTTGCCTCCAAGACCTTCACCACGGTTGAGACCATGCGCAATGCGCAGACGGCTCGGAACTGGATCGTGGCGGCGCTGGGCGATGCGGCTGTGAGTGCGCATTTCGCTGCGGTCTCGACTGTTCCCGAGCGCATCACCGCATTCGGCATCCGCGCAGACAGGGCTTTTGACCTGTGGGACTTTATCGGCGGGCGCTACTCAGTGTGGTCGGCGATCGGTCTGCCGGTCATCATCGCCATCGGTCCGGAGCGGTTTGCCGCCTTTCTGGCCGGGGCAGAGGCCATGGACCAGCACTTCCGCACCGCACCTCTGGCGCAAAACCTGCCCGTACTTCTGGCCCTCATCGGCCTGTGGCATCGCGATATCTGTCATTACCCCACGCGCGCTGCCATTCCTTATGACCAGCGCCTGCGGGCATTTCCAGCCTATCTCCAGCAGTTGGATATGGAGAGTAATGGCAAGAGCGTGACCCGTGATGGTGTGGCGGTGACACGCCCCACAGGTCCGGTGGTCTGGGGAGGGCCGGGCACTAATTCTCAACATGCCTTCTTCCAGCTTCTGCATCAGGGCACGGACGTGGTGCCGGTGGAGTTCATGATCGCCGCCGAAGGCCATGAGCCGGAACTGGCAGAACATCACCGTCTGCTGGTGGCCAACTGCCTTGCCCAGTCTGAGGCCCTGATGCGTGGCCGCACACTGGATGACGCCTCCGCCCAATTGCGTATGCGCGGGCTGGATGAAAACGAGGTGGAATGGCTGGCGCCACACCGGGTGTTCCCAGGAAACCGCCCCTCGCTCACCCTGGCCTACCGGCAACTGGACCCGTTCACCCTCGGTCGGCTGATCGCTCTCTATGAGCACCGTGTGTTCGTCGAAGCGGTCATCTGGAATATCAATCCATTTGACCAGTGGGGCGTGGAACTGGGCAAGGAACTGGCGACCGCCCTTTTGCCCGCACTGGCGGAAGGCCATGCGCCTGCTGATGCCTCCAGTTCAACCGCTGGCATCATCGCCCATCTGCGAGATATGGCCGGGCAATCTACCCACACGGCTTGAAGCTCTCCCCGCATATGCCCGGCTCCAGCCCCCCATGGGGAAACCCACTTGCCCGGCGGGCCGAATTAACCTGGCCTTATCCCTCTCCCGTCAGGCTGCGGGCGCATTCTTTAAGTATTTGAGGAATGAGCGCGCGGGTAGGCTTGCCACCTCACGTCTGGAAGCGACAGGGAACCGGGAAATCCCCTGCCCTGCGGGAGGCCTATCAAGTCCGGTACAAGACAACGCTCTTTCTGCCCCAATTTCATGATGGATGGACCGCCACGATATATTGGCAAGCGTGGCGCAGGATTATTCATGGTGGAGAAAGGGCAAGGTCTTGAGCGTGGGCAGGATAGGGAAAATGGGTACGGCATGGGTAGAGATCAAAATACGGACATGAAACACGGTTCCGAAGTGCCCAACCCCGGCTCTCCGCTCGATATCCGCCTCTCTCCCGAAGACCGCTCCGCCGCGGGTTCCAGTCCACGCAAGGCTGCGCTGGCCCGAAGCCGTGGAACAGCGCAGCGCAAAGAACCTGCTTTGCGTCAAGAACCCGGCATGCGCTCTGGCCCCGAGCAAGGTGAAAGCAAAACAACGCCTGAGAATGCAGGAACACTGCGCGCAGAACGGCTTGTGCCGGAACAGATGGAGCCACGCGCGGCATCCGGCACAGGACGCGGACGCAAAGCGTCCAGCACCCGCACGCCAGCGGCGGCAACATCGCCCGGCGCATCCTCGCGTGCCACAGAGCGCCCTGCCCCCCCGTCTTCCTCGCCACCGCGCAGGTCCGGGCGCAGAAGCAGGCCCGCGCGGCGCAAACGCTCGCTGCTGTGGGGGCTGGTGAAGTGGGGCTTCATCCTCGCCATCTGGGTCGGCATCGGTATTGCCGGCCTTGTGGCCTATGAGGCCTCAAAGCTGCCCCCCATGCAGACCCTCATGGTCCCCAAGCGCCCGCCCACAGTCACCATTCTGGGTGAAAATGGACAGGCGTTAGCCACACGCGGTGACATGGGTGGCGTTGCCATTCCCATCAGCCAGTTGCCCGCATATCTGCCTGAAGCCTTTGTCGCGATTGAAGACCAGCGCTTCCACAGCCATCTCGGGCTCGACCCGGAAGGGCTGGCGCGTGCGCTTGTCACCAATCTCACCTCCGGCCGGGTGCGGCAGGGCGGATCGACCCTCACCCAGCAGTTGGCGAAGAATCTGTTCCTGACTCAGGAGCGCACCTATTCGCGCAAGATCCAGGAAGTGCTGCTGGCCCTGTGGCTGGAGGCGGAATATTCCAAGCCGCAGATTCTCGATCTCTATCTGAACCGGGTCTATTTCGGTGCCGGCGCTTATGGCGTGGAGGCTGCCGCCCAGCGTTATTTCAACAAATCCGCCCGGGAGGTGACCCTCGCCGAAGCGGCCATGCTTGCGGGCCTGGTCAACTCACCCTCCCGCCTTGCCCCCACCCGCAATCTGAAAGGCGCACAGGCTCGAGCCGCGCTGGTGCTGAAGGTGATGGAGCAGCAGGGCCTTATCACCCCCGCAGCCGCCAAAGCCGCGCTGGAGAACCCCGCCACGCTCGCCAAGGGCAAGACGCCGAACTCCATCGGCTATGTGGCGGACTGGGTGATGGACCAGCTTGATTCTTACGTTGGCCCCCTACCCGGCGATGTCACGGTGCGGACCACGATTGACCCCGCCTTGCAGCAGGCCGCGCAAGGGGCGATCTCCGAAGTGCTCGACAAATCCGGCGCGAAATACAATGTCGGCCAAGGCGCTCTGGTTTCGCTCGATACGAATGGTGCCGTGCGGGCACTGGTGGGTGGGCGCTCCTATGAGGATAGCCAATATAACCGGGCTGTTACCGCACGCCGGCAGCCAGGCTCTGCGTTCAAACCCTTTGTATTCCTCACGGCGCTTGAATCCGGCCTCGTCCCTAATCTTGTGATCGAGGATGCCCCGCTTCAGTTGAAGGGCTGGAAGCCGGAGAATGCCAGCCACAAATATATGGGGCCGGTCACCCTCCAGACGGCTCTCTCCCTCTCCCTCAACACGGTTTCCGTGCGACTGGCGCTGGAGGTTGGGCCGGAAGCCGTTGTGAAAACCGCCCACCGGCTGGGTATCTCCTCGAATCTTGCCGCCAACCCCTCCATTGCACTGGGGACATCCGAGGTCTCGGTGCTGGAGCTTGCCGGTGCATATGTGCCTTTCGCCAGTGGCGGCATCGGCGTCATCCCCCATGTGATTGATATGGTGAAAGCGGCGGACGGAAAGGTGCTGTTCCAGCGCGACGGCTCTGGCCCGGGCAGGGTGATGGACCCGACCTATGCCGCCATGATGAACCAGATGCTGATGGAGACGCTGGTGACCGGCACGGGCCGCGCCGCCTCGCTTCCGGGCTGGGAGGCCGCGGGCAAGACCGGCACCTCGCAGAATTATCGCGATGCCTGGTTCGTGGGGTACACCGCACGCTATGTCACGGCTGTGTGGCTGGGCAATGATGATTCTTCGCCCACCAAACGCACCTCTGGCAGCAATCTGCCGGTGAGTATCTGGAACCGCTATATGCAGGCCGCGCACAAGAATGTCCCGGTGGCAGAACTGCCCGGCGGCTCGCGTACAGCCGGTTTTGGTGGCACGGATTTTGGCCCGCCCGGTGGCACGATGACACCGCCCGGCGCTGTGCCTGAAGATCAGCCCACATCCCTGTTCGGTGAACTGGTGGGAGAGGCCCCGCAAGCTCAGCCACAGCAGCAGGAAGAGCCCATGACCATTGACCGCTGGTTCAAGAACACTTTCCTTGGTGGGCAGAGGTAGTTTCAGCCTGAACTCCGGCGCGGTCAAACATGTGCATTCCGGAGTTCAGGCCACATGCGCGGGGCGTCTACATCACGCGCGTTCAGTGGTGAAGAAACCCAAGCGTGGCAGGATGCATCCGTATTCAGCTTCATGACCGCCCTCTGAATTGGTCTCACCCACAAGCCAACACACGCAGCAACAGGCCATTGATGCGGAAGAAAGCTTGCGCCCCCTTCCGCCCTCAGAGATAAGCAGGCCATGAACACGCCTTCAAAGACCTCCGCCCCCGCCGGCGACACCAACACCTCCACTTCCGCATCGGTGATGTCGGAGGAGGAGGCGCGCGCGCAGGCTGCCTTGCGCGAACAAGGGCGACTGCTGTTTGCGGGCGAGTGGAAGTTCATCTGGGCCTCACCAACCATTGAAACCCTGCCCCCCATGGCAGGGCTGGAAATTGCACTGGTGGGCCGCTCCAATGTCGGCAAATCCTCGCTGGTGAATGCACTGACAGGACGCAAGGCCTTGGCGCGCACCTCGGTGACGCCCGGCCGCACCCAGGAACTGATTTTCTTTGATGCAGGTCCGCAGTTTCGTCTGGTGGATATGCCCGGCTATGGCTTCGCCAAGGCTCCAAAGACCAAGGTGGATGCCTGGACCAACACGATCCGGGATTATCTGCGGGGTCGTGTGACCCTTGCCCGCGTATTCGTGCTGGTTGATTCGCGCCATGGCATGAAGGCCGTAGACGAGGAAATTCTTGATCTGCTCGACACCGCAGCCGTGTCCTATGCGCTGATTCTCACCAAGACCGACCAGGTGAAGCCAACGGAGTTGCCCGGTGTGATCGCCGCCCTCAAGGACAAGATCAAACGCCGTCCTGCGGCCTATCCAGAAGTCTTTCCGACATCCAGCAACACCGGAGAGGGTTTCCCGGAACTGCGCGCGGCAATTGCTCGTCTGCTGAACGAACTTTCCTGATAAGACTGCGCTAGCTCGTGGATGAAAAGATCTGGGGCGAACAGAAATAGCTGGCAAGTCGGGCTCAAGAACGCTTCAACCAGGCATATGAACGTGGGATGGAAAGATCTTTCTGCATCTCACGTTCCACTGTGATGTTGCATGACACGTCGCGTGCAACAGCATAGGACGAATTGCACGTCGCTCTTTGATCAGAATTCCTGCCTTATGACGCAAGACCTCAGCCTACCCAGATAGAACATCTGATAATTGGACATGAAACACTCAGAGATTACCAATTTTCTCTGAGAGTTTCTGGGCATCCTTGATGCCACGTCGCGCTTCGGCGCGGGCTGGTACCCGCTGTCATGCCAACCTCATCCACGTGGACGATGTGGGTAAGGTCTTAGGTAACTCTAAACCTGAAACAGTTTTGCGGCGGAAATAACATCACCACAAATGCCTGCAAGGCTTCGCCTTCATCTGCGAAGACGAATGCTATGGAACGCCTGTACAAACAGGCTTCATGTGTGTCAGCCGTATAAAACGGCTGCATCATATATAAAAACGTCTCTTATTCCGTCTCGGGGGACAGAAGTGCAACCCGGCAAGAACAATGAGATGAAGCAAAGATATGATCTGCGGCGATAAAAGCGCCGCAGTCTCATTCAGCGACGTGAGCGCTCTTCTTCCAGAACGGCTTCCGTCGCAGCGATAACGCCTTCCAACTCGGAAATCTTGCGCAGCATTCCATCAGAAGGGATCGTGGTACCACGAGATGCCGTCACGACCAGCTCACGCTGAGCATTCTTGAGACGTTCAAGAAGAGCGGCCAAATCTGACTCGAGCTGCTGCGACATTGAGTTGGGACTCCACATTCAAAGAAAAGCGCGGCGAAAAAGCAGGATCATCGCCCTGACGACAGATCGTTATCACCGTTTCCCGACAGTAAGGCCGGAAGCTGGAAACGCGAGCGCGCGCCACCGTATCCGGTAGCGCGCGCCGCATTATTGAATTTGGCTCAGTCTGCCAGTTCGATGCCACGGGCTTCGGGGCCCTTCGGACCCTGCCCGACCTGCACCAGAACCCGCTGACCTTCGGCCAGATCACCAAGGCCCGAGCGGGAGATGACAGTGACATGGACGAACACGTCCTTGCCGCCACCTTCCACCGCGATGAAGCCAAACCCCTTGTCGGGGTTGTACCACTTCACGGTACCTACGCGATCTTCGGTCGGGCCGGTTGCGGCACGCGGGCCTGCGCCCATGCCACCAGAGCGCGGTGCAGGAGCACCGGCGCCAGGACCGGCACCAAAGCTGCGACGCGGAGGAGCAGCCTCAGCCGTGGAGGTGTCAACCTCCAGAACTTCGGTGACCTGACGGCCCTTCTGGCCCTGGCCAACCCGCACAGAAAGGCGGGAGCCGGGAGGAACGCTGTCCTGGCCAGCGGCTTCAAGAGCGCGGGCATGCAGGAACACGTCGCCCGAACCATCGGCCAGCTCTACGAAGCCGAAACCCTTTTCAGGATTGAACCACTTCACAGTCGCGTCGATGGTCGGGCCCGACGGGACCGGAGCGCCAAAGCTGCTGCTGCTACCGCTGCTCGGCGAGGAAAAAGGACGATCTCCTCCGAAGCCGCGGTCACGCGGCGGCGCAAAGTCGTCGTCAAAGCCACGGCGGCGCGGCTCTCTGAAGTCTCGGTTACGGCTCATGTGTAATTCCGTTGAGGTCAATCGTCAATCTGGGCTCAGGGCTATCCACCACTGCTGAAATGAGTGCGTTACCGTGCAGATTTGGATGCACTGTCCGGGCGTCTTGACATACACCTTCGCTCAACGCTCAACCCAGTCACTGTTTCATGCCTTGTGCCTAATGGACAAGGCCGGACTTTCACGCGCCAACAACACTGTTCACGCACTTCTTCCCGACCGGCAACAGCCTAACACGGATTCCATTCCATTTGGTACATGAATATTGAAACTTAACGGCATTGAAGCGATTTTATCGTTTCAACCCGCAGACTGATTATGACGCCCGGACGCGCCCCAGCGTCACAACACATGCCGCACTCGCCTCAAGTAGATGATATGAAAAGAGAATAGCCATATGACAATGGCATGGCGCACGTCCGCATGCCATAACGGCTAACGCTATCAATTCAGTGCGGACATCTGAAAAACCTGACCTTTGGTACAAGGCAGGCAAAAATGAACTTCATGAAGGAAAGCGTGCCGAAAAAGCGGGGCCCCGGCCCCACCCGTCAGCGCTGGTAGCGCAGCGGCTCAGCCTGTGCAGCCTTGCGGAAATACCGATAAGACCCATAAAGACCCAGCATGCCAAAAATTGCCATCAGCCCGTATTCGCCGATATCACCCAGATTGAGCAAACCACTGACAGCCCAACCAGCCGCGACACCCACCGCAAGCAGTTCCGTTAGCACCAGCACCGTTGCGCTCGTGACCGTAAGAACATGACTCCAGTTCATCTGGCCGGCTCGATTCATTTCATAACTCCTTCAGCACGGCCGCGTGCCGCGTGACATACAGGCTCTGTTCGTGCGCGGAAGGTGCGACGCGCCGCGCGCAGCGTCAAGATGAGATGCGGACAGAATAACCGGAGACCGCACCATGGACTTCCCTGCCGCGGCAGATGCCGTCCTTTATCATGAAACCACCCACGCCGGACGCGGCATGGTGTCTGCGCCCCACATGCTGGCGGCGGAAGCCGGGCGTGATGTGCTGGCAGAGGGCGGGAATGCACTGGAAGCGGCAATCGCAACCGCAGCTGCCAGCATCGTTCTTTGCCCCCATATGTGTCATCTGAGTGGCGATGGCTTCTGGATGATCCGCGAACCTGCCGGCCGGGTGCGCCATATTGCGGCCTGCGGTCTGGCCGGTGCGCGGGCCACAATCCGCCACTATCACGATCTGGGACTGGATCGCATTCCCACCCATGGGCCGCAGGCGATCCTCACTATTCCCGGCGCGGTCGGTGGCTGGGCCATGGCGATGGATGCCGCCCGTGCTGCCGGCGGTCGTATGAACCTGGCGCGCCTTCTGGAGCGTGCCATTCATCATGCGCGCGAAGGCGCTCCCGTGGGCAACACCCTGACGCATCTGGCACAGCAAAATCTAGGGGCACTGCGCGAAGCACCCGGTTTCTCCGACATCTTCCTGCGCACAGATGAGAGCGGAGGCGAACGACGCGTACTGAAACCCGGCGAATCCCTGCGCCAGCCCCGCCTCGCGGACACGCTCGACCATCTCGCACGCGCCGGTCTTCAGGATTTCTATTCCGGAGATGTGGGGCGCGAGATGGCGTCGGATCTGGAACGGATCGGCAGCCCGCTTACACGGGCGGATCTGGAGGGCTATCAGGCAGAAGAGCGCCAGCCGCTCCACGCGCGACTGAAAGAAGGCACACTTTATAGCGCCCCACCACCCACACGAGGCCTCACCATTCTCACGATCCTTGCCCTGTTTGAGCGGCTAGATGTGAAAAGACCTGAGGACTTTGCCCATCTGCATGGACTGACAGAGGCCACCAAACAGGCCGTACTGGCCTGCGAAAGCCAAATGAAGAACGCTGCCCCTTCGCTCGGCAGCTTTCCGTCCTGGCTGCTTCCCGAAGCGCTGGACCTCATGGCGGCGCGCATTGACTCCACACGCATCCAGCGCTGGCTCCAGCCCACCAGCCCCGACTATTCCCTTTGGATCGGAGCCGCGGATGCTTCCGGGCTGGTGGTATCTTATGCCCACTCCCTCCATTCTGCGTTCGGTTCCGGCTGCGTTCTGCCCGGCACCGGCATACTGATGCAAAATCGAGGCGCGGACTTCTCGCTGGAGCCCGATGCGCCACACATGCTGCACCCCGGCAAGGAGCCTTCGCACAGCATGAGCCCTGCCCTTGCCTTGCTGAAAAACGGGCGCGTCATCGCCTATGGAGCCACGGGAGACGATGGAGACATGCAGACGCAATCCGCCATATTCTCCCGCCATGTGATGTTTGGCATGCCACTTGGCCAGTCTATCGCTCGCCCCCGCTGGCGTTACGCGCTGGAACCGGATGACCAGGGTTGCGTGCTTCAACTGGAAAGCGGGTTCGACGACAGCGTACTGGCAGGCCTGCGCCGTTGCGGTCAATCCATACAGGTGCTGCCGAACATCTGGAGCGCGGAGATGGGCCAGGCCAGCGCTGTGATCCTTCACGCCAATGGCATGCTGGAGGGCGCGCATGACCCGAGAGCCGATGGCAGCACGCAAGGCGTTTAATCCTCGGCTCTTTTCTTTCTTTTCGTACCCGAACTCACCTTATTGTAAGGCTGGTGTCAGCAACGCCCCCTAAATACCCTTGCAGACAGATGAATGTAACGGGAGGGGGGGGGGGGGGCGCTCTGGCTCCACCCTCAGCCCGCAATGCACCATACATATGATCGTTCGGCATCCGGCCTTTGCCGGACAAGCGGCAGCAATTGTGAATGCGAAATCGTGTTTGCAAAATCGGGTTCATGGGGCCGGCATATGATGCCGGTGGGATAACTGGCCGGGCAGGCCAAAAGGACGAGGGGAATGCAATGCCGAAGGTTCGTATCATGGTGGTGATCGGGTTCGCGCTGGCCCTCTCGGGGTGCATCGAACGCATGACCAAACCTGGCGCCTCCGCGCAGGACTTCGATGTCGCGCTGGAGCGCTGCAAGGCCGATGCCTATATGCAGGTGCCTGTGCAGTCGGAGACCTATATCTCGAGGCAGGCCTATTATTCGGATGGAGCTGAGACCTGCATCGCCGGGGGCCCGAACGGCACCAAGATCTGCCAGCGCGCCAAGGTGTGGAACCCTCCGACATACAGCACACGGGATGCGAACTCGGAGGCTCGCGAGACCGTGGCCCGTTCCTGCCTCTATTCCGATGGCTGGCGGCCGGAACAATAATCGGCCCGCAGACGAGAGGATTCTCGCGTGAAATAGAATCGGGTCCCGTGCAGAAAATGCGACCCGTCAATCTGTTGGCGCATGCCGCTGTTTCTGAAGTAAAACGCTCTGACGGCCTTATGGACGGAGAGCTGAGTTCTCCCTGTCTTCAGGTCCCAAACACCACGGACAGCACAGGCACAAAAAAACCCGGCTCAACACCGGGCTTTTTCGTGTCAGTCCAACCCGTTCAGGCAAGACGTCTCGTCAGGTGAACCGCTCAGGCGGCTTCGTCTTCCACATCCGTATCGCTGTCAGCATCCGCATCGGCTTCCTCGGCGGCCTTGGCGGCGGGACCACGACGGGGGCCCTTGAGCAGGTTCTGCTCGATGAGCTTGATCGACTCGGTCTCGGTCAGGTCCTGCACCGCGGAAAGCTCGCGCGCCATACGATCCAGCGCGGCTTCATAAAGCTGGCGCTCGGAGTAGGACTGCTCGGGCTGGGTGTCAGAGCGATACAGGTCGCGGACCACTTCGGAGATGGCCACAAGATCACCGGAGTTGATCTTGGCTTCATATTCCTGAGCGCGGCGGCTCCACATCGTGCGCTTGACGCGGGCGCGGCCCTGGAGGGTCTCCAGAGACTTTTCCACAATGTTGGTTTCAGAAAGTTTACGCATACCAACGCTGGCAACCTTGGGAACAGGCACCCGAAGCGTCATCTTGTCCTTTTCAAAGGAAATGACGAACAATTCGAGCTTGAAACCGGCGACTTCCTGTTCCTCAATAGCTGTGATTCGGCCAACGCCGTGAGAGGGATAAACGATATGCTCACCCGTCTTGAAGCCGAGACGGGCCTGCGTGGTCTTCTTGGTCGTCATGCTCTGGACCACTCCCGATCAGGCCAGTAGGCCGGACCTGTTGGCGATGCTTCTCCCCGGCGGCCATTGGCCTGACCGCCATAAGGATGATGCGCGCCGTGCGCTGTGGACATGGGCCACGTGGTGCGCTAGCAACGCGATACAAGCGCGTTGCGGCACCCGGGGCCCGCTCTGCCAGCCGAAGGCAACATCTGTCTGCCGCGCCATGCCAGAATATGGCTGACACGCAGGTTCTCGCCCTCAATCCCCGAGATTGCGCATAACAGGCGCGCGATGCAGTTGTGATGGAAACATTCGGCTGTACTCCCTCTTATATCACAATTTTCACAAGAATCAAAGGAAGCGCCGGCTTTGCATCGTGGCGGCCACGCACATTCACGCGACCTTCCCTGACCCGTCCTGCGATCGGCCTGCAGATTGGTTTTGATATAAACATTTCTTTATATCGTCATTGCCCCGACGTGCAGGCCATGTTAATCCCCCGCCAGACCCACCGGCCATTTGTGCCGCGCAGCAACATGCGCGTCCCGCGCATACCGGCCAGTTCGAGCGGAGAGAGCCATGAGCAACGATTATGTGGTGAAAGACATCAACCTTGCCGACTGGGGCCGCAAGGAACTGAACATCGCCGAGACCGAGATGCCCGGCCTGATGGCAACCCGCGAAGAGTATGGCACTGCCCAGCCGCTCAAGGGCGCGCGCATCGCCGGCTCGCTCCACATGACCATCCAGACCGCTGTGCTCATCGAGACGCTTCAGGCACTGGGCGCTGATGTGCGCTGGGCGTCCTGCAACATCTACTCCACGCAGGACCACGCTGCCGCCGCTATCGCCGCCACCGGCACTCCGGTGTTCGCGATCAAGGGCGAGACCCTGGAAGAATACTGGGATTACACCCACCGCATCTTCGAATGGGCCGATGGCGGCACCCCGAACATGATTCTGGATGACGGCGGCGATGCCACCCTGCTCATCCATCTCGGCAAGCGCGCCGAAGAAGGCGACGTCGCCTTCCTCGAAGGTGCAACCAATGAGGAGGAAAGCGTCCTCTTCGCCGCCATCAAGCGCCGCCTGAAGGAAAAGCCCGGCTTCTATTCCGAAATCGCCAAGAACATTCAGGGTGTGACGGAAGAAACCACCACGGGCGTGCATCGTCTGTACGAGATGCAGAAGAAGGGCACCCTGCTGTGGCCCGCCATCAATGTGAATGACAGCGTCACCAAGTCGAAGTTCGACAATCTCTATGGCTGCCGCGAGTCTCTGGTGGACGGCATCCGCCGCGGCACCGACGTGATGATGGCCGGCAAGGTCGCCATGGTTGCCGGCTTCGGCGACGTGGGCAAGGGCTCCGCCGCTTCGCTGCGCAATGCCGGCTGCCGCGTGCTGGTGTCTGAAGTCGACCCCATCTGTGCGCTTCAGGCGGCGATGGAAGGCTATGAAGTGACCACGATGGAAGACGCCGCCCCGCGCGCCGACATCTTCGTGACCACCACCGGCAATGTCGATGTCATCACCGTGGACCACATGCGGGCCATGAAGGACCGCGCCATTGTGTGCAATATCGGCCACTTCGACAGTGAAATTCAGGTCGCTGGCCTGAAGAACTTCAAGTGGTCCAACGTGAAGCCGCAGGTGGACGAGATCGAGTTCCCCACTGGCCGCCGCATCATCCTGCTCTCCGAAGGCCGCCTTGTGAATCTTGGCAACGCCACCGGCCACCCGAGCTTCGTGATGAGCGCCTCCTTCACCAACCAGACGCTGGCGCAGATCGAGCTGTTCACCAAGCCCGGCCACTATGCCAAGGAAGTGTTCACGCTGCCCAAGCATCTGGATGAGAAGGTGGCCAAGCTGCATCTCGAAAAGATCGGCGTGAAGCTGACCAAGCTGACGGATGAGCAGTCTGCCTATATCGGCGTGCCGCAGAACGGCCCGTTCAAGTCCGAGCACTACCGCTACTGAGTTCGGCGAATGAACCGGATGGTCGATACTGTCCGGTTCACCACTGCATTCATGAGATGCACTTTTAGTATGAACCGATATACAGTTCAGTCGAAAGTGCTCTACATCATTACGCCGGCCCTCGGGCCGGCGTTTTTGTTTGAGCCCATCACGAAATGAACTGAGAGGCGAAGCCCTATGATCGCCCCTTCTTTCTGATCCCACCTTATGCATTTCAGGCATAGGATTGCCGGGCATAGAAAAAGCGCTCCTCACCGCGCCATCTCCTGACGTCGATCAGGCAGGGATAAACGCGTGCCCGCTACGCCGCCTCTCTTCGGATGAATATCAAAGGAAGGACACTCCCACACGCCCTTGAGTGGGGGGAATAAAAGACACTCGGCCCACTCGCAGGCATGCGCGGAGACAATATCTCCAACCGCATCGAAGTCCGTGAAGGCCCCGTCAGCTTCTTTGCGCCCACACGACGCAGACCCGCGCATGCCTCCGACATTCACGCGCCGCATTAATTGGTCTGACCAAAAAAGAACAGGCCCGCCAATGGCGGGCCTGTCGGTTTTCATAAAGCCGGGCAAATGACCCGGACCCGAAGCCTCTCAGGCTCAGGGGATCATCCAGGTCAGCCAGTAGGCCTGAAGCGTGGTGATGACACCCACAAGCGCGGTGAAGAACAAGGAGTGCTTCACCGTGAAGCGGAACAGATCCGACTCCTTGCCAGCCAGCCCCACTGCCGCACACGCAATGGCGATGGACTGCGGCGAGATCATCTTGCCGGTCACGCCGCCTGTGGTATTGGCCGCCACCAGAAGCACGTCAGACACGCCAATCTGATGGGCGGTCTGCGCCTGAAGCGCACCAAACAGGGCGTTGGACGAGGTATCCGAACCCGTAAGGAACACACCCAGCCAGCCCAGGAAGGGCGAGAAGAAGGTGAAGCCCTTACCGGTATGTGCCAGAGCCAGCGCCAATGTGGCGGAGAGGCCCGAATAATTGGCGATGAAGGCGAAGGCCAGCACCATACCAATGGCATAGATCGGAACCTTCAATTCGTTCAGGGTGGCCCCAAACGTCTTCACCGCATCAGCCGGACGCATGCGCAGATAGAGCACGCTCAAAATGGCTGCGATAAAAATGGCCGTTCCGGTCGCGGAGAACCAGTCAAAACGATAGACCGCCGCATAGAGGGTCGGCTCGGTGACAATCGGCGGCACCTTCTGCACCAGCTGATGCAGCGACGGCACCGGGATGGAAATCACCCAGTTCGCGAACGGCCCATTAGCGGCAAAAAGACGCTTGAACGGCGCGATGCTCCAGATCGTCACCATGACGGTGAGGATGATGAAGGGCGACCACGCACGAACGATCTGGCCCACCGTGTAATTGCCGGCATGGGTTGCCGTGCCTGCACCGGAAGCGGCCTTCGCCTTTTCTTCCGCACTCAGCTCAAAGCGGAAAATATGCGCCGGCTTCCACACCCGGAGGAACAGCGTGAGGCTGACCAGCGAGGCGATGGAGGAGGTGATGTCCGGCAGCTCCGGTCCGATGAAGTTCGAGGTCAGGAACTGCACGATGGCGAAGGAGCCACCGCCCACCAGCACCGCCGGCCAGGTCTCGCGCACACCGCGCCAGCCATCCATGATGGCCATGATCCAGAACAGCACGATGATGGTCAGGAAGGGCAGCTGACGGCCGGCCATCTGGCCGATTTCGAACGGGTCAAGCCCCGTGACCTGCCCGGCCACGATGATCGGGATACCCATGGCGCCGAAGGCGACCGGGGCGGTATTGGCGATCAGGCACAGGCCCGCAGCATAGAGCGGCTTGAAACCAAGGCCGACCAGCAGCGCGGCCGTGATGGCCACAGGTGCGCCGAAACCGGCTGCGCCTTCAAGGAAGGCACCGAAGGCAAAGCCCACCAGCAGCATCTGGAGACGCTGATCTTCCGTCACCGAAAGGATTGAGGACCGGATGATGTCGAACTGTCCGGTCTTCACCGCGATCTTATAGAGGAACACCGCACCCACGATGATCCATGCGATGGGCCACAGGCCATAGAAGAAGCCATAGACGCCGGCGGCAAATGCCCTGTCCACGGGCATGCCATAGAAGAAGATGGCCACGAGCAGCGACAGAACCACTGTCAGCGTGCCAGCCATGTACCCCTTCAAGCGCAGGACCGTGAGGGCGAGAAAGAAGAAGACAATCGGGATAAGGGCAACAAGGCTCGAAAGCCATATATTGCCAGCAGGATCATAGACTTGTGCCCAGGGTTCCATGCTTTTGAGGCTCCACTCGGTCGGGCGGTTCAAGATGAACGGAAGGCGCATGCGCCGCCCCAGGCAGAACTCACGAGATGTGAGCTGCAAGGGCACATCTGGTCAGACCAGTTCTGACCGAGATTTTGGCATTCCGACAGAAGACAGATGGAGCGTTGATTATTGGGGCGAGACGCACATCGCGCCACACCCAATATAAAATAAAGAGTTATACGTATATTTATGCTTCGGCGCACCCATTCCTCTCACGCTGTCGGCATTTCCTCCCCTTTGTTTATGCTGATGCGTTGGAAACGATCAAATATGGTCGGACCAAAATACCAGATAGGCGTGCATCAACCCTCAACGAAGGAATGAGTCAATATATTCTTAAGTGGCATATCGTGCCGTCAGACGTTGATTTCACTCGGTTTTTAGATACCAATATCTACAAGCGCGCCGGCAAACCAACGGCAACCAGATCACCCTGCTCGAGCAGAGTCACCAATCTCTCCCCGGATACCCTGCCAAGTAAAGTGATGAAGAGAAGTCGCTCAACTATGGCCCCGTCTGGAACAGGCCGGCAGAGGCCGAGCGACGACCTTGCCATTATGCGACGCAAAAACACCCAGAAAAGCCTGACATAAACTGGCAATCCCAGCGGGCTCACCGTGACCGAAACAGATCTGCATTACATTTTATCGCGTCCAAAACGCAGACTGCGCGCCAGATCTCAACCTTGCTGGCCTGCCGCTCATCCCGCATTTGCGAAATAACCAAATGCTTTGAAGCATATGGAGCGACATGAATTAAATTCAGGCATTAAATTCAATGAGATCAGCTCTTGATAGCCTCTTTCAATTCACATGATTTGGCCCTTTACATCATTGCCAAGAACAGGCTTTTAGCTCTTAGAATGAAGGTGGCGGCCCTTGCCTTGTTCCGGAGTGTTGAGGGCACACTGCGGAAGGAATTTTGCGTGACTGTTTTGCTGCACCGCACTCACCGGTCTTCAGCGCGCTGGCGCATGCTTATGCCGTTCGTGCTCACAGTGCCTCTCTTCCTTGCCGCATGTGGCGAGAGCGAAAAGGCACAGGCCCCGGAACCGCGCCCCATCCGCACCATTCTGGCCGCACAGCGCGCGGCAAGTGAAACAGTCACGCTGACCGGACAGGTGGAGGCGCAGAACGAAGCCAGTTATGGCTTCCGTATAGGTGGTCGCATCATCGAACGGCTGGTGAATGTGGGCGATCAGGTCAAGCCCGGGCAGGCGCTGGCCCGTCTCGACCCGCAGGATGAACAGAACGCCCTGCGCTCCGCTCAGGCGGCCCTTGCCGCAGCCGACGCATCCCTTTCTCAAACCCGCAATCAATATGAGCGCCAGCGCCAGCTTCTGGCGCGCGGCTTCACGCCCCGGGCGCAGTATGAGCAGGCGGAACGCGCCTTTCTCGCCGCCCGTTCGCAGGTGGAAGACGCCACGGCCCGCCTGAGAATGGCCGAAGACCGTCTTGGCTTCACCGAGTTGCGGGCCGATTCCGCCGGTGTCGTCACAGTCCGTCGGGCAGAATCGGGCGAAGTGGTGCAGCCCGGCCAGCCGGTGATCGAGGTTGCCAGGCAGGATGGGCGCGACGGCGTGTTCGAAGTGCCGGCCGCTCTTCTCACCAGCCTGCCCGCTGATCCGGATGTGGAAGTCTCTCTGGCGACCGACCCGAACGTAAAGGCGCTGGGCCGGGTGCGCGAAATCGCCCCCCAGGCCGACCCCATCACCCGCACCTTCCGCGTACGGGTTGGCCTCGTCAATCCGCCAGAGGCCATGCGCCTTGGCTCCACCGTCGTTGGCCGGGTCGCGACCGACAGTGGCACGGTGATCGAGGTTCCCGCCTCCGCCCTCACCCGCCTCAATGACAAGCCGGCCGTGTGGGTGGTGAACCCGGCGGACAAGACCGTAAACCTGCGTAATGTGGACGTTGTGCGCTTTACCCCCAGCACCGTTGCTATTTCCGATGGGCTCAAGCCGGAAGAGATTGTGGTGACAGCTGGCGTGCAGGCCCTGCATCCCGGCCAGCAGGTGCGTCTTCTGGGAGCACAGCAGTGAAGAGCGGTTTCAACCTCTCCGCATGGGCGCTGCGCCACCGCTCCATCATCCTCTATCTCATGGCCATCTCCGTCATTGCCGGCGCGATGGCCTTCAAGAATCTGGGCCGGGCGGAAGACCCGACCTTCGTCATCAAGACCATGGTGGTACAGGCCAACTGGCCGGGCGCGACGCTGGAGGAAACCTTCCAGCAGGTGACAGAGCGGCTTGAGCGCAAGTTGCAGGAAGCGCCCCAGCTTGATTATTTGGAGAGCTTCACCCGCCCCGGCACCACCACCATCTTCGTACATCTGAAGGGCGCGGCCACCGCCGCCGAGGTGCCGGACATCTGGTATCATGTGCGCAAGAGCGTGGGCGATATGCGCCACACCCTGCCGCAGGGTATTCTCGGCCCCTTCTTCAATGATGAGTTCGGCGACACATTCGGCATCATCTATGGCTTCACGGCAGATGGCTTCACCCATCGCGAACTGCGCGATTATGTGGAGGATGCCCGCTCCGAACTGCTGCATGTGCCGGATGTCTCGAAAATCGAGATCCTCGGTGCGCAGGACGAGCGCATCTTCATCGAGTTCTCGATGCAGGAACTGGCCAGTCTCGGCATAGACCGGGCGGCTGTCCTGAATGCGCTGGCCAGCCAGAATATCGTGCGCCCCTCCGGTGAGATCCAGACCGGGGCGGAGAACATGTCGGTGCGTGTGTCGGGTGCCTTCACCTCGGAGGCCGACATCGCGAATGTGAATTTCGTGGTCAACGGTCGCCTCATTCGCCTCGCTGATATTGCCACCATCCGCCGCGCGCTGGCCGATCCGCCCCAGCCCATGTTCCGGGTGAACGGAAAGCCGGCTATCGGCCTTGCCATCGCCATGCAGGATGGCGGCGACATTCTCGCCATGGGCAAGAATATCGACGCCACCATGAACCGCATCATCTCCAACCTGCCCATCGGTATTGAGGCGGAGCTGGTGGCGGATCAGGCGGTGACGGTGGACAACGCCATCGCCGAATTCATGGAAAGCCTGTGGCAGGCGGTGGCGATCATCCTCGTGGTGTCGTTCATCGCGCTGGGGGTAAGGGCCGGAGCCATCGTGGCGCTGGCCATTCCGCTGACCCTGGCGGTTGTGTTCGCGATGATGCAGATCGCCGGCATCGACATGCAGCGCATCTCGCTGGGCGCGCTCATCATCGCTCTGGCGCTGATGGTCGATGACGCCATGACCACGACCGACGCCACCCTGACCCGCCTCGCCGCTGGCGATGATAAAGAGAAAGCTGCATCCTTCGCCTTCACCGCCTATGCCGCCGCCATGCTGGCCGGCACACTGGTGACGGTGGCGGGCTTCGTGCCCGTGGGCTTTGCGGCCAGCTCCGCGGGTGAATATACCTTCACCCTGTTCGCGGTGGTGGGCATTGCGCTCATCGCATCGTGGCTGGTGGCGGTGCTGTTTGCCCCGCTGCTTCAGGTTTACATTCTGCGCCCGCCGGCCAAGGACAAGATACCGGACCCGGATGCCCCGCCCAAGGGCATCATGGGCCTCTACCGCGCCTTCCTCATTGGGTGTCTGAAGCTGCGCTGGGTCACGATTGCCGTCACATTGGCGCTGTTTGTGCTCTCGGTGCTGGCGCTGCCGCTCATTCCGCGCCAGTTCTTCCCGTCATCAGACCGGCCGGAACTGCTGGTGGACCTCTCCTCGCCGCAGAATGCCTCCATCTATGCCAGCGAGAAGGTGGCGGAAGCCTTCGACAAGCTGTTGCAGGATGACCCTGATGTGGAGCGCTGGAGCACCTATGTCGGGCGCGGCGCCATCCGCTTCTATCTGCCGCTGGATGTGCAGCTGCCGAACGACTTCTTCGCCCAGACCGTGATCGTCGCCACCGATGTCGCTGCGCGCGATCGCCTGCACACCCGTCTGGAAAAGGCGCTGGCGGAAGACTTCCCCCAGCTTGTCTCGCGCATTGCGCCGCTGGAGCTTGGCCCGCCCGTGGGCTGGCCGGTGCAGTATCGGGTCTCCGGGCCCGATATCGAGAAGGTGCGCGCCATCGCCTTTGATCTGGCTGCCGTGGTCGCATCCAATCCTCAGGCCGAGAAGGTCAATTATGACTGGATCGAGCCCGCCCGTCAGGTTCGCATCAATGTGGACCAGAACGAGATGCGCCTTCTGGGCCTCTCCACCGCCCAGCTTGCGGGGGTGATGAACACGGTGCTCTCCGGCGCGCCGGTGACCCAGGTGCGTGATCACATCTATCTGGTGAATGTGGTCGCCCGCGCCAATGACGAAGAGCGGGTTTCGCTCGCCAACCTGCCGAACCTGCAGGTGCCCCTGCCCGGCGGACGCACCGTGCCGCTGAGCCAGATCGCAACCTTCGAGTTTGATCAGGACTATCCCGGCATCTGGCGTCGGGACCGGGTGCCCACCCTCACCGTTCAGGCCGATGTGGGACGCGGCGTGCTGCCCGAAACCGTGGTGGACGAGCTGACGCCGAAAATCGAGAACCTGCGCAAGACCCTGCCTGCCGGCTACAGCATTGATGTCGGCGGTACGGTCGAGGAAAGCGCCGCCTCGCTCGCCTCCGTGATTGCGGTGGTGCCGGTGATGCTGCTGCTGATGTTCACGGTGCTGATGTTCGAGCTCAAAAGCTTCCAGCGTCTGGTCATCGTGCTCTCAGTGGCCCCGCTCGGCCTCATCGGCGTGGTGGCGGCGCTACTGCTTTCCGGCCGGCCGCTCGGGTTTGTGGCCATTCTCGGCGTGCTCGCCCTCATCGGCATGATCACCAAGAATGCGGTCATCCTCATCGGCCAGATCGAGTCTGATCGGCGCGAGGGCAAGAGCGTGTGGGATGCGGTGGTGCATGCTTCCTCCATCCGCTTCCGGCCCATCATGCTCACGGCGGTCTCCACCGTGCTGGGCATGATCCCGATCGCCCCCACCGTGTTCTGGGGGCCTATGGCCTTCGCCATCATGGGCGGGCTGCTGGTGGGCACGCTGCTCACCCTCATCTTCCTGCCGGCGCTTTATGTCGCCTGGTTCGGGCCGGATACCCGGCCCGAGCATGAAACAAAAAAAGCTGCGCCGCCCACCCCGGCGGATGGCACAGCAACGGCCTGACCCAGAAATCTGGTGAATGAGAGCGTGTGCGCCCCGCATTTGCGGGTGCGACACGGCTCGGAGATAAAACCTATGACACGTTCCCCCATCCTCGTGGACCTCGCCCTTCAGGGTGGCGGCGCGCATGGTGCATTCACCTGGGGAGTTCTGGACCGCCTTCTGGAAGAGGAATGGCTGAAGGTTGACGGCATTTCCGGCACATCCGCCGGAGCGATGAATGCCGCTGTACTCGCCGATGGTTATGCAGCTGGCGGCGCGCAGGGCGCGCGCATCGCGCTGGACAGCTACTGGAAAGCCGTGAGCGAAGCCGCCCGCTTCAGCCCCTTCCAGCGCAGCCCGCTGGACCGGCTGATGGGCCGCTGGACCATCGATTCATCGCCCATGTTCATTGGCATGGACATGATGAGCCGCCTGTTCTCGCCCTATGACCTGAACCCCGTGAACTTCAATCCGCTGCGCGGCATTCTGGAAAAGCAGATTGATTTCGAGCGGCTGAAGCACTCTCCGGTCAAACTCTTCATCACCGCCACCAATGTGCGCACAGGACGCGGGCGGGTATTCCGCAACGCCGAAATCAGCCCCGAGGTTCTGCTCGCCTCGGCCTGCCTGCCCACCATGTTCCAGGCCATCGAGATCGACGGCGACCCGTATTGGGATGGCGGATATGCCGGCAACCCCACCATGACCCCACTGGTGCGCGAACTGGACTCGGATGACACCATCCTCATCCCCATCAATCCGGTGGAGCGCCCCGGCACCCCGAAGACAGCGGCCGATATCATGAACCGCCTCAATGAGGTGTCGTTCAATTCGGCCCTGCTGAAGGAACTGCGGATGATCGCCCTTCTGCGCAAGGTGGTCGACCCCGGCAACACCGAAGGGGCACAGTGGGCCAAGATGCGCATCCATATGGTCAACAACCCCCTGATGGCGGACCTCGGCTATTCCTCTAAACTGAATGCGGAATGGGACTTCTTGAGCATGCTCAAGGAAGAAGGCCGCAAATCGGGGCAATTTTTCCTCGAAAAAAATAGCGACAAGATCGGCGTTCAATCCTCCCTCGACCTCGATGTGCTGCTGGAAGGAGTGTGACCCATGGGTTTTCTCGGTATTCTTGTCGGCCTTGGTGTCCTGATCTATCTGGCATTTCGCGGCTCCAGCATTCTCATTCTGGCTCCCGTGGCAGGTCTGATCGCGGCGGCCTTCGCCGGCATGCCGCTTCTGGCCAGCTGGACCCAGACCTTCATGCCGAATGCGGCCAGCTTCGTGGCCCAGTTCTTCCCGCTGTTCCTGCTGGGCGCAATCTTCGGCAAGCTGATGGAGGATTCCGGCTCCGTCACCTCCATCGCCAATTACATGACCGTGAAGCTGGGCACACAGCGCGCCATTCTGGCCGTTGTTCTGGCGGGGGCGATCGTCACCTATGGCGGCGTCAGTCTGTTCGTCGCCTTCTTCGTGCTGGCCCCCATGGGCATCGCCCTGTTCCGCACGGCCGGTGTGCCGCGCCGGCTGATGCCGGCGGCCATCGCCCTTGGCACGTCCACCTTCACCATGTCGGCGATGCCCGGCACGCCGTCCATCCAGAACGCCATTCCCATGCCGTTCTTCGGCACCACACCGTTTGCCGCGCCGGGCCTTGGCATCATCGCCTCGCTCGTCATGCTGGCCTTCGGCATGTGGTGGCTGAAGCGGCGGGAAAACCAGGCCCGCGCGCGTGGCGAAGGCTTTGGCATGATTACCTCGCCGGATGCGGAATCCGCTGAAGTTGCGCTGGATGACCCCATCGTGCGTGAACGCGCCACCACCTCCGGTGCGTTCGACCCGGCCGAAATCGACCGTTCCGAGGAAGCCCATAGCGGCCCCCCCATTTTCCTCGCCGCGCTGCCGATCCTCATGGTCATCGTCGTCAATCTGCTGATGTCGTTTGTCGTACTGCCGCGCATGGACACCTCTTTCCTCGCCCTGCCGGAGTGGGGTGGCATTGAGCTTTCAGCGGTTGGTGGCGTGTGGTCGGTGATCGTGGCGCTGGTTGCGGCCATCATCACCGTCATTGCCATCAATTTCCGCAGTGTGCCCCAATTGCGTTCCACCATGGCGGCGGGGGCGAATGCCTCGGTTCTGCCCATTCTCTCGGTGGCCAGCCTTGTCGGCTTCGGCGCCATTGTCGCCTCTCTCCCGGCCTTCGAGGATGTGCGCAACTGGGTGATGGGCATTGAAGGTGGGCCACTGGTTTCACTGGCAGTGGCCACCAACATCCTCGCGGCTCTCACCGGCTCGGCCTCTGGTGGTCTGACCATCGCGCTGGATGCACTCGGCCCCACCTTCATGCAGATCGCCCATGACACCGGCATCGACCCATCATTGATGCATCGCGTGGCTGTGATCGGCTCCGGCACTCTGGACAGCCTGCCCCATAATGGCGCTGTGGTGACCCTGCTCTCCGTGTGCGGCGTTACGCACAAGGAAGGCTATCTGGACATCGTCATGGCGGCCATCGTTGGTGCCGTCTTGGCCCTTGTGGTGGTCATCGGTCTGGGCACCTTGCTGGGGAGTTTCTGAGCATGAGCCGCGCAGGTGAAGGGCGTCTGCGCGGCCTACGCCGGCTGATCGTGCAGGGGGTGGTGCTTGGCCGCTGGGCCATGGTGCCGCTTTTTCTCGGGCTGCTGTTCGCCCTCTTGCTGCTTGTCGTCGCCTTCTTCATGCAGCTGTGGAAGTTCACCCTCGCTCTCCCCTCGCTGAGCGAAACCGGGATCATCGTGAACCTGCTTTCACTCATTGATCTGGCGCTGATCGGCGGGCTGATCGTGATCGTGGTCTCCTCCGGCTATGAGAATTTCGTGGAGAAGCTGGACCATGATGCCTCGGAAAACTGGCCGGCCTGGATGACCCGGATCAGTTTTGCAGGCCTCAAGCTCAAGCTGTTCGCCACCATCATGGCCATCGCCGCCGTGGCTCTGCTCAAGGCTCTGATCGGGCTGGAAAATGATGTGAGCGAGACGCAGGTGCGCTGGCTGGTCATCGCGAATGTCGTATTCGTTCTGGCCTATGCCGCCCTCGCCCTGTCTGATCATTTCACGCATAATCAGGATGATTCTTGAGGGGGGAATTTTCCCCCTTCACATGTCAGGAAAAGGCCTCATTCGGAGGCTGGTTTCGTGGCTTTTTTCGCAAGAGGGGCGCATATATTGCGCCCCTCTTATTCGTTCCATCCCCGGCCTGCGCCGGGGACCATCAGCACACCAGCCCGCCCAGTGAGGGAACATGCCGGAAAGTATGGAACTCTCGGCTCTCATTACGTTCACCCTCGCCATTCTGGTCTATTTTGTCGGCGCCGGGCTTAACCAGATTTGCGCGCCCCTGAGCCGCTGGAACATTCCCGAAGCTGTCACCGGCGGCATTCTGGCCGCGGTCGTCACATGGGCCTGCTACAGCTTTCTGGATCTGGAAATCCGTTTCGATCTGGCTGCGCGTGATCTGCTGCTGCTGTATTTCTTCACCGGTATCGGCCTCAATGCCCGCCTGTCTGATCTCACCCAGGGCGGCAAGCCGCTGCTCATCCTGCTGCTGATCACGGTGCTTTATCTGGGCCTCCAGAATACGGTCGCCGTGGGCGCATCCTCCCTGCTTGGCCTGCCGGACGGCATCGCCCCGCTGCTCGGTTCCATCTCCCTCATCGGCGGCCATGGCACCACCATTGCGTGGGCACCGATCATCGAGTCTCGTTTCAACCTGCCGAGCGCACTGGAACTGGGCATCGCCAGCGCCACCATGGGGCTCGTTCTCGCCAGCCTTCTCGGCGGACCGATCGCGGGTATCCTGATCCGCCGCTTCAATCTGCGCAATGATGAGCAGGAAGCCCCGGTCCTCGGACTGCCGGAGAATGAGCGCGCAAGCAAATTTGGCCAGGTCACCTATGGCCGCTTCATGAGCGCGCTGCTGGTGCTGAATGTCGTCGTGCTGATCGGCTATTCGCTGGATGAGATGATTGAGGAGTTGGGCGTCAACCTGCCGCTATTCGTCATCTGCCTGCTGGTCTCCATCATCCTCACCAATACTGTGCCGCGCATTCTCCCGCGCATCGCATGGCCGGCCCGCACCACGGAACTGGCGCTGATTTCAGAACTGGCGCTGAACATCTTCCTGCCCATGTCGCTCATGGCCATGAAACTGTGGGCGCTGGACGGGCTTGGCCTCTCCATACTTGTGGTGCTGGGCATCCAGACCATCGTGGCAGTGGCCTACATTCTGTTCGTGGTGTTTCCGGCCATGGGGCGAAATTATCAGGCTGCGGTTATTGCCTCCGGCTTCACCGGCATCAGCCTTGGGGCGACCCCCACCGCCATCGCCAACATGACGGCGGTGACCCGACGCCATGGCGCCGCACCCCTCGCCTTCATCATCCTGCCGCTGATCTCAGCCTTCTTCATTGATCTGGTGAATGCCATCGCCATCACCCTGATGGTGCGCTGAGCGGGCAGAAGTCACTCAAATGGGCCAACGGCCGGGCCGTCCATCGGCAGCAGAGACAGCTGATATGGATGGCTCGGAAAACTTGAAGCGGATGAGCAAGAACAAAACAATGGCTCGCAGGCAGCGCTCATACCAACTCTGGCAAGAGGCCCTTCTGCCGAAGTGAAGACGGGACGCCATCAAGCATTGCATGGCAGGGCTTCAAAACCGCACCATGCTCCAGCCAACCCGCGATCTGGCCAAACCAAACCTCACCGCCAAACAGGCGCGAACAGCCGGCTGGCCTTTGCCATTTGACCGGCAAGCACCTCACAGACATCTGGCCATTGAACGCCCCGCCCCGCAGGATGGATAACGGCCTGCCATGTCAACAGGGTAAGTCTGAAATAGGGTAAGTCTGAGTGAGCGAAAACCATACCCAGCCCTGCCAATCAGAGTCCGGCATTAGGCCCCTCAACTCAGGCTTTCGAAACCGGTCTTTCCCAATCAGCAGAGCCTGTCATCCCGCAGCTCAACGCCCCCCGACAAACATTTTTATCGGCGTACTGGCAACCATCAGCATGGCTTCGGCCACCCGGTCCACCCCTTCCACTGGACCAGACATGGACTGACCAGACATGGACTGGCCAGACATCATCTGACCTTCCATCATCTTCTGGCCCATCAACTGCACCATTTCGGGTGTGGTCGCGAAGCGCGTGTGCTGCAAGGCATCACCACCGCGCAAAGCTGTCAGGTCCAGCACGACGATTCCATCCCCGTCTTCCAGCCGGCTGCGATAGGCGGGATCGGTCATGTCCACCGCACCAACACGCGCCACCTGCCCCGCAAGAAGACGCGAGAGCCCGAGCGCCCGGTCATTCCGGTCCACGAAAATGGAAATCTGGGGGCGCTTGGGGCCAAGCTCCCGCATCTGGCGCTCGAACACGTCGAGATCGAGATCGGGCGAAGCCAGCACCACATTGGTGATTTTCTTCGGCACCCGGCCATCCCGCATCGCCAGATCGCGCAGTGCTTCCATGGTCAGCCACGCGCCCATTGAATGGGCCAGCACCACCACTTCCTCCACATGCGGACTGCGGGCGGCTTCCGAAAGCACTGCGGCAAGATCAGAACGGGAGAAATTGGTGCTCTCGCGGTCATAGATATATTCGGTCACCCGCCCGCGAGATGGCCAGGAGAACAGCACCGGCACCAGATTGGAGTCGGTGTCATGAATGAACTGGGCAAAGCGGAACACCGATGCGTCAAACCGCGTGTTGAAACCGTGCACGAACAGCAGCACGCGCCGCTTGTTATTGGGCTGCTTGTTGAACCACTGGGTCGCGCCCTTGCGGGTCAGCGGATCGATTTCCGTGACAGCGAATGTGCGGGTCGGGATCCGCCGGCACCCTGTCCGGCCACTGGATACTGCCGACTTCGCGGTTTGGCGGCACGGAAACCACGACATTCGCGAGGGAAAGGGAAGAACCGCGTTCCCCGGAGAACACCACGCCGGGTTCGGTGCTTGGTGCCCGTGTGGTCGCCACCAGCATGTCCACGGTCGCGCCAGCCGGTGCATCCATGGTCACGGGAATGAGCACGCCCTCGCGCTGCCCGCAAGCGGCCAGAGCAAGCGCAAGCGTCGCACCCAGCATCATACGCAGAAGTGCAGGGGCAAAGCGCCCGCCTTGCCCTTGGTTCAGGCGCAGGCCACACCGCGCAAGAAAGTCACGCCCCACCAGCATCTACCACCCACTGCTATATCCCAATGGACCTCGCGAAGGTTCTAGAGCATTTTGCCCCCGCATTGAATGGTGAAACACACTGCGGCATTCCCGACCGGAGAATATGATGAAAATACTTGTCGGGCTTGTCGCTGCAATCGCCCTCGCCATTGCGCTCTCGCTGGCACAGACCATTCTGGCACCCGTGGCTTTTGCCCTCTTCATCATCGCCGTGGTGTGGCCGCTCCAGAGCCTGCTGGCACAGCGCATGCCAAGCATGCTGGCCACGCTCATCACCCTCATCATCACGCTGCTGGTGGTGGGCGCGGTCACGTCGCTCATTGTCTGGGGGCTGGGGCATGTAGGACAATGGTCGTTCGCCAATGCCGCCCGTTTCCAGGCCCTCTATGATCAGGCCGGCATCTGGCTTGAAGGTCATGGGTTCGTGCTCGGTGCGCTCATCACCGAGCATCTGGATGTGCGCTGGATGCTGCGGCTGTTCCAGGATTTGTCGGGCCGCCTTCAGGGGCTGGCCAGCTTCCTGGTGTTCACGCTGGTCTATGTGCTGCTGGGCCTGCTGGAAGTGCGCCCCATCCAGAGCCAGATCCAGCGTCTGAGCGCTGGCGGGCCGCGTGCGGAACTGGGCACATTCCTGCGTTCGGCGGTGGCCGATACCGCCCGCAAGCTCCAGAAATACATGGTGGTGCGCACCATCATGAGCCTTGCCACCGGCTTTATCGTCTGGGCCTTCACCCTCACCGCCGGGCTGGAACTGGCGCTGGCCTGGGGTGCCCTGGCTTTCGCGCTGAACTACATTCCCTTCATCGGGCCATTTATAGCGACAATGCTGCCCACCCTGTTCGCGCTGGCCCAGCTTGGCTCGTGGGAAATGGCGCTGTTCGTCTTTGTCAGCCTCAACATCATCCAGTTCATGAGCGGCAGCTATATTGAACCGCGCATCGCGGGAGCGGCTCTGGCCGTTTCACCGTTTCTGGTGCTGTTCGCGGTGTTCTTTTTCGCCTTCCTGTGGGGCATTGCGGGCGCATTCATCGGTGTACCGATCCTGATCGCCGTCCTCACCTTCTGCGCACACGCGCCCGGAAGCCGCTTCATCGCGGATATTTTCTCCGGCCGCACAGCCACGGATGAAAAGAGCGCAGGCTGATCTCACGGATAACGCCAGACCGGAAAGCAGCGGGGGGCCGTAAAAACCGTCTCTCATGGCCCAGCATGAGAAGCGGTCCGCCTCAACGCATGCGGATAGCCGAAGAGAAGGGCGTGGTTTCGCCCCTCTGCGGGGCAATGACAGCAGTGCGCCTGATCTCCTCCAGCGTGCGTGCGTTATCCAGCAGACCGTGGGCATAGAGATAGTCTGGCAGATATCCAGAGACGAGAATGCGCCAGTCAAACGGAATACCCGGCTCCACCAACCGCGCCAACTGGAAGATCACCGTGGTGCAGTTGGAGGTGAGCGTCTGGTAAAATTCCGGTTTCGCCGCCAGCCTGTTGCCCAGCGCCACATAGGAGAGCAACAACCCGCGCGCCTGCTGCGGCGTCACCTGCAACGGGAAGAGGGAAACCGTCTCTCCGCGCGCATCTGTGCGCAAACGCACGATGTCGTTTTCATCTGAGGCGATAAGGGCCAGTTCAAACTCCTTGAAAAAACCGCCAACCTCAGAGAAGGCCTGCCCCTTCTGACGGCGGATCTCGATGGAGAAGACAAGATGCTCTCCATTGGCAAAGCCGAAGCTGATGAGCGTGTGGGCGATGGCCGGGCTCGCCCAGACCGAACTGATCAGATCGACCGATTGCAGCGTGTCGAGGTCATAGCGACGGGTTTCCCAGCGGGGCGTGAAATCCTCTTCCGTGCGCCATTCAAAATTGCGGACATGAGCAAGGATGAGTTCTGAACCCTCAACCCGGCCCGTCACGATATGCGCAACCTCCGGTGCCCAGTCCCGGTCGCCGGTCGGCTGGATAGAGGTCCACCACACCCCCACCATCAGCGCTGCAATGAGCGTGCCGGCCCATGCCAGCTTCTGGCGTCGAAATGCCAGAACCGCCAGTGCACCACCGGCAAGCCCTGCCCCCGTCATCAACAGGATGCGCATGGCAGCAGGCGCCTGAAACCAGAGCGCGGCAAGCGTCCAGGCCACGCCACATGCCAGAACCACCAGCAGCAGACACAAACCCACCCATGCCAGACATGAGCGGCGCGCACGCACGGGCTCTGGCCCATCCTGCGGTTCCGTCATCGCATCATCCTGCCGAGCTTGAACACGCGGACCTCATGGGATGGAGGAAGAAAACACATGAAACCGGGGTACATCGGTATCTCATGCACCAGATGCCCGGTGATCCAGAAGGCATCATCGCCGTTCAGCGACCCACGAGATGAACGCAAGAATGCATCTTTCAGAATGGCCTTTTCCTTTGCACTGACCGGCCCCGTGCCGGAGCCTGCCATGAACCCTTCGCCCGGCGACATGATGGCGGCAAGGCTCTCACCCATCATGCCCATCATCTTCCCCCTCTTGCGAACCAGATCCGGAAGAAAACCGGCGGCGATAGGCTGTGGGCGAAAGTCCGGCCAGCTTCAGAAACAACTGACGGAAAGAAGCCGGATCTGCATATCCCACCTCCCATGCCACATCATCAACGCTCATATGACTGCCTTGCAGTAAGGCGCGCGCACGCTCTATCCGCAGATGCTGGCAGTATTCTATGGGCTTCATGCCGGTGGCAGCCCGAAAGCGGCGCTGGAACGTGCGCAGTTCCAGCCCGGCCTCATGCGCCATCTGCCCAAGCGTGATGGCGCCCAGATGCCCGGCAGGCCCACTCTGGCTGCGCAAACCAAGCTGCCGCAACCAGTTCTGCACCTTCAGAATGGCCGCATCGCCATGGTCGAGCGGCGGTGTAAACGCACTGTAATAGCGTTGTTCGCGCCCCGGCGGATCCACCAGCAGGAAACGCGCCGTTTCCATCATCGCCTCTGTCGAGATGAACCGTTCCAGCAGACGCAGGCCCAGATCCGTCCATGCCATAAGGCCGCCAGCCGTGATGATATCGCCATCATCAATCAGCAGCTTTTCCACATCCACCCGCACCTGCGGAAACCGGTTGGTGAAGACGCCCGCATAAAGCCAGTGGGTGGTGGCGGGGCGGGCATCGAGCAGCCCCGTGCCGGCCAGCAGAAAGGCTCCGGCGCAGACCGAGGCCAGAACCGTGCCCTCGCCATGGCGTTGCCGCAGCCAGAGATTGAGGCCCGGTGTCCACTCCCCCTCCGGCGGTGTTCCAAGACTGGGCGGAAGGATGAGCGCATCCAGCCGCACACGTGCATCCGCACCTTCGCCATCCGGCTCTTTCACATGCGCCACCTCACCTGTCGGCGAGACATGCAGATGGCTCACACGCAACAGGGCACGTTCAGAAGCCACATCAGAACCCAGCCGTGCACGCGCCAGCCTCTCCCCAACCGCGAACAGATCGGTCAGCCCCAGCACCGCAGACATCTGGGCATGGGGATAGATCAGCACCCCGATATGCTTCGCGCGCTCCATTGGAGTCATATGTCGTAAATGCCTCGTTCTTTGTCAAAATGGCCACTGTCCACTGTGCCGGGCCACACTTATCCATTCAAGAGTGGCGCACTGGTTCATGCACCTGCGCACGGATGGAAAGAACCGACATGACACACCATGCCCTTCTTCTGATCGACCTGCAGAACGACTATTTCCCCGGTGGCGCATTCCCGCTTGAAAACATCGAAGCCGCCACGGCCAATGCCGCACGCCTGCTGGATGCTGCCCGCAAGCGGGGTGATCTGGTGGTGCATGTGCGCCATGAGTTCACCTCTGCTGAGGCCCCCTTCTTCCGGCCCGGCTCAGAGGGCGCGCACATTCAGGCACAGGTTCTGCCCCTCTCCGGTGAGACCGTCATCCTGAAGCACTATGTGAATGCCTTTCGCGAAACCGGGCTGAAGGCAGTTGCTCGATGAGGCAGGCGTGCGCACCCTGACCATTGCAGGCGCGATGAGCCAGATGTGTGTGGA
>JAUCBT010000001.1:0-9261 GCA_034676685.1 Xanthobacter sp. | reverse complement strand
ACTTCCGATGCTTTTCCGGAAGGTCAAAAATTGACATAAAACCAGACAGTTTGGCGCGCCAGATCAGATATCAGCCTCTTGTGGCATGATGTATGCTCAGTTTGCTCCGCCGCTTCGGTTTCGGCCCTCGCAAGCTTTCCAAGCGCTGGACGCGATGGAGCAGGGCAAGCGTCTTCATCAGAATGATAGAAGGCCAATCCAGCGCTCAGGCTGAACGTGGCTCGCCCATCACCCTGCTGGACTGTCTGCCCCGGACACGGTGCTTTGGGGCGATCGGGGGGTATAACGGGGGGGGGGGGCGGGCCATCTGCCGACACTACAGCCTGTCTGTCACTCCACATACGACGCAACCGCATTCAGATCATGTGTGACTGGCTGGGCGGCTGGCGGACATCGCCATACTCTGTGACAAATGACGGCCGTGTTCCTGTCCGACGAGCATTCATCTTTAATGTGATTTATTGGTCGGGAGGCATGGGTCTAAGTTGATGCCGTTTGTAATATTATGGAATAATATATTTCATTAATGCATAGTATATTATTTTATATATAAAATAACTATATCATCATGTTATATCTTTGTCTTCAGGGATGTTTGTGGGGAATATAATCTGCATCGGAAGGGGTTGAGGGGGGCTGCTGGAGTGTAGCTGATCCAGCATCACTTCTAGAAGAGTCTGGGTTCTCTGGGTCAGAACAGCCATCATCAAACCATCCTCCAGCATTGTCCGGGTATCAGGGCTGAGGCCGTGGCCGATAAGGCGGACATTGGCGGCGCGGCCGGTGCGGCGCATTGCCATGCCGATCCCTTCAGAAGAGCCGCCGACATTGTAAATGCCGCACAGATCCGGGTAGCGCTCCAGAAGGGAGAGGGTCATGTGCATATTGGTGATGGGGTCATCCTGCCCCTCGATCGTTTCGGCGAATTCAAGACCCGCGCCATGGCTCTGGATCAGTGCCTGAAAGCCGATTTCCCGTTCCACATGTGCGCGATAGTGGCGGGTGGCAGCAATAATGGCCAGTTTTCCCCCGCCAGCCGGAGCGGTGGCTGACAGCAGAAAAGCCGCCGTGCGCCCAGCCGCCAGATTGTCTATCCCGATGAAGGCCTGACGTCTTGAGCCGGTAATGTCGCTGATGAGGGTCATGACCTGCTTCCCGCGCTCTATCTGCTCATTCACCGCATCGCGTACATCCGGGTGATCGACCCCGAAGAATGCGATCGCATCATATTTGCGTCCCAGCAGGTTCAGATTGTCGGCCATGATGTCCGGATTCATGGAATCCAGAAAGAAGCTGTGAATCCGCGCGCCCCTATCCCGGACGAGGGACCAATGCCGCAATTGCTGGTTCAGGCGGCGGATGAACGGGTTTGCGCTGCTGGGCAGCAGAACCACCAGCCGCACCCGGTTGGGGCGCCTCAGTCGAGCCAATTCAGCCTCTGAAAGATAGGCGCATTCGGATGCCGCAGCCAGAACGCGCGCCGCGGTGGCGGGGCGCACATTGGGGCGTCCATGCAGAACCCTGTCTACCGTCGCGACCGAGACCCCGGCCAGCAGGGCAATTTCGCGAATGCCGGGGCGCTCTGTCATAATCCATCAAAATCCATCAAGAGTGCGAAATTGACGCCTTATGATCCGGCTCTAAACTTTGGTCAACATTATGGGTGGGGAGGTTCGCCATACCCCGCCTGACCGGGAGGAAGCCATGAAGAGTTCGTTCGGCCTCACACGCCGGGGCCTGCTTGTTGCAGGTGCCATTGCCCTGTTTGCCGCGCCGTTCGCGGGTGGTGTGGCGCATGCCGCCAAGGTACTGCGCTACGGGCACATGCACACCCCCAATTCCATCGCAGGCCAGCAGGCGGAATGGTTCGCGGAAGCCGTAAAGGAAAAGACCGGTGGTGAGATCATTGTCGAGATCTTCCCGAACTCGCAGCTTGGCAAGTTGCAGGAACTGGCCGAAGCGGTTTCCACCGGCTCCATCGCTTTCTCGCATAATACGGCCGGTGCCATTGGCTCGCTTTATGCTCCGTTCGCGGCCTTCGACACGCCCTATCTGTATCGGGACTACGACCACCTGATGAAGGTGATGGATACCGAAAGCCCGGTCATGAAGGAGTTGAATGAAGGGCTGATTGATGCCTCCGGTACCCGCGCACTCTATGCCTTCTATTTCGGCACCCGTAACCTGACAGCAGACCGTGAGGCCAAGACCCCGGCCGATCTGAAGGGCGTCAAGATCCGCTCCATCCCGTTCCCGATCTATATGGCGGCGGTTGAGGGGCTGGGCGGCGTACCGGTTCCCGTGGACTGGTCCGAAGTGCCGACCGCGCTGGCGACGGGCGTTGTGAACGGGCAGGAAAACCCCATGAATGTGCTGGTTTCCGCCAAGCTTTATGATGTGCAGAGCCACCTCATGAAGACCGGTCACATCTCCGCGGCGCAGGTCGTGATGATGAATGACGATGTGTGGAATGGCCTCTCGGATGCGCACAAGAAGGCCGTTGCTGAAGCTGCCAGCGAGACCCGTGAGCGTGCATCCAAGGAAATGCTGAAGTCCGAGGCTGAGGATCTGGAAACCCTGCGCGGCCACGGGATGACCGTGATTGATGAAACCAACGGGCTGGACGTCAAGGCCTTTCGTGACAGCGTGAATGCCCGCGTCTCCCGCGAGTTCGACTCCAAGTGGGGCGACCTCTACGCCAAGATCAAGGCGATCGACTGACCATGTCTGAGACTGTTGTGCCGCAAGGCCCATCCCTCACGCCGCCGCGTGTGCTGGATTTGCTTACGCGCGGTCTTTTCGCCATCGCGACAGGTCTGATGCTGTTGATCATTGCCTTGATCGTAGCCCAGATCCTTGCGCGCAACTTCTGGAACATGGGTCTGCCGCGTGCTGAGGAAGTCTCCCGCTATGCCGGGGTGCTGGTGGTGTATTTCACCGCCCCCCTGCTGGCCTTGCAGGGGCAGCATGTGGCGGTTGATGTGTTCACCAACATGATGCCCCGCGTGCCGAAACTGGCCTGCTTCGTGCTGGCCGAGCTTTCCTTTCTGGCTTTCGGGGCACTCGTGCTGTGGGGAGGCTGGCGCTATCTGCGGCGGGCGTGGAAGTTCAAGACACCTGCCCTGGGCATTGAGAATATCTGGCTGTTCGGGCCGGTCATGTTCTGCTTCGCCATACTTGTTGTCATCGCGCTCTGGCGGATTTTCGCGACGCTGCGCGCGGAAGGGGCTGTGCGATGACCTTGTTGCTTCTCATCATCTTTGCCATTCTGCTGGTTATCGGTGCACCGATTGCCGTTGCACTTGGCCTGTCTTCCGCCATTACAATTGTTGCCTATGACCTGACGCCAACAGTGCTGTTGCAGCGTGCGGTCAACTCCATCGACAGTTCGCCGCTTCTGGCTGTGCCCATGTTCATCATGGCGGCGGCACTCCTCAGTGCCACCGGCGTCACCTCCTACATGTTCGATCTTGTCCGTATGATTGTGGGACGCGTGCGGGGCGGCATGGCGCATGTGAATGTGCTGCTCTCCCTCGTGTTCGCCGGCATGTCGGGCGCGGCTCTGGCCGATATCGGCGCGCTGGGTGGCATGCAGGTGCGGGAGATGGAAAAGCAGGGCTATACGCGCCGTTTTGCGGCGGGTCTGACCATTGCTTCCGCCACCATCGGGCCGATCTTCCCGCCCTCCATTCCGCTTATCATCTTTGCGGCGGCGGCCGAGGTTTCGCCCGTGAAACTGCTGCTGGCGGGTATTGTGCCGGCGCTGATTTTGACCGCGATGCTGATGGGCTATATCGCGCTTATCGCGCGCAAGCAGAACCTGCCGCGTGACGATGTCTCGCCCAGCATGAAAGCCTTCCTGCGGCTGTCCTTGATCTCCCTTCCGGCACTGCTGACGCCGGTGCTGCTCATCGGTGGTCTTCTCTCCGGCTATTTCGGGCCGACAGAGGCTGCGGGCATCACGGTGGCCTACGCCATCATTATCGGCGTGCTGGTCTATCGCTCGCTGACGTTCAGCGCCCTGATGGCATCCGCCAAGGAAACGGTGATGGCAACCGCCAATATCCTGTTCGTGGTGGCTGCGGCGGCAATCTTTGCGTGGGTCCTGACCATGGATCAGGTGCCGACAAAGGCCAGCGCATGGCTGTTGGGCATCTCGGATAACCCGCTGGTTCTGCTTCTAATCCTGAATGTTGTTCTGCTGGTTGCGGGTATGTTTCTGGAGTCCATCGCCGCCATTCTCATCATCGCGCCCATCGTCACCCCGGCCCTGATGCAGGCGGGCGCACCGCCCGAACAGATTGGCGTGGTGATGGTGCTGAACCTGATGATTGGCCTGCTGACACCGCCCGTGGGCATGAGCCTCTACATGATGTCGATCACGGTGAAGATGCCCGTTGCCGAAGTGGTGCGTGGTGTCGCTCCGTTCTTTCTCCCGCTGTTCCTGGCGCTTGCTCTGGTGACCTTCTTCCCGAGCCTCACCGCCTGGCTGCCAACCTATCTCATGGAGTGACAGATGAGCCGCTTTCTTGGCCCTATTCGCCAGCTTGGCTTCGTGGTTCCCGATATTGAAGAGGCGATGAAGCACTGGTCTGAAGTCATGGGTATCGGTCCCTTCTATTATAATCCGAAGGTTCCGATCGAGAACTACACCTATGACGGCCAGCGCTATGAGCCGCACAACTCTGTTGCGCTCGCCAATTCCGGCTATGTGCAGGTGGAACTCATCCAGTGCCGCAATGATGTGCCGTCCATGTACAAGGACTTCACGGATGCTGGCCATTGGGGGCTGCAGCACACCGCCTACTGGACCGAGGAATATGACCGTGATCTGGCGCTGATGCTGGAGCAGGGCTTCAAGGTGAAGATGTCAGGGCAAGTGGGTGAGAATGGGCGCTTTGCCTATTTTGATCGCGACACCCATCCGGGCACCGTGATCGAACTGTCCGAGGTGAAAGGCCCGAAGGGCCGCATGTTCGATCTCATCCGCGAAGCCGCTGAGGGCTGGGACGGACAGGACCGCGTGCGCCCCTTCCCTGATCTGTCGAGAATCTGAGCCGGGAAGCTGAATCATGATCCGCGCGACCTATATTGTTGAAACGCCGTGCCCTATTGCTGATGTCGCTGCAATGATGGCCGGCGAGCAAAGCGCCGGCACCTTTGTGCGTGTGGAAGGCGAAACGGATGAACTGCGTGCGCGCTTCGGCGCCACTGTGGTCTCCGCCGAGGAAATCGGCCATTCCGAAGCGCCGAGCCTTCGCTCCGCATGGGCCGAGCGCAAGGGGCTGAACGGGCCGCGCGGCATCTTCCGGGTGGTGATTGATTATCCTGAAGACAATGTGGGTGTGAACCTGCCGACCCTGGCCTCCGTGGTGGCAGGCAATCTTTATGATCTGGGCGAGGTCACCGGCCTCAAGCTGATTGATGTGCAGGTGCGCCCGGAATATCGGGATCGTTATGACCTGCCGGTGATGGGTATTGAGGGCACCCGCGCCTCCACGGGCGTGCAGGGGCGTCCGCTATTTGGCACCATCATCAAGCCGAATATCGGGCTTTCGCCGGAAGAGATTGCCGCGCTGGTGGAGCGGTTGTGCGTGGCGGGGGCGGATTTCATCAAGGATGACGAGATTGCCGGCACCCACCCCTATGCCCCTGTGGATGCACGCATCCGCGCTGTCATGAATGTGGTCCGTCGCCATCAGGACCGCACGGGCAAGCTGGTGATGGTCGCGTTCAACATCACCGATGAAACCGACGCGATGCGTCGCCACGCCGATCTGCTTGCATCCGAAGGCGGAAGCTGCGCGATGGTGTCGCTCAACTGGGTCGGCATGTCTGCGGTGCAGACACTGCGCCGGCATACGGCACTGGCCATTCATGGGCATCGCAACGGCTTTGGCGGCATGGGGCGGCATCCGCTGCTGGGCATTGGGGTGCGGGCCTATCAGTTGCTCTATCGCCTTGCCGGCATTGACCACATGCATGTGCACGGCATGGGCGGCAAATTCTCTGATCTGGATGAGGATGTGACAGACGCCGCGCGCCATTGCCTTGAACAACTGGGCCAGGGCGATGACCGGGTCATGCCCATCTTCTCCTCCGGACAGTGGGCGGGAACCTTGCCGCACACGCTGAAGCAGATTGGTTCTGACGATCTCATGTTCCTGTGCGGCGGCGGCATCATGGCCCATCCGGGCGGGCCGGCGGCAGGGCTGGAAAGCCTGCGGCAGGCGCATGAGGCGGTAGGGGTCGGGCTTTCTCTGGAGCAGGCCGCCACAACGCGCAAGGAACTGGCCGCAGCACTGGCGACCTTCGGGAAGAAGGGCTGATCCGCGTGGCTTACGTCTTCGTCGCCGATGATTTCACGGGCGCTTCCGACACGTTGGGCACGCTGGCTCGAGGTGGCCTGCGGGCGCGCCTGTTCCGGGATGTGCCAGAGGCCCACGCGGTTGCGGGGCTGGACGCATGGGGCGTGGCCACCCATGCCCGTTCCCTTGGGCGGGCAGATATTGTGGCGCTGGCTACCCGCATTGGTGAATGCCTGAAGCCGTTTGCACCGGATTTCCTGCATGTGAAGGTGTGCTCCACTTTCGACAGCGGGCCGGAAACCGGAAATACCGCAGCCTTCACCCAGACACTGGCCGATACCGTGGGTATTGCGGATATTGCCGTGATGGGCGGTCAGCCCTCGCTGGGCCGCCATGCCGTCTTTGCCACCTTGTTCGCGCGCGGGCCAGACGGGCGGATACACCGGATTGACCGGCACCCGGTCATGTCCGTTCATCCCGTGACGCCGATGCATGAAGCCGATCTTATCCGGCATCTGGGTGCCTTGGGCCTCAATGGTTTGTACCATGTCGGCATCGGCCAGAAGGGAGGATCATTCCCGCGCTTCTACGATGTTTTCGATCAGACTGATGTGGAAGAGGTGGGGCGCGATCTGCTCATGGCTGAGCGCAGGCTGGTTGTCATGGGCGCATCTTCCGTCGCGGAGGCATGGCTTGCTGCGCGCGCGCGCCATGGTCGGTTTGTTCCTCCGGCCAATCAGATGGACGGCCCTGTTTTCGCTTTTGCAGGTTCCCGTTCGGCTCTGACCACCACCCAGATTGGTGCAGCTCGGGAACTGGCGCGTCTGCCACTGAACCCCGCAGATGTGATTGAGCGGGGCAGGGTGTACCAGCAGGGGCTGGAATGGGCGCGTGAGCGTATGGCGCGTGGACAGGACAGCATCGTTTATCTGACGGCAGAAACCACCGGTGACATTTCTGCCGCTCGTCTGGCCCATGAAGGCGCGCGCTTTGTTTCACAGGTGCTGGAAGCGACGCGTGTTGGAGGGCTTGTCGTTGCGGGAGGAGATACCTCCAGCGCGATCGTGAATGCACTGGCACCCGACTGGCTCGATTATGCGGGTGAGGTCTGTGCAGGGGTTCCAATCCTGCGCGCGCAGATTGGCGGGCGGGAAATGTCGCTTGTCCTGAAGGGCGGACAGATGGGCGCCAATGATTTTTTCCAGCGCTCCGTCACCTGTCTGCGGGGATAACGGCGTCGGTTAACTTGCGGCGTGCCTTGGTCTCACGAGGTGGCGATGGCTCCGGAGAGCCCCGCTTTCGTGCATGAGGCAGTGCGCCAGGGTCTGAGCGTCTTTCAGTTGAGAGTCATTGGCGCCATCTCGGTTGCCGGAACGATGCGGCTTGGCCCGCGGGAGGTATCATGCTGCGTAACCGTCGTGCGAAGATTGTCGCAACCATTGGTCCGGCCAGTGCCCACCCGGACATGCTGAAGGCCATGTATCTTGCTGGCGTCGATACGTTTCGCATGAATTTCAGCCATGGACGGCATGAGGATCATGCGCGTGTTCATGGCGCCTTGCGCGCTCTGGAGGCTGAAACAGGCCGTCCCATTGGCATCCTTCAGGATCTGCAAGGCCCCAAGATCCGGGTCGGCACGATCAGGGATGGGTGCATCAATCTTCAGGCGAAGGAGACCTTGCGCTTCGTCCTTGACGGAGGAAATGGTGGGCGAGAGGCTATTGCCCTGCCGCATCCCGAAATTTTTGCCGCCATTGCACCGGGCCAGGATCTTTTGATTGATGACGGGCGGGTCAGGGTCCGTGCCATATCAGTCGGGGCTGATTATATAAATGCGGAGGTCATTGTTGGTGGTGTGATCTCGGACCGCAAGGGCGTGAACCTGCCCGGCACGATGCTTAACCTCTCCCCGCTCACCGCAAAGGACAGGGCTGATCTGGAGTTTGGGCTGTCTCTCGGCATGGATTGGGTGGCGCTGTCCTTTGTCCAGCGTCCCGCTGACCTGATCGAGGCAAGGGCCCTGATAGACGGGAAAGCCGGTCTTCTCGCCAAGATCGAGAAGCCATCTGCGCTGGAGCATATTGACGATATCATCGCCCTTTCAGACGCTGTCATGGTGGCGCGTGGCGATCTTGGGGTGGAAATCCCCAATGAGGAGGTGCCCGGCCGCCAGAAGGAACTGGTGCGGGCCTGCCGTCTTGCCGCCAAACCCGTGATCGTGGCGACCCAGATGCTGGATTCCATGGTGTCTTCGCCAACCCCCACACGGGCCGAGGTCTCGGATGTGGCGACCGCGGTTTATGATGGTGCTGACGCTGTGATGCTCTCCGCCGAATCCGCGACCGGCCAATATCCGCTTCAAACCGTGGCGATGATGGACCGCATCATCCAGTCAACCGAGCAGCACAAGCTCTATCGATCCATTATTGCCACTTCAGCGCCGGTGGATGAGGAGTCTGTGCCGCATGCGGTGGCAGGTGCTGCGGCCACTCTTGCCGAGACGATTGAAGCCGCTGCAATTGTTGGCTTTACCTCACGCGGCACAACAGCAGCGCGCATTGCGCGCAAGCGAACCGGTCTGCCTATTCTTGCCATGACACCCGATCTTGCCGTTGCCCGGCGTTTGAACCTGCTGTGGGGTGTCTTTACGGTTCGCTCGCCAGATGTGCATTCCTATGAGGAAATGGTTGAGAGTGCTGGCTGCACCTTGATTCAGGAGGGGTTGGCCAATGCTGGAGATCTGGCCGTTGTCGTTTCCGGTATTCCCTTCGGGTGCTCCGGCTCGACGAATAATATTCGCGTAATAAATATTAAAACATGATTCAACATTTATCTGAATGAATTGATCTGTTCCCATATAAAAATCGCCGCAGATAGATATCTGCGGCGATAGTTTGTGAAGGGCGTTTATTCCTCAGTATATCGTGAATGCGGGAACATATGACATCAGAAG